>NZ_AWZT01000042.1 GCF_000472525.1 Paraburkholderia dilworthii
TTCAGGACATCAGGAACGAGCTTAACGAGCTGAGCCGCACGTTCTCCCAGACGGCTGAACTGCCGTTGAACTGGCAGTCCTTCCTCGAAGGATATCGTGACCAGGTCGACAGACTCGATGAACGTCGCCTCGTGGCTGGGGGGCAGAATGCGCCACTCGGCGACGCCATTGGAAGCCTGCGNACCGACATCCTCACGACCTGGCGAGCTTCGATTCACAAGAACCGGCACAGCCTTGCCGCCCTTGAGCAGCAAGAAGCGCAAAGGACCGAGCGACGCGCGCTTCTGTACGGGTGCGACTGGACTGCACAGCTTCTGAGTCACGGGTCTCTGATACCGCCAGACGAGGTCGTTCCTGCCCTGTTGAGCGAGTCCCCGTCTGAACTGGAAAAGGTGGTGACCGGCCTGCAGGCCGAACCACGACTGCATGAGACGTTTGCGCAATGTCGTGCAGCCGCGCATCGGCTTGTCGACGAGTTGCGCGCGGGCGGTCACAATATTCCCGATTTCGGCGACAAGCTTCGCATTCTTGACAGCTCCCCGGGGCAGGTGCCGGCCTGACCTCGCGCTCTCTAAGGCTCTCCCCATGGCTGCAGGAAGCCGTCGTCTCGACGCCTTTTCTTTTCTGCCGCATACCAGTGTCCGACTGGCCAATCGCACCGGGAGCCTGACTCACCTCGTGGAGCCAAGTTAGACGATGCAACCGCCTTACCATAGGACATCTGCTCGCGACATTGGAGGTCGTCTTGTCTACATTCGCTCCTAAAACAAGTATCCGCCGTTTTCTGTCGTTGGTCGTCGTTAGTTCATTGACGGTCTTCTCAACTGCGTATGGCGCTAGCTTTGATTGCAAGCAGGCCGGGTCTGCAGATGAGAGGGCTATCTGTGATTCACGGCAGCTAAGTGAGTTGGACGTGGAGATGTCCGTGCGCTATGAAATGCTGACCGGTCTGGTAGCGATGGGAGCCAGAGGCACAATGCAGGATGAACAGCAGGCGTGGTTGAACATGAGACGAAAATGTCGTGGCAATCAAGCATGCCTGCTTAGCTCATACCGACATCGCATCGAGATGCTCAAGGAAGACTATGCGCGACTCGCGAGTCGCGGTCCGTTTTGACGAGCGCCGCATGAGGAAACGATGGAAGCGTCCCTTTGCGCGCTGCATCCATTGTCCTTTGACTGTAAATCGGCTACCAACCCGCAGTCGCACGCAGAAACAGACGCTACTCGATTAAACTGTCTCATGAATTTTGCGCGTGCTGGGATTGCCTTTAGCCGAATTAGGCAGGTTTCTTTTTTGGGTCTGTATCGTTTCCAAACTTTTCGAACATTGTAGTCACGAGCCGTTCGCTGAATCCTGCCGCAAATCCAACAGCCAGCACGACTTCCCAACTCATTTTGCTTCCTACGAACGTCGAACTACCCAAGGTTGCCGACGGCAGGGCGTCGCTGTGGAGGAGGCAGGTGAGAGCGCCCGCACCGATTGCTCCGACAAAGACGCGAAGTGCAGCGTCGGCGAAGTTGTCTCGACCGTTCAGGTCGAGCTGAACCTTACGCTCGCGGATATTCATCGCAATTGAAAAAAGGGCGCCCACCGCCCCCGCCCGGGCAGCAAGCCATAAAGCGTCGGTCGGACTGTACGCGCCGTACATCGCCTTCGCTATCCAGAACGCAAGGCATAACCCTACCGCAGTAACCAGAGCACCGCACACATACTGGACTCGTCCTCTCGACATGCGCTTCGCGATGACGTCATCCTTGACTCCTTCCAAGGTGAACCTTGCGCCGACTTCGTCTTTCTCTAGCAGAATCTGATTCAGTGCAGCAGCTACACGTGCGTTATATCGGGCCGCACAATGCCGGTCTTCCTCGCAGTCGCTCTTACTCCATCCATCTATAAGCCCCGCAATTTGACTGCGCAGAGGATTGATTGATGCCATCTTAGACCGTTGAGCCTCTGCACCACTGCTCTCGTCCGCGTATTGGACAGCAACGCGCTCTGACGTTCGATAAATCGCAAACTTAGCTGGCGACTTGTAGTAAACCTCCTCGATAAGCCGTTCCGCAGTGTCCCGACCATTCAATCTGATTGAATCAACCTGCGAAACTTTGTAGCCAAGAAGGGCGCGAAGCGCATACATGGGCGCTCTATACGCTAGATAAGTTGGCAGTAACCCGTAAACCATTGATTTGACCGGAATCGCGGGGAATATAGTCGGAGACGTGGCTTGGAGAGTTTTAACCTCGGCAAGCTCACCAGCGGCAAGCCAGCTGTTCTCATCGCGACTCGAGCTTGTCGAAAGCGTGGTGCTGATGACAGCCGTGTGAAGCTCGAATGTACGCTCTGGGTCAAACTCTCGACAAAGCGCGCTCAAAGTCTCAGGAGGCAAATCAAACAAAAGGCCCCACAACCGCTCACCCGGTGCGTCGTTAATATCAATGAGCGGCTCTGCGTGTTCGTCCTGCCGGCGCCTGTAGACGAGTCCCTTGTTGGGAATATAGCCGGTTGCGATTGGTTCTGTGAGGGAGTAGTCGCGTAGCCTAGCCGTCGAACTTTTGGCAGTAGCGGACGACTCAACAGACGACGGAACGAGCAGAGATACGTCAGCACCTGCGGTTGCACTCGACGGGTCCGCATCCTGTCGAAGGCTTACCGATTGTTGCGGCGCGTTACGCATTTGACCGTCGTTGCGTTCAGCGTAGGCGTTGCCAGTCCACATCTGCGCAAGTACGTGTGGACGGTTGAGTTCGCACCCGTAGGCAAAAAAGTACGCCATAACTTTGCTCCTCGTGCGCGCTTCAAAACAGGCCGTTTCGCTCGTAATGACGCCCGCGGTGGCGCCGGCTCACTGTTTGAACAGCGGCCATTGTTGCTTCAGTTCAGTGCTTGTCCCAACAAAGCAACTGCGGTCAAAATGCCCATCGTTGATGTTCCGAGGCTGCGGCCCGTTCGCCCCATCGGTGTACTGCCAGAGGGCGAACTTCGGCCAGAGGCCCGGGATACCGACGGGTTTGTCGTTGTAACGCGCGTACCAGAGTGGGCACTTGGCCGCATCGCAGCTAGGATTGGCCGCGGCGAAGGTCTCCCTCAAGAGCGCGCCCCCATATATCATCGGCCAGCGCCCTGTCTTTTCCCGCACCATGCTGACAAAAGTGCACACGTCGTGAAAGCTCATGTCCGGACCACTATGACTGGGCTCGAAATCTAGACAAAGCAGTGTGTTTTCGTCCAAGCCGGAATCAGCGCCCCACTGCACCGCATCCAGAAAGTTACTCACCTGCAGTTGTACGGGCATTCCGCTTGCGTAGTGATATGCGCCCCATAGAAGCCCCAGCCCACGCGCTTCATGTCTGCGTTTCGCGTACTTGGCATCCTGAACGGTTGCTCCCTCACTTGCTTTGTGAATCACAGCCAATACTCCCGCAGATTTTGCATCCGCGAGCGAGATGTCGCTGCCGTGATATACGTCTAGTACCACGTCTATTGAACCATCCAGAGTGTGCGGCATGACTGCCTCCAAAATCCGTTATTACGGGAGTTGATAAAACGTTCTCGGATTGCGTCACCGGGGATGCGTGGCGACCCGCAGTTAATAAGGGAATTCTGCAACTGCCTCACTAAGCCGGTTGCCTCGCCCTACCTCGAGAACTTTGCCACTGAATTCGGTTCTCAAGCGAAACTCCGTGTTCATGGCCGTGCCTAGATTAGGGCTACTGATTCAATACATATGACATGAATCTGCGAGGCTCACGCCCTGCTTACCAGTTCATCATCGCGCTGGGTGTATTAAGAGCCTGCAGAGGACCGTCAACTATGGCTAACGAGCGAGAATCGGTGGTTTCGGTCAAGACAGTGATTGCCGTTGATGACTAGGTTAGGACGTGTGCTTCGTCAAAAAAATGGACTAAATTGAGTATTCACACTTGCTCCGACCTGTGCCCACGATTTCAACAGGATGGGATAGCGAGCTCAGCACGCACTCGAAACGGTACTTGTATTTCTGTTGGTTCTCAGTGGACACTGCCGCACGAGGTGGAGGAGACAATGCATGCAGCTCCGGCACAATGCGCGTACCGCTCCGCGCTGGAGGCGGCTGCCTCCATATCGGAAGCGGAAACACCGTGGATGGAAGTGATGAGCACAGCGAAGGCCGTTGTTGGGGCAGACGCTGGCTGCTTCATGGCCTGGAACAAGTACACAAGCACCCTGGAGTCGTTCGTCCAACTCGGTCATGAAGCAAGGGCAGAAAGCGAATACCTCGAGTACTACTCGACGACGGATGTGGTCGCGCAAAAGGCGGCTAGTTTACCAGTTGGAGTATGGCTTTCTAGCGACTGGTTGTTATCTCAGGCGCAGTGGGAACAACAGGAGTTCTACGTTGATTTTTTGCAGCGATTTAAGATTGGGCAGATTTTTGGATTTGCCTTAGCCAACGACGAAAAACAGTTTGCAGCCTTGGCGTTTCACTGTCACACCAGAAATGCGCATGTAAAGAGTGTAGTCGCAGACCAACCAATGCGGCGCCTTCAACGGACGTTGATAGGTTCGTACAAGAAGCGTGTCCAGACTGTTGCCGAAGCGAATCACGTGCTTTCCTGTCTGGTTGATAACGCCTCCGAAGCTGTCATCGTAGTTCTCCGCGGAGGGCACGTAGACTTCCTGTCACCTGCGGTGAGCGAGTGGCTCGTTTGCGGGAAGCACCTGTCAGTTCGCTCGCGCAGGCTAATGCATGTAGAACCAAAAGCGCATCAGCGACTGTTGGCGACAATCGAAATCGCCTTACAGGGTGGAGCGCCGCAGTCCACGGTATTACCGGGTCGATGGGGCGAAACGTTTCACGTCCAAGCAATGCTTTCCTCGCGCTTGCATGGTGCCGGAACGCGGAAGTGTGTTGTCTTGCGGATACAGAGGCGAGACATATTCAGCCTGCCTAGCGAAGTCAGCTTGCGAGAGACGTTCAACTTAACTGCGGCCGAAGGCAGGGTATTCCGGCAGCTCATCGCCGGCCATGACGCATCCGCATGCGCTTCCGTGCTTAACGTTGCGGAAGGAACCGTGCGCAAACAGATTGCCTCGCTGCTCAAAAAGACGAGCTGCAACCGCCAGAGCGAGCTAATTAGGCTTTCGTCGCTGCTCTGACGGTTATAGCTCGTTTGACCGGACTCTAGGTCACCGTCAAACGACCACCTCGGAGGTGGATATGTATCAGATTTCGGTGGTGAACCGCACGAGCTGCATCGCGGACAGGGAAATACACCGCGTCGTCCGCGCCATCAATCGGCAGATTTCCGAGGATTTCGAGCCTTACTGGGCGTTTGGTGGAAGGCTGCGGGTCGAGGGGCCAGCGGGCCCGGATACTGAGCTGGCGCAACTCAAAGAGCTGCGGGGCGACGCGATTCTCTACATCTTGGACTCGGCGGCCCACAACGATGTGCTGGGTTACCACGACCAGAACCTAGCGGGAATTCCATTTGGATTCGTCTATCTCGACCTCTGCAAGAGCGTGGGCGACGAATGGTCGACCACATTGTCGCACGAAGCACTGGAATTGATTGGCGACCCCCAGTGCAATCTGCTAGTACAAGGACCGGACCCGGCGGACACTAACCGCACTGTTTACCACTTCTTTGAAATGTGTGATGCGGTACAGGCACAGAGCTATGTCATCGACGGCGTGACGGTCTCTGACTTCGTATTGCCCCACTACTTTACACCCGAGGAAGAGGCAGGGCTGCGGAATGACTTCTGCGCCACGGACCTCAAATCGTTTGGCGTCAGTTCGGGCGGTTATATCGGGTTCTTCGACCCCGAGAAGGGTGACTATCGTCAATATTTTGCCCACGACGAACTTGCGCAACGGCGCCTGAACGCAAAGGCAGGCGGTCTCGGGCGGGTAGTCCGCCGGAGCAGTATGCAAAATGAACCGGCGTCACGCAAATCTCAGCTGGCCGGACGATTTGCCGCGACGGCAGCAAAAGGCGTCGCTGTCAGCACACTTCCCGGTGACCCCATCCGTCATGTCATCGTGCTAATGATGGAGAACCGGTCCTTCGACCACATGCTGGGGGCGCTTCAGGTTTCGAATCCAGATATCGATGGGGTCGACCCTCAAAACCCCGGCGTCAATCTTGACGCCAAAAAAGATAACGCGCCCCACAAGCAGACTCCCATGGCTGCACAGTTCGTCAGCAACGATTTCAAAGTCCCACACGAATTTGAGAACGTCACAAGACAGATTGCTGACGGGATGGCGCACTTTGTGGACGAGTTCCGAAGTCTGAACCAGAACGCACAAACCGGCGAAATCGACCAAGTGATGGCGTATTTCAAAGATGGCGACCTGCCAGCATTGCACACGTTGGCGAAATCATTCACGGTATGCGACCGATGGTTTTCTTCGATGCCGGGACCAACCTGGCCAAACCGCTTCTTCGTGCACACCGGTACAAGCCTTGGAGACGTACTCATGCCGGACGGTGTCATTGACACAGTGCGCATGTTCTTCGGGCGATACAACCAGCGAACGGTTTACGACGACCTTAGCGACAAAGGCATTTCCTGGAAGATATATCATGGTGGCGTACCGCAGTCCATCGTGCTTAGCCACCTGAAACGCAGGTACTTCACTTCCAGCTTTCAGGAAATGGACGCATTTTTTGACGACTGCAAGGGGCCGGAGTCCGCTTTCCCGGCATACTCCTTCATCGAGCCAAGGTATTTTGATGGGGTGCAGGGTGGCGAAAACGACCAGCATTCGCCTGCTGGCGTGGTCGCCGGCGAGCAACTTATAGCCGACGTGTATAACGCAATCCGAGCAAATCAGGCGTTGTGGGAGTCCACGTTGCTTGTCATCACGTACGACGAACACGGCGGATTTTACGACCATGTCGTGCCGCCTGCGACGGTGGCGCCGGACGAGAATACCGACAACTATGCGTTTAACCAGCTAGGCGTGCGGGTTCCCGCTGTTCTGGTTTCTCCCTGGGTAGCTAAAGGCGTGGACCATACGTTGTACGACCATACAAGCGTTTTGCGTTACGTCTGCGAGAAATGGGGACTTCCGGCAATTTGTCGCCGGACCGTATTAGCGGCGGGTGAATATCAGTCGGGCACATTCGTGTCGGCCATTTCGCAGGCAAAACTCCGCACTGACACGCCGGAGAGGATTTCGACTCCCGCGCCTTCCAGCTTGATGGCCCAGAAGCAGATGGAAGCGCCATCGACCTTTCACGATGCACAGACTGCTCTTGTGTCATACGCCGAGCTGGTACGGCAGGAACGCGAACGCACGACGGGCCGTTTAGCAGCAACGCGGCCTGCTATGGCCATAAAGGGCAACGGGAAGAAAGCGCCGGTTCCGGTTTCCGAGCGTGCGAAAGCGATAGAGACGTGGTTCGCGCAGGAAAAAGGTAGCGCAAGGCCTGCAATCGCGGCGCCGATTTCCGTACCGCCAGACATCTCTATGTCCATGCCGGGTAAGAAGGTGACAAGCGGTGGACAGCACAAGCCTAGGCCAAAAGCCAAAGGCCGCACCGGCATGTCGAGGTCCGGTCGTTCCTAAGCGAAGCCTCCTCGTATTTGTAGCCAAGGTTCGACGAACGGCTGTCGCCAACTCGGTGCAGCGGTCGCCGATTGCGGCTCCTTACTAGGGAACACGTTGCCAACACGCCCAACGCACGCGAGGTCGGGCCCATTGATTTTGGCAGTCTTGTCGCGCGCCGCAACGCTTCGCATTAGGCTTCATAGTTGATTTCCTGATTGAGCGAGTCTTCAGTAGAGCGCTTTGCAAAGGCGAGGTTTAAGCGGGTGGCAGACCCTCGGGGTAGCAGGCAGACGCCGCTGGCATATGAAAATCGCGAGCGAACCAATGACGAGGTAACCATGACTGCCTTTAAGAAAGCTGACTCATCCAAATCCAGCCTCGCCGTATGGATTCCAATTGTAGTGGGCACAATCGTCGCTATTTCAGGTGGAATCGCATGGCTGTATGCACACCACGAGCAATATCAAAGCAATGTCGTGGCTGAAGAACGCGAAAATCAGAAGCTTTGGTGCCAACTCAAAGTCATCCGGACAAAGCTTGACGAGACGCGGGATATGTCTCGCGACCTGCAAGCGAACTATTTAGTCAAACCTTGGGGTATCCTCGAATCCTATGTGAGCAAGGCACGAAAGACGGGTGAGACGAAGCAGGCGCTTATGCGAGAAAAGATTGATTCTTTGGTTAAAGCTAACGACGAAATTGTTTCTCGGATTCGGCTGTATCTACCCAACGCCATGCTCGGCGAATTTGGGAAGCAAGCGCAAGCCTATGTCTATCATGCAGTTAACTATAGCGACCGTTGGAGGGCTGTGCCTCGAGTTATACAAAGTAGCGAACAGCTTCCATTTGCAGTTCCATTTCCAGAGCAGTTCCCGACTGCAGTAAATGAAGAGTTGAAACGGCGTGACGCGCTCTCGAAGGCGATCACGGTGCCTTAAAACTGTGGGTCGGACAAGAAGACGCTTTTCCAGTGCGCAATTGTTCGTCGAGCTGAAAAATCGGTCCGCGACCTTGAGAAGCGCCGTGATATCTCGATGCCGACGCTTTACCATGCCATCGGATACAGGTGTCGTGCCGATGAAAAAGCGCGCCGGTGCACGCCCAAAGGGGCCTTCGCGCTCCAAGCGTCTGGCTAGTGGTTCCAAGGCTAGCACCTGAGCCAATTTCGCACGGGCCATCCGCCAGAGACCGCGGTAGTTGCGTTAGTGGCAATCGGTATCCAGTACAAGGTAAGCGCGCCAGCTGGCTTTCTTCGCTAGTTTGGGACTAACTATGCTACTTTCGACAGTACTTTAGCGTTGTCGTCCTAGCTGAGTCACTATGGAAAGGCTGCAACGTCGGGCATCAGACGCGATTTGGGGCGGATGCAGGGAGATAGCGCTGCGTCGATTCGACCTGATGCCTTCTCCCCTCTGTCCGGTAACTTGTGAACTGCGTTCTACCGAACTGGGTCCGCAATATTCTCGGCATGGGGACCGCGAGTTGGCCACCAATTCGCGACTTGCACGCGGAAACGATGGTGACCGGCGTCGAAGTTGAAAGAATGCCAGAACCCCGAAGGCATCCAATCTCTGCTCTTCCGACGCGCCTGACACTAGCAGCTGTGCCGCTGCAATCAACCGATTGATTGCATCTTCATACCTCGCTTGGTCCATGGCATTTCTCCGCGCTGGTCAGAATATAGGTTCGCCCACTGAGACCGTGTACACCAGTAAAGCCCACGGGGCAGCGAGGGTTGGCGCAAGCGTGTTACCTACCCGGCTCGGTGCTTGCTCACTCCACGGAATCGCGTTGCAGCGGTCCAGCTCGCACGACGGCTTCACCGTACGGCGGACTGGCGGTGGCCATTTCCAGCTCCTGATGGTTTGTGTTCCAACAGGCGAGCAACGGCTGTTCCTTAAACGGCCATCAGCCAGCCCGGCAACAGCGTCAGCGATGGCGGAGCCGCGCCAAGGAGCGCAAATTAGTAGCGAACCGCCGTCCGCGGAAGAACCGTCGATGCATCGCCATTTCAAGCCGGAAGATGCGACTGCCCTCGAGAACTCGTCTAGTTGGCCAACAGGAACGGACGAGCGGTTTCCGACGTATCACCAGAGGCGACAAAGGATGAGCGACAGGAAACGCCGGGGCCTTCGTTCTTCGCGGACGATGCCGCGCTGGCCCTTAAGAAAGAGAGGGGACGTCCCACCTCGGCGATTGCCCTAGATTCGGCGCTCAGCGACAAGCTCCGCCTCGCACGGTTTCTTGTTATGAAAGGCTCGCCGGGGGCCGTCCTCGTTCTGGATGCTTATGAGATAGGTCGGGTCTGGCCGCCATGCGATTGGGAGACGCCGCTGCTGCGAATGCGCAACCGGTTGGCCGACGAGGCCCAAGGTTTTTCGTCGCCTTGACGGCGCCGGTCAAGACACGAGGCATCTGCGCGATGCTGGTACGGGCAAGGTCAGCGGTAGCGTTGTACCGCACCGGACGATTCTGCAATCGCGAGGCAATCGGGTATCTGGGAGCCGTCGGCGAGGCGTCGGACAGCCACTCACTGCTGGTGGCGGACTTGTTCCACGAGCGAATGGCCGTCGGCGTCGCTGAGAAGCGGGGCTCCGCGCGTTTTTTGTGCTGCAACGCGTTTCGCATCGGACCCGCAGTGACTGCGATTCGGGCAACATGAGGGCAATGGATAAATTGAACACAACGTCCAGCCGAGGTCCAAGCACGAGCAAAGACAGCCCGCCGGCAGACAGCCACGACGGATTGGTCACATGGGCCTTGGCGCTGGCGCAACTCGTCTCGTGGGGCTCCGTTTATTACTCGTTCTCCCTGCTTGTCGTGCCTATGGAGCAGACCATGGGCTGGAGCCGCATGTCGACGAACGCCGCGTTGTCTATCGGCCTCCTGGTCTCCGGATTTGCTGCCTATCCAATCGGCCGCTGGATTGACCATGGACTTGGTCGGAGGGTCATGACAGTCGGCTCGGTCGTTGCTGCAGCGATGTTATTGCTCTGGGCCGATGCGCAATCGTTAACGGTGCTCTTCGTCGCGTGGATTGGGCTTGGCATATCGATGGCGGCGACATTCTACGACCCCGTCTTCGCCGTCGTTACGCATCGCTATCCCCGGTCGTTCAGGACCAAAATTACTCTCATTACCCTGATTGCCGGGTTTGCCAGCACTGTGTTCATCCCATTAACGCAGTTTCTGGTTGGCTCGGTCGGGTGGAGGACGTCGCTCGTTGTGCTTGCGGCGCTTAACCTGATTGTCTGCCTGCCTATCCATGTGCTGGCAAACCGCTCCTCGCGCGCGGACCCGAGCTCACGTCCCACCAATGGCGCAGTCAAGCTGGCCAACGACGCAGCCACCCGTCGCGCGCTCCACTCGCCGACCTTCTGGGCACTCGCGGTGTGTTTCACGGCTTACTACGCGACGTTCGCCGCACTCACATTTCACCTGGTGCCGCTGATGGTGGAGCGCGGTGTGTCGAACGCCGTGCTGGTAACAACGATGGCGCTCATCGGTCCGGCTCAGGTCGCCGCACGGGCCGTCTGGTTCACCTTCGGCCGAACAGTTCGTGTTAGTACCGTGGGCATCACTATCGTGACGCTGTTTCCGCTATCGACCGTTATTCTGATAAATGCTGGTCATTCGGCGGCGCTACTCTGGCTATTTGCGGCCATCTACGGCGCAGCGAATGGCATGATGACTATCCTCCGCGGCACTATCGTCCAGGACCTGATGTGGACCGAGGGATACGGCGCGGTTAGCGGTATGCTGTCGTTCCCGTCGAACGTCGCGAAGGGAATCGCGCCCATTGCGGCAGCCAGCATCTGGAGCTTCACGCACGGCTATGTGGCTGTTGAATGGACCGTGTTTTTCGTTGCGATACTGTCAGCAATCGCCTTCTTTGTGGCTATCCGGGTTAGCCGCCAGGCTGCGACTAGCGCAGTCTGATAATTCCCTCCCTCCAGGTCCAACACCAATACACTTAGCATGAAGATACGTACCGCTCGAAGTGATGACCTCGATGTCGTCAAAGCATTGCTGTCGGAAAACGAACTACCGGCCGCTGATGTCACTGCCGGCTTGCTCGCGGACTTCCTGGTCGCGGAAGACGCGGGCGGTAAGAATATTGGCAGCGTGGGAGTTGAGCGGTTTGGTCACAGCGCATTGCTGCGCTCACTGGCCGTCGCGCGGACCGCTCGCAACGAGCGACTCGGTACGATGCTCCTGACTCACGCGGAGTTGCTCGCGCGAGCATCCGACGTTTCCGATTTGTGGCTGCTCACTACGACTGCGGCCGGCTTCTTTCGGTGCTCAGGATATGCAGACGTTGACCGCAGTACAGCGCCCGCGGAAATGCAGGCCAGCACACAGTTTGCGCAGCTGTGTCCGGCAAGCGCTGTTTGCATGACAAAAAAGCTATAGCTGTCGCGGTGGAGCGCCTCGGGGCGATTCTGCAGTTAGTGTCCCTGACTTTCGGGTCGCGCTCGCACAATGCCGCGGTCCTAGACTACCGGCAGCAGTATATGACCAACTGCACGAACCAATACCAGCGGACAGGAAGCGCAGGTTGCGAAATCTGTATGACTGCCATCATCCTTGCTTCTCGCGACGATTGCCATCCACGTCACAGGAGGCAGCGCGCCCATGAGGGACGAAGGCGTCAGGAAGGCAATGCACGCTGAATCTCACTGAAGACCCGCAGGGGCATCTCCCACACTCCCGGCTGCTTCCAAAGAAAAAAGAAGCCAGCTCTTTGAGTAGACGTTCCAGTGCCATCAAGAAAAGTGAAATTCGGTCGATATTTAGGTTGTTGTAGTTATCGACAGAGAGAAGACGTGGAGGACAACGATTATCTAGCAGCCTTCGCATTCTGCGTGACCGTCGATGCCATTCGGAAAGCGCAAGGGAAGATGATGCCGGAGGACCTTCCGGTTGGCTCCATGGAGCGCATGCTGGCTGAGGTCGACGTCATACGAGACACGCTTCGCATGCTCGCCATAGCCCCGAACGCGGTAAACGGCTTACAGGACGGGGCAGAGGAGTAGTTGGCGCACTCGATGCATCAGGCTCTTCCGGAATCGTGACGCAGCCTGGCCCGACTAAGCTCGTCCAGGAAATGGAAGAGATGTTCAAGGCGCGTCTCTTCGAGCGAGGCAAGATGGGCACAGTCGACCGCGTAGTGTGCGTCGGACAAACAAGGGCTCGTCCGGCATCTCAGCGCTTATCGGCGGCTCGTCGGCTAAATCGGTTTTGCTCGCGCATCACTATTCGTGGCTGTCAATCCAGCCGCGCGCCCGTGCCAGTCCAGCTTCTTCTGCGTCCTGTGCGGCGTCAAACAGACCAAGAGCTCCCGACGCTTCGACGAACTTTCTGTCGCGCGTGATGGTGCCGCTCGCTGCGAACCGCGTGGAGTGACGGATGTGTTCATGCGCTTCTATCGCATGCCCCCATAGCGCGTATCCACGAAACTCATCGGCTTGCATCGCGTGACCTCTACATGCGGTGTCGTCTTACCGCTACATGCGCGCCCACGGTAGCCCTCCGGTCTATGAACGTCGCCGTCGTCTCCGAATTCAAATTGCGAAGACGTGGGCTCTTGCCCTCCGAGGCTGTTTCCACATGCAGCTTGACGTGCCACGCCAGAGGGATGACTAATCCACCGAATCGATAACAAAGAAGCCGACAGGAGTGTTTGCCCGTGTCGGCTCTTGACTTGAGAGAAACGGTGGTTCTATCGTCGACGATTGTTCACTAGCGTAGCCGGAACAAAGAGGACGAGTATTCCACCGATGACAAGGCTCACTGCAAGAGCGAGTACTCCAGCACCTGCTGAGCCGGATGCCTGCTTGATGACACCAATCAGAGAGGGGCTTACCACGCCGGAAATACTGCCGACTGAGTTTGCGAGCGCTAAACCTGCAGCGGCAGCGGCTCCGCCGAGGAATGAGGGTGGAATCACCCAGAACTGCGAGATGGTGGTCATCACGCCCATTGTGCCTACGGTCAACGCAATCATCGCCGCCAGTGTGGAGCCCGAGAACCACACGCTCATTGCAAGGCCGAATGCACCGATGAGTCCCGGGACAATCAAATGCCAGCGACGTTCACCGGTGCGGTCCGAGTTGTGACTCACGAACACCATGGCCAGCGCGCCCGCGGCATAAGGAACCGCAGTCAGCAAGCCTACGTGGAACGGGTCAGACACGCCGCTCGACTTAATCAGCGTAGGAAGCCAGAAGCTGACGCCGTACAAGCCCATCGTGTAGAAGAAGTAGATGGCGCTGACCAGAAGCACTTTCGGGCTGAGCAGACCGTCCTTCAGGGAGCGCAAAGCGCCGGGGGGCGCCTCCTCTTTCAGCTTCTGCTCAATCAAATCCTTCTGGTCCTCGTTTAGCCACGTTGCGTCGCGCACCGTGTCATCAAGGTAGAAAAATGCAACGACGCCGAGAAGCGCAGTCGGCACACCTTCGACCAGAAACAGCCACTGCCAGCCCGCAAAGCCGTGCGTACCGTTGAACGCCGTCATAATCCAGCCGGAGAGCGGGCCACCAATCACGCCAGACATTGGGATACCGGTGAGAAAAAGTGCGGTAACTTTCGAGCGCCGCGATGCGGGGAACCAGTAAGTCAGGTAGAGCACAATCGCGGGGAAGAAACCCGCTTCTGCGACGCCCAGAAGAAACCGCATGACGTAGAACATCGTCGGCGTTCTGACAAACATCATTGCGGCAGAAATTAGCCCCCATGTGACCATGATTCGCGCAATCCAGCGCCGCGGACCAACGCGCAGGAGGAGCAGATTGCTCGGAACTTCGAAGAGCAGATAACCGACGAAGAATACGCTTGCACCGAATCCGTAGACCGCCTCACTGAAACCAAGGTCGCTGAGCATCTGCAGCTTGGCAAAGGCAACGTTGATACGGTCGAGATAGGCAAATAGATAGCAGGCGAAGAGGAACGGTAGTAGGCGCCACGTCGCTTTCGTGAATGCGGACGTATCAGCGCTTTCCACGTAGGTGGCTGGGCTGTGGGAACTCACATGTGTCTCCTAGGGGCCTTCCAGTAAGCGGCGGGCGACCCGTTTTTTGGGCTCTTCTCCGCCGACGTTTGATTCGCGCGCCTCAGACGTATGGCACGCCCGAATCGGGCACTGCACTCGATGCTCAGTCGAACATGTCCGGCTGGGTATTCACCAACTCGCTCCAGATGGTCTGGAAGTGCAACCAGCCGATGTAGTCGCTGCCCACGTGCTCGCGGCTATAACGCGCACGCTCCGGCGTGAC
Organism: Paraburkholderia dilworthii; assembly: GCF_000472525.1. GTDB lineage: Bacteria > Pseudomonadota > Gammaproteobacteria > Burkholderiales > Burkholderiaceae > Paraburkholderia > Paraburkholderia dilworthii. The sequence continues at coordinate 14,819 of NZ_AWZT01000042.1, forward strand.
TTCCTTCGGCGTAATGCCTGTGGCTTCAATCATCAACTGCTGCTGGCAGCAGCGCTCCAGCGCGATGAACCAGAACGCGGCCGAGTCGATGCTGTGACGGCTCGCGGTCAGAAGACCGTGATTCTGGTGAATGGCTGCCTTCACACCGGCAAAAGCGTTTGCAACTTTATTGCCACCCTTGACCTCCACGGCTACCTTCCCGGCCTCGTCGCCGATGACGACGTGGTCCTCGTAGAATGCAGCCGCATCTTGCGAAATCGGAGCCAGCGGCCTGCCGAGCGACGCGAATGCGGTGCCGTACGTCGTGTGCGCATGGCACATCGCGACGATGTCTTGATGCTGCTCATGCACAGCTGCGTGCAGGACGAAGCCTGCGCGGTTAATGGCGTATTCGCCTTCGACCACATTGCCTTCGTGGTCGGCACAGATGAGGTTGGACTTCTTCACTTGCGAGAAGTGAACGGCCATTGGGTTTGTCCAGTACAGGCTCGGGTTGTCCGGGTCACGAACCGTCAGGTGGCCGGCGAAGCCGTAGTCATAGCCTTGCAGAGCGAAAGCACGGCATGCGCCAACCAGACGCTCCTTCAGATATTCGCGATGGTCATTGACGTTCGTGAATTCGGGCATGGTCGGGAAAATCAGCCCTTCCTGGTCCGGCTCGTAAATCGAGACTTTGCCAGGCTTGAGAATCGACTCCTGCTTGGTTTCCGATTGCGATTCAGCAACTGTAGACATCACATACTCCTTTTATCGAGTGGGGAACGCATAGACAAACGATGGCTTTTCAAGAGCGCAAGAATGAGAATCCTGCGTCTGTAGTAGTGCTTACTGGTACAAAACGGGTTTAGCCATTTAGAGCTTTAATGAAATGTCAGTCACTTCAAAATCAGGCGAGCGCCGCCGCCTCCGCTGATGTCTTGACGTCAGCCAGCAGCGTTTGAGCTTGCAGCAATCCTTCGAATTCGCCTATCAGTTGTTGGTGAGCTCGTTTGGCATGAAGCTCGGACAAGCTCATTGCGAGAGGTGCATCGCCCCGTTCAATCGCTCTTGCAATGTCGGCATGTTCTTCCGAGAAAGACTGCCGCTGCGCAGATACCTGCAGGATTGCCCCCATGACGCGCCGTAGGTGCACCCAGTGACCTCTCGCTGTTTCGCCAATCAGCCGATTGCCCGATGCGCCGTAGACAGCGAAATGAAAGTCCATATCCGCGTCTATCATCGCGCGAACCTTGCCTGACTTAGACGCGGCGCGTCCCCGGTCAAGAAGTTGTGGGTCAAGCAGCGCTCGTTTGCCGGCGGCAAGCTTCGCAGCAAGCGAATCCAGCGTGCCGCGGATTTCATAGACGTCGCTTAAATACTGTGCGTCTAGAGGCGCGACGAGGACACCTCTGCCGGGCGCATCCTGAACCAGCCCGTCCTTCTTGAGCAACCGAAGCGCTTGATTGACGGGGGAGCGCGAAACCGCAAGTTGCTCAGCTATGTCTTCCTGAGTCAATCGAACTCCAGGACTAAGTGCCCCCTCGCAGATGGCATCGACGAGGGAGTTGTAAACCTTTTCGACGTAATCGGTGCGTGACTGAATCTTGAGCAACTTCGATGTCATCGTGTACCCCCGTTGCTTAGGTGTCAGCGGACCACGCAAGGACATCGCGCGGGGCGTCCTTGCGTGCCAAAGCCCGAAAACCTAGTTCTTCGAGCGGTCGACGAGCGCGTTCTTGCTAATCCAAGGCATCATTGCGCGCAGCTTCGAACCCACGACTTCAATCTGGTGTGAGGACGTGATGCGTCGGCGGGCCTGAAGCGTCGGAGCACCAGCCTTGTTTTCGAGAATGAAGCTCTTCGCGTATTCACCTGTCTGAATGTCGTGAAGAACTGCTTTCATTGCATTCTTCGTTTCTGCCGTCACGATTCGCGGACCAGTGACGTACTCACCGAACTCGGCATTGTTCGAGATGCCGTAGTTCATATTGCTGATGCCACCTTCGTAGATGAGGTCCACGATGAGCTTCACTTCGTGAAGACATTCGAAGTACGCCATCTCTGCAGAGTAGCCAGCTTCCACGAGGACTTCGAAACCAGCCTTGATTAGGTCGACAAGGCCGCCGCAGAGAACCGCCTGCTCACCGAAGAGGTCGGTCTCGGTTTCTTCAAGGAAGCTGGTTTCTATGATGCCTGCACGGCCGCCCCCATTTGCCGCCGCGTACGCGAGTGCGATATCGCGAGCTGAGCCAGACTTGTCCTGCGCTACAGCGATGAGGTGCGGAACGCCGCCACCCGAGGCGTAGGTGCTCCGAACGGTGTGTCCCGGCGCTTTCGGGGCGACCATCATCACGTCGAGGTCAGCGCGCGGGTTGACTTGACCGTAGTGAATGTTGAAGCCATGTGCAAAACCGAGGACCGCACCATGGCGAGCGTTCGGTGCGACTTCCGCTCGATAGACCTCGGCGATTTGCTCGTCGGGTAACAGCATCATGACGATGTGGGCTTCTTTGACTGCATCGGCAATGCTCTTAACAGTCAGCCCTGCGGCCTTTGCCTTCTCCCAGGATGGGCCTTTGCGCAAACCGACGCAGACGTTGATGCCGCTGTCCTTCAGGTTGAGCGCGTGAGCGTGACCTTGCGAACCGTAGCCGATGATTGCGACGCTTCGGCTTTTCAGAAGAGCGAGGTCGGCATCTTTATCGTAGAAGACTTTCATGCTATTTCCAGATTTGGGCACCAATGGGTGCGTATTTGCGATAACGCGTCGACGTCGAACCACGTCGGAGGCGGAGTTTGGATTCAGTTTGTTCGTTTTACAGGTCCAGCACTAGGGTCTTGCTCACCGGTCTGGAGACGCAAATCGTGAGAAATTCTTTTCGGTCGTCGTCATCCAGGATGAAATCGTTGTGCTCGACTTCACCTTCGAGGTAGCGAACCTTGCAAGTCGCGCACAAGCCGGCGCAGCATGAGGTCGGAACTTCAATACCCGCCTCACTCAGCGCTTCGCTGAAGTTCTGGTTGGGCCCGACATGCACGACCAGGCCTGTGCTGGCAATCGTGACGTCACACCCGTCCTGAACCGTACCGGTGGGCTCCCGCTTCGGCTGCTCCGGCGCCTTGAAATGCTCAAAGTGGACGGTGCCTTTTGGCCAATGACTTGCTGCGTCAGCGCAAGCCGCCATGAACCCACCCGGGCCGCAGTAGTAAACATGCGTGCCCGGCGTGGGCTTGCTCAACAGCGCGCGCAAGTCGAGCTGGTTCGCTCCTTCGCCGTCGTCGAAGTGATAGCGAAGCTGGCCGGTGCGCTGCATACGTTCCAGCTCGGGGCCGAAAGCCGCCGCTTCTGCGCTTCGGGCGCAATAGTGCATCACAAAATCAACGCCGCGCTCTTCCAGTTCGTGTGCCATCGCCTTCAACGGCGTGACGCCAATGCCGCCCGCAATCAGGATGACCTGTTTCGCGTCTTCTGCGAGCTCGAAGTGATTCCGGGGCTTGCTGATGGTCACGATATCCCCGGCCGAGATGCTTTCGTGAACAGCACGCGAGCCGCCGCGGCCGTTTTCGTCCTTCAGTACGGCGATGACATAGCGGTTGCGCTCGGCGGGCGGGTTGCAGAGAGAGTACTGCCTGATGGCGCCGTTCTTCAGGTGGATGTCGATGTGCGACCCGGCTTCAAAGCGGGGTAGTGCCTTTCCGTTCAGACTTGTGAGTTCGTACGAATTGATACCTTTGCCTTCGTAACGAATCTGCTTCACACGAACATCGAGCGTAGCGGCTTCGATATCTTCAACCGCTTCTTCTCTTTCCAATACTGTGTCCATGGTCTTTTCCTTCCTGGCGAGTAGCCAGCCGCAGGTGCTCGCGACTGGTACCGGTGCGCACCGACTCGCAGGGGTGGTGCGCCCGCCGTGTTAGCCCTTAAGCGACTGCTCGAGTTCTTCGAACTTGTTGCGGACGAACTCGCCGCGTTCTTCGCCCTTCATGTTGTCGCTTACGGTGAGAATTTGTACGACCGCTTTCAGCACCTTGCGACGACGCGCAACTTCTTCTTCGAGCGTTGCGCCTTCGGCGATTTCGAACACGTTGCCTGAGCAGAAGCTGTTGGGAGCGCCGCCCAATGCACGGAACCACTCCGCGAAACCTTGCGCTGACGCCGCTGCATTCGTGCCGCGGACTGCGTCGCGCAGCATCTTGCGGAACTGGTAGAGGCCCGCGTCGAACTTCGTCGGATTTTCCAGCGCATGTACTGCAATGGGACGCTGGCTGATGATGGCTTCGTAGTCGCCCGGTGCGTATTGAGCCTGCTTGTAAATCGCGCGTTCACGATGATTCGGCGGAATCGGCGGCATGTCTTCGAGCTTGTATTTGCCGAAGCGCTCTGGACGGCGCATCGCGACCTGCCCTTCGAGGAAGTCGATGGTCTCGTAGCCGACCATTTCCTTGTTACCCACGCCGCGGGTGTCGATGCCCGGGCCCATGACACGCCAGCCAATCATCTTGCTGTTTTCGTCATCGACGGGCACCGTCCAGCGGATGATGTGGAAGCGGCTGAAGTACTTCTTCTTCGAGCCATCTTCCGACGTGTACGCATGCAGGCTCAGGTTCGGAAGGACTTGGTGCTGGACCCGGACGAACAGCCGGTCCTTGTTGACCCGACGCGCGCCGGCACACGCCAGACTGCGACCGCCTTGAACCGGCACGAAATTCATGTCGGGAGCCACTTCCATCGACGCCGCACCGACTTCGTCGAACGTCGTACCCTGGTAGTTACCGTCGACCACGCTCTTGCCTGCGTGCAACGCCGTGGGGTGATAGTTGTCCGCTGCGTTGTCTTGAACCTGCAGCCAGTTGCAGTGCTGGAAGTTGCTGTACGGGACCAGTTCGTCGCCGGGCATTACCGTGTAGTCGCCTTCCCACTCCGGGAAGGGCGGCTCCTCTTCGGGCGGGCCCATATAGGCGAAGACGAGGCCATTGCGCTCGACAGCCTTGTAAGCGCCTTGGCGAATAGAGCATGCGTACTTTTCTGCTTCCTTCTCTTCGCCCTTCGGGAACGGCACGTGGAGGCAGGCGCCGTCCACATCGAACACCATGCCGTGATAGCAGCACATGATGCCGTGCTCCTGAATAGCGCCGTATTCGAGAGAAGCGCCTCGGTGCACGCAATGCGCATGCAGCACGCCGACACGGCCGCTTTTGTCGCGGAACGCGACGAGCTCTTCGTTCATGATTTTTAGGAAGCGCGGTGTGTCGGTCAGTTCCATCGACATACACACCGGATGCCAGAACCGGCGCATGAATTCGCCCGTCGGGGTGCCTGGCCCCGTTTCCGTGAGCTCGGGGTCGTGCTCGGGCGTGCGGTTCGCGTAGTAACCGCCGAACGGAATCAGCTTTTTGGCGACCGGAGCCGAACCTCCTCCGATGCGCTTCTGTTCATCCACCTTGTCCGATTTGACGCTCATGACTTCCTGCCTCCAAGAATTGATAGGACCACACTCGGGTGTTATGGTCAGAACAGTCTACCGACTACTGTGTTCTGAACTCTGTATCCAAAGATTAAGCGGGCGCCGCGCTAATGTCTCTATGGGTAAACACCCAGGCGCGGGATTTTTGCGGTCTGGGACGCGCGCGGCAGCGTCGTCCAAGAATGAGCGCCTTGCACGGGGTGACGGCGCCAAGTCTTTGAATATATGTGTTTTTCGACGTTCTCTTTGCATTGAGTCGCAAGGGCGGCACGTGAATCCGTGTCGCGCTACGAGGCAGTTATGCTGCTGGGCGAAACGGTCTTTCCGTTGCCGAGCACAAGTACGCGCCTGGTTTTCAGCCCACATTTGAGGCCCGGCTGTCGATTTTGAAAACACCTACGCCGTCCTCAACGCGTCCTCCGTGTTTCTACCGATATGCCGTCCATCTTTGAACACCTTACGCTCACTGTATACAGTAGTCGGTAGTCAGAATGCATCTGTTCAGACAAGTGTCGACTGCTTCAATCCGGAGACAAAGGAACAAACACGATGAAAATGCCTGATTACCTCATGGTGTCAGAAGGGACAGCGCCCGCACCGATGGCATACCCGATTGGCGAGACGGGTTTTTCATTCAAGGAAAGCGAACGGCCCAATTTGGCGCTCACGTTGTGGATAGATGCAGATGCGATTCCGCCAGCGGCCCGTGCAGTCTTGCAATCGAAAGGGCGGTTTGAAGCACTGACCGGTCTGATACGGGTGCTAACCGAGGTCGACGGCTTCGGACGGTTTCGCGCCGGGTGGGTTCTTGGTCGGACGACCGGTGGTCTTGTGTCGATTGTCGTGCGGGATGCAAATCACTGTAGCGCGAAGGGTCTGCGTGATGATGCTGCCTTCAGCGTCAGACAAGCCGAGCGGTATTGCGCGACTTCTGCTGCCGTTCTTGTTCAGCAAAGTGACGCGAACGGTGGTCGCGGGGCACGGGAGGCGCTTGAAAGCGCGTTCATGGCGAGCTATGTGCAACCGGACCGGTTGTATAGGTCCGAGCTTCATTCGGAATGCCCGGTCTGGTTCGCGTGCTTGTCGTCAGGCGTCCACTGATACTGATGGACAATCTGTCCCCTTTGATTTCGGACGGCCTCTTTCAGACAACCCAGTAGTTCTGGCAATACTGGTAAGCTCACAGTATTCTGTATTCACAGCAGTTGTCATCATGCCAGCAAAACTCTTGAAACTGCAATCGCGGCCAGACTATGTAGACGAAGTCTACAGGGTGCTGCTTGACGCCATCAGCGAGGGCTCGCTTGCTCCGGGAACGCGCATCGTCCAGGAGGAAATCGCGGAGCAGCTAGCAGTATCTCGGTCGCCCGTGCTGCAGGCATTCCGGCTCTTGAAGAAGGACGGTCTGGTTGAGGACGCGCCCGGCCGTGGGCTGCAAGTTGCGCCACTCGATGCGCGACGGGTCGGTCACCTCTATGAACTGAGAGGCGCGCTGGACGCCCTCGCTGCCCGTCTCGCCGCGAGGCAGCGGGTGAAGTTAGACAAGGCTCTGATTGCTAACGGCCGCAAGGCATCGAAGAGTGGTGCCATCAAGGCCATGATTGAGGCTGACATGGCTTTTCACACTGCTATCTATTCGGCGTCTGGCAATCCGTTGATAGTCGAGAATGCACGTCTCCATTGGATTCATCTGCGACGCGTGATGGGAGCCGTGCACCAAGTAATTGGCCAGCGCAAGACAGTGTGGGACGAACACGCTGCGATAGCTGACGCTATCGCGGACGGCAACGAAGCGCTTGCCGCGGAACTCAGCATGCGGCACACAGAGTTTGCGCGAGAGAACTTGGTCCAGCATATGACTGGGCCTCTAAGGAGTGAAGTCGACGCGTTATCGAGGCCAGGTTAGGCCTGTCGCTGAAGCCCTTGCCGGAGTCGCGGTACCATCTGCGTGCAGGAAGGGACTGCGTGGGCGCGCTCGATATACGGACCGATATGTCCGCTCCGCCGCTCAATGGCGACAATAGTTGGCGAGGCTGCCCAAGCTTGGGGACGCTACTGACTTGATTGAGCGTCGACAGCCCGTCCCCTCGAATCTTGCATACGTCTTCCGTTCCGACAACCGAGTACACCGCGATGAAACTGGCTGAGAAAGCCGGATTGCGAGTGCGGGAAGGTTGCCGACGACTCTCAGCCACAAGGCGATATGCGTTTGGTGCGAGGTAGGCCAAGCCAGGCGCAGTCGAACGCAGTATTGCTTATGCCACGGGCTGGCGTTTGCCGGTATCGACGAGATGGACTCTCCGCATATGCCAAATGCGTGCGTCGAAGCGTCCATACGGACGTGTTGCCACACAGCGCTGCTTGCCTAACATGTTTCTGCGGAGTTATATAAACGTATGGTCCTAAAATCTCTCACACTCAAAGTGTTTGTCCGTGCGGCGAAACGTGCCGGCTAAGCAGCCTCACATCCAACAAAATCCTGTTCGCAGAATAGGTAACCGTTCCCATTGCAAAAGAGCCCAAAAAGGAGCGACAGCACATTCGGACTTAACGCTCGAGCGCATGTCGCGTCCTTGCCATAATATCTTCCCCGATGGCGAATCTTCCCTACAAGTACGAAGCGAAGATAGAAGCAGCGACGCCTTATCGGCATAAACCGCCGCTGCGTCAATTGCATCAGCGTAGCTCGGGTGCATCCATTTTCACGTGGAATCCCCCGTGGTCGAGTCGACCAGCCACTCCTGTATCGATGCTTCAATGGTGATGAACGAGCGATTCCTGCCTTCCATGATTTTTCCCGCGAAGACCTGACCGCGCGTGTCGGCTACAACGCCGCTAAGAGCCGCTCGCCAGTACCCGTTCTCGAACTCGCAAATCTCGCCGGAGACGCTTAGTATCTCGACGCCCGGGCCCGTCACCGTGATGACCCGTTCCGCGTTCGCCGGACCATAAGCCAAATTCGCCTCTATCAGGCTCCCAACCACGCTTCGTATCACCGCTCGGCGTATTTGGTTCTTCTGACATAATGTTTGCAGTGCTTGCACCAAGTCATCATTGGGCATGATTCGAGCAACCAAAAGCCGACCATAATGCCCTGACTCCACCGTCGTCACCTCAGTCTTAGTGATAAACGCAGTGTTCATTTTCGCACCACAGGTTGTAAGAGTTCGAAAGTGGTCTCAATATCTGCTGAAACGACGAGATTGACATCGGCGAACATGGATAGCCGGACGGTCAGTCCTGCACTACTTGCGACGCACTTGGAGAGAATGATATGACCGCCGTGTTGGACACCGCACTCGTCGACGAATCCCCCATGACAATGCAAAATCCGGGAGTCATTTGCCAGGCGACCTACATTGATTGATGAGGTTATGAGTGTGGATTGGCCGTAAACGACTACGGGAGGGCCATACACATATGGCTTAATGCCCGTCCGCGCTTTAGTCATGACGTGGTATTGAGCTTCAGAGAAGCCTCCGCTCGGGATTTGCCCGCAGCCTGACCCTTGCGGTGCTTGCTTTTCAAGCACTCTCTCTATCGCCTCTCCGACATTCTGTCCGCTCGGCACATAGACCAGAATCTCCCGAGTCTCTTGACTACTTCGGGCCTCTACTATTCGCTCTCTCGCCACTTGACCAGGATGCTTGAAATCGCGTGGGACGAATATATCCCCATGGTGCGCTGCCCGGTTTTCGTGGCGCAGCTCGACGTGAACCTGCTCCATCTACTTCTCCTCTTTTACGCGCTTTTGGCGCATTGTGCCGCGTCGGGTTGGTGGGCGACGCGGCAATCAAGAAAACGGAGTTCTCCTGCCTTCACGTTGCAAGTTCGTTATTACGCGTCTCTCGATAATTTGCGAACTTTGAGGTCTTCCCGATGCCGGGATTCAGGCAATTGCATGGGTCGAGGCTGCGATAAAAGTCGGCCAAGGTTTTCTCCGCCTGGTACAGATGACCTACATTGTGTTCGGCCGGGTACTTGGCTCCGCGCTCATCGCAAATCTTCAAGAGCTGATGCTCGATTTCGAGGCAGTCCAAACCTTTCTTTACGATATAGTCCTGGTGGAAGACATGGCAAAAGAAATGGCCGTAGTAGAGCTTGAGCACAATTTTGCTATCGATATCGGGCGGAAGCTTCTCTTCCCAGTTTCGGTCGTTGCGCCGTAGCGCGATATCCAGCGCCACGATGTCCTCGACTTCCTGCCGATGAACGGCCCGATAGCGAATTGCCGCGCTTGCCGCGACAAAGCGATGCAAAAATGCTTTCCTCGCTTCGGCAGAGGTGCATTGGAAGAAATCGGTTTCCAAGCTCTCTCGCAGTGAGCTTAGATAGTCTCGCACTTCCGCTTCGGATGAGGCAGACACTTTGACCATCAAATGGTGCTCGAAGCGACGCCTAAACTGCTGCATTCGGCTTGGCAAATGGTTGGGCAAAAGCCGGCTTAGCGCCTGCAACATTCGGTCCGATATGCCATTACCTGCAGCGCCGAGTCCACCCGCAACGGAATCCACCCAGTTCTTAACTGTGAAGAGCTCGGGAAGACGGCGTGTGCCAAGCCGCTCAATGGCAACAAACATGTCTTTTCCATATTCTTCGGCCATGTCGTATGCATCTCGATGCAGATACTCACCCGCTATAGGGACAGTCGAGCACTCGGTGAGCAAATGGCGACGAACGTCCGTCAGGTGGGACGTGCGGTTAGTACCTATGTAGAACGTCTTCGTGGCCTTCTCCGCCGCGAACGTATCGAGCCGGACCGCGAAGACCATCAGTTTTCCCGCGGAACCTGCAGCTTCGAAGAGTCGAAGTGGGTCGGCGTTGTATCGCGCCGGTGTCTCGGAATCAACATCTCGGACATGGTGCGTGTAGTCTCTATCCGATGCTGCGTCGGGTAAGCGCAGAATGTCCCGGTCTGAAAAGTTTCCGGCTTCCAAACGCGACAGGACAACCTCCGGCCCCTCGCCGAGTTCGATTCCCAAGTGATTGACGAGGTGTACCTGCCTGTTCACATCCACACGCGCATACAGAGCAAGTTCCGTATAGGCCGGGCCCCGGCGAACCAGCGACCCCCCAGAGTTGTTGCAGACGCCACCGATGACTGAGGCTCCGATGCAAGACGAACCAATTACCGAATGCGGTTCGCGACCCAACGGCTTGAGGGTTCGCTCAAGCTGGTCCAACGTGGTTCCTGCAAGACAGACCACTTGCTCACCGCCCAGGATAACGTGCAATCTCCTAATCCTCGTCGTGTTAATGACGACCACGTCGCGCCCGTGACAATCGCCGTTCGGAGTTGAGCCCCCAGTGAGCCCCGTGTTCGACGCCTGGGTAATAACGACGGCATTTTGCTGGATGCACGACACGAACGCGCGCCACATCTCAGCCAGCGAACCTGGCCGCACCACGGCGAGGGCCTCGCCCTTGCCGAATCGGAAGCCGCTTGTGTATCTCCGCGTTGCTCTATGGCCGGTTAGAACGTGCCGTTTGCCAACGATTGAGCGAAGCGAGTGCAGAAGGTCGCGCATTGCACGGCCCGTCGGAGCTGTCAGGACATCGGCCATATCAGCTCTCTTCGCCCAGGCCACTCGTTGACGGGCGACCGCTGGACCACTGCAAGTCCATTGGGTCATGCGATGAAATCGCACAAAGGAACTCAAAACGTTCCGAGCAACTGAGTTCCTTAATGTTCAGTTCTCGAACGGATAAACCGTTCCAGAAAAACTCCTCACCGTTAAAGTGCAACACAATCAATCTCCCGATACCTGCTACCCGATTCTTCGCAATTCGCTTTTGTAGCGTCGCGCTCTTTCTACGTACTCTTCAGCATTTAGTGAAATGAAGGCTGCGTCGTCATCAGTGAGTGCACGCAAAGCCTTCGCCGGGTTTCCGAGAATCAACGAAGACTCAAGAAATCTTTTTCCTTGCGGGACTAGCGAGCAAGCGCCGACCAGGCAGCGCGCACCAATGACCGCACCATTGAGAACGACCGCCTGAATGCCGACGAGACTGCTTGAACCAATCGTGCAACCATGAAGCATGGCGGCGTGCCCGACCGATACTGCGCTCCCAATCACCACCGGGAAGCCTAAGTCCGCATGAACGACGGCACCATCTTGGATATTCGAGTTTGCGCCGATAAGAATCTTCTCGTTGTCGCCGCGAATGATGACGCCTGGCCATATTGATACACCTTCAGCTATTTCTACGTTTCCAATCACGACCGCGTGACCGGAGACGTACGCATCAGGATGAATTGCTGGGCTATGGTCTCGAAAGCTGTAGATAGCCACTACGCCCTCGCCGTGAACGGTACTTTGCTGGATTCTGCAGCTTTTGATTCGTTGAGAAGAGCGCGAACGTCCTTCTTCGTAATCTTTCCATACGCGGACTTAGGCAGCGAGTCCCAGTAGACAAAGTGACGCGGCCACTTGTACTTTGCCAGACGTCCATCGAGGTGCGCGAGCAGTTCCTCGTCTGAAACCGTCACGTCGCCACGTCGGACAATGACTGCGACGCCGACCTCGCCCCACTTTTCGTCGGGTATGCCGAGCACTGCGACCTCTTGAATAGTCGGATGTCTCAGCAGAGCCTCTTCGACTTCACGTGGGTAGATGTTAGAGCCACCCGAGATATACATGTCGGAGGAGCGCCCGGTCACATAGAGATAGCCGTCGCGGTCGAGGTGACCCAGGTCACCTGTGTGGAACCAACCGTCCTTGAATGCCTTCTTGTTCGCGTCCGGATTGTTGTCATAGCCGATAAACACCGCTGGACCACGAACACAGATTTCGCCTGTTTCGAAAGGCTCAAGTTTCATGCTATCGTCATCGAGAATGGCTATTTCCATCCCTGTTCGAGGATAGCCGCAGGTACCAACGCGAGCGTCAGCGTCGTCGTCATCCTCGCGGTGCATGTCCGGCGGAAGTACCGTGATGTTGCCGGTGACTTCTCCCAAGCCATAGTACTGAACCAGCACTCGACCGAGCTTCTGGAGTGCGCGCTGCTGGTCTGCCCGATACATCGGTGCGCCTGCATAGATAACAAACTTCAACGAGCTGTGGTCGTACTGGTCGACTGACTCGTGTTCGGTAAGAATCTTGACGATAGTCGGCACGGTGAACATGTTGTCCACCTTGTGCTTTTCGACCAAGGCCCATGCTTCCTCCGCGTCGAGGCGTTCCGAGCTTGGAACTATGCTTGCTGCGCCACGCGCGGTATTCACAATCGCGTGAATGCCAGCTCCGTGCGACAGAGGTGCGACAACGAGTGAGCGCGAGCGATAGTTGATGCCAGGCATCAAGTCGGCGAGATGATTTGTGACCACGAATGCCATCTGGCCGTGCGTGAGCGTCCCTGCCTTCGGGTAACCAGTCGTGCCAGACGTGTAAAAGAACCACAAAGGGTCATCACGGTCCACTTCTTCGGCATCGAACGAGCCCTCGCAGTCTGTCTTGAGAAGGTCGTCGTACGCGAGTTCGCCGCTGCGTGCATTGCCCAACGCAACCACAATCTCAAGGGCGTCGGACGCTTCACGGACCGCATCCACATACGGCTCGAACCCCGAGTCATAGAACATCACTCTTGCACCGCTGGATTTCGCGAGATAACCGGCTTCGGGAGGAGCGATGCGATAGTTCGTCGGCACCCACACCGCACCCAGCTTGAATGCGACATACGCGCTCTCGAAAAGAGGCAGATTGTTACGCGAATGAATGAGAATTTTGTCGCCTTTGCGGACGCCTTTTGTCCGCAGCGCAGTGCACACCGCGTCAACACGGCGATTGATTTCAGCCCAGGTGTGCGTGCGGGTCGACGTAATGAAGCCAGGTTCTTCGGGATGGCGACAAGCAACCTGAGTCAAGAGGTTGCCAAGGTTCATAACTTTCGTAAGCATGTTCGATTACCTGTCCCGGACTCAAGCCCGACGCTCGAGGATGGAAAGATAGTTGGTGACCGCGGCGCCGCCCATGTTAAACACGGCACCTACCGTCGCATTGGGTATTTGCATGTCGCCCGCATCGTTTGCGAGTTGCATCGCCGCCATCACGTGCTGTGATACACCGGTCGCGCCAATCGGGTGACCCTTTGACTTAAGTCCGCCAGACGGGTTGACTGGGAGCCGGCCCTGCTTGGTCGTCACGCCCTCCAAAATGACTCGTGCGCCCTGGCCTTGCTCGGCGAGCCCCATGGCCTCGTACTCAAGCAGTTCGGCAATCGTGAAGCAGTCATGGGTCTCAACGAAGGCCAAATCGTCCAGTGTCATGCCAACCTCTGCCAGACCGGTCTTCCACGTCTTCGCGGCACCCTCGAAGCGGGTGGCATCGCGCTTTGAGAGCGGCAGATAATCGCTAATTTGCGTTGCGCTGCGAAAGGCGATGGCGCGCGGCGCATCACGAATAGCATCGTCAGCTGCAATAAGCAGCGCGGCTGCACCGTCTGAGACCAAGGAGCAGTCCGTGCGCTTGAGCGGACCGGCCACAAAGGGGTTCTTCTCGGAGGGATTCCTGCAGAAATCGAAGCTGAACTCCCGACGCATATGCGCGTAGGGATTTGCCAGTCCGTTCTGGTGGTTCTTCACGGCGATGGCCGCGAGCGCGTCGGATTGGTCACCGTAACGTGAGAAGTACTCTTCGGCAATTTTGCCAAACAGGCCCGCAAACCCGCCTGGTACGCCAAGCTCTTCGCGCGCGTAGGAACATTTGAGGAGAACGTCACCTACTTCCTTCGTGGGCAATCCGCTCATCTTCTCGACACCAATGACCAGCGCATAGCGGGAGCGGCCCGCTTTTATTGCATCCAGAGCCGAATAAATTGCAGCCGAGCCGGTCGCGCAGGCGTTCTCGCACCTGACGGTCGACGCGAACCGGAGTTCCGAAATGTGGTTGAAAATGAGTGCGGACGGGAAGTCTTGATAGACAAATCCCGCGTTGAAGGTCCCTACATGCACGGAGTCGATTCGCGATGCGTCGACGCACGCATGAGCTAGCGCCTTCGCGGCAACGTCCGCCATCATTTCCTCGGGCTCGAGAGCGTCGAGCTTGCCGAACGGGATGTGGCTCCAGCCGATGATTGAGGGTTCCAATTTGAATCTCCTTTGTTCTGTTAAAACGTCGAACTCGTGGCTCAGAAAGCGCGTTTTCAGCCGGACAGGCTCTGTTGAATAACCCGAGGCTTCATCCGAACCGCCGCCGGAACAACTGGCGCGAAAGACAAGTCAGCCGCACCGTTTACTGCTCACTTTAAAAAGCCGGTCGAGAACCAAGGCACAAGGGCGATGATGACGACGCCCGCGAACAGCGCTAGCGCATATCGGACCATCGGACCTACACCTTCATTCGGGTTGACCTTGCCGACAGCGCATGCGGAGTAATAGCCGACGCCGAACGGAGGCATGAAAAGGCCAATACCCATGGAAAGGATGACCACCATTGCGTAGTGCACCTCGTGCACGCCCACCGTCTGAGCCACAGGGAAGAGCAACGGCCCAAACAGCACGACCGCAGGAATCCCTTCAAGCACGCTACCTAACACAATGAATCCGCCGATTGAAGCGGCGAGGAAACCCCATTTACCACCGGGCAGGATTTGCGCCGCTTGCGCAAGCGCATCCGAAAAGCCGGATTGCGTGAGAGCCCAAGCCATTCCGGTTGCGGCTCCGATGATGAGCAGAATGGCGCCAGACAAGGAGGCCGAGTCAACCAGCATCGGATAGATTCGCTTCCATTTGAACTGTCGGTATATAAGCAGACCCGCAACAACCGAGTATGCGATGCCAATCGTCGAAACCTCGGTTGCGGTCGCGATACCCTCGACGACAGCGAAGCGAATCAGAAACGGCAGGAAGATTGCCGGGAGCGCGACGATGAACGTCCGCACAATCGTCTTCGAGTCAGCTTTTGCAACAGTTGCGATAACTGCTTTGCGATTACGAAACCAGACCATTCCGCACAACAAGAACCCCACGACGACAGCGGGCACGATGCCGCCGGTAAACAGCGCCGTTATGGAGACGCCGGTTACTGACCCAATCGTGATGAGCACAAGGCTCGGCGGAATCGTCTCTGTTTGGGCGCCAGAAGCGGACAGCAACGCGACGAGTTCACCAGGCTCACATCCTTGTTTCCGCATCTCTGGGAATAACGCCGGCGCAATCGCTGCCATGTCTGCTGCCTTCGAGCCGGAAATCCCGGACACGAGGTACATGGCACCAATCAACACATAAGACAGACCCCCGCGGGTATGTCCGAGCAAGGCAACGAGGAACGCAATCAGCCGTTGTGCCATGCCTGTCATCTCAATGAGCAGGCCGAGAAAAACGAAAAGGGGAACAGACAACAAAATCAGATGCGACATGCCTTCCGCCATCCGCCCGACGAGAATGTCGCTCGGAGTCGACGTCGTCAACGTAAGGTACGCGAGCGTCGACAGGCCGAAAGAGAACGCAATAGGAACGCCTGCGAGCACAGCGCCGCCCATTAGAACCACGAAGAAGATGAGGAGATTGAGGGAGCCCAGGTCTGCGAGCCTTGACTTCGAAAGGAAGAGCACTCCGCCGATGGCCACACACACCAGCATGGCTTTCAACGCGGTCAACAGCTTCGCTGTGTTGACCAGTCGAACGACTGCGCTCAGTGCCATCAGGGCAGCACCAATCGGCAAGGCCGCAGTGCGCCAGAGCATCGAAAGGCCGGTCGCCGGCAGTGTCATGATTGCGTCGTTCTCTGCGGAATCGTAAGCGGGAACGATGATGAGCAGCAGGAACGTCAAGGCGGCGATAATAGAGATTGCTTCGAAGAGCGCTGCCGTCTCCGGCTTCATGCGGCTCACTAGCGACGACATACGCATATGCTCGCCGCGACGTAGCGCAACCACCGCGCCGAACATTGCCAACCAG
This sequence comes from Paraburkholderia dilworthii, assembly GCF_000472525.1. Lineage (GTDB taxonomy): Bacteria > Pseudomonadota > Gammaproteobacteria > Burkholderiales > Burkholderiaceae > Paraburkholderia > Paraburkholderia dilworthii. Next base: position 31,160 of record NZ_AWZT01000042.1, read on the forward strand.
AGAAACAGCAAGGAAGCAAACTCATCTGACCACGTTAAGGGGCTGTGGAGGACATAGCGGGCGACAATGCCCGACGTCAGCAAGACAACCTCTGTGAGAACCAGGAGCGCGGCTATGATTTCGACGCTGCCTCCAACGGCACGGTCAATTGCGCTGAAGAATTGCCCCGTGCGGCGCTTCGTATGCGCCGGAGGCGTGTCGGCAGTCGCCGATAGTTGCTGCGAGACTCGCATGAAAACTCCCGATATCCACTCTGGTGGATTACTCAAACCATTGGCTCAACGACGCGACACGGCGGTGTTGCCCTCGTGAGGCAAACCGCCTTTCGGTTCGGCGGTTTTGCCCGGTAAGGCAAGCCGAGCTTCAATCGACCCTGTGTTTCGAGGTAGTGTCAACCCAGCTTTCCAGCGTAGGTTTCAAGATGAGCCCATGCTTCCGCTCCAAACTTGTTCTTCCACTCGGAGTAGAAACCGGCGTCGGCGAGCTTCTTGCGGAATGGCGCCGGGTCAGGTTTGTTGAACTTGAGCCGCTTCTGCGAAAGGTCTTGCGCCAGCGACACGGCGAGTTTCTCGCTGTCAGCGCGCTGTGCATCCGCGGCAGCATTGAGGTTCTTCGCAACGACATTTCTCAGGTCCTGGGGCAGGTTCTGCCATGACCGATTGTTCGCGAGCAACCAGTAGCCATCCCAGACGTGTGAGGTCTGGGAGCAGGTCTTCTGAACTTCATAAAGCTTGGCGGTGGCAACGATGGAAAGAGGATTCTCTTGCGCATCCACAACTCGCGTCTGCAGCGCCGAATACAACTCGTTGAAGTTAATAGGCGTCGGCGCGGCACCCAGCGACTTGAAGAGCGACAACAGCAGCGGGCTGACCGGGACTCGAATGCGCATGTTCGCAAGTTGACCCGGATTGTCGATTTGCGAGTTCGCCGTGATTTGACGGAAGCCGTTGTCCCAGACTTTATCCATCACGACCAGCCCGGAGGCTTTGATTTTTTCGCGGATGTAGCCGCCAAGTGACCCATCCATCGCTTTCCAGACGGTCGGATAGTCGGGAAATGCAAAGCCGACACTGTTGAGAGACGCCATGGGCACCAAGTTCGCGAGGACAACGCCGGGCAACGTCAGCAAATCGATGCCCCCACTTCTAACCTGGCTGAGCATCTCGGTGTCGCCACCGAGTTGCCCATTCGGAAACACGCGGATTTCCACCTTGCCGTTCGTTTCTGCCTTTATCTTTTCCGACGCCTCCTTCAGGCGGAGGTAGATAGGGTGCGTGACAGGAACGTTGGTGCCTACTTTGTAGGTATATGTCAGCGTATCGGCGAACACAGACGAACCAGCGAAGCTGACCAGACCCAGTGATGCTCCAGCCTTGATGAGGGTACGGCGGGTGATATCCATGAAAAAGTCTCCAATATCTTCTATTTAGGTGCGCTCTTAGGCGCAACGAGCGGTCAGTCCACCATCGACGACCAAGCTGGTCCCGGTGATGTATTTCGCTTCGTCTGATGCGAGGAACAGCGCCGCATATGCCGTGTCCCAGCCGTCGCCCATCTTTCCGGTCGGCACTTGCTTGTCGCGCTTGTCAATCATTTCGTTCGCGTTGCCGCCATAGGTTTCCTTGAGGGGCTCCTGAATCAATGGGGTATTCATGAAACCCGGCAGGATGCAGTTCGCGCGAACGCCCTGCGCCGCATACTGAACGGCCATGTTCTGCGTCATTGCGACCATGGCAGCCTTAGCCGCGCTGTAGGCGAGGTACGGAAATCCAATCCAGCGCGTGGCCGCAATCGATGCGATGTTCACAATGGAACCTGCACCGTTCGTAAGCATGTGGGGAATGACGTATTTGCACGTCAGGAATACGCTCGATTGATTGACCGCAATGACGCGGTTCCATGAAGCTTCGTCAGTCTCGACCGGACCACCCACCTCAACGATGCCCACGTTGTTGTGCAGAACATCGACCCGGCCAAAGTGCTGGATGCAGGTTGCCGCCATGGCTTGTACGTCTTTGGAATCCGCGACGTTTGCACGCGCCGCGACGCAACGGCCGCCCTCGGCCTTAATCAACTCGGCCGTCTCAAGGGCCGCTTCAATACGGTAGTCCACAGCGAGGACACTCGCGCCTTCGCGCGCATACAGCGCGGCCGCAGCCTTGCCGTTTCCCCAACCTGGGCCAGACGAGCCTGCGCCCGTAACAATCACAACCTTTCCCTTCATTCTCTCGGACATACCGTTACCTTCTTGCCGTTGCGACGGCCCATGCTATCGACCGTCGTGGTTTCCGTGTGTAGACTACGATTAGTACTACTAATTGAAAACATCAGATTTAGCTGCAAAGACTCTTCGCTGCCTTACGCAGTCACAGCCTTTTCAAGAAACTGCTTGAATGCGGTCGCAGGGGTCTTTGCCACAGGCGTGAAGTCACGATGAGCAATGAATTCGGGGCGCGTGGGCTTGACCAGCGCGTTCGATACAGCCGAAAGCGTCAGATAGACGATACGGCGCGAATACGGCGTGATGTTGCCCGAGGAGCCATGAACGATGTTCGCGTGAAACATGAGAACGCCACCTCTTTTACCGGTCGGCGTGGCGATGCCGTTTTGTTCGACGAGGTCAGCAACGGTCTTGTTGTCGAGCGTCCAAAGCGGGTAAGACGTCGTTTTTACGTCATGCGACGACTCGAGGGCGCCAGACTTATGGCTGCGCGGGACAATCATCAGCGGACCGTTGATGGGCATCACATCGTCGAGGAAGATGGCGATGTTCATCGCGCGCGGTTCCGGCATGCCGTCATCCTTGTGCCACGTCGGAAAATCTTGGTGCCATTGCCAGACGTCGCCTGTGAAGGCTGCCTTGTAGTTGATTTTCAATTGGTGCAGGTAGCAACGTTCGTCGAACAGTTGCTCGACGGGGTTCACGAGACGCTCATCGGTCGAGAGGATTTTGCAGGTGTCGTTGTACTCATGGCACGCGAAGGCTACACGCGGCGTGCCATCCTTCTCGCGCCACACTTCGGGCCGTTGCTGAGTGAATACGTCTGCAGCGGCGACACGCAGGGCTTCAACTTGCTCCACAGGGAAGCGTTCGGGGAGGAAGATGTAGCCAAGTTCGTCAAACTCGGCGAGCTGTTCTTGTGTGAGATTCATTTTTAAGTCTCCACGTTTCTAAGGAAAAAGCGGTCCCACATCCCGATGGGTTTGGGATGGTCAGTTTCCACTGGGAACACGCCGTTTTAATCAGCGTTTACAATGACTTCGGTCAATCTCCGATACATATCATTACTCGCCCGCTGCATGTGTCGGGCGGCCAAATCAGTGCCTTCGAGCACGTTCCCGGAAAGCACATATTCGGCCATTTCCTCGTGTTCTTCCCAAGCGCGCCCCGGTGTCCTGGGTTCATCCAGAACGATGAGCATCGACCTCATTAAATGGGCCCAGCGAGTATTCATCATCTGCTCAATCACGCAGTTGCCAGACAGCCGGTAAATCGAAAGATGAAATTCAAGGTCCGCGCGAATCAGCATCGGGAGCGCGTCGTCGTTCTCGTACGTTTGCTGACCACGCGTCAGCGCGTTTTTAAGAGCCGCGACTTCTTCCGGGGTAGCCAAGCGGTCCGCGACGCGCTGTGCGGCAAGACCGACGGCCGTCACTTCTAACGCCTTACGCGCTTGGTACATCTGCTTCATGTACTCAGGGTCAATTGGCGTTACTTCCAAGCCTTGGCGCCCGGAATCGCGCACCAGGCCCTCGTGCTTCAACAACTGCAGCGCTTGGCTAACCGGTTGCCGTGAGACGTTCAGTTGGTCAGCGAGCTCGTTTTGTCGGATTCGCTGGCCCGGTTTCAGCTCCCCGAGCGCGATAGAAGCCATCAGTCTCTCGAACACTTGGTTCGTGAGTAGGGGGCTATCTGCCATGAGGGCAGTTTGAATTCCGAATTCCATGTTTAGAGGTTAGTTAATGTGCCATGTGCCTGTCAATAAGTACTTCGTAGGGGTTTCCCGAATGCAGGATGCCGTCTGGCGTAAACCATTGAATTGGCGGGTGATTTTCGCGTTCCGCAGCATGTTGTCCTATCCAAACGTATCGACGAGGGTGATAATATTGGGGTATGCCCTATTAAACGGAGCGTTGACACGTCGGTCGATGACGACTGGATGCGCAAAAATGGAATTCTGAATTCTCGATGATTGTTTGACGGTTTGTGACCGCGAAACCGGAATTCTCCAGATTTGCCTCGTCGCCAGCTTAGCTACGTCGTCGGTAACTCCACGGGGTGTTGCGCTCGCTATCAATTCTGAGAACTGGAAGACGCTATGACAGCAGCAAACCGCACCCAAGTCGTGGATTACTGCATTCGCTCGCTCATGGACCTAGCGGACCGCTCGGGAGGCTTCCCTGACATGGGAAGCACCCAGGAAGTGGTGCATGAGACACTCAAGCGTGCCGGACATGATGCTGCCGAACTCACCCGAAAAACGATGTTGTGTGATTCCCTGCTGACGGAGGCGAACCTGGTCGCGCCCGCAGCGCCCGAAGTAGCGAGCGTCCTCATGCAGGCTTATCAGGTCACGACGACAGCCTAGATGGATGGCTGGATGCTGCCCCGAAGTGAGAATGCGGGCACAGGGAGAGACGCGGTGTTCGGCCTTATGCGCCGGACGGCCCGGCGGTAAGCCGTTTGTACAGGTCGGAACTCGCACGCTGTACATGGCGTGCGGCCAATTCGGAAGCTTCTAGGACAGAGCCGCGAAGCACAGTGCGCGCGATAGCCGCGTGCTCCTCCCAAGCCAGGGTTAAGGTGCTATGGCTGTCAGACGCAATGATTGCTCGCATGATGTGCGCCCATCGTCCATTCATCATCTGCTCGATGACCTTGTTCCCAGACAGGCGATAGATGGCCAAGTGGAACTGATAGTCTGCCCATGCTGCCTGAGGCGTTGGCGCGTGACTATTTACCTTTCTTTGCCCTTCGTCCAGCATCTGCTCGAGAAAGGAGCGCTCTTCGGCCGTTGCGCAGTTGTCCGCGACACGTTGTGCTGCCAACCCCGCTGCAGTCGCTTCGAGAGGCTTACGGGCTTGATATAGCAGTCGCATGTAGTCGGCGCGGATAGGCGTGACCTCGAGGCCTTGTCGCCCCGCGTCTTGTAACAATCCCTCGTGCTTCAGCAACTGGAGTGCATGGCTGATGGGTTGACGGGAGACTTGAAGTCTTGCCGCAAGTGCGGACTGGCGAATCCGCTCGCCCGGTGCAAGCTGACAAAGTGCAATGTCCGTCATAAGTTTGTCGAAGACCAGGTTGATGAACAACGGACTGTCTTCTACCGCGTCGCGAGCTATCTCAAGTTCCATATTCTGATATCAACGTGCCCGCGTCGCTCGCATCTTGAATTCAGAAATCGGTCAGATTCCTAGTTGGATGACAAGAGATTATGGCGGAAATCGCCATTGTTTGGAAAATGAAAGCGTTCGCGCGCGTATTGCCGCCTATTATAGTTCTGCAGAGGAGCGGGGCTGGCATCCAGGCCGCCTGCGCAACGCATGAATCAGCCGAAACCGCGTGTTCGGAAGGTCAGCCGACGGGCAGACACAGCTGCGCGTTGAGCCCGAGCGAGAGGAAGCTTTAAAGCGGGAACAGAGTTAGCCCCTCGGAAGAGGCGTCTGAGGGGCTAACAGCGGAGGCAGGACCGCACGCGTTACCGCGCGGGACTTATGGTGATAGGCGTGCGCATCGCGACGTGTTCGTGTGAATGCGCCGGTGCGCAGCATGCGTTTTGAAGCCTGACAGGCTCTCCGTGCGGAGTATGGATGTACGCCTGTCGCCACATCTCTTTGCGCGTTTCCACGTCTTCCGAAGTCGCAAGCCCTCGTTGCGCGACGATAGTTTCAAGCGCGGCCATCCATTGGCGGTAGTAGGCCGTATTCGTTGACTCCCTGGACCCTGCGGGATGCTCGCGAATCTCGGTGCTGAAGACATCGACCCACTCTTTCCATGTGAAAGCGCCGACCTTCGAGAGCTGCACGACGATGGAAAACGCTTGCGCTTGCCACGGTTCGTCGAAACTGGGACCTTCCTCTTTGGACAGACCGACCTGCGCCAAATCTAAGTCAGGCGTCATGACTCCACCTTCTCCAGGTGATTGTCCCAAAGGTCAATATAGACCTTATCCTGGCGCATGGCCTCGGGCCCCCACAACTCGGTTGAGGGGAAGGCGACGCTGTAGACGTGTTGCGGGCACTCACCCTTGCCGTGCGCCATCGTCTCGGGCGTCCCGAAGACACCTTGGTCGCGCATCACCGTACCGACCTTGCCCCTCACATACCTCGCAAGGCGCGTATGAGTGATGGGGTTGATGTTTTTTGCCTTCACGACGTCACCGACCTTGAAGTTTGCTTGCGCCGGATGAGTGGACCGTGCCGATGCGCCCGTCATGACTAAAGGCAACACTTGTTCTTTCGTCAGAGCTGGCATCAGTGTGCTCCTTTGAGTTGGTTAATTCGCGCCTGTACTTCGTCGTGCGAGAGGACTCCCTTGTCGTTGAGCATCTTTTCAAGTGAGAAAATCCAATGCTCGTAATAGCTGGACTCCAGGTAATGCGCGGGGTCCATCACTTCGATGTTGTATCTGAACTCGTCGACATTGAAGACGCCTGCTGCAAAAACTCCAATGAACATCCCGAATGCGCGCTTTTCCCATTCGGTTGCGAAGAGCTGTTCGTCCTTGTCGATGCGGATGGCACCGAGACCTTGCATCCCGCCGCAATCATGGATTCCGTTCATTCACTTCACCTCGAATTGGTTAGGGAGCTTTAGGAAAGCCGGTACCAACCATGCTGTCCCGCGTGACCAGCTCCGCGAGCTGCTCTTCAGACATGCCTTCGGTACCTGCCGGGCGCTCCGGAAGCACCATGTAACGAAGTTCAGCATTGCTGTCCCAGACGCGAACCTCCTTGTCGGTGGAGACTTCTACGCCAAATTGCTTTAATACGCCGCGTGGGTCAATGACGACTTGTGAGCGATATGGGACCGACTTGTACCAAATCGGCGGCAGGCCCAGAGTCGGCCACGGATAGCACGAACACAGCGTGCAAACAATCATGTTGTGAACAGAAGGCGTGTTCTCCAGGACAGTCATGTCTTCGCCTTGGACGCCGCTGTAGCCGAGCTCGGCGATGGCTTTGCTTCCGTCCTCCAGCAGGCGCTTTTTGTATTCAGCGTCTACCCAAGCGTGGGCCACCACCCGTGCGCCGTTTCTTGGGCCGACTTTGTTCTCGTAGGTCGATACTAACTCGTCCAGCGCGTCGGGGTCGATGATTCCTTTTTCCGTTAAAAGGGATTCAAGTGCTTTAACACGCAAATCAATGTCGGGTGGTGGTTCAGTATGATGATGGTCATGGCTCATGGTGTTTTTTGCTCCTAATTGCCGCATGAGACAACAAGGCGTGCTGCATCTTTCTACGCGGCTACATGTTTCTGTTGGACCACGCCGCCGGTGTTCGCGCGGCCCTTCTGCATCAGAATTTCTTCCAGTCACCCGCTGATTCGAGCGCCGCCGATGCGCGCAGAAGCGTCGCATCGTCGAAATGCTTACTTGTGAGCATCAAGCCAATCGGCAGGCCGTCCCGCACGCCGCACGGAACGCTCATCGAAGGGTGACCCGTAAGGTTTGCGACAACTGTGTTGCGCAGCTGGTCCAAGGCGTTGGACACGGTTTCGAGTGGGGACGCATCACGTCCAACCATCTTCGTGGCGCGGGCCGGCGTCGTCGGACAGGCAATCACGTCATACTCTGCGAGCACCGCGTCGTACGCGGCGTTGACCAAGTGACGCTGATTCTGTGCCTTGCCGTAGTAACGCCCGTTGTAAAAGCGTCGCATGTACTCGCCTTGGATGAGCACCGAACGGACGGTTGGCGGCATATCGTGCGCATGAGTCTTCAAGCCGCGGGCAAGCGCCTCGCCCAATCCAGTGTTGTACCAACCCTGCCAGTTAGACCCCATTCCGAAGCCGTTGAGCATGAACGCGTTTGCGCCTTCCACCGCGATTGCATTCCACATGTGCAGCGCCTCGAGGTGCATCGGAATCGACACCTCTTCAACCGTTGCGCCCATATCTCGCAGCTTGGAAATCGCAGCAAATACACATTCGTCTACCTCGGCCTCCGACGACCGCTGGCCCCATTCAGAATTGTCTTGTTTGAAGCCCTCTTTTAGCACAGCGATTTTCAAGCCCTTCGCGCCGCGTTCCAGATGCTCCATATAGTTGACGCGATACGTGGGACTGATACGGCCCAGTTGACGTGGGTCGTCCGCATCGAATCCTGCAATAGCGGTAAGAAGGCGCGCGACGTCTCTGGTGCTATTGGCCATCGGACCGATGTGGTCGAGTGTGGTCTCAATCATCGCGCAGCCCGTGTAGGGCACGAGGCCGTATGTGGGCTTGAGTCCGTAGCACCCAGACAGCGCCGCGGGAAGACGAATAGAGCCACCTTGGTCGCCGCCGATAGCCATATTCACTTGGCCCGTGCCAAGCAATGCCGCGCTACCGCTCGAGGAAGCTCCAGGATTGTGGTCAGGCTTCCAGGGGTTGCCTACAGGCCCGGTACTGCAGGTCATGCCTCCGGCGGAGAACGAGAAATCTTCGCAGTTTGCTTTGCCGGCGATAGTGGCGCCGGCGTCCAGCATACGGGTGACAATCGTGGCATCAACGTCCGGCACGTAACCTTCGAGCAGCTTCGAGCCGTTCATCATCGGAACGCCAGCAACACAGACGACGTCCTTAACTGCAACGCTCTCGCCGGCGAGAATGCCTTCCTTTGCGCCCTGAATCTCGCAGCGATAGTACCAGCCGTTGAGAGGGTTCTCCTCGGCAGTCGGGCGCCAACCAGGCGTCCGCGGATACTTCACGGGAAGCTTGCGTTCTGGAATCGTGTCCAAACGGCGATATGACTTAATCGTGCCGGTGAGCATCTCTTGGTACTCTTCGGCCTCGGATAGGCTGAGTTCGAAACCATAGTCGCTTGCAATCTTCATCAACTGGCTGGTGGACGCCAATTCGGGACCGATAGACATTCCCAATACTCTCCTGTTGCACTAAGGGGCACTGCGCCTTGGGCACGGTGCATCTGCAGTTCATACTAGGAGTATCAAAAACCGACCGCTTGTCCAAAACGGTCATCTATCGTGGACTGTCTGGGTCACTCTCTTTGACAGCGCTTGGGTCCGCTCGTTGGACGGATGTTTTTACGTATGTATCTCTCGCGGCGTCTCTCTTACCCTTACGGAGGATATTCATGGACGACCCATCTCCTCGTAGGCAAAACGTAGGCGAACACAACGGGGCTGGTCTTCAGTGACGGATGTCAGACAACGTAAAATCTTCCGACAGCGAATGCTGTTGCCATTTGATTTTTGCCGCATTAGCGTTGAACTGCCTTCCAACTGGAGACGGCTTAGAAAAAGTTTAGAAGGATGCGGCTATGGAATTTCTCTACTCAACAACTCAAGCTGAGGCTGGTCGACGCTTCGAGTACTGGAATGATGCGATATGTAAGCACTTCATCCCATCTGCGAGCCGTTCCACTTGCCGAGAAAGCTTCGAAGGAACTTTGCACGGTAAGTCGGTCGGCAACTTGGTCGTCGCTGAATTCCGCGCTCGCCAGCACGTCTTCGACCGCACCAACCAATTCATTCGCCAATCACCGAATGACGACTTCGTAGCTATCCTGGTCGAATCCGGCGTCGGGAGGATGACTCAGTCAACCCGGGAGCTCGCGCTTCAGCCGGGTGACATCGCCCTTTATGATGCGGGGCGGCCATTCATCCACGACCTTGACGTCGAGTCGATGCTGCTGGTCCGCATTCCCCGAAAAGCAATGACTTCACGACTCCCCGGCGTCGAATCGATGATGAACATCACGATTGCGCGGGGGCGTCCAATCTCGAGTGTGTTCGCAGGGATGCTCCGCGAGGCATTGTCTGTTCGTTCTGACGCGCCAGGAGTCGCGCAAACGAGGTTAGCAAATGCATTCGTCGATACGCTTGCGTCTGCACTCGAGATGCAACTCAACTCCAGTGACGGGGAAAGCTCGGCCCACTATGACCTCGTCTATCGACGTGCGCTGAATTACATGGACGCTCACCTGGACGATTGCGAAATGACGGCTGCAAGCATCGCGTATGGACTCAACGTCTCTCCGAGAACGCTTTCCCGCGTGTTTGCGCGTCACGGTATCGCTCCAATGCAGGAATTATGGAGGCGCCGCCTTGACCGTACTTTTGTCCTTCTGTCCGAGGGACGCGTGAAGATGGTCACGCAGGCTGCATATCAGTGCGGATTCAGCGACATGTCCCATTTTTCGCGAGCGTTCCGCAAGATGTTCAAAGCCGCGCCGAGTAGCATATTGGGCGGAATCAGGAACGCGAGTGAGCAAAAGAAATTGTAAGCGCGACTGCCTGCGCCCCCAATCGGGAGAACGAAGAAAGCGTGACTGAGGTCACGCTTTTTTCTTTACAGCTCTTGGTCTTGGCACGGCAACCATTCACGCCTCGGCAGAGCACCGAGGCGTCGGAGGCCAAAGTTCTCGCAACGCGCTTTAGAACACGTGGATGATACCCACGTATCCGCCTTGCTGGTTGTGTCCCTGAAGCGGTGCTGCGTCGCCAGTTTCAAGTGCAAAGTTCGCCTTCCCACCGTTGAAGACTGCGCCAACGGTGCCATTGATGGTGGTCCGTTTGGACAGCGCATAGGACGCGCCAATGACCCCCAGATTTCCGACGCCACCGCCATGATTCACGTTTGCATGGAAGTACGCGGCCTGCATTTGAAACGCTGGCGTGAATTGATAGGTCAGGCCGACCCACTCTTGTTGATTTCGCGTCGCTGCTAGGGGATTGTTCGTGTCAGCGACGGTGTCCTGGCCTGATGACACTAGCTGCTGGTAGCCCGCATACAGCATCAGGTTGTTCAGCTTATATGTTGCGCCGGCCATGTACTCGCGCGATGCACCATAGAGGCTTGAGAACTTTCCGTTCGCATCACGTATCTCTTCGTAGAGCGCATAGCCAGTTAAGTTGCCGATAGCATATTGGCTTTCCACGCTGAACTGCCGCGAGTTTTGAAACCCGTTGGCGTCATTGCCGAAGCCGTTCTGAACACGGAACGAGAGTCCGGCCAGCGTAGGCGAGTTGTAGGTCACTGTGTTCGCGCGCGAACCCCAAGCCCGACCTTTCGCAAAGCCACCGATGCCGATGGATTGCTCGCCCAGCGGGTCGATGTAGTAACCCATCGTATCAGTCAAGCTCATTGAGCGACCGAGCCACAAGGAGCCGTAGTTTGCCTGCTCAAGACCAACATAAGCGTAGCGGTCAAACAAGCTCGGATTCTCGACTAGGCGCCCGGTCGCCGGGCTGAACATGCTCTCGAGTTTGAAGACAGCATGCAGACCGCCACCGAGGTCTTCGCTTCCCGTCAACCCCCACCAGCTACCAGCGAACCGATTGTCCCCAAAGCGAAACACGTTCTTGGAGCCTTCTGCGGTTCCCTGATTTGTCACGAAATCAAGACCGGTATTGATACGCCCATAGAGCGTCACTGCACTTTGCCCCGAGGCTGCTCCGCTCAGACCAAGGGAAAGAAGCGCCATGGTGAGAATACGTTTTTTCATGAGATTTAGTAGGATAGCGATATATAAAGCCTCGTCTCACGAAGCTCAAAACAAGAGCCGCTAAAAGAGAGGTGGGCTATCGCGACACTTTCGCTTAACCTTGAGGAGTCTATGCTACCCAGCTGGCATGTCGATGTTCAAGTGCGCGTGAGGGGAAGACTATTGCTCGAAAAAACAAAGGTCTTGTTTGGCCTTGCCAATCGGCTGTACTGAAACCGCCATGTAGTGCAGATTCCACCTCGTGCATTGGCAGTCTCCATGCATGAGATTGACGTCCATGCCTGTAGTTGGACGACGTCAAGCTGACGTCAGGTAGCGGCATCTTGGAAGCGCTCGATGACAAAGCACTAAAAAGGAAAGAGCACTCGGCCGACTATGGCCGTTCGTGAAGCACTTAATCATCATCCTTTTTAGCAGTCGCGTGGTTTACTTGCTGGCGCCATCAGGTCAGAACCGGGGATGTCTTTGGACATCTGCGTCCGTGACAGTCAATTAAGAGTGTCCTTTTTGGACTAACAAGCCTTTTTTGGCACTCATACCATGAATGACGCTGAATCAGAGTAACAAGCAGATTGCAGGTGTAACACCGACGGTGCGCGAACTCCCCCCGGCAGCGCACCAATCAGCAACGAAGTGGTGAAGTGCCATGGCGCGGTCCGAAGGCCTTACGCCACCCCGCGGCGTAAGGCCTTCCCTGACTAATCTAAAGAAGTTATCCGCTCCCCACCGTGGAGCAGGAGTCCCTCATGAACGTAAAAGAGTTTCCTCCCCTCCCGACATCCTCGCGCGAACGGGCTTTTGCCCTCTTCGATGCGCTCAAGAAGAAGGATTTGATTCCGGATGGTTTCATCGAGGAAATGACGGACCTGGTCGCGAATCAGTACGACCCCTCGAACGGTGCTCGCATCGTTGCCCGCGCCTGGACTGACCCGGCATTCTACGAGCGCCTAATGTCGGACAGCATCGCTGCGGTTGTTGAGATGGGCTATATCGGTGCCCAAGGTGAGTACCCGGTTCCTGTCGTTGATACGCCGACGGTAAAGAACGTCATCGTGTGCAGCTTGTGCTCGTGCACGAACTGGCCTGTTCTGGGTCTTGCGCCGGAGTGGTACAAGAGTTTCGAATTCCGCGCACGTTTGGTCCGCGAAGGCCGAGAAGTCCTTCAAGAACTCGGCACTGAATTGCCGCCGGACATGAATGTCCAGGTCTGGGATACGACGGCTGAAAGCCGCTATTTCGTTTTGCCGATGCGTCCTGCCGGTTCTGAAGGCATGACTGAAGAAGAACTGCGAAAGCTCGTCACCAAAGACGTGCTCATCGGTGTCGCGCTGCCGAACGTTGCCTAAGCTGCCTCGTTACTTCATCCCAATTCATATTTCGGAGATTCAACATGGATGGATTTCATGACCTCGGCGGCCGGCAAGGATTCGGCACCGTCGAACACACCATCAACACTGAAAGCTACAAGCCTGTATTCAAGGAAGACTGGGAACACCTTGGCTACTCGCTTTTGTTCCTCGGCGTTGAGCACCTGAAGAAGTTCAGCGTCGACGAGGTTCGTCATGCCGTCGAACGCATCGAACACCGGCTGCAGTCCGCCACGCCTTATTTCGAGCGCTATGTCATAGCGACTGCGTCGTTGTTGGTCGAACACGGCGTGCTGACGAAGCAGGAGTTGAATGACGCGCTGGGCGCGGAGTTCCCGCTCTCGAGTCCCGCGCGCTCAAAAGGCCGCGCTGCTCCGCAGCCCAATCGGCCCCACTTCGAGGTTGATGACAAGGTCACGGTTCGCGACGAGTGCGTCACTGGGCACATCCGCGTTCCTGCGTACTGCCGTGGCAAAACCGGCGTGATTCTGCACCGGACGAGCGCGAAATGGCCGTTCCCTGACAGCATCGGCCACGGCCACAAGGACGCGGTCCTACAACCGACCTACCACGTTCAATTCACGGCCCAAGAACTTTGGGGTAGTGAAGCGGATGGCGGTCACGTCGTGGTCGACCTGTTTGAGTCCTATTTGGACAAGGCGGAACAAGAGACCGGCGTGTCGGACGAGACAGGCGCGCCTGCCGCGAACAGTCAGCCTCAAAGCGTACCCGCATGACGACTCTCTCGACATTTTCGCCGGAGGACTCCACGCCTAGGATTCCCGTGACAGTGCTCTCGGGATTTCTTGGTTCCGGCAAGACCACTCTGTTGAATCACATCCTCCGAAACCGTGCTGGGATGAAGGTCGCCGTAATTGTGAATGACATGAGCGAAGTCAACATCGACGCGGACGAAGTTCGGCGAAATGTCGAGTTGCACCGGGTCAGTGATGAACTGGTGGAAATGACTAACGGTTGCATCTGCTGCACCCTCCGTGCTGACCTTCTGGAGCAGGTCAGCACGCTTGCCCGTCAACAGCGATTTGATTACCTCCTCATCGAATCCACAGGCATTTCCGAGCCGATGCCGGTTGCCGAGACCTTTGCTTTTCTCGATACAAACGGTTTCAGTCTCAGCGAGCTTGCGAGGCTCGACACGATGGTCACTGTAGTGAATGGCGAAACCTTCAAAGACTTATTGTATTCGTCGGATTCTGTGGGTCAAAACGACGGAGCGGCCGCGCAGAGGAAATTGTCTGACTTGCTCGTTGAGCAGGTTGAGTACGCGAACGTGATACTGGTCAGCCACGTGGACGTCATTGGCGACGATGGCTTCATCGAGCTTCGCTCCATCCTCGCGTCGCTTAACCCGGTGGCCGAAATCCTGCCGATGACTCAAGGCGTGGTCGAGCCTTCGACCATCCTGAACACAGGCAAATTTGATTTGCCGAGCCTTGTCAATGCGCCGGGTTGGATGAAGCAGATGTCCGAAGAGACTCGGCCGCCTGAGTCAGACACCTATGACATCTCGAGCTTTGTGTACAGGGAGCGTGCCCCCTTTCATCCTGGGCGACTCCTCGACCTTCTGAGCACGGAGTGGGCTAACGGCCGTCTGCTGCGATGCAAGGGCTACATCTGGATGGCTCAAGGGTACAAGGAAATTGGTCTACTTGTTCAGAGCGCGGGACGCTTCAAGTGGGGCTACGTTGGAACGTGGTGGAGATTCCGGCCACCGGCCGAATGGCCTCAAGACGAGTATCGCATGCGCGCTATTCAGGATAAGTGGGACGAGCATTCGGGGGATTGCCGGCAGGAAATCGTATTTATTGGCCAAGGAGTTGACTGGCAAAAACTCCATAGCCAACTAGATGCTTGTTTGCTCACCGTCGCCGAACTAACCGAAGGTCCGGATATGTGGCGCGCGCTTGATGGAGCTCACCGGTTTGAAGCTGACGCGGAAGTTGGAGTGGAAGAAGCTCACCACGCGTAACAGTGTCAATAAGCGCGCTTACAACGACGCCCGCAGTCGACTGACTTGTTCGGCTCGAAGATTGAGGCCTCATAGGCAATGCCTGTCCTGCATGCAACAGTTGTCTGTCCCGCAGGACAAAGACGCTCGTCTTTTGCAGTCTTATCGTCTATTCGAGTCAAACACATTCAACTCTGCGCTATGGTTCGTCATCTGCGTTCTTAGCGCCCCTTTTTCTCTTGCACCGCTTTTTTTTGGAGGGCAATATGTCCACGGCTGTTATTGATACCAACGCGCTGCCGGTGCCGATTCCTGTTCGCGAATTGCTGCCGTACGTCATCTTTGCAGGGCTTCTCTTCATGCTTGCTCTGTACTTTGTCGGAGCCGAGGAAGGAGCAACATCCATCGTGAAGGGCATGTATGTCCACGAGTTCGTTCACGACGGCCGGCACCTGCTTGGCTTCCCATGCCACTGATTGGGAGCAGGCCATGGTCGGACAACTGCTCGTTCGAGGAATGCTTGCCGGCATAGCCGCCGGTTTGCTGACGTTTGGGTTCGCCAGGCTTG
The DNA here is from genome assembly GCF_000472525.1 of Paraburkholderia dilworthii. Taxonomy (GTDB): domain Bacteria; phylum Pseudomonadota; class Gammaproteobacteria; order Burkholderiales; family Burkholderiaceae; genus Paraburkholderia; species Paraburkholderia dilworthii. Next base: position 46,732 of record NZ_AWZT01000042.1, read on the forward strand.
TGGGTGAACCCCAGGTCGCGCAAGCAATCGCTTTCGAAGCACAAGCTGGTGAACATCATCACGGCGATGAGGCTGAGCACCATCATCATGATGAAGCGGAGCCCGAACTTGTAAGCCGAGAAACGCAGGCGGATTTGGGGCTTCTTACCGGAGTAGTTGCCTACGGCGTCTCGGTCGGCGGCCTCTTCTCACTGGTTTTTGCATTTGCGCACGGTAGAGTCGGACGGATGAGCGCTCGCACTCTCTCCGCTTGGCTCGCCGTGGGTGCATTCGTCTCCCTCGTTGCAGTACCCACGATAAAATATCCGGCGAATCCACCTTCAATAGGAGACCCCGATACTATCGGCTATCGAACGGCGCTGTATTTCGTTTTGTTGGCCGTCTCAGTTGCTGTTACGGTGTTCTCGGTGAACATGCGCAGTCACCTTGCGAAAAGATTCGGAAACTGGAACGCCTCAATTCTGGCGTGTGGGATTTTTATCGCTCTCGTCACAGCCGTGCAACTTGGTTTTCCGGCTATCAACGAAGCTCCCCCAGATTTTCCCGCCACTCTGCTTTGGAAGTTCCGCCTTGTGGCCATCGGTATGCAGATGATTATGTGGACGGTCATTGGGTTGCTGTTCGGGGCTTGGGTCGAACATTCCGAGCGGCGCAGTCGCGAGGGCGAAGGTCGCGCCCGTGTAGGTTGAGCGCGAAGAAGCCGCGTGTGCTGACACAGTCGTCTCGGAAAGGAAAGAAGCGAGCATGCCCGCTTCTTTCCTTTTACTGTCCTATCTGCCGTCGCTGCTCATCTCTCTCGGTCTGCAGCGCTACCGAGTTCTCCACGACTAGCCTGCCTTGAAACGGTCACCGAAAAGGCGAGCGCAGGTAGGCGTCCACTTGCTCAGCCGCGGCATATTCAGGAGGCAAGGAAGGACAGATTGGGGACTGTTATGCGTGGACTCCAGCATACTGATTGACGATGTCGAGGTCACGCAGGTGCTCGCGTGGAATCTCTCCACCCAGCTGACCTCGGCGAATAACCAGGACGCGCTCGACCACGGCCACCAAAAACTCCAGATTCTGCTCCACCAAGACTATCGTTAGATTCTTGCGCGCTCGTAGCGCGGACAATGTCTCAGTGATTTCTTCGATGATGGACGGCTGAATTCCCTCGGTGGGCTCGTCAAGTAGGAGCAACGAGGGGCGACCGGCCAAAGCACGAGCTAGAGCGAGGAGTTGCTGCTCGCCGCCCGAGAGCGAGCCGCCAAGGCGGTCGAGAAGCTTCCCGAGCCGAGGAAAATCGACGAGCAGCTCGTCAATGATGGACTTTGCTTCACCACCTGAATGGATGGCGCCAAATTTGAGGTTGTCGTAGACCGAGAGCGTGGGGAATATCTCGCGGCCCTGCGGAACATATGCCATTCCACGACGTGCGCGTTGATGAGGCCGCAGTCCAGTGATTGATTCGCCTTGGAATAGGACCTCACCAGCCGTTACAGGTAGTGCGCCCACAAGCGTCCGCATGAGCGTCGTTTTCCCCATCCCGTTATGACCAAGGACGCCCACCGCCTCTCCCACCTGCACAGACAGGGAGATGTTGGAGAGGACAGGAATCGCTCCATATCCGCCGTAAAGCTCAACTGCTTCTAGGATTGGCTTTACGGTAGTCATTGCGGCTTCTTCCCTAGATAGATTTGCTGGATGTACGGGTCGCTCATGATTAACTCGGGCACATCCTCTCGAATGATGGCTCCTTGATGTAGGACCGTCACCTTCTTGGCAATGCGCCGGATAAAGCTCATGTCGTGCTCGACCACTACCATTGCATGCCTGCGGTTTATCTCGACAATGAGGTCTGCCGTGCGGGCAACTTCGCTGTCGCTCATTCCCGCAGCGGGGTCATCCAAGAGAATCAGGGGAGGGTCAGCCGCAATGACCACACCGAGTTCGACCCATTGTCGCTGGCCGTGCGCCATGACGCCGACCACTGTTTCGCGAAAGCGGAGCATCCCGATTCGGTCCAGCACTTCGAGCACTACGCGCTCAGTATCGGCAAACGTGTGTGTTCGCCGCGCAGCAAGCCATATGTTTTCCCAAACCGTGAGCCCATTGAATAAGCTGGGTACTTGGGTCTTGATGCCAATGCCCATTCGGCCCGGTTGATGAGGCTGAACCCCGGCGATGTCCGTCCCGCGGAGGAGAATTTCTCCAGAGGTGGGTTTGATTTGTCCTGTGAGCAACTTGAAGAACGTACTTTTGCCGGCTCCATTCGGACCGATGACGCAGCGCAGTTCCTTCTCGGCGAGAATGAAGTTCACGTCTCGGGTCGCATGCACGCCACCGAAGCGTACGTTCAAATTCCGTGTTTCAAGCAGCGGAGTTGTCATACCGCGTCCTTTCCGGCGGTTAGCGAGCGGCTCGAACGCTTATTCTCCGCTCGCTGTGTGCCGTCCGAATCCGAGCTTGACGAACGTAAATCTGCGTCCGGTCGGTCCAAAGCTCTTAACGTTCTACGGCTAAAGCGTTCGATGACGAGGCCAATCGACGGCACGATTCCCTTTGGCATCAGCAAAACGAAGACGACCAGAATCGCTCCGAGGATTAGGCTTGCGTTAAATGTCTGCTGCGTGCCGAGCTGGGTAGTCAGCCATTGGACGAGGATTGCGCCGAAAACGGGTCCAATGAACGTTCCAAGCCCACCGACCATAACCCAGATGATAATTTGAGCGGACTGTGCAAGGCCAAATACCGTTGGGCTGGTGAATGCGCCCCAGTTGGCAAAGAAACAGCCAGCCAGTCCAGCTATGGCTGCACCTATGACAAAAACTAGCAGCTTATAGACTCGCGTGTCATATCCGAGAAGCAGCGCCCGTTGCTCGTTTTCCTTGACTGCGACCACGACTCGTCCGAACTTCACCGCCATCAGTACGCGGAGCAACGCGTAGATTGCAAGCAAAGTTCCCACTACAAGATGAAACAGTCCGCTCGGGGTAATCGTGTCGTCGAGATTGCCCGGTACATTCAAAGGCGCGACGTTCGGCATCCCGTTGAAGCCCCCGAGAGCCGCGTTGCCAATCGTCCACTCCGGCCCTGCTGTCGAGTTGACTAGGTTGAAGAGAATCAAAGTGACTGTAAGCGTGATGACGCCCATGTAGACGTCGGAGAGCCTCCCGTAGAAAATCAGGTAACCGAGGACCGCCGCGAACAGCCCCGGCACGACAATGGCGAGCAGTACGGGTACCGTGCTATCACCCATGTTGCTGACCCCGACGGCATAGGAATAGGCCCCCAGCCCAAAGAAGGCGGATTGGCCGAAACACAAGATGCCGCCCATGCCCCACACAAGACCGAGGCTTAACGCGAGGATTCCCATCACCGCATAAATCGTGGTCTGAATGAGGGAGAAATCGTCCATCAGCAACGGTAGCGAGACGTAGAGGCCGAATCCAATGACGAGTGTCGTGACAGCGCTATGCCACGACTTCGAGTAACTTTCCACCGCTGAGCGTCCGGCCTCAGCGAGTTGATGGTTCGTGCGTGAATTCACAACGACCTCCGAAAGAATCTACCGGTAATGCCTTGGGGCAGGAGGCGTAGCATCACGATGGCTGCAAAAAGCGAAGCGACCTCGCCAACGACTGGCGTCCAAGCGTAAGTTGCGACCTGGTTGACGACGCCGAACAGGCTCGATGCGCTCAGTAGACCGGCAACGAGCGCGGGACCACCACCAATCACCGTGATAAATGCCTTGGCCACAAAGGCGCCCCCCATAGTGGGAACGACTCCCGTGAGCGGGGCGAGTAGCGCGCCAGCGAGCCCAGAAAGTGCGGCACCGACTGCGAACGTTGCCGAGTAGACTTTTTTCGGGTCAACTCCTAACGCATCAGCCATCTTCGCGTTTTGCATGGTGCCGCGAGCAATGAGTCCCAGGGAAGTCTCGGTCAGTATCCATCGCATCGCGAAGACTATTGCGATAGCCGCAGCGATGATGACCAGGGTGTAAGTGCTCACGCTGTATCCGCCAACGGTGAAAGTGCCGAGAGGCGCAGATATGCCAGTGGTGGTATTGCCTACAATCGACGTGACAACGCCGACCAGGAACAGCGACAATCCCCACGTTGCCAGCATGGTATCCACCATGCGTCCGTAGAGGTGCCTGATGACAAGCCTCTCAAGCATAAGCCCTACCAGTGCAACGAAGGCTGGTGCAAGGAAGAACATGGCAATCCAGACGTTGATGCCAAGGTGCACGAACTCGATAGTGGCATAAGCGCCCAGCATCATGAATTCGCCGTGCGCAAGGTTGATGACCTTCATCATGCCGAAGACGACCGCCAAGCCTGAAGCCACGACTACGAGTGTCGCAACCGCATAAGTCACCTGGACAACTGAGATGACAAGGGTATCCATGTGTTCGCCTCCTTGTTGTCGTCAAATCTTGATGACGTATTGCTTGTTGTCGCGTGGGTTCTTGATAAGGTTGCAAACAGCGCTTGTGTCGCTCGGAGGCTGTGCGTTGAACGTCTGCACAATCTTGAAGCCACGGTTCTGAACTTCGGCTAGGCTCACATCGAGCACGCAGTGATGGGTAGCCGCATCGACGGAAGCCTTACCGCCGGGCCCGTCGAACGTGATACCCGACTCCAGCGCCTCAATGACTTTCATCTGGTCTACACTTCCGGCCTTCGATACACCTTGCGCCCATATATGAAACCCTTGATAGGCGCCAATCGCCTGCGCGTTGAGGTGCGAATGATTGGCTCCAAAGCGTTTGGCGAAGCGTTCTTTAAATTGCACGTTCGCCGGATTGTTCAACTCTTCGAAGTAGTTGAAGGCTACTAGGAATCCGTCGCTTTCCTCCCGGGACAAGACCACCTGCTCGTTTCCAAGCCCGAAAGTCGTCGACGCCAATGGAACTTTTGCACGCATACCAGCTGCTGCCCACTGGCGGTAGAACGAAATGTGCGAGCCGCCAACGAGAGCAGAAACAACGAAATCAGGTTTCGCTAGCTGAATCTTCGCGATACTGGCCGCGAAGTTCGTGACATCAAGCGGGAAGAAATCAATTGAGGCAACCGAGCCGCCGTTGTCCTGCACATACTTTTTGACCCACTGGGACGTTATTTGTCCATAGTTGTAGTCGGCGGCCAGAACGTAGACCTTTTTCCCCCACTTGTTCATGGCGTACGGGACGAGCTTCGCTACGGTCTGGCCGGGCGTCACACCAATGCTGAAGGTGTTCCGGTCGCAAACTCCACCTTCGTACAGGCACTCGTAGAAATAGAGCGTCTTGTACCGGTCAAGCACCGGTCGAATAATTTCCCGCGATGCCGACGTAATGCCGCCATGCACAACGGAGACTTTGTCCTTCAGCGCGGCCTGCTGCGCGAACTGAGCATACAACTGCATGCTCGACTGCGTGTCGTACGACTGAATTCGAAGCTTCTTTCCGAGAAGCCCCCCGTGAGCGTTCCATTCCTCCATAGCTAGAGTCAAACAGTCGGACATCGGTCTGCCGTAGATATCGAGTCCACCCGACAGGTCAAGGATGCTGCCCACTACGATGTCGTCGGCGGCATGCGATGCAACTGGAAATCCTGCAGCGCCAGCGGCGGCAGTTACTGCGACATTTCGGATAAACGAGCGTCGGTCCATAGCTATCTCTTAGGGAACATCAACGACGTTGCTCTATCGCGCTTGGAAGCGAGGCAGTCAACTCGAAGCGGCCGTGGCCGCGCGGAAAACGCGGGTTCATGCTCGACCCGCAAGCCGATGGTAGGTAGCCACTTTTTCGTCGGCTTGGACAGAATTGCCAACGCGCTTGACTCGACAAGTCAGTCACACGAATGACATTCCAACGCTTAGGAACCTGTGAGACTCTTACGGAGTGGCTGATAAGCGCCTGCCGAATATCAATTTGCTCCTGACTATTCAAATGGAGACGACGATGACGAGTTTTGAATCGACGACGGTAGTGGTAACAGGAGGAGGGTCAGGAATTGGGGCGCGGACTGCGCAAGCGTTTAGCGCGGCGGGAGCATCCGTTGTTGCTTCTCGACTACAAGCTCGAGGACTGGCAGAGGCTGATGAACATTAACGTCACTGGGACTTTCCTTTGCGCTCAACGGGCGGCTCGGTCGATGGCGAACGCCCAGTACGGCCGAATCGTCAATCTTGCTTCCATTAGTGCCGAGCGCGCAGGAATCGGGCGTGTCGCTTACGGTACGTCGAAAGCAGCAGTTGTCGGGCTTACAAGGCAGTTGGCAATGGAGCTTGGGCCGCTTGGAATCACGGCGAACGCGATTGCACCGGGGCCTGTCGTAACTGCGATGACAGCCGAGAGCTTTACCGACGAAACGATTGCTGCATATTCGGCGATGATTCCGAGTCGCCGACTCGGCACCGTGGAAGAGATGGCGGACGCAATCCTCTTCCTCGCCTCGAAGAGGGCCGGCTACATCAATGGCGTTGTTCTACCCGTCGATGGTGGGTATCTGGCTTCCGGTGTCGCGAAGACAGGTAACCTCACCAACTGACCGGCTAGAGACTCCGCATGGCTTGCTGACACGGGTGTGGGCCCGAAAAGACGGCATCAATATGGTCGCAAAGCCGCGCGATAAATCTTGGTTTCGGTCGTGGCCTCACCCCTGCATGTCGGGACACTCGGTCACGCTTCGGTTGGTGAAGTGGCGCGCTGGCGGAATTCGCGTGGCGAGCAGTATTTCAAGGCGCTGCGCGGATGCGACTCCTCGTAATGGTCAAACGCGATGGCTAGGTCTTGTAGAGCGGTTCTGACGTTAGGCTGGGGCATCCTCGAAACGTAGTCTCGCTTTATCGTTTTGACGAGACTCTCGGTCATCCCGTTGCTCTGCAGACGTTTGATAGGGCGTCGTGACGGGCTTCAAACCGATTTTCCGCGGGAACATCAGCATTTCCTCGGCAATGAACCGTTATCGCTGAGCCGCTCGATTTCGCTGTCGGTCTTCAGCGCACCATTGAAACGGCTCTCTACCGCCTGAAGCACCACGTCGCGCACCATGTCCCCGGTGTAGCCACTCGTCGTCGCAGCCCAGCTTATGGCTTCGGTTGACGGATTCGCGGTTGGAGAAACGCTTCTTGGTAGACGCGCGAACACTGCCGGAGGCAGAGAACGCTTCAGCTCAAAGTAAAGAGGCTTTTTCCTTGGAGTTTGGAGGAAGCCTCTGAGCTCGGAATAAACTCTTTTAGGAACATTAGCGACCTCGATTTAAATCCGCCGCGGTCTCGTTCGAGCGCCGCGGCCGCTCTTCTTGGAGACCCACTCCGCCCCAGCCCTGGCACACCGCTCGGCATGCTGATTTTATGCGCCTGTACACCAGATATGATGCCGCTCATCGGTCCGCCACCTCGCCATAAAAATCTGTGGTTTGCGTTCGGACATGCTCATCACGGGCTGACTTTAGGACCAGTCACTGGTCGACTTATTGCCGAAATGATGACCGGAGAGCCCTTGCTCCTAGACGCGAGCCCATTCCGAGCCGACAGGTTTTAGGCGAGGCATTCGCAAGTTGAGCACCGAGTCACGAACGGCACGGCTTGATGTGCCTTACCATGCCGTCGACGATTTATTAGCTCCAGATTACGCTGCCGTTCCCTTAAGTCGGTTGCGGAAGAGGAGCCATCGCCCGTCTTCATCGAGGAGTTTTGTCCCAGAGATGTTGATGTAACCAAGAGCGATGCCGAGGCAGAGCGTCACCATCACATACGGCCACTTATCACCGCCGGCAAAGAAGGTGCAAGCAATCGCTCCGAACATCGCTGGGATGTTGCCGAACAGCCCGTAGAACTTCAGCGCGCCGTGTATTGCGACCAGAACAGCTGTGACGACCGCAACAGTGACTCCGAATGCAACCGGAGGCGACACGTGGGCGGCGATGATGATGCCGCTTACCTTTAGGTAGCCGAGAGCCCAAACTACCCCTGCGATAGCGCTGGTCATATGGCTGGGAATCTGCTCCAGTTTGCCGCCACCGCTCAGGAAGATTGGGAGGGCGACAAACGTGCAAGGAAGGACGCCATATGCGGCGAGCGGGCTGACCAGATAGAGCCAGACGTACGCGCCGGCCGTGAGTCCAATCCAGATTCCGAAGTTGATTGAGAACCTTAGTTTCATGTCTTCACCTGTTTTCACTCTGACTTGACGGGGTCAACAACTCAACTCCTTAAGGCGTAGGTAAACGAAGTAGTTAAGTTGAAGAGTCTTAGACGAAAAAGAGCTTCGCTGCAGCTCAGCATCGGCGCCTGGTGAGCTGGCCGCGATGGTGAGTGGAAGAATCCTAGGTAGCTAAAAAGCTCGGCGCTGGCTCGATTGAGCCAGTCGATATGATTGGTTTGGCCAGAGCCTAGCTGTTCATTGCTGTTGAACGCCGTTGGTCGCTGGCGAACTGCGAGCAAGCGTTCGCTCGCCTTCTTGCTACTTCCAGAAGCATGCATCGCGCCACTTCTTGTTGCCAAACATGTCGCCGAACTGGTTCACCAAGCCACCCGGGCGCAGATACGTTGCGCGACAAGGCAGAACCTCGAGTTCGCCCGTCGGCGACTGGGCAACCATCATGTCGAAGAACATGCGTGCGTCGCCGAGGTAGTCTTCCAGACTGCGGAAGCTTCGACGTCAAGGCTGACGAATACAAAGCCTTTGTAGCTCGATACACGCGCTCTCTTGTGGCCCCGTTCGTTCTTGTTGAAGTCCTCGCAATACTCGCCCGGTGCCTTTACCTTTGAGGCGGCCGTCGCTCTTGTAGCACCGTGCGTGGAACGGGCATCCATAATGTGACGATAACGCGATAGAGGGAGCGTTTGGCGCAGAGGACATCACGATGCACATCTACTTCTTGTACAGCTCGGTTCCGGAACTTGCCTCGTTCCTCGCGGAGAGCGCAAGGAGGTCATACGGAAGGCTGCGCGGGCGCTCGCGGGGACCGGAGAAGGCCGCAGCCAGTTCAGGCTTTTCCTCGGATGGCTTGTCTTGCCCGGAGTATCGACAGTTCTTTTCAATTGTCTAGCAGAGCTCAGACTTTCGAGTAGCAATCTGACCATCATTACTTGCGTCACCTTGTACGTAAGTTATACGTTCGTATTCCAGTTCCAGGTACGGCGACTAAGGCCTCACATAAGAGCGGTCCTTTCCGCACAACGAATCGTGAGCCGAAGTGAGCTGCCGATGGTATGAGCGCTGACGTCAAGACAGGCGCGACGTGGAGCGCGCGTGGGGACGGTTCGAACTCGCAACATAATTGCGATAACGCCCGGAACGGCATTTGCTGTCGGCTATGTCTCTACCACCACGGAAGGAGCGGCAATGGCAGGCGACAATTCATACAAGCCGGGCGAAATTGTGAAAGTCTCGGGCATCTACTCCGTCGTCCATGATGATGGCAAAGACACGTTCGAGGTGACGTGCGTCGAGGGCGAACACTTCCCACCAACGCGTAGCGGCAAGGGTGCACACTTCGAACTGAAGTATGCGGCGACCCATTCCCACAAGCATGGAGAGTTGCGAGGCACAGAAGCCCGAAATTAGGTCTGCGCTCGCGTTCGCAACCCGAAGGCGAACCCGCGTCAGGCGCGGGGTTCGCCTCGAGCAGTCCCCGCGTGACTTATACCGCAAGGCCGCGCGCAGTACTTCGGGAACTGCAGTTCGCGCGCCGAAAGCGGACTTGGCGTCCATCACAACACCGCTTCTCGTTAGACTGCGCTATGGCCTCAGCACGCGGTTCGCAATCTCCAGCTCTTAGCCGCTACAGCAGGATGCGGGACTTCGGCCGCACACCTGAACCGGCGCCTGCAAAACTTTCGAGCCGTCGCCTGGCGCGTCTCGGCTTCGTAATCCAGAAGCATTGGGCCAGCCGCCTTCATTACGACTTCCGGCTGGAACTCGACGGCGTGCTGCTTTCGTGGGCGGTTCCCAAGGGGCCATGCTACGACCCGAAGGAAAAGAGGATGGCGGTCCACGTGGAGGACCATCCAGTCGAGTATGCGACGTTCGAAGGAACAATTCCGCCGAAGCAATACGGAGCCGGCACGGTGATTGTCTGGGACCGCGGGACGTGGGAGCCCGTGGAAGACCCTCGTAGGGCAATGAAGGCGGGCAAGCTGGTGTTTCGACTGCATGGCGAAAAGCTGGCCGGCCTGTGGGAGTTAGTCAAAATTTCGAAGCCGGAAGACAAGCAGGACCAGTGGATGCTTTTCAAGAAGCGCGATGAATGGGCGCAACCGTTGGCCGAATATGATGTTATCAAGGCGCTGCCCGACAGCGTCACGACAAAGCCACTAGGTCTTATCGAAGAGCGTGAGCCGAAAATGACCCGGCCCTCGCGTGAGCCTGAGCCGACGATTGACGTGTCGGCCGCACTGAGCGCGCCGCTGCCCGCGAAACTCGAACCGCAGCGCGCGACCTTGGCTTCGTCGTTGCCGGCCACTGGCGACTGGATAATCGAATCGAAGCTGGATGGTTACCGTATGCTGGCCCGCGTCGACAAGGGGCGCGTACGACTGTTCACGAGCGGTGGCCACGACTGGACGAAGAGACTCATGTCGCTCGCCGCTCAAATCGCGAAACTGCCCCTCTCAAGCGGATGGCTTGACGGCGAGATAGTCGTGCTCAGGGACGGGCTGCCCGATTTCAGCGCGTTGCAGACTGCGATAGACGGCGGAGCGAATGACGAAGTCGTCTATTTTCTCTTCGACCTTCCGTACTGTGACGGGAATGACCTGACGAGCGTGCCGTTATGGGCGAGGCGCGCGCGACTGGCGCAGCTACTCGAGAACGACAGCGACCGGATACGATTCAGCCAGGACTTTGACGCTCCAATTGCGCAGATGTTCGAAGCGGCGGCCTCGGTGGGACTTGAAGGCCTGATGTTGAAACGCCGGGACGCCCGATATGAGTCCGGACGGACGCAGACATGGCTGAAGGCGAAATGTCGATTGAGGCAAGAGTTCGTTATATGTGGCTTCACCGCCAGGGGCGGCAAGGAGGGCGAAGTCGGCAGTTTGCTGCTCGGCTACTACGTAGGCAGAAAGCTTCGCGACGCAGGTAGCGTGGGCACTGGCTGGAATGCTCGGACAGGACGGGACCTCTGGCAGCGCCTGCTGCCTCTGGAGCGCGACACAAGTCCGTTCGACGCGGCGATATCAAAACCCAGCCGCTGGTCCAGGCGCCCCGCGGGCGCGGAACGGTGGGTACGTCCAGAGCTGGTAGCGGAGGTCGAGTTCGCCGAGTGGACAGGAGACGGCGTTGTCCGGCAGGCGTCGTTCAAGGGCTTGCGTGTTGATAAGTCTGCCCATTGCGTGGTCCGTGAAACCGGACAACCGCTGAAGCCAGCTCCCGTCTCGCAGGTTAAGGTCACGCACCCCGAGCGTATCGTTGACCCCGTGAGTGGCGTTAGCAAACTTGAACTCGTCCGGTACTACGAAAGCGTGGTCGAATGGATGCTGCCGCATCTGACGCACCGCCCCGTTGCCATGGTTCGCGCCCCGGAGGGTATAGCGGGTCAGACGTTTTTCCAGAAGCACGCGGAGAAGACCGGGATGCCTGGTCTGAAGGCGCACGACCGCAGTTTGTGGATGAATCATCCGCCGTTGCTTACCGTCGATACGGCGGATGCGCTGATGTCGGCGGCGCAGATGAATGTCGTCGAGTTACATACCTGGAATTCAACGGTGCTGCACATTGATAAGCCGGACAGGGTCATCTTCGACCTCGACCCTGGTGAGGGCGTGAAGTGGAAGCAGGTCCAGGAAGCCGCACTTCTTGTCCGGGCGTTGCTTGGGGAACTGGAACTACAAGCTTGGTTGAAAACGAGTGGCGGCAAAGGGCTGCACATCGTCGTCCCACTCGCGCCCAGACTTGACTACAAATCCGTGAAGGCGTTCTCGCAGGCGTTCGTTAGGCACCTCGCAAAAACTATCCCCGACCGCTTTTCAGCAACATCAGGGGCCGCCAACCGCATCGGCAAAATCTATGTCGACTATCTGCGTAACGGAAAGGCGCAGACGACCGCGACTGCATTCTCCGCGCGGGCGCGGCCGGGGATGGGCGTGTCGATGCCCGTGTCTTGGGAGCAACTGTCTGACCTCAAGAGCGGTGCGCAGTGGACGGTGCAGACGGCGAGAGAGTATCTTAGCTTCCAATCGCGAGACCCTTGGGAAGCGTACTGGCTTGCAAAACAGTCGTTGGCGTCGGCAATCAGGCGGCTCCGGTGAGAGACGGCCGGCGCTGGCAGATGTAGCGACCACAAGTGATAAGCGTTGGAGCGCGGCAGAGCGCCCACATGGCCGAAAGCGAGCCGACTCACCGGCATACGAGATGCGTGTTCGCTAACGTTGGCCGCAGATACTGGTATCAGGCAGCGCAAGTAAAGCCTTGCACTCGCGTACAGGAGGCTCACATGGCGGCACGGTCCATCGCATCGCTGACACTGTCCTTCGGACTGGTGTCCATACCGGTGAAACTGTATTCGGCGACGGATAGCGCCGCCGGAGTCGGATTTAACCTTCTGACGCCGGAGGGTGGCCGCGTGAAGCAGCAGTACATATCCGAGGCCACGGGCGCAGTCGTGGCCCGCGCGGACATGAAGAAGGGATACGAGTTCGAGAAGGGGCAGTTCGTCGTCTTTGCCCCCGATGAACTGAAAGCGCTCGAAGAAGGCGCGAGCCACGTCGTGGAGATTGTCTCGTTCGTCCCCGAAAAGTCGGTAGACCCGCTGTACTACGACAAGGCGTACTTCATCGCTCCAGACAAACGCGGCGGCAAACCCTACAGCCTGCTTCAGCTCGCCATGCGGGAAAGCGAACGCTGTGCGCTCGCAAAATGGTCGTACAAGGGAAAGACCCGAATCGTCCAGATACGGCCTGCTGAAGACGGGATGGTGTTCCAGCAACTGCTATTCGCCGATGAGGTGCGCGCGCTGAGCGATTTGCATATCGAACGGGTGACCGTCAGCGATACGGAACTGAAACTCGCACTGCAAATCATCGACCAGGTGTCGGAAGACGCCTATGACCCGACCGCTTACGAAGACGAAGAAAAGAAGCGGATTCTGGAAGCCATCGACCGGAAGATTGCGGGCAAACAGATTGTGTCGCCGGAGGCGCCAGCCGAAGAGTCTGACGGACGGGTGATTGACCTGATGGAAGCCCTTCGGGCTAGTCTCAGCGCCAACAAGGACAAACGTGAGGCACCTGTGAAGACAGCGGCGGCCAAGGCGCCAGTGACGAAAAAGACTTCGCCCGCCGATGTCGAAGTGCTTGCCGCCAAGCCTCGCCGGCCTGTCAAGCGCGCGACGCCGAAGCCGGACGTCAAAGAGGCACCACCAGCGAAGGTCCGGGCACGCAAGTGACAAGACGGAGCCAGTCAAACGATTACTCGTTGCGCAGCCTTCAATCGCTGTTGGGCGTGTCGCGTCGGGTCCTTTCCGGGCTGATTGACGCCGGATTCGTCCATCCGTCGCGAGGCCGACGGAACGAGCTCCGATTTTCCTTCCAGGATGTTGTGCTTCTGCGCACTGCGTTCCAGCTGCAATCAGCCAAAGTCTCTGCACGTAAGATTCTGAGGGCGCTTGCCAAGCTGAAAGCCGAACTCCCTGAGGAGCTTCCACTGTCCGGGATTCGAATTACGTCTGTGGGTGAGACCGTGGCCGTGAGGTCGGGACAGGCGCAATGGGACGCTGATTCGGGCCAGCATCTGCTTGACTTCGAAGTCGCGCCTATCCGGGGGGACGTGGCGTTTCTCGACTCGGTACCGCGAAACCAGGAGAGCCGTGAAGAACAGGCGGAAGAATGGTTCGCACTGGCCGAACAGCTGACCGAAACCGACGCTGTCGGTGCGGAGCAGGCCTACCGGAAGGTGCTTGAGCTTGCGCCTTCACCGCATTACCACGCCTATACCAATCTGGGCGTACTGCTGTGCGAAGCTGAGACGCGCTGCGACGAGGCGTTGTCCATTTTCGACGGGGCTTTACAGCATTTCCCCGATGACGCGCTACTGCACTTCAACCGGGCGGTCGTTCTCGAAGAACTGAAGCGCTATGACGCTGCGGAAGGGGCCTATCTGCGATGCATAGAGCTTGACCCGACGCATGCCGATGCTCATTTCAACCTCGCAAGACTGAGCGAGATTCGTGGCGACAAGCAAGGCCTCGTCCGACATCTCAGCGCTTATCGTCGGCTCGTCGGCTGAACAGGCTTCATCCGCGCGTCGCATCCGTGGCTGCCAATTCAGGCACGCGCTCATGCAAGTCAGCTTCTTCCGCGGCGTGCGCCGCGTCAAACAGACCAAGTAAGCCCGAAGCTTCGACGAACTTTGTGTCGCGCGCGATTGTGTCGCTCGTTGCGAACGGCGCAGAGTGACGGATGCCTTCCCGCTGCGCTACTGCATGTCCCCAAAGCGCGTATCCGCGGTGCCAGTCAGCTCAACCTGTGTATGTGCTTGATTGTTTCTTGCGTAAGCGCGCGGCGTCGATTTCAGCGGTCTTCATAGCTGCGTCAATCGTCTCGAGCTCCTGACCGAAATCAATCGGCTATTGCCCGACGAGCGGGGGATTGCCGAA
>NZ_AWZT01000043.1 GCF_000472525.1 Paraburkholderia dilworthii
CAAACAACTTCGAAGTCAACCATCTGGTTTTGCGATCGCTGGAAAATCGATGACGTAAACGGCATACCGGCCTGACGGCCACCCCGATAGTCAAGGCGGCTTTCGAAGCCGATGTGTTTTTTAGGGATCGTCAGGCGCGACTCTCATCGTGGCGCGAAGGCTTTGTCTTCAAGAGACGNCGAATAGATTTGAGCAAGCCAAAAACAACATCGAAAACCAGCATTGCAAAAATGGGGGCGACCATAGATTTTGACTAACAACAAGCAAGAAGTGATGGAAGTGTTGACGGGACCGGAGCGCCGGCGGCGGTGGTCAGCCGAAGAGAAGCTGACGATGGTGCGAGAGAGTTTCGAGCCGGGTAAGTCGGTCTCGATGGTTGCACGCACCGTGCTGCCTTGGCCTTTTTGTTAACGGCACGCTTCGGTGATCCCGGAGGCACAATGCAGAGCTGATGACCCGCAGGACGAATTGACGATCCGGGCGAGGGATGAGTTCGAACGGCCTTGCCCTCAAAGGGCGGCGCGGCCGTATCACGGACCCGCTCAGTGTACTTCTGTCAGAACTTATGGCGGATGCCGACTGCGGCCAGTGCCTGCGTATCCGAACCGGAATTGACGCCGTATGAGCCAATTGAAGCGTTAGCAGCAATCACGCGTCCGGCGGCGTTGAGCGTCGTGCCACTGGACTTCTGATACCCCGCTAACGCATACAGGTCCGTGCGTTTTGACAGGCGTAGTCGTAACCGATATTGAACTGGTTATAGCTTGCCGAAGCAGCGCCGTCTGATTTCGTATAGTTGTAGCCGAACGCAGCGCGGGAGGCCGGCGTGAACTGGCACGCCACCAGTAATGCGACGGAATTGAATTTCTCCGTTTCTCTGAACGTCGACCGGGTAGCGACCGTATTGCATGTTGCTGTACGACAAACCCAGCGTCAGTGAGCCCAGCGTATAGCGCGCTCCAACCCGCGCGATCTGTATAGACCTTGCCGAGGCTTAGCCGCAAGCCCGCAGCGATGTATTTGCACTTGCGACCAGCGTCGTCTGGCAATCTGACCGCTCCTACGAGAGGGACGGCGTCAGTACACCGCCGATCTGCAGAGCGATCTGAAGTGCCGCAAACGCGACGATAGCGATGCTGCCGAGCAGAGCCACCGTTCGCTGCAAGTCCGCGACGCGGGGAGCATGACGTAGTGCAAGGCGCCCAACGCCGCGGTTCAGGCCGGATGCACAAAGACCGACAAGCGTGACCGTCACCGTGACGCCCAATGCCATAGCCAATGTGGCTGAGACGCCTGCCTCGGGCACGTGGGCGCCTACCGAAACGACGAGCACAAAGATCGCTCCCGCACACGGCAGCATGCCCGCGCCCAGCCCGGTCAGGCAGATCTGCAACAGCATACCGTTGGTCTTCAGGACGAAGCAGCGCTACCGTAACTGCCCGAGGTACACGACCTGCCATGCCTCGTGGAGCGTGGCTATCTGCTCCGCTCACTGGTGGTCAGCGTGCTCACGAGCGCATCAATCTGCTCAAGCGACAACCAGGGATATCGACAAAAAAAAACGGCAGTGCGAGACGCGGCTCGACCTTTTGTATCATGGCTGGCCCGTGCGGCGGACATTTCCTCGAAGTTGGCACCGGTTCGTCGGAGACGCCTCCATACCGCCTTTTTCAGCAGGCTCGTAGCCTAACAGTCATAGGCTCTCGCCATTCCGTCGCCGCTCGTATCCCCTGGAGCTACATTTCGAACAGTTTGACTAGCGGCCCGGTCAGTAGGATGAATCCTCTGGCGGGATGGTTGCGACCACGCTGCGTCTTCCGCAGACTCTCTTCCGCCTCGATCAATGGACATAGCCTGCGATTTCTGCTCGCTTACCAGCGAATGAATCGCAATTCAATGAACAGGAATTGCTACGTTGAAAATCAGCACCATGATTAAGCCCACCACAGCCACGATGGATTGAACCACTGAGATGGTTGTGGTGGCTTCGCCCATGGTCATGCCAAAGGATTCCTTGACCATCCAGAAGCCGGCGTGGTTTGCATAGTTGAAAAACAGCGAGCCGCAGCCAATGGACAAGGCCAGCAAAGGCAAGCTCAGGCTGGGATCGGCGCCGGCCAGCGGCGCGAGCAAGCCGGCTGCGCCCACGATACCCACGGTGGCTGAGCCGGTGGAGACGGAGAGCAGCATGGCGATCAACCAGCCCAGAATCAGCGGGGGAAAGGCAAACTGCTGCGTCAGATGCACGATGGCATCGCCAACCTTGGCACTGGTCAGCATTTGCTGGAAGGCGCCGCCTCCGGCGATAATCATGATGATGGAGGCGATGGGCTTGAGACTCGTGCTTAGCGCGCCGCGCAGCTTTTCGGTATCGCCTCCGCGCGCGATGACCAGAGCCGCGATGGCGAACAATACACCCAGAAACATCGCGATCAAGGGATCGCCCAAAAAGCCGGCCGCATGCAGGACCGGATTGCCCTTCGGCAGCACCATTTCAGCGACGGCGTGAACCAGCATCAAGATCGCGGGTAGCAAGGCTGCCAGCACGCCGAGCCCGACGCTGGGCCGCGGGCCACCGCTCGCCTTCTCGGTGAGGGTAAACTGATCCAGCAAGGCCTGATCGGGTTTGGTGCTCATGCGCGGCGAAATGAATGCGCCATAGAGCGGACCGCCCAGAACCATGGCCGGAATGGCGGCGAGAAAGCCATACAGCATGGTGGGGCCCACCGAGGTTTTAAGGGTGGCGATGGCTGTCAAAGGGCCCGGGTGGGGCGGCACCATGCCGTGCATCGCGGCGAGAGCCGAGATCACCGGAACGCCGACGTACACATAAGCCGAGCCTTTGAAACGAGCGTGGTTTTCCAGCTTGCGCGCCACGCTGAATATCAGAGGCAGCATGACCACCAAACCCACCTCGAAAAACATGGGAATGCCCACCACAAAGGCCACCAGCATCATGGCCCAAGGGATCATTCGATCCGAAGCATGCCTTAACATGGTTTCGGCGATTTGCTCCGTGATGCCGGCATCGGCAAGAATCTTGCCCAGCATGGCGCCCAGTGCGATCACGACCCCCACCGCGCCCAACGTTTTGCCCGCGCCGTTAATCAGGTGCTTGACGATGCTTCCGGGCTCCATGCCGGTTGCAAAGCCCACGCCAATGGAAACGACAAGCAGGGCTAGAAGCGGGTGCATCTTGAGGCGCGATACGATGAGCGCGACCAGCACCAACACGCTGACCAGCGCGGTCAACAACAGCTGTATATCTAGATGGGTCATAGACGAATTCAGGTCGATGGTGAAAGGGCTGTTTTTGGGGACAGCGGCAGTTATGTTGTTACCGCTACGAACAACGCATTTTTGATGGTGCAGATCGCTAGCGGATCTCCGCCTGATAGATGAATTCGCTGGCGGGTCCGCGCGAGCGGCGCCATTCGAGCGGCTGTCGGTCATAGCCGTACGCAAGACGCTCGATTACGACAGCCGGCGTACCCGGCTCAATGTGTAAGAGCCTTGCGTGTAGCGGGCCAACGGCCTCGACGGTCAGAGTTTCCGTGGCGGACGCCACAATCTGGTTGCACTGCGCCTCGTACACCGGATAC
The DNA here is from genome assembly GCF_000472525.1 of Paraburkholderia dilworthii. Classification (GTDB taxonomy): domain Bacteria; phylum Pseudomonadota; class Gammaproteobacteria; order Burkholderiales; family Burkholderiaceae; genus Paraburkholderia; species Paraburkholderia dilworthii. Next base: position 3,603 of record NZ_AWZT01000043.1, read on the forward strand.
AAGAGGTCACCGACTTCGCTCAGGTCCATTTGTGCAAACGCCGCAAAACGCACGTAGGGCAACCAGATTTCCTCAACGAGTATCGGCACGCCGTCGATCAGTCGCACGCGCGACATCTGAATCACGCGCGCGCTATTCGAAATCTGCAATATCGCAGCGACAGCCAACGGTGCGTCGACCACCTCGCGGCGCAAGATGCGGCTCTCTGGAATGCGGCGTTCGCCGTGCCGCGTCTGGAAGCGGAAAAAGCGAAATAGGGAACCGTCTAAGTTCGCTCGCCGCACGAACGTGCCTCTACCCTGAAAGCGCTCAAGCAGACCTTCCGCTACGAGCAGGTCGACGGCCTTGCGGACTGTCCCGATGGCCAGGCCGTAGCTTTTGGCGAGCGCCTGTTCCGTCGGAATTGCCTCACCAGGGCGCCAATGGCGAGCCGCGATAAGAGCGACCATCTCCTCCCGTAAGCGCTGGTAACGGGGCAATCGATTAGCGGCGTCCATCGCTGCCTCCTTTCAATTCATATATATGATTTCACATTTACGTCGTGTGCGGAACGGGGATAACCCTTGGTTACTCCCTTGATCGGCGGGGTTGTTGACGCTCGTAGCCAGCAAAGCGACCCAATTTGACGTATATATGAATTTGTCCGCGACGGATTCAAGGCCGGCGCCATGGCTGCCGAGCAGGCTGCCGTGAAGGGCATCAGCTGGCGGATGCCCCTACTGACCATGATGTTCCCGATAGCTACGTTCGCCGACGCGCTTAAGCGCGCCGGCGCGGCGGTTGCTGCTGGGTTGTCTACAACGACCGATCGCCCACGGAACATCGCGCAGCCTTACTCGCGGATGGCCAGCCGCCGCTGGGTTGCTGACCTGCTTTTGGTCTCGATAGGCCGGGCGGATGTGCCGTGCGCCACGACGACCTTGTCGACGCCAACAAGTGCGCCCGCGGGAGATGCGGAAATACATGGAAGGTCACCCCCCTCTCGGCCAGAAAGGGGCATTCGTCTCGCCCGCCATTTGGACATTCGTACGACCGCTTCGCTTCGTGAACGGCTGTTTGACCACCGACCATATGCCTCGCATCATCCGCCGGGGCCGACATTCGCGATAGCGCATTCTAAGCCGCGTCGGACGACCGTTTCCAAGACGATCGATCTCTCGTTTTCGATCCACTTGGGAAGTTCAATCGATCAACAATTCACCCACGACGTCTTCTCCTGAGTACGCACATCGCTGAGGAGGGGCGGTTCGCAACGACGAGCTTGGGGACGGTCAAGATGTGTTGACTACCCCATACGCGCAGTGAGGCTAGTCGCACAATTTCATCGTTGGCCGCCGTCAGCCACTTGTAGTAGCCCGAGATCGTCCCGGCTAAGATCCCTAGCGCCTCGAACTCCTGACTTGAATGTTTATCGTTTGCTTGACTGGCCTCGATTTCGACGTATTTGATTCGCTGCACATTCATCGTCGCGACTGCGGTTCCCGCTTGCCAGTCCGAATGAAGCATCAGGTAGAAGGCGATCTGCTTGTCCTTCTCCTGCGCGATCTCGTGCCCTTCGGAAAAGAAGCTGAGGGCGCTGATCGTGAAAATCGCTTGATTGTCGTCGCGGAGTAAGCCCGGGTGGCCGGGGTCCGCGTGGACGCGGCCAACAAAGGGAGGCATAGCTCACGAAGGATCTCGCCCGGCGTGTCTTTGTAGTAGAGGTTTTTTGTCGCTAGCCGGGAGCGCTGCCTGTATATCCTTGGGTAGCTTGGCTCAGTCGGTTTGATGCCCGGTGAACAGACGGAAGGCTTTATGTTGAAGGTGAAATGCGCTGGCGTGCGCTCTGCCCAAAGCACCGAGTTGGAGGGGCTCGGCATCGCGTAATTGCTCGAATCCACCTCAACCAACGGAAACTGCGTAGCGTAGAACCGCAACCGGGCCTCAGCACTGTGCAGCCAGGAGGATAAAAGCGCTTGCACGTGATCAGCGTCGGGTAAGTCCAACTTGCCGTTCCGACCGAAATAGTCATTGGAGTCTCCGTGTCATCAATAGTGTCGATGCACGCGGCGTCCTTGATCCTCGAACTACGGATCAATGCGAACCTGCACGACCGTCAGCCTGTTATCGGCGCTTCTTTGCATTGTCTCTTCCTGTCGCGCGCAGCCTTGGTCAGTCGGCATCCTTTAACATCGCACGGCTCACACGGGCCCGCGCACCCGTTGCGGTCCTGGCGGCTCCTTGCGGCGTGACCTGCACCGACCTTGCGATGCTGATCGTCCGGACCTCAAAACCAATCTTGGTCCTGAACGTCATTGCTTTGCCCGATCCCTGCCGCTGATGGGCGTTGCGTCCGAAGCGATCTGAGCGCGCGCGTATCCGCGCTGACATCAAATCCACGGGATTCACCATTGACGCCTGTGACCCTTGCGGCAGGCCAGGCTGACGGGGAGGTAGTGCCCGAAGTGGACGGGCGAATGCGCGAAAAGACGCCACTTGGGGGCTCTGATTGCCAGTTTGCGGCCGGGCGATTGCCGCTAAGTTTCAGCAATCGACATGCGGTTTGCGATGAACCAGGCATAGCTGCGGCGCGTTAGTAGGAAAACTAGCCGGCGCGTGTGCGTTCTGGCGGTAGCGCCATAACCCCACGACCGTCGCTCTGGCTCCGCCCGCATTTTCTACGGTGTGTGGTTTAACACTCTTTAATAGTTCTTTTCTGGCGGCTTATATATCATGCGCGAGTTCTCGCGAATCAATTACAAAATCTTTCCTCTGGAGTGCTGCTTCTGGCCGGGTACGGAGCGTGAGCTTCACATGTCGAGCCATGGTAGGCGCCTCCCCGAGGCAAGCAATCTCACGTCCGCGAGCGCACGAAGACCTACCCGTTCTCAGAAACTGCGCTGACGCATCAAGTACGTCGCGCTTGTCGCTAAAAAACGGTCTTTAACCGAATCGCATATTTGAGGGCGGTGGCGGCTAATAAGAAGCGTAGCCAACTACTGTCAAGGGGGAAACGCATGACCAGCAAATTAACGAGCTGTCAGTCTCGTGTCGGTCCACTGGATCGAATGCCGCAACCCTTGGGGGGAAGCGCGCTTCTGTGCCGCAACGAAGTGCGATCTGTCTTGCCGCGCTTGCGTGTATTGCGGCCGACCATCCCGTCATTGTCTTACGCCAATTGCGCGACGTCGAACAACGCGACGACTTGCGACTCGAGCACGCCGTCCCGGTGGACGACCACCATTGGGACCCGACCGACCCCTGCTTCAGGTGCCGCAGTAATAGTGGGTACAAACGCCCACATTGCAGTGGGCGATATGCATGGCGTCCTTTCGTCTTGTTGTGCAAAAAACCGGACGCTACCACCCACTCGGAATTCAACAAGGGCCATTTTCGAGTCTCAACTAACGGCCATAACCAACCTATGACCCTCCGAAGAAAACTTCCTACTCCTATTGGTCTGGCGATCCTGGTCCTCGCGGCTCCTGCGTACGCGCAATCTTTACCGAATGCAGGTTCGCTCCTGAACCAGCAGCAAATCGCCCCGCAACCGCGCGCACCGCAATCGACAACCCCGGAGGAAGTCATTCCGTCCGAAGCTGCACCGGGCGCAGCCGAACCGGAAGTCGGCCCGAGCGTGACGCTGAAGTCCATCACCTTCAACGGTGACAAGAGTGTGGCGGATGCAGAAGATCTGCAGTCTGTTACTGCCTCGATGGTCGGCAAGAAACTGACCCACGCGGGCTTGCAAAAAATCGCAGATACGATCACCCAATATCTGCGCGGACGAGGCTACGCACTCGCTTACGCCTACCTCGCACCCCAGGACCTGACGGCGGGCGATCTCGTCATCACGATCGTGGAAGGCCGTCTGGAATCGGGCAAGGATCGCGTAACCATCCATGGCAAAACGCGCAGCAGCAACGAACGTATCGCTGCTATCGCGAACGCGGCCCTTCCGACCGATCGCCCGCTGAAGAAGGAAGACCTCGAACGCGCACTTCTGCTCATCAACGACCGTCCGGGCGTGAGCGCCAAGGCTATCCTGCAAAAGGGTGCTCAACCGGGCACCAGTAAGCTTCTCGTTGAAACGACGCCGACCCCGATCGTCAACGGCCAACTGTCGATCGACAACTATGGCAACCGCAGCACGGGCATCGAGCGCGGCACGGCAACGTTCTTCGTGAATGATCCGCTCGGTCTGGGTGATCAAGTCACGCTCGGTCTGAGCAAGAGCCAAGGCACGGAAGTCGCCAACCTCGGCTACAGCCTGCCGCTGACGCCCACTGGCCTGACCCTGTTGCTGGGCGGCTCGTATCTGCATTATCGCGTGGTTCAGGAGGCTTACTCGGCCCTCGACCTGCGCGGTTCGGCTGTGACTGGTTCGGTCGGTTTGAATTACCCGATCATTCGTACGCGCACGCAGAACCTCAATGCGACCGTGATGTACGACTACAAGTATCTGAAGGACAGCGCGCTTGACGTGAGCCTGAGCAAACGCAAGCTTGACAACCTGACGTTCTCGCTGTCGGGCAACCGTTACGATGGTCTGCTGCAAGGTGGTGTGACGGAAGGCCGGGCCGCAGTGACGTTTGGTCACGTCGATCTGTCGGGCAACCCGGTCGATCAACTGGCGGACTCGATGACGGCGGGCACGCAAGGGACGTTCACGAAACTCACTGCGAACTTCGACCGTCTGCAAACCCTCGACCAGAACTGGAGCGTTTATGGCGGTTGGGCGGGTCAATTGTCGAACACGAACCTCGACAGTTCGGAAAAGTTCCTGCTCGGGGGGCCGACTGGCGTTCGCGGTTATCCGGTCGGTGAAGGTTCGGGCGACGAAGGCTGGATGGGGACGGTTGAACTGCGCCGCTTCGTGAATATCGGCGTTCCGTCCGTCAAGGTTCAAGCGCTTGGATTCGTGGATGTCGGCCAGATTCGTTTGCACCACACCGGTTACGCCGGTTCGCAAATCAACGAAGGCCACACGAACAAGGTGACGTTGACCTCGGCAGGTCTGGGCGTGAACGTGTGGAGCGGTCGCTGGAACGCACACGCGGCTGTTGCACGGACGATCGGCCGCAATGATGGCGCTTCGCTGGCGGGTAACAACGCCGATGGCCTGGATACCAGCTGGCGCGCGTGGCTCCAACTCGGTATGGCTTTCTGATCGATTCTAAAAGGACCTCAAATGAAGAAAGCATCACTGAATCACGTCTATCGGCTGGTATGGAATACCACGATTGGTGCATTCGTCGCCGTAGCAGAGAACACGAACGCTCGCGGCAAACGCAGCGCACGTAGCGCGGCCCTGCTCGCAGTCCTCGGTGTCGTTGCCGTGGCAGACGCAGCGTACGCAGCCCCGCCGCTTCCGACTGGCGGTCACATCGTGGCGGGCCAAGGCTCGATCACGCAAAACGGTTCGTCCATGACCATCACGCAGAATTCCGGGAAGATGGTCACGAACTGGAACGGCTTTGACATTGGTCAAGGCAATTCCGTCACGTTCGCACAACCGAACAGCGCGGCCGTTTCGCTAAACCGTGTCATCGGCGGTAACGGTGCCAGCCAGATTCTTGGCAACATGAACGCGAACGGCCAAGTATGGCTGATCAACCCCGGTGGCGTGGTCATCGGCAAGGGCGCGACCATCAACGTCGCGGGTCTCGTTGCTTCGAGCGCGAACATCAGCGACAGCGACTTCCTCGCGGGCAAAACGAAGTTCACCGGAGCAATGGGGAACATCGTCAACCAAGGCAAGATCAACAGCCAAAGTGTCGTCGCCCTGATCGGTCAGCAAGTCACGAACCAAGGCACCATCAACGCGAAGGGCGTTGCGCTTGCAGCCGGGCAGGATGTCAATCTGGACTTCGACGGCGACGGTCTGGTCAGCGTTCAAGTCACGAAGGGCGCTCTCGACGCACTGGTGAGCAACGAAGGTCAGATTTCGGCTGACGGCTCCGCAGTGGTCCTGACGGCGCGTGCTGCTGACGCGGCTATTAGCAGCGTCGTCAACAACACTGGCGTGATTGAAGCGCGTTCGCTGCAATCGAAGAACGGTCGTATCGTTCTGGACAACGACGCAGCAAACGGCAATACGACCGTGGCAGGAACGCTGAATGTCTCGTCGGCTGACGGCGTGGGCGGTAATGTGGTGATCGAAGGCAAGACCGTCGCGATCGACAATGCGGCGATCAAGGCGGATGGTGCATTGGGCGGCGGTACCATCAAGATCGGTGGTGGTCTCCGCGGTGAAGACACGACGGTCAACAATGCGACGACGGTCACGACGGGCAAGAACGTCGTTCTCTCGGCAGACGCCACCCAAAAGGGCGACGGCGGTACGATCGTGGCCTGGTCGGACGGCACAAATGCGTTCTCGGGCGAGATTTTCATCCGTGGCGGCAAGAACGGCGGTAACGGTGGTTTCGCTGAAGTCTCGGGTCTCGGTAGCCTGACTTATAGAGGCTATACCAATGGCTTGTCCGCGCACGGTTTGACTGGAACCCTGCTTCTTGACCCGACGCGCATTGATGTTTATGGCGGCTCCGATCCCAATGGCGGGACAAACGTCACGGGTGCTGCCGTTTATGAAAAGTCGCTCGAAGCCCAAGATGTGTCGGTGGTGTTGTCGGTAAACGCCAAGGGTAGCTCCACGATCACCAATGGTATTAGCGATGGCGCAGGTGCAGGCGTTATCGAGTTTCACGACCTGAATGGTAATGGTGGTGACGGCAAGATCACGATGAAGCCCAATGTCAGCTTCACGGCTCAAGCTGATGGCGGGGTTAATCCCTCGAACTCGTCCAATGGATTGGATACATCGAATAGAATTTTATTCGATAATTCGCACAACACCCTTGAAGTTTCGGGAACCGGTCACATCCTCATTGAGGCAGGTGCGCTCGGCGGTGGTGCCATCGGTAATGGGGGAAATGATCCGACTACCAATCGGGGCGTATTCAATCTGATCGCCCACGGTGGCTTGGACGCAACTGGCAAATCCACATCCACGAGCGCTTACGACAGCACCAATTGGGCGGGCGTGAATACGGCTACGCCGGGCGCAGGGACGATTACGCTTCTGGGCGCAGACGGTCTCGCCATTTCTGGCGACCTGACGACGTATTGCGGGTACGTCTACCTCCATGCTGATTCGGATCACGCAGGTGGCGGCAATCTGGTGGTCAGCAGCAAGATCAAGACCAACGGCGGCGATTTTAACTACGCTTGGGGTTTCAGCTCGGGCCAAACCGCCACGTTCACCTACGGTAGTGCCGTCGATCTGGTCTGTACCGATGGTAGCTGCTCTCGTCAAGCGGGCACGTTCCGGGCTGTTCCGGATGCAGGGGGTCCGGGTGGAACGAAACCCGCCAACACCACGATTCTCGGCGGTGATCTTAACGTAGGCGGTAACGTCAATACCTCTGGTTGGGAGATTCACGGCGGCGCTACGATCAAGACGGACAAGGACAGCACCGTCACGCTCGACTCGGGTACGAAGCTCGACCCGTCGGTTCTGGACAGGACCGGCGCGGCAACGACCACCACGGGTCTCGTCGGTCTGGAAGGTGGCACGATCGCAATCAGCCACACGGGCGTGACGGGCCTCACGACGACCGGTCTGCAACTGAAGTCGGCCGACAAGGGCACGAACATCTTCGTCAGCAACGACCAAGGTGTGGTCCTCGGTAACGGCACGGTCAACCGCGACGGTTCGGTTACCGGCAACACGACTTCGAGCACGTTCCTGAGCGCAAGCGATCTCGCTTATCTGCAACAGCAAGGCACGCCTTCGCTGGCGATCGGCAGCACTGATCATCTCGGTACGATCGAAGTCGGTCACATGGATGGTACGTCCTCGCCCTTCACCTTCAACGCATCCGGTCAAGTTGGCCTGATCGGTGGCACGGCTGTCGTGAATGGTGCGGTCACGAACAACAACGGTTCCGTGTTCATCCAGGCAGCGGATTCCGTTGACCACAACACGGCCAATGTCGGCAGCGATGCAAACGCAGACCAAACGGCAACGAGCACGGGCCGTGGCAACGTCGTGATCACGCAGAATGGCACGGTCACGGCCAAGACGAACGCGATCCTCGCAGCAGCAACGGCAGACCACAAGTCCACCGACGTGGAAGAGTCGCAAGGCGGCAACTTCGTGAACGACCGTGGCTCGGATGCGATGACAATAGGGACGGGCGGTCGTTGGCTCGTCTACTCCACGACGCCGGACAAGGATGTCGGCCGCGATCTGGACGTCGATTTCAAGGTCTATGAAGCCACGTATAAGGAGTCGGACGGCACGTACAAGAACGTCAACGGCGGATGGGTCGGCACTGACGTTGCATCGCTCGATGACCGTGGTCAACCGGACCTGAATGGTGCCATCACCGATCCGGTCGGCAATCGTGCGGACCTCGTTCAAATCCTGAACGGCGACCAGGCGGGCAAGAACGGTTACCTGTACTCGCGTTCGGCAGTCCTGACCGGTAAGCTTGTCGGCAGCGTCACGAAGACATATGACGGCACGACCGCCACGCAAACGAACACGACCGTTGTCACGGATGCCAATGGTACGCAAACGGGCAACACGGTTACGCTCGGTAACGTCGCGGTCTCGGGCCTGATCGGTATTGACGGCGACAACGTTCCGCTCGCAATCCTGAATGACGCGAACCTGGCGAACGCACAATTCAGCGACAAGAACGCAGGTACGGACAAGACCGTTACGCTGTCCGGTGTGAAGCTGGGCGTCGCGCAGAACCAAGGCAGCACGAACCCGGACGGCTCGAAGGTCGTGCAGGTCTATGGCTACCGTCTCGCGGAAGACACGCTTTCAGGTGACATCGGCACGATCACGCCGAAGGCCCTCACGAGCGTTACGACCGTGGACGGCAAGGTCTACGACGGCAACACGGCGACCACGGCTCACACGACCGTTACTGGCGTTATTGCTGACGACAACGTGAGCGCGGCTGCAAGCGGCCAGTTTGCAGACAAGAATGCGGGCGTCGGCAAGAATGTGACGGTCACTACGTCGCTGACGGGCAACGACGCGGGCAACTATGTACTGGCCTCGGGTTCGCAGGACGCAACGCTGCAGATGACCGCCGATATCAGCAAACGCGCAATCACGGGCACGGCTGCTGCGCAGGACAAGGTTTACGACGGCACGAACCGTGCGGACCTGACGAACGTGGCACTGAACACGGCTGGCATTGTTGAGCACGATGACCTGTTCATCTCGGGTAATACCGGTTCGTTCTCTGACAAGAATGCCGGTGCGGGCAAGTCTGTTGTCGGTTCCGGTCTGTCGCTGGCTGGTGCAGACGCACAGAACTACGATTTGACGACGACGGTCACGGGTGCTTCGATCACGCAGAAGACGATCACGGCAAGCGCTACGGCCCAGAACAAGGTCTACGATGCGACGACCACGGCCACGATCGGTGCAATCACGCTGAATGGCACCATTAACGGCGACAACATCGATTCGACTGCGACGGGCGCTACGTTCGAAGACAAGAACGCAGGTACGGGCAAGGCTGTCCACGCAACGGGCCTCGGTCTGACGGGTGCCGACGCCAACAACTACGTTCTCGCGAACGACGAGGTTGCGCACGCCAACATCGATTCGAAGGTCATCACGGCTACCGCGAACGCAAAGGACAAGACCTATGACGGCAACGTCACGGCTGACCTGAGCAACGTGAAGCTGCTTGGTGTCATCGGTAACGATGTTGTTGCCGCAGACGGCACGACCGGCAAATTCGACACGAAGAACGTCGGGAAGTCCAAATCCGTCAACGGCGAAGGTCTCTCGCTCGTGGGTGACGACTCGGGCAACTACGTTCTGGACACGAACCACGAAGTCGCTACGGCAAACATCACGCCGAAGTCGATCACGTTGACGGCTACCGCATCCGATAAGGTCTACGACGGCAATACGGTCGCAGACCTGACGAATGCGCACGCCAACGACGTCGTGGCAGGCGATGATCTGCGTGTGGACGGGACGGTCGGTACTTTCGCAGACAAGAACGCAGGCAAGGGCAAGTCGGTCAACGGCAGTGGCTTGACGCTCGCAGGCGAAGACGCGCAGAACTACGTCTTCGATAACAAGGCGGAAGTCGGTAAGGCTGCGATCACGCCGAAGTCGATCGAAGCGTCTGCGAAGGCCGATAACAAGGTCTACGACGGCAACACTATCGCTCAGCTGTCCGACGTGAAGCTCTCCGGTCTGGTGGACGGTGACGACATCCGTGCAGAAGGCTCGAACGGCGACTTCGACAACCGCAACGCAGGCAAGAACAAGTCGGTGAACGGCTCCGGTCTGGTCCTGACCGGCAACGACGCAAATAACTATTCGCTGGACACGTCGAAGGAAGTTGCGAAGGCTGACATCGGCCAGAAGGTCATCACCGCGACCGGTTCTGCGGAGGACAAGTCGTATGATGGCAGGACGGTTGCAGCAGTGGGCGATCTGGCGCTACATGGAGTGCTTACGGGCGATCAGGTCTCGATCGTCGGCAATACCGGCAGGTTCGACAACAGCAACGTCGGCACGAACAAGCCGGTGAACGGCGAAGGTCTGTCGTTGGCTGGCGCGGATGCGGGCAACTACATCCTCGACACGTCGGCTGTCGTCGCGCAAGCAGACGTTCGCCCGGCCTACAATCCGTCCGTGCTCGTTGCTGACGCCACGGGTGTGAACGGTACGGCGCAGGCCACGAAGAACGCAGGCAAGGTCGTCAGCGACCAGGCAATCGCGAAGACGGAAGTTCCGGCGCTCATCGTTGGGCTGCCGGTGACCCCGGCTCAACGTGGCGATGCAGTCGATATCGCTGACGGTGCGCTCTCGACTTCGGTCCTGCGTATGGACGGCAAGGCGAGCCTGGGGCTGAATGACGAACGTGAAGAACGCGCACAACGTAATACGCTCGTTGTGTTCCGCTCGGATCGTCCTGAAGCACTGGACAACCGTGGCACGTTCCACGTGGTCGATCGCGGCAACGCCATTGAACTGGAAGGTACGCCGAGCCTGAGCGACAAGACGCCGGACCTGAAGGGCAAGGGCAGCGACTGGAAGAATGGCACGGTTGTTCGTGCAGACGGCGCGGTGACGGAATACCGCGTTCGGATGCTCAACGACGGTACGCTTGTCGTCATCGTCCCGAACGGCGTCAACGACAGCGACGAAATCGCTGCGAGCTACGGTCTGGCCGTCGCGAAGAAGCAACTCGGTATCGGCGTCAAGGCAGTGAAAGCCGTCGTTATCGAAGCACGCAACGGTAACGGCGCGAGCAACGCCTGACGCTGTAACCGCTGAAACTTAGCGGTCCCCGAAGCCCGGCGAGAAATCGCCGGGCTTTTTCGTTTGATTTTTTCTCAAATGATGAACGGGAAATTTGTTGGCGTTCCGGGGCCGACAGAAGCGCAGCGGAGATCGCTGGTCAGCCGCACACGACGCCCGAACAGTTCATCGAAGAGCATCGCCTTCTCTTGACGTAAATGTCACCGCCGGCAGACGACCCGGAGCGCTGCTGCGTCGTAACCAGTTGACCGAGCGTATCGGTGAGAGGATTTCGGCATTCGCGGCAGGGGTCCTCCCGGACCGAGCGATCGGGCACCAAGGTGTGCGGCGAACCACTGGACGCGTCGCGCAAACATGGCGAAAGTGGTGCGCATAGACGCCCGTTAGGCATCAGAAAGCGGCCATTGCGGCCTTGCTGGCCCGATGGCGGCTACGGGTCGCATGTTGTCGATTGAGATCGAGAGAGGTCGAGCCGACGATGCGGATTGCATGAGGCAGTGCGCGGCCAACTCCGGCCGTTCGAACGAACTTCCATGACTGTCCGCTTACGGAAGGACTTGAGCCGTTAGTGTCTGGCGGTGTGCGAAACTTCTGGCGGCACAGCACACATTTTTTGTGCGGCGTCGACGGCAAACAAAGTCCTACGGCGAGTCAATCGGTCTACAGTCACGCTGTCACTACGATCGGTTCACAGGGCGCTAACGCGACGTTCAATGGTGACCTCAACGATGGGCTGCAACTGCAGCGTCACCTAGCGGACTGGCGTGCCCATCACCTTCATTACCGCGACCGACGATGAGACTGTTCGTGGGAAGGCTCTAGCGCGAGGTGCGGCGGGATACCTGAAAAAGCCGTTAAATAGCGCCCTATTAATGAGGGCTGTACAAATGGCACTGGGACTACCGGATCCCCGTAAAGCGCCACATCCCTTGGTCGCCTCAGTACCCATAACGGGGCTGCGTCCACTTCAGGGTTCTCTCCCGCTCGAAATCCGTGGCAACTGGCGCGTAAGATGGGTGCATTAGCCACTCCCATCACACCGATTTGCCGAGGAGACGCATAGATGCGACTTGCTGACTTCATCTCGCGGGACATGGAACGGATTCTGGCGCAGTGGGAAGCATTCGCAGCTACGCTCCTGCCAGCGGCGGAAAATATGGGGCCGCTGGCCTTACGCAACCACGCGCAACAGATTCTGCAAGCCGTGGCGAAGGATCTGCAGACTTCGCAAACCAGGGAAGTGCAACGCGAAAAATCAATGGGGCAAGCCCCAGAGCTGATGGAGGCGACCGAAACTGCTGCCGAGACTCACGCTGTCCTAAGGGCACAGGCCGGCTTTAACATTAATCAGCTCGCCGCTGAATACCGTGCACTGCGAGCGAGCGTGCTTCGCCTTTGGATGGACGATTGCGCGCCCGAGGCGCCTGATCTGAACGACATGGTGCGCTTCAACGAAGCGATCGACCAGGCACTTGCCGAATCTGTCTCCTTTTTCAGTGGACACGTTGAACAAAGCCGAAACCTCTTCTTCGGCATGCTGGGCCACGATATGCGCAGCCCGCTTCAGGCGATACAGGTGACTGCGTCCTACCTGGCGGCGCTGAAGGCCGGTGAGAAGGTGTCGGACGCTGCGACCCGTCTCATACGCAGCGGAGCCCGAATGCAAGCGCTGCTTGATGACCTGAGCGATTTCAGCCGAACCAGACTGGGTCTCGGCATCAACGTGACGCGCACCAATATCAATCTGGCGGACATCGTGACGGACGAGCTGGACGAGTTGCGCGCAGTTCATTCAGACCGGCAGATTGACTTACATGTGAGTGGTGATTCGCAGGGAGTCTGGGACGCAAAGCGTCTGCAACAACTGCTCCAGAACCTTGTACTCAACGCCATCAAGTACGGCGGACAGGACGCGCCAGTACGCGTGGAGGTGACCGGCTACTCAACCCATGTCTGCATCGACGTTAGAAACCGCGGACCTGCCATTGAACCTGCAACGCTTGGCTGCATGTTCAATCCCTTAGCGCGGGGGCCGGACCATCAAAGCAAATCCGACAAGGGAGAAAGCCTCGGACTAGGCCTGTATATCGCCAGCGAAATCGCCAAGGCCCATCACGGTTCGATCGAAGCGCGATCCAACGAAAGCGAAACTTCCTTTTCCGTGTCGCTCCCGCGCGAATGAGACCATAACAGGGCGTTGATGGCTCATTGCAGAGGAAGCTCGAACCGCGCCATACGGGTGTCGCGGTCACCTGTTGCCATGAAAGCGGTCATGCATCTAATGAGGTCTGAAAGTCCGCTTCGGGTCGGACTGGACCGGCCGCGATTCGTCACGGTTCGGCCAGACGGGGCCGTTCCGCGGAGGCGGTTCGACGGAGAAGGTCAGATCGTCGACAACGAACGGGCCGGTCCATTTTCGCCATAGATGTATTCCGAGGAGAACATGCAAGCTGATTACGCATTCCCGATACACACTGCGTTGCATGGCTATCTAAGCGCGATTGGCCTTCCTTGGAATTGAACTGGAGTTCATCAGGTTACTCGATGGCGATGTCGGCACCAAGTATGGATGGATCGGCCGCTCAGGCGACTGTTCTGCGCTGATTTCTTTCAGTTCGGAGCTCTACGTAGTTCCGGTGGAAGATGTCGTTCAACTTGAAGTTGTGCGAGTATGCCCCGCAAAGGGACCTGGTGGCTCGTGGCTGCAGGTGCGGTGCCGAAGTAAAACATTGCAGAATGAGCTCAAAACTCTCACGATCTGCGAGGCGGAAGGGCCTGACGATCTGAGTGAACTTGCTGCGACGATAGCAAGCGCCATCGGGAAGCCATTCGCGTTGCTGCCTTACGCCTCCGACTGCTAAACGTGCATAATCGACGAGCGACATGGTGGAGAGCATCACGCCGAAGGACGAATCGAGCGTGCTCATCACGGTCACGTCGAATGGACACACGGGGATTTACATCGAGACCATCGACGACTTCCGCTCGCTGGCAGGCGCCTGATAGCAAGCGCCATTCGATGCACGCGCTAACACGGCGGGCCAGCAGGCGGGCGCGTAGCAGCGCCCGCCGCGACTTTACTGCTTGATGCCTTCGGCCTGAATGTGCAGCGTGGTCTGCATCTTGAAGCCGTAGGTCTTGCCGAAGTCGACGCCAAAATCGTCGCGATTGAACGTCGCCGTGGATTCCGTGCCGCACACTTCGCGCTTGAGCATCGGATTCACGAAACACTTGAACGACTCGATCTTCAGGTTGACCGGCTTCGTCACGCCATGCATGGTCAGCGTGCCGATCACCTCCACCGGCTTGTCGCCGTCGAAACGGATTTGCGTGCCCTTGTAGGTAGCGGTCGGATACTTGGCGACATCAAAGAACTTCTCGCCGACCAGTTCCGAATCGAGCTTGTCATTGCCGATATCCACCGAGCTCATGTCGATCGTCACGTCGACCGTGCCGGTTTTTGCCGCGCGGTCGAGCACCACGCTGCCGCTGCTTTTCCTGAACTTGCCGCGCCAGATCGACAGGCCGCCGAAGTGGTCTGTTTCGAAGCTCGGGTACGTGTGCGTCGGATCGAGCTGGTAGGTGTCGGCGGCCATTGCGTTAAACGACAATGCAGCGGCGAGAGCGCCGACGGCGAGCAGGAATTGTTTCTTCAAGATGTTCTCCAGGTTTCGAAAAGTGCTGTGACGGTTAAGTGTTTTTGCTTTGATATTTCCAATTACTTTTTGGAAGCGACGAGGTGAAATTTGATGACGACTTCGTCCGCGACCACCGACGTGTCTTTCCATTCGCCGGTACCGACATCGAACTGTGAGCGTTTGATCGGCAGGGAACCGTCGAACGTCTGCGTCGAACCCTGGCTTGCAATCGTGACGGGCACCACCACCGTTTGCGATTTACCCTTGATGGTCAGCTTGCCGGTGATCTTGTACTGATTGCCGCCCGCTGGCGCAATCGCGCTGGAAACAAAGGTCGCGGCCGGATACGCGGCGCTGTCGAACCATTCCTTGCCTCGCGCCTGCTTGTTGTAGTCGTCCGCGCCGAGGTCGTAGCTGCCGGTGTCGATCGACACGTTGGCGCTTCCTGCCGCCGGCCTCGCCGGATCGAACGACAGTTGCGCGGAAAACTTTCTGAACTTGCCGTCGACGGGCACGTTCATCTGCTTCGTCGTCGCAATCACGGTGCTTCTGGTCGTGTCCACATCGGCGTGCGCGAGGCCCGCGCCGAACAGCGAAAGGGCGGCGACGCCGGCGAGAATGGAGCGATGGAATGTACTTTTCATGGTGATACGCATCCTATCGAACCCGTGTGCACGGATTGGGCACAGCGGGGAATTTGACTGCCAACAGGCCGTAGTGAATCGGCGCGAATAGCTGTTTGTTATTTAAGGGAGGGCATCATTCCCGCGAGCGGTTCGTCGCGCGCGGAATGTCCGTCATGATCCAACCGGGATAAAAGCCGCCGACGACCAGCGGGGCAACCAGCCAATCCAGGGCGATTGCAGCGCTGTGGTAACGGCCGGCATCGATCGGAGGCCATGTGGTTCATAGTCGCTGGTCGTGCGTTGTCGTCGTGACTGCGAATAGTAGGCATGTCAATCGACCCTGAATAGACGGGCGCAAGAGAACAGATCGTTTTACGGGTGACCTTAATGCCGCCCAGGCTCGCCCTTTGCAACGGTCAGGAGAACCGGGGCGTGGCCCTGTTGGGTTATCCTGCGCACCGGGCCTCGCCCACATGCAACCATCCATTCAGGGCTTTCGTTGTGACTTCGATTTTCCTTTCATGGGGTATCGCCGCGTTCGCGACGGCCGGCGTCATCGCCCGTCCTTTCAAATGGCCCGAGGCCGTGTGGGCCGTGGCCGGCGCGCTTCTCCTAGTCTCGTTCGGGCTGCTGCCCGTGCCTCTCGCGATGGAAGCCGTCGGCAAGGGAACGGACGTCTATCTGTTCCTGTTCGGCATGATGCTGCTTTCCGAAGTGGGGCGCCGCGAAGGGCTGTTCGACTGGGTCGCGGTGCTTGCGGTCAACCATGCGCAAGGTTCGCCGCGCAAGCTGTTCATGCTGGTCTACCTGGTCGGCGTGGTCATCACTGCGTTCCTTTCGAACGACGCCACCGCGGTCGTCCTTACGCCGGCTGTGTTTGCCGCCGCGAAGAAGGCGAAGACCGATCCATTGCCGCTGCTGTTCGTTTGCGCGTTCATTGCAAACGCAGCCAGCTTCGTGCTGCCGATCTCCAATCCGGCCAACATCGTGCTCTACGGCAATCACACGCCCGCGCTCGCACCGTGGCTGATGCGCTTCGCGCTGCCGTCGCTGCTGTCGATCGCCGCCACGTATGCGCTGCTGCGCTGGACGCAGCGCGAGGCGCTTGCGGGCGTCTGCGAGGCGAACCTCGAACCGCTTCGGCTGTCTTCGAGCGGACGGGTGGCGCTTGCGGGCATTGGGGTAACGGCCGTCGTGCTGCTCGCAGTGTCCGCGTTCGACATTCAGTTGGGTCTGCCCACCGCGATACTCGGCGCGGCAACCGCGCTCGTCGTGCTGATCCAGGAGCGCAAATCACCACTGCCGATGATCCGCGAAATATCGTGGAGCGTCCTGCCGCTCGTCGCCGCGCTGTTCGTGCTCGTCGAAATGCTCGACCACACCGGCGTGATCCGCATGCTGGCCGCGTTGATGCAGGCGGCTGCGGCGCACAATGAAGTCAGCACCGCGGGGTGGGCCGGCGCAGCCATCGCAATCGCCAGCAATCTGATGAACAATTTGCCGGCCGGCCTGATCGCGAGTTCGACCGTGATGCAGGCGCATAGCCCGGAGCGCGTGATCGACGCGCTGCTGATCGGCGTCGACCTCGGGCCCAACATGTCGATCACCGGTTCGCTCGCGACCATTCTCTGGCTCAATGCAATCCGCCGCGAAGGCGAGGACGTGAGCTTCATGAAGTTTCTGAAGGTGGGCATCGTGGTGATGCTGCCCGCGCTGATGCTGGCACTCGGCGCGCGCATCCTGATCGGCTGACGCGCACGCTCGTCACGAGGGCCGCCGCGCGCGCGACGCTGAGCGGCCCCGGGTGCTTTGCCCGCTCAGCGATGCCCGTTGATTTCCGGCGCAATGGCGGCGTGATTGAGCAGCGCCACCAGCGACATCCCGCCGACTGTATTGCCCACGAGCGTCGGCACCAGAAAGCGCAAGAAGTAGTCGTGCAGGCTCGCGTCGCCGCTAAAGAACGCGTAAGCCACCTCTGTCGATCCCGCGATGATGTGCGACAGGTGGCTGACGGCGACCACATAGGTAATCAGCAGCACGGTCAACAGGCGCCCCGAGCGGGCGCTCGGCAGCAGCCACACCATCAATGCGATCAGCCAGCCCGCGAAGACTGCTTTCACCATCGTCGGCAGCATGTGCTCCGAGCCGACCGCCGCGCGTGACACCTCACTGAATGCATTTACCACCGAGGGGGCGAACACATCGGGGATGCGCAGCATCGCCGCGAAGATCCATGTGCTGATGAGGTTGAAGACGAGCACGACAGCCCATAGGCGCATGGCCTTGAGTAGCGTGAGCGGATCGCGCCGCGTCAACACGGGCAGCACCACGGTCAACGTGCTCTCGGTAAAAAGCTGCTGCCGCCCCATGATGACCAGCACGAAACCCATCGAATAGCCGAAGCTCGATATCAGATGTCGCCACGACGTGTCCGGCAAGCCGGCTTCAAGCACGGCTTGCGTGAGAAACGAAAAGCCCATCGACAGCCCCGCGGCGAGCGACGACCAGATCAGCGCGCCAATGGTCCGCTCGAGCGCGGCTTCGCCCTCTTCACGGACGATCTCATGCAGCACGAGCGCATGCGGCGCGGTGTGGTGCGCCGCCTGATCCTGCTCGCCTTCGTTCAGATGCGGCGAGTCGGCGCCGGCGTCTTCGGCGCGGGGCGCGCCGTTGCGGGCGGTCGCAGCGGGTGCTTCCTGTTGCGGGTCATTCGTCGCTCCGGTCATGAACGGCCGTCCTTCGAGCGCGGGTCAGGCGCTTCGCAGACGGCTTCTTCCGATTCCCGCAGTGCGCAAAGCATGGCTTCGAGACGCGCTAGCCGGGCTCGTTGCGCAGGCATCGGCGACGCGCGAGACAAGAGGCGCAGGCGGTTTTCCCAATACGACAGCGGGATGCTGCCGTTAGCCGAGACCCGCCCCAGCACAAATTCGAGATGGGCGATCTCCCTGTCCAGATTCTGGTAGCTCATCTGACGTATCCAGCAAAGAGGTGAACGACAAAACGGCTCCGGCACTACATCCGTGGGTGAGCAAGTAGTGTTCCCCAATTCCTGGGACAACGGGAATTCACCAGGCGTTCTTGCCGTCAGCATGTCGTATGCTCAAACAGCAGTCAGTGTTCCTATCGGTCTGTGCGATCCCGCGGTGGCGCGAGGTCAGAATTACGCAAATCGCCGCCGAATGGCAGCAACCAATGATTTCATTCGATGTCGCGCTGCGCCCTCACGCGGCGATATACGGCGGCACAGGAACACGCGGGAATACGCTGGAACACGCGGCGATAGACGGCAACAGACGGCCGCGCCCGGCGCATCCACTGCGGCCGGCGATTCATGACATTGAACGACATAACTCTGCAATTGCTTTGCGGCACCGGTTCCACAAGAATTCGACCTGTCATTGAACGGATCGCGGCATAAGCAGGCGACGCTCGGTGCCTTATCGAAGGAGTCAGTCATGAAAAAGTTGCTCGCCGCCGTCCTGCTGTGCTGCGCGTCCACCGTCACGTTCGCTCAGGCGGCGCCCCAAAGCGGCAATCCGCAGCGCATGGAGCGCATGGTTGCGCAGCTGCAAACGCGTTTTGCGAACGCCAATACCACGCACGACGGCAAGCTGACGAAGGAACAGGCGGCGACCGGCATGCCGATGGTCGCAAGCCACTTTGACGAGATCGACACACAGAAGCTCGGCTACGTCACGCTGCCGGAGATCGAGGCATATATGCGCGAACGCGGTGCAGCGCACTGAGCGGTGCACCGCAGCCCGAATCGCACGACGCCGGCGCCGCGCTTCTCCCCGCCCTCACTGAACCCTTCACTCAGCCATTGACGCCCGATACGCGCGATGAAACCTGCCACGTCCAGCTGTTTGCGTCTCGTGAGCGCGTCGATCGTCGTGTCGATGGGCGCCGTGCTGAGCGGTTGCATCAGCGTCGGCCCGGACTTCAAGCAGCCTGATCTCACGCTGGAAAAGCAGTGGCTGGAAAGCCTGCCGCCTACCGCGCAGAGCGCGCCCGCCGCTCAGGCCGCGTGGTGGAAAGCGTTCAACGATCCGGTGCTCGGGGCCCTCGAACAACGCGCCTACGAGCGCAACCTGTCGCTGCAAGTGGCGGGCCTGCATATTTTCAAGGCGCGCGCGCAGCTCGCGATCAGCGCGGAAAATCTGCTGCCGCAATCGGGCAGCGTGTCGGTGGGCGCTAACCATATCAATACGAGCGGCGTCGGACCGTTGCCGCCGACTCATTTATGGGCCGAGCATCTTCATGTGAACGCGGGTTGGGAGATCGATTTCTGGGGCAAATACCGCCGGCAGATCGAATCGGATCGCGCGCAATTGCGCGTGTCGGAGGCGGCATACGACAACGCGCTCGTCTCGATGTTCGCCGATGTCGCGAACGCATACATCGATCTTCGCGCGTTGGAGCAGCGTATCACCGTGGCGCGGCAGAATCTCAAGTCCGTGCAGGATAGCCTCACGCTCTCGCAGGCGCGCTATAAACGCGGCGCGTCGAGTCAGCTCGACGTCGAGCAAGCCGCGACACTGGTCGCCGAAACTGAGGCGCAGATTCCGCCGCTCATCAAGGCGCGCGCGCAGGATCGCGACACGCTCGCGGTGCTGCTCGCCGATCCGCCTGACGCCGTCGACGCGCAACTGAAGGGCAGCAGCGCGATCCCCGTGCCGCCGACGCAAATCGATGTTGGCATTCCCGCCGATTTATTGCGGCGCCGTCCCGACGTGCGCCAGGCCGCGCTCAACGCGGCGGCGCAGTCGGCGCTGATAGGCGCGGCGAAGGCAAAGCTGTATCCGTCCTTATCGCTGACGGGACTGTTCGGTTTGTCGTCCGGCGAACAGCATGGCATTGGGTTGTCGCAATGGGGCAGCAAGACGATCGGGCTGTTTTCGGCGGGGATTTCGCTGCCCATATTCGACTGGGCGCAACTGAAGAACGCGGTGCGAATTCAGGACGCGTCGTTCCAGGAAGCGGTGCTTGATTATCAAAGCACAGTGCTGCAAGCGCAGAAAGAAGTGGAAGACGCGATTGCCGCGCTTCGCACATCGCTCGATGCGCTCGCCGCGTCGTCGCGCGCCTCCGATGCATCGCAGCGCGCATTGCGGCTTGCCAACGCGCAATATCGCTCGGGCTACGTCACCTACGACTCGGTGCTGGACGCCTCGCGTTCGGCGTTGCGCGACGGCGATTCGCTCGCGCAGAACCAGGGACTTGCCGCGCTCGCGGCGGTATCGTTGTATCGCGCGCTCGGCGGAGGATGGGAAGTCGCGCAAGGTCAGCAGGTGGTGAGCGAACGGATCGCCGAAGAGATGGCGCGGCGCACGGATTGGGGGCGGCTGTTAAACCCGCCTGCCAATTCCGCGCTGGCGCGTGCGAGCGCGGACTCGCCGCGAGACAGTAAATAACGATGCGGGGAATAACAACATGACTAAACAAAGCGAGGTGAGCGGGGACGCGGCGAATACGTGCGCGCGCGAAAAGCCGCAACGTCTGGCGTTTAGCGTTGGGTTGTGGCGCCCGTCGAGCGCGTTGTCTCGCATCGCCTCGTTCACGGCCTTGTTCGTGGTCTTTGCGGCCATCGTGGCTTTGAGTGCATGCCACGACGGCAATGCGCCGGCCGTACAGAATACGCCGCTGCCGCAAGTGAGCGTCATGCGTCCCGAGTCACGCGAGGTTCGTGAGCAACTCGATCTGACCGGCAGCGTCGCACCATCGGCAACCGTCACGCTGGTCGCGCGTGTGCAGGGCGTGTTGAAGGAAATCGGCTTCACAGACGGCGCTAATGTAAAGCAGGGACAGCTGCTGTTTCGCATCGAGCCGGACACGTACCGCGCGCAACTCGTCTACGACCAGGCCGCGCTCGATAACGCCGACCAGGAACTCACGCGCCAGAAGCAGCTCACATCGGACAACGCGACTTCGGAGTCGTCGCTGCAAAAGGCGCAGACCACCCGCGACCAGGCGCTGGCGAAGCGCGACATGTCGCGCATCAACCTCGGCTATACGGAAATACGCGCGCCGTTTGCGGGCCGCATTGGCGCGCGAGCGTTCGACGTCGGCAATGTGGTGGGCGGATCGGACTCGACCAGGCTCGCCACGCTCGATCGCATTCAACCGGTGTACGTGAATTTCACGCTGAATGAGCGCGACGCGAATCGTATCGGGCTCTTCACGCGGCCACCACGCAGCGTGCGCGTCAATGTGGCCGGCGCGACGCCGCAGCAGGGCGAGGACGCCGCGCTCGAATTCGTCGATACGCGAGTTGACCCGGCGAGCGGCGCGATCAAGCTGCGCGCCGATATCGCGAATCGGGACGCGCATCTGATCCCCGGCATGTCCGTCGAGGTGCATATCCCCGCGGGTATTCCGCAAACGGTGCTGCTCGTGCCGGATACCGCGTTGCTGCGTGAGCAGGCCGGCGCTTCGGTGCTGGTTGTGAACGCCGCGGGCGTGATCGAGAAACGCGGCGTCACGACGGGCGGCCTGTACGGTTCACTGCGCGCGATCAAAAGCGGGCTCGGTGCGTCGGACCGCGTCGTGACGGGCGGGGGCCTCGCCGTCGCGCCGGGCATCAAGGTGCGGACAGCCGATGCCGTCGCGCCGGGCCGTTCATGATCCGCTTTTTCGTCGAGCGGCCCGTATTCGCCAATGTGATTGCATTGATCGCGATGCTGCTCGGCGCGGTCGCGCTGATCAATCTGCCTATCGCGCAATATCCGCCGATCACGCCGCCTACCGTGCAGGTGGTCGCGCACTTTCCGGGCGCGAGCGCGACGACCGTGATCGATCGCGTCGCGTTGCCGATAGAGGCGCAGGTCAACGGAGTGGAAAACGCGCTGTACATGCAGTCGACCAGCACGAACGACGGCACCTACACGCTCACTGTCACGTTCGCCGTGGGCACGGATGTCGACAAGGCGCAGGTGCTCGTGCAGAACCGCGTGTCGGCCGCCACCGCGCAACTGCCGCAAGCAGTGCAGCAGCAGGGCGTGACCGTGAGAAAGCGCTCGACCGCGATCCTGCAGTTATACACGCTGCAATCGCCCGATCCGAAATACGATTCGCTGTTTCTCAGCAATTACGCGGTCATTTATCTGCGGGACACGCTCGCGCGTTTGCCGGGCGTCGGCGACGTCACCGTGTTCGGCACGGGACAGTACAGCATGCGCGTCTGGCTCGATCCGCAAAAACTCAGTGAGCGTGGTCTAAGTGCAGCCGACGTCATGCAGGCCATCCAGAGCCAGAGCAAGGACGTGAGCGCGGGCCAGCTCGGCTCGGAACCGAACGCGGGCGGCCGGGCATTCCAGCTGACGGTGACGATGCGCGGCGTGCTTTCCGATCCGCATGAATTCGACGACATCATCGTAAAAGCGGATTCGAACGACGGCGGCCATTTCGTGCGCATTCGCGATGTCGGGCGCACCGAGCTCGGCTCGTCGAGCTATGGCCAGTTCTTTAACCTCGACGGCAAGCCAGCGGCGGGTATCGCCATCTATCAGTTGCCCGAAGCAAATGCACTGGAGGTCGGCAACGCGGTGAAGGCGACCATGACGCGTCTCGCGAAAGACATGCCCAAGGGCGTCAGCTATCAATTGCCCTTCGACACGACGACCTTCGTACGGCAATCCGTGATCGACGTGTACAAGACGCTCTTCGAAGCGGCGTTGCTCGTGCTCGCGGTGATCCTGCTGTTCCTGCAAAACTGGCGCGCGATGCTCGTGCCCGCCACGACGATTCCGGTGACGATCGTCGGCACGTTCGGCGCGATCTACATGATGGGCTTCTCGATCAATCTGCTGACGTTGTTCGCAATCGTGCTTGCGATCGGCATTGTCGTGGACGATGCGATTGTCGTGGTCGAAGGCATCACGCAGCATATCGAGCGGGGCAAGACGCCGAAGCAGGCCGCCATCGACGCCATGCACGAATTGCTCGGCCCGATCATCGGCATTACGCTTGTGCTGGTGTCGGTGTTTCTGCCTTCGGCGTTTCTTGGCGGCGTCACAGGCCAGATGTACCGGCAATTCGCGCTGGTCGTGGTCGCGACCACCGTCATCAGCGCGATCAATGCGGTGACGCTCAAACCGGTGCAGAGCGTGCGCTGGCTGCGGCATCAGCGGCCGGGCAAGCCGAACGTGGTGTACCGCGTATTCGACCGCGCCTATGCGCGCGTGGAAACGGGCTACGTGGGCGTGGTTTCGTGGTTCGTCGCGCGTTGCAAGCTCGCGCTCGCTATCGCGCTCGTGCTCGGCGCAGCCTCGGCATTTTTGCTGACGCGCGTGCCGACAAGTTTCATCCCGCTCGAAGATCAGGGCTATATGCTGATTGCCGCGCAACTCGCGGATGCAGCATCGCTCGGACGAACACGCGAGGCGAGCACGCAAATCGAGAAGCGGATCGGCGCGATCCCCGGCGTGAGTCACGTCGTGTCGATTGGCGGCATTTCACCGCTCGATAACAACGCGTCGTTGCCGAACTCCGCGCTGATCTACGTGACACTCGACGACTGGAGCAAGCGCGGCAAGGGCGAAGACCTGCGCTCGCTGTATGTGCGCATGAATAGCGAACTGGCCAAACTGCCCGACGTGCGCTCGGTCGTGATCGTGCCGCCGCCGATTCAAGGCCTCGGCAACAGCGGCGGTGTGCAGATGCAGGTGATGCTCACCGACGGCTCGCAGAACTATCGACGCCTGCAAAGCGCGACGGATGCGCTGATCGCGAGCGTGTCGAAACGTCCTGAGTTGCAGCGCGTGTTCAGTCCGTTTCGTTCGTCGGTGCCGACAGTCGAACTGACGCTCGACCGGACCAAGGCCGAATCGCTGCAAGTGCCGGTCGGCAATGTATTCGATCTGCTGCAAGACTACGTGGGATCGAGCTACGTGAATCAGTTCACCGCGTTCAATCACACGTTCCCCGTCTTCGTGCAGGCGGACGGCGCGTTTCGCCGCGAGACCGACGACATTCGCCGCTTGCAGATTCGCAGCAACAGCGGCCATATGGTGGAACTGGGCACTTTCATCGACGCCCATACGAGCGTCGGTCCCGCGGTCGCGACGCTTTATAACCTTGCGCCTGCGGCGGCCATCAACGGCAATCCGGCGAGCGGCTACAGCACCGGCGACGCAATCCGGGCCTTCGAGCAGGAAGCCGCGCGCGTCCTGCCTGCCGGCGTCGGCTATGAATGGACGGCGATGTCGTATCAGGAGAAGCTGGTGGGCAACTCCGCTTACTGGGTGTTTGCGGTCGGTGTGCTGCTCGTGTTTTGCGTGCTCGCCGCGCAATACGAAAGCTGGCTGCTGCCGGTCGCGGTGGTGCTCGCGGTGCCGCTCGCGTTGCTCGGCACGGCCGGCACGCTTGCATTGCTCGGCGCCGCGAATAATCTGTACACGCAGATCGGCCTCGTTCTGTTGATCGCGCTGTCGGCGAAGAACGCGATTTTGATCGTCGAGTTCGCGCGGCATTTGCGCTCGCAAGGCGTAGGCATTGCGGAAGCTGCCGTCGAGGCGGCGCGCCTGCGGTTTCGGCCGATCATGATGACGTCGTTCGCGTTCATTCTCGGCGTCGTGCCGCTCGTGATCGCAACCGGCGCGAGCGCGAGCGCGCGCCGCTCGCTCGGTATCGCGGTGTTCTCCGGTATGCTCGCTTCGACCTGTATTGCCGTGCTGTTCATACCGTCGTTTTACGTGCTGTTGCAGCGCCTTGCCGAACGGCAGGCCGCACGCAAGATGCGAAACGATGTCTGAAACGAGGAGCTTTCGCATGGATCGCCCCGCAAAAATCATCGTGCTCGACGACGAAGTCGAACTGCGCAACATGCTGCAGCGTTTCTTGCGCGGCCAGGGCTTCGACGTGAGAGTCGCGGAAGACGGCAAGCGGCTCGACCGCTATCTCGAGCGCGAGCCGTTCGATCTGCTGGTGCTCGATCTGATGATCGGCGAAGAAGACGGGCTCGCGATTTGTGCGCGCCTGCGCGAGCAGGGCCAGACCTTGCCGATCCTGATGCTGACCGCGAAGGGCGATCCGCTCGACAGGGTGCTAGGTCTCGAAACCGGCGCCGACGACTATCTCGCGAAGCCGTTTCTTCCGCGTGAACTGGTCGCACGAATCAATGCGCTGCTGCGCCGTCAGAAGATGGCGTCGGGCGAAGTGACGGTCACCGCGCAATGCGTGCGCTTCGGCGAATTCTCGCTCGATGTCGGCAAGCAGCAACTGATGCGCGGCGGTGCGGTGCTGGAGATTCATTCGGCGCAAATGCTGCTGCTGATTGCGCTCGCGTCGTCGCCGAACCGGCCGGTAAGCCGCGACAATCTGCTCGCGCGCGCGAGAGGGCGCGACCATGATGCGCTTGATCGCAGCATCGACGTGCAGGTGCTGCGCTTGCGGCAGGTCGTCGAGGACGATCCGGCCAAGCCGCGCTTCATCAAGACGGTATGGGGCGTCGGCTACATGCTGATCGCGGACGTCGACCCATGACCCGCTCGCTGTTGCAAAGCGTGCTGCCGAGGACGCTGCTTGCGCGCAATATCGCATTGCTGATCGCGCTCGTCGTGTTGAGCCAGGTGTGCTCGCTCGCGGTGCTGCTGCATTATGTTCAGCGACCTCGCGTGGAGCGCGCGGCCGCAGTGTTCGCTACTTATGTGACGACGCTCGATAACCTGCTGCAATCCACGCCGCGCGCCGCGCGCGATGCGTTGGCCGCGCGTCTGGACGCGCGCGCACGGCTTCCCGGTGCGGCTCTGGCGGAGCCGCCTGCGAGTTTGTTGCGCGGATATCGCAACTATCAGCGCAAGCTGTTTCTCGCGAGTCTGCGCGAGCATCTTCCTGCCGGCATGGAGGCGCGTTGGCAAACGGAGGGCGGCCAGCGCCTCTGGATTCGCATGCATGCGCCCGCCGATGCGTCTGGCGACGATGCAGCGGGCGCTGCTGCGCCCGCCACGCCATACTGGATCGCGTTGCCGATTCCCGAAGACGCGCAGGGCAGCGGGCTCGACGCGGCGATCTTGCTGTCGCTGGGCCTCGCCGCGCTGGCTGCGTTGACGGGCTACGCAATCCAGCTTCATCTGAACCGGCCGCTTCAGGAGTTGACGCGCGCGGCGCGGCGCCTGAGCGACGGCGACGCCCCACCGCCGCTGCCGACCGAAGGTCCTCTGGAAATCGCCGCGGTGAGCCGCGCCTTCAATCAGATGACGCAGGCGTTGCAGCAAGCCGAGGCGACACGCGCGCTGATGCTTGCGGGCATTTCGCACGACATCCGCACGCCGCTGACCAAGCTGCGTCTTTCGATGGCTCTCGCGATGCCGGAGAGCAGCGACAGCAGTTTCGTGGTGGCGGCCGAGTCGTACCTCGATCAGATCGAAACCATCTTGCAGCAGTTCATGGACTACGCAGGCAGCGGCGAGCGCGAGCCGGCCGAGCCTGGCGATCTGAACGCGTTGATCGAGCGGCTTGCGGGCGACTTCGCGGGACTCGGACACGAGTTCGAGTTGTCGCTCGCACGCTTGCCGCTGATCGCATATCGTCCCGTGAGCATGATGCGGCTCTTGATGAACCTGATGCAGAACGCGATCGTGTACGGCGGCAGCGGACTGGCGGTGCGCAGCTGGGCCACGGACGACGCTGTGTATGTCGCGGTCGGGGACCGCGGCAAAGGTTTATCGGCGGAAGAACTGGAGCAGTTGAAGGCGCCGTTCCAACGTGGCCGCAACGCGCGAGCGCATAGTGGCGGCACAGGCCTCGGGCTCGCAATTGTGGAGCGAATCGCGCGGCTGCACGGCGGCAGAGTGGAGTTTCATGCGCGAGAGGGGGGCGGGCTGGAGGTGTGGGTGGTGTTGCCGAGGCAAGCCGGCTAGTCCGCAGCGGTGAAACCCGCGGCCTCGTTCTCTCACTCGCGATCGAGCCACGCATCCAACCCTACACGAAACGCCACGCCGGCAATGACCGGTACCGTCAGCATCAGAATGATGCCGAAGTTCGGAATCGGGTCGCCGTACGCGATCGGCTGGTACAGCACCACGCCCGCGACTATCGCGAAGACGAGTACGCCGACGGCTACCATCAGAAGATTGCGCGCCGTAATGGACAGCCCTTTGCGCGTGGCCTTGGCAGGGCTTGGGCTGGCAGCGGGGGCGGGGTCGTGTTGGGCAGGCATGATGGCTCTCGTGACAAAAAAGCGGCGGAAGGTGAGGCGCCCATTCAACGGCAAAACAGGCGCGCCCGGCATCATACCAGGGCGCGCGCGGGCCGCCCATTTCGCGCTGCCTGTGGCTTCATCGATATAAACCAATATATGCCGCATTCCGTCGGGCAGTGCAAAAAGCGCACGCCCCGGCATAGCGGCGCCTGGCTTCACGAGGCGGCTTCAATCGGATCGAGCCACTGCGCGAGCTCGCGCCGCAATTGAGCAATGTCGAGCGGTTTGCCGAGCATCCGCGCGCCGGGGATGCTGTCGCCGATCGGCGCGTCCGTGCCGTAGCCGGACACCAGCAGCACTCGAACATCCGGCTGCTGGCGCAGCACCGCGCGTGCGAGGTTATCGCCCGACATGCCGGGCAGCGTGATGTCGGTGCAAAGGATGTCGTAGCGTTGTGCCGGCACGAGCGGCAGCGCTTCTTCCGCGCTCGCCACCGACGTGCAATCGAGACCCAGCGCGCCGAGCAGGCTGCTCAGCGCCTCGCGCGAATCGGCGTCGTCTTCGACGAGCAGCACGTGAGCCGGCGAGCGCGCCGCCACCGCTTCTGGGGCGACTTCGCGTTGAGTCTGGCCGCCGCGCGTGGCGACGTCCACCGTAGCGACGTCCACCGTAGCGACGCCCACCGTAGCGACGCCCGCTGTGACAACGTCCGCCGTGCTGGCTCCCGGCATGTCGACGCCTGACGGGTCGTAAGCCACGGGCGGCACGCACGCAGCGATCTCCCTGTCGGTGATCTTGCCGACGGGCGTCGCACCAGTGGCCGGCCTTGCCGCGGCGCGCAGAACGCTGCGCACCTTGCGCGCGAGGTCGTCGCGGCGGTACGGTTTCGACAGCAGCGTGATGCCGGCGTCGAGCTTGCCGTGATGAACGATTTCCTCGCGCGTATAACCTGATGTGAACAGCGTCGGCACCGCGGGCGAACGCGCCGCCGCGCGCCGCGCGAGTTCAACGCTCTTGATCTTGCCGGGCATCACAACATCGGTGAACAGCAGGTCGATCGGCACATCGCTGTGGATGAATTCAAGCGCCGCATCGCCGCTCGATGCAGTGATTACCTTGTAGCCGAGTTGCGCGAGCATTTCGACAGCGGTCAGGCGCACGTCCGCATCGTCTTCGACAACTAGGATCGTTTCCCCGCCGCCGGCCGGCGTGCTGGTCTGATCGACGGCTTCCGCGGTTTCGGGCTCGCAGCAGCGCGGGAAAAACAGCGACACGGTCGTGCCACGTCCCACCTCGCTTTCGATCAGCGTATGGCCGCCGCTCTGCCTGACGAAGCCGAACACCATGCTCAGGCCGAGGCCCGTTCCATGACCGTTGGGCTTGGTCGTGAAAAATGGTTCGAACGCGCGCTCAAGTACATCGGGCGGCATCCCCGCTCCGGTATCGGCGACGGAAAACACCACGTATTTGCCCGGCGAAAGCTCAGGCTTGTCGCTGCAAAAGGTCGCATCCAGCATACGGTTCGCGGCGCGCACGGTCAGTGTGCCGTCGGCCTTCATCGCGTCGCGCCCATTGATCGCGAGATTGAGCAGCGCGTTTTCGAGCTGGTTACGATCGACCTGCACGTGCCACAGATCGTCGCTCAATATCGTTTCGATCCTGACGGTCTCGCCGAGCGCACGATGCAGCATCTCGCTCATGCCTGCAAGCAGCCGGCGCGGATTGAGCACGGTGGGCGAAAGCGGCTGGCGGCGCGCGAACGCGAGCAGATGCGCGGCCAGCTTCGCACCGCGCTTCACCGCATCGGTCGCCGCCGACAAACGGCGCAGCGTGGCGGGATTGTCGCCGGCGTCGGCGGCCATCATTTGGAGATTGCCGTTGATCACTTGCAGCACATTGTTGAAGTCGTGCGCGACGCCGCCCGTGAGGCTGCCGATCGCTTCCATCTTCTGCGCCTGGCGTAACTGCTCTTCGGCGAGCGCGCGCGCGGCGAGCGCATCGGCGACCCGCTGTTCGAGCGTTTCGGTCAACTGACGCAGCGACTGTTCGGCGATCTTGCGTTCGTGAATGTCGATCAGCACGGCGGGAAAGCGGGTCGGCACGCCGTTTTCGTCGAATTCGCACTGGCCGTTCGCCTGCACCCATACGTAGTCGCCGTCGGGCCGGCGGATTCTGTATTCGGCGCGAAACGGTCTTCCGCCGCACAGCGCATCGGTGCTCAGACGTTCGAGCAGCGACTGATCGTCCGGATGAATCATTTTTGTCGCGGCGCTGTGGTCGACGCCTCTTGCGGCTTCGTCCACCGGCAGCGAAAAAGTACGGGCGAAGCGCTCGTCGCCAGAGATCTTTTCAGTGCGCATGTCCATGACGCAGGTGCCGAGCACGGCTCCGGTATTGAGCGCGAGTTGCAGGCGTTCGTTGGTCTCGTGCAGTTCGGCTTCGGCGCGTTGCCGCCAGCGCTCGGTCAGCACGCGCCCCGTTGTCTCGACGACGATGGCGAGTACACCCGCCGGCGCGCCGCTGTCGTCGGCGACGGGGCTGTAGTACAGATCCATCCACACGTCCTCGGGCTTGCCTTCGCGCAGCAGCACGAGCTCCTTGTCGCGATACGACAGCGTGCCGCCTGCAAGGCACGTATCCATCACGCGACGATTGAATTCGGCGACCTCGGGCCAGCCTGTCTCGACGGGACAGCCCAACAGATACGGATGCCGTCCGCCTGCGAACACGGCATACGCGTCGTTGTAGATCATGTAGCCCGATTTGCCCCACAGCAGTACGAGCGGCACTGGCGAGGCAAGCAGCAGCTGGACGGTCGCAGTGAGGCTGCGGGGCCAGTCCTGAATCGCGCCCACGCCCGTCGCCGACCAGTCGAATTCACTGATGCGCCGTGCCATCTCGCCGCTCCAGCCTGGACAGCCGTGATCTTGTGCCGGAAATGGCATGCTGCGCTCCACAGAGGTCACGTCGATGAGTGGGTCTCCAGTCTGCCGGTTCACGCTAAGCGCGTAAAGGGCCAGCGGCAGGGCCAGCGCAGGGTCCGCGCAGCGTCGGCGCGCTTTAATGTTAGCCGCACCTGCGCGCTCGCAAGTTTTACCTGCGCACTTCGATAAGGCGCGGTCCGAAGCGGAAAGAAGCGCCTACGCGGATCCACTAAAGACAGCATCGCAAGGTTTGCTTTCGCGACTTTTTTATCTCCGGTGGCTATCGTTTGAGTCGTGCGTGTCCTTACAGAATGCTTCAGGCGATAGGCGCGATTCCTGCTGAATGTCATTGCTTGCGTGCGTAACGATGCGCGCGACAAGCGCTGGCGAGGACGAATACCACGCCGGCTTCGTATGTCGATAAGAGCGGACCGCACGATGCCGAACAAGCCCGTCGCAACAAACAAGCTGTCGAAGAAGCCTCCCAGCAAGCGGCTGAAGAAGCTCCCCGAAGCCGAAGCACGCCAGCCGATTCTGACCGCGCGCCGCAACGCGAGAATGGCGCGCTCCGCGCACGCGTACGTGCGCGGCAGCACGAGCAGGTTCTATGAGTGGCTCGACGGAATCGAGGGTCATTCGCTACCTGAAGGTCCGGCTGTGTGGATCTGCGGCGATTGCCATACGGGCAATCTCGGGCCGGTCGCCGATGCACGTGGCCGCGTCGAGATCCAGATTCGCGATCTCGATCAAACGGTAATCGGCAATCCCGCGCACGATCTGATTCGGCTCGGGTTGTCGCTCGCGACCGCCGCGCGCGGCTCCGACCTGCCGGGCGTGACGATCGTGCGGATGATGGAGGCGCTGGCCGATGGCTATGAACGCGCGTTCGACGAAAGCGCGGGCGAGGCCGACATTCACGCAGAGAAACCGGAGGCTGTGCGCGTCGTGATGAAGGAAGCGGTGCGGCGTTCATGGCGCCATCTTGCGGAAGAACGTATCGAGGATGTCGAGCCGAGCATTCCGCTGGGTTCGCGTTTCTGGCCGCTTGCCAAAAACGAGCGGCGCGAGATCGACGAACTCTTCAATAAGACATCGGTAGCCGCACTCGCAACCGCATTGCGTGGCACAGGCGCCGAGGCGGACGTCGAAGTACTCGACGCCGCATACTGGGTCAAGGGATGCAGTTCGCTCGGACGGTTGCGCTACGCGGTGCTGCTCGACATCGACGGCGCCGCGGTGGGTGGCAATGACCTGTGCCTGATCGACATCAAGGAAGCGGCGCAGGCGGCGGCGCCGCGTTACTCGGGCGTCAGAATGCCGCGCGATAACGCCGAGCGCGTGGTGGAGGGCGCGCGGCATCTGTCGCCCTCGCTTGGCGAGCGAATGAGATCGGCACGCCTTGCTGAGCGCGCGGTAGTATTGCGCGAGTTGTTGCCGCAGGACATGAAGCTGACGATCGAGCAACTGACTCGCGACGAAGCGACGAAAGCCGCACGTTTTCTAGCGCTGGTAGTGGGCAAGGCGCATGAGCGGCAAATGGATCTGGCCGAACGCAGGGCATGGCTTGCCGAGTTGCGCAAGAACCGCTCGAAGACACTCGACGCTCCCGGCTGGCTCTGGAAAAGCATCGTGCAACTGGTGAGCAGTCACGCCGCCGGATATCTCGAGCATTGCCGAAAATATGCGACTGGCGCCGACGGAAGTTGAAATGCGCGGGCCGCGGCGGCGTTCGAGCGGACGCGGCCGGTCCGCCAAGGCACACTCATACGCATGATGCGGGCGTGACGAATCCTAGTTGGACAGCGACAAATACGGCGAACTGAGCGGCGTCGGCGGGAACGGTTGCAGGCCGTTCTGTTTCGTGAAGCTGTAGCGCATATACACCGCGGCAAGCCACTCGCGATATTGGTAAGCATTGCCGAGCGAAGCGGTTGCGCCGAACGCCAGTTGCGGCGCGAGTTGATATTCACCCACTGCGCTCAGCGAATACGACACGCCGGTTTTGCTTTGCCCTGGGTACTGCGCGCCGCTATCGACGCTGCTGCCGATCAGCTTCGCCTGTCCGGCAGCCGCCGTTTGCAATCCGCCTGAGTCGCCAAGCGGGAAGTAATTCGACGCGTCCTGCCGGTAATGCTGCACGCCGATCGATCCCTTCACGTCATACGTGAAGGCGCCGTTGCGGCCGGTCCATTCGATCGGCAAATTCAGGATCACGTACTGTTGAGGACTGAAGTAGCCGCCCTGACCATACGTGAAGTACGACAGATTCTTGTCGTAGCCCATCAGCGTCGTGTTCACACCGACGGTGAACGTTTGATCAGCGTCTTTGAAGAGACGCGTGTAGATTCCGCCGCCACCCTTCCACGCGGTGTTTTTCACGACGTTGTGTCCATCGTAGTACTGGAACGCGGCGTTCACGTATAGACCGTTGGTGCCGTCATCCCATGCAAGACTCGCGAGACCGCCGGTCGATGTAACGCCGCCCCATTCGAGACCGGATGCCGCGTCGCGCGTGCCCGCATACGACAGCAGGCTATCGGTCACCGCGCGCCGCGCGACGGCGAGCGAGTACGACACCTTGTCGGTGATCCCGCCGTTGTACTGTCCGCCGCCCACTAGGTTCGTCTCGCGGAAGCCGATCGGCGTCACGCCGATATCGCCGGACAACTTGCGGCTTTCGTAGCCGACCGAGAGGCCCACGCCGCTCGCCGTCTGGCTGCCGTAGTTGTTGGTGCCCGCAACGGCCGCCGCTGCCGACGTGCTGTTCGATAGCCCCGCGCCGAAACGCGCGAGCGTCGAGACGTTGCCGGCCGCGGTGCCCGCATCGAGCGTGACCGGGGTCGCGGTCACGACGACATGGCCGTTGCCTGCCTTGATGCGGCCTTGTATCGGCGCTTCGATGTCGGTGAGCGTGGACAGGCCGTCCTCGCCGCTTCGATTGCGAAACACGAGGCCGCCCGAAATAGTGCTAGCCTGCTCGCGGTTGACCTGCGCCAGTTCCTCGGCCACGCCGAGCGTCTGCGTGTTGGCGACGTTCGGCTGCGCGTAGTTCGCGCCATTGCCGCCATTGCCGTTCATGCCCGGCTGTTGCGGGTAATACGCTTGCGCGTAGCCGGTGGGCGGCTGCGGAATGTACTGCTGTTGCTGGCCGTAATAGCCCTGATTGCCGTAAGCCTGCGGCTGCGGCGGATAGGGTTGATAGGGCTGAGGCTGATACGTCTGCTGGCCGTACGTCTGCTGCTGCGGATACGACTGATAAGGCTGTTGCGCGTAGCCTTGAGGTTGCTGCTGCTGCGGGTAGGCTTGCTGTCCGTAATACGGTTGTTGCTGTTGCTGCGCATAACCGGCCGCGTTGCGGCTGTTCTTCGACGTGCCTTGCTTTTTGCTCGCGGTGCGTTTGCCATTGGCCGCGGCCGCCATCGTCGAGCCATACGGCTGCGGTTGCATTGCGCCGACACTGGCCTGCGCCTGTCGTGCGGCGGGCGACATGGGCCACGGCGTCGGCGCATAGCTATCCGCCGCGCCGTACTGCTGCTGCGGATACGGCGCCTGCTGCGCCTGTTGCCCGTAAGCTGGGCTGTATTGCTGCTGCATCGGCGGCATAGGCTGCATCGGCGCCTGCGCCTGCCCTGCCTGGCTGCTTTGACCAGGGTAGGGCTGCAACGGCGCGCCGGACTCGCTTGAACCATAGCTGTCCTCGCCGTAGCCGCCTGCGTCGGCGCCCTGGCGCGGCGCGTTGTACGGCAGAGCGGCGGGCGCGTTGTTCGGCGCATAAGGCTGCGCATTGGGTTGCGCATAAGGCTGCGTACGGGACTGCGTATAAGGCTGCGCAGGCGCGGTATAAGGCGCGACGTACGGCGCGGGCTGCGTGGGCGGCGGATAGTTCGGCACGGTCTGTGTCGGCAGGGAGGACTGCGAGTACGGGACGGAAACGCGCGCGGCATTCGCAGAAGCATTGAAGCCGGGCGCGGCGTTATCGGCGTCGGTCGGCGCGAGCGTCGCGGTTTTTCCTTCGAAGGGATTGGTGCCGGGCAGCGGCGTCGCGCCGATACGGCGCATCGCCGTTTCCCAGCCGCGCGGCACATTGCTCGCCGCGCCAGCGCGCGG
Source organism: Paraburkholderia dilworthii (assembly GCF_000472525.1). Lineage (GTDB taxonomy): Bacteria > Pseudomonadota > Gammaproteobacteria > Burkholderiales > Burkholderiaceae > Paraburkholderia > Paraburkholderia dilworthii. The sequence goes on from NZ_AWZT01000043.1 coordinate 38,333, forward strand.
CGCATTCGCCATCAACGGCGTATTGGCGGCGACGAGCGAGCGTTGCAGGTACGTCGACGCGAGTGACAGCTTGCCTTCCGCGCGATACATGCGGCCGACGGTGGCAAGCACGCCCGGATCGTTGGGTGCCGCATTCAACGCCTGCTTTGCAAGCGATTCGGCGTAGCCGAACTGCTTCGCGCCGGACGCAGCGGAGATCGCCGCTTGCAGCAGGTTGAGATCGTCGGGCTTGCGCCGCAACGCCACGCGATAGCTTTCCAGCGCGTTGCGGTCGTCGCCGGCCGTCGCATACAGGCGGCCGAGCGCGGCCTGCAAATCAGGATTGTCCGGCATCGCCGCAAGCCACGGCGCGATCACGTCGTAGGCGCTCGCCAGATCGCCGCGCTGACGCACCGCGTCGCATTGTTTGATGACGATACCGAGGTTCAGATTGCCGAAGTCGGTGCGCTGCTGCGGCGTCAATTGCATCGACGCGAGCCGGCGCATCACCATGCCGAGCTCTGCTTGCTGCTGCGTCGCCGACAGAATGCCCGCGTATTGCAGCAGCAGATCGGTGTTGCCGGGCGCCGCGTTCATCGCGCCGCGCACCAGGCTGAGCGCGCGGTTGGAATCGCCGGCCTGCTGGTAAGCGGCCGCGATCACGCCGATCAGTTCCGGGCTGTTGCCCGCCACCGGCTCGGCGGCATGCAGCGTCGCGAGCGCCTGTTGGGTCTGACCGCTGCGCGCCATGCGCGTGGCGAGTTCCGCTTGCTGATGCACCCACAGCCTATGTTGCAATGCCGCCATCGCGTCGGTGCGTTGCGCGGCGGGAATGCGTTCGAGTTGCGCAAGACCGGCTGACCAGTCCTGCGTTTCCGCCGACAGCAACGCGCTCGCATAGAGCGCGTCGGTCATGTCGGGATGAGCGGCGAGCAGACCGTCCATCATGCTGCGGGCGTTCGCGACCGCGCCCTGGCGCACGTAGATGCGCGCGAGATCCAGCCGCAGCCACGGGTCGTCGGGCGTGTTGAGCAGCGCGTCTTCGAAAAGACTGCGCGCGCTACCGAGATCGCCGCGCGCTTCGGCCGCGCGCGCCTGCGCTGCTTGCGCTTCGCCGCGCAGACGGTTGATGCCGCCGGCCTTCGACTGTTGCTCCGTGTTCAGGCGATTGGCGAATTGCAATGCTTCGTCGCCGCGGCCTTGCGCGGCCAGCGCGCCGACGAGTCCGCGAATCGCGTCGGGGTTGTCGGCCTGGCGGCGCAGCGCCATCCGATACGCCTGTTCGGCGCCGGCCGCGTCGTGGTTCGCGAGCAGCATTTCGCCGAGCAGCACTTGCGCGGTGACATCCGAAGGATTCATCGCGATAGCGCGCTCGAACAGCGACTTCGCCTTCGCAAATTCACCATTGCTGCGCGCGCCGATCGCATCGCTCGTGTAGGTCCAGTAGGTCGCGCTGTCGAGCGCGGTTTTCCAGCGCGTCGGGTTGCCGTTGCGCGACGCGCGCTCCAGATAGTTGCGCGCTTCGGCAAAGTGCTCCTGCTTCAATGCGGCGATGCCCATGCCGCCAAGCGCGTCCGTGTCGTTCGGGCTATTGGCCAGCACCGACGAGAACTTCGCGCGCGCCGTGGCGGCGTCGTTGCGATCGAGCGCGGCGAAACCGTCGGCGACGGTGCGCCCGCGTGCGTCGACGCTGGCGTTTTCCTGTGCGCGCTCGCGCGCCGCCTTATCCTGCTGCACCATCGAATCGAAGCGCGCCTTGACCGCGGCGTCGTCGTTGGCGCTTTGCAGATAGGCTTGATACAGCGCGGAGTCAGACGGCCGCGCGTCGAGCCAAAGCAGCGCCTGACGCCAACTCTTTTTCGCTGACGCGCCCACGGTGCTGTCGCCCGCAAGCTTTTGCAACCGCGCAATACCGTCGCGGCGCGTGACGTCGCGATAGGTCAAATGCTGAGCGTAGGCGAGCGCGTAGTGCGGATCGTCGGGGTTGTCGCGCGCCAGTTGCTCGAGCCCGCGACGCGCCTGATCCCAGCCCTGCGGCGTCGCCGACAGCGCCTGGTAGTACTCGAGCTGCAACGCCGGCGTGGCGGGCTTTCCGGTCAATGCGCGCTGATATTCCTGCACCGCGCTTGCGCTCTGGCCGCTTTGCGCGAGCCGCCGCGCATCGTTCACGGTCTGGTCGCGCAGGCTCGACTCGCCGAGCCGCCGGCCGAGTTCATCGAGGCTCGGATAGTTCGGCGCGACCGCCTTCAAACGCGAAAGGTACTGTTGCGCGCCCGCGCCGTCCTTGCGGTCGGCGAGCACCATGCCCATGCCGAACAACGCGTCGGGCTGTTTCGGGTCGATCCGCAACACTTTCAGCCAGGCCTGCTCCGCGAGGTCGCCGCGCTGATGCGATTGCCAGTACTTGCCCTGGTCGATCAGCACGCCCATCGGATCTTTCGATGCCTGGCCCTGCGCCTGTGCCAACGCATCCGGCGCGGTTGCCGCCACGCAACAGGCGGCCGTGACGTTCAGCGCGAAGCGCAATGACAACGCGAGGGCGCTCAATCGCATGCGGTTCTCCAACTCGGCACGAGACGTCCGCTTTCGTCGAAGCGATAGCGCCCGTCGATAAAACCCGTGCCGAACAAGCCCAGCACTCTGTCGTAGTAAACCGGGTCGTGACCCGGCACATTCGCGTCGAGCGCGGCCAGATGCGTGTGCGCGAGGCCGAGGCCGTGCGCGTCGCCGAGCGCCTTGAAGTACGGCGCGAGCGCGGCCCAATAGCTGAGCGGGCCTTCGCCGCTTGCCGAGCCGTCGGTCGATGAAACTTTCTCGGGCGGAAAGCCGCTTTGCGCGACCTGGTTGCGCATGCCGCCGAGCGCCGCGAGCCACGGCTTTGCGAGCGGATCGGCGGACGAAGTCAGACCGGCCCACAGATAGACGCGGATCGCGTCATAGCTGCCGGTGTCGCCGTTTTTCGGATCGACCACAAACTGGCCGTCTTGCCACGCCGCCCAATCGGGCGCGAAGCCTTGTGGCGCGGTTGTCTTGACGAGCTTGTAGGCGCTCTCCGGGAGCTTCGTCCACGGACCGTTCGGCATCTCGTGGGCGAGCGCGCGCAGCACGGGCAACGGCAGGTAGCTTGGATTCAGACGCGTCACGCCGCCGTTTTTGAAGCCTTGTGGCCCCGGCAGCAGCATGGGGCCGACGCCCGGCAAACTGGTCATCTCATCGCGGGCGATGCGCGCCGCCAGCGCCTGGCCGAGCTGCGTATAACTCGCGTCATGCCACAGGCGCCCGGCTTGCAGCAGATCGTAGGCGATCCACAAATCGGAGTCGGACGCGGAATTCGGATCGAGCACGCCGTACGAGCCGTCCGCTTTTCTGCCCCATTGCCATGACGGCAAGCGCACGTTTTGCGGATCGAACTGATTGCCGGCGAGATTGGTGCGGGTCCAGTTCAGAAGCCGGTCGAAAGTGGCGCGGTCGTTCGCGACGAGCGCGAAGAAGAGGCCATATGACTGGCCTTCGGAGGTGGTCTGCTGTGCCGGCGTCGAGTAGTCGATCACGCGGCCGTCGGCCTGCACGAAGCGCTCGACGAAAGCGCGATAGCCGTCCCAGTCGCCGCACGCGCCAGGCGCGGCTGCATTCTGCGCGATCTTGACCACCTTTGCGCAGCCCGCCGATGCGGCAAGTCCCAGCGTCAGCGAGAGCGCCACTGCTACGCCTCGTTTCCTGTTGATTCGAGCCCGCATGTCAGTCCTGTTAGTCCTTCAAACGGCGCGCCGCGACCGAGCGCAGCATCCGGTAGAACAGCGCCGCGATGATCAGCGCCGCGAGCACGCCGGCCAGCATCAGCAATAGCGGATGCGACGACAGCGCCCAACGCAAATACTCCTGCGGCGACAAATGGCCGACATAGTACGCGTCGCCGTTCGACGTGATCGTGACGGTGCGGCCGTGGATCACGGCCATCGCGCCTTGAATCTGCGGCAGCACGTCGGCGTCGAGCAGGGCGGCCGACAGATCGGCGTCCGACTGGCCGGCCGCGCTCACGAGAGCCACCGCGCTACGGGTTTTTTTCAGCGGCGATTCGAAGCCGCTCAGGAGCGCGTCGCCGTTCGAACTCACGAGTGTGAGGTCGGCGCGCGCGGGCAGGCGTTCGACGCCGCGTTCGCCATGCCACCAGTCCTCCAGCTTGAAGACGATGTCGGACAGCTGGAAGGTGCGCGAGTCGCCATCGCTCGAGAAGGGCATCGACTTGGCCCAGCGTTGCAAGAGCGGCTGCTTGCCCGGCGCGCCGAAGATCAGCAGGTCCTTGTCGGCGTATTTGTCGATGTCGTCAGCGGTGCCTACTGTCACGCCCGCCACCGGATAGCCGGTCGATGCGCCCATGCGTCCCATCGTCAGCAGATACAGGCTGTAGTCGCTCGAATCGGCGTCGTTGGGCAGGATCACCGCGGTTTCCGACAGGTCCGCCATGCGCGTAAACGGAAAGCCGCTGTTCGCGAACGCTGCGAGGTCGGGCAGCGCCATGTAATGCGGAAACGACGACAGATCGATCGTCGAATTCGGATCGACCGCGCCGATCACGTTCTCCAGCAGACGGCCGTGACATTCTCCGGTATCCGGAATGTCGTAATAGAAGTGCAGACGCAGTTGCGCGCGCGGCGTCAGCAACAGCGGCGGAATATGCAACGTGCGGCGAGCCTCGGCCGTCTTGTCGGGCAGCACGCGCGCAAAGTAACGGCTCAGTTCGAACACCGAGCTCGATTCGGCGGGAATCGGCAGCGCCTGCACGAAGCCGTTGTTCACGCTCACGTTCAGCGACGAGCGGTCGCGCTGCGGCCGCACCGTGTAGCGGTAGCGCAGGTCGATCGGCGCGCCCTTCGTGTGCCACATGAACAGATCGGGCGGCACGCGCAGATTCACGTGCACGGCGTCGGCGTCGTAGCCGGATACCGTCAGGTCGCGCGCGTCGGCGAGCTCGCCAAAACGCACCGGACGATGGGTCGGCAGCCAGTTCGGCGCGTCGTACGGTGCGCGCTTCGCCAGGTCGGTGAGCCGCGCAATGGTCACGCTCTGACCGGTCAGCGTGTTCTGCCCTATGCCGAGCGCGCGCGCGGCGACCTTCAGTTCGGCGTCGGTGCGTCCGAGCACCAGCAGCAGCTTGCCGCGCGCCGGCGCATCACGGTCGACCACGGCGATGGTCGGGCCGGAAATTGCTGGAATCGTGACGCCGGTTGGGCGTTGGTCGTCGGTGGCGAACACGACCGCGTTGCCCGACAGCGGCACATTGTCCTGCTGCGCGGGAAAGAGCGCCCCGCGATAGCCGGCGAGCGCGCCGAACCACGAGGCCACGATGCCGCCGGCTTCGAGCGTGCCGGCGGTCGGCTTCTGCGGAAAGACGAACGGCAGTTCGAGGCGGCGCACGTCGCGTCGGTCGAAGAACGGCTGGGGCAAAGCAGCCAGATCCGGCTTGCTGGCGAGCGACGCATACGTGAGATCGAGCGAGCTCGCATTGCTGACGGTGGCCCACAGCGACGAATTCGCCGGGTCTTCGCAGTTCGTCGTGTAATGGCCGATCAACTGCACGTTCAGGTGATTGAATTCGGTGACGAAGCGCGGATCGATCGACACATCGCGTGCGACCAGCATGCCGGCCTGTTCGCGCGGCACGGGCAATGTCGCCGCGACCTCGCCGTTCACCAGCACCTTGAGTTGCGAGATGTTCGGCAGCAGAGCGGGCGAGTAGCTATAGATCAGATGCAGGATCGCGCCTGTTACCACCTCGTCGCCGCGCACGGAGAACGCGACGCCGTTCTGGCCGTCGGTGCCGCGCAGTTGCAGCGGATCGAGCGCGCCCAGGTCGGCGAACGTGAGCGTCTGGCGGCGGCCGCCCGGCACTAGCGTGCCGGGCTCGGCCGTGGTCGGCGTCTTGACGCGGAGCGCTTTTACGGCGGACGCGGCGAGCGCAGGCGTCGGCGTGGCCAACGGTGCTTGCGCGATCATCGTCGGATCGTAGGGCACGGCGGGGCTCGGCGCAGAGCCGTTGCCGTTGCCGGTGGCCGCATGCGTGGCCATGTTTGCGGCCGCAGTTGCCGACGGCGCTGCCTGCGTCTTTGGCGCGGCTTGTGTGCGTGGCGCGGCGGTGTCGGCTGCGTCGGTCTTCTCGAGCGTGTTCATCGCAACGCCGCCCGACGCCGCAGCGGCGGCTTCGGCCACCGACGCGAGCGGTGCCGCCAGCGCGGTCTGCAACGCGAGCCAGCACGCGACGCTGCGCATCAGCCGTGAAGAGCGAGGGCGTTGCGTCTCGTCGTGCGGCTGCAAGCCTGTGTCACTGCGCGTCTCGTTGCGCTCGTGAATCGAGCGTTCGATGCTTTTCTTCGCCATCCAGTTGCGCATAGATCAGTCTTTGGTCTTTAGCTTCTTGACGTCCACCGGACGGCTTTTCATCGAGCTTCGCAGGTCGTTGTAAAGGTGCTCGAAGAGGCCCGCGATGCCGCGTGCGCCGACCGTCAGCACGTGCGAGAGGCCGCGCAACGGCGTGTCCTGCTGGCGTCCTTCGGCCCAGCCGGTCCAGGCGTCGGCGCGTGCAAACGTGGTCTTGACGAACTCGTATTCCTGCTCGCGGGTCATCGCGGAGAAGCGCAGGCCCACGCGGCCAGGCGCCGTGAAACCAACCGTCGCCGGGAACGTGTATTCCTCATCGCCGCGAAAGAGCGACACGGTGACGCGCTCGTGCATCGGCACCTGAATGGCGGCGGGCAGCGCGACGCCCACGCCGCCTTCCGAGTAGTCGATCGTTTTGCATGCGAGCGTGCGGCCCGTCGAGAACTTGAGCATCACGGGCATTTCCATCGCCACGCGGTGCACCGCGCGAATCTGCCGCCGTTCGCTCGCGGCGGCCACGCTCGCGCCGAGAATCAGCATGTTGTACGTGGTCCAGCCGAGGTTCAGCACGGTGGTCTGCACGACGCTGCGCGTATGCCAGTTCAGATAGATATGCACGACGCCCACGCAGAAGCCGATCAGGTTCAGCAGCAGCAGGAACAGATACGGCCGCGAGATCGCCCAGTCGAAGTAGTTCTTCTCGATCTGGCCGCCCTTGGCCGTCACGTTGAACTTGCCGAGCTTCGGGTTGATGAGCGCGAGCAAGGTGGGCGCGGTAATGTACGACGCCAGCACCGATTCATACACCTCGGCCCAGAACGAATGGCGAAACGAGCGCTGCATGCGCGAATTGGTGATGCTCGCGTGCATCATGTGCGGCAGCGCATAGATTGCGATGGTGCTCGCGGCGGCCTCGATCACGTGCGCGCCGAAGAACAGATACGACAGCGGCGCTGTGAGGAACACAAGACGCGGGATGCCGTAGAAGAAGTGCATCATCGCGTTCAGATAGCAAAGCCGCTGGCCGAACTTGAGGCCTTTCCCGGTGAGCGGATTGTCGATCCGGAAGATTTGCGTCATGCCGCGCGCCCAGCGGATTCGCTGGCCGATGTGGCCTGACAGGCTTTCGGTCGCGAGCCCCGCGGCTTGCGGAATCGCCAGATAGGCAGTGGTGTAGCCGAGGCGGTGCAGCTTTAGCGCCGTGTGTGCGTCTTCGGTGACGGTTTCGACAGCGATGCCGCCGATTTCTTCCACCATCGTCCGGCGTAAGAGCGCGCAAGAACCGCAGAAGAAGGTCGCGTTCCACAGATCGTTGCCGTCCTGCACGAGTCCGTAGAACAACTCGCCTTCGTTCGGCACTTTGCGGAACGTGCCGAGATTGCGCTCGAACGGATCGGCGGAGAAGAAGTGGTGCGGCGTTTGCAGCATCGACAGCAGCTTGTCGCGCAGGAACCAGCCGAGGCCGATCTGCAGGAACGAGCGGGTCGGAATGTGATCGCAGTCGAAAATGGCGAGGTATTCGCCCTGCGTGATCTTCAGCGCCTCGTTGATGTTGCCGGCCTTCGCGTGACGATTGTGCGTGCGGATCGTCCAGTTGACGCCGACTTCCTCGCAGAACGCCTTGAACTCGGGACGGCGGCCGTCGTCGAGCACGTGGATGGACAGTTTCTCGGCCGGATAGTCGAGCGCGAGCGCTGCGTAGATGGTCGGCTTGACCACTGAAAGCGGCTCGTTATAGGTGGGAATTAAGACGTCGACGGTCGGCCATTCGTCGCGCGAGGCCGGCAGCGGCATCGGCTTGCGCTTGAGCGGCCACGCGGTCTGAAAGTAGCCGAGCAGCAGCACGAGCGTCGAATAGACTTCGGCCGACACGAGCAGCAGACCCCATGCGGCGTCGAGCGGATGCTCCCAGTAAGTCGTCGACGTGAGGCGCCAATACATATAGCGGCCCGACGTGACCACCGAGAGCATGATCATCACCATCGTCGCGTAACGGCCTTGCAGACGGCGAAACAGCAGCGCGGTGATGAAGCAGCAGGTGGCAAAGGTCAACTGCTCATAGAAAGCGAGCGGCACCGTGAACACGAAGTACAGCATCACGAGCGCGAGCAGCGTGACGAGACCGGTGACGATGCGGCTGTTCCAGAAGCGTGCGTCGACGAAACCTTCGAGCCGCGACGGTTCTAGCGCTTCGATGCCCTCGGACTGAGGTGTGCTCATGCGACATTCCTTGGCGAGACAGCAATCGCATCGAGCGCCGACATGAGCCAGGTGCCGCAGGCGCGGAGGTCGGCGGCGGCCTGGCTGAGCGGATCGTAGTGAATGAGCGTGGTGTCGCAGGCGAGCGCTTCGCTCACGCCTTCGTCGAGATGGATCACGCCTGGAAAGAGCTTCTCGCCCAGCATCTGGCGCAGCACTTTAAGCACGTCCTTGGTCAACTGGCGCGACTGGTCGATCTGGTTCACCACGTAGCCGACGCCGCCGAATTCGGCGCGCGGCGTCGCGTAGGTGTCGATCAGCCGCTCCATCTGCGGGATCGCCGCGTAAGAAGCGGCATCGGCGAGCACCACGTTCAGCGCGAAGCTGGCCGCGCACAATGCAGCGCGCACATAAGCGGACGAACCCGGCGGCGTGTCGACGACCACGATGTCGGAGGCATCGAGCCGCAAGGTCCGCAACGCGTGCGCGAGCCACAGCGGGTCCTGGTCGACATGCGCCTCGAAGCGGCGGCGGTCGTCTTCGAGCACTGCGCCGTAGGGCAGCACGGTCACGCCGTCGACGCCGTCGAACATGACCGACTGCCATGCGTCGCCCGTCAACGTGGCGCGCGAAAGGCCGTCGATGCTGTCGAGCGGCACGCCGAAGTGCAGGCGCAGCGCGTTCTGCGGATCGAGGTCGAGCGCGATCACGCGTCGCCCGCCCGCGGCCAGCACGGACGCGAGATTCGCGGCGAGGGTCGTCTTGCCGACGCCGCCCTTGGCGGACACTACCGCGATGACTTTCATGAGCGACGAGGGCCGTTGACGAGCCACGAGTGGGGGGCGGCGTGTCCGGCGGCGCCCGCTGACGCGGCGGCGGTGCCGCGCAAGCGATCGAATAGCGATTGCAGCGGGACGGGTTGCGTGACGGGCGCGGACGTGCGCGGCGGCGCAGGTGGTACTTGCGGGGCGAACAGTTTGCCGAGGATCGACGTCGGTTGTTGCGCGGGCGTGGCCGTGGCCGTGGGCGCAGGCGTGACGTGCTCCGTGGGCATGGCGGGGCGCGCGGGCGTGGACGTCGGCGTGACCTGATGCGTCGCGGCGGCGCCCGGCGGGATGCGGACAGTTGTCGGTGCTTGCGCCCGTGCCGTGGCAGCGGCGGGCGTTCGCGCCTCGACTACGGGCGCTATGCTCGCAGCAGCAATAGCCGACGCAGTAGGTGTCGCTGGCGGCACCGTAGCGCCGACCTTCCCAGCCGCATTGTCCGTTTCAACCGCACCGAAGCGCGATGCGCCGCGCGGCATGGCCGGCGGCGGCGCCGCAACGGCAACTGGCGGAATGTCACGCCGATGCGAGCGCGTGAAAAGCGGCGCCTTCGCCCGCGTAACAGAGGCGGCGTCTTTGGGTGCGGCGATGTCCTGACGTTCGCCGGTCACCGAGGCGGCCTCGTCGGCCACCGCTTGAGGTTTTGCCAGCGCGCGCTGCCCGATGGCGGGAATCGGCGGCTGTTTAAGATCGAGCGTCACCAGCAGCGGCCAGCGCGTGCGCGCGGAGTGCGCCTCGTTCTCGCGGCCGATCTCCTGGTACGCATTGGCGTCTCCGCCGAAATGATCGAATAATTTTTCGATGTCGCTTGATGAACTCATGATGCCGCCATTCTTTTCGTGACTTGCGTTGCCCGGTCCCGACCTTCGGTCGCGGCGCAAAACCAATGCCCAACCAGGCCGTCTGTTGCTCGCGCGCACTGGTCGTGCGCGCAGTTCGATCCTGCTTCCTGTTCTCGCATCACGCCGCATGACGGCCGAGACGGAACTCGAGCGCCGTATCGTCCGCATACTCGCTGGTTTGGGCGACCGACAAACCCTGCGCGCCAAGCGCGCTCAACCACGTCTGATACGCGCCCTCGAGAAACGCCGGGGTCCAGGCGAGCGCGTCGTTGCCGAATGCCGGCAGCGGCGCGCAGTAATGGACGATGCGCAGCGACTCGGCCTCGTCCGCCAGTTCGACGTATCCCCAATCGATTTCCTGCCAGCGCGCATTCAAGGTCCGCGCGAGATCCGCGGTCGAATCGCAAGCGGGCAGTGGATGGGCGGCGGCAAAGCGGCTGCCCACGCGGTGCATCAGTTGACGCAGTTCATCGCGGCCGATTTGCGCCTCGAACTCCGAGGCCAAGGCGCTAAGCATGCCTCGCCATTGCGGCGACATCTGGCGTTCGAGCAGGTAATCGAGAATTGGAGGCATGTGTTCTGGAAAAAGGCCGTCGATGCGAGCCGGGTCAAACAGACGCCGAGGGCCCGGGTGCAGGAAAGGTGCTCGTGTAAATCGGGCGTTGTCCGGGCGAAGGCTAATTTTTACCGGATTACCAGGCGCTGCCGCACACTTCGGAGCAGTCTACTTAAGACATTAACATTTAGCCACTTTCGGTCAGCTGTCCGATACATGCGCCCCTTTCCTGCGGGCAAATTTGCAACACTTGCGTCGGCCTAGGGGTCGCGGGCGCTCCAGCGAGCCCTTCGACGTTCCAATCAGAAGCGGGCTCCTGTTTAACGGCCGTATCCATCGTTGTTTGAGCTTTATTCTTCGTACGTGCCTGTTGCACTGGGCGGCCGCCGCCTTACAGGTCACTAGTAACCGGAATTAATTTCCGGAGCCTACGGTATCATCGCGAAGCCCGCCCACCGCTGTAAGCGAAAACGCATATGCCGCGTCAATCGGCGCGTCCCGCGTTGTTCGCTCGATGCGGGACATGTATTTATTGCCGAATCTTCCCGAAGGGCTAAATATTCATCAGACTTTTGCCGATATTCATGGATAGAGTGACCGGACCCGCCTGCTAGCCATCCCATGCTCCTCACTTCGCCGCAGCACTCCTCCGATGCCGGCCTGCGCAAGCGCTTTCACCAGCGCTCGCTGGAACATCAGCGTCCGCTGTCGACCGTGACAATGGCGTTCACGGTCGTCGCGTTTCTCTGTCTCGTGGTGGCGCGCGGCTTCACCGATGCACCGGCGCAGCCGCTCGCCTACCGGCTTGGCTGCGCGCTCGTGCTGGCTCTGCTGGTGCTGGCGATTCCGCATGCGAAGTCGACGTGGACCTTCGGCGCGATTGGCGTTGCATTCTCGCTCGCGCTGGTAGGCGGGCTCGCGCTGAACGTTGCCGGCGTGCAGCAACCGCTGCTGTGGACGCTGCCGGCGATGGTCGTGATCCCGGTTTGCGCCGCGCCGTTGTGGCTCACGCCGACGCATTTTTTCGTCGGCAGCGCGCTTTTCTATGCAACGGCGATCGCGATGCTGCTAGGCGCGCCGCGCACGTCCGATGTCGATATCGTCGTGTGGATGTGGGTCGCGGCGATTGGCTTGCCGACCTCCGTCGTGTTTCATTTCGGCTTCTACTCGTTCCGGCGCAATCACTTTCTGCTCGAGGACCAGTTGGCTCAACTGGCAGCCACCGATCCGCTGACCGGGCTGCAAAACCGCCGCGCGTTCGTTGCCCAGGCGGAGCGGCGTCTTGCCGACGGGGCGCAGAGCGGGCAGGTGAGCGCGATCTTTCTCGACATCGACAACTTCAAGTCTCTGAACGACGGGTTCGGTCATGCGGTAGGCGACCTTGCATTGCGCGAGGTCGCACAAGTGCTGCTGGACGGAACAGCGGCGACCGACAGCGTGAGCCGGATCGGCGGCGAGGAATTCGCCGTGCTGCTGTGCGACGGCCTTAGCGGCGCGCTGCGCCTTGCCGAGCGGCTGCGCAGCGCGATTGCCGCAATCGAGCGCCCGGACGGTAATCTGACTGCAAGTTTCGGCGTGGCCGAGCATCGCGGCGGCGAAAACATCATGGTGCTGCTCGACCGCGCCGATGAAGCTTTGCTGCGCGCCAAGCATTCCGGCAGAAACCGCGTGTGTGCGGAGCGCCCGCTGCCCGACGCGCCGCTGCAACTGCTGATCGAGGACGCCTGCGGCGCGGCTCGCGCGACCGGCTCGCGACATAGGTGGGAAGACTATTACCTGACCTCGCATTTTCAGCCGCTCTTCAGCCTCTCGCATCAGAAGCAGGTCGGATTCGAGGCGCTGTTGCGCGGCGAACTCGACGACGGCACGCTGCTGCCGCCCGCGGTGCTGTTCGCGCCCAAGCCGTCCAGCGACGAAGGCGTGCTCGACCGCGCGAGCCACGCCGTGCATCTGGCCAACGCGCGCGCGTCGCTGCCCGCGGACGGCTGGCTGTTCCTCAACATTCTGCCGGCCACGTTCGTCGCCGAGGGTTATGCCGATGAACTCGCCGCGATTGTTCGAAGGGTAGGGCTCGTCACCGAACAGGTGATTCTGGAGATTCTGGAATCGCACGGCGGCAGTGTCGACGAGATGTCGCGCGCGGCGGCCTTGTACCGCGAACACGGTTTCCTGATCGCTGTCGATGACTTCGGCGCCGGCCAATCGAACCTCGACCGGCTGCTGCGCATCCGTCCGGACATCGTCAAGCTCGACGGTGAACTGATACGCGCGACGGGGCACGGCACCGAACAGCCGATCTTGCCGAAGCTGGTGTCGCTGTTGCATCAGGCGGGCATGCTGGTCGTGGTGGAAGGGGTGGAAACAACCGAGGAGCTGATTCTCGCGGTCGAATCGAACGTGGACTTCGCGCAAGGCTATCTGCTCGGGCGGCCCGCAGCGCAGATTGCGCCGCCAGGCTCGGTGCATCTGCGAATCGACGATGCATTCGACGTGATCGCGCAGGGCCGCGCGCATCAGCATGCGTTGTTCGAATCGGTGGTCGAGCCGTACCGCGTCGCGTTGCGCGAGGCTGCGGATGCATTGCGTGCGGGCCTCAAGATGAATCGCGCGTTCGCCTCTCTCGCGACGTTCGAGCGTTGCGTGAGCTGCTTCATTCTCGACGCCTGCGGACGCCAGGTGGGTCCCGAAGTGCCGGGGCCGGCGTGGAGCATGGAAGGCGCGTCGCTGCATCCGGTGGCCAATCCCCGGGACGCGCGCTGGGATCATCGGCCCTACTATCGCAATGCGGTTCTGTTGCCGGGTGTGGCAATCGCCAGCAATCCTTATCTTTCGCTTGCAAGCGGCAGACCGTGTATTGCGGTGACGCTGGCCGTGCAGTTCGCAGATGAGCGTTCGGTGATTGGCGTCGAACTGGATTGGTCGGCGCAAGGGTTGCCGTGGCCGGCGGGGGAATGAGGCTTCGGGCCGTGATGTTGACGCGCCTTGGCGCCTCGGCTTTACTCTTTGGGCGTATTTCTGTATTTCTGTATTTCTGTATTTCTGTATTTCTGTATTTCTAATACCCGCCCTTCGCCCCTGCCCCCGCCTGCACATTCCCCTTATACGAACTCGCCAGATCCGCCGCCGCGCGGCTTAGCAAACCGGTATCCGTCCCGACCGCCACAAACGTAGCGCCCGCTGCGAGATATTCTTCGGCGATTGTCCGATCCGGCGCGAGCACGCCCGCCGCCTTACCCGCGCGCCGCACGCTTTCGATGCCGCCGCGAATCGCCTCGCGCACGCTGGCATCGCCCGGCTTTCCAAGCAGGCCCATCGACGCGCTCAAATCAGCGGGGCCGAAAAAGACACCATCGACGCCGTCCACCGCGGCGATCGCCGGCAAGTTCTGCATGCCTTGCATGCTCTCGACCTGCACGAGCACACACAGTTGGTCAGCGGCCTTGTTCAGATAGTCGGGTATGCGATTCCAGCGCGAAGCGCGCGCCAATGCGCTACCCACGCCGCGAATGCCCTGAGGCGGATAACGCGTTGCCGCAACGGCGTCAGCGGCCTGTTCGGCGGTGTCGATCATCGGCAGCAACAGAGTCTGCGCGCCGATGTCGAGCAACTGTTTGATCAACGCGCTATCGCTTCGCACCGGGCGCACCACCGGATGCGACGCATAAGCCGCCACCGCCTGCAATTGCGCAAGTGTGCTGCGCACGTCGTTCGGCGCGTGCTCGTTGTCGATCAGCAGCCAGTCGAAACCGGCTGTGGCGAGCAATTCGGTCACGTACGCGTCGGCAAGCGCGGCCCAAAGGCCGAATTGCGGCGTACTTTCGCGCAGTGCGCGTTTAAATGTGTTCTGTGGCACGGACATGTGTGTACTCAAATGAAGTTCAGGCCGATGCCGCCGAGCGGACCATAGTCGACGTGAAAAGTGTCGCCGGCCTTGGCGGTAATCGGGCTCGTGAACGAACCGCTGAGGATCACGTCGTTTGCGTTGAGCATTTCATCGTAAGGGGCGATCTTGTTGGCGAGCCATGCAACGCCCGTAGCCGGGTGATTCAATACGGCCGCCGCGAGTCCGCTTTCTTCGACGGCGCCGTTCTTGTAAAGCAACGCGCCGACCCACCGCAGATCCACGTCCATCGGACGAATGGGCCGTCCGCCCAGCACGATGCCCGCATTGGCCGCGAAGTCGGAGATCGTGTCGTAGACCTTGCGCGGCGCACGCGTCTCACGATCGAATTGCTCGATGCGCGCGTCGATAATCTCCACAGCTGGCGTGACGTAAGCGGTTGCATCGAGCACATCGAAGAGCGTGACACCTGGGCCCTTGAGCGGCTTGCTCAACACGAACGCCAATTCGACTTCCACGCGCGGCGCAATGAAGCGGTCTGCGCGAATGTCCTGACCGTTTTCGATAAACATGCTGTCGAGTAGCGGCGCATAGTCCGGCTCGTCGATCTGCGACGAACGCTGCATCGCGCGTGACGTGAGGCCGATCTTGCGCCCCTTGATCACGTGTCCCTCGGCGAGCTTGAGCTTGACCCATTCGCGCTGGATCGCGTAACCGTCTTCGACGGTCATGTGCGGATAGGCCGCGGAAAAGTGGCGCAATTGCGTGCGGGTTTTCTCCGCGTTATCGAGTTGCGCGGCGAGCTCGCGAATAGTTTGCTGGTCTAGCATGATGGGTTCTCTTTGAGCCGATGCGGGCTGCTTGCGGCTTTTTTTTGGCTGGTTCCGGGTCGCTATTGCGCTTTGAGCCGCGCATGCAGGTTGTTGTGCTTCCATGTACCGGCTTCGCTGAATTCGTTGATTTCCAGCGACAACGCGAGCCCGCTCTGTTCGAATTCATCGGCGAAGTGCTGCTTGATGAGTTCGAACAATGCGTCGCCGGTTGCCTTCTTGATGAGATCCGAACGGCCCGCGGCAATCTTCAGGTTCGCATGCAGAAATGCTGCGTCGGCGCGTCCATCGGCAATGCAATAGTGTTCACAGCGCAGCGCGCGTACGCGAATGCCGCCGAGCGGATAGACACGCACTTCGTTATCGCGCTGTGCGGCGAGGCATTGAGCGAGCGTATTGCACAGACGGCCGATACTTTCTGCGTCAGCGAGATTCGCGCTGTACTCGAGTGTCAAATGCGGCACGGTAGACTCCTTCGATCGATCTCAGGCGGGCAGTTCAGTGACCGGGAAAATCGCATTGATCTGCCCGGTTCCCGAACTGCCGAAATATGGCGTGACGACTTCCACTTTGCCGTCATAGCGGTCCCAGCCGAGCGCGCCTAGCAGCATCGCCGTATCGTGCATGCCGCCTTCACCCCAACATTTCTCGCTATAAAGCGGCAGCATTTCACAGAAGGTTTTCCAGTCACCGGCCTCCCATAAGTCGACCACTCTGCGGTCCATCTGTTCGAGAAAGGGACTCCAGACCTTGTGCATAAACTGCTCGGCCGTGCCGTTGTTGGCAAAGTGGTGACTGAGCGAACCGCTCGCGAGAATCGCCACAGTGCCGTCATAACGCTCTTCGATCGCCTTGCGCACCGCTACGCCAAAGCGCGCGCTCGTTTCAAGGTCGTGCCACATGCACCAGCCCGCTACCGACACCGCCTTGAAATGCTGATCGCCGTTCATATAGCGCATCGGCACCAGCGTGCCGTATTCGAGTTCGAGTGTGGTCTCGCTATGCGCGCGGCTTTTCACGCCCATTTCGTTCGCGACTTCCGCCATCAGATTGCCGAGCCCGACATTGCCGGGATACGCATACGGCATGTTCTTGATAAAATGAGGCAGTTCATTGCTCGTGTAAACGCCTTCGAATTTCGGCGCGCAATTGATGTGGTACTCGCTATTGACGAGCCAGTGCACGTCGAATACGACGATCGTGTCCACGCCCAGTTCGCGGCAACGCCGGCCGATTTCATGATGGCCGTCGATCGCGGGCTGACGGCAGCCTTTATGCGGACCGTCGAGCTCGGACAGATATAACGACGGCACGTGTGTCACTTTTGCTGCCAGCGCGAGCTTGCCCATCGCGGTCTCCTTGGTCTATGTCGCGAGACGCAGTTGCGTCTCACGCGTGAAATGCCGGCGTGTCAGACGCCCCAGCGCGGAATGTGATGGGAACCCAGCGACACGCACACGTTCTTCGGTTCGAGGAACACTTCGTAGCTCCATGTCCCGCCTTCGCGACCAACGCCCGATGCCTTCGTGCCGCCGAACGGCTGGCGCAGATCGCGCACGTTCTGGCTGTTGACGAAGCACATACCGGCTTCGACGGCGGCCGCCACGCGATGCGCGCGCCCCGTGTTCTCGGTCCAGATGTAGCTGGACAAGCCGTAGGCGATATCGTTTGCGAGCCTGATCGCGTCGGCTTCGTCGTCGAATGGGATCAGGCATGCGACCGGGCCGAAGATCTCTTCCTGCGCGATACGCATGCCGTTATCGACATCGACGAATACCGTGGGCTTCACGAAGTTGCCTTTGCACATGGAGTCGGGCAGCTCAGGCATGTCCAGCCCGCCGCATGCGAGCGTTGCGCCTTCTTTCGGCCCGAGCTCGATATAGCTGCGCACTTTCGCGAGATGTCCCTGGCTGATCATCGGTCCGACGATTGTGCTATCGGAAAGCGGATCGCCCACCGTCAGGCGCTTTGCACGTTCGATAAAGCGCTCGGCGAACGTTGCGTAGATCGACTTCTGCACGAGAATGCGCGAACCGGCGGTACAGCGTTCGCCGTTGTTGGAGAAGATCATGAAGACGGCGGCATCCAGCGCGCGTTCGAAATCGGCATCGTCGAAAATCACGAATGGCGACTTGCCGCCCAGTTCCATCGAGAACTTCTTGAGCCCTGCGGTCTGCACGATGCGGTTGCCGGTCGCAGTCGATCCGGTGAACGAGATTGCGTGCACGTCCGGATGCGCGACGAGCGGCTCGCCGGTCTCCTTGCCGAAGCCGTGCACGACGTTTAGCACGCCAGCGGGAATCCCCGCTTCCAGCGCGAGATTGCCGAGCATCGACGCGGTAAGCGGCGACAACTCGCTCATCTTCAGAACGGCTGTATTGCCGAACGCGAGGCAGGGCGCGACTTTCCACGTGGCCGTCATAAACGGTACATTCCACGGCGAAATCAGCGCGCACACGCCGACCGGATGAAACAGCGTGTAGTTCAGATGCGTGTTGGTGGGGTATGTATGGCCGTCCACGCGCGTGCACATCTCGGCGAAGTAACTGAAATTGTCGGCCGCGCGCGGCACGAGTTGCTTGCGCGTCTGAGAAATGGTCTGGCCTGTATCTTTTGTTTCGGCTTCCGAAATATCTGGAACATTCTTCGCGATCAGTTCACCGAGCTTGCGAACCAGCCTTGCGCGTTCCGCGGCGGGCTTGCCGGCCCACGCTGGAAACGCTTCTTTTGCCGCTCGCACCGCGGCGTCGACTTCTTGCTCACCACCGCGTGCGACTTCGGCGAGTACTTCCTGCGTCGCCGGATTGACCGTTTCAAAGTAGTCTTTCGCGGCACCCGTCTTGCCGTTGATAAGATGTTCGATTCGCATTGCGTAGTCCCTTACTTTTTTACTGCCGCTCAGGCGCGGTTGAAGTCCGCGTCGGATGCAATCGTATTGACGAGACGGCCCAAGCCGTCGATTTCGCACGCCACTTCATCGCCCGCATTCACGTTGACGATGCCCTCCGGCGTGCCGGTCAGAATCACGTCGCCTGGCGCGAGCGTCATGAAGCTGCTCAGATATTCGATCAATGCGGGAATATCGGTCACGAGATCGCGTATATTGCCGTGCTGTTGCAGCGTGCCGTTGACGAACGTGCGCAATTCCAGTTGCGCCACGTCTTCAATGTCGGCTGCATCGACGAACCAGGGGCCGAGCACCGTGCCTCCGTCGCGATTCTTCACGCGCAAGTTGGGGCGATAGTAGTTTTCCAGGTAGTCGCGGATCGCATAGTCGTTGGCGATCATGTAGCCGGCCACGTGCTGCATTGCGTTTTCGCGCGTCGCGTTGCGCGCGGTTTGCCCGATTACGACAGCGAGCTCGCACTCGTAGTGCATGAAGGTGACATCGGCCGGGCGGCGCGTGAAGCCGCGATGACCGAGAACCGTGCCCGGTCCCTTGAGGAATACGAGCGGCTCTTCCTGCTTGCCGAACTGCAATTCCTTTGCGTGGTCGGCGTAATTCAAACCGAGCGCGAAGATAGTACCGACATCAACGGGTGCGAGCCACACGACCTCGTCTTCGCGGCACACGCGTCCGTCGGCAAGGACGACGCCCTGCGCGTGCGGACAGGCTTCGTGAACCGCGCCTGCATACGCTACACGGCCGCGCATCATTGCTGTTCTCCCTGTGTTTGCGTCGAACCGACGAACGACACGTGAAGCGGTGGCAGCGCTCCGACCGACAACGTCGCCGTGTCGCCGATATGCGCGATGGGCGAGCCGTGCGGCACGCCCAGGGTGATCACGTCGCCTGCGGCGAGCGTCATGAAGTCCGTGACATCGGCGAGTAGCTGCGCCACATGACGTATCGACGAGGCGGTGTTCGCCGCGAACGTCTGCGCACCGTTAAGCGTGACTTCGATTGCAAGTTCGTCCGGGTTCGCGACGTGCCGCGCCGCGACAACGGCGGGACCGATGACGCAGAAATCGTCGCGCGCACGAAAGCGCACCGACGGTCTGTACACGCTCGCATGCGGTACGCTGAGATCGGCCACAATTGTGTAACCCGCAATGTAGCCGAACGCGTGTTCCGCGCGCACGCGCGTTGCGGTGCGCCCGATCACGATGCCAAGCGACGCGCCTACTTCGACACCCAATGTATCGTCAGGTATGACGACTTTCGCGCGATGCCCCGCGAGCGTGTTGCGCGGCTTCAGGTAAAGGACCGGCGCTTTCGGCGGCGACCCGTAGGGGGCGGCGTGCACTGCATCGCCCAGCGCGTCTAGCGCGGCACGGTCATTGAGCAGTGTTCCATAGACCGCGCCGCAAACCGGCGGACGGCAAGCAACGCCACGCGCGAGCAGCGCCGCGGCGGCGTGCGCATCCACATCGCGAGGCAACGCGTCGCCCTCCGGATGTAGCAGATGATCGGCAAGTGCAAACATAACCAGACTGTGCCTCCCGATGGATACTTGGCATAAACACTAACATGTTAGTAGTATTGCGCTTGATATGATCCAGGGTCAATAGCCAGTCGGCTGATTGCGGGTTTTCCCTTAAGCTTCGACGGCTGCTTTCAATCATCGTCCACTATGTCTTCTTCCACACGAGTCTTGCACCGCAATCTCCCGATGCTGTTGCTGCGCGCCAGAGAAAAAATGATGGAGCGCTTTCGTCCATTGATTACGGCGCATGGTTTGACCGAGCAACAATGGCGCGTGATACGCGCGCTCAATGAGCACGGCCCGATGGAGCCGCGTCATATCTCCGACATCTGCACGATTTCGAGCCCTAGCATGGCGGGCGTGCTCGCGCGCATGGAGAGCATGGAACTCGTGACGAAGGAGCGTTTCGCCGAAGATCAGCGCCGCGTGCTGGTGTCGCTAACCGACACGAGCGTGGAGCTGGTGCGCGTGATCTCAAAGGATCTGGAGGCGCACTATCGCGAGCTCGAGCGCAAGGTGGGGCCGGAGATCGTCGAGCGGGTCTATCGCGCCGTCGACGATCTTCTGGCGGGTCTGGAGGAAGAAGACGACTGACAGTGGCAGCGCGCGAGCGGTGTTGCTCACCAGCCGTGAAAACGCATCCACGGCACGCTTTGGCCGTCCGGCGCGACGGCGTAGTACTCGGGGAACTGCGCGCCGGTCGCGCATGCGTGGTTCGGCAGAACGCGCAGTTTCATGCCGATTGGAAAGCGCTGTGCAATGTCATTGTTATCTTCGTGCGCGCCTTTTTCCGTGGAAGAAAGAATGCCGTGTTCCTGATTCGCGCCGCTAACAACATAGCCGGCGAGCGGCGTGCCGTTGATCAGACACGGTTGGCCGTAGCCAAAATCGTGCGCCTGCCTGGACGTGCCGCGGTCGCGGCTCAGGGCCATCCATCCCGCGTCGAGAATGGCCCAGCCCTTGTCTTCCTGATGACCGATCACGGTGGCGAGCACGCTTAACGCGATGTCGTCGAGCGCGCACACGCCGACGTTGTGCATGACGAGATCGAAGAATACGTAGACGCCGGCGCGTACTTCCGTCACGCCATCCAGTTGCGTGGCGGCGAGCGCCGTCGGTGTGGAACCGACACTGACCTCCGGGCAGGGAATGCCGGCGTTTCTCAGGCGCTGCGCTGCGCGAACGCAGCCAGCGCGCTCCTGTTCCGCCAGCGCGGCGAGCGCTTCTGTCGTGTCGAGTTCGTAACTGGAGCCCGCGTGCGTCATCACACCGCCGACCGTCATGCCGTTCTCATGCAGGATTCTGCCGACGTCGAGCAAGTTCTCATGCCCAGGCGTGATGCCGGAACGGTGTCCGTCAGTGTCCACTTCGATCCACACTTCGAACGTCGCGCCGTGCTGATCGCCAAACGCGGCGATTGCGGCTGCCGCGGTGGGGTTGTCCACCACCAGCTTCAGATTGCAGCCCTGGCGGCGTAGCGCCAACGCTCGCGGCAGTTTCGAAGGCGCAATGCTGACCGCGTAAAGAATATCGTCGACACCGGCGGCATGAAACGCTTCGGCTTCTTTCAGCGTCGATACCGTAATGCCGCGCGCGCCGGCCGCGATTTGCGCGCGCACCACGTCGATACATTTGGTGGTTTTCACATGCGGACGGAACGCGACGCCGAGCGCGTTCATATGGGCCTGCATACGCGCGATGTTCTTCTGCATGCGTGCGATGTCGATCAAGGCCGCGGGCGTGTCGATCTGTTCGAGTTTCATGCTTTCACCGGGAATTGAGCGGGTTCGGAGGCTGTGAGTTGCGGCGCGAAAATGCGGTGGCACGGCAGGCTTCAATTATAAGGTTGCATTGATGCGCACAACTTCAACTGCGCAAAATCATAGATTCAGTTTCGAGACTGACGATAATTTCCTTTGTTGAGGCACAAGTTCTGAGAACGTCTGTTGCGTTTGGTTCAGCAACTGCGTTGTTCGCACATGGCCTCGGGTTGTCCGTGGTGTGCACTTCCGCAATCGCTGCTGCTTTGGGAAAGCGCATGGCGTGACGTGCCGCTCGCAGCCTGGCCGCGCGATGCGCTCGCCGCCATCCGGCTGTGCTTTGGCGAGGCAAAGCCGCGCGCGCAGCGCGGCGGTGATCCGGCGGCCCGGTGCAGGTTGCTGGCCGGCAGGCGCACGCTCAAAAAAACGCAGGTTGTGCAGCATCAGCAGGAACTAGCCGGGACGCTGGCATTGACGCACGTCAATCTGAATTTTCCGCATGCTTCTTCTGGCTATTCCTGCGCGAACCTTGCGTTGGTCTGATACCGGCATGGCGCTCGCCTCGTCATAATCAGCAGGGAAGTACAGCAACGAACGGTCAGGGCAATGAGCCACACATACGGCGGGAACCGGGTAGAGCGGGGGAAGGGGAGCGGGCCCTATGCCGACGCATCTGCGCTGCATCGAACGGGCACCGTCGGGCGCTCGCGCAAAGGCGCGGCACGGATCGGGAACTGGTCGAGTGTTACCAGCGCGAGCCGCCCTACATGTGCGAACTTGCCGCCGAATTGGCACAGGCGCATCCCAGGACCGGACACCGCCTCGGCATGAGGGGAGACGGGATCGTGAGCACGTATGTCCAGCGGTCGATCGAGTCGTTCGCCCTGACGGCTGCACGTTCGCAGATGCGCATCGACCGCATGACCGCAACTATGTGACGCTGCTGCCCTCGTTGCGGGTTGCACGATTCTTCCCCGACCCTGAAGCCACGCTCAATCCGCAGGGTCAGCCATTGTCGCGATGGCACGTGTGGCATTTTCTGATGGAGATTCACTGATGGCCTGGAACACGCAGACCCGCGCGCTGGAGGTGACNGGTGACGCGCTGCCGCAACACTACGGGCAGCCGGTCTTCGTGGCCACGCGCCTGCGCGGGACCGAGAAGCTCGGACGGCTNTACNACTACGAGGTGGATGTCTCGACCATCGAGGCAAACGGCCTGTACGTATCTGCCATGCACGAGGTGGTGGACGTGAACCGGCTGGTCGGCAAGAAGATCACGGTGAAGATCGCGCTCGAAGGTGG
>NZ_AWZT01000044.1 GCF_000472525.1 Paraburkholderia dilworthii
CCACAGCCACAGCCACAGCCACAGCCACAGCCATCAATGATCGTCGCCAGCCGCCGGACTGGCAGCCGCAGCCGCCTTTTTCTTATCGCCGATGCGGCTTTCCTCTCCGCGCATCAGCTTGCCAATGTTGCCGCGGTGACGCCACACAAGCAGCGAGCTCATCACGACAATGGCCAGCGCGATGATATGCGGCCCGAACAGGAACCCGTCGAAGATCGGCGCGAACACCGCCGCAGCCAGCGCGGCGAGCGACGAGTAGCGCGTGAAAAACGCCACGATCAGCCACGTGAGCAGCGTGGCCACGCCAAGGACCGGATTGATCGCGAGCAGCACGCCCGCCGCCGTCGCCACGCCCTTACCGCCTTTGAAGCGGAAGAAGACCGGATACAGGTGACCGAGGAACACGGCGACGCATGCAATCGCCACCGACGTATCGTCGAGCCCGTAGTTCGCGCCGAAATGCACGACGAACCACACCGGCAGCCAGCCTTTGAAGGCGTCGCCGATCAACGTCAGGATCGCGGCCTTCTTGCTGCCGCTGCGCAGCACATTGGTCGCGCCGGGGTTGCCCGAGCCGTACGAGCGCGGGTCGTCGAGCCCCATCGCGGCGCTCACGATCACGGCGAACGACACCGAACCGATCAGGTAGGCAACGACGGCAACGATCAGGTTTTGCATCTGTGACTCTTATAAGGATCGGCGGCCTGCAACTGGATGCCTCAACCGCACCGGGGAACAAAAATCGGAACTCGACGGAACGCAACGCGGCGGACCAAAGCGGCGCACATTCTACCCGGCCCGCGCGGCTCGGAAACATTCACGCAAACGTCAATCGACGCTCGCGCACTGCACCGGCTTCGCTGCCAGCAGGTCGGTGAGCACCTTCGGCTCGATACTCACGAGGAAGCCGCGCCGGCCGCCATTCAGCCAGATCCTGTCCATTTCGAGGATGCTGGATTCCACGTACACCGGCATCTGCTTGCGTGTGCCGAACGGCGATGTGCCGCCGATCAGATAGCCCGAATGACGGTTCGCCACCTCGGGCTTGCACGGCTCGACGCGCTTTACGCCGATTTGCCGCGCGAGGTTCTTGGTACTGACAGTCCGGTCGCCATGCATGAGGACGATCAACGGCTTCGCGTGCTCGTCTTCCATGACGAGCGTCTTCACCACATGATGTTCGTCCACGCCCAGCTGGCGCGCCGATTCGCCGGTGCCGCCGTGCTCCACATACTCGTACGGATGCTCGCCGAAAACCACGCCGTGACGGCGCAGAAACTGCGTGGCAGGCGTTTCGGAAACGTGTCTGGATTTGCTCATCGGCGCATTGTAATGGCGAGTTTGCACAACGGGTATTTGCCGAATGGTCAATTGTGCGGCTCGCGGCATTGTGGCACGATCGTTCGAAAATCTTCCGGCGCGATGTACGCCGGGCACGTAATCGATTCAGGAGACGCTCTTGAGCACCGCTTCGCCCCTACGTTCCACGATAGACGTTCCCGCGCTGCTGGCCGCCCTGCCCGCTCGCATCTCCGATATTCCCGCGCTGGCGGCCGGGCGCGATCCGCGACACGTCGCGTTGATCGAAGACGCGCGCCGCTTCACCAACGCGCAACTCGCGCAAGCCATCGAGGCGACCGCTGCATTGCTGCATGAATGGGGCGTGCGCGGCGGCGACCGTGTGATGATCGTCGCGGAGAACAACATCGCGCAGATCGTGCTGCTCTTCGCGGCCGCACGACTCGACGCCTGGGCGCTCGTGTCGAACGCGCGTCTGTCGGCGGCGGAACTCGGCGCGATCCGCGCGCACGCGCAGCCGCGTGTGACGGCCTATGTGGTGGAAAGCTCAGTCGACGCCGCTCAGCATGCACAGCGTCATCAAGCGAGTAAAGCGCCAGACCTCGCCCCGGATATCGGCGCGTGGTCCTATACGGTAGACCCGTCCGCGCAAGCCGAACCCGTCGAAGCCGCAAACGAGCGCCAATGCGCCGCGCTGATCTACACGACGGGTACCACCGGCGCGCCAAAGGGCGTGATGCTGTCGCATCGTAATCTGTTGTTCATCGCCGCGGTGTCGAGCCGTCTGCGCCAGGTTCGTCCGGAGGACGTCGTCTATGCCGTTCTGCCGATTTCGCACGTGTACGGCTTCGCGTCCGTGTGTCTCGGCAGCCTGCACGCCGGCGCGACCTTGCGTCTCGCGCCGCGCTTTGCGCCGGAAGCCGTGCGCCGCGCGCTTGCCGACGAACACGTGTCGATCTTCCAGGGCGTGCCCGCCATGCATGCAAAGTTGCTCGAACATTTGCAGACGCACGGGCATGCGTGGCGCGCGCCGCATCTTCGCTTCGTCTATTCGGGAGGCTCGCCGCTCGACGCCGCACTGAAAGCGCACGTGGAGAGCGTCTACGGTCTGCCGCTGCATAACGGCTATGGAATGACAGAGAGCAGTCCCACGGTTTCGCAGACCATGCTCGATGCACCGCGCCGCGACTGTTCGGTGGGCGAGGTGATTCCGGGCGTCGAAGTGCGCTTCGTCGGACTGGACGGCGTGAATGCCGCCCCCGGCGAAACCGGCGAGCTATGGGTGCGCGGCCCGAACGTGATGCTCGGCTACTACCGCAACCCGGAGCAAACCCGCGCCGCCGTGACGGAAGACGGCTGGCTCAAAACCGGCGACCTCGCGCGGCAGGACGCCGATGGCGCGCTGCATATCGTCGGGCGCAGCAAGGATCTGATCATCCACTCGGGCTTCAATGTGTATCCCGCCGAAGTCGAGCATGTGCTCAACGCGCACCCGCAGGTCGTGCAGTCGGCGGTGATCGGGCGACCTGTCGAGGGCAATGAGGAGGTCATCGCGTTCGTCGAACTGGCAGCTAATGCAAGGGTGACGCCGGCCGAACTTGTCGCGTGGTGCGCCGAGCGCCTCGCACCCTACAAGCGGCCCGCCGAAGTGAAGGTACTTGCCGCGCTACCGGCTGCATCGACGGGTAAGATTCTCAAGCACCGGCTGCGCGAATTTCTCTGAAACCGCGTGCACAGCACCGGCAACGGCCAACGCCAGCCGCGATCAGCCGCGATCAGCCGCGCGGATGATGCTGTGCATGTAGCGACTTCAGCCGCTCTCGCGCCACGTGCGTGTAGATTTGCGTGGTCGAAATATCCGTGTGACCAAGCAGCAATTGCACCACGCGCAAGTCGGCGCCGTGATTCAGCAGATGCGTCGCGAACGCATGCCGCAACGTATGCGGCGACAACGGCGCATGCACACCCGCCACTGCCGCATGCCGCTTGATGATGTTCCAGAACTGCTGGCGCGTCATGCCCTCGGCGCGGCTCGTGACGAACAGCGCGTCGGTCGCGCGTGCGCCGAGCAGCGCCGGCCGCGCGTCGCGCAGATAGCGCTCGATCCAGCCGTGCGCCTCTTCGCCGAACGGAATCAGCCGTTCTTTCGAGCCTTTGCCCATCACGCGGACCACGCCTTCGTTCAGGCCGACTTCCACTGTCTTTAGCGTGACCAGTTCGGTCACACGCAAGCCGCTCGCATACATCAGTTCGAGCATCGTGCGATCGCGCAGGCCGAGCGGCGTCTCGATGTCGGGCGCGCCGAGCAACGCTTCGACTTGCGCTTCGCTGAGCGTCGACGGAAAACGCGGCGGTTGCTTCGCCGAACGGATGCGCAGCGTCGGATCCACTTTCGCGCGATGCTCGCGCACGGCCCACCCGTAATAGCGGCGAAACACCGACAGGCGCCGGTTGGCAGACGTCGATTTGTCTTTCTGACGCGCGGCGCTGTATGCGTTCAGATCGGCCTCGCTGACGGTGTCGAGTGATGCGTTGCGCGTTTGCGCAAGCCACTCGCTAAAGAGACGCAGGTCGCGGCGATAAGCGTCGAGCGTGTTGCGCGACAGGCCGTGTTCGAGCCAGAGCGCGTCGCAGAATGCGTCGATCGACGCGGAACTCGTCGCGAACAACGGCGACTGAAGCGCCGACGATGAAGGCAATTCCGCGCTCGCGTCTTCAATCAGGGTATCGCTCATGCGTAGGGAATGCCTTCATGCGCCAGCAGCCAGCGCTTGACGTTGCGAAAAAAGCCATCTTCGGCGTGATGCGCGAATCCACCGATGCCGCTCGAACTCACCACGCGATGACACGGAATCACAATCGGAAAGTAATTGGCGCCGCACGCCTGACCGACCGCGCGCGGCACGCTGCCAAGCTGCTTTGCGAGTTGCCCGTACGTCAGGACGACACCCGGCGGAATATCGCAGATCGCCTGCCACACGCGCCGCTGAAACGCAGTGCCGACCGGCGCGAGCGGCAATTCGAATGTCACCGACGCCTGCTCGAAATACCGCTCGATCTGTTCGACCACCTGTTGCGCTAACGGCGTGTCGGGCGCGACGTTCTGCATCGACTCCGGCAAATAGACGATCTCGCACACGGCCTCGCCTTCCAGGCGAATGCCGACCTTGCCGAACGGCGCGTCGATCACTGCGTTGAACATAGCGCCTCCTCACTCGCGCAGCGTTATGAATCGAGACGTACATCAGACTCGTGAATTGCCGATACTTTACGCCGCTTTTTACGCCGCTTCGAGCGCCCATTGCACATGCTCGCGCACCACTTCGGAAGGATCGTCGGCGCGGCGCTCGAGCGCCTCTACAATCGCGTCGCGAGCGTCCGCACTCAACGTCCCGCGCGACGCACGCAGCGCGTTGCCCATGCCGACGGCAAGATTGCGCAACCAGCTTTCATAGCCGATACGGCGAATCGCGCTGCCCTGCATGCGCGTATCGAACTCATCCGCGCTCCAGCCGAACAGTTCCACCAGCGACGCGCGATCGAGCCCGTGCCGCACGTCGAAATCGGCGACCGGCGCAGCCTGCGCAAACTTATTCCACGGACACACGAGTTGGCAATCGTCGCAGCCATACACGCGGTTGCCGATCAGCGGACGCATGTCGACCGGAATGCTGCCCTTCAACTCGATCGTCAGATACGAGATGCACAAGCGCGCATCCACCTTGTAAGGACCGACGATGGCGCCTGTCGGACATGCGCCGATGCAGCGCGTGCAACTGCCGCAATGCGAGCCCGGCGTTTCAGGCGCGACTTCCGGCGACGTCTCGGCATCGGTCGGCAAAGGCACGTCGACATAAATTTCGCCGAGAAAGAACAGCGAACCCGCGTCGCGTTGCAAGAGCAGCGTATGTTTGCCGCGCCAGCCGATGCCGGCCTTCTGCGCAAGCTCCACTTCGAGCACCGGCGCGGAGTCGGTAAACACCCGATAACCGAACGCGCCGATCTCCGCCTGAATTTTCTCTGACAGATGTTGCAGACGGTTACGCATCACCTTGTGATAGTCGCGGCCGCGTGCATAAATCGACACCACCGCAGCCGACGGATCCGCGAGCCGCGCATGCTCAACCGCCCGCCAGTCGTCGCTGAGCGGCCCTTCCTGCGGTTCGCTTTCGTCCGGCTTTCCGTTCAATGCACGAGCAGGCAAATAGGCGATGCGGGCGGTAATCACACGTAGCGTGCCGGCCACAAGCTCGGCAGGCCGTGCGCGTTTCATGCCGTGTTTCGCCATATAATCCATCTCGCCGTGGCAACCCGCTTCCAGCCAGGCTGCAAGCGGCGCTTCGGCAGCGGAGAGATCGGTATCGCTAATGCCGATCGCTCCGAAACCCAGTTCACGGCCCCACGTCTTGATGTTTTGCGCGAGCGCATGCAGCGCCGCTTCATCGAATTGACGCCCGGCGCGCGTTTCGTCGCAAGACGTCGGCGCATTGGACATAGGGGGCACGGGGGACTCCGAACTTCGGTTCATCACGCCATTTTACGAGAATGTCCGACCATCCCGATCGCGCGATTGCGCCGCCCGCCGAAGTTCTGCTCGAACGCTCCTTCAGGTTCGCGGACGAAGCCGCCACGCTCGCATTCGGCGAGCGCTTCGCGCGGGCAATCGAAAGCGTGGCCGTCGCAAAAGGCGAGGACGGTCACGCAAGGGTCCAGGCATTCCACGGTCTACAAGTGCAACTCGTCGGCGATCTCGGCGCCGGCAAAACCACACTCGTGCGCGCCACGTTGCGCGGCCTCGGTCACACAGGCCGCGTGCGCAGCCCCACGTACACACTCGTCGAGCCGTACGTGCTCGAGCGGCCCGCTGGGGAACTCGCGCTTTATCACTTCGATCTGTACAGATTCACCGATCCGGCCGAATGGGCCGACGCCGGCTTTCGCGAGTATTTCGACAGCGGCGCGGTCTGCCTCGTCGAATGGCCGCAACGCGCGGGGCGTCTTCTCGGCGTGCCGGATCTCGTCTTCTCGCTCGACCTGGACAGCGAGGGCGACGGCCGCGTACTCGTCGCACGGGCATACAGCGAAACAGGAAAGGCATGTCTCGAAAGATGTTGATCAAACCGTTCCGCTCGATCGAATCGGCGGCCACCGCAACCCATAACTGGCGGCGTCGGCAGATTCTGCGCGCGGGGGCATCCACGCTCGTGCTCGGTCTCGTCGCGCCGCGTCTTGCACACGCCAGTTCGGTGCTCGGCGTGCGCGTGTGGCCCGCGCGCGACTACACGCGCGTGACGATCGAATCCGATCAGCCTCTGCAAAACGCGCAGCAGTTGCTTCAGGGTCCGGACCGGCTCGTGGTCGATCTGAGCGGCCTCGATCTCGACCAGGCGCTGAAGGACCTCGTCTCGAAGATCACGCCGAACGATCCGCAGATTCAGTCGGTGCGCGTCGGGCAGTTTCAGCCGCACGTCGTGCGCATGGTGTTCGACCTGAAGGGCTCGGTGAAGCCGCAGGTGTTCACGCTCCCCCCCGTCGGCGCATACAAGTACCGGCTGGTGTTCGACCTGTATCCGGCTGTCGCGCCTGATCCGTTGATGGAACTGCTCGCGCAAAGCGAGCGCAAGCAGCAAACGCTGAACGAAGAAAACAGCGCGCCGCCCGCGACATTGAGCGGCCCCGGCACAACGCCGCCGCTCGCCGACAACAGCGAAGCGTTCTTCGAGCGTTATGCGCAGAACGGCGGCAGCGGGTCTGCGCCGGGCGTGCCGCATCCGCCCGCGCATGGTGGGCCAACGCCGATGCCGCCGATCATCGGCAAGCCGGCGACGCCAGGCGCTCCCGCGTCGCCGCCAAGCGCTATTGCACGTAATAAAGGCAGCGGCAATAGCGGTGGCAATAGCGCGAACAGCCTCGGCAACGACGACGGCGACGATACCTACGCGTTCACCGCGCCGAAGTCGGGCAAGAGCAACACCGTCCGCCTTCTGACCGTCGCGATCGATCCGGGGCATGGCGGCGAAGATCCCGGCGCGATCGGCGGCTCGGGCACTTACGAAAAGCACGTGGCGCTCGACATCGCGAAGAAGCTCCGCGCGAAGATCGACGCGCAGCCGAACATGCGCGCCATGATGACGCGCGACGCCGACTTCTTCGTGCCGCTGAACGTGCGCGTGCAGAAGGCGCGGCGCGTCGGCGCGGACCTGTTCGTGTCGATCCACGCGGACGCGTTCACCACACCCGAGGCACGCGGCTCGTCGGTGTTCGCGCTGTCGGAGCACGGCGCGTCGAGCGCGGCCGCGCGCTGGATGGCGAACAAGGAAAACTCGTCGGATCAGATCGGCGGCATCAACATCAAGTCCGCCGACGCCACCGTTAACCGTGCGCTGTTCGACATGTCGACCACCGCGCAGATTCGCGACTCGATGCGCTACGGCAACTTCGTGCTGAAGGAAATCGGCGGAATTAACAAGCTGCACAAGGGCTCGGTCGAACAGGCGGGGTTCGCGGTGCTGAAGGCGCCGGACATCCCGTCGATCCTTGTGGAAACGGCGTTCATCAGCAACCCGGACGAGGAGCGGCGTCTGAACGACGACGCCTATCGCGACAAGATGGCCGACGCGATCATGACCGGCATCAAGCGCTATTTCGCGGCGAACCCGCCGCTGGCGAAGAACCGCATGACGTGATGCGCGCATGCGCACGCTTCGCGTGCGACGACGCAACGGGGCGACGGAACACAACGCCAGACAACGCGGCACAACCCGAGACAACGCGAGACAACGATAAACGGCCGCAGCAACGCGGCCGTTTCCACTCCACCGCGCGATTCAGCGCGCCGGCGACAGGCGCTGCACGAGCCATCCACCGAACACATTCACCGCCAGCCCCGCCATCACCAGCAACGCTCCGACGATCTGCACCGCGGAAAGTCGCTCATCGAGAAAGATCGACGCCGAGGCCAGACCGACAATCGGCACGAGCAGCGAAAACGGCGCGACCTGGCTCGCCGGATAGCGCGACAGCAGGCGGCTCCACAAGCCATAGCCGATCAACGTGGCGATAAACGCGAGATAAACGATCGCGAAGATCGACATGGCGCTGATACCTGAAAGCGCGGCGACGATCCGCTGCGGCCCCTCGAACGCATATGACAACGCGAAGAACGGCAACGGCGGAATCAGGCTGCCCCACACCACGAGCCCAACGAGATCGATCTTGCCGACTTTCTTCGTGACGATGTTGCCGAGCGCCCACGAGCATGCGGCGCACAACGTGAGGACGAAGCCGGCGAGCGTCATTGAGTGGCCGCCTTGCATGCCGATCACGGCAAGGCCGGCGGCCGCGATCAGCAAACCGGCGACGTTCGGCAAGCGAAAACGCTCATGCAGAAAGAACGCGGCGAAGATCAGCGTGAAGAAAGCCTGCGCCTGCAACACGAGCGACGCGAGCCCCGCGGGCATGCCGACATACATGGCCGAAAACAGGAAGGCGAATTGCCCCAAGGAAATCGTCACGCCGTATGCGAGCAGCCAGCGCCACGGCAACTGCGGGCGCTTCACAAAAAACACCGCCGGCAACGCGGCGAGCGTGAAGCGCAGCGCGCCGAGCAGCATCGGCGGCACGCCATGCAAGCCCACTTTGATTACAACGAAGTTCACGC
Organism: Paraburkholderia dilworthii; assembly: GCF_000472525.1. Classification (GTDB taxonomy): domain Bacteria; phylum Pseudomonadota; class Gammaproteobacteria; order Burkholderiales; family Burkholderiaceae; genus Paraburkholderia; species Paraburkholderia dilworthii. The sequence goes on from NZ_AWZT01000044.1 coordinate 8,960, forward strand.
CCCACGCGATCACGACGATCAGCGCGAGCAGCAGGTCCCTGGGCGACATCCCAGTCTCCAGTTGATTATTGAACCTGCCAGTTTAGCGGAGGGCGGCGGGGCATGTGGCCGTTCGCGCTACGGATTTCCGGAGCAGCATGCTGCTGCGAACGTCGTGCTTTCGCCCTCCGCAGTAGAATCGTCCATTAAGGATTTTCTTCCTCCCTCTTCAGCCGAGCCCGCCCATGTCCAGTTCGATCAAAGCAGTTCTCAAACCGCATCTGCGCGATGTCGGCAGTCTGACTGTACGGCGCGTGCTGCCTGCAATGGCCGCGCGTCTGATCGGACCGTTCATCTTCTTCGACCACATGGGACCGGCGACACTTGAAGCGGGCGTCGGCCTCGACGTGCGTCCTCATCCGCATATCGGTCTTGCCACGGTGACCTATCTGTTCGAAGGCGCGATCATGCATCGCGACAGTCTTGGCTCCGAGCAAAAGATCGTCCCGGGCGACGTCAACTGGATGACGGCCGGGCGCGGCATCGTACATTCCGAGCGCACGCCGGCCGAAGATCGCGCGAACGGCCAGACCATGCACGGCATTCAGACGTGGGTCGCGCTGCCGCTGGCAGACGAAGAGGTAGAGCCGTCATTCGAGCATCACGCCGCTAACACCTTGCCCGTGGTCGAGCGCAACGGCGTCACGCTGCGCGTGATCGCCGGCACGGCGTTCGGCAAAAGCTCGCCCGTCACGACGTTTTCCGGCACGCTGTATGTCGCCGGCGAATTCGCGCCCGGCAGCGCGTTCGCGCTCGAACCAGAGCACGAGGAACGCGGCGTATATCTCGTCGAAGGCGATCTGGAAATCGACGGCACGCCGCTAGAAGTCGGCCAGTTGGCCGTGCTCGCGCTCGACGAAACCGTCACGCTCGCGAGCACGCACGGCGCGCGCGTGATGGTGCTGGGGGGCGAGAAACTCGACGGCGAGCGTTTTATCGAATGGAATTTCGTTGCGAGTTCGCGCGAGAAGATCGAAGCTGCGAAACTCGCGTGGACGAATCAGGAAATGGGTAAAGTGCCGGGCGAAACCGAATGGATTCCGCTGCCGCAAAAGAAATGACGGCCACGCACGGTGACGTCGCGACGCGCATTGAATCCACGCCGTTCGGCCCCAACTAGCAGACAAACCGTTTTATCGACGAGGACGCAATGGACACCACTCTGGCCACATTCGAAAAGGACGTCATCGCGGCGTCGACACTGGCCCCTGTGCTGGTCGATTTCTGGGCGCCGTGGTGCGGCCCCTGCAAGACGCTCGGCCCGATGCTGGAAAAGCTCGAAGCAGAAGCCGCCGGCAAATGGAAGCTCGTCAAGGTGAACGTCGACGAGAATCAGGAACTCGCCGCGCACTTCCAGGTGCGCAGCATTCCGCACGTCATGGCGTTCGCGGACGGACAGCCGGTGGATCAGTTCGTCGGCGTGCTGCCTGAAGGTCAGCTACGCGAATTCATCGAGCGGCTGGTGCCGCAAGGCGCAGACGCCGCGCGAATCGAGGCGCAGGCCGCGCTGGCGGAAGGGCGCCGCGAAGACGCTTACGATGCGTTGCAAGCGGCGCTCGCCTACGACCCCGGCTTCGACGAAGCACGCATGGATCGGATCGAGATGCTGCTCGACGACAATCGCATCGACGAGGCGCGCAACGAGGTCGATCTGCTGTCGCCGAAAACCACGCAAGGCATCGACGCGCGATTCAACGCGATCAAGACACGCCTCGACGCCGTGGATGCCGCCGCCGACCTGCCGCCCACCGATGCGCTGGAAGCGCGCGTCGCGAGTCACCCGGACGATCTCGAAGCGCGCTTCGATCTGGCGAGCGCGCTGATCGCTCGCCGCAAATACGCGGACGCGCTCGAACATCTGCTCGCAATCGTCCAACGTGACCGCACATTCCGCGACGACATCGGCCGTAAGACGATGCTCTCGGTGTTCGATCTCGCCGCGCATCAGCCGGAGCTGGTGTCGCAATGGCGGCGCAAGCTGAGCGCCGCGTTGTACTGAAGCGTGCTGGAAGCGCGCGGCTCTAACGTGCGACGTGGCGCTGAATTCCGGCTCCTGCCGCACGTCGCTTGCCGGTTGTGGCTTGCCTCACGCCGCCTGCCTCGCGCCGCTTGACCCACGCCGTTTTCCGTCACGCCATTTTCCTCACGCCGTTTTCGGCGCGCCGCTTTTCCGCGTACATCCATCGCGCCTCAAGCACGCGTCACGCCGCCTGTTTCGCCAGAGCCCGCAGCACATACGCGGCCGCGGCGAAACCGAAGCTCGCCGTCACGCACACGCTCGATCCAAAGCCAGCACAGTTCAGGCCGATCGGTCCTGTATGGCCTGGCGACGTGGTGACGTGCTCCGCTTCGGCGTCGATATCGCAAACCGCCGCCTCAGGGTAGATCAGCGGCTCGTCCGAATACACTGCGCTCACCTTGAATTTCGCTTTCGGCCCGCGCGGGAAACGATGCTGCTTGCGCAACTGTCCGCGCACCTTCGACAGCAACGGGTCCTGAATCGTCAACGCAAGATCGTCGATGCGAATGCGCGTCGGATCCAGTTGACCGCCTGCGCCACCTATCGTGATCAACGGTTGCTGACGCTCGACGCACCAAGCGATCAGCGCGGTCTTGGTACGCACGCTGTCGATTGCGTCGATCACATAGTCGAAGCCGCCGCCGAGCGTCGCCGCGAAATTGTCGGGCTCGACGAAATCTTCGACGAGGCGCACGTCGCAAGACGGATTGATCGCCGCGATGCGCTCGGCCATCGCTTCGACTTTCGGTTTTCCGTAGTTGCCGTCGAGCGCGTGAATCTGCCGGTTGGTGTTGCTCTCGGCGACGTTGTCGAGGTCGATCAGCGTCAAGGTGCCGACGGCGCTGCGCGCCAATGCTTCGGCCACCCACGAGCCGACCCCGCCGATGCCGATCACCGCAACATGCGCACCTTCGAAAGCGGCGAGCGCCGGCGCACCGTACAGACGCGCAATGCCGCCGAAGCGCCGCGCGCGGTCGGCGGTTTCACTCCCGTCGAGGCTGGTAGTAAGATCGGATTGCGCGGTGGTCGACATGATGGGACTCATTGAACAGGCAGGAAACGGAAGGCGCTTTTCGCTTGCGCAGCCCGTATTTTGCCTGAAGGCATCGATGCATATCGCCGCGACAATGGCCCTGCCGCAAACCGGGACAGTACCCGACGCCGCGCGCACGGGCCGCATTGCTTGATCTGGTTGCGCGCAAAAATTTAATGCCTTAGCTATACTGCCCTGACTGTAGCGTTCGCATAAGAACATGACCTCACTCGCCGAACTTCGAAAAAACTATTCGCTGGGTTCTCTGGACTTCGGCGATGTCGACCGTAATCCGTTCCGGCAATTCGACATCTGGTTTCAACAAGCGGTAGAAGCCAAACTGCCCGAACCGAATACGATGACGCTCGCCACGGTCGACTCGCGCGGCCGGCCTTCGGCGCGCATCGTGCTGATCAAGGGCGTCGACGAGCGGGGCTTCGTGTTCTTCACCAACTACGAAAGCCGCAAGGGCCGCGAACTCGCCGCCAATCCGTACGCGAGCCTGCTGTTCTACTGGATCGAGCTCGAGCGCCAGGTACGCGTCGAAGGACACGTCGTCAAAACGAGCGCGGAAGAAAGCGACGCTTACTTCGCATCGCGTCCACCCGGTTCGCGTATCGGCGCGTGGGCATCGAACCAGAGTCAGGTGATTGAAAGCCGTTCACAGCTCGAAACGCGCGAACGCGAAATGCATCTGCAATATGGCGACGAACCGCCGCGGCCGCCGCATTGGGGCGGGTATCGTTTGGTGCCCGAAGCAATCGAATTCTGGCAAGGTAGGCCGTCGCGACTGCATGACCGCCTGCTTTACACACGTTCGGACGAAAATAGCGACTGGCAGATCTCCCGTCTGTCGCCTTGAATCGGCATAAACAACGTCGTCAGCGCGTTGCCAACGCAGCAGCGCGCGGCGCAAGGATCGCATCTCGCGGCATGGGAGCTGCGCCGCACTGAGCTGCGATCCACACAGGCTTCGCTTTAATTCAACGGACACGGAGAAATCGCATGTTCTGGGAGAAAAAGCTGGCGCAGTGGGTGGAAGAAGTAAAAACCAAGGCTGACTTACCTGCACGTCTGGTGCTGTGGGACGGCCAGCAGCACGACTTCGGGCGGTTCGCCGCGCCCCAGGTCACGTTGCACGTCAAAAGCGCGACTGCGCTGCCTTATCTGCTCGAACCGAGCCTCGACAATCTGGGCGAGGCATACGTCAAGGGCAAGATCGATATCGAGGGCAAGCTCTCCGACATCATCAACGTCGGCTATCAGCTCGCGCGCAACACCGTCACTAGTGCGGGCAAACTCGCGCGCATGCGGCGCTATTTCCAGCATTCGAAAGCGTCGGATAAGAAGGCGATCCAGTATCACTACGACGTCTCGAACGAGTTCTACAAGCTGTGGCTCGACGAGAACATGGTGTACTCGTGCGCGTACTTCGAGAATGGCGACGAAGATCTGGCCACCGCGCAGATCAAGAAGATCGACCACATCCTCACCAAGATCCAGTTGCAACCGGGGCAGACGCTGCTCGACATCGGCTGCGGCTGGGGCGCGCTCGTGCTGCGCGCGGCGCAGAAATTCGGTGCGCGGTGTGTGGGCGTGACACTGTCGCAGAACCAGTTCGACCTCGCCACGGCGCGTGTGAAAGCCGCGGGTCTCGAAAACCAGATCGAGATTCGTCTGCAGGATTATCGCGACGTCAGCGGACAATTCGACCGCATCACGAGTGTCGGCATGTTCGAGCACGTGGGACGCAAGAATCTGCCGGGCTACTTCAAGAAGATGCACGACCTGCTCGCCGACGACGGCGTCGCGATGAACCACGGGATCACGTCGAGCGACTCGGACAGCGGCGAAACCGCGCTTGGCGGCGGCGAGTTCATCGACCGCTATGTGTTTCCCGATGGCGAGCTGCCGCACATCAGCCTCGCGCTGGAGTCGATGCAGCGCGGCGGGCTCGAAGCGGTTGACGTCGAAAGCCTGCGCCGTCACTATGCGCACACGCTCGACATCTGGGCGGAAAACTTCGAGGCGCACGCGGAAGAAGCGCGCAAGCTCGTCGACGACGAAAAATTCCGCATCTGGCGCGTGTATCTGGCCGGCTGCGCGTATGCATTCGAAAATGACGACGTCTCGATCTATCAGGTCGTATGCCGCAAGGCCGGCCGCAGCGCGAAAACCCTGCCGTGGTCACGCCGCTATATGTACGAGAAACCGCTGTGAGGTGAGCGCCGCGGCATCGTGCAGGAGCGTGCCGCCGCGGCGCACATTACTGGACAGCAGGTCGAATTTCGATGGGCCAAAGCGGGACAAGCAAAGTGGAACAGGCGCACGGCGAGCCGGATGCGCCATTCAAAGCGGACGCGGAAAGTGAAGCGGTGCAGTTCGATCTGTTTGGGATGCCGGTGGAACCGGCTCCCGCATCGCCGGATGCCGAGGCCCGCGCCAAACCCTCACGCACGCTTTCTGACGATCGACCGTCGCGAAGCGAAGAGACCAGTCCGCTGTCCCCCACCCCCACGTCGAAGCCTGAAAGCCCGCGCGCTGCTCGTGCCAAAGCCGCAGCCGCCGCGTCGCTGTGGCAGGAAGAAGACGTGCCAGTGTGCTCGCCGGAGGGCGTGCGCGCCGCCGATGCGCCGAGAAAGCGCCGCGCCCGGGAAATTCTCGCCGCCCCACCCTCACCGGATGTGCTCGCACTGGCCGCGCAACTGCCGCCACAAGTCCACCTGGGCACGTCGACATGGTCGTTTCCTGGCTGGAACGGCATCGTCTACGGCGACGAATACAGCAACAGCAAGCTTTCGCGCGACGGCCTTACGGCCTACGGCGCGCATCCGTTGCTTAAAACAGTCAGCATCGACCGGTCGTTTTATCAGGCGCTGACAGTCACCGAATATCTGCGCTACGCGCAGCAGGTGCCCGAGCATTTCCGCTTCATCGTGAAGGCGCCGATGACGATCACCGACGCAACCGTGCGTGCTGAACGCGGCGAGCCGGTGTCGTTGAACCCGTGCTTCCTGAACGCGCAAATGGCGATCGACGACTTCGTCACACCGTGCCTCGAAGGCCTCGGCGCGAAGGCCGGCGCGTTGGTGTTCCAGCTGCCGCCGCTGCCCGACCAGATGCTCGCGCAGCCGGCCGCGTTCATCGAACGGCTGGCCGACTTTCTGATGGCGTTGCCGAAGCTGCCGCAAGGCACCTGTTATGCGATTGAAATCCGCGACGCCAGTCTGCTGACGCCGCGCTTCATTCGTACGCTCAAAGCGGCGGGCGTGCGCTATTGCGTGGGCATTCATGCGCGGATGCCCGACCCGCTGCGGCAGGCGGCGGCGCTCGCGCTGCTGGACGGAGAACCGGCCGGCCCGCTGATCGTGCGCTGGAGCCTGCATGGCGGCTTCAAGTACGAGCAGGCGAAGGCGAAGTATGAGCCGTTCAATCAGCTAATCGACCGCGATCCGGCCACCCGCGCGTCGCTCGCCGAACTGGCCGCGCGCTATGCGCTTGCCGGCCAGCCGGTGGTGATCGCGGTCAACAACAAGGCGGAAGGCTCAGCGCCGCTCAGTTGCGTGGAACTGGCGCGCGAAATCATCGAAGCCTATGCGCGGCTTGCGCACGAGCAGGAGGACGGCCGCGCCGCCGTCAGCTCGCCCTGATCCGGTGAGCGAACTTCTGGCGAAATTTCGCGACCTTCGGCGCGACCACGAACGAGCAGTAGCCCTGATTCGGATGCTGCGCAAAATAGTTCTGATGATAGGCCTCTGCAGGCCAGTAGTTGCCGTCGAGCGGCAACACCTGGGTGACGATCTGGCCGTCGTAGATGCCCTGTTCGCCGATCTCGCGGATCGCCTGCAAAGCCGTCTCACGTTGCACGTCGGAGTGCGTGAAGATGGCTGAGCGGTATTGCGTGCCGACGTCGTTACCTTGCCGGTTCAACTGCGTTGGATCGTGGATCGCGAAGAAAATATCCAGAATCTCGCGGTAGCTAATCTTTGCCGGATCGAAGTCCACCTTCACGACTTCGGCGTGGCCGGTCGCGCCGTCGCACACCTGCTCATAGGTCGGATGCCGCGTCCGGCCGCCCGCATAGCCCGACTCCACCGAGTTCACGCCATCGACGCCAAGATAGACCGCTTCGAGGCACCAGAAACACCCGCCACCCAGGGTGGCAACTTCGCCTGTCTGACTCATGCTGCTCGCTCCTTCAAACTCGTGATCGGCCGATGCGGCTTTCGCTTCCCGCAACACGCATGCCACCGGCCCCGCGTCCCAGCTTAGCTGGTTTTGCGTTCGCCGGTTGGCGCCGCGGCCCGTGCACCGCGATTGCAGTTAAAATTGGGGCAAATCGACGATTTTCACTATGACTTTCGAATTATCTGTTTCCCGCCGTGCGGCCAATAGCTTCAGCCCGGCTTCGAGCCGCCGTGTATCAACGGCCTGCGCGCGATGAAGCAAGCCAGCCCGCCCAACTTCGACCAGTCCGCCTTCAGGCAGGCGCTCAGTCAGTTCGCCACCGGCGTCACGGTGATTACAACGCGTGCGGCGTCGGGGCAGCTGATCGGCATAACGGCCAGCTCGTTCAATTCCGTTTCGCTCGACCCGCCACTCGTGCTGTGGAGCCTCGCAACGCGCTCGGCGTCCATGTCCGTGTTTCGCACAAACAGTCATTACGTCGTCAATGTGCTGGCGTCGTCGCAACTGGATCTGTGCAAGCGTTTTGCCACGGTGAAAGGCGACCGCTTCGAAGGGGTATCGCACGCGGCGGGCGATAGCGGCATGCCGGTACTCGACGGCGCGCTCGCCTGGTTCGAGTGCCACAACCGCAGCCGTTACGAGGAAGGCGACCACGTCATTTTTGTCGGCGAGGTGGAACGCTGCGGCGTGCATGAGAATGTCGCGGAGATAGCGCCGCTGGTGTTCCAGAACGGCCAGTTCCACGGGCTCAAACCGCTTTAAGCGACGAGAGCGCCTGCAACGGCCCCGCCAACCGGCGGGCGCCTGCGCGTTCAGCGATCGTTGTGCGACGCGCCGTGCCCGCCGGTCTTCGTGACCAGCGACACCGGCACGCCCGAATCTTCCTTCAACGTCTGCAGCACGATATTCGAGCGAATATCCATCACGCCCGGCGCCTTGTAGAGACGCTGCAACACAAAATCCGAATAGTGTTTGAGGTTGTGCGCGAGCACGCGCAGCAGATAATGCGTCTCGCCCGTCACGACAAAGGCGCCGACCACTTCCGGCCAATCGCGCAACGCCTCCGCGAAGCGCTCGTGCCAGTTCTGCTGGTCGTTGCGCATCGACACCTGCACGAATGCTTCCAGTTCGAAGCCCAGCACTTCGCGGTTCAGACACGCGCGATAGTGCTCGATCACGCCCTGCTCTTCCAGTAGACGCAAGCGGCGCAGACATGCCGATGGCGAGAGCGAGATGCGCTCCGCAAGATCGAGATTGCTGATTCGTCCTTCTTGCTGAAGCACCGTCAAAATACGGCAATCGGTGGCGTCGAGCGAGATCGCGTTCATATTCGGTCTCCCTTTCCCATTTGTCTCAAATTATGTTCCAAGACACCGGGCGGAAGGAGATTTTTTCGCAATCACATTTCGCGGTCGGGCACCTATCATTCCCTATGGACATCAACCGCAGATGGAGACATGCGAACACTCTGGGACATCACCCCCGCCGTCGATCCGGCGACGCCCGTCTGGCCAGGCGACACGCCGGTCGGCATTGAGCGCGTATGGCGTATCGAGGCCGGATCGCCCGTCAACGTTGCGCGGCTGACGCTGTCGCCGCATACCGGCGCGCATACGGACGCCCCCTTGCACTATGACGCGCACGGCGTCGCGATCGGCCTTGTGCCGCTCGACATCTATCTCGGACGATGCCGTGTGATTCATTGCATCGGTGCCTCGCCTGTTGTGACGCCACAACACCTGGATGGCTCGCTTGCCGATCTGCCGCCGCGCGTCTTACTGCGCACTTACAAAAATGCGCCGGGCACGGCGTGGGACAGCGGCTTTTGCGCGGTCGCGCCCGAAACGATCGACCTGCTCGCGACGAAGGGCGCAAAGCTGATCGGCATCGACACGCCGTCGCTCGATCCGCAGGAATCGAAGACGATGGACGCGCACCACCGCATTCGCGCGCACGGCATGGCGATTCTCGAAGGTATCGTGCTCGATGACGTTGCGCCCGGCGACTACGAGCTGATCGCGTTGCCGCTGAAGCTGACCACGCTCGACGCAAGCCCTGTGCGCGCAGTCCTGCGCGCGCTTCCCGACGCGGGCTAATTTTCCAATCCGCATCACGCGACTGAACGAGACCACCATGAAACACCGCGAAGAAGCATTGGCGCTCGATAGCGCCGACCCGCTCGCAACATTGCGCGACCAGTTCGCGCTGTCGCCGACCACCATCTACCTCGACGGCAATTCGCTCGGCGTGCCGCCGGCCGCAGCCGCGCAACGCGCGCAGACCGTGATCGCAGCCGAATGGGGCGAAGGCCTGATCCGCAGCTGGAACGCCGCCGGCTGGTTCGCGTTGCCGCGGCGCCTTGGCAACAAGCTCGCGCCGTTGATCGGCGCGGATGAAAACGAAGTCGTCGTCACCGATACGATTTCAATCAACCTGTTCAAACTGCTGTCCGCCGCACTGAGACTCGCAAACGCACGCGACCCGAAGCGCCGCGTCATCGTCTCGGAGCGTTCGAACTTTCCGTCGGATCTGTACATCGCGCAGGGTTTGATCGAGCAGCTCGACCGCGGTTATGAACTGCGGCTCGTGGACGATCCATCCCAACTGCCCGACGCAATCGGCGACGACACCGCGATCGCGATGATCACGCACGTCAACTACCGCACCGGCTACATGCACGACATGACCGCGTTGACGAAACTGATCCACGACAACGGCGCGCTCGCGCTGTGGGACCTCGCGCATTCGGCGGGTGCTGTGCCGGTCGATCTGAATGGCGTCGGCGCGGATTACGCGGTGGGCTGCACGTACAAGTATCTGAACGGCGGCCCGGGTTCACCTGCGTTCGTGTGGGTGCCGAAGCGCCATCAGAACGATTTTGCGCAACCGCTTTCCGGCTGGTGGGGTCATCGCGCGCCGTTCAAGATGGACCCGGCGTATCAGCCCGACGACGGCATTGGCCGCTTTTTGTGCGGCACGCAGCCGATGGTGTCAATGGCGCTCGTCGAATGCGGGCTCGACGTGTTCCTGCAAACCGACATGCAGGCGATCCGCCGCAAGTCGCTCGCGCTGACCGATCTGTTTATCGAACTCGTCGAGACACGTTGCAGCGAATTTCCGTTGAAGCTCGTCACGCCGCGTGTGCATTCGCAGCGCGGCTCGCATGCGAGCTTCGAGCACCCTCATGGTTACGAGGTGATGCAGGCGTTGATCGCGCGCGGCGTGATCGGCGATTATCGTGAGCCGCATGTGCTGCGCTTCGGCTTTACGCCGCTGTATACGCGCTTCGTCGATGTATGGGATGCCGTGGAAACGTTGCGCGATGTGCTTGCGAATGAGATCTGGCGCGCACCTGAATTCGCCGCACGCGGCGCCGTGACCTGAGGAGCGCGCGATGAACGATCATATGCAAACGCCGGGCTTGCCGGAAGAGAAGCCCGCGCAAGGGTGCCCGTTCGGTCATGGGCTTGCTGCGCCCGTTGGCGAGCCTGGTGCGAACTCTTCTTCAGGCGATGGCTGGCATGACGCGCAACTCGACTTCTCGGAGTCGATGAGTTACGGCGATTATCTGTCGCTCGGCACGGTGTTGGATGCGCAACATCCTTTGTCGCCTGATCACAACGAGATGCTCTTCATCATTCAGCATCAGACGAGCGAGTTATGGATGAAACTCGCGCTGTACGAGTTGCGCGCCGCGCTGGACGCGGTGCATCGCGACGAGTTGCCGCCGGCGTTCAAGATGCTTGCGCGCGTCTCGCGGATCATGGAGCAACTGGTGCAGGCGTGGAACGTTCTCGCGACGATGACGCCGTCGGAATACACGTCGATGCGTCCTTATCTGGGCAGCTCGTCGGGGTTTCAGTCTTATCAGTATCGGCAGATTGAGTTTCTGCTCGGCAACAAGAACGAGCAGATGTTAAAGCCGCATGCGCATCGCGCCGATGTGCTTGCCGAGGTGAAGGCTTCTCTGGAATCGCCCTCTTTCTACGATGAAGTGGTGAAGCTGCTGGCGCGTCGCGGATTCGCGATTTCGCCTGCGAGGCTTGCGCGCGACTGGACGCAGCCTACGGTTCATGACGCTTCGGTTGAAGCGGCCTGGCTGGAGGTTTATCGCAATCCGTCGCAGCATTGGGAGTTGTATGAGATGGCCGAAGAACTGGTCGATCTCGAGGATGCTTTCCGGCAGTGGCGGTTCAGGCATGTGACCACTGTTGAGAGGATTATTGGGTTCAAGCAGGGGACTGGTGGGACTAGTGGGGCGCCTTATTTACGCAAGATGCTCGATGTGGTGCTGTTTCCTGAGCTTTGGCATGTTCGGACTATGTTGTAGTTGTTGCTTGTGGCGTTTCTCGTTTTTTTAGCCCAAAATTCAAAAATCGACAAGCGCAGCAGACAAAAAACCATCACCTCGCAGTAAACCCACCATCAACCGCCAAACAAACCCCACTCACCATAGAAGCCGCATCACTCAACAAGAACACAACAACCGCAGCCACCTCCGCTGGCTCGGCAAACCGCCCCAACGGAATCGCCTTCAAAGCAGGCTCCCGTTTCACAGGATCACTCCACGCCTGCACTGCCATCGGCGTCAACGTCACCGTCGGATTGACGCTATTCGCGCGAATCCCGAACGGCCCCAACTCGATACACAAAGCCCGCGTCACCGCATCGAGTGCAGCCTTCGAAGCCGAATAGCTCAAATGATCGTCGAGCGCCACAAGCGCTGCCTGACTCGAAACGTTGACGATACTGCCAGCGCGTTTCGCCTCGATCATTGCGCGCGCCACGTGCTTCGAAACCAGCGCCGCGCCTCGCGTGTTCACCGCCATCACGCGATCGAAACTCGCGGCCGTGGTATCCACCGCTCTTTCGAGCAACGCAATGCCCGCGCAATTTACAAGTCCATCGAAGGAACCGGGCGAGGCAAACGCGTCGTCGACTGCGGCTTCGTCGCTCACGTCGAGCACCAACGGCTCACAACCGGTCTCTTCCGCGAGGCGAGCAAGCTCGCTGACATTGCGCGCCGCGGCGACGACGTTTGCCCCGCTCGCGCATAACATCTCGACCGTCGCCCGGCCGATTCCGCTCGAAGCACCCGTCACCAGTATCGAGCGGCCGGAAAAATCGAAAGTAGCATTCATGATGTTTGCAAGCGATGCATGACCGGCTTCAACGCCGGATACAGATCCGTATAGATGCCAAAACGCTGTTCATAAAGAGCCATTCGCGCGGCGTCTGGCTGCGCGCGCTCAATCAGCGTGACCCATCCGCCCTGCGCCGCTTCGTGCGAAATCAGCCCCACCCCCAGCGCCGCGAGCAACGCGGCGCCCATCGCCGCCTCCACTTCCTGCTCGATCGTGTAGACCGGATAGCCGGTGATATCGGCGATGATCTGCATCCACAAATCCGAATGCGCGGCGCCGCCGACCACGACGAGCTTGTCCTCCAGCGACTGCGCGCCTTTGCGTCCCGCCTCGATGTTGTGCTTCAACGCAAACGACACGCCCTCTAGCACTGCGCGATACAGGTGCGCACGCGTATGAAACAGACTCAGGCCAATGAATGCCCCGCTCGCCTTCGCGTCCCACACGGGGCTGCGTTCGCCCATCAGATAAGGCAGAAACATCACACCGTCCGATCCGGCCGGCACCTTGGACGCGTTCTCTTCAAGCAGGCGATGCGGATCGCCATGAGGCGTCGCGCGTGCGGCTTCGACTTCCGCCTGGCAAAACTGATCGCGATACCAGGTCACGGACGCCCCAGCGGTAATCGCACCGCCGAATACATAGATGTCGCGCTGGCCATTGAAAACATGAGGCATGCTAATCAATCCATGACGGGCGTCCACCGTCTGGTTGATGTATCCCCAACACATGCTCGTGCCGATCATCGCTACATGCTGCCCCGCACGGCTCACGCCGGCCGCGAACGTTGCCACCGCCGCGTCCACACCACCCGCGACAATCGCCGTGCCGGCCGCGAGTCCCAACTGTTCGGTCCACTGCGATAGCAGGCCACCCACTACCTCGGACGATTCGACGAGGCGCTCCGGCATCATCGTCGCGGGAATGCCTAGCATGTCGAGCGCTTCGTCCGACCAGTCGCGCTTCGCAATGTCGTAGATGCCGCCGATGTTGCCCGCCGAACTGTGATCGACTGCAATCTCGCCCGTCAGCATGTAGATCACATACGCATTCGGCGGCAGGAAATAACGCGTCCGCGCCCAGACATCCGGCTCGTGATCGCGCAGCCACAGCATCTTCGTGTAGCCGTAATAGCTGTCCACGCCGTTGCCGGTGATCGTGTAGAGCCGATCGAGGTCGATGTTGTTTCTCACCCACTCGACCTGATCGGTCGCACGCCGGTCCATCCATATCAGACAGGGATAGAGCGGCCGCATATCGCTATCGACGGGGATGCCGGAGCCGCCATACAGGCTGCTCACGCACACTGCCTTGATGGAGTTCGCCGCGACGCCCCCCTCCTTCGCCTTGCGCACGCATGCGGCAATGCATTCCGTGACCGCCTTGAACCACACCGCCGGCCACTGTTCGGCCCATAGCGGCCGTGGAGTATCCGGCTGATAGCTCGACGCATGCTGCGCCACGATGGCGCCATGCTGATCGACGAGCAGCGCCTTCGTGCTCTGCGTGCCGATATCCACGCCGATGACGTAATCCATACAGTCTCCGTTTATATGCCGCTCGGGGTTTCACCCTTGCGCAAGCTCAGGCGCGCGGCTTCATGAGTACCTTGATCGAGTCCAGCGAATTCGCGATCTGAATCGCCTCGTCCCATTCTTCCAGCGAAAAGCCGTGCGTGACAATCCCTTTCGACGTGACGAGTCCGCGCGCGAGCAGATCGATTGCAATCGGATAGCAATACGGTCCGAGATGCGCACCACGCACGTCGAGTTCCTTGCGATCGCCGATCACCGACCAATCGAGTGTCGTATCGGCGCCGAACACCGAGAACTCGACAAAGCGCCCGAGCTTGCGAATCAGGTCCATCCCCTGATTGACGCCGATCGGCGCGCCAGTCGTTTCAATATATACGTCGCAGCCGTAGCCGTCGGTCAGTGAATGGATGATCGCCAGCGCGTCGTCCTGCTTCGGATTGATCGTCACGTCCGCGCCGTACTCGCGCGCAAGGGCGAGGCGTTCTTCCACGAGATCGATCACGACCAGCTTCTTCGGCGTCTTCAAATGCGCGACTTGCGTCATCATCAATCCAAGCGGCCCCGCGCCTGCGATTACGACGACGTCATCCAGTTGCAACTCGCCGCGATTGACGGTGTGAATCGCGCACGCCAACGGTTCGATGATCGCGGCATCTTCCAGTGGAATGCCGTCGGGAATCTTGTGGACGATTGCAGTCGGCGGAATACGCATGTACTCGGCCATGCCACCGTCCGCGACTTCGCGCTGAAAGCCGAAAATGTTGTGCACTTCGCACATCCAGTACTGACCGGATTTGCAATAGCGGCACTTGGCGCAGGGCACGATCTGCTCCGCGATTACACGGTCGCCGAGCTTGACGCCGAAATGCTCAGCCGCGCCTTCACCGAGTTCTTCTACGAAGCCGAAGAACTCGTGCCCCGGAATCACCGGCGCCTTGACCCACGGGCTCGGCCCGCCCCAGAACATCTTCGCGCCCGAATGGCATTTGCAATCGCTCGCGCAGATGCCGCACGCCGCGATACGGATCACCAGTTCGTGCGTTCGCGCGCGCGGCTTCGTTACCTGTTCGACGCGATAGTCTTTCGGCGCGTGGCAAACAATCGCGGTCATGTTTTGCTTGTCGGATGAAGTGGATTGATTCGTCATTGCGTGGTCCTGCGAGAAGTGGATATCAATGGGGAATTCAACGTTACTTTCTACGGTCACGGCTGATGTAAATCGCGAGCAGAATGATTCCGCCCTTGATCACGTTCTGCACATACGGATTCACGCCGACCATGTTCAGCCCGTTGTTCAACACGCCGAGCAGTAGCGCGCCGATCAACGTGCCGATAATCGAGCCGCGCCCGCCCGAGATCGAAGTGCCGCCCATCACAACGGCGGCAATGGCGTCGAGTTCAAAGCCGACGCCCGCGTTCGGCTGGCCACTCATCAAACGCGCGGTCAATACGATGGCAGCGAACGAGGACGTCAAACCCGCGATCGTGTAGACCATCAATTTGACACGCGCGACGCGTACACCGGACAACCGCGTGGCCTGTTCATTGCCGCCAATTGCATAGACATAGCGGCCAAACGGCATGCGTTCCAGCAGCACCCATGCGATCGCGTAGATCACCGCCATGATCACGACGGGCGCCTGAATGCCGAGGATCTTGCCGCTACCGAAGAAGCTGACCCAGTCGGGCAAGCCGTCGATCGGATAACCGCCTGTGTAGATCAGCGCGAGACCGCGCGCGATGCCCATCGTCGCAAGCGTGACGATGATCGGCGGCATGCCGGCGAACGCGACGAAGAATCCGTTGGCCGCGCCGAAGCCAAGGCCGACCGCCACGCCCACCGCCAACGCAGCAAGCGCGTTCATGCCGGCCACCATCAAACCGGCGGCGAGCGTGCCCGCGAGAGCCATGACGGAGCCCACCGACAGATCGATGCCGCCAGTCAGAATCACGCACGTCATGCCGACCGCAATGATCGCGTTGATCGACACCTGGCGCAGCACGTTCTCGATGTTCGCGCCGGAGAAAAAGCTGTCGCTCGCGAACGCCATCACGATGCACACCACGAGCAGGCCGATGAATGGATAGAACAGCGTCGAGCGCTTCAACGCGGCCCATGTGAACCGCATCGGTGCGCCGGGCGTATTACTGCTGACGCTCGATGTTTTCGGCGGGGAAGAAGGATTAGGCGTGTTCATGCTGGGCTCCACGAGTGCCGGCGGTTGCATAGGTCATCACGGCATTCGAGTCGATTTCGTCGCCTTCGAGCAGCGTTTGGATGCGGCCTTGGCGGAACACCGCGACGCGGTCGCACATGCCGACAATCTCAGGCAGTTCCGACGAAATCATGATGATCGAATAGCCGCGCGCGGTGAGTTCGCGCATCAGCAGATAGATTTCGGCCTTCGCGCCGACATCGATGCCGCGCGTCGGTTCGTCGAAGATCAGGATGTTGGTGTGATGATTCAGCCAACGCGCGATCACCACTTTCTGCTGGTTGCCGCCCGAGAGCGTGGCGACTTCCGTTTGCATGGTCGGCGCCTTCACGCCCACGCGTTTCATGATGTCTGCGGTGGCGCGCGCCTCGCTGCGCTGATCGATGAAGAAGCGCAGCGAGCGATACTTGCCGAGGTTGTTGATCGAGATGTTCTGCTTGATCGAGAAATCCGTAATCAGGCCTTCCGTCTTGCGGCTTTCGGGAAGAATGCCGACGCCCGCGCGCAACGCATCGGCCGGATCGGACAGCTTCGCCGCCTCGCCGTTGATGCGAATGTCCTTCACGTAGGCCGGATTCGCGCCGATCACGGCGAGCGCGGTTTCGGTACGCCCGGAACCGACCAGTCCCGCGAAGCCGAGAATCTCGCCTTCGCGCAGCGTAAACTGCAGCACTGGACCGTCTTTCAGCAGTTGCAGCTTCTCGACGTTCAGCACGATTTTCGCGTCGGGGCGCAGCGGCGGCTTCGGCGGAAAGCTGCTTTCAATGCGGCGGCCCACCATCATTTCGACGAGACGGCCAATGTCTGACTGCGCAACTTCGGTCATGCCGACATACTGCCCATCGCGCAACACTGTGATGCGGTCGCATACCTCGAATATTTCTTCCAGGTGATGCGAGATGAAAATCATCGCGACGCCCTGCTTTTTCAGGTCGCGCATGATTGCAAACAGGTGTTCGGCTTCAGCAGGCGTAAGCGTCGCAGTCGGT
Source organism: Paraburkholderia dilworthii (assembly GCF_000472525.1). Classification (GTDB taxonomy): domain Bacteria; phylum Pseudomonadota; class Gammaproteobacteria; order Burkholderiales; family Burkholderiaceae; genus Paraburkholderia; species Paraburkholderia dilworthii. The sequence goes on from NZ_AWZT01000044.1 coordinate 26,124, forward strand.
TCGTCGAGAATGAGAATGCGCGCTTCCAGCGACAGCGCCTTGCCGATTTCGACGAACTGCTGCTGAGCGACCGAGAGTTCGCGGATCGGCACCGACAGATCGATTGCCACACCGAGCCGCCCGAAAATCTCCGCAGCCGCGCGCCGCATCTTGCCGCGCTCGAGCAACCCGAACCCGTTCCTCATTTCGCGGCCGAGGAACATGTTCTCCACCGCGTTCAAATACGGAATCAGGCTGAATTCCTGAAACACGATGCCGACGCCCGCAGCCACCGCATCGTGATAGTTCGTGAAATGACGCGGCTCGTTTTCGATCGTGATCGTGCCTTCGTCCGGTTGGTAGATGCCGCACAGAATTTTCATCAGCGTCGATTTGCCCGCGCCGTTCTCGCCGAGCAGCGCATGAATTTCGCCGCGCGCTATCTGCAGGTGAATGCCTTGCAGCGCCTTCACACCGGGAAAGCTCTTGGTGATGTTGTCGAGCTTGAGTATCGTGTCCATCGGGTCCTCCATCACTGTCCGCCGCCGCGTGCATCATCAATAAAAAGCGCGGCGGCGGACATTCGGCTTACCAGCTAAAACCCTTGGCGTTGCTCTTGTCGATCATCTTCACGTCGACGGGAATGGCTTTCGGCACATTGGCGCCCCACTTCTTCGCGTACGCGATGCCGAGTGCGATGCGCACCTGGTCAGCGGGAAATTGCGCGGACGTCTCGACGAATTTCGAATTCGGCTTCTGGATCGCGGCAATCGCTTCGGGCGCGCCGTCGACGCTCGTCAGCTTGATGTCCTTGCCCGATGACTCGATTGCGGAAAGTGCGCCCATCGAGCCACCGTCGTTCACGCTGAACACGCCCTTCAGATTCGGATGCGCCTGAATCATGTTCTCGGTCACGGAGAGCGCAGTCGCGCGCTCCTGCTTGCCGTTTTGCGTATCGACGAGTTTCACGCCCGGCGACTTCGCAAGCGCGGCCTTGCAGCCGCGCACGCGTTCGAGGATCGGCACGACAGGAATGCCGTCGAGAATCGCCACTTCGCCGCTGCCGCCAATCGATTTGGAAAGATACTCGCAGGCCATCTGTCCCGCATCGAAGTTCTTTGAGCCGACAAACGAGTCGACCGGACCATTCGCGTTCGCATCCACCGCGACGACCACGACGCCCGCTTTCTTCGCCGACGTCACCGCCGATTGAATACCGGTTGAATCGGTCGGATTCACCAGCAGGATGTCGATCTTCTTCTGCAACATGTCTTCGACATCGCTCACCTGCTTGCTCACGTCGTGATGCGCGTCGGTGACGATCACTGTCGCGCCGGTCGAAGCGGCGGCGTCGTTGAGCGCCTTCTGCATGGTCACGAAGTACGGATTGTTCAGCTCCTGAAACGTCATGCCGATTTTCAGCGGCGCAGCTTGCGCGGCAGGCGCGGCGATGAAAGACAGGCTGAATGCGAGGCTCGCGAGCAATGCGCTCTTGCGCGCGAAAATACTCGATGATGCCTGTTTCGTGGTGGTTTGGGTCATGGTTGTCTCCGTTTTTGAAGTGAGCACGTCCGTCACGCTGCGGTCAGACAGCGCGATGCGTGTTGAAGCACGGTTAAAGCAGAACGCCTCGCTGAGAAGCTCGGCGGTGTGACTATGTAGGCGTTACGTTGGCGGATAAGCAGAGGCCGCAGGACGCGGCAGACCCGGCGCGAGCACGATAGCGGGCGCATCGTCGATACCCGCGCCGCGCGCCGCGGCCTCTTCCGAAGCATCGCGGCTCGCGTCGTTCAATTGCTGATAGCGGCGAAACTTCGAAGGCGCCATGCCCTTTACCGCGAGAAACTGCCGGTTGAAATTCGACAGGTTGTTAAAGCCCGCCTTGAAGCAGATATCGGTCACGCTGAGTTCGCTATCGGTGAGTAGCTGACATGCGAGATTGATGCGCATGCGGTTCACGTACTGCACGAACGGCAAACCCGTATGCCGGCGGAAGTAACGTGAAAATGCGCTCACGCTCTGACCGGCCAGTTGCGCGAGGTCCGATTCGCGCAACTCGCTCGCGAGGTTCTTGCCGATATACGAGAGCACGTGGTTGATGCGTGTCGACGCGAAGCCTGTTGAATCGGCTTGATAAGCGGGACTCGCGAGCGTCTCGCGATCTTCGGCGTTCATCAGGATTTCGAGCATCGACATGAAGAGCACGAGACGGCGCAATCCGCGCGCCGCCAGCAATTCGACGAAGAGCGGCTGGATCGCGGCGCTCGTACGCGCACCGAACGACACACCGCGGCGCGAGTCGGCAAGCAGCGCCTCGACCTGACGCCATTCGGGGAAGCTTTCGAGGCAACTCGATACGAACTCCTGGCCGAACTGCACGACGAGATTGCGCTGGGCAATGCTCTCGCCTTCGGGCACGTCGCTCACCCAGTTGTGCGGCAGGTTGGGGCCCATCAACACGAGGTTGCCCGGCGCGAAGCTGCTGATGTGATCGCCGACGAACATCTTGCCGGTGGTCGCCACGATCAGATGAATCTCGTACTCCGGGTGAAAGTGCCAGCGTACCGTGCGATACGGATAGCCGTGCGACCACACTTTGAACGACTCGTCGCGGCGTACGGCCACGATCTCCAGATCGGGTTGCACTGTCTGCCTCCATGATGCGGCTCACGATGGATGCCGCTCGTCTTCGTCTTGTACAGCGAAAAGTAGCCCTCAAAGGCGCAAGCCACCACTAAAAATGAGACCCCGGACCGATACTTTTTTGCATTCGGGTAAGTCCTGACGGGTTCAACGTCAAGAATGATGCAATGCAAAATCATGCGACGAAGCACGTCACGCGGCCATTCGACATGTCACGCGCTCATGCGCCGCCGCGCTGCGCCACGAAAAGCCTGTGCGGTCGCCTTGACTTTCAATTCGCCGGGTACGATCATTCGCTCACATACAGAGCAAATGCTCTAACCGAAGAAAAGACGCGCGCAACAAGCCGCGCGAGCCAGATACATGGAGACGCACAATGAGCAGCGGGCAAGATAGCGGCGCGGCCGCACACGTGATCCTGCATATCGGCGCGGGATCGTTTCATCGCGCGCACCAGGCGTGGTATCTCCACAGATTGAACGAAGCGAAGCTGCTGGGCGAGCCGCACTGGTCGCTCACCGTCGGCAATATTCGCAGCGATATGAACGGCGTGCTCGAAGCGCTCGCCGCGCAAGACGGCGTCTACACGCTAGAAACCGTCACTCCTCAGGGAGAGCGCACGTACGAGACGATTCGCTCGATCGAGCGCGTGGTGCCGTGGACCGCGAGCCTCGACGCGCTGATCGAAGCCGGCGCCGATCCGGCCTGCAAGATCATTTCGTTCACGGTGACTGAAGGCGGCTATTACCTCGACGAGCACGACCGGCTCGACACGGCCAACCCCGATCTCGCGGCCGACCTCGAAGGCGGACACACCACCATCTACGGCGCACTCGCAGCCATTCTCGACGCGCGCATGAAAAACGGCGCGGGCCCGGTCACGCTGCAAACCTGCGATAACCTTCGGCGCAACGGCGAGCGCTTCCATGCGGGCATGAGTGCGTTTCTCGCACTGCGCGGCGCGAGCGAACTGGCGCAATGGTTCGACGACAACACCGCGTGTCCAAGCTCGATGGTCGACCGCATCACTCCGCGCCCGACACCGGACGTGAGTGAACGCGTGAAAGCGGCGACGGGCGTGGACGACGCCTGCCCGGTAATGGGCGAAGCGTTCATCCAATGGGTGATCGAAGAGCGCTTCATAGCCGGCCGTCCCGCGTGGGAGAAAGTCGGCGCTGAACTGGTGGACTCCGTGCTGCCGTACGAGGAAGCGAAGATCCGCATACTCAACGCGACGCATAGTTGCATCGCGTGGGCGGGGACGCTGGTGGGGCTCAACTACATCCACGAAGGCACGCACGATGCCGACGTTCGCCAGTTCGCGTTCGATTACGTGACCGAAGACGTGATCCCGTGTCTGTCGCCGAGTCCGCTCGATCTCGAACGTTATCGCGATGTCGTGCTAGAACGCTTCGGCAATCCTTATATCCAGGACACGAACCAGCGCGTCGCGGCCGACGGCTTTTCGAAACTTCCTGGCTTCATCGCGCCCACGTTGGCGGAATGTTTCGAGCGCGGCGTCACGCCCGCAGCCACCGCGATGCTGCCGGCGCTGTTCTTCCGCTTTCTCGAACGCTGGGAGGCGGGTACGCTGCCCTACACGTATCAGGACGGCGTGATGGACGAGCGCGTCGCGCGCGGCTTCTTCGCCGCGCCCGATCCGTTGCAGGCGTTCGCGGCTGACCGGCTGCTGTGGGGCAGCATGGCGCAGACGCCGGAACTGGAGTCTGCGTTGGCAGGGGCTCTGGCGCGCGTCGACGTGTGGCTCGCCAAACGTGCGCACGCGTAAAGAGCACCGTACATCCGGGCACCGTCCATCTACATTCGATTCACGCGCGGTGCCAGGCTTAATGCGCATGGCACCGCGCGCCATGTGCGGCTAAAGTAGCGCATCTCTAACGACGAAGGTTTCGCGCCCATGTATCTCGGCATCGACCTCGGCACGTCCGAAGTGAAAGTTCTGCTGCTCGCCTCCACCGGACGCGTGATCGGCACCGCAGGCTCTCCGTTTACGGTTTCGCGTCCGCATCAGCGCTGGGCTGAGCAGAATCCCGAAGACTGGTGGACCGGTACGCAGAGCGCGCTCGCCGCGTTGCGCGCGAAGCATCCGGACGAATTCGCGCAGATTCGCGGCATCGGCCTGTCGGGGCAGATGCACGGCGCCGTGCTGCTCGATGCCGAGGATCGCGTGCTGCGGCCCGCGATCCTGTGGAACGACATGCGCAGCGACAAGGAATGCGCCGAACTCACCGAACGCGCGCCGGACTTGCATAGCGTGGCCGGCAATCTCGCCATGCCGGGTTTCACCGCGCCGAAACTGCTGTGGGTCGCGCGTCACGAGCCCGACATTTTCGCGCGGACCGCGTGCGTACTGCTGCCAAAAGATTACTTGCGTCTGCAACTGACGGGCGGCAAGGTGTCCGATCCATCGGATGCGGCCGGCACGCTGTGGCTCGACGTCGCAAAACGCGACTGGTCCGATTCGCTGCTCGCGGCCTGCAACATGACGCGCGCGCAGATGCCGAGCCTCGCGGAAGGCAGCGCGCCGTCCGGCACGTTACTGCCTGAGCTCGCACGCGAATTCGGTTTGGGCGACGGCGTGATCGTCGCGGCCGGCGGCGGCGACAACGCGACGAGCGCGATCGGCATCGGCGCGACGCAGCCGGGCGACGGTTTTGTGTCGCTCGGCACGTCCGGCGTCTTGTGTGTGGTCGGCGACAGCTTCCGGCCCAATCCTGCTTCCGCCGTGCATGCGTTCTGCCACGCGATTCCGGACCGCTGGCATCAGATGAGCGTCGTGTTGTCGGCGGCGAGTTGTTTGCGTTGGGTTTGCAAGCTCACCTCCACCGACGAACCCACGCTGCTCGCAGAAATCGAAGCACTGCCCGCCGATGCGCTCAACACCGCGCCGCTCTTCCTGCCGTACTTGTCCGGTGAACGCACGCCGCACAACGACCCGTATGCGCAGGGCGTGTTCTTCGGCATGAATCACGCGACCGACCGCGCGCTGCTCGGCTATGCGGTGCTCGAAGGCGTGACGCTCGCGCTCACCGACGGCCTCGACGCGCTGCGCGCGGCCGGCACCGAAGCAAAGGCGCTGTCGCTGCTCGGCGGCGGCGCGCGCAGCGATTACTGGGCACAGTTGCTCGCCGACGCACTCGACACCGCCACGCGCAAGCACGGCGGCGGCGAAACGGGTGCGGCACTCGGCGCAGCGCGTCTCGGCTGGCTGGCGGCGGGCGGCGATCCGGCGACCGTCCTCAGCAAACCGCCGATCGAAAAGGAGTTCACGCCAAACCCGCGCCGCCATGCTGAGTTGCGGACGCGGCTCGACGCGTATCGCGCGCTGTACCGTCACGTGCGGCCGCTATTCGACCCCGCGCGGGAGCGGCTCGCCTGAGCGCATGGCAACAGCGCAATCCGTAGCCGGCGGCGTCTGAAGAAGGCGAGGACCGGCTGCTATCATCGGCGCCCTTCAAGCGAATCGTCACGTGCCCAAGTCCACAGAAAAACTAGACCTTGCTACTCGCGCCGCGTGGCTCTACTACGTCGCGGGCAATACCCAGAACGAGATCGCCGAGAAGCTGCAGGTGTCGCGCCCGGTCGCGCAACGGCTCGTCGCGTTCGCCGTGGAAAAGAATCTGATTCGCGTGCGTGTCGATCATCAACTGGCGGACTGTTTGTCGCTCGCCGATCAACTGTCGAAACGCTACGGCCTCGCCATGTGCGAAGTGGTGCCGATCGACAGCGACACGCCCGACGAAGTCGACCGCAAGCTCGCAGTCGCGGGCGCGCAGGTGATGGAGCGTTACCTCGCCGAAGAAAAACCGATGGTGGTCGCCGTGAGCAGCGGCCGGACGCTAAAGGCCGCAGTCGATCAGATCGCGCAACTGGACCGCCCGCAGCACCGTTTGGTATCGATGGTCGGGGCCATCGCCCAGGACGGCTCCTCGAACCGCTATGACGTCGCGCTGCACATTTCGGAGAAGACGGGCGGCAAGCATTTTCTGCTGCCCGCGCCGTTGATCGCCGATAGCGAGGCCGAACGCGCGCAGTGGTGCAATCACCGGCTGTATCGGATCGTCGAATCGCTGTCGGCGCAGGCGGACGTTGCGTTTGTCGGCATCGGCAATATCGGGCCGAAATGCCCGCTGCACGAAGATGGATTCATTACGTCGGCGGAAGTGAAGGAACTGGTGCAGAACGGCGCGGTGGCCGAAATGCTAGGACTGCCCATTGACGCAGCCGGCGCGCGTGTCGAATCGCCGACCGGCCGGCGCGTGACCAGCATCGAAATCGACTCGCCGCCGCAGCGGCCGACCATTGGTTTCGCGGGCGGCAAGCGCAAGCGCGAGGCGCTGATCGCAGTGCTCAAGGGCGGCTGGCTGTCGGGGCTCGTTACCGACGAACTGTGTGCGCGGGCGGCTCTGGAGGCTTGAGCGGGTCTGAGGGCGTCTGACACCGGACCGTCATACAGCGCCGCTTACGCGAGCAAAAAACAGACAAGCAGGAAGGCAGCACGCGCGCCTTCCCGCCATCATCAAGCCGCCAACACTTCGACAATCTTGCGCTGGAACGCCTTGCCTTCGCTATCGAACAGATGACAATGGTCAGGCGTCGCGCCGAGCTTCTGCGTCTCGCCCTTCGCATGACGTTCGAGCGGCGGAATGCGTGCGATCAAACCGTCGGGCGCGACGCTCGACTCCGCATACAGGTACGCCGCGTCGCCGAGCGATTCGACGGCCATCGTGCGGGCCGACACGCCGTCGTCGGTCATACCCACGTGCAAGTGCTCTGGGCGAATGCCCACCGTCACCTTGTCGCCTTGCTTGACTGAACCCGGTTCCACTGCGACGCGCTGCGTCTCGCCGGTTTCGTAGCGCACGGTCACGCCGTCGTGCGTGACGGATTGCACGACGCCTTCCATGAAATTCATTTTCGGCGAGCCGATGAAGCCCGCGACAAACCGATTGGCCGGTGCGTGATACAGCATCGTCGGGCTGCCGACCTGTTCGAGATTGCCTGCCGACAGCACGACAATCTTGTCCGCGAGCGTCATCGCTTCGACCTGATCGTGCGTCACGTAGATCATCGTGGTCTTCAGTTCGTCGTGCAGACGCGCGAATTCCAGACGCATTTTCACGCGCAACGCGGCGTCGAGGTTCGACAGCGGTTCGTCGAACAGAAACACCTTCGGCTTGCGCGTGATCGCGCGGCCAATCGCAACACGCTGGCGCTGACCGCCCGATAGCTGCTTGGGCTTACGGTCCAGCAGATGATCGATATGCAGGATCTTCGCGGCGTTGCGCACGGCCGCGTCGATCTCCGGCTTCTTCGTGCCGGCGAGTTTCAGGCCGAATGCCATGTTGTCGTAGAGCGTCATGTGCGGATACAGCGCGTACGACTGAAACACCATTGCAATGCCGCGCTTGGCGGGCGGGACGTCGTTCATGCGCGTGCCGTCGATGGTGAGATCGCCGCCGCTGATATCTTCGAGGCCGGCGATCATCCGCATCAGTGTCGATTTACCGCAACCGCTCGGGCCCACGAACACGACAAACTCCCCGTCCGCAATGTCGAGGTTGATATCGCGCATCACTTCTGTGTCGTCGTAGGCCTTACGGATATTGCGCAGAGTTACGCTTGCCATGATGTGTCTCCGTGTAATGCTGTGTGTTGCTTGTCTGTTGCTACGCGTTGCTTGTGCGTTGCTTGTGTGCTGCTTTTGCGTCGATCGTACGTTCGTCGTGCGTTCGTCGTGCGTTCGTCGTGCGTTGCGCCGCCTACGCTTACGGTGCCGCGGCGGTCGCGCTCAGCGTCCATTGCGCGACCAGTTCCGGCAACTGCTGCATGTCGTCGAACACATGACGCGCACCGGCTGCATGAAGTTTGTCGATCTGCGCGTCGCTCGCATGACCGCCGCCGATGAAGCCGAGCACCGTCATGCCCGCCGCGCTCGCCGCCGTTACGCCGGTCACGCTGTCCTCGATCACGAGGCACGCCGACGGCGCGAGCCGCAGACCCTTCGCCGCCGCCAGATAGACATCGGGCGAGGGCTTCGGATTGGCCACGCTATCGGCGCAAAACAGACGGTCGCCGAAAAACCTCACAAGACCGGTGCGTGCGAGAACCGTCTGCACGTAAGGCCGAAAACTGTTGCTCGCGCAGCCTTTGATAAGCGGCACCTGGGCCAGCGCCTGCTCGATGCCTTCCACTGCTGGCGCCTGCATCGCGGCCGCTTCCACGGAGCGGCGAATTGCGTCGATGTCATCCAGACCGAGACTTTTGCCGAGTTGCATCGCCGTGCCCTCCAGCACTTTTTCGATGCGCAGCCCGAGAAGCGGCAACACGACGGGCTCGACGTCGACGCCCGGCCAGCGCGCTTCGAGCTCATGCACGAGCATGCGTGCAGCCACCGCTTCGCTGTCGATCAACACACCGTCGCAATCGCAGATCAGCGCGAAACTTCCTGCACTGGTGCCTGCCGTCATTTGACCGCCCCGAACGTGAGCCCACGCACGAGCTGCTTCTGCGACAGCCAGCCGACAATCAGGATCGGCGCCACAGCAAGCAGCGAGGCGGCGGACAGCTTCGCCCAGAAGAGGCCCTCAGGACTCGAGTACGACGCAATGAAAACAGTGAGCGGCGCGGCGTTCGAGCTCGACAGGTTGATACTCCAGAACGCTTCGTTCCACGAAAGAATGACGAGCAGCAGCGCAGTGGAAGCGAGTCCCGGCAGCGCCATCGGCATCAGCAGATAGACGATTTCCTGCCAGGTCGCCGCGCCGTCGATACGTCCTGCTTCGAGAATGTCCCGCGGAATTTCAGCGAAGTAAGTGAACGACATCCACACCGCAATCGGCAGATTGATCAGCGTATAAACGATCACGAGACCGGACACCGTATCGAGCAAGCCGCTGTTCTTCCACAGCAGATAGATCGGCACCAGCACGCCGACCGACGGCATCATCTTTGTCGACAGCATCCACAGCAGCACTTTTTGAGTGCGGCGCGTGGGGAAGAACGCCATCGCATACGCGGCCGGCACCGCGAGAATCAGACACAGCACCGTCACGCCGACGGAGATCAAAATCGAGTTCCACGCGAACGAAAAGTAATTGCTGCGCGCGAACACTTCGCGAAAGCTGTCGAACGTCGGCGTGAAAAATAGCGACGAAGAGTACGCCTGCTGCTCGGTCTTGAATGCGGTGATCGTCATCCAGAAGATCGGGAAGAACAATAGCAGCGCGACGAGCCACGCAATCACGCCGGGAATGCCGCGGCGGATCGCGGCGAACGGCGACTTCGCCGGCACGGTCATGGGCGTTGAAGTCGACGCCGGAGTAGAGGCAACGTGGCTCATTTTTCGTACTCCCCTTTGAGGTTCTTCGCGAGCATCCGCACGAGGAAGAACGACACGATATTGGCCAGCACGACAGCGAGAATACCGCCCGCCGATGCAAGACCGACGTCGAACTGTTGCAGGCCAAGCGAATAGATCAGGTACGACAGATTAGTGGTCGCGGTGCCCGGACCGCCGCCCGTCGTCGTGTAGATTTCAGCGAAGATGGACAGCAGGAAAATCGTCTCCATCATGACCACCACGGCAATCGCGCGTTTCAAATGCGGCAGCGTGATGTAGAAGAACATCGCGAACGGTCCCGCTCCGTCGATGCGCGCCGCTTCCTTCTGCTCCTGGTCGAGCGACTGGATCGCCGTGAACAGAATCAGAAACGCGAACGGCAGCCATTGCCACGCGACGATCATGATGACCGCTGTCAACGGATACTCCGCGAACCAGTCGATCGGCTGCATGCCCATTGCGCGCATGCCGCTCGCGATCAGGCCGTACACCGGATGCAGGATCATGTTCTTCCAGATCAGCGCGCTCACGGTCGGCATCACGAAGAACGGCGCGATGGCCAGCAGCCGCGCGATGCCCTGGCCATAGAACTTGCGATCGAACAGGATCGCCATGAGCACGCCGCCGACCACCGTGATCACCAGCACGGACACGATCAGTTGGAGCGTATGGCCGATCGACGGACCGAACGAGGGATCGCTTGCAAGGAACTGATAGTTGTCGAAGCCGGCGAAGCCCTTGAGGTCCGGATTCAACAGGTTGTAACGCGAGAACGAAAACCAGATCGTCATCGCGAGCGGAATCGTCATCCACAGCAGCAGGACCGCGACCGAAGGCGACACGAGCCAGCGCGCGGAATTGGCTTTGCGGACTTCGCGTTCCTTTTCTGTCTGGGGATGGGCATGCATGAGAGGCAGGCGCAGAGGACGCATGATTGACCACCTGTTCGGTAATGCGCGGGCGGCACGTTCCGCACGAATCGCCCTGTCGCGATGAAATACGACGCGGCGTTGCGGCGCATGTGCGGCCGTGACGGCCCGCTGTGCTGCGTGAGCCGGCTGACGGGCGTCAGCCGGCGCGTGCCACGTGACTTCAGTGGCGAGTTTTCCGATCTACTTCTTCGTTACTTCTGGTATCCCGCCTGCTTCACCGCGCGATCCGCGGTGGCCTGGCCGGCTGCGAGCGCCTGGTCGACCGTCATCTGCCCGGCAATCGCGCCGGAGATGCTTTGACCGACCACAGTGCCGAACGACTGGAATTCAGGTATCCCAACGAATTGCACACCGGTGTACGGCACGGGCTTAAGCGTCGGATGCTCCGGATCAGCCGTTTCAATCGCCTTCAGCACGAAGTCGCCGAACGGCGCAGCCTGCTTGTACTCCGGGCGAGCGTAAGTCGATTGACGCGTTCCCGGCGGCACCGAAGCCCAGCCTTCATCTTTCGCGACGAGCTCGATGTACTGCTTCGACGTGGCCCACGTGATGAACTTCTTCGCCGCGTCAGCCTGCTTCGACGACTTCGGAATCGCCAGTGCCCAGGCCCACAGCCAATGCGAGCCCTTCGGCGTGACGGCCACCGGCGCAGCCGCGAAACCGACCTTGTCCGCGATCTGCGACTGCTGCTTGTTGTACAGCATGCCCGCTGCCACCGTCGCGTCGATCCACATCGCGCACTTGCCCGAGGACATCAGCGTGAGGTTCTCGTTGAAACCGTTCGAGCTTGCTCCCGGCGGGCCGTTCTTCTTCAGCAGATCGACGTAGAACGTGATGGCCTTCTTCCATTCCGGCGACGTGAGTTGCGCGTGCCACTTCTCGTCGAACCAGCGGCCGCCGAACGTGTTCACCACCGTCGTGCCATACGCCATGTTTTCGCCCCAGCCCGCCTTGCCGCGCAGGCAGATGCCGTACATGCCGTTGGCTTTGTCGGTGAGCTTGTCGGCGAATTGCGCGATCTGGTCGTAGGTCGGCTGGTCGGGCATTTTCAGGCCCTTCGCCGCGAACAGGTCTTTGCGGTAATACGTCATCGAGCTTTCGACGTAAAACGGCAGTGCGTACAACTGGCCGCCGGCGGAAAGGCCGTCGCGCGCCGTCTTCACGACGTCGTTCAGATCGTAATCGGCGGGCAGGTTCGTGAGCGGCGTGAGCCAGCCGCGCTTGCCCCATTGCGGCGTTTCATAGGCGCCGATCGTCATCACGTCGAACTGGCCGCTGCCGGTCGTGATGTCGGTCGTGGCGCGTTGACGTAGCACGTTTTCTTCGAGAATCACCCAGTTCAGCTTGATGTCCGGATTCGCCTTTTCGAATTCGGGCGACAGCTTCTTCAGCTCGATCATGTCCGGATTGTTCAGCGTGGCGATCGTCACCGTGGCTGCCGACGCGCTCAGCGCGAAGCACGCGACGGCGCCGGCGCTAACCGCCTTGAGCGCGGATTTGAGGGCGGGTTTCATGTGTGTTGTCTCCTTTCTCGTGCGTTATGTGATGCTGCGTTTGTTCTACGAAAATGGCGCTGGATAACGCGGTTCAACCGCTTAACTCATCCAGTTGCCGCCGTCGACGTTCAATGTTTGCGCGGTGATGTAGTCCGCATCCGCGGATGCGAGGAACAGTGCCGCGCCGGTCAGATCGTCGGGCACGCCCATGCGCCCGAGCGGCACGGCTTCGCCGACGAGCCGCTTCTTCTCGCCAAGCGGCCGGTTTTCATAACGGGCGAAAAGCGCGTCGACTTCTTTCCACATCGGCGTATCGACGACACCGGGCGCGATGCCGTTGACGTTGATCTTGTGCGGCGCGAGCGCCAAGGCGGCAGATTGCGTGTAGCTGAGCACCGCGGCCTTAGTCGCGCAGTAATGCGAGACGAGCGCTTCGCCGCGCCGCCCCGCTTGCGACGACATATTGATGATCTTGCCGCCGCGGCCTTGCTCGACCATCTGCCGCGCGACGGCTTGCATGAGAAAGAACATACCCTTCACATTGACCGCGAAGAGACGGTCGAACACGTCCCACGATTCGTCGAGGATCGGGCGCATGTCGAATAGAGCCGCATTGTTGAAGAGGATATCGACGCGGCCGAAGCGCTCCAGCGTGCTCGCCACGATGCGCTCGATATCTTCGCGGCGCGTGACATCCGCAGTGACCGTGAGCACGCGCTCGCCGTAGGAGGCGCGCAGCGTGTCGGCGAAACTGTCAGCCGGCTTCACGTCGACCAGCACGCATTGCGCGCCTTCGTCCAGGTAGCGCCGCGCCACGGCCTCGCCGATTCCGCTCGCCGCGCCCGTCAGGATGGCCACCTTGTCTTGCAATCGTGCCGCCACGCTTGTCTCCGGTTCGTTTCGCTTTTCGACACGCAGTGAGCGAACGCTCATTGCGCGATCAATTGCTCTGTTTGTGATCGAATCATCGGATACGCACCGGGTCATGTCAAGGCGCTCTCACAGATTTCGATGGTGCAGCGCGGAACGACCGGGCGACGCGCTTGCGTCGTTGTTGTACGCGCGTGCTGACAAGAAATCGGGATACGTTATATCATTCCGATCTCGATCCGCGACCGACCTTACATCCGCATGACGTCACCGACAGGAGATCCGCGCTGATGGCTACACCGAACGCACAACATCACGCCGTGCGGCTTGCGCATGCCGAAGCGCACGCCGCATTGCACGGCTTGTCGCTTACGCCGCTGCGGCGCCAGGTGTATGCGGCGATCGTCGCGAGCGAGAAGCCTGTCGGCGCATACGATCTGCTCGATGCGCTCGAACCCGCGCGCGGCCGCGTGCCGCCGACTAGCGTCTATCGCGCGCTCGATTTTCTGCTCGCGCACGGCTTCGTGCATCGCATCGAGTCGAAGAATGCATATGTGGCCTGCTGTGAAATCGGCGTGCCGCATTGCAGCCAGTTTCTGATGTGCGACCGCTGTGGCGCGACGGTCGAGATTCCCAGCGACGGCCTCGCCGAACAGTTGTCGCATAGCGCGCCGGCCCAAGGCTTCGAGGTTCATCGTCAGGTCGTCGAATTGAGCGGTGTTTGCGCGTTGTGCGCCCGTGCGTCGCGAACTTCGGCATCGGCATGAACCCAGTCGCCTCACATTTGCGATTCATTCACCCTCACGCAGTAGAACACCCAATGGAGAAGAGCACGATGTCGCTGTCCAGATATGTCGCCGCAGTCACAGCCGCGTTCGCGTTTAGCCATGCAGCATTTGCCGCGGATGCGAAAATCCCCGTGGTCGCCGCCGAAAATTTTTATGGCGATGTGGTGCAGCAACTGGGCGGCGATCGCGTCGACGTGACGAGCATTCTCAGCAACCCGGACCAGGACCCGCATCTGTTCGAAGCAAGCCCGAAGACAGCGCGCGCGTTGCAGCATGCGAGCCTTGTGGTCTACAACGGCGCCGACTACGATCCGTGGATGGCAAAATTGCTGGCCGCGTCGAAGGGCGCGAAGCACACGACAATCGTTGCGGCGGAGTTGACCGGCAAAAAGAGCGGCGACAATCCGCATCTCTGGTACGACCCGGCGACGATGCCCAAGGTGGCGCGCGCGGTGAACGAGGTGCTCGTCGCGGCTGACCCGGCGCACAAGTCGGCGTACGATGCGAACCTCGTGAAGTTTCTCGATTCGCTGAAACCGGTGCAAGCGAAGGCCGCCGAACTGCATGACCGCTACGCGGGCACGCCAGTGACGGCAACGGAGCCCGTGTTCGGCTATATGTCGGATGCAATCGGACTGAGTATGCGCAACATGCGCTTCCAGATGGCGGCAATGAACGACACAGAAGCCAGCGCATCCGACATCGCCGCATTCGAACGTGATCTGCGCGAAAAGCGCGTACGCGTGCTGATCTATAACAGCCAGGCAACCGAGGCTCTGACCAAACGCATGTTGAAGCTCGCGCAGCAATCGAACGTGCCGACCGTAAGCGTCACCGAGACCGAGCCGGCCGGCAACACCTATCAGACGTGGATGCTCTCGCAGCTCGACGCGCTCGGCGCAGCGCTCGCCAAAGGCGATGCGAGCAGCACGAAGGCAGCGGCCGGAGTCAAAGGAAAAACCCAATGAATGTTACTGGCCGCAGCACGCCAGCCAATGTATCGGCGAGCGGAGCGACGCCCACGGCAAGCCGCTCGCCCGTGCTCGAACTCGATCACGTCACGCTGGAACTCGGCGGCCGCACGATCTTGCGCGATGCCGGCTTCGTCGTGAATCAGGGCGAATTCATCGGCGTGCTGGGGCCGAACGGCGCGGGCAAGACCACGCTGATGCGCGCGGTGCTCGGCCTCGTGCCGGCGGCAAGCGGCACGATCCGCGTGCTGGGGCAGCCGGTGGAGCGCGGCAACGCGTCGATCGGTTATATGCCGCAAACGCGCAGCGCACTTGCCGGACGGCGCGTGCGTGGCCGCGATTTCGTCGCGATGGCGGCCGACGGCCACCGTTGGGGCCTGCCTCACGCGGACTCAAAAACGCGCGCGGATGTTGAGCGCGTGCTCGAACTGGTTGACGGCCGCAAGCTCGCCGAGCGGCCCTTATCCGAACTTTCGGGCGGCGAGCGGCAACGCCTGCTGCTCGCGCAATGTCTGCTTGGCGCGCCGAAACTGCTGCTGCTCGACGAACCGCTGATCAGCCTCGACCCGCATCATCAGAAGAGTGTGGTCGAACTCGTGCGGCGTGTGCAGCAGGAGCTCGGCATTGCCGTGCTGTTCTCGGCACACGAACTCAACCCGCTGCTCAACTCGCTCGATCGCGTGCTGTATCTCGGCAGCGGCGTGGCCGCGCTCGGCACCGTCGACGAGGTCATCACGCGGCCCGTGCTGTCGCGCCTCTACGGTTCGCCCATCGACGTGATGCGCGTGAACGGCCGCATCTTCGTGATGTCGGGCGGCGTCGAAGTGGAAAAGCACGATCACGAGCACGAACACGACGAGAACGGCGGGCATTCGCATGGACATGCCCACGATCACTCACACCAGTACGACTCACGCGACGGACACAAGCACGATGTTTGAATACGACTTCATGGTGAACGCCTTCGCGGCGTCGGGCATCGTCGCCGTGCTCGCTGGCGTGGTCGGCTATTTTCTCGTGATGCGCGGACAAACTTTCGCGGGGCACGCGCTTTCGCATGTCGGCTTCACCGGCGCGACTGGCGCAGTGCTGATCGGCATTTCGCCAATCTGGGGCATGGTCGGCTTTACGCTCGCGGCGGGCGTCGGCATGGGCGCGCTCGGCGAGCGCCTCGCCGGACGCGACGTCGCAATCGGCGTGATCCTGTCGCTGTCGCTCGGCTTCGGGCTGCTGTTTCTGCACTTCTTCACGGCCTATGCGACGCAGGTCACCGCGCTGCTGTTCGGCAACGTGCTCGGCGTGAACGAGTCGACGCTGGCTGTGCTGGCGGGCCTGGGCGTGGTCAGTCTGCTTGCGCTCGCGGCGATCAT
Organism: Paraburkholderia dilworthii; assembly: GCF_000472525.1. Taxonomy (GTDB): domain Bacteria; phylum Pseudomonadota; class Gammaproteobacteria; order Burkholderiales; family Burkholderiaceae; genus Paraburkholderia; species Paraburkholderia dilworthii. Next base: position 42,536 of record NZ_AWZT01000044.1, read on the forward strand.
GCGGCCGTTGCTGTTCGCTTCATTGCAGCCCGAGCTGGCCGAAGCGAAGGGCGTGTCGTTGCGTCTCGTGTCGGTGCTGTTTCTCGCGATTACCGCCCTCGCCGTGGCCGCGTGCACGCAGATCGTCGGCGTGCTGCTGGTCTTCACACTGATGGTCGGCCCGGCCGCCGCCGCGCAGAATATGACGACGCGGCTTTCGGCCGGCCTCGTGCTCGCCGCCGTGTTCGCGCTGTTGCAGGCGTGGCTCGGAGTGACGCTCGCGTTCTACACCGACTGGCCGACGAGCTTCTGGATCACCGCGCTGTCGGCGGTGGTGTATGGCGGGAGTTTGCTGAGGCGTCGCTAAGCTTCAATGCGTTGGATGGGTTTGATGCGTTCAATGCGTTCGATGGCGGCCCGCAATGGTGCCGCCATCGGCATCAGAAAACTTCAGCCGAGCAACACCTTCGCGTGATGCGCGATGTGATCCTCGATGAAAGTCGAGATGAAGTAATAGCCGTGGTCGTAGCCCGCATGCCGGCGCAAGGTCAGCGGCTGGCCCGCCGCGCGGCATGCGGCTTCGAACACGTCGGGATACAACTGCTCGGCGAGAAACTGATCGGCGAGCCCTTGATCGACCAGAATCCCCTCCGCGAACTTGCGCGACGCGCGCACCACGAGTTCGCTTGAGTCGTATTCCTTCCATGCTTCGCGGTCGTCGCCGAGATAGCCGCCGAACGCTTTCTCGCCCCAAGGGCAGCGCGTGGGCGCGGCAATCGGCGCGAACGCCGACACCGAGCGATAGAACTCCGGATTGCGCAGCGCCAACATCAATGCACCGTGGCCGCCCATTGAATGACCGAAAATGCCGAGCCTCGAATCGTCGACGGGAAGTTCGTTCAGAACCGTTTCGCGCAGCTCGTCGCGTACATAGGAGTACATCCGATAGTGCCGCGCCCAGGGCTCCTGCGTTGCATCGACGTAAAAGCCCGCGCCCACGCCGAAGTCCCACGCGGCGCTCTCGCCCGGCACGCCCGCGCCGCGCGGGCTCGTATCCGGCGCGACGAGCGCCACGCCATGTCGCGCGGCGAAGCGCTGCGCACCGGCCTTGATCGCAAACGTCTCTTCGGTAGAGGTCAGCCCCGCGAGATAGAACAGCGCGGGCACCTTCGCGTCCGGCTTGAGGGCCTGCGGCGGCAGATATACCGAGAAGCGCATCGGCAGGCCGATGGTTTGCGACTCATGCCGATAAAAACGCTGCTCGCCGCCATGACAGGCGTGCGACGACAATAGCTCAAGCATCGTCTTGCTCCTTGTTGGTCGCGTTCGTTGAGCCGTGTTAATACAGCACGACCGAGCGGATCGACTCGCCCTTCTTCATCAGATCGAAGCCCTCGTTGATGCGTTCGAGCGGCAGACGGTGCGTAATCAGATCGTCGATATTGATCTTGCCTTCCATGTACCAGTCGACGATCTTCGGCACGTCCGTGCGGCCGCGCGCGCCGCCGAATGCAGAGCCTTTCCACTCGCGGCCGGTCACGAGCTGGAACGGACGCGTGCTGACCTCCTCGCCCGCCGCCGCCACGCCGATGATGAACGACTGGCCCCAGCCCTTATGCGTGCATTCGAGCGCCTGACGCATCACCTTCGTATTGCCGATGCATTCGAACGAATAGTCGGCGCCGCCGTCGGTAAGCTGCACGATGTGATCGACCACGTTCTCGACTTCGTTCGGGTTGATGAAGTGCGTCATGCCGAATTTCTTCGCGAGTTCGACGCGGCCCGGATTGATGTCCACGCCGATGATCTTGTCCGCTCCGACCATTTTCGCGCCCTGAATCACGTTCAGGCCGATGCCGCCGAGCCCGAACACCACCACGTTCGCGCCGGCTTCGACCTTCGCCGAATACACGACTGCGCCGACGCCCGTCGTCACGCCGCAGCCGATGTAGCAGATCTTGTCGAACGGCGCGTCTTCACGCACCTTGGCCACGGCGATTTCCGGCACGACGATGTAGTTGGAAAACGTGGACGTGCCCATGTAGTGAAACAAAGGCTTGCCGTCCAGCGAGAAACGCGAGGTGGCGTCGGGCATCAGGCCCTTGCCCTGCGTCGCGCGGATCGCCTGACACAGGTTGGTCTTGCGCGATAGACAGAATTTGCACTGACGGCATTCGGGCGTGTAAAGCGGAATGACGTGGTCGCCCTTCTTCAGCGTGCCGACGCCCGGACCAGTATCGACGATCACGCCCGCGCCTTCGTGGCCGAGAATCGCTGGGAAAATACCTTCTGGGTCGGCGCCCGAGAGCGTGTAGTAATCGGTGTGGCAGATACCGGTCGCTTTCACTTCGATCAGGACTTCGCCTGCGCGCGGGCCTTCGAGATCGACTTCTTCGATCGTCAGCGGTGCGCCCGCTTTCCATGCGATTGCTGCTTTGGTCTTCATCGTGAATGCTCCTGTGAGTCTGTGAATGCGACGCGCGTCGCGGTATGCGGCATGGCGGCGCGCGAATATCCTGGGATCATGCTGCGGTCGATGCCTGCGCCGCGTGAGCTACAGGCTAACGCATGAAAAGCGTCATGGTATTGCAAAGTGCGTCGCGGCATTGTCAGCAGGTGACATTACCGCTCTCCTCGTCAGGTGTCCGTGCCTGCGTCGAACCATGTTTCGACGCGGCCATACAGATCGACAAAACGTGCGTAGCGTTCGGCGAGCGCGCGATCGCCTCGCGGGCTGGCCACGAGCGTCGCACCGGGCGCGAGCGCAGCGAGGTCGTGCACGTGCCAGTGACCGCTTGCAATGCCGCCGAGGATGGCCGCGCCGCGCGGAGCGGCATTCGGACAATCGACTGCGTGCAGTTCTGCATTTAGCGTATCGGCGAGCAGTTGGCGCCAGCGCGCATCGACGGAACCGCCGCCTGCCAGCTTCAATGTCGTCACTGTCGCGCCGCTCGCGCGGATCGCGTCGAGCCCCGCGCGCAGCGAAAAGGCGACGCCTTCGAACGCGGCGCGCATCATCGCGCCGCGCGTGTGATCGAGAGCGAGCCCGAGCCAGCCGCCGCGCGCCGCGGGATTGAGCCACGGTGTGCGCTCGCCTGTGAGGTAAGGGAGGAAGGTCAGCGGCGGTGCTGTGGGGCTCGTTGTCGTTGCTGCGGCTATCGCGGCGGCGTTAGCGTTAGCGTTGGCGTTGGCGTTGGCGTTGGCGTTGGCGTTGGCGTTGGCGTTGGCGTTGACCATGATGCCCACTGCCTGGCCCGCCTGGTCGACGAAGGCTTCGCCATAGGCATCCGCCCATTCGTAGCATAGCCAGCCGCGCGCGCGCTCCAGCGCAATGCCCACGTTTTGCATGGCCGCCATTCGATACCAGTGGTCGCTCGCCGCCCGATAGCGATGCAGGCCTCTAACCGCCTGAGGCTCATGCTCGCCGAGCACGACGATCTGGCCACCGGTGCCGGTCGTCAGGAGCGCGTCACCGTCGCGCGCAAGTCCGCTGCCGAGCGCGGCGCATGGCGTGTCTGCGGCGCCAGTGGCGAGCACGATGCCCGCACGCAGGCCCAACGCCTGCGCCGCGCTATGCGACAGCACGCCGGCAGCTGCATACGACGGGCCCACCGGCGCGAACCACTCATGCGCAATGCCGAGCCGTTCGAGCAGCGCCACATCCCACGCGCCATCGAGATCGGCGAGCGCGGTCGCGCACGCGTCCGAAGGATCAGTCGCGACCGCGCCGCCAAGCGCGACTCGCAGCCAGTCTTTCGGCTGCAACGCCCAGCGCGTGCGGCGTGCGGACTCCGGTTCATGCAACGCGACCCAGCGCAGCAACGGACCGGCCATGCCGGGCGCCACCGGATTCGGCTGCGGCTCGGGCCACGCGTCGAGCAAAGCACTTGCGCGCGTGTCGGGCCACAGCATCGCGGGCCGCACCGCATTCCCCGCTTCGTCGATCATGACGACGCCGTGCATCTGGCCGGAAAAGCCAATTCCCTTGACCTCGCGACGCAGCCCATCGGGCAAGCGCGCAGCCGCTTCGCACAGCGCGCGCCACCACGTTTGCACCGACGTCTCCGCCCAGCCGGCGTGCGGCGTCTCGAGTGCGTACGCGACGCTCGCGACGGCCTGCTCATGGCCGTCTTCATCGACGATTGCGACTTTGAGGGAACCAGTGCCGAGGTCGATGCCGAGAAAGCTCATGAGCGATGGAGCGTCGTCAGTTAAGGTGTAAGTGAGAGTATGCGGACCGCGCCGCAAGCGCGAATTTTTGCCAGCCGCATGATGTGTGGGAAGCAGTTGCTGCCGCGTGCAGAACGCCGTCCAATCGCGGGTTAACCCCGCCGAGCGGCGAGTTGTACGAAAACACGACTATGCGCCAGCCCGGATACACCTCATCGATTCTCACATATATCGCGGCGGCTCGGGCACGCCAAGCGACTGCGCGCGCATCGCCGCTGCAAGGGGCTGACCGCCGATGGAACCGCCGCTCGCGCCAATTCCGGCTTTCAAAGTGGGCTCGCGCATATCGTCACCGGGAATGCCGGAATAGGCCCCAGCGGTCTTGTTGCGCTTTTTCGTCCCCGATACCTTGGAGTCATCCCAAAATCAGATTGTGGAGAGAGACGTTATGCAATCGAACACGGTTCACCCGTGCGACGAGCGGCTGCCCGCGGGCCAGTTGCTCACCCTCGGCATTCAGCACGTTTTGGTGATGTACGCCGGCGCCGTCGCGGTGCCGCTGATCGTCGGCGCGGCGCTGAAGCTGCCGAAAGACCAGATCGCGTTCCTGATCAGCGCCGACCTGTTCTCCTGCGGCATCGCCACGTTGATCCAGACGCTCGGCCTGTGGATCTTCGGCATCCGCTTGCCGGTGATCATGGGCTGCACGTTCGCCGCAGTCGGTCCGATGGTCGCGATCGGCACCAATCCATCGCTCGGCATTCTCGACATCTTCGGCTCGACGATCGCCGCCGGCGTGATCGGCATCCTGCTCGCGCCGGCCGTCGGCAAGCTGCTGCGCTTTTTCCCGCCGGTGGTGATCGGCGTGGTGATCTCGGTGATCGGGCTCTCGCTGATGGGCGTCGGCATCAACTGGGCAGCCGGCGGCGTGGGCAATCCCGACTATGGCAATCCGGTCTACCTCGGCCTCTCGCTGCTCGTGCTGATGCTGATCCTGCTCATCAACAAGTTCGCCAAGGGCTTCATCGCGAATATTTCGGTGCTGCTCGGCATTGTCGCGGGCTTCGTGATCGCGCTGGCGCTCGGCCGCGTCAACATGGACGGCGTGACGCACGCGCCGTGGGTCGGCTTCGTGATGCCGTTTCACTTCGGGCTGCCGCACTTCGATCCGCTGTCGATTGCAACGATGGTGACCGTGATGTTCGTCACCTTCATCGAATCGACGGGCATGTTCCTCGCGGTCGGCGATATGGTCGATCGTCCGGTCGATCAGAAAGCGCTGGTGCGCGGTTTGCGCGTGGATGGACTCGGCACGCTGATCGGCGGCATCTTCAACTCGTTTCCGCATACGTCGTTCTCACAGAACGTCGGGCTGATCGGCGTGACCGGCGTGAAGAGCCGCTTTGTCTGCGCGATGGGCGGCGTGATTCTGGTGCTGCTCGGCCTCTTTCCGAAGATGGCGCAAGTGGTCGCCTCGGTGCCCGCTTTCGTGCTCGGCGGCGCTGGCATCGTGATGTTCGGCATGGTCGCGGCCAACGGCATCAAGGTGCTGTCCAAGGTCGACTTCGTGAAGAATCACCACAACCTCTTCATCGTCGCGGTGAGTATTGGCCTCGGGCTCGTGCCGGTGGTATCGCCGCACTTCTTTTCGAAGCTGCCGCCCGCGTTGTCGCCGCTGCTGCACAGCGGGATTTTGCTGGCTTCGGTGTCTGCGGTCGTGCTGAATCTGATTTTCAATGGCGTCAAAAGCGAGAAGAAAGCGCAGTGCGAAATCCGCAAAGCCAGCCACGATTTCGACGGACGCAGCGGCAAGGAAGCGCCGCGCGATGAAATACTGCGTGCGGCGGATTTGCATTAGGTGAGGTCGGGACGCTGAATCGGTAAAGCGTTGAGCTTCACATGCAATGCACAGCCGGGCGGCTGGCTCACTCGATCCGCTCGGCCGCTGCAAAAGAAAACGCCACGGCATGCCGTGGCGTTTTTCTATCACCGGTCAATTACCGGTCGAACTGCCGCAATGCTCAGCCCGCGGTACCAGCGGAAGCCGCTGCCGGCGCACTCGCTGCACCGTAGTCGACGGGTGCATCGGCCGGACGCGGCTGCTCGCCGTTATGCTCGATCCAGCCGCCGCCGAGCGCCTGGTACAGCGTCACGAGGTTCTGCAAACGCTCCATGCGCGCGGTGATCAACGACTGCTGCGACGAATACAGATCGGTCTGCGCGGTCAGCACCGACAGGTAACTGTCGACCCCGTTCGTATAACGCAGGTTCGACAGATCCAGCCGACGCTGTTGCGCAAACGTGTTGCGCTCGAGCGACTGAATCTGCTGATCGTACGTGCCGCGCGCGGCCAGTGCGTCCGCCACCTCGCGGAAGGCCGTCTGGATCGCCTTTTCATACGTGGCGATCTGGACGTTCTTCTGGATGTTGGCCACATCGAGGTTGGCCAGGTTCTGGCCGCCTTCGAAAATCGGCAACGTGATCGACGGCGCGAAGCTCCACGCCGCCGAACCCGGCTTGAACAGGCCGCCGAGCGTCGGGCTCAGCGTACCGAAGCTGCCGGTGAGCGAAACCTTCGGGAAAAACGCCGCGCGCGCCGCGCCGATATTCGCGTTCGCCGCGAGCAGATTCTCCTCGGCCTCCATGATGTCCGGACGACGCGTCAGCAGATCGGACGGCAGACCCGCCGGAATATCCGTGAGGAGATTCTGGTCGCTCAACGTGAGGCCCGGCGGCAGGTCGGCGGGCAGCGGCTCGCCGAGCAGCAGCACCAGCGCGTTTTCGGCCTGAGCGCGCAAACGCTCCTGCGCCTGCAAGTTCGCCTGTGCCTGCTCGACCACGGTCTGCGCCTGACGCAGATCGAGTTCGGAGCCGGTGCCGTTGTCGAACTGCAGCTTCGTGATGCGATACGACTCGTGCGCCGTTTTCAGCGTGCCTTGTGTGACATTCAGCAGATCGTCGAGCTCGAGCACCGTCAGATACTGATTCGCCACCTGCGAGACCAGCGCGATTTCAGCCGCCTTGCGCGCCTGAGCCGTGGCCAGGTATTGAGCCAACGCCTGGTCCTTCAGGCTTTGAATGCGCCCGAAGAAGTCGATTTCCCACGAAGCGTTCAGACCAACCGAATATGAGTTCGAGATCGTATTGCCGAACACCGACAGGTCTTTCGGCGTTCGCTGTTTGCTTTGCGATGCCGCGGCGTCGAGCGTCGGGAACAGACCCGCGCGGACGATCCGGAACTGCGCTTGCGAGGCCTGCATGTTCAGCACCGACACGCGCAGATCGCGGTTGTTCTTCAGCGCAATTTCGATCAACCGCTGCATGCGCGGATCGACGAAGAAATCGCGCCAGCCGATGTCCGCCGCCGCCTGGCCGTTCGCGCTGCGCGCGCCGGCTGCGCCTGGCTGCGTCGCGCCCGGCTGCGTGTCGTACACGCCGCCGGTGGGGAACGTGCTCGTCACCGGCGCGGCGGGGCGTTCGTACTTCGGCGCCATCGTGCAACCGGCGGCGAGGAACGCGACCGCCACTGCAATCAAAGAGTGTTTTTGCATCTCAATGTCCGTCCTTGCCCGAGCCATTGCGGTCCGACCCGCCAGCCGCCCCGCCATCTTGCGGATCATGCGGATGGTGCTGGTTGTAGTGTGCGAGCGCCTCGTCCGGGTCTTCCTTCTCGCCGCCAAACTTCGCGCGGATCACGACGAAGAACATCGGGATCATGAAAATCGCGAGGAAGGTCGCCGTCAACATACCGCCGATCACGCCGGTGCCGATTGCGTGCTGGCTCGCCGAGCCAGCGCCGTTGCTGATCGCGAGCGGCATCACGCCGAGAATGAACGCAAGCGAGGTCATCAGAATCGGACGCAGCCGCAGACGCGCCGCTTCCAGCGCGGCCTCGACCGGCCCTATTCCCTCGCTCTGCTGCAACTCGCGCGCGAACTCCACGATCAGAATCGCGTTCTTCGCCGACAGCCCCACCGTGGTCAGGAGACCGACCTGGAAGAACACGTCGTTCTCGAGCCCGCGCAGCGTGGCGGCCAGCAGTGCGCCGATCACGCCGAGCGGCACCACCATGATCACCGAGAACGGGATCGACCAGCTCTCATACAGCGCCGCGAGACACAGGAACACGACGAGGATCGAAATGCCGTAGAGGATCGGCGCCTGCGAGCCGGACTGGCGTTCCTGCAACGACAGGCCCGTCCATTCGTAGCCGATACCCGCGGGCAGTTTCGCCACGAGCGCTTCCATTGCCGTCATCGCCTGACCGGTCGACTTGCCCGGTGCCGCCGCGCCCTGGATTTCCACCGCGGAAATACCGTTGTAGCGCTCGAGCTTCGGCGAACCGTAGGTCCACTGACCGCTTGCGAACGACGAGAATGGCACCATGCCACCCGCCGTGTTGCGCACGTACCAGGCGTTCAGGTCTTCCGGCTTCATACGGAATGGTGCATCGCCCTGCATGTACACCTTCTTGATCCGGCCATCGGTATCGAGGAAGTTGTTCACGTATTGCGAGGCCCACGCGATCGAGAACGTCTGGTCGATTGCGGACAGCGATACGCCGAGCGCAGACGCCTTTTCATGGTCGATGCTCACCTTGAACTGCGGCGTATCGTTCAGGCCGTTCGGACGCACCTGAGCCAGCGTCGGATCTTGCGCAGCCATGCCGAGCAGCATGTTGCGCGCTTCCATCAGCTTTTCGTGGCCAACACCCGCACGGTCCTGCAACTCGAAGTCGAAGCCCGCGGCCGTGCCGAGTTCCGGAATCGACGGCGGATTCACCGGGTACACGAGCGCGCCCTTGTAGCTGGCGAAGTGCATGAATAAGCGGCCCACCAGCGCCTGGACCTTTTCATTCGCATGCTGACGCTGCGCGTAGTCCTTCATCCGCACGAACACGAGACCGGCGTTCTGGCCGCGGCCCGCGAAGCTGAAGCCGTTCACCGTGAAGGTGGATTCGACAATCGCCTTCTCACCGTCGAGCAGGTAGTCAGAAACGTCCTTCAGCGCGCGCGCCGTGGTTTCCTGCGTCGAGCCGGACGGCGTTTGCACCAGCACGAACATCGTGCCCTGGTCTTCGTCGGGCAGGAACGACTTCGGCAGGCGCACGAACAGGAGGCCAACCGCGAAGATCACCACCATGTAGATGATGAGCCAGCGGCCCGAGCGCTTGATCACGTGGTGCACGCCCGAGTGGTACTTATCGCGGCTCTTGTTGAAGTTCCGGTTGAACCAGCCGAAGAAGCCCTTCTTTTCCTCGTGATGACCTTGCGGAATCGGCTTGAGGATCGTCGCGCACAAGGCCGGCGTCAAAATCAACGCGACCAGCACCGACAGCACCATCGCGGCCACGATCGTCAGCGAGAACTGCCGGTAAATCGCGCCGACCGAACCGCCCGAGAACGCCACCGGCACGAACACCGCCGACAGCACGAGCGCCACGCCGATCAGCGCGCCGGTAATCTGGTCCATCGCCTTACGCGTGGCTTCACGAGGCGACAAGCCCTCCTCTGCCATCACCCGCTCGACGTTTTCCACCACCACGATCGCATCATCCACCAGCAGACCGATTGCCAGCACGAGGCCGAACATGGACAGCGTGTTGATCGAGAAGCCCACCATGCTCATGATCGCGAACGTGCCCAGCAGCACCACCGGCACGGCGATCGTCGGGATCAGCGTGGCGCGCAGGTTCTGCAGGAACAGGTACATGACCAGGAACACCAGCACGATACCTTCGAGCAGCGTCTTGACCACTTCCTCGATCGACAGACGCACGAACGGCGTGGTGTCGTACGGGTACTTCACCACGAGACCATGCGGGAAGTATTTCGACAACTCGTCGATCTTCGCGCGCACCGCCTTGGCCGTTGCCAGCGCGTTCGCGCCCGTCGCGAGCTGGATACCGAAGCCCGCGGTCGGCTGACCGTTGTACTTGGTGTCGAAGTTGTAGTTTTCACCGCCGAGCTCGACGCGCGCCACGTCCTTGATGCGGACTTGCGAGCCGTCAGGATTGACCTTCAACAGCACGTTGCGGAACTGTTCGGGCGTATTGAGCAGCGTGGCTTCCGTGATGGTCGCCTGCAGCACCTGCCCCGGCACCGACGGGGTGCCGCCGAGCGAGCCGCCCGCAACCTGCACGTTCTGCGCCTGCAATGCCGTCTGCACATCCACCGGCGTCAAGCCGAAGTTGGTGAGCTTGTTCGCGTCGAGCCAGATACGCATCGCATACTGCGAGCCGAACAGCGTGACCGTGCCCACGCCGTCGATACGGCTGACCGGGTCCTGCACGTTCGACGCGACGTAGTTCGCGAGGTCGTACTTGTTCATGCTGCCGTCTTCGGACACGAACGCCATGACCAGCAGGAAGCTGCTGCTCGACTTCGTGACCTTGGTGCCCAACTGCTGCACCGCTTCGGGCAACAGCGGCGTGGCGAGTTGCAGCTTGTTCTGCACCTGCACCTGCGCGATGTCAGGATTGGTGCCGGCCGCGAACGTCAGCGTGATGGTTGCCGTACCCGAGTCGTCCGAAGTGGACGACAGATACAGCAAGTGGTCGAGACCACTCATCTGCTGCTCGATCACCTGCGTGACGGTGTTTTCCACCGTCTTCGCCGAAGCGCCCGGATACGTTGCGCTGATCTGCACAGCCGGCGGAGCGATGGTCGGGTATTGCGCGATCGGCAATGTGAACACCGACGCGATACCCGCGAGCATCAGAATGATGGCGATCACCCATGCAAAAATCGGGCGATCAATAAAGAACTTTGCCATGTGGCGGGCTCCCTGTTATTACGCGCCCGATGCTGCGGAGGCAGGTTGAGCCGTCTGCGCGCTGCCGCTGGCGGCCGGCGCACCTTGAGCGGCTGCGCCGGAGGCGGGCGAGGCGGGAAGTTGCGCGGCAACAGCCTTGACCTGCATGCCCGGTTTCGCCTTGTCTGTGCCCTGCACGATCACGCGGTCGCCGGCTTTCAGGCCGCTCTCGACCACCCAGTTCGAACCGTACGTGCCCGAAGTGACGAGCTGGCGCAACGCGACCTTGTTGTCCTGACCGACGACGAGCGCGGTCGGCTGACCCTTCTGGTCGTGCGTGATGCCGACTTGCGGGACGACGAGCGCGTTCTCGTTCACGCCTTCCTCGATCTTCGCGCGCACGAACATGCCCGGCAGCAGCACCTTGTCCTTGTTCTGGAAGATCGCGCGAACCGTGACCGAACCGGTGCTCTGGTCGACCGTGACGTCGGTGAACTGGAGCTTGCCTTTTTCCGAATACGTGCGACCGTCTTCGAGGATCAGCGAGACCTTGGCCGCGTCAGGACCATTCGTCTTCAGACGCCCTTCCTGGATTTCGCGGCGCAGCTTCAGGCCGTCGAGGCTCGATTGCGTCAGGTCCACGTAGACCGGATCGAGTTGCTGGACCGTGGCGAGCAGCGTCGCGGCGCTCGCCTGCACATAAGCACCCGGCGTGACTTGCGACACGCCGATCTGGCCCGTCACCGGCGAGGTCACGTCCGTATAGCCGAGGTTGATCTGCGCGGTCTCGACTGCCGCCTTGCCGGCGGCGACGTCGGCGGCGGCCTGGCCTTGCGCGGCCACTGCGTTGTCATAGTCCTGCTTGCTGACCGCATTGGCGGCCACCAGCACCTTGTAGCGATTCGCCTGCGCCGTGGTGGACGCTAGGTTGGCCTGCGCCTTGGCGAGCGTCGCCTTGGCGTTGTTCAGTGTGGCGATGTACGGCGCCGGATCGATCTTGTACAGACGTTGGCCGGCCTTGACCTGACCGCCTTCGGTGAACTCGCGGCGCAGCACGATGCCGTCGACCCGCGCACGCACTTGCGCGACGAGGAAAGCACTGGTGCGGCCCGGCAATTCGGTGACGACAGGTACGGTAGTCGGCTGGACTGTGACGACGCCAACTTCGGGCGTCTGTTGCGGCGGGGCAGATTGTTTTGGTCCGCATGCTGCCAGCAATACGGCAGCCGTCGCGGCACTGATTAAGCGGAATGGAACCCGTTCGACGCGCATGGAGCGACCTCTGTCTAGGACTGAGAATGAAAAAGTGCGCGCATCCCTACCCCGGGGACGACGGCGCACACATGCGTCTTGCGACGCTCGACCGGATGCCCAGGATGCAGACTGAAGCTGCGAGGCATCCTGAGCCAAATGCGCCATACCGGGAAATGCCGCACGGCGCCGCGCGTTGAAGCACGGCGCGTAAGCGTTTGAAAGGCAACAGTGACGGATATTAACCGGTCGTCACAGCTTGGGCTATCCGATCGTGGGGTGCTATTATATATACATTCACGAATGAATGTAAAAGTGCGTTACTTCTCCTACGAGGCGCGACCCGGAAGAAAGCTTCGCCAAACAGTTCAGGGCAAACGGATTGTCATCGAGCGTACTTAAAAGCGCTCGGGGAAACCCGCAATCAGGCAGGTTATACAAATATGGTCCGAAGAACCAAAGAAGAAGCGCTGGAGACGCGCAACAGCATCCTCGACGCAGCCGAGCGGGTCTTTTTCGAAAAAGGCGTTTCGCGCACGTCGCTCGCGGACATCGCGCAGGCGGCGGGCGTCACCCGCGGCGCCATTTATTGGCACTTCTCGCACAAGAGCGATCTGTTCACCGAAATGTTCGACCGCGTGCTGCTGCCGCTGGACGAGCTCAAAGCTGCGTCGCTCGACCCTAATGAGCCCGATCCGCTCGGGCGTCTGATGGAAATCTGCATTGTCTGCGTGCGCGATACCGCGAACGATCCGCGCCGCCGCCGCGTGTTCGACATCCTGTTTCTGAAGTGCGAGCTAGTCGAAGAGATGGGACCGGTAATGGTCCGCTACCAGACAAACATGCGCGAGGCGTTGACCAAGATCGAAGGCGGCTTGCGCAATGCGATCTCGAAAGGGCAATTGCCAGCGGACCTCGATACGAAGCTGGCTGCGGCGATGGTGCATGCGTTTGTCGGCGGGTCGCTGCGCGACATGCTGTTCCTGCCCGATGCAACCGATTTCGCCGCGCTTGGCGAGCGGATGGTCGAAGGGATTTTCGACGCGCTGCGCTTGAGCCCGGCGCTGCGCAAATCAACGTGAAACGGCGGCCAGCCGGCCGGGCGCTATCCGTGCCCGCTGTGAGCGCTAGCTGTCGGCGCGGTGATTGCGAGCGCCCCTCTTAGCCATACTGGCAACCCTCCTGGCGGCGTTATTGGCGCCACGTGTTGCGCGCTCGTTCCGGCGGTTCTGGTTGCCGCGTTTGGCCAGCGTTCGTCGCGGCCTTTCGGCCGCGTCCCTCAAGCGCCGTTCAGCGATTCCGGCTGCGCGCCTTCTGATTGGATGCATAAATGTTGCCGCGCTCGAGCGGCACACCGCGACTCACGGCGGCAAGCCATTCGTCCGTGCTCGTCACCGCCGCAAAGCGCGATTGCAACACCACGCTGAACACGCGATGAATGTCTTCGGCGCTCGCAAAGCCCGCGCTGTTTTCATAGGGCACCGAGCCCGTCGCATCGTGCAGGAATTCGACGGCGAGGCCCGCATGGACCGCGTGGTTGATCGTCGACGCATCGCAGTTGTGCGTCATGTAGCCGACTACCGTAAGCGTGTCGATATGCCGTGCGGCTAGCCAGTCGGCGAGGTCGGTGCCGGTGAAGGCGCTGGGAAGCGATTTTTCGACGTAGTGATCGCGCTCGCGAGAACCGACCGCTGGGTGCAGTTCGGCGCCCGTGCTGCCGCGGGCGAACAGCGGCGAGCTGGCCGGCGCGAAGTTCTGCACGACCACCACCGGCACGCCTGCGGCGCGCGCCGCGTCCATCGCGCGGCCGATGTTGGCGAGCGAACTCTGCACCTCAGGATATTCGATCGGCAGATCGCCGCTCACGTATTCGTTCTGCACGTCGATGACGATTAGCGCACGGCAGGGTGTGGTCATGACAGGACTCCTGTGGAAGTTAATAAGTTGGCGCGGCGCAGATTCGCGATCTTCGGGGTGAGCGAAGGCCGCCGCGATGACGCATTGTTCGCTTGCGCTCGTTTCGGTAACAGCGGCCCGATTGACAATATTCGCTAGAATCGGGCCATCGCCATCGTCGCTTCACGAGGTGCCGGACTCATGGTCACATCTGCCGTTTCTGCCGTTTCTGCCGTTTCTGCCGTTTCTGCCGTTTCTGCCGTTTCTGCCGTTTCTGCCGTTTCTGCCGTTTCTGCCGTTTCTGC
>NZ_AWZT01000045.1 GCF_000472525.1 Paraburkholderia dilworthii
TTCCCGCATTCACCGAGGCCGTCCAATGGTCTGCCCTTCACAACAGTGATCCGGCAAGCAACTGGATGCGGGAGATAATATTGCAGGAGGCGTCACGCATGATTCCTCCGCGTGAGGCCACGCGAAGACCAATCCACCCAAGTTAGGAAATAAGATCTTTCAGCAAGGTCTTTGCGGCATGGATTTGCGGGGTTTCGAGGGTTTTGTGGCGACATAACGGGTATCGCCACACCAGGCCTGATTCGGCGCAGTGACGGCAAGCGCCTGATCGAGCAGGTTCGGCGCGACCGGCAAGCCGTGTGTCAATCGGGTTGTTGCCTTGAATTTGCGTTTTTGGTTGCTACGCAACCTTCGCTTACGACGCAGTCTCATTATCGGATGTACGCCGACGTCCAAGCCATGCGCTACGACGTGCCTTGCAGGCGTTCGGCCCCATAACTCTCGCGGGAGCGCTGATGTGCGGCAGTATCTCCACCTCAGGCCGGGCCCCTGCTGCGCGCGGTGACGCCGCCATCGCTCTATCGACGAATCAGAGACATAGTGCGGCTAGATAGTCAATCCTGAAAAATTCAGTTTGCGGTATCGAGCCAAGCCAAGGTGCGTCTCTCGGCGAACAGGAATCAGATCGTCGAAAGCGGTTGTGCCGAGCAAGCGGTCGGCTGCGGCGTGGCATTGGCGGGTCCATGCAGCACCGCGAGGATAAAAAAATCAGGCCCCAGGCCCAGACGGACGATGGCGCGCAGCAACCAGCGCAGGTTGCAACCGGCAGCGCACAGTACCGCGGGTGGCGCATCGTCGGTTTGCCCTTTAAGCCAGCAACGCCGCATGCCGTGGTCGTCCTTCACATCGCCGATGACCGGTTCGATCGCGTGCCGTCGCTTGAGCCAACGTCGCTGCGTGCTGGTCAGGGCCTTCCGTTTGCCGCGATGAATCAGTTGTACTGATTAACGCCCCGGACCCGACATCGACCAGCACGGCCGTCGGTTGCGGCGTACCCGTCAGATGCTGCAACAGAAAGGGGCTCTGTTCGAGTTGCTCCGCCAGCGTGTGGCCGTCGTATGGGTTGCCTGCGAACGCCCGTGCGCCGACGATCAGTCCTTGTTTCGCCGTGGTCGCGAGTTTTCTTGACGTCATGTCGGGTAGCCCCTATACATTTGCTGCATAGCGCCTCGCTCAGAACCGTGCATGTGCTTTTAATACACAGCTCAATGCTTTCAACGCACCCGATTGGGGAGGCGGTTTCGTCACCGTTAGACCACGACTATGGATTTATTGGTGGCATGACCAGATTGGCCCGCGCACTCGATCCTCCGTCCACACGACGAATGCTTCGCGTAGCCTCAATCATCCTGGGTTCCCTTCTGCAGAGTAGACAAATCGTGGGTTGATTTGAGCCACGTCAACGGAACTCGCGTTCCCAGCGGAATCCGCACGGCGAGATCACAAAAGGAGAAGATAAGTAAAACAAGGCACTATAGTTTCACGGTCCTGCCATGAAAAGGCGTTATCTCTTGAAGTCAGCCGATGAAATTGGGCGCGAAATCGAGGATGATATGCAACACAATACTCGTAAATCCGAACACGGTGACAGGGAGGATGGTCACAACAACGGAGACGTCGTCATGCTGCATATCGCTTCGGTACGGGAAAGGCCCGGCTCAAAGTCCGAGACGGACCACGCGGTTCCTATTGTGCAGTGGTACGAGAGCGCCCTTACCGGCACCTTGGAAATATCGAAGGTGCTTACTGGCCCCTGCGGGCTCGAAGTCATGCTGGCCAACGTCGTCGATCTCCTGCAATCGTTTGTGCAGATGCGGGTCGGTATCGTCTCTCTCTTCGACGATGATGGCGTACCGGACATTACCGTTGGCGCCGGCTGGAGCGAAGGCACCGATGAGCGCTACCGGATGCGCCTGCCGCAGAAGGCAATTGACCAGATCATGGCGACGGACAGCCCGCTCGTCGCCGAGAACGTGGCGGTGCATTCGGGCTTCAGTGCGGCGGACATGGGCGTGCTCGGTGCTTCCGACGACATGCGAGTGTCGTTCATCGGCGTTCCTATTCGCATCGACGCGAAGGTCGTAGGCACGCTGACCATCGACCGCGTCGTGGACAATGGGTCGAACTTCCGGCTCGATTGCGACATGCGGCTGCTTACCTTGGTCGCCAACCTGGTGGCGCAGACGGTGAAGCTGCATCGCTTACTCAAGAGTGACCGCGAGCGACTGATGGCGGGGAGGGACGGGCTGCAAAAACAAATGTCCGAGCTCAAGTATCCTGCGCAGGACCGAAAGAAGTTTCAGGTCGAGGGGATCATTGGCGACAGCCCGGCGCTGCGCGGCCTGCTCGAGAAGATCGCAGTGGTAGCCAAATCGAACAGCACAGTTCTGTTGCGCGGCGAATCCGGTACCGGGAAGGAGCTGGTCGCCAAGGCCCTTCACGAGCTGTCGCCGCGAGCCAAGCGGCCCTTCATCAAGCTCAATTGCGCGGCGCTCCCTGAGACGGTGCTGGAATCCGAATTGTTCGGTCATGAGAAGGGTGCCTTTACCAGCGCCTTCAATTCGCGCAAGGGGCGCTTCGAGCTCGCCGACAAGGGGACGCTGTTTCTTGACGAAATCGGCGAGATCTCGGCCTCGTTCCAGGCAAAGCTGCTGCGCGTCCTGCAGGAGCAAGAATTCGAGCGCGTCGGCAGCAACCAGACCATTAAGGTCGATGTTCGCGTGGTTGCCGCCACGAATAAGAACCTGGAAGACGCTGTGGCAAGGAACGAGTTCCGCGCTGACCTCTATTATCGCATCAGCGTGGTTCCCTTACTGCTGCCGCCGTTGCGCGAAAGGCGCAGTGATATCCCGCTGCTCGCCGTTGAGTTTCTCAAGAACTTCAACCGCGAGAACGGCCGTACGCTGACCTTCGATGCGAGTGCGATTGAAGTATTGATGAACTGCGGTTTTCCCGGCAACGTCCGTGAGCTCGAGAATTGCGTGCAGCGGACTGCGACCCTGGCGCCGGGACTATCGATCGTGAGAAACGACTTTGCCTGCTCCCACGGCCAGTGCCTTTCCGCGATGCTATGGAAGAGCGGACCGGAAGAGATGGCGCTGCAGGCCGGGCCGATCGTACCAGTGCAAGTGAAACCGGGCACGCCCCAGGCCGAGGCTGCTACGTCTGGCGCAGTTGCGGTCCCGCCTGTCGACAGCGAGCAGGCCTCGCTAGCGCCTGGCGGCGCAGCCTTCGGAAGCGGTGCGAAGATTTCCAACCGCGAGCGTCTCATCGCCGCCATGGAAAGGTCCGGCTGGGTGCAGGCAAGGGCGGCGCGACTGCTTGGACTGACGCCGCGCCAGATTGGCTACGCGCTGAGGAAATACGGTGTCGAGATCAAGCGTTTCTGAAAGTACTGTCGGACTTGCGGCGTGTCGGGGCCGCGACATCGCGACTGATGCGAACAGCTCAGACAAGTCAAGCCAGGGTTTGGCGCGGACCATGGCATGATCACGATCGGAAGCGGCCCCGCGTCGGCGCCAATTCGGTAATCGTCGAGAACAGCCCGGCCGACCTCAGGGGCGGTCAGTACCTCGACGAAGGTGCTGCGAACGCGGCGCTGTCATCGCCGGTTCGCCGGCCGCGTCGCGCTCGACCATCAGCTCACACTGATGCGCTCGGCGACACAAGCGGTGCTGTTTGACCGCGTTGCATTTGTGGAGGCGCGCCCGGGGTCATATTAGCGAGGCGACTCTGTCGCGCGCCAACAAGATTGCGCGTCGTCTGGGGGCCGTGGGCAAATCAAGGCGAATCCCGGGCAGAAGAAACATTTGCCGCCGTTGCGTGGTCAGCCGGCCTGATAGCAAGAAAAAACGCTGACAAGACGAGAAGAGTCGACCGATTGCCCAGTGCATCATGACGTGATGGCACGACAGCTTAGAGCGTGGTCGGCAAAGCCCGGGATCGTCCGGTCCGAGCACCGTCGGGTGCGCGAAAGCGACGGGGAACCGATCAGCGAACCCCGTCAGGCACAGCGGCACAGCCACATTGAAAGTCCCAACGTACGGTTGCAATCTACCGACCCATCATCACCGATTGAAAAGTTGGCAAACTGAAGGTGCCCATGTACTGACATTCGTGAGTCGAAGTTGGGACTGACCGCGGCTGGCCGCAATGGCCAACATTAAGACATCAGTAAAAGCAAGCGACGACCCAAGTTCGTTTCTCACGCATCACTACCCGTCTGCCCCGCCCGGCTCGATTCCGCCAAGGTATCGTGTGAGAATTCGCCCAGAATTTCTCACTATCTCCGCCCAAGCGGGGTCCAGTCTCTCGCGGGGCATGGTCAGCGTAACGACACCGGCGAGTTGCCCAGACGGGCCGAACACCGGCGCGGCGATGCCTGCCAATTGAGGATCGCGGTCTCCTGCTAGCGCGATGACTTGCTGGCGGCGGATGTGTTGACCGAGTGCCTCGTCGCCTTCGTGGCAGTAGGCTTGCAACACCCGGCCTCCTGCCACGATCCAGCGGCACTAGCTCGCCCGCGCGGATGTGGTCTCGCACAGGCTGTGGCGAGTCGACGCGATACAGGCATATCCGTCGCGCACCTTGACGTACGTGAAACGCGGCGCTCTCACGGGTTGCGGCCACCAGTTCGTGCAGCACGGGCATCACCAGCGACTCGCTGGAGGACGATTGCGCATAGACGGCATGCAGTCTGCGACGCCGGACCCCAGCACGTAGCAGCCATCGGCGCGGCGCACCATGAGATGCGCATGTTCCAGCGACGCGAGCAGGCGCAGCACGGTGCTCTTGTACAGGCGCCTGCGTTCCGCGAGCGCGCTAAATGACAGCACGGGCGTGCCGTTGCCGAAGGCAGCCAGCAGGGTCAGCGCACGGTCGACTGCTGCCACGCCGCCGGCTGCCAGATTGTCGTCGGCCAACGATGCGATGGCGGGCTGTTTGGACATCGTACCTCTCCTCAGCCGGACCGTTGCAGCAACGCTTCCACTACGCCGAAGCCGAGGTGATCTGCCGGGTCGAGCCGCCGTAGTTGTGTGATCTACTGTGTGGCGGTTTCGCGTTCGCCGCGCCGCAGGCCGATGACGGCGAGCGCCTTTAGCGTGAACAGCCAGAAGCGGGCGGGACCGGGCGCGTGGAAGTTCGCATCGCCGGCTTGTACCATCTGCCAGTCCTCATTCAATCCGGCGGCATGCGCAGCTGCTTTGAGTCCCAGATGGGCCGCGTGCTCTGCCTCATCGAGTTCCCGGCGTCCGGCATGGAATTTGTAGAGCAGATAGTAGGCGGCAAGGCTTCGCGGAGAGGTCAGCGTGACGCTCCACAGGACTGCGACGATCTGCTCGGCCGGCGCGCCATGCAGGCCCTCGATGAGACGCCGGCCGGAAGCCGACACCTCGCCTCCGAACTGTTCGTTCGACTCGACCCCGGTCAGCAGGTTCACCACACCGTCTCCGCGACGATGAGGCGCTGCACCGGTTCGCCGCCTTCAAGTTGACGCGTGAAGATTTTCTCCACGTCGGCCATCGTCACGCCGCTGTGTAGCACCGCGTCGGGATAGATGAGCACGGTCGCGCCCTGATCGCACGGGCCGAGATAGCCCGAACACGTGATCGCGACGGTATCGGGCGCCTGGCGTTTCTGCTGGTCAGCCCAGAATGCCTTCAGCAGCGCGGTCGAGCCCTTGCCGCCTGCGCAGGCGACGCGCGGATGCTGCGGCGGCCGGTTCTGGGTGCAAGCAAACACATGTCGTTCAGGTCTGGCCATGACGATGTTCCTCAACCGAACTTGAACAGGATGCCGTGACCACCGCGCGGGTAGTCCCACTCGATATTCTGGTGGTCGGTACAGAGGATGCGGCAGCTGCCGCATTCGAGGCAGCCGTCGGTGATCAGCGTCACCGCGCCGTTGTCTTCGGCCTTGTAGCACGAGGCCGGGCAGACGAAGGTGCAACTTTTCGCGCTGCATTCGCTCTGGCAGACGTCGCCATTCTTGATGTGGACGTGCGGCCGTCCGGCATCGACGCGGTAACGGTTCTGGAACAGCTTTTCCTCTACGTTGACGGGTGGGGTGCTCATCGGAAGGCCCTCAGGAGTTTGTAGGCATCACCCACGATGCCAGAAAGCGAACGGGCTTTGCGGAAGCTCGAAAAAATCTCGCGCTCCTTGCTTTTCTTGTCCTTACCGTCGACCGTGATCATTGTGCGCGCGGCGCGCGCCATGAGGTCGGGGTAGGTCGTGAAGAACTGCGGATTTTTGTGCAGCACTGCTGGCATGTCGCGGTACTTGTGCAGGTCTTTCATTACGAAGCTCTGATCAAGCGCGGCTTTGTAGGCCTTGAGCGTGCGGGCGCGGTAGCCGTGGCCCGCGGCTTTCGCGTGGATCACCGTTTCGGCGGCGAGGCGTCCCGAGGTCATCGCGAGGTTCGATCCTTCTCGGTGCACGGAGTTCACGAAACCGCCTGAGTCGCCAACGATCATCCAGCCGTTGCCGTAGACCTGCGGGATTGCGTGAAAACCGCCTTCGGGAATCAGATGCGCGCAATACTCTTTCATCTCGCCGTCCGCAATCAGCGGTGCGATCGACGGGTGTTGCTTCATCTTTTCGAGGAGCACATAGGGGCTCGTGCGGTTGGGGTTTTTCCTGAAGTCGCTCAGCATGCAGCCCACGCCTATGGTGAGCGATTCCTTGTTGGTATAGAGGAAGCCAGTGCCCATCATGCCGTCGGTGATACTGCCGACCATCTCGATCACGACGCCGTCGTCTTCGCCGACGTTGAAGCGCTGGCGGATCGTCTCCTCGGGCATGAAGAGAATCTCCTTGACGGCGAGCGCAACGTTGCCGGCCCCGATCTCTCCATGAAAGCCCGCCTTGCGCGCTAGCGTCGAATTCACGCCGTCGGCGAGCACCACCACGTCGGCATAGACATCGCCGTGCTCGCGGTCGCACTGCACGCCGACCACCAGGTCGCCGTCCATGATCAGTTCCTTCGCCGTGGTCTCGCAGAGCAGCAGTGCGCCAGCTTCGCGCACTTTCGATGAAAACCACTTGTCGAACTGCGCGCGGATGATCGTGTAGCGGTTATAGGGCGGCTTGTTGTATTCCTCGCTGCGCACATGTGTACCAACAAACGACGTGTCGTCGAGCATCCACATTCGCTGCTCGATGATGTGGCGCTCCAGCGGCGCATCGTCGCGGAAGTCCGGGATGATCTCTTCGAGCGCCTTCGCGTACAGGATCGCACCTTGAACGTTTTTGCTGCCCGGATATTCGCCCCGCTCGATCTGCAGCACTTCCAGGCCTGCCTTGGCCATCGTGTAAGCGGCAGCGTTGCCGGACGGACCGGCACCGACCACGATCGCATCGAAGTGTGAAAGTTTTTTCATCGTGATTCTCCTCAGGCGGCCTGCTTGCGGCGCCGGGACAAATGCTCCGCAAAAGCCTGCTTCAGCGCGGGCAACACTTGCAACGCATTGCCGACGATGCCGTAGTGCGCGAAATCAAAGATGGGTGCGTTGGCGTCGGTGTTGATCGCAACGATCACGTCCGCGCTTTCCATGCCCACGCGGTGCTGGATCGCGCCGGATATGCCGGCGGCGATGTAGAGCTTGGGCCGCACCGTCTTGCCGGTCTGTCCCACCTGGCGCTCCCCGTCGACCCATCCGGCCTGCACGCATGGCCGGGTCGCACCCACTTCGCCGCCGAGCACGTTCGCCAGTTCGAACGCCAGGTGGAAGTTCTCCGGGCTCTTCAACCCCTTGCCGCCGCTCACTATCACATCGGCATAGGGCAGGTTGATCCGGTTGCTGCTCGCATCCGGGATAAAGTCGAGCAACCTCGTGACGATGTCCGTCTCGATCATCCCAAGCGTTCCATGGACGATGTTGCCGGTGCGTTCGGCGTCGCGCAGCGGCATCGGCATCACGCGCGGGCGCACCGTCGCCATCTGCGGACGGTAAGCGAGCGTCATGATCGTGCACAACAGCGAGCCGCCAAAGGTGGGGCGTGTCGCCGCCAGCGCCCGCGACGCGGGATCGATGCTGAGTTCGGTGCAATCAGCGGTCAGCCCGGTCAGGAGGGTCGTCGCTACGGAGCCCGCGAGGTCACGCCCCATCGACGTCGCGCCCAGCAGCAGGATCTCGGGCTGATGCCGGTTGACGAGGTCGGTCAGCCCTTTTGTGAACGGCTCGTTGCGATAGCCCTGCAAGACTGGGTCGTGGATGATGTACGCATCGTCCGCGCCGTAAGTGAAGGCTTCTGCCGCGAACTGTTCGAGCGGTTCGGTCGCTCCGCCGAGCACGGCGGCGCCAACTCGGCTGCCGAGCGTGTCGGCCAGTTTGCGTGCTTCACCGAGCAGTTCCCACGAGACGCTGTGCACGTGTCCGCGGTCGTGCTCGATAAAGACCCAGACGCCTTTGTAGGCTTTCAGGTGTTCCGGCAGTTCGAGGTTGCGTCGTGCGCGGCCGGCAGGTTTCTTCGCGGGGGATGCGGGTGCGTTCATGACCCCTCCTTCATAAGCAGGTCAGCTTCCAGGGTGGGATGGCGCGTGAAGATCTTTTGCAGCAGATTCACCGACACGTCGCAAAGACTCGATGCGTCGAGGTCGAGCATCTCCGCTTTCTCGCTGCGCGGCGTCGGTCCAAAGACTTTGCTGACCACTGTGGGGGAGCCCTTCAGCCCGATTTTGCTGAGGTCTTCGATGCCGGCCTGTTCGCAGTTCCATTTGCGCACCGGACAGCCGGCCGCATGAATCATCGCGGGCAGCGTCGCAAAACGCAGTTCGTTGGTGTTCTCCAGCATTGTGATCAGGCACGGCAGCGTAGTCCTGAGCACCTGCACGCCGCCCTCGGCGCGCCGCTCGACGGTGATCGTTCGCGCATCGAGAGCGGTCTCGACGATGCGCGACACATAGGTCAGCAGTTGCAGCCCTAGGCGTTTGGCGATGCCGGGGCCAACCTGCGCGGTGTCGCCGTCGATCGTCTGCTTGCCAGTGAACACGATGTCCACCGCCTGCTCCTTCGCGATCTGCTGGATACCTGCTGCCAGCGCGTACGACGTAGCGAGCGTATCCGCGCCCGCAAATGCGCGGTCGGTGAGTAGCACGGCCTCGTCCGCGCCGAAGCTGATGCACTTGCGCAACGCTTCCTCGGCCTGCGGCGGACCCATGCAAAGCATCGTGACCTTGCCGCCGAAGCGGTCCTTCAGTCGCAGCGCCTCTTCGAGTGAAAACAGGTCATAAGGGTTGACGATCGCCGGAACACCCTGGCGCATGATCGTGTTGGTGACCGGATGAACGCGGATCTGTGTCGAGTCCGGGACCTGCTTGATGCAGACGACGATGTGCATGGTCTTGCTCCGTGTGTCAGGCAACAGTGCGCGTGGGGGCAGCGACGCGCGCAAACTGTCGAGTGAAACGTGCTGCCGCCCATTTTTGTCCCCGAACACCTTGAACACTTTTTCCTGAGCCGGCGTGGACGTGACGAAGTCGCCGTAAGCCTTGAGCAGCAGCGCGTGATATGACGCGAACAGCGCGGCTTCGTCGCTCTCGGGCAACGCGTCCTGTTGCTGGATGTACTGAAAGAAGCGCTTGAGGATGTGTAGCCGACTCACGTTGACGATCTTCTGGTCGAACGGAATGCCGAAGAACTGCAGAAATTCCTCGGCTGAGGACAGCGCCTTGAGTTGCTGGACAAAGCTTTTCATCGCGGTTACCCCTTGCAAGCGGATGAGGATAGGTGCGGACAGAACGTCGGCTCGGCGAAGTCCTTGTCGCAGGCGTCGCTGGTGGCGCACCGCGGCGTCGTGCCCGACTGTTCGGGTCGCACGACCCACTTCGTAAAGCCGACCACAGCGCCATCACGACAATTCTCCGACGGTGTAGCGCAACTCGGTCAGGAAGCGAAACAGGTCGGCGGCACTGGGCGCTTGCTTGTGCTGGGTGGCATGGTGGCGGATACGGGTCAGCAGCAGCACGACCAGCCTTTCACTGACGGGCAGGCCGAGTGCGTTATAAGCCCGGCGCACGCTTTGCGAATCCGAATGCTTGCCGAGCACAACCGAGCGTTCGCGACCGAGTTCGGCGGGATCGAAGCTCTCGTAGCTCGATGGATTTTCGGCGAGCCCGTCTGTGTGGATGCCGGACTCGTGCGTGAATACGCTGGCGCCGACAATGCTTTTGTTCAGCGCGACCGGGCGTCCTGAAACCCGTTCGACAAGCCGCGAGATGCGCAATAGCGCGGTCGTGTCGACGCCCGTGTTGCAACCCATGATATGACGCACGCCCATCACGATCTCCTCCAGCGCGGCATTTCCGGCGCGTTCGCCGAGACCGTTGACGGTGGTGTTGGAGTGGGTTGCGCCGGCGCGCAGTGCGGCAAGGGTGTTCGCGGCCGCGAGCCCGAGGTCGTTGTGCGCGTGGATTTCGATTTCCAGGTCGACCGCGTCGTGCAATCGCGCAATCGCATCATAGGTCGAAAAAGGATCGAGGACGCCGAGCGTGTCGGCAAAGCGGATGCGTTGCGCACCGCACTGCTGCGCGTGCCGCGCCACGTCGGCGAGAAACGAGGGGTCCGCGCGCGAGGCATCCTCCGCGCCCAGCGAAACCCTGCGGCCGCTTTTGGCGGCGGCGCTGATCACGCGACTCACCTGCGCGAGCACCCACGAGCGCGGTTGGCGCAATTTGTGTTGAAGATGAATATCGGACACGGGAATCGACAGGTGAATGATGTCGGGATTGCAGCACAAGGCCGACGCCAGGTCCGTGTCGGTGAGACGGCCCCAGACCATCAGATCGGCGTCGAGGTTCAGCGCGACGATGGTCTGGATGCAATTGATTTCCTCGGCGCCCATCGCGGGGATACCGATTTCCAGTTCGGGTACTCCGGCGCTTGAGAGCGCCTCGGCAATCGCGCATTTTTCGGCAACCGTGAATGCGACCCCAGCGGTCTGTTCGCCGTCGCGCAGTGTGGTGTCATTGATGATCGGATTCGACACGGGAAGTTGTCCTTAGGCATTTGATCATACGCGTTGCAAGTACTGCGCCATGCACGGCTCGTGCGAATAGCCGCTTGCCGCGGGGCTTTCCGGTGTTCGCTGGCGCTGTGATGAAGCGGTTCCAACGAAGACCTGTCGCGAATGTCCTGTTTCGAACAGCAGATGTAGGGAGGAACACGGCGCTGCAGAAAGCGATGCGCGATGCGATGGGCATGGTCAGCCAGGATGTGCGGACGCGGCCGGCGCGATGCAAACGCTGTAGGGATGGGCTATCCATTGCAACGGCGATGCGGGAAGATAAACACAGGCGGCGGCCATCAGCGCGGCTATGCGCTCGCGGCGATGAGCGCTATGGCGCTTGAAGGGGCCGCACAGCGCTAGGGACGCATGCCATCAATGCTCACGCGCGAGGCCGCGCATATGTGGCTGCAGTTCGATCGTCCGGTCGGCGTCGCGCAGTTTCACGCAGCACGTGAGACGCGATTGCAGGTCAAGGCCTCACGCATTGTCGAACTAGTTGTTCTGCTCGTCGTCGGGAGGCGCCAGTCAGTGAGATTCTCATGATTGCCTCACACGGAAAACGAACTGCCGCAGCCACAGGCGCTCTGCGCATTGGGGTTGTGAATGACGAAGCGCGAACCTTCCAGGCCGTCTTCGTAGTCGACGCGAGCGCCGGGCAGGAATTGCTGGCTCATCGAATCGACCAGTAGCGTGACGCCGTCCGTGACGGTCTGCATGTCGTCGTCCGCCACCTGGTCGTCGAACGCGAAGCCGTACCGGAAGCCCGAACAGCCGCCGCCGGACACATACAGCCGCAGCTTCAGGTTCGGATTGCCTTCTTCCTCGATCAGCGAGGCCACTTTCGCAGCGGCCTGAGGCGTGAATTCGAGCAGGCCGGGCATGACGCCGGGTGTGGCGGAAGGCGGTTGGGTGAGCGTTTTCATGGAGGTTCCTCTCAGGCTTGAATGGCCTTACTTCGGGTTAGACGAGCAGGTCGGTTGCTCGGCGAGTTACAGGTCGTCGGCTGCTGCGCCTGGAATCGTCTGGCGCGAGCGACAGTCAGACACGGCCGTCTTGATCGCGTCTCGGCGAGAATCGAGCAGTGGATCTCGACCGGGGCAATAGCAGTTCCTTGACGAACTGAAGCGTGGACGCCGCCGTGAAGTTGACACCCGATCCGCATGAGCGGCCGAGCCCCACGTACAGCGCGCCAATGCCCTTGGGGCCGTAGGTCTTGTGAGCGGGGGAACGACATCAGATCGACCGGCAAAGCGGCGAGATCGATTGGTATCTTGTCGGCAGCATGCGCGGCATCCACGCGCAGCAGGATCTCCCGGGCGCGGCCGATCGCGGCGATGTCCTGAATCACGCGCGTCTCTTTGTCGACGAACATCACCGATGCGAACACGGCGCCCGGCTGGAGCGCTGCCTTAAATACGGCGAGGCCCACGAGGCCGCTTTCCTGCACTGACAACACTATGACCCCGAAGCCTTCGCGATCAAGTTCGAGCATCGTGCCGAGAGCGTCATGCCTGTGGTGCGATGAAAGTGCGCGAGACGCTTGATCGCCAGGTTGTTCGATTCCGTCGCTCCCGAGGCCCGGACAATCTCGCGCGGGGCCGTGCTGACGAACGAGCTGATCTGCTCGCGGGCCGGTACTGACATGTTGGAAATGCGACATCGCAAGCTCCTGAAAGCGATAGTGCGATCTGCACGGCAACTTTCATGCCGGCGGATTCTCGCGCTCCAAGGTCCGCCTTCAGCTGGCCCGGTGTTGTTTCGCTGTGGTGTTTGTGTCGATGCGCGCGACGAGCCCCGATTGCCGTCGTCTTTTTGTAGTACTTGTTGTTGCGCATGCGGGATTGACCTGCACGATGGCTCAATCATCAGCGTGGAAATGGGCTTACCTTAAACCCTGTGTCTTTCCGTCAATCTTGCGCTTCGCGCCGGTACATCGAAAGCGCGCAGCGCACGAAGGGCAAGTCAATGGTGAACATCCAGGCAGCCGTTGTCTGGCAAGCGCTGGACGGCGTCGACGAGGTGAGCAAGATGCTGGTGCGAGAAAGGCGGCGGCCATGACGCGTGACGGCGTGATTGACCATTTCAAGTTCCTGTGTCAGGAGACCATTGTCTGACGAAGGCGCTGGACTACATCGAGCGCGAGGATGCGGTTCGTCCCACGCCTGTGGGCGAAGTACCGGCCGCTGAAGTGCCGTCGTCGCAGTGCCGTACAGGCATCGTGTTCCGGATATGGCGTGCGCACCGGTTGTCTGGTCTGGCACCCGGCCACTGAGGCTTCCGCTGATCTGGATCTGGCGGCTGACGACCGAACGTTCACGACATCCCACGCAGGGGAAGCCGGAGATTGATTGCCGACGACTGATCTGGGCGATGCAACGCAGCGGCTCGGTTCAGGCGAAGGTGGCGTGCTTACTGAGGTCACGCTCCGGCAGATCGGCTATGCGCTGCGTGCATCCTCTATTGAGGTTCGCCGGTTGTGACCAGGTTGGAGAATGCTTTGCCCACCCAGCTTGTACGGGTCCATCTCGCAGGTTCGGCACATGCGTTCTAGGTCGTGTGAGATTTGTCGCAACATCGACACGACGCAACGAAATTGGACAGATACGTCGCGCGCCTGGATCAACAGAACTGCGAAATATCCCCTAACACGTTGATTCTTGGCTTTCTTGTCGAGTGGCATGGATCTGGCTTTATGGCTTGCGCGCGGCCGCCGTCGGTTGCGAGGAGATATCCATGCAAACGGGTTCAAATGCGAGCGACTTGCCCGCAGCGGCCTATATCGGCATCGGGCAGATTAAACCTCTTGGCGCGAAGATCGAAGACCCGTCCACCGGTGGCGGCTGCGGCACGCACGGTGGCGAGGGTAACCCCAGTTGCGGCGGGTCGGGTAGTCTCGACGACTTGCCGCCGGACATCCGGGAAAAGGTCAAGAATCACCCGTGCTACTCCGAAGAAGCTCATCATCACTATGCGCGCATGCATGTGGCGGTGGCGCCGGCTTGCAACGTCCAGTGCAACTACTGCAACCGCAAATACGACTGCTCGAACGAGTCGCGTCCTGGCGTAGTCTCTCAGAAGCTAACGCCGCAACAGGCAGTGAAGAAGGTCGTGGCCATTGCAAGCGAGATTCCGCAGATGACGGTGCTTGGCATCGCCGGTCCCGGTGATTCGCTGGCGAGCCCGGCGAAGACATTCGAGACGTTCCGGATGCTGCAGGAACAGGCCCCGGACATCAAGCTGTGCCTGTCAACCAATGGCTTGGCGTTGCCCGACCTCGTGGACGAAATCTGCAGATACAACATCGACCACGTGACAATTACCATCAACATGGTTGACCCGGCGGTGGGCGAGAAGATCTATCCGTGGATTTTCTGGGAGCACAAGCGCGTGACCGGTTACGAAGCAGCCCGCGTCCTTCATGACCGGCAGATGAAGGGTCTCGAGATGCTCACCGCACGCGGCGTGCTGACCAAGATCAACTCGGTGTTGATTCCCGGCATCAACGACGAGCACCTGATCGAGGTCAACCGCGAGGTGAAGAAACGCGGCGCATTCCTGCATAACATCATGCCGCTGATCGCGGAGCCCGAGCACGGCACTTACTTTGGCCTGAGCGGACAGCGCGGACCGACTGCGCAGGAACTCAAGGCCGTGCAGGACGCCTGCATGGGCGGCGCGAACTTGATGCGTCATTGCCGCCAGTGCCGCGCGGATGCGATTGGCCTGCTGGGCGAGGACCGCAGCGAGGAATTCACGCTCGACAAGATCGAGCAGATGGAAGTGGTCTACGACCTCGACCGCCGCCGTGAATACCAGCAGCGCGTCGAAGCCGAGCGTCAGGCGCAGCACGACGCGAAGCAAGATGCGCTGGCTGTCTCTGGCAAGATCGACGTCG
This sequence comes from Paraburkholderia dilworthii, assembly GCF_000472525.1. GTDB lineage: Bacteria > Pseudomonadota > Gammaproteobacteria > Burkholderiales > Burkholderiaceae > Paraburkholderia > Paraburkholderia dilworthii. Next base: position 14,905 of record NZ_AWZT01000045.1, read on the forward strand.
CCGACGACATGAAGGTGCTGGTCTCGGTTGCAACGAAGGGCGGCGGCCGGGTCAACGAGCACTTCGGCCACGTCACGGAGTTTCAGATCTTTGAGGTCTCGGCAGCCGAAGCGCTGTTCGTCGGCCATCGCAGGGTAGACCTGTATTGCCGGGGCGGTTACGGCGACGACGAGCAACTACCGTCGGTCGTGCGCGCGCTCCACGACTGCCACGCGGTGCTGGTCGCGAAGATCGGCGCCTGCCCGAAAGACGAACTGGCGCAAGCGGGCATCGAGCCTGTCGATCAGTACGTCGGCGAATTTATCGAAAAAGCGGTCTTTGCTTGGTTCAACGACTACCGCAGTCGCATCGCTAGCGGCGCCATCGTGCACCGGGACCGGGGCGATGCTGCGATCCGCCAGGGCGCTTACACCTCGTCAGCCTCAGCGGCGTGACAACCCCACACCGTGCCAGACAGGACAACAGGAGAGCCTCCATGCCGCTGAAGATCATTGCGTCCACCTGTACGGGATGCTCCGCCTGCGAACCGCAGTGCCCCAATGTCGCGATCGGCGAGAAAGGCGGCGTGTTCGCGATCGACCTCAAGAAATGCACCGAATGCGAAGGCCAATTCGACGACCCGCAGTGCGTCGCCGTGTGTCCCGTGGACGGCTGCATCGTTCAGGTATGAGTCTGGCTCGTGGCCGGGCTGGCCATTCATCCATCAGGAGACTACGCATCATGCCGTCAAACGTAACTGTTACGAGCGCCGCCGAAAAGTTCATGCGTCGTGTCGTGCGCTTTTCGGGCCTGCCGGCTGGCGCCGGCTTTCGTCTGGTGGTGAGCGCTGGCGGCTGTTCCGGCTATACCCCGGAATTCACCGCCGAGCCGGCGCTGCAACCGGGCGAACGGGAACTCGACATCAACGGCCTGCGCGTATTCCTGCCCGCTGAGAGCCGGCTGATGCTCGAAGGCATAACGATCGATTTCGCCGACACGCCAACCCAGTCCGGCTTGATCTTCTTCAATCCGAAGGAGGCCGCTTGTGGTTGCAGCAGCAGTGCGGATTCGGCGCCGCCAGGCGTGGCGACCATCGATGTCAGCGCGATTGGCCGCGGACGGCCGCCGCTGCCGCGTCAGATTTCCTAAAGACGAGCGATGGCGATGGAGTCCGGCGACCGTGCCCTCGACGACGCAATGACCGCGTTTGCGCAGAGCGCGATTGGCGGCGGCTTGCCGTCGGGCGTCAATGCATTGATCGCCGAGGCGGGCCGGTTGCGCGAGCGCCCCGACGAGGCGCTCGCGCTGTTGCAACGCGCCCGCGCCGCCGCGCCGCGCCATCCGGTGCCGTTGATCGCCCTGTACCGCTTTTACTTCTACGGCCATCAATGGGTGCAGGCGCGTGCGATCGGCGAAGACGCGCTGGCGGTCACCCGCAGCGCGCTGGACTCAAATTTCGGCGACCAACCGCTTGCGGCCGCGATCGTGACCACGCGCTATGACGCGGGCGCGCGTTTTTATCTGTTCACGCTGAAAGGCCTCGCGTACCTCAACATGCGTCTCGGCGACTTTGAAGAAGCGCGCATGGTACTGCGCGAATTGCGCCGGCTCGATCCCGAAGACCGGGTCGGCGGCGCGCTGCTTTCCCAGGTCTTGAATCGTCATGAGACCGGCGCCGGGTCCGACGACGCAATGGATGCGCTCAGTGCCTATCCGACGCGCGGCTGGATGGGGACGCAACCATGAGCGCACAGAACTTGCGGGTACGAGGCGGCGACATTGCACCGCGCCACTGGCAGGGCGGCCCGCTCGACTCCGCCGGCTGCGGGTACGTGCGGTTCCGCGAGTTGCCGGCGGAGCACGATCGCGGGCCAGGTCACGAGCGCACGCAGGATGCGTACGCGCGCCGCATCGAGCGCTTCTTTCACTGGCATCCCGAAGTGGCCAACGAGCAGCCTGCGCATCCGTACTTCGACGTGCGCGCAATCGCTGCGAGTCACGCCGATGTGTTTTGTCTGCCCGCATTGCTCGGCGACCCGGACGAGACGGGCCGGCTGCACGCGTTGCGATTGCCGCAGGCGCAACATGCGCGCCTAATCCACGATCCGCATCGCGAGGTGCGAATTCGCGTGGCGCAGCACGGGTCGCCTGCTGCATTGATCAGCATGCGGGGCGGTTCCGACTATGGTGTGCGCGAATGGGTGGCACAGCATCTGCGGCTTGCGCTGCTGCCGCCGATGCTCGGCGAGCCTGATCGCGCAGTCCGGATGCGACTGGCCGAGCGTCTAGAGATGCCCGAGCTGCTGCGTATTGCCGACGGTAGCGGGGCCGAGGGACCCCGCATGGTCGCCCAGCGTCTGCCCGCGACGCTGCTATCGCGCCTCGCGGCCGATCCCGACGGGCGAGTGCGCTGGGAAGTCGCGCGGCGCGCCGCTGCCGAAATCGTGCCGTCGCTGGTGGATGGCGCGGACGAACAGGTGCGCGCGCTCGCACGGCAGCGCCGGCAGTCGGGCGAGGTCGCGAACCTGATGACCAGCGGACAGACGCAACGATCAGCAGGAGTGAAGCATGGCTGACATCAACCGCGACGACGACCTGATCGAGATCGCGTATCCCCCGCGCTTCAATTACGGCGAGCGCGTGATCGCGCGCTCGGTTATCCACAACGACGGTACGTACAACGGCAAGGACATCGGCGAAGTGCTGGTGAACAAGGGCGAGATAGGCTACGTCACCAGCATCGACACCTTCCTCCAGCAGTTCTATATCTTCGCTGTGGATTTCGTCGAGAGCGGCCACCGTGTCGGCATGCGCGCGAAAGAGCTATGTACGCTCGACAACCTGCCGGACGACGTGCTGCAAGGCTTGGGCGAGCGGGCCGAAGCGCTGCACAAGATCGGCACGCGGGTCCAGCCGGAAATGCCGCAACCGCAGGAGCCGGCAGCATGAGTATCGAACCGGTTCAGCCTGCTTATCAGTGGGGCATGCGCGTGATCGCGCTGGACGACCTGTGCAACGACGGCAGCTTTTCGGAGCGCGGCCAGAACGATTGCCTGGCCGAGGCGGGGACGGTCGGCGAAATCGTCAACGTCGGCCAGGTGGTTGAGAGTGGCGAGCCGGTCTATCTGGTGGAGTTCGGCAACTGTGTCGTCGGATGCACGGAGAATGAAATTGCTCCCGCGCCCGACGGCCTGCTACCCGAAGAAGGTGCCGTGTCATGACTGTTCTGGCGAGCGCGCCAGACGCGGCGCCGCCGCGCGACGGTTTGCGCGCGGGCCGCGTGTTCGATCTGACCCAGCGCAAGATCGAGCAAGCGTTGCGCGAGCGTGCCCCCTACCGCTATGTGCTGGCGCGCGTGCTGCGCGATGGGCAGGGTTTCCGTGTCGAGTGCCCGTGCTGCTCCCGCAATGTCGACGTGAATGGCGGGCTGATTGACATAGCGCGGCTTACGCGCGATGAAGACGGTATGTGGCACCTGAGCGCGCGCGATCATACGTGGCACCGATGGATGCCCCAGCATGAGAGCACCGATCTGGCCGAGCTGCTGGACACGCTTTGCATCGATCGCGAATGGGTGTTCTGGCCGTGAAACAAACTAACCGAGCCGGGCGATGATCTATCTCGACCACAACGCGACCATGCCGCCAGCCTGCGCCGTGGCGCAGGCGATGCTGTCCATCCTGACGTATGTGTGGGGCCATGCGTCGTCGCACCATGCCGTCGGGCTGCAGGCGACGGGCACGCTCGCTGCGGCCTGCGCGGCGCGCGCGCGAGCGCTCGGTTGCAAGCCCGCAGAGTTGATCTTCACCAGCGGCGCCACCGAAGCCAATTACCTGGCCGTGTGCGGGCCACACGCGGTGGCGCCGGAGGGCCGGCACCGTAGCGTATTCAGCGCGATCGAACATGCAGCGCATCTTAAGCTGGCGCGTGCGCTGGCTGCGCGCGGCGTTGCGGTCGACTACATGCCCGTGCGGCCCGACGGGACGCTGGACCTTGACAGCGCCGCCGCGCTGATTGGATCTGACGTCGGGTGGTCTCGGTGATGGCGGCCAACAGCGAGACGGGCGTATTGACGCCGGTCGCCGACGTACGCGATCTCGTGCCCTCGGCCCGCGCGCGGCTCCATGTCGGTGCGACGCGGCTCACCGGCAGGATGCGGTTCCATTTCGCGCACAGCAGGATCGATCCGGTGTCGCTCTCGGCGCACAGTCTGCGGGGGCCGAAGGGCATCGGTGAGCTGCTCGTGCGCCAGGGCGTGACGCAGGTGCCGCAGGTGCAGGGCAACCAGAAGCGGCATCGGCGCGGTGGCACCGAGAACCTGCCAGCCATCGCCGATTTTACAGCGGCGCCCGAGCGTATCAGCGAAACGGCGAGCGTGGCCGCGCTGCGTGACGCACTGGAGCAGAGGCTGCGGTGCGCGCTGCCGGCCGTCCACGTGTTGTCGGCGCAGGCATCGCGTCTGCCCGGCACCAGCTACCTGCGCTTCGGCGAGGTTTACGCCGAAGTCGTGTTGCAGCGGCTCGAACTGCTCGGCGTTGCCGCGTCGTCAGGCGCGGCATGATCGTCTGGCGGCAGCGAGCCGTCGCACGTGCTTGCCGCGATGGATGTGCCGCGCGATGAGGCGCTGGCGGCGGTGCGGCTGTCGCTGGGCGAAACCGCTACGGCGCAGGACATTGAGTACGTACTCGCCTATCGGCCGTCGTTGCTTGGTCCACTGCAGGAGGAAGCAGCGCATCCCGCTTGAACGTGGTTTGAACCTGTCATCAATCTCCGGAGTCCGCAACCATGAAAGTCATGATCCGCAAGGACAGCAAGGGTGCGCTGAGCGCCTACCTGCCAAAGAAGGACCTGGAAGAGCCCATTGTCGCGATGGCGCAGCCCGGTATGTGGGGCGGTCTCGTCACGCTCGCGAACGGCTGGCAACTCGACTTGCCCGCGATGGCCGACGATACGCCGCTGCCCATCACGGTCGACGCGCGGCGCATTGCTGGCGTGGAGGAGTGAGATGAGCCTGAACGCCGAGCAATTAAACTTCGCTGCGGACCTGCTCCGCACGGCACCGACGCTGCGCGACGCCGCCACGCAATGGCACCAACGTTATCCCGAGGTGCGCACAATGCATGTCAGCGCATCGGTGATGAGCGACGATATGGCAGCGCTTCGGTTCGGTGTGCGCAGTATCTATTTCGCGATGTCGGCCGGGCATTGCAGGTCCATCACGCAGCGGCCTGAAGAGGCCGATGCGTTGATCCTGACCGAGGAGGAGGCGCATGGAAATCGATGAGATCTCGCTGACCGAACCGGCTTGCGCGACGCGCGAGATCGATTTCGTCAACGCTGTGCTGCATTCCTCACGTTGGAGCGACGGGCCGATGCTTGATTCGTTCGAGCGCGCGTTTGCGGGCTGGGTCGGCCGGGAGTATGCGGTCGCGGTCGCGAGCGGCACGCTCGCGACCTGGATTGCGTTGCGCGCGACGGGGATCGGCCCGGGAGACGAGGTGGTCTGCGCGTCCCACACCTGGCATCAGGTGGCGCACGCGATCACGCTGGCGGGGGCCGTGCCGGTGTTCGCCGACATCGACTACTGGAGCGGTTGTCTGAGCGCCGAAAAAGTCGCGCAGAAGATCGGCCCTCGCACGCGCGCGATCCTCGCGGGCAATACCAACGGCCACCCGGCCGCGTGGGCGCTGCTGCGCGAACTGGCCGACGCGCAGCGCTTGCGGCTGATCGAAGACAGTACCGAGGCGTTGGGCTCGAGCTACCGGGGCCGCAACGTCGGCTGTTTCGGCGACGTATCAGTGTTCGACTTCTCCAGCCCGTCCGCGCTGTGCACAGGAGCGGGCGGCATGCTCGTCACCGACGATGACGAACTCGTCCATGAACTGCGCTATCTGCGCGAGCGGCGCGTCACAGACCGCGCGTCCGTCTCGGTCGGCTCGCGGGTGCCGCTGCAGGCGGGCGTCAGTGATTTGACCGCCGCGCTCGGTCTCGCACAACTGGCCGAACTCGACACACGCCTCGCGCAGCGAAAGCAGGTCGAGACTTGGTATCACGAAGAGATGCAAAGCTTCGAGGGGATCAAGCCGGCCTACGTGGCCGAGGACGTCGAAGAAGTGCACTGGATGCTCTATGTTGTGCATTTGGGCAAGCGTTTTACGCAGAGCGCGCGCGCCCAGATGATCGACGACATGAAATCTTGCGGCATTGAGACGGTGGCCTATAGCCATCCGCTGCATCAGCAGTTCCACTACATGAACGCGGGGGATGCGATCGGCCGCAAGAGCGGCCTGTTGCCCGACACCGAGCGCATCGGCGATCGCGCGCTGGCGCTGCCGCTGCACACGCTGCTCGACACTGACCAGGTCAAGTATATCGTCAAGACGCTGAAAGACACCGCGACCAACGTGGGCGCCGGCGCCGCCATTTATCTGTGAGAGGCATTTCATGACCGTTTCAGTGCAGACCATCACCGAACGCCTGTGTGCGGGCGGCGTCATTCCGTACCTGGGACCAGGACTGCTCGCGCTTTGCCCCGATACGGCGGTCCCTGCCACGCCACTCGCGCTCGCCGAAATCATCACGGCCAAGGTCAGCGTGCTGCACAAGATCCGCACCCGGCTGACCCAGGCGGCGCAGCTCATCGAAAACTTCAAGCATCGCAAGTCGCTGGTGAGCGTCATGAATGAGGCCTTCGCCATGACATCGACGCCGTCGGCACTGCATCGCGCGCTGGCGACGATCGGCGCCGGGCTGATTGTCGATAGCTGGTACGACGATACCTTCGCCCGCGCGCCCGCGCAGGCGCGGCCGCAGGGCGGCTGGGCGCGGTTGCAGGGGCTGTCGCAGGCCGAGCATTTCGGCCATTGGTTCGCGGCCTATAGCGCAGACGGCGCGTTGCTGGATGCCGTGCCGGCCTCGGGCGCGCTACTCTACAAGCCGATTGGCGGCCATGCGCCGGCCTCTAACTATCTGGTCTCTGACAGCGACTTCGTCGAAGTCTTGAGCGAGATCGATATCCAGACGCCCATTCCGCCTGCCGTGCAGGCGTGGCGCAGCGGTCGAAGTTTTTTGTTTCTGGGCTGCCGTTTCGATGACCAGCTCACACGCAGCTTCGCACGCCAGATCATGAAGCGCTCCTCAGACATGCACTGGGCCGTGCTGCCCGACGAACCGACGCGTATGGAGGCGCGCTTTCTCGAAGAGCAGGGCATCACGTGCATCGCGATGCCGCTTGGCCGGTTCGCCGAAGCGTTGGTGGATGCCTTGCAACCCGCACTGGCCGCGTGAAGCGTGGCCGCTATTCATCGTTCTTTATCCGTAGCCTTTTATCAAGATCGCCATCATGACCACACTGACCGTACTGCCTTCGGGCAAGACCTACGACGTTGCCGCCGGCGCGACCCTGCTGCAGGCACTGCTGGCCGTAGGCGAGAGCATCGAGCACAAGTGCAACGGTAAGGCCGACTGTGGATCTTGCCACCTGTTCGTACAGGAAGGGCGCAAAAGCCTGTCGAAGATCCAGCGGCTCGAAAACGACAAGCTCGATAGGCTCGTCGTCATCGGCTCCAAATTGCGGCTCGCCTGTCAAGCCGTGCTGGCCGAAGAGCCGGTGACCATCGAACTGCTGACTTCGTCTGGGCGGCGAGATGACCACGGTCGAATCGCTGGTGGTCGACGCGGCCGTCGTCGGCGCGGGTCTAGGCGGCCTCGCGCTGGCGCGCGTACTGCATGCGCAGGACGTTTCCGTCGTGGTCATCGAAGCGCGCGAGGGCGACCGTGCTGACGCAATGTTGCGAATCCACCGGCCAGACGCTGGGCCTCGTTCCGGCCTGGTTTTGGCCCGATGCGGAGCCGCCCATCACCGCGCTGCTCGACGAACTCGAACTCGGTATGCCGAGCTTGCGGCAGCACGACCCCGGCGATGCGCTTTGGCCCACGACCGAACCGCGAACCGTAGCGGCGCGAGGGGCCGCTTGGGACGCATGCCGGGGCGCGCCGCATCGCAGGCGGGACGGCGCGCCTGGTCGATACGCAGGCTGCAGCGCTTCCGGCAGCCTGCGTGCGGACCGGCAACGCGTTGCTGACGCTGCGTGACCGGGGCGCCTGGCTTGAACTGCAAACCGGAAGTAGCGTTGCGACACCTGCTGCGTGCCCGCCGGGCGGTATTCGCGTTGCCGCAGCGGCTGATGGCGGCGCATGCCAGGTTCGATCTGCCGCTGCCAGCGCTGCTTGCTGACGCGCTCGCGGCCACACCGACCCTGCTGAGCGCGGCGCTGGCGTTCAGCAACACGTCCTGCGCGTTGTCGAACTTCCCTGACGAGCACCAGCCGTACGCGGCGCTGCTACGTGCGATCGCGCTCGAATCGAACGTGCGTCTCGTGCATGTCTGTCCGGACATCGATCCTGCGGCGGTGCCGGCATGACCCGCAGCGCCGCTATCGAAACCAGCGCGCGGCTGGCGATCATCGAGCAGGCCGGCACGGCGGCGATGATCCTGACCGAAGGCGTGGATCCGGGTAGCGTCGAGATACGGGCAGATGCCCTTCGCGCGTTCCAGCAGGCCGTCGGCGGTGGCCTGATCCGGCGTGCCGGCCACATGACGACGGTGAGACTGAATGCCATCGGGAAGGCGCCCTCGAAGTTCACATACATCGACAGCGCGATTCCCCGCTCGGCTCAGCGCAGCAGCTTGCAGCGCTCGGCCGGTGAATAGTTGCTGAGGTGCCCTTCGCGGGCCGCCTGACGCCGCGCGCAGGAGATGATCGCGCGGCTCTTGCCGGGCGAGGCCGGCGCGCTGACCTGCTTGTCCAGCGCGGTGCCGCCGCATTGCGGGCAGACTGGCGTGTGGCCGGCGCGCACCAGCGTTTCGAATGCGTGACTGCAGGCCGTGCAGCGGTAGTCGTACAGGGGCATAGTGATCAGATCTCCGTCTGAGGTGGATGGGGCGCAGCGGCTCGCCCGTTGGTGCGAGCTGTGGTCTGTCATTGCGGCGTAGCCTTCGTGAGGCATGTCCGGGGCCCGGCGCGTGCGCGCCGAGCCCGCTCCAAGTGGGCACAGGGCCGCATTGAAGCCGACCACGCGGCGCTCGTCGCATTGCATCAGCGGCGGGCGGATCAGCAGCGGCTCGGCCAGCAACAGCGCCAGCGCGACATTGGCGTCGATCGTTTCCGGCACCACTTCGCTCGACTTGATGCGCGGTGCCGCGCGGTAGAATCTCCCGTTGACCGGCCGCGGCGCCACGAAGGCCCGCAGCGTGCGGCGGTCCACAGCCAGCTCAGTATGTTGCGCACGTCGAGTGTGTGACCGGCTATGCACGGCAGGGCTTTCTGGCGCGCATTGCCGCAGCAGCCGGGTTTTTGGGTGAGGTGTGCCATTGCCGGGTTCTCAGGTTTGACGCAGCAGTTGCAGGCAGTCGAGGCCGGCCGCCATGTCGATGGCAGTGAAGTCGTCCTGGTAACGCACAGCCGGATCGGCGCCCAGCCCGAGCAGCGTGCGCACTTAACAACGGAACCGGACACTAGCTGCGCTGGCTAGAACTTCATCCCGACGCCTATTCCCAGTACCAGTGGGTCGATGTCCAGTCGGCCCAACGAACTGCCGCCGACCGAGGCGTCCGTGTGCATCCAGATCTTCTTGATATCCGCGTTGAGAAAGACGGTCTTCGTGATCTGCACGTCGACGCCAGCCTGCACCGCCGGACCGAAGCTACTGCGTGACACCTGGATGCCTTCGGGGCCCGCGCTCAGGCCGTCGTTGTAGAAGTACGTGTAGTTGACTCCCGCGCCGACATACGGTCGGATCATGCCAGCATGGTTGAAGTGATATTGCAGCAGCAGCGTCGGTGGTAGCACATTCACGCCACCCAGATCGCCGAGGCCAGACGTCACGTGGTGCCGCGAGGTGCCGAGAATCAGCTCGACGCCGATCGCGTCGCGGATCATATAGGTCAGGTCCAACTCCGGCACGAGTGCGTTATTGACACCCACGCCGAGCGACGACAATGTGCCGCTGGTATGTACTTCCGGCTCGATCGAGATGGCACGCAGACGCACGAGCACGTCACCGGCGTGGACCCCATCCGCCAGCACCTCGCCCGCCATCGTGCTTCCGTTCGCGCTTACATCATCCGCGTATGCCCGCACTTCGAACAAACCGGTAGCGCACAGGCTTGTCACGATCATCACGGCCTTAATCATGTGCTTCATCGCTTTCCCCTTGTTGATGTATGCGGGGAATTGTCGACGCGCAAATCAGGGCTGCCCTTGCGCAGGATCAACCGGTCCCGAGCCCGAAGTCAAGATGCGACATCGGGTCACACGTCGGAACGTCGAGATAGCGAGAGCCTTGAGGCTGGACTATTGGCCTTCAACCTCATTGACTGGTACCCAGGATGTTTCTCGCACCGGGAGACACCGATTTCGCAGCAATTGCCGGACTGCCTGCAGCCGCCGAACGCGACAGTCATGCGTGATGCTTCGCAGTTGAGATCAATCTGGCGGGTGCGAACATCGACACGAGCTGGCAGGGGCGTGCCGTCCCGTTGTCCGGTCGCAGGCACGTAATTTCAGGTGGCCGCCTTCGCGAGATTGCGCGCCTGAGCGTAGCGTTATTCCAGAACGAACGTCCGTGTATATCACAAACATGTCCCGCGCCTCGCCTCTCACCTACACAGGACTATCGCGCTCACGACACCTCGTATTGAAACAGATCAGCGCTTTCCGGGTTCCATGCAGGACAATCGGGCAGCCGTGTTCGCCGCGCTGTCCGCGCGGAAGGATTTATTAGTGACTCTGATCATTCATCGACCGCGAGCCGTATGCGCGACAGGTGTGGACCGATGACCGGGCGCACTGCAAGCAGGCAGGCATTCGGGGACAGTGACGTTTGCAACGAAGGCGCAGCTCGCGCGCAGAATGCTCGAGCGCGTGCCGGATGACGAAGTACCGTGCGCATGGGTCACGGCAGAGGAGGTGTACGGTGGCGACCGGCACCTGAGGCTGTGGCTCGAATCGCGCGAACAGCCCTTCGTGCTGGCGGTCGCGAACAATGAGCTGCTGTGGTGGAAGAGACCCGATTATGTGCGTGCCGACCGGATCGTGGAAGCGCTTGCCCGCACAGTCCTGGCGGCGTCTTTCGGTAGGCGCTGGGTCCAAGGGCGGGCGTCCGTGCGACTGGGCGCTCACGCTGTTATGGCGCCTGCAGATTACCCCGAGCAGCGCCGTTTCGAACACTACCTGCTGGCGCGGCGCAGCCTCGATGAAAAGCGCGAAACAAGCGTATTACGTGGTCTACGCGCCGAGCCGCTCAGCCACACGGCAGACACTGGCCAATGTCGTGGGCCGCCGGTGGGAGCCACTCAGCGTCCGGGAGATTCGACGACTGTTGTGCCGAGTGTTATGGCAGGCCATCCATGCGATCAATCACGTGCACGACGGGTTTGACACATCGACGTCAGCCACCGATGCACGATGGCCGCCGACCACGTCCTATACATCGGTAAATCCGCAGTCCGCAGAACATCTGCGCCTACGCCTGGCTGGCGTTGCCCTTATAGCAATAGATCAGCACGGGCCGCTGCCGGTCGGTGCGCAACAGCGGTGCGTCCTCGTTCGCGGGCTAGAGGCGCACGGCACCGGGCCAGCCATCGCGTGCCTAACTGGCGGCGTCGCGCGCGTCGAGCAGCAGCGCGTCCGGGGCGTCGCGCCAGCGACGTGCGGACCTGGTCGAACGTGAGGAGACGAGACACGCGTTCGCCATTCATCTTCCGATCTCCTGTCGACGATGCGGGCCGTACCGGGTTCGCTGCCGATGGGCTCGTTGACCGATGGCTCACATCTCAGAGGAGGACCGGTGCTGTGGTGATCCGTTGCGTGCCCGCTCCTTCCATCTGTCGGGCCGTGCACAGCAGTTGCAGCCCGAGGTCGGCTGCCATGTCGAGCGCGCTGCGGCCATCCGGTGCGCACAGTTCTGCGTTCGCCCCATTCGCAAGCAGCATCTGCACGACGTCGAGGCGAGCGCTCGCGGCTGCCTGCATCAGGCATGTGATGTCGTCGTCGTTCACATGGTCGATCGGCGCGCCGGCGTCGATCAGCCGCAGGATGGTCGCGGGGCCGCCGTGCAGGCACGCGAACCAGAGCGCATGGTTGCCGTTGTCATCGAGCGCGTCGGCGCATGCGCCGAATGCGAGCAACGCTTCGACCACCGTGTCCTCGCCATGTTGCGCGGCGCGCATCAATGGGGTTTCGCCGTTCACGCAGCGCGAATGCGGATCAGGGAAGCTGTGGTACGCCAGCCAGGTGGAAAGTGCGGCGGGCACGACCGTTTCGAGTTGTGCATCGGCGTTCCGGACAACGCGCGAGACCAGGCATTCGCGGACGACGAAAACAGTGTCGGTATGTATGATCATGGTCGCCTTCGGGTGCAAGGGAACATCGGTTGGCGCAGCCGCGCGGGCGGCAGCCGTTGGGCCCCGCGCTTCAGACAGGCCGGTTCTCGTTGGGGTTGCGCACCGGCCCCATCAATTCAAGCCCTTCGCTGTAGGTGATCAGGTCGAAGGTCACGTCGAACTTTATGGCCGCGTCCGCTACCGTATCCAGCTTGCCGCCTGAGTCCTTCTTCTTCAATTCGTTCTTTTCGAGGTGCAGCAGTTGGAGCATCTCGTTGTAGACGGTGGACTCGAAAATCGGCAACACATAGAACATCGCGTCCTTGTATGGCACCTGATATCGCTTGCTCAGGTCGATGTTGTCGCAAAAAAGAAAGTATTTGCCACCCGCCGAGAGCGTGTCGCTGAGCACCTCGGCCACGTCCTTCAGATGCTCGAAGCTCAACAGATACCCGGCGAAGAACGGCAAGTGCTTATGGCCGATCGTCGCGCATGCCATCACCTGATCGCAGGTCAGCTCCGGCGGCCGAGCTTCGTCTGCGAGCTTCGGGGCAAACCGCAGCGCAAGTTCGCCGCGGAAGCCGACCCGGCCGAACTTGTTCGTCAGCCCCTTGAGAACCGGGTTGAGCAGACGGCCTTCGTGTTCGAGACGGGCGAACGCGGTGTCGTCGATTTCCTTGTGGGCGAGCGTTTCGGTCATCACAGATCCTTGGATTAAACAGCGTTGAAGAGGATTCACGTCTGCGTATTGCGCATCCGGTCGGCGATTTTGAAAAAGGCCTGCATCAGTTCTTCACGCAGCGCCGGAGCGACACCCGTGTCGTCGAACGCGGCGCGCATGCAAGCTAGCCACGCATCCCGTTCGGCGGTGCCGATCGCGAATGGGGCATGACGCGTGTGCAACCGTGGTTGGCCACGCTGTGCTGAGTACTGCTTGTCGGCGCCGAGCCATTCGCACAGATAAAGCACAAGCACCGCCTTCGTCGAAGACAGGTCCGGGTGATGCATCGCGCGAATGCGCTGCGCGTCGGCCCGCGTATCCATGTGCCGATAGAACGCGTCGACCAGGCGGATGACGGCGGTCTCGCCGCCTAGACGGTTGAAGTGCGTCTCCCGCGGCACGGGTCGCGAAGGTTGGGTGGCTGGTGTGTCCATGGCGCGATCAATGCAATAACCGAACCAGGCCGCAAGCCGGCCATTGTCCGGCTGCACGCAGGCCAATGCCGCAGAAATCGCACGACAAACGCGCCCGAATGGTTTCATTGGCGACGAAGTTAATGTGGTTTGTCGCGAAATCGACAGGACAGAAGGGGGAGCAAAGGTCCCGAACCAACCGTCGCAGCGCGGGGGGCGGACGCGACGCAGTACCGCTGGTGGCGTGGCACAGAAGCTGCGTTTGGAGTCCAACGCGGACACAGGTCCGGCCGATGCGTGACTCGATATAAGAAGACCCATACAGGCACGACAGGCTGACATGGTCGCGGTTACGCAACCCTGGTTTCAACCCTTCTTCCTGAATGGAGAAATGCAATGTCTAAACTTCGGCAAATCGCCTTCTACGGTAAAGGCGGTATCGGCAAGTCGACCACCTCGCAGAACACCCTGGCCGCCCTGACTGAACTCGGGCAGAAGATCCTGATCGTCGGCTGCGATCCCAAAGCGGACTCTACCCGTCTGATCCTGCATGCAAAGGCGCAGGACACCATCCTGTCGCTAGCGGCCGAAGCCGGCTCGGTGGAGGACCTCGAACTCGAGGACGTGATGAAGATCGGCTACCGCAACATCCGTTGCGTGGAGTCCGGCGGTCCGGAACCGGGCGTCGGCTGCGCGGGCCGTGGCGTCATCACGTCGATCAACTTCCTCGAAGAAAACGGCGCCTATGACGGCGTGGACTACGTGTCGTACGACGTGCTTGGCGACGTGGTGTGCGGCGGTTTCGCAATGCCGATTCGTGAGAACAAGGCGCAGGAAATCTACATTGTGATGTCCGGCGAAATGATGGCCATGTATGCGGCCAACAACATTTCAAAGGGCATTCTGAAGTACGCGAACAGCGGCGGTGTGCGGATCGGCGGGCTCGTGTGCAACGAGCGTCAGACCGACAAGGAACTCGAACTCGCCGAAGCGCTGGCGAAGATGCTCGGTTCGAAGCTGATCCACTTCGTGCCGCGCGATAACATCGTGCAGCACGCCGAGCTGCGCCGCATGACGGTGATCGAGTTCGCGCCCGAATCCAAACAGGCGGAAGAGTATCGCCAGCTCGCCACCAAGGTGCACAACAACGCGGGCAACGGCACGATCCCGACGCCGATCACGATGGATCAACTGGAAGACCTGTTAATGGAGCACGGAATCATGACGTCCGTCGACGAATCGCAAGTCGGCAGGCCTGCAGCGGAACTGACCGCCTAAGCGAGCGCCGCTGCGCGCGGCCCGGTGTTCTCCTTCACGCGATGAACCGGGCCATGCCGGCCACCCGCTGCCAGGCTTGATACTCACCCTATGGAGCATTCGCATGAGCGTCACTGTTGAAGAGCGCAAGGCCGCGAACAAGGCCCTGATCGATGAAGTGCTGAAGGCCTATCCGGAGAAGATGGCCAAACGGCGCGCCAAGCATTTGGGCACCTTCGAGGACGGCAAGCCCGACTGTGGTGTGAAATCGAACATCAAGTCGTTGCCGGGCGTGATGACGATTCGCGGTTGCGCGTACGCCGGCTCGAAGGGCGTGGTCTGGGGACCCATCAAGGACATGATCCACATCAGTCATGGTCCGGTCGGTTGCGGCCAGTACTCGTGGGCCGCGCGTCGCAACTACTACATCGGGACTACCGGTATCGACACCTTCGTGACGATGCAGTTCACGTCGGACTTCCAGGAAAAGGACATCGTCTTCGGCGGCGACAAGAAGCTCGACAAGCTCATCGACGAGATTCAGGAACTGTTTCCGCTGAACAAGGGCCTCTCGATCCAGAGTGAATGCCCGATCGGCCTGATCGGAGATGACATCGAGGCGGTCTCGAAGAAGAAGAGTGCGCAGTATGAAGGGCACACCATTGTGCCGGTGCGCTGCGAAGGCTTTCGCGGCGTCAGCCAGTCGCTGGGCCACCATCTGGCTAACGATGCGATTCGAGACTGGATATTCGACAAGGCCGATCCGGACAAGCGGCCCGAATTTGTTTCGACGCCTTACGATGTTGCGATCATCGGCGATTACAACATCGGCGGCGATGCCTGGTCGAGCCGGATTCTGCTCGAAGAGATCGGCCTGCGCGTGATCGCGCAATGGTCGGGGGACGGCTCGATCGCGGAGCTTGAGAACACGCCCAAGGCCAAGCTCAATTTGCTGCATTGCTACCGCTCGATGAACTATATCAGCCGGCACATGGAAGAAAAGTACTGCATTCCGTGGGTGGAATACAACTTCTTCGGCCCGTCGATGATCGAGAAGAGCCTGCGCGAGATCGCCAGTCACTTCGACGACACCATCAAAGCCAACGCGGAGAGGGTGATCGCCAGGTATCGACCCTTGGTCGACGCGGTGAACGCGAAGTTCAGAGCGCGCCTGCAGGACAAGACCGTGATGCTGTTCGTTGGCGGCCTGCGTCCGCGCCACGTGATCGGCGCCTACCAAGACCTCGGCATGAACGTGGTCGGCACCGGCTACGAATTCGGTCACAACGACGACTATCAACGCACCACGCACTACGTGAAGGACGGCACACTGATTTACGACGACGTGACCGGCTACGAGTTCGAGAGGTTCGTCGAACAGGCCCGGCCCGATCTGGTCGGCTCCGGCATCAAGGAAAAGTACGTGTTCCAGAAGATGGGCGTGCCGTTTCGCCAGATGCACAGCTGGGACTATTCCGGTCCATATCACGGCTACGACGGCTTCGCCATTTTCGCGCGCGACATGGACATGGCCATTTCCAGCCCGGTGTGGGGGCTCGCCAAGGCGCCATGGAAGAAAAAAACCTAAGCGCCGGCCACCGCACCGATCACCGGCCGGCAGGCCATTGAGTTGAATTTTAGGAGCATCCCTTGCCCCAATCCGCAGACCAGATTCTCGACCAGGAACTCCTGTTCCGTGAGCCCGAGTACCAGAAAATTTTCCGCGTGAAAAAGGAAAATTTCGAGTTCAACCATTCAGACGAGCAGGTCAAGCAGATCGTCGAGTGGACCAAGAGCGAAGACTACCGGCAAAAGAACTTTGCTCGCGACTCGCTCACCATCAACCCGGCCAAGGCCTGCCAGCCGCTCGGCGCAGTATACGTCGCCAACGGCTTCCATAAGACGCTCAGTTTTGTGCATGGCTCGCAGGGCTGTGTAGCGTTTTACCGCTCGCACTTCTCGCGTCACTTCAAGGAGCCGACGTCGTGCGTCAGCTCGTCGATGACCGAGGACGCGGCGGTGTTCGGCGGCATGAACAACATGATCGACGGCCTCGCAAATGCGTACAACCTGTACAAGCCTGACATGATCGCGGTCTCCACGACTTGCATGGCGGAAGTGATCGGCGACGACCTGGATGCGCTCATCAAGAACGCCAAGCAGAAGGGCAGCGTGCCGGAAGACTATGACGTGCCGTTCGCGCACACTCCGGCCTTCGTCGGCAGCCACGTGACCGGCTACGACAACGCGCTCCTCGGCATCCTCAAGCACTTCTGGGACGGCAAGGCCGGCACAGCGACGCCGCTTGTGCGCGTGTCCGATGAGAGCGTTAATTTCATCGGCGGCTTTGACGGCTACGTGGTCGGTAACATGAAGGAAATTCGCCGCATCTTCGATCTGTTCGGCGTGACGGTGAACATCATCTGCGACCCATCCGAAACGTGGAATACGCCGACCGACGGCGAGTTCCGGATGTACGAAGGCGGCACGACCAAGGAGCAAGTCGAGCGCGCCTTGAACGCGAAGGCGACCTTCGTGTTCCAGGAATACTGCTGCGAGAAGACCAGCAAGTTCATTGGCGAGCATGGCCAACAAGTGGTGGTGCTGAACTCACCGGTTGGGGTCGCGGGCACCGATCAGTTCCTGATGGAAATCTCGCGCGTGACCGGCAAGCCGATTCCGGCGCAACTGGAGAAGGAGCGAGGCCAGCTCGTCGATGCGATGGCCGACAGCCAGGCCCACCTGCACGGCAAGCGCTTTGCACTCTACGGCGACCCGGACCAGATGCTGGGCTACACGCAGTTCCTGCTGGAACTCGGCGCCGAGCCGGCTCACGTGCTGGCGACCAACGGCAACGAAACCTGGGCTGCGAAGGTGCAGGCGCTGTTCGACGCGTCGCCCTACGGCGCCGGCTGTAAGGTGTACCCGAAACGCGATCTGTGGCACATGCGCTCACTGCTGTTTACCGAGCCGGTGGATTTCCTGATCGGCAACACCTACGGCAAATATCTCGAGCGCGATACCAAAACGCCGCTGATACGCATGGTGTTCCCGATCTTCGATCGCCACCATTACCATCGCTTCCCGACGTGGGGCTATGAAGGTGCGTTGAGGGTACTGGTCACGCTGCTGGACGAGTTCTTCGAAGCGCTCGACGCCAACACGATGGACGTGGCGAAGACCGACTACAGCTACGACATCATTCGCTGACGAGGAGAGCGTGGCCATGGCAGACACAGCAGATGCATTGGGCGCGGTAGATGCACTTTTGGTCAGGATGACGCAGACCGACCGTAAGGTCGAGGTCATCAACGGCTGGTGCTGCCTAGCCGGTGTGGGCAAGTCGATCACCTCGTCCCGCAGTTCGAACGCCCGAGCCGGCAGGTGATAGCCCAGGTGCTGCCGGAGAGCCGCGCCCGTGTGCGCCGATTGCCGTTGACGCACGAGGAGATTCCGATTGCGCAGAGTGCGTTGTCGGCGGCTTCGGAGCAGTTCGACGGAGCCCGGCGGGCATTGCGCCGCGGTCACCTCGTGCGGTGTGGGCGAAGATTGCGGCGAGGGGTGTCGAGTAGCGGGCAAGCTGAAAACGAAACCACTCGCTGTATGTAGCTAGCCTGCATGACGAACCTCAGGGAGCGGGGCATGATCTATGTAGTCCAGCAGTCTGACTCAGTGCCGTCGCGTGCGCCGTTCGCCCGCGACGACTTTGAGCAACAGGCGGCGGTGTCCGACTTGCTGAGCACCGCGGAGGTCTATGACGGGGTAACGTTGCGCGGACTGCTCGCGCTGAACGATCACGATTCCGATGCGAACGGACAGGCAGTGTACCCGTCAATCTGCGCGGTTGGCGACGAGTACGAGTGGTTGGTGGCGCTCGAAGTGCGGGGCGCGCCCGGCAGGGCAGGCGGCCCGAATGGCGCATACACGTTGTGGCACAGCGCACACGCTATGCGAGAAGGCGCTTTGCGAACACCTAGGACCGGACGCGTTGCTGGGGGCGCGCGCGAACGCGATCGCACCGGTTCTGCTCCGTACGGAACGGCAAGGCAGGCATTGAACGTATGTTGTCGTTTTCTGTGTCGCGAACCGCCTGTCGCAAACCGTTCAAACCCGCCATGGCAATGCGCGAACGACACGCTTCAGCGCCAATTTCGCGCGTTTTCTAGACGTTTTCCGGTGGTATGGAACTTGCCGGTAGAGAGACGTCCATCCATCAGGAGCATGTCATGTCTGCTTCGCTCAATGCCCAAATCGCCGAGGTTTTCGACGAGCCGGGTTGCGACAAGAATCAAGGCAAGAGCGAGAAGGACCGCAAAAGAGGCTGCACTAAGCGGCTTTCGCCGGGTTCGGCCGCAGGTGGGTGCGCGTTCGACGGCGCGAAGATCGCTCTGCAGCCGGTGGCGGACGTCGCACATCTCGTGCACGGGCCAATTGCCTGTGAAGGTAACTCGTGGGACAACCGGCACGCCGCTTCGTCCGGTTCGCAACTCTATCGCACTGGCTTCACCACCAATATCAACGAACTCGACGTCGTGTACGGCGGCGAGAAGCGCCTGTTCAGGAGTCTGCGCGAAATCATTGAGAAATACGATCCGCCCGCAGTGTTCGTCTACCAGACCTGCGTCACTGCGCTGATCGGCGACGACATCGAGGCAGTCTGCAAGCGCGCAACTGAACAATTTGGCAAGCCGGTGATTCCGGTCCTTTCCCCTGGTTTCGCCGGGCCGAAGAATCTCGGCAACAAGCTTGGCGGCGAGGCGATCCTGAACTATGTGATCGGCACGCGCGAGCCCGATTACACGACGCCGTATGACATAAACGTCATTGGCGAATACAACCTCTCGGGCGAACTCTGGCAAACCAAGCCGCTGCTCGACGCGCTAGGCATCCGTATCCTCTCGTGCATCTCCGGCGACGGGCGCTACAACGAGATCGCAAGTTCGCATCGCGCCAAGGTCAATATGATGGTCTGCTCAAAGTCGATGATCAACATCGCGACAAAGATGCAGCGGCGCTACGGCATCCCTTACTTTGAGGGCTCGTTCTATGGGATCGGCGACATGAGCGACACGCTGCGTCGTATCGCCAGCCTGCTCGTGCAGCAGGGCGCGCCGGACGATCTGCTCGATCGGACGGAGCGCCTGGTCGCCGTCGAGGAAGCGCGCGCGTGGGAGCGTATCGCGCACTACAAAGCGCGCCTTACCGGCAAGCGGGTGTTGCTCATCACAGGTGGCGTGAAGTCTTGGTCGGTGGTTTCCGCGCTGCAGGAAGCAGGGCTCGAAATCGTCGGCACCAGCGTCAAAAAGAGCACTAAGAGGGACAAGGACAAGATCAAGGAGATCATGGGCGACGACGCCCACATAATCGACGGTATGACGCCGCGCGAGATGTACGCGATGCTCAAGGACGCGCGGGCCGACATCATGCTGTCGGGTGGCCGTTCACAGTTCGTCGCACTGAAGGCCCACGTACCGTGGCTCGACATCAACCAAGAACGCCACCACCCTTACGGCGGCTACGAGGGGATGGTCGAGCTGGTGCACGAGATCGACCGCTCGATCTACAACCCGGTGTGGCAACAGGTGCGCATCCCTGCTCCGTGGGATGACGACGGGCAAGCGCTCGGTGTGGTCCAAACGCAAGTCGCGCACCCACTGTCGAGCGCCGCGGCGTGGGTGATGGGTCTTGAACCCGGTATACCAACCTGACGCCCCCTGAACTAGAGAACATGCTATGGCCGATGTCGTCGAATCTATGAAAGCCTGTGCGGTCAACCCGCTCAAGATGAGCCAGCCGCTGGGCGCCATCCTCGCGTTCCTTGGACTCGATGCCTGCATGCCCCTAATGCACGGCTCGCAGGGCTGCACGTCGTTCGGCCTCGTGCTGCTGGTGCGCCACTTCAGGGAGGCGATCCCGCTGCAGACGACGGCCATGGACGAAGTCACCGCGGTGCTCGGCGGCTACGAGAGCATCGAGGCCGCGCTGCTCAACATCCGCAAGCGCGCTGCGCCGAAGGTCATCGCGATCTGTTCAACAGGCCTCACCGAGACCGAGGGCGACGACGTGGACGGCTATCTCGTTACCGTGCGCAAACGCAACCCCGAGCTCAAGGACACTGAGATCGTCTATGTGTCGACCCCCGACTATGTCGGCGCGTTCGAAGACGGCTACCGGCATGCGATTACCGGAATCGTCAACGCGCTGGTCAAGGCGTTGCCAACGGTGGCCAATCAGGTGACGCTGCTGCCCGGCAGCCATCTGTCGCCTGGCGACATCGACGAACTGCGCGAGATCATCGAAGCGTTCGGCTTTGATATCATTGTGCTGCCCGACATTTCCGGCTCGCTCGACGGCCATATCGCGCCGGACTGGCGCAGCACCACACTGGGCGGTACCACACTCGGGGAGATCCGGGCCGCGGGTGCATCGGCATTTACGATCGGTGTGGGCGAGCAGACGCGCGACGGTGCGGAGGCATTGCATGCTATCGCCGGCACACCGTTCGAAGTGTTCGAGCGGCTCACCGGACTGGAACCCACCGACCGTCTGTTGCACTTGCTCGCGCGGCGCTCACGACGACCCGTTCCCGCGAAATACCGCCGTCAGCGCAGCCAATTGCTCGATGCGATGCTAGACGGGCATTTCTACACTGGAGGCATAAGGGTCGCGATCGGCGCAGAGCCCGATCTGCTTTTCGCGGTGGGCAGCATGCTGCACGAGATGGGCGCGCAGTTGCGCTGCTGCATCAGCACGACGCGATCACCAGCGCACGCGTTGCTGCCCGCTGATCAGGTCGTGATCGGCGATCTCGAAGACATGGAGCGCGCCGCGGCGGACTGCGACCTGCTGATCACACATTCGCACGGCAGGCAGATGGCTGAGCGCCTGCAGAAGCCGCTCTTCCGGATCGGCTTTCCGGTCTTCGACCGCGTTGGAAACGCACGTCGACGCTACGTCGGCTACCGTGGCACGATGAACCTGATCTTTGAGATCAGCAACCTGATGATCGAGCAAATTCCGCATCACGGTCCGGGCGACTGGCCGCTGCCGCAGGCCGCTATCGATCTGGCCGCGCGCGATCCGGCGCAAAAAGCGAACATTCCTGTCGTCGCGGCCGGTGCCTGACCTACCTAAAGGAGCACACAGTATGAAGATCGCGTTCGCCACCCAGGGCAGGCAGTTCGTCGATGCGCATTTTGGCTGGGCGAGGAGCATCGTCACCTACAACGTCACACCGTACGGCTACCAGTTCGTCGAGGCGTTCGACTTTGGTGGCAAGCTGGAGGAGGACGGCGACGAGGACAAGCTCGCGCCCAAGCTCGAAGCCGTCAAGGATTGCGCGATTCTGTACGTCGTCGCAATCGGCGGCTCGGCCGCGGCGCGAGTGGTTGCGCTGAAGATTCACCCGATCAAGGTGTCGCGGCCCGAGTCTATCGAGGAGATTCTCGGCAAGTTGCAACAGGTGCTGAAGGGCACGCCGCCGCCGTGGCTGCGCAAGGCGCTGGCGAAGGATGGCGAGCGAGTATTCGACTTTGAAGACGATGAGGTATCCCATGACTGAATCATCCACAATTCCGTCCGAGGCCACCGACGAAACGTTGCTGCGCGTACCGTTCGTGCAGCAGCTCGTCAGGCAATTGCGCGCGCAAGATGCCCACGGCGTGTGGGACGGAAAGACCGACCTGCAACTGCTCAAGCCGTACATCCACACTCCCGCGGAACGCCGCGCGATTCCGATCATGGGAGACCCCGACCCCGAAACGCTGTGGCGGCTCGAGCTTTTCTATAGCGCGATTGCGGTGGCGATCGAGCGTGAGACCGGCCAAATGGTTTCGCCGATGATGAAGATGAGCCACGAGGGCTTCGGTCGCATGGTGTTGCTCGCGGGGCGGCTCGTTGTCGTCAACAAGCAGTTGCGCGACGTACACCGGTTCGGCTTCGCTTCGCTGGAGAAGCTCGCCGAGGCTGGCGCAAAGCTTCTCGGCGAAGCGGTCGAGCTGATCCGGACGTACCCCGCCGTCGCACAGTACAGTGCCTGAAGGAATTGTGAGGGGGCCGAGACGATGAGCACCGATGCCGATGAACTCACGGCGCACCTGAAGAAACTCAACGCGCAAGCGACCCAGGCGAAGCTGGACCTGCACGACCTCTCAGAGGAACTCCCGACAAACTGGGAGAAGATTCTCGCTGTCGCTCAGCGCTGCCATGACGCCCACGCCGCGCTGATGGCAGCCCGCAAGGCTGCCGCTGCGGCAGAGGTCTGAGCCAGCGAAGCCACGGAGCCACACCATGAGCGATACCTTCAGCGTTACGCTGCCGAGCGGCGCCACCTGGACGCCGACCTTCGTCAACAGGCTCGACGAAGAAAAATGCATCGGTTGCGGACGCTGTTTCCGTGTCTGTCCGCGTGGCGTGCTGCAACTCGTCGGGCTTGACGAGGACGGCGCGCACATCGCACTGGGCGGCGACGACCAAGACGAAGACGACGAGTACGAGAAGAAGGTGATGACTATTGCGTATCGGGAACTGTGCGTCGGCTGCAGCGCGTGTGCAAAAATTTGCCCGAAAAAGTGCTACACGCACGCGGCGGCCGTCCTCTGAGCGATGACGTGACGAACGCCTATACAACCCTGATGGCGTGCGCGGTGGATGCGGGGGATCCGACCGTGCTGGCACTGGCCGGCGTGCTGTCGAGCGGGTTCGAGCACCGCGGCGTCGATGTGCTGCCGATGCGCGGACTTGACCCCGACCAGACGCACGGGATGCTCGCGCGCTGGTTCCCGGGTGCCGGGCCGGCGCTCGGTCTTAAGTGCGCGTTGTCGCCCGCGACGATGCCGCGTGAGGACGAACTCGAAGATCTGGTGGCGTTGCTCAATCACCATGCCGATCCGCGCGCCGGCCCGGCAGACGAGGCGAACTGCGTGGCCCATGCCTTGGCCTGTGCGAGCCTCGGACAAAACCACCTTTGGCAAGACCTGCTTCTGCCGTCGCGGCGCGAGCTGTCTGCGTTGATTGACCACTGGTTTCCGCGGCTGGCCGCAAAGAATACGCATGACATGAAGTGGAAGAAGTTCTTCTACAAGCAACTGTGCGAGCGCGAGGGCCTGTCCAACTGCAAGGCGCCGAGTTGTGGCGTCTGTTCGGACCATGTGCTTTGCTTTGGAGCGGAGTAGGCAAAAATGCCCGGCTCGCGCCCCCCGTCGAGCAGGCGCGTCGCCGGTCCGCTTTGCCAGGCCTCTTCGGTAGATTCACAGTGAGAAGGCGCCGGAGTTGCGTAAGCATGCTCATCGTGATGTATTCGGGCATTCAACGAGAAAATCGAACCACAAACCTTACACATCTATCGATTCGTTCCGACCTGCTGCGTCCCGGGGGGCCATGCCCTCGCTGTACACCGTTCATCCGCGCTTGCCGTCTGACGCTGCAATGGCCCGTTGCGGAGTCGCAGCAGCAAGGGCCGCGCGCCCGGGCATTGCCGTCCGCCTGCGTGCCCGCGCTGCCGCAACCGCGCCATCCGTTACTCGCGATCTGCGACGGACCGCGGTCGCGCGGTCGTCGCTGTACCATTTGCAGCGGCTCAGGCTTATGCCGCTATTTGCAAGCGTCGGTCAGCGCTTCGATTGTGTCGCCTTGCGGGTGGCCGACTTCGTGGCCGAGCCCTGCGGCGGGCTGCTGTATTACGGCGAGCGGCATGCGCATCTGCAGGCGGACTTCGGGCCGCCTTTGCGGCTTGACGAAGAGGGCCGCGAACTCCGGCTGGTTCAACTTTGGCACGTGTTCGACGACGTCGGTTTTCCGCCCGCGCTGCGCGCCGACTTCTGGGGCGGGGCACAGTCGCTGTCCGAGCATCGGCTAGCGACGCACGCTGGTCATGCTGCCGGACGCGCTGCACCTACGACACGGTGCGTAGCTGGTTTCTTACCCCGGCAGCGGGCGAACGGCTCGCGGGCCATGGCACGAGGCGCTCGCCATGAAACGCATGCGGCCTGCCGTTGCCGTAAAGGTGCGACCCGAAGGGCAACCCGACATGGATCAGAACCGCAGCACATGCCTTCCCGACAGTAATGCTAGCCTGTCGCTCGAACGCGCGCGGGCACACGTCGCGAGCCTGCAGCACGAGTTGTTCGCGATTGAGCAGACGCTGCTCGATGGCCGCGCACTGACTCGCGCATTGAGCGGGCGTCGATGGGTTTATGTAGGCGGGCGGCCAAGCATCAACGCCGTGCTGTGTGCGCTGGTGGAATCGGCCGGAGGCGAGTTCCTTCATCACGCCGGGACCATCGACGACGATGGCCGTGCGCAAGGCCTCGAGGCTTTGCTGTCAGGCGCCTACCGGGTGCTGTGCCCATTGGATCTGATCGACCCGGACTCGCTGGTCGCGCTGCGGCGGTTGTGCGCGCGTCACCGCGCGCCGTGGTCCGCCTTGCGTTCGTCGAGCGTGACGAGCTTCATCGCGGGCGTGTTGCGGGCTCGGCCCGCCCGGCCGTGCGGCGTGGTCCCCGCGTCGCACGGCTGCCTGAGGCATGGCTGACGTCGTCATGACTTCACATACCGCGAGATGTGCGCGCGAAACGTCGTGCCTTTGACGTGGTCTTTCGACAAGAGAGCCTGTCATGTGGGATTCCGCACAACCCTACGGCCTTTTCCTCAACGTCGAGAACCCCCGACGGCGACACGCGCGCGATGCGCTGACGCAAACGGTGCGTAACGCGCCGGCCGCGCGAACGTTCGGCTACCACGAGGTGTGGCTCGCCGAGCATAACTACAGGTCGTACGCGAACAGCAACGCGCTGGCGCTGCTGTTCGCGCCCACATCGCGGCTCGTTTCCGTTGCCATATCGGGCCGCGGAGATATTGTCGGCGCACGAGAATCGCGTGCGCGGATGCACGAAGTGTTCGCGTTGATACGACATGGTGTTTTCCAACTCATTCGTACCGGCCATAGCAGCATTAAGACATGAGGCGTCGACGTAACAGCGCCACTGACAGGAAGAACGGCAACACCGTGCAAATGCAGAGAGCGCCAATATGGAGGGCAACATAGCTGACCGGGCGTCCGAGCATCGGGGGACGGATAAGGTCGACGGAATGTGCCAGCGGTAAGAAACGCGCTACGTCACAAAAAACGGCAGGTAGCTTACTGATCGGGAAGATCACGCCGCTCAGGAGCACCATGGGCGTGAGAACGAGCGTTTGATAGAACACGAAGTAATCGTGACTGGGTGCAAGCGCCGCGAGGATCATCGCCAGACTTGCGAAGGCGAGGCCAGTCAGGGCGATGGCAGGCGATGCGTAGAGCATGGATGACCACGCTGCATAACCCAGCACGGTGGCTACCGCCATGACGGCAATGCCGGCAAAAAAGGCCTTGGTGGCGGCCCATGCCAGTTCACCGAGAACGATATCGCCGAGCGTGAGCTGTGTACAGAGGATCGCTTCCCACATGCGCTGAACATGCATGCGAGAGAAAGCTGCGTAAATCGTTTCGAAGGTCGCGGAGGTCATTGCGCTCGTCGCGACCATACCCGCCGCGAGAAACGCGATATAAGGTGCGCCATCGACCCGACCTACCATTATCCCGAAACCAAAGCCGAGACCGAACAGATAAATCATAGGATCGGCAAGGTTACCGAGAATCGAGGCAAACGCGACTTTTTTCCATGCCAGATAGTTGTGGCGCCACACTGCAACCCAGTTCCACACGTTCGCGGGCAGGGCCGCTGCATAAAACTCTCTCATCGTTCACTCCTTCATCCCGCGCCCGGTTAGCTGCAAAAAGACATCCTCGAGATTCGCTGGACGCTGTAAAAGGCGCAGCGCCGTTTGCCCGCGTAACTGTATGCGCACCCGTTCCGGATCGGACACATAGCAGAAGAGGGTCTCACCACTGACCTCGATACGCTGCGCGTGCGGCGCGATCAATGTGCGCAGCTCATGCGGATTGCCGCCGTGGATCTCGACCACGTGGCTCCCGATCTGTTCTGCGATTAGCGCGCGGGGCCCGCCTTCGGCGATCTTTCGACCCTCCTCCAGCACACACAGTCGGTCGCACAACCGCTCGGCCTCTTCCATGAAATGGGTGGTTAAGAGGATCGTGGTGCCGCGCACCAGCAGGGAACGCAGCCGTTCCCAGATCAGGTGGCGAGCATGCGGGTCGAGACCCGTTGTGGGCTCGTCCATGACCAACAACTGTGGATCGTTGATCAACGCGCGAGCCAGCATCAGCCGCCGCTTCATGCCGCCGGATAGCTCGGTGACGCGCGCATCAACCTTGCTTTCCAGGCGGGCGAATTCGAGCAGCGATGGTACGACCACTTCAATTTCACGTGTGCTCATGCCAAAGTAGCGGCCAAACACCAGAAGGTTCTCGCGCACGGTGAACCCGGGCTCGAGGTTGTCGAATTGCGGCACTACGCCAATGCGCATACGTGCCGCGCGAGCGCGAGCCGGCACTGGCTCCCCGAGCACGATGATCTTGCCTGCGTCGGGCGGCGCCATGCCGAGAACCATACGCACCGTCGTGCTCTTGCCCGCGCCATTTGGCCCTAACAGACCGAAGCACTCTCCAGGCGCGACGCTGAACGATAATCCGTCGACTACGATCTTGCTGCCATATGACTTCCTTACGCTAGCGAAGCTGATTGCTGCTTTGGACATGGGGATAAGAAGGAAAAATTACGCGCTCGTCTTGGAGAAAAGAAGCCGTTCTGCTGCCGCAGCCCGATTGAAAACGCCCTAGCCGATAGAAGATCCTTGCCTACCATGCGGAAGAGTTACTCACAAGGAAGTACCAGGATTCCGGTGAATGCACTCGCGTTGGGAAGGCGCCAATTGAGCCATTGCGTGAGACGATCGCACTCAAGCGGATGCCTACCGATGGTGGGCGGTTCTCGGTTGGCGCAAGGTTCGAGGTCCTATATGTCGATGAACTAATTGCCATCGAATGCCTCGTCAGACGTTGCTAACGTTGAGGACTCACACGCGTTATCCGGTCGACGGTGCGGAGTCGCAACTCTTGACGCTGAAGTCACGTTCGGCTTAGTAACCGGATCAGGAGTATCGGGCTGTTTTTCACGAACGTTCGATACGTTGCCTGCAGAGCCACGGGACAGCCAATCGCTATTGCTCAATGTACATAGCGCATAGACTTTCAGCGGGAGCAACAGAAAGAGGTTAATGGGTGTGTGAAGAGAAAAGCCAAGAAATCGAACCTGGCGAGCGCGAACCGATGCCACGCTACAGCGGATCATGGTCGATGATGCGATTATCAGGGCAGTCCACCACGGCACTGTCGCTGTCAATGCGAACTGCGCGAGCCCCGCTAGAAGCGATAAGGCGAGAAATAGCGAGCCCAGATTCAGTCCGATCACGTCCAGCGTAAGGTAGCGATCGAGACAGGGCAGCAGGCGC
Organism: Paraburkholderia dilworthii; assembly: GCF_000472525.1. Classification (GTDB taxonomy): domain Bacteria; phylum Pseudomonadota; class Gammaproteobacteria; order Burkholderiales; family Burkholderiaceae; genus Paraburkholderia; species Paraburkholderia dilworthii. Next base: position 43,070 of record NZ_AWZT01000045.1, read on the forward strand.
AGCGAAAGCAGCGTGTCCCGATAAGTACTGCGCGCCCAGCGCAGTTGTTGGCGCAGATACGCCCCAAGTCTGTCCGGAACGACTGTCGCGGCAATGGCGTCCGGAACGTACTCGGTCCGATAACCTGCGGTCAGCATGAGAATCGTGAGATGGCGGTCCTCGCCGAAGTCGCTCGGCTTCCCGCGAAAAAACTGTGTCTCGTACTGATCTAGCAGCATAAGGAGCGCGGACCGGCGGTACATGGCACATGGACCGGAGCAGCACATAACAGCGCCGAAGCGAGCCTGTGCGGCGCGCTCTTCGTTGCAAGCCAACCAGTACTCCATATCGATCAAGCGGGTCAACCAGGTGTCGCTCCGGTTGCTGGCAGTCAACTGCCCCATGGCGGCGCCTATCGTCGCGTCTCGCATTGTCAATACGAGCTTCTTGACGACATCGGGCGCCAGCGTCGTGTCGGAGTCGACGTTGAGTACCAGTTCCCCGGATGAAGAGTGTATCGCGGCGATCTGTGCCTTTCGCTTTCCCATATTTTGGGGAAGCGTAATGAAGTTGAATCTCGGGTCGCGTGTGTACGCGTCGTATGCCGGCCTCACGGCGTCGAGATTCGCAGAACCATCATCAACCACATAGACCCGCAGTTTTCCGGCGTAGTCCTGGTTTGCAATGGACTCCAGGCACGCAGAGAGCGTGCTCGGTTGCTCGTTAAAGCACGGCACGATGACGTCCACGTCCGGCAGAAAGTTGGAGTCGGCGGCATTGGGCGACTCCGGCCGATCACTCGTCGGTAGGCCATGGAGGGCCTGTGCGCTTTTGTAAATAGTCGAGAGTAGTGCATACAACAAAACCGGGGCAGTGCTGATTGTGGCAAGGGCATTCATAGATGTCGGTTTGTTCAGTGTGGTTGGGGTAGCTAGCTGATTACAAATCCGCAGTCATGCAGTGCTGGAATCAGGCGGGAAAGCGCCATGAGGGTCCGGTCGCGCAGCCCAGCATGACAGCACCTTCTGACTCGCCGGGAGGACATCCGTCGTGCAAGAGCACAATTGCGCCAGGCCGGACCGAGGCCAGCACTGTGCTGACAATCGCATCGACGCCGGGCGAGACCAGTCACGCGAGTCTTGCGACTAGTCAAGAGCCGGCAGCCCCGCCTTTGTCGCTTCAGCGACCACTTCGTCCGTCCATGTTCCGTAGGAGGCATGCATATGCCAAACTGTGGCCTGGGGACACGCCATCCGGATGCTCCATTTCAAGTCCAATATTTCGCGTCGTACTTCATCAAGTTCGCATCTGCACAAATCCAGATGAGTCATCTTGTGATTGGCAATCTGGTGTCCCTCGGCGATCGTTCGCTGGATCAGCCCCGTCTTGCTCAATTGTCCAGTTAGCACTTCGCTCCACGGCCGATCGTCCAATCCGGAAGGCCCCGCGACAGGCACTGTTTCGCTATGCGTAGCTGGCGTGTCGAGAGAGACACATTCAGAAGTGTGGGAATCGTGGAGGCATAGCTAAAGCTTGTCGTACTGCTCAAGTTTATAGACACGAGTACACAATCAATTAATCTCGATTTCAACTTTCGTTACGACCGGTTCCACTGTGCAACACAAAAACAAATTTGTGAAATCGATTGTGTTGATGCTTTGCATCTATAACGTGGATACGTTGAAAAGTGCTTTTGAATTGAGCGCCCCCGGTCGCGCATCGAGGACGGGTCGTTATGCTGCCAGATTTTGCTTGCCCTCAGGGCGGATTCAGTCCTGAAGAAGCTTGATCGGCGACACCTGACCAAGCGTGGAGTGGCGACGGCTCCGGTTATAGGAGCCATAAACACAACACCCACATTACCGAGTCACGAGAAGTCCCTATCGCTGGCATCCGTGGTTCGGTCGAATTGCCTGGATTGCAACTTGATGGAGAAGAATCGCGAGATCATTCTGCGATGTGCACTTGACCCACTCGAGGCAGCGCATGTATCGGAGATGCCGCAGTAAATGTTTGATGCAGTTTCTTGCCGTCTGCCTATATCGTAAGCATTCCAAATCGTTGGCTACGAGCCGCTGCGCAAACTGAGGCGCCTGTTGAGCGATAAATCTCTCACCGCACAACTCAATGTGGTACAAACCGAGACCGTCCTCTGTCCTATACAGGAGGAGGCGATGCGACGCGTGCCGAGCACTCAACCGGGCGATCAACCCGATCTGTTTCAGCTTTACCTAGGGACCTCCGAATGGGCGAATGAGATATGCCCGGAACTGGTGTACGGGGGAGTTGAGGCGGGCGATTGAAGGCGGTGGACGTTTTAGCTGAGAATCTGATTGTCGAAGTCGGAAACCAGCAAACAACAAACCATCCACCATGAGCAAGTTTACGGGAAAAAGCGGTTATCGGTCTATCAGAAAGCGGTCTGGGCCTGGACGAATTGGTCCGTCACGGAGCCCGGCAGGTGATTCAACAGGCGATCGAAGCAGAGCTGCAGGCGCTGCTGGAGCGGTTCGAAAACGTCAAGACGTTGCACGGACCACGCGCGGTGGTGCGCAATGGCTATTTGCCGGAGCGCGAGGTATTGACGGCGGCCGGCCCGATTGCGGTGAAGGTCCCCAAGGTTCGCGATCGTTCAGGGTCAGGCGTGAAGTTCAATTCATCGATCGTGCCACCGTATGTGCGCAAGTCGCCGCGTGTGAGTGCCGCGTTGCCGTGGTTTTATCTGAAAGGCTCTCAACGGGCGACATGAGCGAGGCGTTGAGCGTGCTGCTGGGCGAGGATGCGAAGGGTTTGTCGGCGAATGTGGTGAGTCGCCTGAAGGCCCAGTGGGCCGACGAACATACGCACTGGAGCCGGCGTAATCTGTCGAAGTCGCGCTACGTGTACTGGTGGGTCGACGGTATTCACACCGGGCTGCGAAGCGAAAATTCACACGGGCAATGCCTGCTGGTGATCATCGGCGTGAAGCCAGATGGGCGCAAGGAGCGTGTGGTGATCGGCGATGGGTATCGCGAGTCGAAGGCGTCGTGGCAGGAGTTGCTGCTCGACCTGAAATCCCGAGGCGTGCAAGCTGGTCCGCTGCTGGCCATTGGCGATGGCGCGATGGGCTTCTGGGCCGCACTGGAGGAAGTGTTTCCCGCGAGGCGAGGCCAGCGCTGTTGGTTCCACAAAATGGTCAACGTCCTGAACGCGCTGCCGAAATCGCAGCAAGGCAAAGCTAAAGCAGATCTGCAGGCGATATGGATGGCCGCGACGCGCGCCGACGCGCATGCCGCCTTCGATCGGTTCGTGACGGATCGTCTTGCACCGGTTCGCCGTCCCTGGAGGCAATGCCTTCCACAACCAGGTCAGCAGAAACTCGCCGCCTGACGTCACTGTTCATCGACCGCTCATACACCAGACTTGGCCGTATCTCTGGGCGAATCTGCTGCTGGAAGTGCGGCAGCAGACGCTGCGCCTGCTGGTGCAAGTACTGCGGCAACACCGACGCAGACTGGACGTCGCAGCACGGGAACCTCAACATTGGGTGGGACCAGTATCTTCGGGCGCCTCAAAACGGAGTTATTCTATCCCCGTGACTGGCAGGCCATCACCGTCGATCAATGCATCGAAGTCGTTGACTCGCACATCCGCTGGTACACCGCAAAGCGGATCAAGGTCTCGCTCGACTCCCTGAGTCCCGTCGAATACTGGCAGAGTCTTGGATTTGCGGCATAAATCAGTCTAGGGATTGTGCCGCGCCCCCGGCGGGTCAGGTTTCAGTCGGCGTTGACAGCTCTGACAGGACTGCTCTGTTGCGGTCATTGTGGTCGCAAGCTGCACGTTGCCTATTCAGCGCTGAGGGCACCGTCGCGTGCTACAACTCTCAGGGCAGCATCATCAATCATGGCGACCCTCGCTGGATTTCGTTCGGCGCTGTCCGTGTTGATCAACGGGTCACTGAAGAGGCTTTGCGCCAGCTCCAGCCGTTAGGTATTCGTGCATTAATCAAGGCCATTGAACGTGCGTGAAAAGGACGAACGCATGCGGCACGAGGAGCTGGCGCCCGAACAGGCGCGGTATGAAGCTGCGTGTGGGTGTCGGCAATCTGCGCAGGTGCACCTCGTGGAACGGATCGCCGATACGGCCGACGGGCGAACGTAAAAATTGTCGTAACAATGACAAATGTGGTGCGGTTGTCGGCTTTGATTGTCGGTCCAGGTAGACGAAAATCAGCCCAGCCATGCGGGGACTGGCGTATTTACGGACTTCAAACAAGTGGGCATGGATCTCGCAATAACCGACCGTGCGACCACTGCCGGTCGCGAGGAGAGGTATATGTTTGATTGCACGAACGCTTGCCGGCTACGCTGGTCTGCCCACTTTGACATCCGGCAAACAATACCCTTGGCGTCAATCCCCGAAGCGCCAGTTTTGGGCGGGGGATGTCGTGCAGGCGGCGGCCCACTGGAAGTCGAGCTGCGGTTCGGTGGGCGCACCTGGGGCGCCCACAAAGCGTGGCGTATTGACGAAGATGACTTCGGTCGGGATCCCGAGCATCAACCACCAACAGCTGATCAATGCAAACCGGGAGGTAAAGAGGGTTGGCGCGCTCCTGCACAATATTACGTCCGCCTCGAATACCAGCGCCGCGTGGGAGCCTTAACGCAATACGCGTGCGAGGCAAAACAAGGGGGAGCCAGTCTTAGCGCTGAAGAGCGAGATGCTGGACGAGGTGCAGATTCTAGTCGACGTCGCGACGAAGGAAGGCAAGCGCCCGAACACGCCTTCGGACCAGATGCTCGGGAACGAGAAATCCCTCCTCGAAGTGGCGCGGAGGTCAATGCATGTGATCTCGACAACCGGCAACGACCGACTGGGCGGAGAAAGTCAAAGCCCGGCGGGACGCGTCGGCACTCGGTGGGGAAGGCAAGTCTATCCCACGCGCGGCCTGTGGGACATCCACTCGCTCCTATTCACAGAGCGAGTGGACTTCCTTGTCGGCAACACACATGGGAAGTCCTGGAGCGCGACACCGGGACACCTCTCGTGCGGCTTGTGTTTCCTATACGCGACTGTCACAACTACCACCGCTACGCGGCATGGTGTACGCCGGCGGATTACGAATTCTTTGGGCGCTGCTCGATAATTTTTTCGAAAACACCGGACATGACCGCGATATTCATTGCTAAGACCGGCTACTGCTATGACGTGGTTGGCTCAGGGAGGCATGTTTCTCACCTGAGCCGACTTCTGAAACCCGCTCATCGCTCACAAAAGACTTGAAACCCGCACTGGTAGGTTTGTTATGCATTGCAAAGAAGGATTTGGTGAAGCTATTGGACACCACGGTGAGCTTCTACAGGGAGTTTTTGAAAGCGAGGGAGGTCGCATGCGTCGTGGCTTGGTCTCGCTGCCTTGTCCTAACCTAACGTCAAAAGCGAGGTTTCTAGCCAATAGCGACACGCAGATTTCTGTTAGTCCACAACACTGCGAAAAAGCGAAACGCGCCGCCGAGCTTACGCTCAAGACGTTTGCACAAACGGGAGTCGGTGGACATGTAACAATTAATAGCAACATCGCCATTGGGCGCGGCATGGGATCATCTACTGCTGACGTTTTGGCTACCATCTTGGCCGTGCTGGACTGCTTGAACATCCAAGCACCAATTGATCGTGTAATGCAGATTGCCGTGGATGCCGAGACGGCATGTGATTCCACGCTGTTCTCTCAGAATGCCGTGCTCTTTGCCCAACGCGAGGGGCTGATAATTGAAGCCTTTACAAAGTCACTGCCACATATTGACTTCATTAGCATCGATGCAGCAACGGTGGAGTCCGTCGACACTCTCACATTAAAGCCTGCTGAGTATAGCCACGTAGAGATCGAAATGTTTCGTTCCATGCGGGCTCTCCTGCGCCAAGCGTTTAACACTTCCAATCTTAACTTGCTGGGTCGGGTTGCTACGGCGAGCGCCCGAATCAACGAAAGATTTTTGCGAAAACTGCACTTGGATCGCATTGAAGGAATCGGCGTCCGGCACGGCGCGATCGGTGTCCAGGTTGCCCACAGTGGAACTGTCGTTGGTTTGATGTTTGACCCAGTTGACGACAGAACCGCAGCTCGTATAGAGCTGGCTACGCATGATTTAAGACGTTTAGGTTTTGAGCAGTCTATCGTACACTCAACCAGTTCGTGGAAAACAAATGTTTAATCGAATACTAATGCGAAATTTAGAGGATTTTGAAAATCCTCGAATCGTCGAATTGGCTGACGATTTCTATGGAGCCAGCTTCTTCCTTATGAAGCTCCTACCGGCACGATTTATGTTGGAGCGGGCTTCCGAACAAGGCTTGTTAAGCCCCGGATCGACTATCTGTGAGTCTTCGTCTGGCACTTTTGGTCTTGCCTTGGCCATGCTTTCCGTACAATATGGATACAAGCTAATACTCGTGAGTGACTGGGCGCTCGACCGGCATCTTCATAAAAGACTTGTAGAGCTGGGAGCGCAGGTCGAAATTGTCGACGGGCCTGCGCGCGTCGGCGGACTTCAGCAAGCGCGGTTAAACAGGCTCGCCAAATTCCTAGACGAGGTACCTGGAAGCTATTGGCCCTCGCAGTACTCCAATACGGATAATCCGCTTTCGTACGGAAAATTTGCGGAGGTCTTAATCCAAAGGATTGGAAAGATCGATTGTTTGGTGGGCCCTGTTGGATCAGGCGGGTCGATGTGCGGTACGACCACGCTTCTTCGGACACTGTTTCCTGAGTTGCATGCGGTTGGTGTCGATACCCCGAATTCTGTCCTGTTTGGGCAACATAGCGGAAAGCCGATACCCCTCAGCGGCCTGGGCGGCGCGTTTGTGCCCTCCAATGTAGATCACACGCAGTTTGACGAAGTTCACTGGCTAACGCCTGTCGAGGTGTTCCATTCAACTCAGCGATTGCATCGGCATCACGGATTGTTTATGGGACCAACTAGTGGTGCGGCATATAGAGTGGCCGACTGGTGGTCAAGAAAAAACCGCGGAAAGAAGGTCGTCGCGATTTTCCCCGATGAGGGCCACCGTTACGTCGAGACGGTGTATGACGAAAACTGGCTTTCATCCGTGCCTGGATGGCCTGCATCGGTACCCTGCGAACCAGTGGCCGTGGAAGCGCCCACGCAACAGATGACCGTGTGGTCTACCTATGCCTGGCGCAGGCGCACGCTCGACCAAGTCCTTTCAAGCCTCATCCATCAGCCGCCCGCGAGTTTGCATGCATCGCCGCATCAACTGGCCGACCCGGTCTCGCCTGAGCGCAACCTGAATGCAGAAAACAAAAGGCCTACCGTTATCCAAGAGACGCGAGACGCAAGGCTAATATTCTTGTCCCGCTTCGATAGCGCGTCCGTTGCCCACCTCCAGTTGAAGCCTGAGCAGACGCAGTTCGTGGATCCGTTGTATACGGTGTTTCATGAGCTTCAAAGTAGTTCTCTTCACGAGAATGAGCACCCGTGCTCGCTTGCGGTTGGAGATCAGATCGTTGGCTTCTTTGTACTTCGTGAGAAGGCGGCCTTGCCGGAGTGGGCGCCGTTGGACGCTATCACTGTGCATAGCTTCCGTATTGGCCGATCATATCAGGGCAATAGTTATGGTAAGGCGACATCTGGATTGATAGCTAATTGGGTTCTATCGAATCGACAAGATGCCAATCGTCTTATGCTCGCTGTCAATCGGCGCAACGCCATAGCTAGGCGAACCTATCTGAATTCAGGTTTTCAAGAAACCGGCGTTAACCATTGCGGACCCACCGGACGTCAAGATATTTTGGAATACAAACTGAAAGGCTAGTTCAAAAATGCCGCTCGGTTCGGCCTCAGATGTTCCACCGGACGAGAGAGGCTCGGCGTTTGAACGTATGCACCTCAGTTGGCTTGCAATTCCCCACTTCGGTTCGGCGTGAATTCATAACCCATTTGAGTATCGGTAAGGCGCTGCATGCCGCGCAACATGACAGTATTACCCGGAGGTGGATCGCTGGCGCGAGCCAGACAGCCACCAGGCCGGGCAACCTTAATGAGCTTGCGCCGTAGCGGTGGCGCCTGCGCAACAAGCGGCAGATCTGGGACGAGGCGCTCGAGCAATTCCATTTCGGTTGATGTCAACGCCGCCTCTGGAGGAGCTTGCGGCGCACAACGGCTGATCATGGTCAGCCGTTGTGCGCCCGCTCAGGATGCAAAACACAGAGATCAAGTTCGCTAGCCGATCAGCTGTGCGCAGCTTCGAGTCCTCGGCCTTGCATCCGGACTTGAGGATTTTGTGGAACGTTTCGATTTTCCAGCGCGTTGCGCACCAGTCCAGCTTCTCGATTGCTTCGGCACGTGATCGGACCGAGAGGTTGGTCAGCAGCTTCCTCCGATTCCGGAACGCCCGGGCGGCACATCACGCTCATGCGCGTGAATTACCTGTCAACGCCGACTGAAATCTGACCGTAAGGGGGTGCGGCTAAATTCTTGGACTGATTTATGCCGCGATTCCAAGACTTTGCCGGTATTCGATCGGACTAAGAGAGCCGAGCGAGACCTTGATCCGCGTTGCGTTGTACCACCGGATGTAGGAGTCGAGAGCCTCGATAAATTCGTCAACGGTCGAAGCTCGCCAGTCACGAGGATAGAACATTTCCGTCTTGAGTCGCCCGAAGAAACCTTCACAGGCTGCGTTATCAGGCGAGCATCCTTTGCGTGACATCGACCGAATCAACCTGGCATCGCTCATTCGCGATAGCCATCCCGGCCAGCGATAATGGGCACCGCGGTCGGAGTGCACTACGGGTCGCTCATCGCAATTAGCCACCGATTCGATCGCTGAATCCAGCATAGTATTGACGAGTTCAGCATCTGGCCGCGTGCTGATTGACCAGCTAACAACGAGACCGTCGAAGCAGTCGATCACCGGCGACAAATAGACCTTGCCTGCCGGGATCTGGAATTCGGAAATGTCGGTCAGCCATTTCTGATTCGGGGCGGCTGCACGGAAATCTCGATTGATAAGATTCTCCGGCGCAGGGCTTATTTCGCCACGGTAGGAGCCGTAGCGACGTCGTCTGGTCGTGGCTGCGATCAGACCTTCTTGTCGCATCAAGCGTCGCACCACTTTCTCCGAGATGAGCAGTTGGTGCGTTATCAAGGCTGCGCTGATTCGACGATAGCCGTAACAGCGGTGATTGCGCTCGAAGATGTCTTCGATGACGCGACGCGCACTCGCATGCCTGTCAGCGACGAGCCGACGTGCACGGTGATAGAAGTAGGAACTGCGAGCAAGCCCCAAGACGGCTAACAATTCCGGCAAAGAATAGGTTTGTTTCAGGGCATCAACCAGCATCGTCTTCTCCTGGTTGCTCAGGAGTTGCAGGTCGATGCCCATGCTTTTTTTACCAGTTCGTTCGCCTTCTTGAGGATGTCGCGCTCGAGCTCCAACTTCCGTATGTCGCGTCGAAGCGATTCGACCTGCTGCTCCAGCTCCTCACGTTCATGATCCGGCGCTGGCTTCTTCTGGCGTTTCATAGATGCTGGGACCTCTCGACCGAGTAGCTGGTTCTTCCAGTTGTACAGCATCGGCCTGCTTACGCCCGCTTTCTCGGCGACCACGCGTGCGCTTTCCTCTCTCGTGCACAGCTCGATGACTGCCGCCTGCCTGGCCTCCCGCGAAGCCGGAACGCTGCCAGCCACCCTGCCGACAACGCGCTTGCCAAGCTTGGGGCACCGTTCTTCAATCCAGGCCGCGAGCGTTCCGCGACTCGGATAGCCCAAAGCCCTCAACGTAGCAGCGGCACATCGGTCATGGCTTAAATAGTGGTCAACGGCAGCTTGTTTCTGTTCGTCCGAATACCTTGGCGTCGCGCGAACATAGCCAATCCGTAGATCATGACACTCCTCGTATTCGCGATGCCAGGCTTTCAAGGCATTCTTTGTCGGGTAACCCAGCCGTCTGATGGTCGCCTTGATGCGCTTTCCCAACTCTAGGTAAAGCCGGACCGCTCGAAGACGGTCTTCGTACGAGTACATGAACTACCTCCAGGTAGTCCAAGTTTCTGTCCGCACCCCCACGGGTCATTTTTATATCGGCGCTAACAAGCAGGCGCGACTCGCTGGTATCGCAAGATCGAGCGTGTATTACCGGGCGCAACCGGTGAGCGAGGCAGACCAGTTGCTGATGCGCCGGATCGATGAACTGCACATGGAGTTTCCGTTTGCCGGAGCGCGGATGCTGGCGCGACTGCTGCGTCGCGAGGCACACGAGATTGGCCGCAGGCGCGTGCGCACGCTGATGAAGCGCATGGGTATCGAGGCGCTGTATTGCAAGCCGAACACGAGCCGACGCAATGCTCAGCACAAGATCTGGCCGTATCTGCCGCGGGGCATGACGATCAATAGGGCAAACCAGGTCTGGGCACTGGATACGAGTTTTATCCCAATGGCGCGCGGCTTCGTGTATCTGACCGCCGTGGTGGACTGGGCCAGCAGGAAGGTACTGGCCCACCGCGTGGCGATCACGATGGAGGCGATGCACGCTGTCGAGGCGTTGGAAGAAGCGTTCGCAAAGTACGGGCAACCTGAGATCGTCAATACCGACCAGGGCAGCCAGTTCACCGCGACAGTGTTCACCGAGGCCGTGCTCAGCCGCGGCATCCGCTTGTCCATGGACGGCAAAGGTGCCTGGCGAGACAACGTGTTCGTCGAGCGCGTGTGGCGAAGCGTGAAATATGAAGAGGTGTATCTGAAAGCCTATGAATCGGTCGGCCATGCCCGGCGCTCAATCGGCGATTACATCAATCTGTACAACCAGAGACGACCTCGTTCGAGTCTGGATGACCGCACGCCGGATGAGCCATACTTCGCGACGCTGCCTGCGATCAAACTGGCAGCATGACTGCCCCGGACGTTCCCCTTAAAATTCTCAGAAGACTGTCCGAACGAGTGAGGCCACCTCTCATCATCGGTCTTGCGGGCCGTGCGTGCGTCCCGCCAATCAGGAGGGCCGCGTGCGCTTTGCCGTCACATTCGAACGCGCTACACCGAGAACGTCACAGACCTGCTTCACTGGTCGTCCCCCGGCAATGATGGCGAGCGCGCAATCCATTTTTTTCGCAGCCATACTCCACGGCTTCGCGCAGAATCTCCACCTCCATCGTTTTCTATATGGACGCCTCCGGCTTGCCAAGGATGTGTTGCGTTGTTGAACAGATATAGGCTGCGGTTTTATATCCGGCCCATGCAGGTCGATACCCGCTGGCCCCAATGGAATCCGCTGACTCAATCCTCATTTTTGCCACGGACCATGACGTCCGGAAGACGATACAGGTTTGATGAGTCCCGGTCTTACCTGTTTGCCATTGCAACGTTACCTTGCACAACCTTGAGCTTTTGAGTTGAGAATCATGACCTCACGAGACAGGGTACTAGTCAGGCCGCCTCGGCCTGCGGTGGGTAGCTTGCGCTGTAAGCACGGCCGTGAGCCAGTAGAGCCCATATGGTTCGGGCTATCTTGTTCGCCATAGCAACGACTACGACATTGAGCGGACGCCGCATGCTTAACTGCACAGCCCACGACCCCGGGTCTTTTGCATGCTTCATGACGGAGCGCGCACCATGAATCATGAGGGTACGCAGGTATCGGTCACCTCTCTTGCTGATGCCAAGCAGGCGAACCTTTCCCCCGGTCCCGAATTGCGCAGGAACAAGTCCCAGCCACGCAGCAAATTCCCGCCCTGAACGAAAGGCTTTCGGGTCGCCCATAGACGCGACGGCAGCAGTTGCGGTGAGGAACCCTACGCCCGGGATTTCTGCAATTGCTCTACAGGCGGGATTCTCACGTAACCATGCACGGAGCCGCTGCTCGATGACAGCAATCTGCCCGTCGATATCAACCAGCCGTTGCCATTGCTCCCGGAGAGAATCCAACAATACGCGGGGCAGGCGTGAATCGAGGCGCAGAAGGACCTCCGGCATGGCCCGGTTCATTGCTGCGCGCCCAACGCCCATTACTTCGCCGTACTCGCCCAGCAAACCCCTCAGGCAGTTAGACTGGGAGCGCCTGAAGATGACGAGCTGCTGCCGTATCCGATGCAACGCCAGGACGGCCTGCTGGGCTTCAGTCTTAACCGGTACGGCCCTCACACCCGGGTGTTTTGCTGCTGCCCAGATGGCACGCGCGTCGGCTACGTCGTTCTTGTTTCCTGTCACGAAGGCCTTCACAAGCTTGCCGGGCATCAGCTTGACCTCGTGTCCAAGCTCCACGAGTCGACGTGCCCAGTGCTGTGAGCCTCCGCAAGCCTCCATCCCGATAAGGCATCTTTCGCGATTAGCAAAGTGCTCCAGGAAATGGTCACGACGAAGCTGTCTATCGAATACCTCGCCAGTGTCTGCGGCTATCCAGTGAAGCTGGAAAACCCGTTTGGCGATATCTACGCCCACGACTGTCGGTTCCATTTGCGCTCTCCGGTAGAACGAGGCCTCAATTATGCGATGAGGAGGCGTCCATACCATTTTTGCCCAGCAGCCGTTGAAGCTCCCTTACCGGCTTGAGCGCGTCGCTCAGCTCCGAGGCCGGCACGACTTCCTCGCCAGCGCTGACCGCAGATAAGCTGCCGTCCTGGTACAGCTCGCGCCAATGAAACAATTGATGCGGATTCACGCCGTGCTGGCGTGCCACCATCGAGACCGTCTTGCCCGGCTCGAAACTCTCCCGCACCATCGCCAGCTTCTCATCCGCTGGCCACCGCCGCCGGCGCTCCAGCCCAGACAGAATTTCCATCACTTCTTGCTTGTTGTTAGTCAAATCTATGGTCGCCCCCATTTTTACAATGCTGGTTTTCGATGTTGTTTTTGGCTTGCTCAAATCTATTCGGCGTCTCTTGAAGACAAAGCCTTCGCGCCACGATGAGGGTCGCGCCTGACGATCCCTAAAAAACACATCGGCTTCGAAAGCCGCCTTGACTATCGGGGTGGCCGTCAGGCCGGTATGCCGTTTACGTCATCGATTTTCCAGCGATCGCAGAACCAGATGGTTGACTTCGAAGTTGTTTGCTGCGCTCAGCCCGCCGGCAATTGACAGGACGTAGATCCGAATACGGTGTTTCGTGCAGATATCGCCCATGCAATTCTGGCCAGTTTGTTCGCGAGCGCGCATGCGACGACGCTTGAATGTCGTCGGG
>NZ_AWZT01000046.1 GCF_000472525.1 Paraburkholderia dilworthii
CATGGCCGTGGCTGGTTGTGCGCCGGAGGAAATGGGCATTGGCCCAGTCTATGCCATCCCGAAACTTCTGGCCCATCACGGTCTGCGAGTTCAGGACGTGGGCCTGTGGGAATTGAACGAGGCGTTTGCGTGCCAGGCTCTCTACTGCCGCGACCGGCTTGGTATTGACCCGCTCAGCTACAACGTTCACGGCGGAGGCATTTCCGTCGGGCATCCCTACGGCATGACCGGTGCACGGCTCGTCGGACACGCGTTGCTCGAAGGAAGGCGGCGAAAGGTCCGGTATGTGGTCGTATCGATGTGCGTGGGCGGTGGCATGGGTGCTGCAGCGCTTTTTGAGGTTGCCTGTGATGCGAAATGAGAAGTCAATCTCCCGTCCTATCTGGGCGCGATACTACAGCGATCCGGAAGCACAATTCGCGCTTCGGAAGGACAACGGCCTGGCCATTTTCCGCGAGGCAGTTCGAAGGAATTCCGGCGGCGCAGCCATTCACTACTTCGACGCGACGATCAGCTACGGGGAGCTCGACGAGCTCTCGGGAAAGTTTGCGGCGTGGCTGCACTCGTGCGGAGTGGGCGTGGGTGATCGCGTAGCGCTGTACCTGCAAAACGTCCCGCAGTTTCTCATCTGTCTTCTGGGCGCATGGAAGGTGGGAGCAGTCGGCGTCAGTATCAACCCGATGAATCGCTCCCGGGAGCTATCGCTCCTGCTTGCTGATTCGGGATCGAAGGTGCTGGTTCTGCATCCGGAGCTTTTCGAGGAGACGGCTCGCGAAGTGCTTCGGAGCTTCCCCGATGTCACTGCCGTGACGACGTCGGCGCGCGATTTTCAGGCGCGCGACGACGAAAGGATTTTTACTGAGGGCGGAATTGATTGCTGTGAAGGCACGCTGAATCTCAAAAGCGTGCTGGCCCGTTCGGGGCATGCCCTCCATTCAGTGGGTGTTTCGCCAGAGTCGAGCGCAATGCTGGTCTACACCTCCGGCACGACGGGTATGCCGAAGGCCGCCGTCGTCTCGCATTTGAACTTCGCGTACGGTGCCGAAATCTGGCATCGCTGGATCAGCTTGCCGGACGGAGCTCCCGTGCTCGGTATGGCGCCGCTGTTCCACATCACGGGGCTGATGGCGCATCTTGGCCTGTGCTGGGCCGCAGCCTCTCCGGTCATTCTTTGTATGCGCTTTCATCCGCAAGTAGCGGCCGATGCAGCCACGGAGTGGAACGCGCGGTTTGTCGTAGGGGCTATCACTGCCTTCATCGCAATGCTGAATCATCCAGACATCACCCGCGAGCACCTGGCGTCGCTAACGAATGTGTACACCGGTGGAGCGCCTGTGCCAGCGACAGTGGTAGACGACTTCGAGCGCAAATTCGGTCAGAGGATCAGGAACTGTTACGGCCTAACCGAGAGCACCTCGCTGGCAATCGGGGTTCCGCCGACGGCGACCGCTCCCATCGGTGCGCTCGGTTCGATCTCGATAGGCGTTCCCGTTTGGGACACAGACGTGTGCATCGTCGGAGATGACGGTGACCCTGTGCCCCCTGAAGAGGTTGGTGAGATACGGATCAGGGGTCCCCAAATCGTCTCGGGCTATTGGCAACGCGAACAGGAGACGGGCGAAACCTTCCGTGGCGGCTGGCTCTGCACCGGTGATGTCGGGTATATGGATTCGAATGGCTGGGTCTTCGTTGTTGACAGAAAGAAGGATGTGATCATCGCTTCCGGTTACAAGGTATGGCCGAAAGAAGTCGAGGATGTCATCTACGGACATCCGGCGATCCGGGAGGTGGCTGTGGTCGGTGCGCAGGACGCGTACCGGGGCGAGACGGTGAAGGCCGTCGTCAGCCTGAAACCCGGATTCTCCTTGGAACCGGAGCAACTCATCGCCTACTGCAAGGAGCGCATGGCGGCTTACAAGTATCCTCGTATCGTCGAGGTCATCCCCGATCTGCCGAAGACGGTAACTGGCAAGATCCTACGGAGGGAATTGCGATGAACTCAACTCAAAAAAGGCCGTCCGACGTCGTACGTTTTGAGGCGCGCGAAACGCTGGGCGTGGTGCTGATCGATTCTCCGCCCTTGAATGTGCTCACCGGGCAGGTCATCGCTGGACTTGCCGATGCCTTGGATGACTTCGAGCGCCACCGATCACTACGGGCACTTGTTGTCTGTTGCGCGGGGCGGACATTTGTCGTAGGCGGCGACCTGCACGCGCTGGATTCGCCGGAGTTCACGTCCGCACCTTATAACCACATCCTTGCCCGCCTGGAGTCCTGTGATCGGCCTGTGTTCTGTGCCCTGCATGGCAATGTACTGGGCGGGGGACTCGAGCTTGCGCTGGCGTGTCACTACAGAGTCGCGCTGGTCGAAACCCGTTTGGGCCTGCCGGAGATCAAGATCGGTGTGCTCCCTGGCTCTTTGGGAACTCAGAGGTTGCCCCGGCTTATTCCGGCTCAGGACGCTATCTCGATGATGTTAAGCGGTCAAGCTATCGACGCGAGGGCGGCATTCAAGAGCGGCCTGGTCGATTCGATTGACGAGGTACATTCCAACGCTCTGGAATCCGGCGTGCGGTTTGCGGAAGCGCAGCTTTCCAGGGGCGCGGGCGCTCGCCCTACGCGGGCTCTCCCGGTCAAGGCGGACGGTCTTCCGCGCGACTACTTCACAAAAAAACTGGCAGAAGCGGAGAAGTCCCCGGTTCCCGCCGCGCGCGCGATCGTTGAGTGCGTCCAGGCGGCGGTGGAGGATAGCTTCGATGTCGGGCAGCAACTCGAGGCGTTGCGCTTCGACCAATGCCGCAAGTCGAAGCAGTCTACCGCGATGCGACATGTGTTCTTTGCCGAGCGTGAGGCGCGGCAGGTTCGAGGAATTGGAGCAGGCACCGACCAGAGGGTGCTCCGCAAGATAGGAGTGGTTGGGGCCGGCACCATGGGAGCCGGCATTGCGATGAACTTCATGAACATCGGCATACCAACAGTCCTCCTCGAAACACGACAGGAATTGCTGGACAAGGGTCTCGCAAACATTCGCGCCACCTACGATTCCGGCGTAAAGAAAGGTCGGCTCGATGAAACGACCGCCCGCCGACGCCTTGAGTGTTTGGAGGGCACGTTGCAAGAGGGCGATCTGGCGGACTGCGATCTTGTCATTGAGGCCGTGTTCGAGGATCTTGAGCTAAAGCAATCGCTCATGCGGCGGCTGGGCCGCATCTGCAGGCAAGGAGCGATCCTCGCCACCAATACTTCCACACTTGATGTCGACGCGATCGCACTGGCAAGCGGAAGAGCGTCTGACGTCGTTGGATTGCACTTCTTCAGTCCCGCACATGTCATGCGGCTGCTAGAGGTAGTACGGGGTGCCCGCACATCGCCTGACGTGCTCGCCACCACCGTTGCGCTTGCCGGGCGGCTCGGAAAGGTACCGGTGGTTAGCGGTGTCTGCTACGGATTCATCGGTAACCGCATGGCAGAGCCCTACATGCGTGAAGCCGAGTTCCTGCTTTTGGAAGGCGCCACGCCGCAACAGATCGACGACGCGGTGGAAGATGTATTGCGGCTTGGCATGGCAATGGGGCCGTGTCGCATGCTTGACCTGGCGGGCATTGATGTTGGTGCGAAGACGCTGATCGAACTGGGCAAACAAGGCGGGCTCCCGCCCGACCCATCCTATAGGGTTGTTTGCCAGCGGCTCTTTCGCGACGGGCGTTGGGGGCAAAAGACCGGCAGCGGCTATTACCGCTATGTGGGGCGCGCTCGTGAGCCCGAACCGCTCACTTCCGAGGTATGTGAGATGTTGGCAAATGAGTTCGATATCCGCCGTGGGCGCACAATCAGCGATGGGGAAATCTGTGAGCGCCTGATGCTGCCACTGATAAACGAGGGGTTCAGGATCCTGGAAGAGGAAATTGCAATGCGCCCGGGTGACATTGACGTGGTCTGGACCGCGGGCTACGGGTTCCCGGCTCACCGTGGTGGTCCGATGTGGATGGCAAACGCATGGGGCCTGCCTAACGTGCTTGATCGTATCCAGCACTATCAACGCACATTAGGAAATCGCTTCGGATATTGGACACCAGCGAAACTTCTCGTGGAGCTTGCACAGCAGGGTGCCACGATCAATCGTCTCACGGCCTCCAAAGCGGGGGTGGCATGAGCGAAGCCAATGCCGCGGTCAGGCTGGATATCGACGGTCCGGTTTTGATCATTACACTGTCCAGGCCAGAGGTTTTGAACGCAGTCAACACTGAAATGTCGAAACAGCTCTCGGCTGCGATCCGGGAACTGGACCATCGGTCGGATTTGAGGGTGGGGGTCATTACAGGAGCGGGGGGAAATTTCTGCGCCGGGATGGACTTGAAGGCGTTCGCTCAGGGCGAGCGGCCGTTCCTGGAGGAAGGAGGGTTTGCCGGACTGGTAGAAAAGCTTCCGACCAAGCCCCTCATTGCTGCGGTCGAAGGCTACGCCCTCGCGGGCGGCTTCGAAATCGTGTTGTCCTGCGACATGCTGGTTGCTTCGCGTAATGCGCAGTTTGGCCTGCCAGAAGTTCGGCGTGGATTGATCGCCGCTGCGGGGGGGCTGTTGCGTTTGCCGCGCCTTATCCCTCGGAATCTTGCGATGGAGCTCGCGCTCACGGGGCGCAGCCTGACTGCAGAAGAGGCGTGGGAAGCGGGACTTTTGAATCGGCTGGTAGATGTCGGAGGGGCGCTTCCCGCGGCGCTCGACATTGCGCGTAATGTCGCATCGGGTGCGCCGATGTCGGTCGCGACCAGCAAGAACCTGATATTGCACGGAAGGACGTGGGCCGAGTCGGATATGTTCGATCGCCAGAAGCCTGCAGCCGATGCAGTACTCGCATCGCAGGACGCGATCGAGGGTGCCCGTGCATTCGTGCAGAAGCGCGAACCTGTGTGGGTTGGACGTTAGCAGCTGACAGCGGACACCAGGAACCGGTGCGTAATGTGCATTTCGCTCGCGTCTTCTACGTCGGTTCGTTGTCGCAATCGAGTGAAGTGAATCGCCCCGCGTGAAACACCAATGGTGCACCATCCCGGCTTGCCGTGCGCACAACTCGACCAACGAAGAGCAGGTGATCGCCTGCGTCCCGGCAGTCATCATGCGCACAGACGAGCGTTGCGATCGCCCCATCAATAACTGGGACGCATTCGGGTGCTTCGATTAATTCCACGTCGATAAACTTGTCTGCAACGCCGGAGCTGGCAAAACGACGCGCCAAATGCTCGTGGTCGCACGAAAGAAAATTAATCGCAAAATGGGAGCAGTGGCGAAACGCTGCAAGATTCGGCGAATGATTGTCGAGGCTCCAGAGAATGAGTGGTGGTTCGAGCGAGAGCGTGGCGAAGGAATTGATGGTCAAGCCGACGGAGCGCCCCTCGGGCGTGCGCGTGGTAACGATGGCCACGCCCGTTGGGTAAGTGCCGAAGAGCTTGCGCAACGCTCCTCGTTCAAGTTCAGCGTTTGACCACATTGAATTCGAAGTCGCATTACAGACCTCGGGAGTGCTGCAGCTCGACATATGATGTCCCTTAAACTATGGCCCGTGCGGCCTGTTGTCGCCCAGCAGGGCTTGCACTCTGCCTCGTTAAAACGGCTCAGAGATGATTCAAGTCATCTCATCGGAGGCGTCCCGCGCTGGCTGTTCAGCCTGAATGCCCTGAAGCCGGACACCATTGATTGAACATACTGTTTAAGGCGGGCCTTCAATTCAAGCCGGATTCGACCACGAATAGGAGCGTAGGACGAGAAACAGCATCGGCTTTACGCTTTTCGCACGCCTGTGATCACCGCATAGTCCATGCTTGCGATGAACGTACCGTCGGTTGCGCGATTGTGGCGCTCAAGGATCGTGATATAGCCTTCTCTAAACGTTTGACGCTGTGGCGCGGTAAGACGCGTGAGGAGCCCACGGATGTTGGGGTTCCAGCGCGAGACGTGGCCGAACGATGCTGCGGCCGACGGAAAGCAGGTGTCGGTGCTTTGATAGCGCACGCGCACAAGGTCGAACCATGGATTCAGCAGCGCTCCGGCGCGTGGCCCATGCGACCAGGCGTAATGCGGGTGCTCGGGGCGACCCGGGGGCTTCACGAGCTCCTGAACCATTTCATACACCTGCGCAGGGATGCTCTGCGCGGTATAGGCGGTCAGCGCGATGACGCCGCCTGGTCGCACGACGCGCGCCAGTTCGCACGCTGCGGCCTCCTGATCAGGCAGGAACACGAGACCGAGCGTCGAAAGCGCAACGTCGAAACTGCCGTCGGCAAACGGTATTGCGCGGGCATCGGCGCTTTGGAAATCGATGCCGTCCAGCGCCTCGGCCTCAGCGCGCCGGCGCGCACGCGCAAGCGAGGTTTCGTCGATGTCAACTGCGGTCACCTGTGCGCGCCGGCGGGCCGCGGCAAGCGCGGCGTGCCCGGTACCGCAGGCAATGTCGAGCACCCGTGTGCCGGCGGAAAAGCCTAGCTCCGCGATCAGTCGCTCTGTCGCGAGCGCTTGTTCAGTGGCGAGCTGTTGATAGTCATCATCGGGGTCGGCGGCGCTGAACGGCTGCGTCACAATAGTTCTCCGGTGGAAATCAAAGAAAAAAGCAGGTGGTATCAGCGGGCGGTGGCCTGGCTGTACTTCTCGAGGAGCGCTGCCCGGTGGCCTCGAAGGACCGCAGTAGTGGTGGCGAGCTCGTCGACCAGATCCACCAGCTTGTCGTACTGTGGTGACGGTTTCATGCGGCCATCGGCGTCGAACGCCTCCTGCACCATTGGTACGCACAGCTGGCTTGGCGTCACGAACATGCCGAGCCATCGCCCCACCGTGGCCAGCGCGCCCGATGTGTTATAGCTGGGGCCGGCCCCGCAGACCTGCACGGTAGCGAGCGGCTTGGCCGCAAACAGGGGAGTGCCCTTGATCGCTGGCGGACAGCTGTCGAGCTGATTCTTGATAATCGCGGAGAAGGTGCCGTAATTCTCCGGGCTGCACCACAGCTGTCCCTCGGACCACAAGACTGCCTCATGCAGTTCCTTCACCTTCTCGTGGTCTGCGGGCACGGTCCCGGGCACCGGAAGTCCCACGGGGTCGAAGACGCGAACGTCGCCGCCCAGATGGCGCAACAGCCGTGCGGCCTCCTCAACCAGCAGGTGGCTGAATGAGCCTGACCGGGCCGAACCGTAGAGCAAAAGGAAGCGCGCAGGGTTGCTATCAGGCGTGCGGGCGGGCAATCGTGCCTGGTCCAAGGCGGGCAGGTTGGTAGTCATGAGTTCTCCTCCGAATCGGCAGCTTTCAGCTGGGTTAAATGTCGAGCGTTAGCGAAGGGCTCTTCGAGCCAGAGCAGCAGATCATCATCTTCCTGCCCATGGCGCGTTCGGCATCGCTCAATATCAGATCGCGGTGATCAGGCGTCCCTGCGAGGACGCGGGTTTCGCAGGCGCCACACACCCCCTGTTCACAAGAAAAAGCGACGTCAAAGCCCTCACGCTGTAGCGTTTCCAGAATTGTCTTGCCAGGTTCTACGCGAAGAATCCGGCCGCTTTTCGCAAGATGGAGGTCAAAGCAACCATCCTTGGCGACCGAAACGTCACCTTTGAAATATTCGAAATGGACGTGTGCGTCGTCTATCGTCAGGTCCCGGCAAGTGGCCCGGAACGAGTCGAGCATTCCGCCGGGGCCGCAGCAGTAAACGTGGTCGTTCGGCGCGAGCGCGCCGATTACTGCGGCAAGGTCCAGCAATGTGCCACCCGGTTCATGGTCGACGTTCAGTATCACCTCTCCCGCACCGGCTGCAGCCAGCGCCTGAAGCTCATCGAGCAGCGCTGCGCGTTCGCGGGTGCGTACACAGTAGTGCAGTCGCCACGGCCGTGCAATCGCGTTCAGCCGTGCCGCCATCGGCACGAAGGGGGTGACGCCGATGCCCCCTGCTACAAATACCGAGAGGTTCGCTGTTTCGTCCAACGGAAAGTTATTGCACGCTGCCCCGATGCCAATCAACGCGCCGGGACGCAGCTGATCGGCGAGAAAAACAGAGCCGCCCGTGCTGGCTGCATCACGCGCAACGGTAATCCGATAGCCTTTGTCACTGTAGATTCGTGACAATGAATAACTGCGCATTAGCCCATTCGGTAGGTGGACGTTAATGTGCGAACCGGGCTCGAACGGCGGGAGGGGAGCGCTATCCATTGCCGCCAGGTAGAGCGAGAAGACATCGGTGGCTTCCCAGGCAATACTTTGCACCCGCACGGTGCGAACTGATTCGGTCATACCATCTCTACTTGATAGAAGGGCGCACCACGTCCGGTTGTTAGCCGGGTTCGGTGTTAAACGAGCGAATGAAACGGCTTTTCGCCGAACATCTCGAACGAAATGTCGCTGCTATTGCGTTGACCAGCAAGTGACGCGTGCTGGTAGACGGGATCGCTGCCCTCCATGATCCGTGCCCAATCGACCACCTTGTCGCGCCGGACGATACGCCACCTGCTTTCACGTTTCTCGAAGGTGTCGATGTACCGAGAGGCGATGATCAGATCCTTCATGTCATCGCCCATCGGGGTCAGATGCCGGCCGATTTCGTATGACTCCACCCGTGCGCGATCGCCCTCCAGGTCGATCAGAATGTTGCCGATCAAATGCTGGACATGCTCGGTCTTCTGCTGGATCGCCAGCGCGGCCTGCAACCATTCGCCGAAATCGACTGCCTCGGGGGTGCCCCACCGGATCCTGGCGTCCGGAAAGAAGCCGGAGGCGAGGAGCTCCGCGTCGATCCGGTCCATTCCGCGGTTAATCCGGTAGAGGCAGGTTCGGATGTCCTCACGTGCGACGAGCTCATTCACTCGTTGTGTAAGCGCGTCAATGCGTGATTGCTGTTCAGTGTTGGGCATGCTTGTCTCCTTCTGTTGATTTGCCTTGATGCGTGTCCGTCTCTGTGACAGACTATAGCTAATCTTGTCCAACTGAGCAAGATAGTGGCGTCAAATTTAGTTTGTAGAACGGTCCGGCACATGTGTGATGTTGCGGCTGCCGGTTGACGGAAAATCAAGGAGACAGCGTTGATGAATCTAAAAGGCAAGGTTGCAATCGTCACTGGTGGCGGCAGAGGAATCGGTCGAGCACATGCGCTCGCGCTTGCCCGTGCAGAGGCTAGCGTCGTCGTTAATGACATCGGTAAGGAATTCAGCGGCGAGGGGAAGGCGAGCGCCGCACCAGCAGAGGCCGTGGCCGCAGAGATTCTGCGTGATGGCGGATCTGCCGTCGCGAACGCCACTGACATCTCGGACTGGGACGCTGTTGGTGGACTTGTCGAAGCCACGCTGGCTGCCTTTGGGCGTCTGGACATCGTTGTAAATAACGCCGGGATCACGCGCGGCGTGCCTATCGCAAAGGCGACGCGAAAGGACTGGGAGCAGACGATTGCCGTCAATCTCAACGGCGCCGCGGCACTGACCCACTGGGCTGCTGCATATTGGGCCGGGCAAGAGCCTGAGGCGGGGCGCCGGATTATCAATACGACTTCAGGTATGGGGCTGACGCCGATGCCCGGCGATTCGGCGTATTCCGCTTCCAAGGCGGCCCTCGCGATGCTGACGATGTGCAGCGCGATGGAGCTGGCGCCTCTGGGCGTGCGCGTCAACGGAGTTGCTCCTGTCGCCCGCACGCGGATCAGCGAGAGCGTGGCTGCTGATCTGATGAAACCGGTTACCGCGGGGTTCGATCGCATGTCGCCTGATCACGTCGCAGCGCTGGTAGCTTACCTCGCGTCATCTAACTGCCGCTTCACTGGACGCATGCTGGGCGTTATTGGCGACGATGTCACGCTGTTCGACGGCTGGTCGGTGAGCCGCCATTTGAATAACGGTGAGCAGGACTGGTCCCCTGACGGGTTGGCCACTGCTTTGGCAGAGTTGCCGCTGGTGCAAGAAGGACTCACGCAAGGCCTGAAGGCGACGATGCCTTATCCATTTCCGCCGCCCTCCGTCCTTGAGGCGCTCGCCGCTGTCGAAAAGGCTTGAGGTTCCGTATCCTTTTGAGGATCTACGACATGACGAATTTTGGGACCGAGCAGGTGCCCGGCGAGGGTCGTCGAGCACTTTCCGTTGACATCTTCAAACCTGGGACTACGAATGGAGTCGGAGTCATCCTACTTCATGGCGGCGGCTGGGCGTCGGGCGATCGGCGGATGATGCACGGGTACGCTGAAGTTCTGGCGAAGATGGGGTTCGTTGTGCTCGCGGCCGAATACCGCCTGCTTCATGAGGCGCCGTGGCCCAGCCAGATCGAGGATGTGCGCGACATAGTGCGATGGGCACGCGCGCAAAGCAGCCGGTTGGGAATCGCCCCGGACAAGATTGCGTTACAGGGTTATTCGGCAGGTGCGCACATCGCGCTGATGGTCGCGGGCACGCAGTCCGGCTCCGGCAACGAGGGCGCTGTTCCCGGCAATCCGTCGGGAGCGCAGGTGGCGGCGGTCGTCTCATTTTTCGCGCCGGCGCGCCTTGCAACGGATCCTGTCGCCATGGAACGCCCTCCGCTCGCGTTGCTTCTGCAGGGCGGCGGCGAGGAGGCGGCGCGCGCGGCGAGCCCCATCCATTTTGTTAACTCGCGTTTTCCCAGCACTCTCATCCTGGGGGGCATGGCGGATTACATGCAGCCCCTCGACGCCGGGCTGGATCTGCTGAGCGCATTCGTCGATGCGGGAGCAGAGGTCGAGTTCCACTACCTTCATTCACAGCGGCATGAGTTCGCAATGACCCCCGGGATGATCGATGGAGTGATGGCGGAAGTTGCGTTCTTCTATCGTCGCACGCTGATCGATCGCGCTGCTCTGGAGGCTGAGGCGCGGGCGATAAATCCGTTCGCGCGTGCATCCAGTAAGCGGGAATTCGTGCAAATGATGGCCGTAGCGCAGCCACGCTGAGTGGGGTGGAACAACGCGGGGTGGAACGCAGGCAATGCACGCGTTCCCCCCGCGTCTTTCTTTTTCCCAAGGCTTCGCTGAGGACTGCACCTTCACGGTATTCAAGCGCTGGCCTTCGGGCCGCGAGGCACTGTCATTTCAGCTTGGGGTGCGATGAACGTTTGGAAGCGCTTCACACTCGCCGATCGTATAGTCTCGTGTGAACGGTAGCGACTACGTGGATTGGCGGTGGTTGACAAGGACGTTCCGACTGAGGGTGCTGGCTTCGCTATCGAGGGCACCTGGCGTGAAGCCCTACTGGGTGGACCGTTTGCGTGCAACCCGGGCAGAGGACGGCTTTGCTGTTGACGGCCGGAAAAAGAGGCTCAAGCAAAGTTCTACGTGCCGCTCGATGAAGTCCTTATCGAACGGCGATACGCCGATATGATGCTCGATCTCTGGTGCCAGTCCAAAGATTCGCGTCGCCGCGCCGATGAACAGAAAGTGCAGGTGTGCTGGCTCGCCGTCAACGAAGCGACCGGCGGCCTGGAGCTGTCGGATAAGATCAAGCGTGTACTCGAGGTCCTGTGAGCGGATCCGGTCAAGCAGCCAGTGCAGACGATTTGACTGCCCGGCGACCTCGTACGAAAACAACCAGCCGAGCTCTGGTCTTGCGCCTGACATCCGTATGAAGTCGCCGTAAACGGCACGCAGGACGACTTCCGGATCGCTACCCCTTAACTGATCAACCGTTCGCACAAACTGATCATGCAACTCGCCGAGCGCGAGTTCCATTACCGCCTGCCAGACGGCTAGCTTCGTCTCATAGTGGTAGATGACGAGTCCGTGCGGCACCCCTGCGCGGTCCGCTATTGAGCGCGTCGTAGCGCCATCGAAGCCCTGCGTCGCGAACTCTAGAAGCGCTGCGTCGAGGATTTTGCGACGCGTTGCTACCGCGCGACCCTGGCGACGACGGACATTGACCATGTCGTCGTCTGCTGAGTCGACCTCCGCAGATGTCGAGGGCTCGGGGATGGTCCTTGTGAAAGCCTGTTTCGTTGTTCTGCGCATGCTCTGATCCTATGGTACGAGCCTCCTTTGTTCGTGCGACTCGTTCTCGTATCCCCACCGGCCACTTCACTTCGTGCTGCGTGGCTGCGTCCTGGTGAGCCGTTCTGGCTTGCTTCGTCGATGCCCGACATCCTTGCGCCAACCTGTCGCGTTGGTCCAGTCCGTGCAACTTTGTTGCTGAACTTCTGCAACTGGACCAATGGTATCCCTTAACCAGTTTGCGCTGACATACCGCTTTCTCGGCGAGGGCGCGCGCGGGATCGATTCCGACGAACCTGGTCGACGGCCTATCCCAGCTAAACGGCCGCTCAATGCCTTTGCCATGGCTGACCGGCTAAGTCTCTCGCTGAAGGCGAGTTATCCGGCGACGCGTTGTCCATTGCCTGCCAGACGGGGGCTCCGCCCCAGCACGTGGCGAGGCATCGGACGACGATGGCGGAAGCTATTTCAGCGGCATCTCAGAGCCGTGAGTATATCGCCCGCCCCTCATGGGTATGGAAAGTATCTAGTGCAAATGGACAATATAAATTGTAGCATCCGTTCTCAGTTGACATGAACTACTCGCGTCGACTGTGGGGGCGTACGCGAGCTCGGAGGAGCTGCCGCTCGACGTGGTGAAGACCGCCGGCCTGTTTCGGCAAGATGGAGACATTGAATGATCAAACCTTGGCTTTTCGAATTTTTTCGCGCGCCGACCGAAAAGGGCGTATTAATCCAGAGTCCGCGCGCTGGCGTGACGCCTGCGGACGTAGCGGACCAGTTTGCGAGTTTCTGGGAGATGTGGACCCGCGCCGAAGGCTATGGCTTCGAAGGCATCTTCTTCAGCGAGCACCATTTTGGTCCTGGCTATAGCCCCTCGCCCAATCTGTTGATCGCCGCACTGGCGCCAGTCACAAGCAAGCTCAGGCTCGGCGTCATGGGCATGGTGCTGCCGTACTATCAGCCTTGGCGGGTCATCGAGGAGATCGGTATGCTCGATCACCTGACAAGAGGCCGGCTGGAGGTTGGAACCGCTGCGGGTATTCCGCCCGAAATGGCGAAAGTGGGTCTCGGTGTTGTCGAGGCGAATGAGCGAAACCTCGAAGCGCTCGAAATCCTGGACTGGGCACTCGCCCATCCCGGCGAACCCGTCACCCATCACGGCAAGTATTGGGACTTTGAGAATCTGACTCTGGTGCCCATGCCATCGCAGCGTCCGTCCCCGAATCGCTGGACGACGGTGGTGAGCGAGGCGTCAGCGCGCCGCGCGGCATGGCGTGGCACACGCATTTGCACGGGCTTCTCGTCGGTGGAACAAGTGCAGAAGGTATTCGGCGGCTATCGTGAAGAAGCCGGGAAAGCGGGCCTCGCAGTGTCTGAAGATTTGTTAGGGCTGCGACGAATCATCATGGTCGACCGTGATGGTGGTAAGGCCCGTGATCTGGCGGCGCAGGTGGAGGAGCAGGTGCGCAACATGTTCCTCAAGCATGACGACAAGGTGAATCACGGCCCGGTGCCAGATGCGCCGCAAAAGTCGCATGGTGGGATTCCGCTTTCGAGTGACGAATTTATCGCTGGCTCTCCGGTCGAGGTTGCGGACCTCATCGCTGCGCAGTGCGAGGCTACCGGTGCGGGCCATCTGCTTGCCATGCTCGACAATCATGGCGGTCCTGCAGAGAACCGCGTCGCGTTCGACCTTTTTGCTCAGGAAGTGGTGCCGCTGCTGCGCCAGGCGAATGTTGGCGGTGAAGGGCGCCATGCACTGGAGGCTACGAACGAGCAAGTGTAAGTCGTTCGTTTGAATCAGAGGGAAAAAGAGGAGACAAAATATGAGCGACGAACGCGCAGTGGAGATTGATACTGGCACCGGCTACGGCATTGAGCAGCCCGCCTACCGGCAGGAGTTGGTTGAGGTGGAGCGGGGGACCCCGATGGGTGAACTCATGCGGCGATACTGGCAGCCGTTTGCCCTTTCCGAGGATCTCACCGACAAGCCTCGCAGGGTGCGCTTGCTCGGGGAGAATTTGATCGCGTTTCGCGACAAGCAGGGGCGCGCAGGATTGGTCCATGAGCGTTGCGCCCACCGCGGCACCAGCCTCTATTTCGGTCGGGTTGAGGAAGACGGTATCCGCTGCTGCTATCACGGGTGGAAGTTCGACGTGCGGGGGCGCTGCCTTAACCAACCGGCTGAAGTCGATGGTGGACGCCATCGCGCCAAGGTCTGTCAGCCATGGTATCCCGTCGAGGAGCGCTATGGCCTCGCCTATGCTTATATGGGTCCGCCCGAGAAGAAACCTGTGTTGCCACGGTGGGAGCATCTGGAGAACCTGGCGGACGATGAGTACGTCGAGGTCCGTTGGAAGCCGGGTTATGGGCCGCGTAACGATCAACCGTACAACCCGCTCAACTTCAATTTCCTCCAGGCGTATGAGAACTCGCTGGACGCGGCACATCTTCCATGGCTGCACTTTCACCACTCGGGCGATCAATTTACGGGTGCCCCGCTCATGCGCGTCGATGGCGATGACGCTGAGCTGCCGCCCTATGCGCACATCAAGAATCTCGCCGGACAGATTGTTTCCGGGCGTTCGGAGTTGGGCGTCAAGCAGGGTGTTCCCATGCCGGTTCCGGGGCAGGGACTCTTCCTTGCTTCCAACGAGGCAATTGTTCCCAATATTGCGGTAGTGGCAACGCTGATCGATCTCCTCTACTTCGTGCCCGTTGACAACACCCACTACTTCAATTTTTTGCTGTTCCGCTCAAAGAAGGGCCAAAAGCGCGGCGAGTTCGATCTGGTGCACATGGGCAAGACGTGGTGGGAGCTGACGGAAGAGGAACGTCAGAGCATGCCAGGCGACTATGAAGCTCAGTCGAGCATCGGTACGCTCCCAGCGCACAACCGCGAGCATCTGGCTCAGAGCGATGTGCCACTTGCTCTTCTGCGCCGGCGACTGGCAGAAGCGGTCAAGGACGTGCAGGAAGGACGTGACCCGCCCGGGGTGCAATTTGGCGCCGACGCGCCACCACTGCGGATTGGCGCTCACGGGATGATTCCGTACACGCCGGCTACTGAAGGGACTACGTTCTAACGAACTCATAAAGGGCCATACATGAAGCTCATCTGTTATGAGGACGGCGATGCTCTCGCGATCGGCTACGTTGATGGGGCCGAGGTGGTGCGCCTTGCCGACAGGGACACGTTCTGGCGCACTCCGTGGGCGAGTTTTTCTGCTGGCGGCGGAGAGCGACTGCCTCGCGAGGGGCTTCGCTTGCGCTCCCCGCTGCGTTCGGACGCGAAGGTGGTTTGCATCGGCCTGAATTACCGTAGCCACGCAATCGAGACTGGCAGCCCGATTCCGGAGCGGCCGGTCGTATTCTCACGCTGGGCCGAGACTGTCATATGCGACGGCGATGAATCGCCGACGATGGACACGGCGTACGACTGGGAAGCCGAACTCGGGGTGGTGATCGGGGATACGCTGTTCGGTGCCACACCGGAAGCCGCGCGTCGAGCCATTCTTGGCTACTGCACGTTCAACGACCTCAGTGCCAGGACGCTGCAACTGGAAACATCCCAATGGACGCTGGGCAAGAACACCGATCGCAGCGGCCCCATGGGGCCGATAGTCACGGCCGACGAAGCGGGCGATCCGGCGGATGGCTGGCGCGTCACAACCGATGTCAATGGTGAGCGGGTTCAGGATGGCATCACTTCGGACCTGATCTTTGACGTGCCTACGTTGCTGGCGTATGTCTCGCGTTCGATGACGCTGAGCGCCGGTGATCTGATGATCACCGGCACGCCTTCGGGTGTGGGCATCGGCATGAAGCCGCCGCGCTATCTCAAACCAGGGGACGTGGTGCGCGTGGAAGTAGAAGGTCTGGGCGCCGTGATCACGCCGATTGTGGAACGGCCGCAGTAAAGGTGACCAACGGGAGCGCACAGATGAGCACGGCTGATTTCTCACAATACGTCGACCCCGCGAAGGTGCCGCGGCTATCAAAAAGCGACGCCAGAATGAGCCTGACCGATTACCCGCCTTTCCTTGATCGGCTGCTTGGGGTCTGGGGGCCATTGTCTACCCAGGAGTTTCATGGGCTGACCACTGACGGACATCGAATAGAGGGCCTCTTTTCCACTGAGCCCGATGGCGCACCGGTGGAAGCTGCCGCCAAGGCGGCAGCTCACTGGCTCGCAGCGCTCGATTCCAGCATCCGAGACAAGGTGTCATTTTCCCTCGATTCGGACCTGTGGCGGCATTGGCAGAACACACCGCTCATCCTGCGCGATCCGCAGGTCGAGTTGTTGGAGCTGCCGATGCCGCAGCGGGAGCTCGCACTGGAAATCGTGCGGGCCTCGTTGTCGTCGAGCGGCCATCAGCGCGTGCGCGATGTCATGTCTAACAATCTGTTCCTCGGCCGACTGATCGATTTGACAGAGCTCCTCAACGAGTGGTCGTTCACGATGTCGATCTTTGGCACGCCGTCGGTAGAGCAGCCGTGGGGATGGCAGCTGTTCGGACATCATCTGGCGCTGAACTGTATCTTCGTGGGCCGAAGGATGGTGCTTTCACCGGTGTTCATTGGACTTGAACCCGACCACGGGCATGGCGAGGAAAGCCGGAGGCTGTTCAGACCGCATGAGGAGCGCGCACTGCGCCTGATGCGCTCGCTAGGTGACGCCGAGCGGTCGCGTGCGGTGCTGTACGGCTCCATGCTGACTTCAGAGCAGCAGCCCGGACGTTACCACCCTGACGATGGCCGGCAAGTGGGTGGTGCGTTCCAGGACAACCGGGTCGTTCCGCATGAAGGGGTGCCTGTAGGTAGTCTGGGCCTGAGAGCCCGACGCAACCTACTATCGCTGGCGGAGCTGTTTGTCGAAAATCTCCCCGGCGGACCAGCAGAGGCGCGAATGCGCGAGATTGAACGCTATCTCGAACAGACACACTTCGCATGGATTGGCCCGGTCGATGAGGTTAGCCCGTTTTACTTCCGCATCCATAGCCCCGTTGCGTTGTTCGAATTTGATCACCACAGCGGCATCTTTCTGGCCAACGAAGAGCCGGCGCGATTCCATGTTCACACCATCGTGCGCTCGCCGAACGGCGGTGACTATGGTAAAGACCTGCTGCAGCAACATTACGCGTCCAGCGCCCACGATCGCGCTGTGCCCGGGCGTCAAGCAGGCCATGATCAGGCACACGACGACCACCGGAGGCACGGTGCTCACAGCCACGACGGAGGAAAGACTTTTCACCGACATGATTAGGTGGTGGCCTGAAGACCAGGGGTGAACGCGATATTCGGGGACCAAGTGAAGCGCAACTCACTATGACGGAGATGTTCGTGGATGATGCACTCCCCGACAACGGAAACGGAACAGAGGAATGCTAATGAGTACGACGTTCGACAAACTTGTGTCGCACATTGATCAGCCCGGTATCGATAGTGATCCCGAGCAAGACATTATCAAACTGAAGCCTGATATTACCCACGAGGAGGCGCTGGCTGTGCAGCTGGCTGTAAAGCGCCGTCGTGTGGCAGCGGGTGATCGCATCATCGGTCATCAGGCGTCGTTCACGTCTGCTGGCATTCGAAAGATGTTCCCGGATGCTCCTCGTCCGATGATCGGCACGTTGCTTTCGTCGCTCGCTCGCGCTGACGGCGACGAAGTCGCACTCGACTGCGACGCTGCTTTTATCGAAAGCGAATTGGCGGTGGTGCTGGGTAGCGGCCTGGAGGGCCCTGAGCTTACGCACACCGAAGTGCTGCGAGCGATCGATGGCTTTCTTCCTGCGATTGAGGTGGCACCGCTGCGCCCCGGCGTGCTTGAGCAGCGCTACAGCTTCGCCCACATGATTGCCGTGCAGAAGGCCGCTGGAGGCTACGTTGTCTTCGGTTCCCGGATCACATCCGCGCGCGGAATCGACGCGCGACTGGAGGCCTGTCTGGTGAGCATTGACGGCGAGGCCCGTGCCGCGGCCGCTGGCTTTGAGGCCATGGGCAGCCCGCTCCAGGTGATCTCGGCGATGGCCGCCGGCCTGCACAAGATTGGCGAGAAGTTGCACGCCGGTCAGATTCTCATGACCGGCAGCCTGGCGCCGCCTCAGCGCATCACACCACAGAACCGCTTCGCACAACTCGACTTCGCTACCTTGGGCAGCGTAAGCGTGCGCCTGCGCGAACCAGTAGCCGGCGACCACTGAACGGGAATCTACAATGCGCTACGTAAGACCCTTTCTGATCGATGGGCTGTCGGCTGGCCCTGCGAGCGAATGGCTTCTCGGCCCGGAAGACGGCGTCGGTTGCACTGTGCGGCTGCACCGAGGCGGGGTGCCGAGGGCAGTGTATTCCCGCGACGATGTCGAGCAGTTCGCCCTTCTGCTTGCCGGTTCTGCATTTCTGCATGCTCACGGCGAATCTCAAGATTTGAGCATCGGCGAACTTGCCTTCATCCCGACGGGTATCTCGGGCTCGGTCAGCGGGGACGGAGGGGCTGTTTGGGCAGAGATCGAAACTATGGTGCCATCTGGCTTCTCACGCGCCGCAGTGCCGGCGTCCTCCGCACGAGTGATCCCCATTGATCAGTCCCGCTTCGAAGGTGGGGGCTTCGCCTACCAGAGTCTCATCGACCGCAAACAGGGCGCGCAGACAATGCGGATGAATGTGCTGCAGGTGCAACCTGGAGCGGGTAGCCCCGACTTCCATATCCATGCGTTTGCGCAGATCTACCTGATTCAGGAAGGCGAAATGACATTGGACATCGGTAAGCAACGTGTTGCCGCCCCAGTCAACTCCCTCGTCTTCCTGCCGGCCGGCGTCGTCCACCGAAACTTCAACGCTGGCAACACTATCGAGCGCCACGTCAGCCTTCTCGTGCCCGAGCCCGATGACGGTGAGATCTTCGACTTCGCTGTCACCATCCATGATCGCGAAGCTGAGTTACTTCAGCAGCTACCCGACTAATCGCTCTTGCATATGGATGCGGCATATGCAGGAACCTTCACAGTTACCGATAAGGCAACCGGGGATCGACTGCGTAGCGTGGGTCGATTGTAGGGGGGCAGTGTGCCTCTCAGTCTGCAGCGCGTCTTACATACCGTAGTGCAATACCGCAGCAAGGGGGTGCCCGATCATGGCACCCATCCAACCACTAACAGAAACTAAGGCTTAGAAATGGAAACACTTTCCCTGGACGTTGCCAACCGGATCGTTGTCGAGGCGCTCGCTAGTGCACGGCGCAACGGCTTTCGGCCGATGGCGCTCGTCGTGCTCGACGAGGCGGGACTCATTAAGTTGACGAGTCGCGAGGACGGCGCTACTGCTTTGCGGATCAACATTGCGCATGGAAAAGCTGCTGCGGCCTTTGGACTGGGCGTCTCGTCGCGAACGTTGCTGGAGCGCGCAAAAGACAATCCAGTGTTCTTCGGCGCGATCGGCGCAGCGAGCGAAGGAAAGTTCGTGCCGCAGACGGGGGCGATTCTGATCACGTCCAGAAGCGGGGCTGTGCTCGGTGCAATTGGTGCGAGTGGAGGCACCGGTGACGAAGACGAGCAGATCTGCATCGAGGGCGTTCGCGCCGCGGCGCTTTACATTGCTGGGGAGCCGTGACTTCTCAGGTGAGATAGCACTGCGGACACATCGTACCGACCAGTCTGGCCGCCTATTTGGGCGCAAAGGTCCTTCTGGACCTGAATTTCTCGGCGGCCGTTGATGTGCTGCTTGATGAGCGAAAGATCGCGCGCGCCGCGGAACGGCTCAGATCGAGTTCGATATCCGGGTTCGCGATGACAGTTGCATTTGCCATCCGGCAAACCCGTGGGCGAACATCGTATCGAGCCCGATTGGCCGCGTCCGTAATATTTATCGTTCGCGCCGAAGCCCAAGGCGCACAGCTCAAGGTGAAATAGTGATAAAGCACATCGTGATGTGGAACGTTCGTGGCGAATCGCCTGCGCAAAAAGCCGAAGCGGCGAATCTTGTCAAGAGCGCGTTCGAAGGTTTGAACGGGAAAATCTCCGGGATGCGCAAGCTCGAAATCGGAATCGACATCAGCCGTATCGACTACGCTTGCGACGTCGTACTTCATTCGGAGTTCGACAGTCGGGAAGCACTACAGGCTTATGCGACTCATCCTGAGCATCTGCGTGTACGGGACGAACTTGCGGGTGTGCGCACCGACCGGTACCAGGTGGATTACGCGACCAGCGAGTGAGCAAGTGAGCAAGTGAGCGATGGCGCGCCGTCCGGAACAGGCTCAGCGCGCAACCTGCCCGAAGCAATGCTGGCGAGAGTAGAGGACACGACGTTGGAGGCGCTTTCGTTCACGCTGTGACCGATACGCCGTCTGCTGTCGGAACTTGACGCGTTCTCCGCGGGCGGCTGCCCGCTTTTTCATTGCCAGGGTCGATGTCTTCGAACTAGCGCCGAGAATGTTGGCGCCGATCTTCGCGGTCTGCCACTTTCGTCAAGAGCCCTCCTTTGAATCAGCCAGGCTCCAAGTTGGGTGACAGAATTCGCATGTCGGTCAGCCATGACACAGCAACATCTCATCCCGAGGTCAGCGGGTCGTGCCGACCGGATGGTCAGCTTTTTTTCTTGAGAAGTCGTCCAGCCGAAGCGAGAGCTGATACTCAACCGGTTCCATGGGAATATTTCTGAAGCCCACGCTTTAGGGCTTTGTAGAGCGTAGGGCCGAGTTCACTTTCCATTTCTGCCTCGGTCTGTTCCAGCGCGGTGTGGAACTGGTCGAGCCAGTTCCGGCCTCGTTCAGTGAACAGTACAACCTTGGCACGTCCGTCGGTGGGGTCCGGTTCCCGCTTCACGATTCCGAGAGTTTCAAGCTGCGTGATGAGTTCTCCAAGTGACTGCTTGGTCATTGCCGCCCGACGCGCAAGCTCAACCGCCCGGGTTCCCTCAAGATCGAGGTTTCGGGTGACACTGATATGGCTGAGCGTACATTCGTCGTGGCCCGCGATAGCCATCTTCTCCAGTACGCTGGCCTCAAACCGGTGAACTGCCTCGTTCAGCAGCCTTCCTATATTTGACGTCCGCCACGCACTGCTCGCTCCAGGACGCGCCACGTCATCGTGCATTGCACGCCGTTCTGTCATCTTCTTTCGGTCGCTGGTTATGTCGTGTGTCACGGCCATGTCAGTTGCTGTTTTCAAATGAATGGTTGGCTGCAAATCGCCCATAAGCCTTGCTGCACGAAAGTATATCGCTAGCTTGCGAGCCGGGTTTGAACCCTGACGGTGAAAACCCCTACTTGTCGATATGGTCAGGCAGCCTTACTATCAATCATGCCAGAAAGGCTTGCGATAAACCAACCCCAATATCAGCTATGAGTACGGAAACGATGGAAGTCGATGTGATGATCTGCGGTGGCGGCCCGTGCGGCCTCATGCTGGCCAATGAACTTGGGCGTCGTGGTGTCTCGGTGTTTCTGGCGGATGAAAAGGAGAGCAC
Source organism: Paraburkholderia dilworthii (assembly GCF_000472525.1). Classification (GTDB taxonomy): domain Bacteria; phylum Pseudomonadota; class Gammaproteobacteria; order Burkholderiales; family Burkholderiaceae; genus Paraburkholderia; species Paraburkholderia dilworthii. The sequence goes on from NZ_AWZT01000046.1 coordinate 21,410, forward strand.
GGCGTTCAATCCCCAGGCCAACGCCACCCAGGCTCGCACTATGGAACATTTCCGACGGTTGGGCTTTTCAGAGGAAATCCGGGCTCAGGGATTGCCCTCAGACTTTCCGACCGATATAGCGTACTTCACCCGCTATGCGGAGCGCGAACTTGCACGCTTCAGGCTGCCGTCCGCCCAGGAGGCAAAGCTCAAGGCTAGAGAACTGAGAGGCTCGTGGAGCGCGGCCGAGCTACCGCATCGGGTCTCGCAGAAGTATGTGGAGGCGGTGCTCCGACGCCAGGCCGAACGGCTGCCTGGGGTGACCGTTCAGTACGGACACCAGGTTCTCGACTTCGACGAGAGTGTGGACGGGGTGCGGACCACGGTTCAAACCCGCAACGGCGGAGCTCCTTTCGTTGTCGCGAGCCGATATCTCGTCGGCGCAGACGGGCCTCGCAGTCTCGTCCGGGAGCGGCTGGGTTTCCGCTACACGGGCGAGACTGGCGTTTCCCGTGACTTTATGGGCGGTCGGATGTTTGCGGTTTACCTGCGGTGCCCGGATTTCTATCGGCGCGTTCCGCACGCTCCCGCATGGATGAACGTGACCTTTAACCAGGACCGTCGTGCGTTCATGGCTGCTGTAGACGGAAAGGGCGAGTTCGCGTTTCATACGCAGTTACGGGCGCATGAGAAAGAGCATGCGATCACCGATGCAGATGCGCGGGCAATGTTCACATCAGCTGTTGGCATCGACGATCTCGATGTGGAGGTACTTTCCAAAGGCGGATGGACAGCGGGACACTCGTTGGTCGCGGAGCACTTCCAGCGGGGGCGCATCTTCCTCGGCGGCGATGCGGTACATCTGTTCACGCCGACCGGTGGGCTCGGGTACAACACGGCGGTGGAGGACGCCGTCAATCTAGGCTGGAAGCTCGCCTCGGTGTTAAAGGGGAAGGCGGGCGCCAGTCTGCTCGACACGTATGAGTTCGAGCGTCGGCCTCTTGCCATCAGAAACACTGGTTATGCCCGTGCGTTCGCCGATTCCCTGGGCTTGTTCACTCCCGTAGCGGAAATCGAGGAGCACGGCCCACAGGGCGACGCAGCCCGGGCGGAGGCTGGAAGGTATCTCGGTGAGCATGGCCGCGCCGAGTTCAATATTCCCGGTGTTACGTTTGGCGGCCGCTACGATGGCTCGCCGGCCATCGTAGCGGACGGCTCGTGCGCACCCGTCGACGCTCCGAATGCTTATACCCCAACTGCCTGTCCGGGTGGACGGCCACCTCATGCGTGGCTTGAAGATGGATCGTCGCTTTTTGACGCCTTTGGATTTGATTGGACGCTTCTGGTGTTAGGTCCGGCCGCTGAGGATGCAACGCCGTTCGCGTCGGCGATGAATCGGTTCAATGTCGATCTGCGGGTCGTACGGATATCCGATCCCGAAATATCTGCGCTTTACGAAGCACCGCTAGTTCTTATCCGTCCGGACCAGATCGTTGCATGGCGTGGAAGTACAGCGTCGGAAGCTAACCGTATCGTGAACCGGGTACTGGGTCACCGCGACGAAGCGCGGGAAGGTGAGTTCACGGTTTTACCTAGTGAAATGCGTGATTCGGGAGTTCGTCAATGACTGCGAGCTTTACATACCAGATCAACCCGGGCCGCATCCTGTTTGGCCCGGGGATACTGGAAGCCGTTGGGGACGAGATCGGGCGACTGGGCGCGAAGCGCGCGCTGATCCTGTCCACGCCGTTCCAGCGCGCCGATGCGCAGAAACTGGCTGGGCGAATAGGTTCACTGGCGGCCGGCGTGTTCAGCGAAGCCGCCACGCACACGCCGGTGGCCGTGACACTCAAAGCCATGGAGGCATTCGAGGCTTCGGGCGCGGATTGTCTGGTCGCGCTAGGCGGCGGCTCGACCATCGGCCTGGGCAAGGCCATCGCGTGGCGCAACGACGCACCGCAGATCGTCGTGGCTACAACATACGCGGGTTCCGAGGCGACTCCGATCCTGGGGCAGACCGAGAACGGGGTCAAGACGACCGTCCGCGATCCAAAGATCCTGCCCGAAGTCGTGATCTACGACGCGACGCTGACCATCGACCTACCCGTGGCGATGAGCGTGACCAGCGGTCTGAACGCGATGGCCCACGCGGTGGAGGGCGTATACGCACGCGACCGCAATCCGGTTTCGTCGCTGATGGCGGTGCAGGGCGTGCGCGCATTGCGCGATGCGCTACGCGTCATCGTTGAGCGTGCGGACGATCTGCCAGCCCGGACCGAAGCGCTTTATGGCTCCTGGTTGTGCGGCTCGGTGCTGGGGACCGTCGGCATGTCGTTGCATCACAAGCTTTGCCACACGCTGGGTGGGAGCTTCGATCTGCCGCACGCGGAAACCCACGCGATCGTATTGCCGCATTCGGCAGCGTACAACGCGCAGGCCGCCGCCCGGGAACTGCAACCGCTGGGTGACCTGTTTGGTGGTGAGATCGGCGGCGGGCTCTACGACTTCGCCAGGTCGCTTGGGGCGCCGCTAGCCTTGAAAGACCTCGGCCTGAAGGAGGCGCAGCTGGACGCCGCGGCGGATCTGGCGGTGAAGAACCCGTACTGGAATCCGCGTCCCATCGAGCGGGAGGCGGTGCGTTCGCTGCTGCAGCGCGCCTGGGAAGGCGCACGGCCAGAGTGACGGTTGTCGACATGCAAGATCGTCCATCAAGGGAAATCGACTATGCCCGAGTTTTTTAAAGAAAGTAGTTCTGTTGAAGTCGTCAATTCCCGTATCGCGCCGGATACCCGTCCCCGCTTGAAGGAGGTGATGACTTCACTAGTGGCCCACCTTCATGCCTTCGTGAAAGATGTTCATCTCACGCAACAGGAATGGGAGGTCGCGATCGACTTCCTGACCCGGACCGGGCAGATCTGTAGCGAAGAGCGGCAGGAGTTCATCCTGTTGAGCGACACGCTGGGCGTGTCGATGCTGGTTGACGCGATCAACAACCGCCGCCCGCGTGGCGCGACCGAAAACACGGTGATGGGGCCATTCCATGTGATGGGTGCGCCTGAGCGTGAAATGGGGGCACAGATATCGTTCGACGGAAAGGGCGAGAGTTGTCTTTTCGAGGGGCGTGTAGTTGATCTGCACTGCAATCCTGTCGCCGGCGCCCGCCTCGACGTGTGGTCCGACAACTCAGAAGGATTCTACGACGTGCAGCAGCCGGGCATTCAGCCCAGGTGGAACAACCGCGGCATTTTCACAACCGGCGAGGACGGAAAATACCGCTTCGTCGGCATCAAGCCCGTTTCATACCCGATCCCACATGACGGACCTGTCGGGAAAATGCTGGCTGCGCTCGGCCGTGGCCCGTACCGTCCTGCGCATATGCACTTTATGGTGACGGCAGAGAGCTTCCAGAAGCTTGTCACCCACACGTTCGTCGGCGACGACGCATACATCACTGGTGATGCGGTATTTGGTGTCAAGGAAACGCTGGTAGCACCCTTCGAGCACATTAACGGCGTCGAGACGATCTGGCGTTCATCATTTGATTTCGTGCTGACGCCGATTGATGTCTGCTCGTGACATTTTTTCTTCTTGTCCCCAGGTGACCAAAGGGTGAACCGGGACCTTCTACTGGCAATTACGACGAGATGCAGTTTATGAATACCCAGATATCGACCGCCGAAGACCGGATTACTGTGCGCGATGCCGTCATTGATCTGATGCGTCGCCTTGGCATAAAGAAACTCTTTGGCAATCCCGGATCGACCGAGTTGCCGATGCTCCGGGATTTCCCGTCGGATTTTCAATACGTCCTCGGCCTCCAGGAAGCTGTGGTGGTGGGTATGGCTGACGGATACGCGCAGGCGACCGGTAATGCGTCGCTGGTCAATCTGCACTCTGCCGCGGGCGTCGGAAATGCGATGGGCAATATCTTTACGGCGTACAAGAATCGTACGCCAATGATCATTACTGCGGGACAGCAGGCCCGGTCGATTCTGCCGTTTGATCCGTACCTTGGGTCGATGCAGGCGGCCGAATTGCCCAGACCGTATGTGAAATGGAGCATTGAGCCTGCCCGGGCAGAAGATGTTCCCCTGGCGCTCGCCCGCGCTTACCACATTGCGATGCAGGAACCGCGCGGCCCGGTATTTGTCTCGATTCCGGTGGACGACTGGGACCGGCCGGCCGCGCGAGTTGAGTTAGCCGATGTTAGCAGTCGCGTGCGCCCGGACCCGGACGGCATTGACCGAATCGGCGCCGCACTGGACCGGTGCAGTCGCCCCGCCTTTGTTGTCGGTGCCGCGATCGATCAGGCGGGAGCCTGGGACGAAATTGTATTGCTGGCGGAGAGGCACAATGCGCGGGTGTACGTCGCCCCGATGTCTGCTCGTTGCAGCTTTCCTGAAAATCATCATCTGTTCGGTGGGTTCCTGCCGCCAATGCGAGAGCGGATCGTGCAGGCCCTGTCAGAGCATGATCTGGTCTTCGTGGTGGGGGCCCCCGCATTCACATACCACGTTGAAGGAAACGGCCCTCACATTCCTCCTGGGTCCGCCCTGTGCCAGCTCGTGGATGACGCTTCCGTGGCCGCTTCGTCTCCGTCTGGACTGTCGGTGGTCGGCAATGTCTGCCTTGGTCTTGCGGACCTGCTCTCACGCCCGCAGGTATCGCAGCGTCCCGCCCCCGAGCCTCGTGTCGCCCTCCCGCGCGCCGAGGCGGAAGAGGTGATGTCGGTGGCATTCGCGTTGCAGACGCTGGCTGAGGCGCGGGACCCGTCGCACATTGTGGTGGAGGAAGCGCCCAGTTCGAGGCGGACGATGCAGAATTATCTGCCGTTCACGCAAAGGGGCACTTTCTTTACGATGGCAAGCGGAGGGCTAGGTTACGGGATGCCTGCAGCCGTCGGCGTCGCTCTGGCCAGTCCGGGAAAAAAGGTCATTGGTCTGATCGGTGACGGGTCCAGCATGTACTCGATCCAGGCACTGTGGAGCGCATCGCAGCTCGGCCTTCCAGTGACATTCGTAATCCTTAATAACGGGCGCTATGAAGCGCTTCGGGATTTCGCTCTTCACTTCGGTTTCGACAAACAGGATGTGGTGCAGGGCACGGCCCTCCCGGATATCGACTTTGTGGGCCTGGCAACAGCCATGGGGTGCAGCGGCATTAGAGTGGACCGTGCGGACATGCTTCCGAACGCATTGAAAGAGGCATTCGCTGAAGGCAAGCCGAACCTGGTCGAAATTACGGTCGCCTGAAAGCCGCTTTACGTGAATCATGGACCGAGCTTGATACAACATCACAAAATGGGATCCTAAATGAAAGAGACGTTTCTATTTATAGACGGAAGCCACATTCCAGCCGCTGGGAAAGCAACGTTCGACCGCCGCAATCCTCTCGACGGCGAAGTGGCAACCCGCGCTGCTGCTGCTTCCGTGTCCGATGCACAGGCTGCCGTGCGCAGTGCTGCGCAGGCATTCCCCGCATGGGCTGCCGTGGGGCCTGGAAAGCGGCGTTCGCTTCTGGATGGGGCCGCACGGGTCCTCGCAGCAAAATCCGACGCACTTGTGGCGGCCATGATGGCCGAGACGGGAGCCTCCGAAGTCTGGGCGCGCTTTAACATACATCTAGGTGTCGAGTCATTGCGCGAAGCGGCGGCAATGACAACGCAGATCGCTGGTGAAGTCATTCCCTCGGATATCCCAGGGAGCCTCGCTCTCGGCGTGCGCCAGCCCGCTGGCGTAGTCCTGGGCATCGCCCCGTGGAACGCTCCCATCATTCTCGGGGTCAGGGCGATCGCGACTCCACTCGCATGCGGTAATACGGTCATCTTCAAGGGTTCGGAAGTGTGTCCGGCGACGCACGGTCTGATTGTCGACGCGCTTCACGAGGCTGGCTTGCCCAAAGGCGTGGTGAACTTCGTCACGAACGCGCCAGAGGACGCAGCTTCGATCGTCGAAATCCTGATTACGGCGCCGGCTGTGAGGCGCGTGAACTTTACCGGCTCGACGCGTGTAGGAAAAGTCATCGCCCGACTTTGCGCTGACGCACTGAAGCCTGCGGTGCTCGAGCTCGGGGGAAAGGCCCCGCTGCTTGTCCTCGCGGATGCGGATATCGACGCGGCCGTCGAAGGCGCGGCATTTGGGGCCTTTATCAATTCCGGTCAGGTTTGCATGTCGACGGAGCGGATTATCGTCGACGAGAGCATTGCCGATGCATTCGTGGAACGTCTGCGTCTCAAGGCATCGTCATTGTCTCTGGGCGATCCGCGCAACGGACCGGTCGTGCTGGGCTCGGTCTTCGACATGTCAACCGTACATCGATGCAACGCGCTTATTGACGATGCGCTGGAGAAGGGAGCGACGCTTGTATGTGGCCGCCGTGCTACGGACACGCTGATGCCAGCGACGTTGCTGGACAACGTAACTCCCGCAATGAAGATCTTCAGTGAAGAATCGTTCGGCCCTGTCAAGCCGATCGTGCGGGTGCGCGGCGATGAGGAGGCGATCGCGTGTGCAAACGACAATTCTTATGGTTTGTCTGCCGCGGTCTTCAGCCGCGACGTCGCGCGGGCAATGCAGGTCGCGGGTCGCATCCAGTCAGGCATTTGCCATATCAACGGTCCGACGGTCCACGATGAAGCGCAAATGCCTTTCGGCGGCGTCAAGGAAAGCGGCATCGGCCGTTTTGGTGGACGCGCCGGGATAGCGGAATTCACCGATCTTCGCTGGATTACCGTGCAGACAACGCCTCGTCACTATCCCTTCTGACAGGGATCTGAAATATCGAAGCACCAGCTCGCAGACGCTGTAATCGCCAACGAAAACCAATTGAACGCGCAACGGCGTACTTCTGCATGTGCCTGCGGCTTCCGCCCAAAGGCCATATCGGCGGTCTCGCGGGGCTGGACCGAGCCGCGCTTGGCGTGCCGGACGAGGCCGCGATCGTCGAGCGGTATTGCAGCTTGCGCGGCATTGCATCGATCGAGCACTGGAATTTTTACCTCGCGTTCAGCTTCTTCCGGCTCGCGGCCATCGCGCAGGGCGTGAAAAAGCGTGCGCGTGGCGGCAATGCATCGAATGAAAAAGCGCGCCAGGTAGGCGAAACGGCCGGTGCGCTCGCAAAAATGGGCGTCGACCTCATCTGACGCCTGGCATTTGACGCATACATCCGGATATATGAAGGAGACGGTTTCGACTACTAATTTGTTCGATCTGCGCCGCAAGATTGCCCTGATCCCGGGCGCGAGCCGCGGCATTGGCGAAGAAATCGCGAACCTGCTCGCAGAGCAGGGCGCCCATGTGATCGTGTCGAGCCGCAAGCTCGAGGACTGCGAGAGCGTCGCGCGCGGGATCAGGGAAGCAGGCGGCAGCGCCGAAGCGTATCCGTGCCACGTGGGGCGTCTCGACGACATTAAGGGCGTTTTCCAGCACATCCGCTCGATACATGGCCGGCTGGACATCCTCGTGAGCAACGCAGCGGCGAATCCGTATTTCGGCCACATTCTCGACACCGGTCTTTCGTCCTTCGAAAAGACGGTGGAGGTCAACTTGCGTGGCTACTTTTTCATGTCGGTCGAGGCGGGCAAGCTGATGCGCGAGCACGGCGGCGGCGCGATCGTCAGCACCGCTTCCGTCAACGCGCTGCAGCCCGGCGACAAGCAAGGCATCTATTCGATCACGAAGGCGGCAGTGGTCAATATGACGCGCGCGTTCGCCAAGGAGTGAGGGCCGCTCGGCATTCGCGTGATTGCCTTGCTGCCCGGCCTCACCTAGACCAAATTCGCCGGAGCGCTGTTCGAAGACCAGGCCATGTACGAAAGCTGGATGACGAAGATTCCGCTGCGCCGACACGCGGAGCCGCGTGAGATGGCCGGCACGGTGCTGTATCTCGTCTCCGAAGCGGCGAGCTACACCAACGGCGAGTGCACCGTCGTTGACGGTGGGCTGACGATCTGATCAAGGGAGCGGCGCGCCATCGGCGCTTGCGCCGCGCGACATTCACCAGAATTGAAGGAAGAGCAAAATGGACTTTGCCTATAGCCCGAAAGTCGAAGCGCTGTGCACGCAGGTGCGCGCGTTCATGGACACGCATATCGTGCCGCGCATCCATCAATGGCACGAGAAAGTGAACGCCGGACAGTATCCCGTTTCCTTCATGGAGGATCTGAAGGAGAAGGCGCGCGCGGAAGGCCTCTGGAACCTGTTCCTGCCGCATCTGCGCGACGACGAGCCGGGCACCCGGCTGACCAATCTCCGAGTACGCGCCGCTTGCCGAAATCATGGGACGTGTTTCCTAGGCCACCGAAGTATTCAACTGCAATGCGCCCGACACGGGCAACATGGAGCTGCTTCACATGTTCGCTACGCCCGCGCAACGCAAGAAGTGGCTCGAGCCACTGCTCGACGGCAAGATCCGGTCGGCGTTCGCGATGACGGAACCCGCGGTTGCCTCTTCGGACGCGACCAACATCACCACGTCCATTCGTCTCGATAGCGACGAATATGTGATCGATGGCCGCAAATGGTTCATCCCGAATGCGGCGCACCCGAATTGCCAGCAATTCATCGTCATGGGCAAAACGGACCGGGACGCGCCGGCGCACCGTCAGCAAAGCATGGTTCTCGTGCCGCGCGACACGCCCGGCGTGAAGATCGTCCGCGATATCACGGTGATCGATCACACGGCGCCGGAAGGCCACTGCGAGATCGAATTCAAGGGCGTGCGCGTGCCGCGTTCGAATCTGCTCGGCGAGGAAGGCAGCGGCTTTGCGCTCGCCCAGGCGCGCCTTGGCCCGGGGCGCATTCACCACTGCATGCGCTCGGTCGGCGCCGCCGAACTGGCGCTCGAGCTGATGATCGAACGCGCGCAGGCGCGTACGGCGTTCGGCAAAAAGCTCTACCAGTACGGCTCCGTTGGGGAGTGGATCGCGAAGTCGCGCATCAAAATCGATCAGGCGCGGTTGTTCGTGCTGAAGGCCGCCTGGATGATCGACAACGTGGGCGCGAAGGAAGCGCGCCAGGAAATCGCCATGATCAAGGCGCTCGTGCCGACCGTGCACACCGCCGTATGCGAGCGGGCGATACAGACCTTCGGCGCGATGGGCCTGAGCCCCGACACGCCGCTGGCGGACAGCTGGACGTGGGGGCGTGCGTTGAAGTTCGCCGATGGCCCGGACGAGGTGCATCTCCAGAGCATTGCGCGCAAGGAGATCAAGGCGCGGCCCTACGAACCGGGCCACGAGAGTCCCTATCTGACTCCGGCAGTGTAAGCAACGCCAGCGCGTTAGCGAGACGTCTCGCGACTGCTTTCGGACTCGTCGAGGAGCGATCGCGTTTGTTCCGAACGCTGTGCGACGAGCATGCCTTCAAACGTATCCATCAAGTTCGACACCGCGTAGCCCCGGGGCCCCGAGCCGCGCCGGCTCGCCGCTGTCCCCGCCCGCCTCCCAGGCGGCCAGCGCGGCATTGACATAGATGCCGACGAGCGAAAGCCGGTGATCGACGATCGCCGGGTCGATGTCCGGCAGCAGATCCCGCAGCATCGCTGATAGCTCATGTTCCACTTGTTTTCCAGCGCCTCGCGCGGGAACGCGTGATCGTTCAACTGCAGGTTGGCGATCATGCGGATGTAGGTCGCTGGCCTGTTCGATCGGGCCAGCTCGGGCATCGGAAAGAGCAACGCCCCCAATACCGCGCGCACGCTCAGCACGCTGTCCGCCTCCAGTTTGTCCACCACTGCCTGACGGTCTTCGTCGATGAGGCGCGCACCGTCCGCGACCAGCTCGCGCGTGAGTTCGAGCTTTCGTGAGCTTTGCGCCGCCATCAACACTTGGGCGCGGCCGCACCGACGAACTGAACAAACGCGCGATGCTCCGTCCGTCTCCCAATAATTTGACATAATTAAAGTTGCCACCGGTTTTAAGTAGGACTGCTTGGCATAGATGCGGATGTTTTATAAACCTGCGTCCCATCCGAACCATACGAGTCAGCACGTAGGGAGACGCCGCGGAGTTGCCAGGGGTGTAGCGGGATAACCCGCGCCTTATCACGGCGAAGAGGCGCGACGGGAAAAGCACGAGAGAAGGGGAGGGGATAAGGCGTCTATTCGGCCATTGCAGACGCTCAGCTATCGTCCCTCATCGGGCGGCTGCACGCTGCTAACCGGCCGTTCGCCGGAGCCGAATCCGGAGCTGGCGACTCTCAGATCGGCGAACTCACACTCCCGACCCAACTCGGCCGTTCGGTCCACCTCCAGACGGAGGGCTGCTTTGAAGGTACAACGGCCATTCGTGTTGTCGTGTTAGGCGGCCAGCCCCCGGCCTAAGCTGGTATCGGCGGACGATACGGCGCCGGGTCAAGGCCGGCTTCCAGACGTGAAATGCGGCCGGACTGGTCAGGCGACTTTTGTGCCGCTGATCCACTTCAACAGGATGACAGGATTGAACGTCCCGCCAAACGGGGTTTAGGCCCGCCGACCGGCTAGATCGCCACCTCCGGCGGTGCCTGCTGGAACAGTCGCGTGATCCAGCATAGATACGCGAGCCCCATCACGAACCAGATCGCGCCGAGTACGAGGGCGGTTTTTTCCAGGCTCGCCAGCAGCCAGATATCCGAGACCGCGCCGATCAACGGAAAGATCAATCCGCCGACGAAACCCATCCGTTCCCCTTTTTGCGCATCCTGCCGGCTTGCCATATACAGGCGGATCACGCATAGATTGACTGCGGTGAACGCGAGAAATGCACCGAAATTGATGAACGACGTCGACGTCGCGACATCAAGCTTCAGCGCGACTAGGCCGACGATGCCCGCAATCGCGATGTTGATCGCCGGGGTCTTGAACTTCGGGTGAACGAAGCCGAAGATCCTGCGCGGCAGAATCTGATCGCGGCCCATCGCATAGAGCAGGCGCCCGACGCTCGCCTGCGCCGAGATGCCCGAAGCGAACTGCGCAAGAATCAGCCCGGCAAGAAACACGCTGACGAAAATATCGCCGCCGATCATCTTCGCGACTTCGAACGCAGCCGAATCGGCGTCCTTGAACTCGACGCCCGGATGCGCGAGCTGCATCGTGTACGCGGCCAGCACGAAGATAGCGCCGCCGATCAAGGCGATCCACAGGATCGCGCGCGGCATGTTCTTCTTCGGATCGATAGTTTCTTCAGTGAGCGTCGATACGGCGTCGAACCCGAGGTACGAATACGCGGCGATCGCCGCTCCGGCCATGGTCGCTGCGAACGGCACGTGCGGTTTGAAGAAAGGTTCGGCCATCGCGATGCCGCCTGGACCGGCGGCCGCTGTCGCGTAGTGCCAGCAGAGCGCGACAAACAGCGCGACGATCGCCAGTTGAACGACCATCAGTACGATGTTAAAGCGCGCTGCCAGTTCGATCCCGACGATGTTCAGCGCACTGGTCAGCACGATGAACGCGACGATCCAGATCCACGTCGGCACGTGCGGAAATGCGGAATTAAGATACGCGGCGCCGATTAGCCAGATCACCATCGGCAGGAAGAAGTAGTCGAGCAGCGTCGCCCAGCCGATCATGAAGCCGAGCTGCGCATTGAAGGTCTGCCGCGTGTAGGTATAGGCGGAACCCGCGACCGGATAGCGCCGGGCAAGCTTGCCGTAGCTTAGCGCTGTGAACGCGATCGCGACGAGGGCGAGCAGGTAGGCGAGAGCGGCGGTGTCGTGGCTGGCTTTCGCGAGCACGCCATACGTGCCGTACACGATCAGCGGCGCCATATAGGCGAGGCCGAACAGCAGCACGGACGGCAGGCCGAGTGTGCGTTTCAGGTGAGATTGCTCTTTTGCGTCTTCCATGATGTCTCCAGGCCCTGATACAGGTAGAACGGTCGGATGCGCAGCGGACGCTGCGCATGCGTGTCGTGCTAACGAAGGTCGACGATGTCAATCGATACGGAGGCGCGGCGCTTCGATCTCCAAGGCGCGCGAGCCGTTCGCCATATCGACGCGCGTGAGCCCCAGCGGTACGCGCGCGTCGTGCAGATACCGATAGTGCTCACGGCTCGCTTCGAGCCGCGCCAGGTCGATGCGCGCGCGTACCAGCGCTTCCTGCGCGTCTGCTAACGCCACGACTTCGCCGAACGGATCGATGAGCGTGGATTCGCCTGGGAACGTCAGATTGTCGTCGCCTGAACCGCAGCGGTTCACCATCACCGCGAACAGCTGGTTTTCCATCGCGCGAGCGACGATCGCGCGCCGGTGCACCGGACCGAACGGATCCATGTTGCCGTTGGTGACGATCAGCAGGTCCGCGTCAAGCGCTGCGAGCGCGCGGGCCGTTTCAGGAAACTCGATGTCGTAGCAGATCAGCAGGCCCACCGTAATGCCGTTCCACACGCACGTCTCGAAGCGGTTGCCAGGCGTAAACACGCCGACATCCGACGCCCACAGATGCGTCTTTCGATAGCGCAGTGCGATTTCGCCGTATTCGTCCACCAGTACCGTCGTGTTGTAGAACCTTGCGCCGTCACGTTCAGCCAAGCCCACCGCAACCGAGACGCCAGCGCGGCGTGCGGCGTCGCGCACGGCGGTAAGCATTGGACCGTCGATCGGCTGCGCGACGTCGGTGATATTGTCGCGGGTCGGGAATCCCGACAGCGTGGCCTCCGGGAAGACGACGAGCTTCGTGCCGCCACCAGTATCGGCGCGGCCAATCATCTCGATCACTTTGCGCGCGTTGTGCTCGACGTTGCCGTCCGAGAGCGCGAGCTGCGCGAGTTCTACCTGCATATGAATTGTCTCCTTCTAGATACCGTGCAGTGGCGGGATGCCATGCCGCCGTGTTTTCGTCCGAAGGCATTATCAGGGTATTATTTTTGTCCAGAAATTACCCACAAGGGTTACCCCACCGGAGAATGAGATGGAATTCGAATGGCGCGATCTCGCGTTTCATCGGGAGATCGGCTCGGCCATCGACGCCCTCGATGGCCCGCATTTCTGGGCCCGTCTGACGCGCGTGCTGGAGCGGCATATCGGCTTCGACAGCTGGGTCGCGTTGCGCTTCGCGCGCGACGCGCCACCCCTCGTGTGCGCCGAGCAGGCGATGCCGGACGGTAAGGTCGACCTGATGTTTCAGGACTATCTCGCGGCGCTCTATCAACTCGATCCGTTCTATCTCGCCGCATTCGAACAACGCGCGTCCGGCTTCTACACGCTCGCCGATGTGGCACCCGACAACTTCCGGATGACTGAGTATTATCAGCGCTACTTCAAGAAAAACATCATCGGCGACGAGGTGCATTTCAACGTCGTGATCGACGGCAATCACACGATGGGGTTTTCATTGGGCAACAGGCGCCGCTACGACGAGCGCGAAATCGCGTTGCTCACGCTATTCTCGCCATGGGTCCTCGCGCTGATGCAGCAGCGGCTGCGTTACGAGGATTTTGGTGCAGGCCGCCACGATACACATGCAGCCGGGAGCGCACGGCCCGATTTTCCGGCGCGCTTCGGCGCGCTGACGGAAAAGAGCGGGCGAGCCGAGCTCACTGCCCGCGAGATCGAAGTGGCGATGCTGACGCTAAGCGGATTTTCGTCTCGCGCCATCGCGGAAAAGCTGTCGATTTCGTTCGAGACCGTACGCGCGCATAAAAAGCACATCTACGCAAAGCTCGGCATCGGGTCCCAGTCCGAACTGTTCGCGATGTTCTACGAGCCTGGGCGTACTGAGGTGGATACATCTTCGTGACGGCCATGCATGCGTGAATTCGCGTGAAACGCATGTCCGGCAACGCTTGCATCTGTTCGCCGCACGCCGTGCTCGCCCTTACTTGTCGACCTGGCGCGCCGCCCACAAGCGCCGGACCTCCGATCGAGGAGTTTTCGGCGCGGATGGTGTCGGGACCCTAGTTCCCGTTGGCCTCAGCGTCAGCTCGCCCACCTCGCGGATTAGGGTCGCGCGCGGGCGCCGCAGTTGCTCAACAGGTCGCGGAACTCATTGATGACGGGAAACACCCGTGATTCCTATCCGCGCCTGCTTGTCGTGGGCCTTCTGCTCGGCGTGCTGTGAACCAGACCAGCAGCGGCCATGCCAAGTTCGGCGCAAACGGAATGCCGGGCTTGCGGATGGAAAGCAGGCCACAAGTGCGGTCGGTGCCCAGCGCCGCATCCAGCGGCACATATCGATCCACAGCTCCATCACCAACGTGCCATCGCCCGAGCAGATCTGTAAGGTCTAGCTCGCAGCCCGACATACCCGATGAGGCCACCTACTTCGACAAACAAGCGCTTCGCGCCGCTTCTCTTAGGGCTGCGCTACGAGATGACCTATCGGATCGCGGCGCTGATTGAGCGCGCCGCTTGATTCAGGGCCGCTGCTGTTTCGAGCGGCGCTCGCGGGATCGCCCGGCCCCCTTCGGCACTGGTCGGTCGCGCGGCCTGATCGGGGGATGACGAGAACTTGACGATGGTGAGCTTCGTCTTCGGATCGACCAGGATCGATTGCCCGAACCGGCCGCCGGCCGCGAACGAGCCGTGCCCATCGTTCACCTGATACCAGTAGTCCCGATATGAGTAGCCCGGGCGGCCGGACGCAAGATTGCCCTTCGCGAAGGCGCCGGCGTTATCCGATGGCATCAATGTGATGTGGGCGGTAGAAGCCGGGAGCAAAGTCGTCCGTCCCGCTTCGCCCAACCGCACTAACTCACCGAAACGTGCCGCGTCGCGAAGCGTCGTGTTGAAACCACCGCTTGCCATCTCGGTACCTAAACGATCGACCACAACGTCGCCGTCGTCTTCGGCGATCTTCTGCCACATCGTGCGGGAGACCAGTCCGCTCCACGACAGCCCAGTCACGCGCCGTATCGCCCATGCCACAGCTTCGGGCGAGCCATTCTGATAGAACCACACGTTTCCCGCCGTCGCGCCGGGCGTGGCGCTTACCACTTTCAGGAAGTCGTAGATGCTGTCCGGCGCGCCGCTGCGGCGCGGAATGATGCCCACTGCGCCGAAGAGTCCCAGATCTGGTGGAAGATCGGCCGGGTAGCTGACCGGCACCTCCATATCCAGATTTTGCTGGACCGTCGCGTCGCCGAACGGCGTGCCCGCGAGTTCGGGAACGTACGTCGAGAGTGTCGCTTGTGGGTCCAGTCGGCCTTCGTCGATCAGTTGCGCCGCGACGAGCCCAGTTACGGATTTGGTCATCGATGCCCACGCGTGCGTCTGCCGGGGCGTAAAGGAATTGAAGTAGCGCTCAAGCACCACCCTGCCGTCGTGAACGACGATGAAACCGTCGGTATAAGTGCGTCGCAGATAGTCGGTCAGGGTTAGCGTCGTTCCGTCGACAGTGAACTGCACCTTGTCGGGGTCGAGCGCGGCACCGGCAGGTAGTGGCAACGGCGTGTGCGCGTGCTCGACTTTAGCAGTAGGGGTCATCAGACGGGTATTGCGTAGCGCCCAGGCAAGGTTCGGGTAGCGCAGGGAGTTGGCCTTGGTCACAAGCTTGTCCGCAGGCGGAGGAAAGCCCTGCATGATGCCGATTTCGACGGGGTCGCGAGATACCCCGACCTCCTGAGCATACGTGGCCAGCGGCAGCAGTGCGCCAATGACAAGCGCCACGGCGGTCGCGACAGGGCCAGTGGTGAGGTCACGATTTCGAGTATTTTTCATTTTTTTCCCGGAAAGCAGGCATTACAGAGATGGCCCGGACAGGTGGATAAAATTCTCAACGCTTGAGACGCCGACGACCTGCTTTGCCGCTTCGACGGCCAGTGGAATCTGCTCGTTATCCGACACCGAGCCGGAAAGCGTGACGTGGCCGCTTTGTGCCTTCACGAAGATGCGTGCGGCGTTGAGCCCTCGGGTGCGAGCTAGTGCAGTCGAAACCCGGCGAGCGAGCTTCCTGTCCGCGGCCTTCCTTGCCTTGACGGACGTCGCGTCAGCGGCGGTGGTGGCGCCGCCCGCGGATGCGGCCCCGGACTGGGCAAATGCGCCGGCGGACGCGCCGATAAGCGCACCCATGAGCAGAGCGCGGAGAATTCGAATACGGATCGTCATGCGATTTCTTCAATAGAGTGAACGGGTGGGATTGGCCAGGCGTAGGCTGGCGCCTCCCTTCTAGAAACGTGTCATGAGACCGAGTGACACGCCGGTCATCGTATGGCCACCGGGATTCAGGCCGAGTGCCGTGATGTTGGCGGGATCGTAACGATAGGCGCCCGAAAATCCGTTCCGATCGAACTCCGCGTAGACTTCGGTCTGCTTCGACAGAAAATACTCGGCAATTGCAAACGTTGTGACTTTATGGCCGCTGGCCGACGCGACATTGCCAAGATTACTGGCAATATCATCAATGAAAGCGGCCGTGAGCTGTAACGCTGGCGTGACCGACCAGACGACTCCACCGCCCGGAATTGTGTCGCGACGCCGGGGCGCAGTGGGCTTAGCGCCAGTAACGGTGAGATCGGCATAGTTCAGGTAAAGGCGCGCTGGTCCGATCTGGAGCGTACCGCCAGTCTGGAACGTCTGCGCCCATTGTGTCGCCGTCGCGTTCCACGTCTTTTGATACGACACGCCGCCGAGCGCCGGTCCCCACTGGTACAAGGCCGCGCCCGAGAAATTCGTCGCCGCGCGGGAATTGCCCGCGACGCCGCCGGGAGAATAGCTCGCGGCCATGCGAAAGCCGCCTACCTGTCCGATATATTTGACCGTGTTATTGAAACGCGAGTCCAGTGTGAAATAGTTAGCGCTATATACCACGCCTGGTTCGATTGCAATGGACTGTCCGCGCCCACCCGCCGGATCGATGAGAATGCCGAGATCTTCGTTTGCGTTCAGTTGCCGGCCAAAGGTCAGCCGGCCAAAATTGCCAGTCAAACCGACGAACGCAGCCTGCGAAAACAAGTTGCCCGAGGTCTTCACCGCGCCGGTACCGCTGTTGAACGCGCCCTCCAGCTTAAAGATGGCCTTCAGGCCGCCACCCAGGTCTTCTTTGCCGGTCAAGCCGAACTGGTCGCCAGCAATGATGTTGTTGTTGTAACCGACCGCGCTGCCGGCCCTGGCGCCGTTCGTCCAGCGAAGACCGCCGCCGACATTGCCATACAACGTCACGCTTGACTGCGCACAGGCCACTCCCGAGAGCAGGCTTATCAGCGTCGCACCAAGTACCTTCTTCATACGTCTCCTTTGTTTTCTATTGGTATTATTACGGATAACTAATTGATGGCGTCCGTCCGGACGTGTCGCGGAACGTACTCAAAAACGATGATGCGCAGTGTTTTAGCTGGGATCGGCGACGCTACCCGGCACTGGGGCGCCGGACACTCCACCGGCGAGGCGCCGTTGCGAGCGCTGCGGGTCGAGGCAGAATGCGCAGAGCAGGCCGCATCCCAGCAGCACCACGCCGCAGGCGACGCTCGCCTGTTCGAACCCGCGTGCGGGCGACCGACCGGCGTCGTCGATCAACAGCCCGGTGACGATCGGCGCGGCGAGTCCGGCGAGCGATGAAAATCCGTTGCTCAATGCCAGGACGCCGCCCCGTTGTGAATCGGGGGTGACTTCGCCCAACATGGCAGGTCCGATCGAATACATGGCAAGCGTCATGCCACTGCCCAGCGTGAGCAGGATGAACTTCATCATGGGCGAGACGCCTGGCCACGCAAGCAAGGCAATCAGTGCGCCTGCCACGATCAGTGTGACGGCAAGGAAGCCGCCGCGACCGACTCTCGACGGCACCCCGTTCGCCAACAGGCGCTGCGACAGCCAGGCAAGCCCGAGGCTA
This sequence comes from Paraburkholderia dilworthii, assembly GCF_000472525.1. Classification (GTDB taxonomy): domain Bacteria; phylum Pseudomonadota; class Gammaproteobacteria; order Burkholderiales; family Burkholderiaceae; genus Paraburkholderia; species Paraburkholderia dilworthii. The sequence goes on from NZ_AWZT01000046.1 coordinate 39,128, forward strand.
AGGGGCGCAGTAATGGCGACGAATAACGCAAACATTCTGCCCGCGACATGCGGTTCATAACCCATTCCCTGTTGCAGCCAGGTTGGCGTCCAGGTGAGCGTCATGGCAAGAATCCAGTTGGCGGCGAAGTGCCCGGCAAAAACGCCCAGTACGGTCCGATCGGTCAGCAGCAGAGCGTACGGGACGCGCGCCGTGCGACCCGTACGCACGGGACTCGACAAACGACCTTCCGCGCCGAACACGAACCACGCGATGCACCAGAGGCAGCCAAGCGCGGACAGCACGAGAAAGTTTGCCCGCCAGCCCCAGTGTGCAGTGATGGCGGGAATACTCAGCCCGGCGACCAGCAGACCGAGCGCGCTCCCCTGATGCAGCACGGCGACGGGCAGGTTGCGCCTGGCGTCCGGAAACCACTTATAGAGCGCATGCACCGCGACCGGTGACGTGGGCCCCTCTCCCGCGCCAAGCAGCACACGGGATGCGATGATGCTCCAGATCGAACTTGCGACCAGCATCGGTAATTGCAGCAGGGTCCATGAGCCAGCCATCAGCAGCAACAGCCATTTTGTCGAAGCGCGATTCGCCGCGAGGCCGCCCAGCACGGCGGAAATCGAAAACAACCAGTTGAGGCTGCCGCCGATCAACCCGAACTGTGTGGGCGACAGGTGAAGCTCACGCATCATCGGGATGGACACGAGGCCGAGCACGACCTTGTCCAGAAAATTCACCAGCATCATCAGCGCGAGCATGATTGCGATAGACCATGCGCGCGCCGGTCGGTACCGGTTGTGTTCGTTTGTCATTCGGGTTGTCTCCGTGATGGTGGGGACGTCTTCCGCGTCCCTGCTATGGCTGTTGCTGTTGGACGGCTTCAGCTGTCGTGCTGACCGAGCAGCGGGACGGTGTCCCCGGCATCGGGCAACCCCGCCGAAAATTTCACGGGAAAGCGCACCGCCATGGTTGCCTCGTTAGCGAGTTCGCGGATCATGCCGCGTTCGCGCACGTGTGGATCGTCGAACAGTTCGTGCGCGTCGAGCAGCGGCGACACCGGTAGATCGAAAGACGTGAGCGTGTCGAGCCATTCCGCAAGCGTGCGCTGCAAGAAGATCCCCGTGAGCAGCGCGTTGACCTCGCGCTTGAACTGCTGCCTGCCAAGGCGTGACGCGAAGCGATCGTCAGTCAACGCGGGATAGTCGGCGCCGAGCGCTTCGCATAGGTTCAACCAGAACTTGTTCTCCATAATCCCCAACGCAAGGTGCCGGCCGTCCCGCGTCGGGAAAATATCGTTCTCGGGCATGACGTTGGGCGATGCCAGCGGGCGGTCCGCATATGCGCGCGAGGTCCACGCGGCCGATGCAGTCCACGCCAACACACAGTCGTGAATCGATACGTCAAGATGCTGGCCACGACCATTCTGGCGCGCACTCATGACTGCCACGGCCAGCGCGAGCGCGGCGTGGCTCGACGCGGCATAGTCCGCCAGCCGAACACGCGGACGCGTGACCCGGTCGTCGACCTGAACCGGAATCGACCAGAAGCCCCCGAGCGCGAGGTAGTTGAGATCGTGGCCAGGCCGGGCCGCGTACGGGCCGGTCTGCCCGAATCCAGAAATCGAACACATGACGATGCGCGGATTCACTTCGGCGAGGGTCGCGTAGTCGAGTCCAAACCGTTTCATGACGCCGGGCCGGAAACCTTCGACCACCGCATCCGCGCCACGCACCAGTTCGAGCATGGCCGCCTTGCCGGCGGGACTCTTCAGGTCGAGCGCGACGGACCGTTTGCCTCGATTGAGTTGGGCGAATATCTCGCGCCCCAGCTGGCGCGCCGGATCGCCGGCGCCCGGCGGCTCGACCTTGACCACGTCCGCCCCCAGATGCATCAACATCGACGTGGCGTGCGGTCCCGGTAGCAGTTGGCTTAAATCGACAACCCTGACGCCGTTCAGACAGGACCATTCTGGTTTGATCGGAGTCGTTTCCTCTTCCAGGCCGCCAGTATTCGTGCGCATGTTGCCTCCCTCTTTCAGGCCGGCGAGCCGGCCGGGTCGAGAATGACGCGGGCGATCGTATTTCGTTGAATCTCGCTCGTGCCCGTGAAAACGCGGAACATGCGCAGTTTCCGGAACGTCTGCTCGATTGGGTGATGGCGCGTGACACCAACGTTGCCGTGAATCTGCACGGCCTTGTCCGCGACTTCGAAGCAGCGTTCCGACACAAACAGCTTGCAGGCCGCGGCCTTCATCCGAAGATCGGCGCCGGCGTCGGCGAGCGCGGCGGTCTGCGCGATCATGCTTTCGCAGGCCCATAGTGCGGCGGCCATGTCGGCGAGCATGTGCTGGATCGCCTGAAAGCGCGCGATCGGGCCGCCGAACTGCCGGCGCGTGCGCGCGTAGTCCAATGACGCCTCGTAGGCGGCTGTGGCGAGACCGAGCATCGTCGGGCAGTGCAGCAGGCGGTTTACGTTGATACGTGACATGCCGAGCTTGAAGCCGTTGCCCTCGCCGCCGAACACGTTTGCACGAGGCACGCGCACGTCGACGAAGCGGATGTCCGCGTCGATGTGCTGTCCCGACATCGGCACGTATTGCTGTTCGACCGTCACGCCAGGCAGGTCGAAGTCAACGAGTACCGCAGTAATGGCAGGTGGCGTCGTGCTGGCATCCGTCACGCACATGACAATCGCGAAATCGGCAAACGGCGCGCCGCTGATGTAGTGTTTGACGCCATTGATCACGAGGTCGTCGCCCTCCACCACGGCCGAGGTGGTGATGCTCTGCGCATCTGAGCCCGAATGGGGTTCGGTCAGCGCGAAGCAGGTCGATTTCTCACCACGGATCACCGGTTCGAAATAGCGCACGAGCTGATCCGGAGTCGCGTACTTGAGCATATTGCCGACGCGCGGCGGACCGCCCAGGTCGCCGAGCACGTGAGGCGCGAGTGCGGAACCTGAGGCGGCCAGATCAGCCTTGAGTGCGCACTGTTCAATGATCGACAGCCCCCGGCCGCCGAGCTTGACCGGCAGGCACGCCGCGTAGAAGCCGAGTTGCGCGGAGCGGCGCCAGACACGGCGCAGCGTGTCGCGCGGCCAGACGTCTTCGCTGCCGATGCCGAGTTCCTGCTCCATTGGCCGCAATTCTTCGGCGATGAAGCGGCGAATGCCTTCGCGCGTTTCGACAAACGCCGGATTGCTCAGGTGATCGAACATGGTTGTCCCCTTCAATTGACGCGACGCGAGATGCCTTGCCAGTACTGCTCGCGAACCAGCTTGCGAGCGACCTTGCCGCTCGCATTCTTGGGCAGATCGGCGACGAAGCTCACCGTGCGCGGGAGCTTGTAGTCGGCCAGCCGGGCGCGGCAATGCGCGATGATTTCTTCGGCAGATGTATTGCGTCCGGACTTCAGCACGACGACCGCCTTGACACTTTCGCCCCACTTCTCGTCGGGCACGCCGACCACGCATACTTCCATCACATCGGAATGCTGATACAGCGAGGCTTCGATTTCGGTGGGATACACATTGAAGCCGCCGGAAATGATCATGTCTTTCTGGCGATCGACGAGGTAGATAAAGCCATCTTCGTCGACACGCGCGAGATCGCCGGTGCGAAGCCAGCCGTCGACGAGCACTTCACGCGTGAGTTCCGGCTCGCCCCAGTAGCCTTGGAACACGTCGGCGCCGCGAATAACGACCTCACCGATCGCATCGCCCATGACCTCGCAGCCGTGCTCGTCAACCACCAGGACTTCGGTCTCGCCGGTCGGCCGGCCGCACGACGCCAGCCGCTCAGGACGGTGTGCGATTGCGTCGGCATGATCGGCGATGCTCAGGCGCGTGACGCCTGAAGTGGATTCGCTCGCGCCGTAACCTTGCGAGAGCACCGGTCCGATCCGCGTCCACGCTTCCTGGATGCGCGCCGGCGCCATCGGCGCGGCGCCGTAGCCGAGCATCTTCAGGCTCTTGAGATCGGCGGTGTCCAGCGTGGGATCGTTTAGCAGCATGTTGATCATCGCGGGCACCATGAACACGTGCGTAATGCGCAATCGCTCGATTTCCCGCAGGAAGTGCGCAGGCTCGAATGTGTCGAACAGCACGAGTGTGGCCCCCGAATAGAGGTACGGCTGCATCAACATGCCCGACGCATGCGTAACCGGTCCGATGAGCGCCAGGCGGTCGCCCGGTTTCGCGGGCGAATCCATGCCCAACAGGATTTTGCGCAGCGACGCGAGGCGATTGCCGTAGGTCTGCATGGCTGCCTTGATCGTGCCGGTCGAACCGGACGAGAAGTGCAGCACGGCGAGGTCGTCGGACGATAGGGTGACATCGGGCAGGTCCGCCGTGGCGCAAGAAATCAGCGTTTCGTAGTCGGCATATCCGTTCGCTGCTTCGCCAAGAGAAATGAATGCTTCGACCGAATTAAAACCCGGCGAGCTGCGATCGTAAGTCGCATATCCTGCTCCCGCGATCATCACGCGCGGCGCGCAATTCTCGACCACGTCGGCGGCCTCATGCACGGTAAAGCGTGGATTCAAAGCTGCCTTGACCAGTCCCGCCTTATAAAGCGCGCATTCGATTTCTACCAGCGCGGCGCAATTGCGAGCCTGAACTGCGACCCGATCGCCTTTAGTCAGTCCGAGGCCTAGTAACGCATTCGCGAGCCGGCTCGAGCGTTCGTCGAGTTGGCAGTACGTCAGCTCGCGCTCGCGATGCATGACCGCCACGGTGTCGCCCCAATAACGCGCGGCGCGGCGAAGAAAATAAGTAAAGCCCAATCGGTGTCTCCCGTTATCGATCTGGCTCTCAGTCTGTAAGATGCGCGGTATCACCACAATGAGGCGTTGGCTATAAAGCCATAGCCAATGGGAATGACATGGAGACGCGGGATCTGGAATATCTGCTTGCCGTCGAGAAGCACGGTGGCATTGGCCGGGCCGCCGAGGCGCTAGGCATGAGTCAGCCCGCTTTGACCAAGGCGATTCAACGCGTGGAGGCGCAGGTTGGGTTGGGACTGTTCGAACGCACGGCCAGCGGCATCGTGCCGACCCAGGCAGGGGCGCTGTTCATCGTACGTGCGCAGCGCATTGCGCTCGAATACGAAGACGCACTGAAGGAAATGCGCGCGATTCGAAGCGGCGAACAGGGTGTGCTTCGCATCGGTTATTCGCCGACTGTGCCGAATGCACTGGTACTGAGCGCTTGCCGGCAGTTGTTGAACGAACGCCCGGCCGCGCGTCTGCGGCTGCGGCGCCGGCTCGCGCGCGATCTTGTCGACCTGCTCATGGCAGGCGAGCTCGATCTGGTCGTGGCGCCCGAGCCGACTCGCAGCATGGGCGACGTGACCTTCGTCGAGCTCTTTCGCGACTCGCTTTCCGTCCTCGCCGACGAAACGCATGCACTGCATCGCAAGCGCAATCTGCGCCTTGCGGATCTGGCGGATCAGGAATGGTTACTGCCTGGACCGAACATTCTGCTGCGGCAGCAAGTCGATGCGGCTTTCGAGCGGCAGTGCCTCGGGCTGCCGAAGCTCCGCGTGGAAACTGATTTCGGCAGTACCTCGCTGCTGCATCTGCTTCGCGGCACGACGATGCTCTGTATAGCAGGCACCGAATCGTTCGAGAGCCTCGAGGGATTGCGTGCGCTCAATCTCGACACGGATGAACTCGACTTGCGCCGACGTGTCGGTGTGACTTTCCGGACTGGCGCTTACCTGTCTCCGCTCGCGCAGCGCGCGGTGTCGCTGCTACAGGAGCGGAGCGGGTGAATCGGGGCGCGGGGGACATCTCACATCAAGCGGACACCGCTACCGGGCAGCTTTCCGCTGCAAACCAGCCATTCGAGCGCCGGCTTCGTGGGTTGGGCGAACGGCAGAAACTGGCCGTGTAGAGGCAATGCCCCCCGCGATCCGCTCGCCGAAGACCGGCCATTGAGGTAGGCGCACGAGACCTTGGATATTCGAATTGGATGGCGTACTGCCGACCGTTGAGGCGCCCGGTCCGACGGTTCGTCGCGGCCGGCTCCGCCGATCACGCGGCCTTATTAGGCAGGGGCGAGGCCGGCTTGCGCCCGACCGAAGGAGCCAGATGAACACCTAACTATCCGGCTATTTCGCGGCCGCGTCGCGGCCATTGGCGTAGAACGAAGGAAAGTTGTCACCGGCCAACGCTCGCCCGGACGAGGTCGAAGCCTCGTAGTTGACGACTTTACTTCGCTTCTGAACGAAGTAAAGTCGTCACTTCGCATGAGTGCGCATTAAATCTGCCAACTTACGTTCGTCCTAGACCATGACATCCTTGAGCAGGGCGTGCATATGGTCGACATTCTGCGAAGTTTCGAGCCGCTCATGCTGCCGCGTCCACGCGGCGCGCACCGGTATGACGTGTTCAGTCCAAAGCTGGGGCGACGCCTGACTCTGTATAGCCGCAGCGCCTTCGAAGCATGGCTGATGCTGGAGGCGGACGCAGCTACAAACGGATTTTGTGAACGGCCGGGCTTCATGGTGGTCGACGGTCAACGCTGCGTCGTCGATTTTTGGGCACGTTCTGTTGAACGCGAATGCCTCGTCTTGCTGTCGGACGCTATACCAGCGTGTCTCCCGCGAGGTTGTGCCGACCTCGACATAGAATCGTTCGCTGTGAGGCACATCGATGCCGCGGAAAGGGCGGCTGCGCGCGTCTGGACTGGAAACTGGCAGCGCATGCTGCCGGTGCTTGTCGCCGCGCGAGGCCTCGTTAAGCCATCCCTGTCCGGCGCCATCGAGCGCTTCGTAGTGAAACCTCAACCGCTGATGGCTATTGAGCGTGAATTCTCTACAGGCGACCCAGTGCTTGTCCGCGCAGCTGTCTTCGAGCTACTGCATCGCGGTTGCGTTCAGGCGTCTAGCTTACACACCGAGAGTCTGTCGTTACATACGTCCTTTGTCTCAAGTGAAGCGATGTCATGAACCGCCGCAGACCGGAATTCCAGACACTGGACCTTGCCTCGTGGCCGACGCTCGCATGGACAGAACTTGACACCGCCGCTCGCGAGCGCGTGCAGAGACATATCGACGCGATTGAACGTTACGCGAGCGGTGAACCCGTCAGCAGTATTGAGGACGCGACCGGCCTCAACCGCAGGCAGCTCTACCGGTTTCTCGGAAGGGCGCTTTCTGTTCATGAGGACGGGCGGCCATACGGCTATCGTGCGCTTATTGTTCATGCCCGCGCGACGGAATACACACGCCTCCTGCCGGTTATTCTCCGTGATGGAAAGGGCGGCACCGCCGGTGCGTTTTCGCTGCTGCTCGATCGTTACCCATCGCTCGCTGGCTGGCTCATCCTTCAGATCCGACAGCGTCGAGTGACAGTGAGGCAGATTCCTGCCAATGATGGAATGCGGATCAGACTGCAGGGTCTTCGAGGATTGCATCAGAGATTTCTGCAGGAATGCCGGCAAATCGGCCTGACATCCGCCGACTATCCGTTCAACACGGCGGGTCGCGCGATCAGATCCCTAGCCTCGCGAGTCAAGGCGGATCTGTTGCGTGGCTTCGGAACCGTCGCAGTTGCCGCCGGTGCTTCACACCTGAAGGGACTACCACGTAGTGACGATGCACCGACTCTGGCAGCGATTCGTCCGTACCAGGTGGTTGAGTTCGATGGTCACCGGCTGGATGTACGGCTTAAGCTCGTCGTTCGTGATCCGCTCGGCTTTGAGCACGAATTCGAAACCGAGCGCGTCTGGCTGCTTGTGATCATCGACGTCTGCACGCGGGTTGTGCTCGGCTATCATCTCGCCCTGACTCGTGAATACAGCCGCTACGATGTGGTCAAGACGATCGAGAACGCACTCGAACCCCGGTCGATGCGTGCATTCACCATCCCGGGCCTGGTCCACCACCCGCAGGACGGTTTTGCTTCACAGCGCCTGCCCGAGCTTGCATACGTCGCATGGGAGTGCATCCGCCTTGACAATGCCAAGGCGAACCTCGCCAGCGAAACGCTGACTGCACTATGCGGGTTCGTTGGCTGCGTCGTTAGCGCGGGACCGAAGCGCAGTCCGGACGAGCGCCCGTACGTTGAGCGCTTCTTTGGTACGGTCGCCAGCACGCTGTCCTCGCGCCTCCCAGGTTATACGGGTTCGCATCCTCGTGATCTTCGTCGCGCGCTGGCGGACCCAAAGGGAAATCTCCGCCTGTTCGTGTCGCTCGATGAACTCGACGAGCTAATGGCTTATTCGATTGCGACCTACCATGGCACGTCTCATATCGGACTGAATGGCGCGACGCCCCTCGAAGCGATGGAGTTCTTTGTCCGCGAGAGGGGTCAATTGCTGGCGTGGTTGCCGGAAGTCCGCCGACGCACGTTATGTCTGATGCAGTCCGCGCAGCACTGTCGCGTGCGGGGTTATCTTGCGCTTGGTGTCCGTCCACACATTAACCTGCTTGGCGTGCGCTACACCAACATGACGCTTGCCGGCAGTGCCCAACTGATCGGAAAACCACTTCGCGTCTACGTCAACGCCGACGACCTGCGCTGCGTTCGGGCATTCTTCGCAGACGGCAGCGAGCTCGGTGTCCTTCACGCCCAGGGTGCGTGGCGAGTCATGCCGCACAACGTGACCTTGCGCAAGGAGATCCTCAAGGCGAGGAGTAGCCGGAGGTCAGGGCATATGGCGGCTGAAGATCCGATTGACGCCTACGTACGAGCCAAAGTAGCAGCAGCGGGCAGGTCACGCAAGGCGGCCTCTGACGCAGCGCGTACGCTGCGCCTCCTCGCCAACGCGCCAACGGCCAAGACACCGACAGGGCCGTCGGAACCGGACCCGATCCAAGCAACGCTACCACCGCCAACGATGGGCCTGACCAACGCCGTCGAAGATGAACAGCCCACCGAGGCGGTACGCCCGCGCACGCTTGGCATTGGGACGGGGCAGACTTTCTGATCGGTAGTTTGACTGACAGCTCACATTCAAGGGAGGAGGGCATGTCGCTTCAGATTCCACGTCCGGTTGATCCTTCGCTGCACCCGCTTGTTACCGGAAACTACCGGATCGCCACACCGGCTATCGAATCATTCTACGAACTTGTGGTGAGCTGTCTTCGATACCGGGTGACTGGCGCGCTGGTCTATGGTGCTCCGAGAATTGGCAAGACGCGCGCGATTGAGTACGTGCGTTTGCTGCTGTCACGGGAGCATCCGAAAGTAACAAGCTATCACGCCCGGTGTGAGCACAAGCCTCGGCATGCAGAAGGTCCCTTCTTTTCGAACCTGCTCGAAGCCGTCGGCGATCATGATCCGAACGCGGGCACGAACCCGGCAAAGCGCATGCGCCTCTCGCTGCGGATCAGGGAAGCCGCAGCGCGCGCCGGCAGCGGTACAGTTCTACTTTTCTGCGATGAAGCTCAACGCTACAACGAGAACGAATACGAGTGGTTGCGAGATGTACACGATGCACTGGACCGCCAGCAGATCAAGGTGTTCACGTTTCTCGTGGGTCAACAGGAGTTGCTGGCGCAAAAGAGCGCCCTGCAGATCGCTGGCAAGACCCAGATCGTCGCGCGCCTGATGGTCGAAGAACTTTCCTTCCATGGCATTCGCAATGCCGAAGATGTCGCCACATGTCTGAACGGCTATGATCAGACCGCTTATCCCGAGGGCACACAATGGAGTTTCACGAGATTCTATGTGCCGCAGGCGTTCGATGCGGGTTATCGACTTGTGAGCGATGCGCTCGTGCTGTGGACCGCCTTCGAGGCCGCACATCACAAGGCGACGCTCCCTGGACGGCTCGAGATCCCCATGGAATCTTTCGCAAGGGCTGTCGAAGTCGTACTCAAGGACAGCGAACTCCGCGACGCTCCGGGATATTGCCCTGATCCATCGTTATGGGCCCATGCCGTGCGACGTTCCGGCTATGTCCAGTCGCGCCATGCAACCGGCCGCGTGCTTGTTCACGCGTAGGAGGGTACCCTTGCTCATCGCTCCGCGTTTTCCGATCCTCAGCCTCGATGAGCGACGACTGACTCCGGCACTCGGCTACATATTCGATGTCAGGTGGCTGCTGCCGGGCGAATCAATCGTCTCGATCCTGTGGAGGCTTGCACGTGCAAACAGACTGCCTGGACATGCGCTCGTCCGGCTGATGGGTGCTGACATCGACCCGTACGAAGGTGTCGAGCCGCTGCGCGATGCCGTCGACATGAGGCGTCTGAAGGGCATGCTGCCACTGCCCGGCAAGGTCTTGCACGCGTCACTGCTTGACGCCGGCCAGCGTGGGCGATATCACCCGGTCTTCAGGCATTGCAGGCAGTGCACATCGCTTGGTCATCATAGCGTTACTTATCAAATGTCCAGTGAGGGCCGCTGTCCTGCTCACGGGCACAGGCTCGAGACACGATGCCAGCATTGTGGGCGGGAGACACCCTACTTACTCAACGCAAGCCTTGTCGGCTCGCCGTATCGCTGTGCGCAATGCGGTGGCCTTTACTCGAGCCGATCACCTTCCGCTTTTGCACAAACATCGGCGATGCGCAAGGAACATCGCATTGCCATCACTCGGCACTTCCACAATCGCATGGCAGGCAGATTCAACCTTTGACGTGATGATTGCGGCGCCTGACTGCCTCTTAGAAACTGCAATGGACGTCGCCGCGAAACCGTCCATGAATTGCGCTGAAAACTGTCAGTTTGTAAGCGAGAGCCAAGTTGACGACTTTACTTCGCTTTCGGTGACAACTTTACTTCGCTCTACGAATATCGGCAAGACCAAAATCACCGCTAAATTCCGGCGCTCCCATCCCAACAAATTTGACGACAGGACTGGGGTCGAACGTTGTTCGGTCGTTTCCATGCAGATGCCGCCAACGCCAGACCAGCATCGCTTTTATTCGGGCCTTCTTTTCGAGCTGGGCGCTCCGCACAATGCCGCGGCTGGTCTGGCGTCATTGGAGCGGCTAGCTCGTGACATTCTCAGGCGGGTGTCACCACGCATGCTTGTTGTCGACGAGATCCACCATCTGCTGGCGGGCAGCTATCGGGAACAGCGTGCGTCCCTGAATCTTCTCAAGTTCCTCGCCAATGACCTACAGATCAGCATGGTTCTGGTCGGAACACGCGACGCGGTATTGGCGCTTCAAACCGATGCCCAGATGATCGGCCGTTATACGCCATTCGAGATCCCCCGCTGGCGCGAAAGCGACGGTCTACGGCGGCTGCTCGCCGCATTTGAACGGGTGCTGCCGCTGCGCAAGCCGTCGGATCTCGCGCGACGCGAGATCGTTCAGTTTGTCTTGAGCGCGAGTGGGGGATTAACCGGTGATATATCTGCGCTGCTGAATAACGCCGTGGAGCTAGCGATTCGTAACGGCGACGAATTGATCGATATGACACACCTTGAGCATGTCTGCCGGATCACGCAGTAGCTCGACGCGGTGACCGGTCGCTCCAAGGTCATTTTATGAGGAGGCTTCGGAAGCTGGCTAGGCAGGGTTGCGGCGCGCTATCAGCTCAGCGTCGGGACATTGTGGGAAATCAGCGTTTCGGAGGAGATGCCTGTACTGGGAACTGCGGGCTGGATACTTTTCCCGGCGATTTCGCAATCAGCGTTGGAAGCATTTGGAACGCTCGCGCGTCTTGATGACGACAGGTTGAGCCGCATACAGACGCCAGCGGGCTGGCTCACCGATCGCCGCTGCGTGCCGTTCTGCTTCAGATGCTTTGTGCTAAATGAAGCGGACGTGTCGGCGCCTCGCTGGAAACGTGAGTGGCTTGGTCCGACAGCCGAATTTTGTAGCGTACACCACAGGCTTTTGGAAACGGTGCCAGCGTCCGTATTCCGGCTGTCGAATCACCTCGATGCCGCGCATCGTGCGATCAGCCGTTACCGCGAAAAACGCCTGTCGCGGGTTGCCGGCCACATGCGCTAGCAAAATTAACGGACAACACTAGCGCCCTAATGCGCACCGTTAGCAGAATTAACGACCTTCAACAACTGGAAAAAGATGACGTCGTCCGAGAACGGTGTATCCGCAGGTGCCCCCCAAGGTTATATACGAGCTAATGGAAACCGGTTTTGCGCTCGGACCGTCCATAGCGGCGCTGATCGATTGGGCGGAAATGAAGCGTCAACGCACAGTTCCTACTCCCGCGGACTGTGGCTAAATGACCGGTGTGACCAAGTCGGCGATGCGTGCGCAACGAAGCGATCTTCGCGGCTGGGAAAGCGGCGAGATATATAACACGTCTCAAATGCATTTCTATGCGGGAATTTGCGTCGGATCCATGTATTCTCGAATAGACAATACCTTTTTTGCCATCGTGCCAATCGCCTTCGGCTTCCAGCTCCCACCGCGACTCGATCTGATTCCGCGGTGACGCCCAGGACCTGATGCTGCATCCCTTGCGGCAATACTTTGTGCATGTTGCTCATCATGCGACGCGTTCCGTACGGCGTCCTTGGGACCCCTTGACGCTAGCTGAAGCCTAAGTTCGGTTACGGCGGATCTCGCAAACGGATCTGGTCGGTAGCAAGCTTACAAAAACATTCAATGGCGAGGATCCGGCCCGACCAGCTGCCCAGCTTGGGCTTGGTATTAACACCGACACCGTGGCGGTTGACAGTCTTCGCGATGACACATATCGTTAACTGAAACCCAGATTCACTTAAGATCGCTTTGGTTTGCTTCTGGCGCCTGCCGCGCTTCCGCACTGCCCTCTTTATCGAAAGTAATAAAACGACACGGAGACACAAATGAATGTCAGGATTTCGGCGATAGTCAGCGTAGCTGTTTCGCTGATGACGGCGGGGTGTGGCGACGGGGGTGTACAAACTGCG
>NZ_AWZT01000047.1 GCF_000472525.1 Paraburkholderia dilworthii
GCCTGCTCAGCCTGCTCAGCCTGCTCAGCCTGCTCAGCCTGCTCAGCCTGCTCAGCCTGCTCAGCCTGCTCAGCCGGGCATAGCCGATGCTGGCTTGCTGAGCCTGGCCGCGAGGTTCGTGTGAGTCGCCTGGCGCCTGCGCGCCTACCGGAGCCCGAAATGAGCTTGATCAGCACCATCACACCCTTGCAAGGCCCGCTGAGAACCAGCCGGCTGCACGTCAAGCGGCGAAGCGCGTTGGCGCGCGTCTGCGCCGGGTGGGCATTGATAGTCGCGTGTGCCTGGTTGCCGGACGCGCCAGCTGCCACGGTAACTGCCGGCGCGAACAACACCAGCAACACCAACAACACACGCGATGCCGGCGACGCCACGCGCGCGGCCGTCCACGATGATCTGGCCGCCTATCGTTGCGCCGGCTACAACCCGGTCGCCGACGAGATCAACTATCCCGCCGACGTCGAAGCGGCGCGCGACCGCCTGCAAAGCTCCGGCTGCGAACCTGCCGCGGGCAAACCGGTCGCGCCCGTCAACGGCCCCGCCAGGCAACGCGATGCACAGACCCGATAGGGCATCGCCTCGAAATCGAACTGCGCGAAGCCGGAACGCAAGTGCTGGGATCCCGCCCATCCGTACAGGAAACACACATGAACCGACCGTTCGCCTGCGGCTGCCGCCGCGCTTTCACGTCGTCGATATTCAAGGGCATGTTGATGCTGCCGTTCGCGGGCCTGTTCATGCCCGGCGCACGGGCGCAGCACAAAGCGGAGGTGCCGCCGCCCGGCTCGCAAAGAAGCACGAAGAGCAAGATTCTCGACACCGGTGCCGACGTCTTGCAAAACAAAAAACCGATCGACGCGATGAGCGCCTATCTGAACGGCTTCCATTTTTACGCCGACGACATGGGCCGGCAGGTGGAAGCGCATCACTTCTGCACGCATCTGACGGAGGATTTTCACCAGTGCGTGATTTTCGATTCCAATGAGAGCAACGCGAAGCTGATCGGTATTGAATACATCGTCAGTGAACGCGTATTCAGGGCGCTTGGCGACGACGAGAAGAAGCTGTGGCACAGCCATAACTACGAGGTGAAATCCGGCGAACTGATCGCGCCGCGCGTTCCCGATATCGCCGAACATGCGCTGATGCAGGATCTCGTGACGACTTACGGCAAGACCTGGCATACATGGCAGATCGATCGCGACGCGAGCTTCCCGCTAGGCATCCCGCAACTGATGATGGGCTTCACGCGCGACGGGCAGATCAACGTGCAGATGGTCGAGGACCGCGACAAGCGGTTCCATGCGTCGACTGCCGGGCAAAAGCGCAAGCGCGCGGACATTCCGGAGCCGTCGGTGGTGAGTGGCGCGAATGCCTGGCAAAGCGGAACGTCTGTGCAATTGACGCTGGCCGAAGTGCAGGTGAGGAATCTGCGGCGCTGACGGTTGCCGTGCGGCTTGTCCGCGTTCGGCTGCGTCTGCGGCTTGCGGGCGTCGCGAATGTCGGGCTCACAGCGAGGCTAGCCCAGCGTCCGCGCGTAACGAACGCTAACGGGATTTTCACGTATCGTCGCCGTGCGGCCGTCGCTACAGCGCCTTCCATTTGCGCCGTCGCCCATTAGCGGTCGGGTGTGGACGGTGTGGACACAGCAGCGAGCGTCGACGAAGTGCCGCCATCGGCTGTGGTCGCAAGATCGCCAAGCGCGATGATGCCGACGAGATGCTTGTCCCGATCCACCACCGGCAGCCGGCGAATCTGCGCATCTTCCATTTTTTTGCGGGCGATCTCCACATCTTCGTCCTCGAAACACCAGTTGGCGGGGCCGCTCACGATGTCCTCGATGGGCGACTCGGGCAGCATTCCCGCCGAGATCGCGCGCACGACGATATCGCGATCGGTCACCATGCCGACGAGGTGCTCCCCATCGCAGACGGGCAACGAGCCGACGTTCAGTTCGTCCATCATTTTCGCCGCCTGTTGAATGCTTTGCGATGGGCCGATGGTTGCAGCGTCACGAGTCATTACTTGCGCAACAGAGGTCATGGTTTGCTCCTAAGAATGGTTGAACGGCTGCACCAGTGAAGAGGCAGCATCGCCCATTCCATGAGGCGGTCCCACGGTCGCTCCACGCGGCCGCACGCCTGATATGCATGAATCGTAGTCACGGCGCGCGGTCGCTGCGAACGGCATGAAGCCGGAATGCGCCTTGCTGCTCAATCATGCACATGCAACGCATCCGGGCATCTTGCGTAAGCGTTGAAATTCCAACTCATCCAATGGAGGACCAGATGACGCATGAACGATTCAAGTCCTGTATTTCAGCGTGCGATGCATGCGCGCTCGCATGCGGTCACTGCGCCGGCTCCTGCCTCGCGGAAGGGCGGGCTGACGAGATGGCCGAGTGCATCAAGCTCGATATCGATTGCGCCGAGGCCTGCCATTTCGCGTCGGGCGCGATGGCGCGCGGCAGCAGCGAGGCAGGCACGATCTGCCGGATGTGCGCGGACCTCTGCGATACCTGCGCGCAGGAATGCGAAAAACACGACGCCCAGCACTGCAAGGATTGTGCTGCCGCTTGCCGCGCTTGTGCGAAAGAGTGCCGCGCAATGGCCTCGTCGTGACGTGCGGAGCAAACAAAGCAAAGGTCTACGATGGACGAATCAATATCGGATGACGAAGCGTTTGACAAAGCACGGCAGTACATGGTCGAGAGCCAGATTGCGTCGCGCGGCGTGCGCGATGCGCGGGTGCTCGACGCCATGCGCGAAGTTCCGCGACATCGGTTCGTGCCGCCCGCGTTAGCCGAGTTTGCGTACAGCGACACGCCGTTGCCGTTGGCCGATGGCCAGACCATCTCGCAGCCCGTGATCGTCGCGCGGATGCTGGAAGCGGCCGAGCTAGCGCCGGGCGACCGCGTGCTCGACATCGGCACCGGATCCGGCTATGCCGCGGCCGTCGCCGCGCGGCTCGCCGCGCATGTGGACAGCATCGAGCGTCATCAGGTGCTCGCCGAGCGCGCCCGGCATACGCTGCGCGAGCAGGGCTTCGACAATATCGGCGTGCATCATGCCGATGGTACGCGCGGCTGGCCGGCTTGCGCGCCGTTCAATGCGATCATCGCGGCCGCCGGTGGCCCCGATGTGCCGCCCGCATGGCGCGAGCAACTGGCAGTGGGCGGCAGGTTGGTGATGCCCGTCGGTGAATCGATGGAGACGCAGCGGCTCATCAAGATGACGCGCCGCAGCGACACGCAGTTCGACGAGGAAGATCTCGGCGGCGTGCATTTCGTGCCGCTGATCGGCGAGCAGGGCTGGCCCGATGACTGCGATGCAACATCCGCTGAACGATCCGGCGAATCGCAGCGCCTCATGCCGGCAATGCAATCGCCGCAGCGGCCGCGAACACAGACTAAGCGGCTAGCCCCGCAGCGGCCCCAGTCGCTTGCTGGTCTTATCGCTGCGTCCGCGCGCCCGTTGCCGGAGCCCGAAGACGAAGCCTTCGCCGACGCATTCGATCATCTGCGCGCGAAACGCGTCGTGCTGCTCGGCGAATCCAGCCACGGCACGTCCGAGTTCTACCGGGCGCGCGCGGCAATCACTCGACGCCTCGTCGAGCGGCATGGCTTCACGATCGTCGCGGTGGAAGCGGACTGGCCCGATGCAGCCGTGATCGACGGTTATGTGCGCTCGCGCGAGCCGCGCACGAACGAGCCGCCTTTCCAGCGCTTTCCCGTGTGGATGTGGAGAAACGAAGAGTTCGCGGCGTTCGTGCGCTGGTTGCGCGCGCACAACGAGCACGAGGCCGACGCACGACGCTGCGGTTTTTATGGCCTCGATATGTACAGCCTGTCGGCGTCGATTGCAGCGGTCCTCGATTATCTCGATCGCACGGATCCGGAAGCGGCGAAGATCGCACGCGAACGCTACGGCTGTCTGACGCCGTGGCAGAAGGATCCGCAGGTGTATGGACGCGCGGCGTTTTCAGCAGGTTTCACGACCTGCGAAAACGCGGTGGTGCAGCAGTTACAGGACCTGTTGCGCAAGCGGCTGGAAGAGGCCAACGGCGACACGGACCGCTGGTTCGATGCCACGCAGAATGCGCGTCTCGTTGCATCGGCCGAGCGCTATTACCGCATCATGTACCGCAGTTCGGCGCAAAGCTGGAATCTGCGCGACACGCACATGTTCGAGACGCTCGAAAGCCTGCTCGATTCGCAAGGGCCCGACAGCCGCGCGGTGGTGTGGGCGCATAACTCGCACATCGGTAATGCGGCCGCGACCGAAATGGGCCGCGTGCGCGGCGAGCTGAACGTAGGTCAACTGTGCCGCGAACGTTTCGGCGACGCCGCCGCGTTGATCGGCTTCGGCACGCACTCCGGAACTGTCGCCGCCGCGACGGACTGGGACGGCCCGATGGAAATCAAGGCCGTGCGTCCTTCGCGCGAGGACAGCTACGAGTATCAGTTCCATGCATGTGGCGAACCGCGCTGTCTGGTCGATGTGTCGCGCGGCGCTGATCCGTTGCTGCGCGAGCATTTGCGCGAGGCGCGGCTCGAACGTTTTATCGGCGTGATTTACCGGCCGGAGACGGAACTGCATAGTCACTATGCTGAAGCGGTGCTGCCCGAGCAATTCGATGCCTATGTATGGTTCGACACGACGCGCGCGGTGCAAGCGCTTGCCACGCGCGCGACCGAGCGTGCGCCCGACCTGTATCCGTTTGGCGTTTGAAGTGGGTTTGGCATAGCTGATCGTTTCGCGTGTTTCGCGGCCCGACGCTCAATGCCGTGGATGCGAACCATGACCATGCGAGTGCGCGTCATGCTCATGCGCGTCATGGCCGCTCGTGTGATGCCGATGTTCTCCGTGCGCCATGTCGCGCATCATCTGTACGCCACCCGTGCGGAAAAATACAGCCGCGAGCCCCACGAACACCACGCCGAACACGATGTTGAGCACGGTCGTGTAGTTAAAGGTAATCGCAGCGTCGATAACCGCCGTATGACGCTGCTGCGGCAACCAGCCGAGCAGTTGGAAAAGCGTTTCGACGATGAGCGCGGCCACGACCATCGCAATGTAAAAACTCACCGCCATGAACGCGGTCATTCGCGTGCCGTAGTACTTGCGGTAGATGTTCAGGATCGGAAGGATGATGAGGTCGCCGAAGATGAAAGAGGCGACGCCTCCAAAACTGATGCCGCCTTTCCACAGTACCGCGGCCAACGGCACGTTGCCCACCGAGCAGGTGAACGACGCGACTGCAATCAGCGGTCCGACAAAAGCGCCCCATATCATTGCGAGCGTCGGATGACTGACCAGGAAGAACTTCTGCCAGAAGGTGTCGGGCACCCACGCCGCGAGCGCGCCCGCAACGACGAGACCTGCGCCGATATCGCGCCACAGCATCGCCCAGTTCATCACGTAGCTATGGCTGATTGCTATCCAGCCATCCCGGGAAGCGAGGCGTTCGTGCCAGCTGCCGTGCTGTGCGCTCATCGACATGGCTGCATGTCCCTCCATGCTCCCCGCGACACCTTTATCGGCCTGGTCGATTGCTTGCCGCTTCAGCGAGTCGCGCAGAAACACGCGCAACAGCAGCACGAGTACGACGATCATGATCGGTCCGCCGATGAACTCGGCCGCCGCGAACTGCCACGAAATGAGCACCCACATGAGCACGCCGAGTTCGAGCACGAGGTTGGTCGCGTCGAACTGGAACGCCATCGACGCGGTAAAGTCGCCGCCTTTGCGCACGATGCTGCGCGCCATTGCGACAGCGGCGTACGAGCACGACGACGATGCCGCGCCGAGCAGGCTCGCGAGCGTCAATGAGCGCGGCGACGCGTCTGGAAGGAGCCTCGACATTTCGGACTTCGACACCGTCACTTCGATGATTGCGGAGAACAGGAATCCGAGGCTCAAACCCCAGAATATCTGCCACAGCATGGTGAAGGCCATCCAGAGTGCGTGGCCGAATGCGCTGAGAAGGTGCATTGGAATCTCCCGCATACGCCAGGGTACAAGCGAGCGTAAAACGTATGAGGCTTCATGCTGAACCTTACCGCGGCGGTAAGCTCAAGCGCCTGCGCCGCTGTATGGTGTCTTCGTGCTTGCGCGGCGGCATAACATCATGGTGGACCTCCGTAGCAAAGCCCAGGCCCGCGGCGTTGGCCGACTCGCATCGCGAACCTGACCCGATGAGTTCGAGGTCAAGAAGCACGGCACCTTCATGTATCACCCGCATGCCGGCGAAATGGCGTAGATGGCGATGCGCATGATGGGCACATTGTCGTGCATCCGAAAGACCGTACCGTGATACCGGTGGAGCGCGACTTCGGCCTCGCGGTAAAAATAAATTTGTCAGGCAATGGAATAGCTGCACGCCGGCGATGTTTACGTCAGTAACACCGCTCGTTTCTTCGCAGCTATCAACCACGAGGCCGCTTTGAGTTACACCACGATTCAACCCGCTTGGGTCCGTATCGCACACTGGGTCAACGCGTTAGCCGTCGTGCTGATGATGATGAGCGGCTGGCAGATCTATGACGCATCGCCGATCTTTCCCAGCTTACAGTTTTCCCCCGCTATCACATTGGGCGGTTGGCTCGGCGGAGCCTTGCAATGGCACTTCGCGGTCATGTGGGTGTTGGTCGTCAATTTTCTTGTCTACGTCGGGCTCAATATTGTTTCCGGACGTCTGCGCCGCAAACTGCTGCCGGTGAACATCAGGTCGCTTGCGGCCGATCTCGCGGCTGCGCTGCGCGGCAAGCTGGGGCATGAAGACCTCACGCACTACAACGCGGTGCAGAAGTTTGCGTACCTGATGGTGATTGTCGATATCGCGCTCGTCATCGTGTCGGGGCTCGCCATCTGGAAGTCCGTGCAGTTTCCGCTGCTACGCACGCTAATGGGCGGATACGACAACGCACGAGTCGTGCATTTCGTCGCGATGAGCGTGCTGGTCGCATTCTTTGTCGTGCACATTGCGATGGTCGCACTCGTGCCGCGCTCGCTGCTCGTGATGATTCGGGGACGCTAATCATGACGCTTCGTAACAAGTCCGGAAAGCTCACTGCGTTTGCGCAGTCTCACGCGGAGACTATCGTCAAGGATGCGCGAAACGAACTGAAAAATCCTGCGCGTCGCTTGCTCGGCAAGCGCATTCTCACGCTCGGCGGCATCGCGATGCTGTCGGGTTGCGATCTGTCCAACGACAAATCCGTGAATACGATGCTGCGCAAAATGTCCTCGTTCAACGACGACGTGCAGGCATTGCTCTTCAATCCGAACACGCTCGCGCCGACATATCCCGAGTCGATGATCACGCGGCCATTCCCGTTCAACGCGTTCTACGATATCGACGACGTGCCCGAGGTCGACGCCGCCAGCTACCGGCTGGAGGTGAGCGGCCTCGCGAACGGTAAGCGTGTGTGGACGCTCGACGAGTTGCGTGCGTTGCCACAGGAAAGCCAGATCACGCGCCATATCTGTATCGAAGGATGGAGTGCGATCGGCCGTTGGGACGGCGTGCGCTTTGCCGGGTTCCTGAAGCGCGCGGGCGCCGACATGACGGCGAAATATGTGTCGCTGCATTGCGCGGACAACTACTGGACGAGCATCGACATGCCGACGGCGCTGCATCCGCAGACGCAACTCACGCTTGGCTACGACGGCGGGCCGCTGCCGCCGAAATACGGCTTCCCGATGAAGCTGCGCATGCCGACCAAGCTCGGCTACAAGAATCCCAAACATATCGTCGCGATCAGCGTGACGAACGATTATCCCGGTGGTTACTGGGAGAACCAGGGTTACAACTGGTTCGGCGGTTCCTGATGTTCATTGGCCCGTTAAGGGCTTTGCAGTCCTCTTAACCGTTTTCTCATGGAGCATTCATGTCTATTCGCCTGAAACTCGGCGTCACGCTTGCGGCACTGTCTTTTGCCGGTGCTGCGTTTGCACAGACGCCTGCCGCGAAACCGTCGCGCATCCGTGGCGATATCGTCGCGCTGAGCGGCGACGTGCTGAAGGTGCATCGCCGCAGCGGCGACACGGTGTCGATTGAACTGAAGCCGGCCGTCACGGTATCCGCAGTCAAGTCGATGCAGCTTTCCGACATCAAGCCGGGCTCGTTCGTCGGCACTGCGGCCACCACTGGCACCGACGGCAAGCTGACGGCAACGGAGGTGGTGGTATTCCCGGAAGCCGCGCGCGGCACGGGCGAAGGCCATTATGACTGGGACCTCGGTCCGAACAGCACGATGACCAATGCGAACGTCGACACGGTCGTTCAGGGAACGAGCGGCAGAAACCTGAAGCTGTCGTACAAGGGCGGCAATAACGAAGTGACAGTGCCTCCGAACGTACCGATCGTGACCTTCACGCCGGCCGCGCGCACCGATCTGACGCCGGGCAAGAAGGTGTTCGTCGTGGCAACGGCGGCGTCGCAGGGCACGTATGTCGCTCAGCGCGTGGTCGTGGAAAAGGATGGCGTTGCGCCGCCGATGTAAAGCGCGTTGATGTGTGGAGGGCTGGCCTGTCAGCGTGTCTGTATTTCGCCGATGGGCACGGCCTTCCAACGGGCGACACGTGAAGCTTCCAACAAAGTACCCGATGAATCACCCAGGCAAGCGCAAGACCACGCGCGCGAACAGCGAATCGCGAGTCAAAGCCTGAATTAAAGCCCGACCCGAAGCCCGACTCAAAGCCCGACTCAAAGCCCGAGGCAAACCGCGCCGCCCGCAACCACCACGCAGGCGAGCCAGCGCTTGCCGCTCACCGCTTCGCCGAGAAACACGCGTCCGATCAGCACCGCGAACACTACGCTGGTTTCGCGCAACGCAGAGACTGTGCCCATCGCGCCCGACTGCATCGCCCAGATCACGATGCCATACGCCGCGATCGACACAAGACCGCCTGCGAGCGACGAACCGACCGCCATCGGCGTCGCGCGTATCGGGGCCCATAGCGCGGGCAGACCGCGCATCGCGACGAACAGCACCGGCATCAGCCAGTAGAACAGGAACATCCACGCGGTGTAGGCAAGCGCTTCGCCGCCCGACAGACGCACGCCGACGCCGTCGATCACGGTATAAAGCGCGATCGTCGCGCCGGTGGTCAGCGCGGCCAGCACACCCGCGCGCGACACACGGCCTGCTTCGAGCGCGATGGCAATGATGCCACCCGATATCATCGCGATGCCGACCGCGCGCAGCGGACCGATCGCCTCATGCGCGAACAGCGCCGCGCCAAGCGTGACGAGAAGCGGCGACGAGCCGCGCGCGATCGGGTACGCTTGCGCCAGATCTCCACGCCGATAGGCACGCACGAGGCTCGCGTTATAGCCGATATGCACGAGCCCCGATGCGCCGATATACGGCCATGCCGCGGCGGCCGGCAACGGCGTGAAGGGAATGATGAGCGTGGCGATCGCCGCGATGGCGACGCTCATCCACGTCATCGAGAGGAAGCGGTCCCGGTTGCCGTGCAGCAACGCGTTCCAGCTTGCGTGAAGCAAAGCCGCAAAGAGGACGAGACCGCCGGTATAGCTGAGCATGCGCGATCAGGCCGCGGGCGCGACCGATGCGCCAGCAATCCCATGCCGCGCGAGCGACTCGGCCACGAAGCCGGACGCCTTCATTTCCTCGACGAAGCTGGAAAGCGCGAAGGCCGCCGCTTCGCCGCGGCTTTTCGGTGTGCCCATTGCCTGTTGAATCACCATGAAGCGCTCGTCGAGAAGCCGCAGTCCCGATGTGGTTCGCGCATCGGCTTCGAGTTGCTGCTTCACGCCGGCCGCGACTTCGAGACCCTGTTCGACGAATGTCTGCACGACCGTCGGCGAGGTAGGCGCGCGAACGATCTGCGCAGCCTTCAGTTCGCGGGTGAGGAAGAGGTCATAGGCACTGCCTTTACCGACTGCGACGCGGTTATGCGGCTGGTCGACGTCGTCGTTGGTTCGGACGGGCGACTCGTCGCGCACCAGATAAAAGCCTTCGATCAACACATACGGCGCGGTAAATGCGATGGTTTCGCCACGCAGCGGATCGACGGCAAAAAAACCAAAGTCGGCACGCTCCTCGCTCACCGCCTGCACCGATTTACCCGCTGCATCGAACACCACCAGTTCCAGTTCGACGCCCAGCCTCTGCGCGAACGCGCGCGCGAGGTCGACCGATACGCCGAACGGCTCGCCGGTATGCGGATCGCTGTTGGCGAGAATGGGATTGCCCAGATTGATCGACGCACGCACCTTGCCGGCAGGCGTGAACGCAGAGACAACGGCTTGATCGATGGTCATGGTGTTCTCGTTGCGACCGCGTCTTGCGCGGGTCATATCGGTTGAGGAATCGTTCAGCCTTCGACGCATCTTTCTGGTGCGCGATAGTGCGTCAAGCGCTCCATCTTAGAGGGAATTCGCGGACTTGCCCAGGCGGCGGGTCTGCCATGCCGACCAGGGCGACACCGATTGTGGCTTCAACTCGCGTAAGCTGTTCGCAGACTCCCTCATGGCCGCCCGCCGCCGTGACCAAGCAATTTTCTATGGCGACCACAAGGGCGGAAGTGTCGTGCGTCTACACGGCCGGCGACTACTCGGGCGCTCGCTCGCCGCACTATAACCAGGCCACGCTCGCCATCGACTATCTGCTTTCCAAACGCACAGACACATTTCTGACCGGCGTCTATCAGCGCGCGAGCGGCCCCGGTGCTTTCGCGCAGATCTATACGACGGCTGCATCGAGCAGCAACAGCCAGACTCTCGTTCAGAGGGGATACGGCAACCCTTCTGAGGCGAGGCCGCATGGCTGCCGCAGCGCGGCGCATTGCATGGTGACTCGCGAGCCGCCAGCGGTGACTACGCTGCGGCTTGCGGCTGGATAACGGAGCTGCGCTAGTCCTTTCGTTCAGGTTTGGCGCGCTTGTTTTCGCCGTCATCCTCGTCTGCGTCGCGCCGTTTTTCGTCGCGGACAGCGCGATTGTCGACGAACGGCGAATCGGTGTCGCTGCCGCCTTCACGCAGCGCGATTCGCGCTTCTTTGGCGAGGTTTTGATACTGCCTGCGAAAGCGTGTCAGGTCCTTCTCCTCGAGTTCCTCGAGATCGAGCAGCGCGTTATGCGCGCCTTCGAACGCCCGGATCAGTTCGTCGAGCTTGATCTGCATGGCGGCCGTGTCCCGGTTTTGCGTGTTCTGGATCAGGAAAACCATCACGAACGTGACGATGGTGGTCGACGTGTTGATCACGAGCTGCCATGTGTCGCTGTAGTGAAAGAACGGCCCGGTGATTGCCCATACGATCACGAGCGACACGGCTACCACGAACGTGCCCGGCCGGCCGGTCATAGTGGAAAGATAGCTGGCGAAGTTCGAAAACCATTTGCTGCTCATCGCGATCTCCGTTGTTGGTCTGGTTCATAAGATGATCGCATAGGAGGCGCCGCCGGGTTCACCGTTCTTCGGTGTATCCGGTGCGCATGCACATGCACATGCACATGGTCCCGATGCCGCCTGTCTGCCGGTGATATTCTTTTTCCATTGGAAGCGCTCGCCCGCCGGTTACGGCAGCGATGCTGCCATCGGCAAGGCGACGCATGAAAGCATGGTGTGCGCGAGGCCAAAAAGTGGCAGCCCTGATACCCGCACGCTGCTACAGTGCGTGGACTTGCATTTGCGTACGCGCTCGCGAACTAGCGACGACACTGCGCTTTCCCGCATCGCGTGAACGGAACACGAACAAGGAGGACCGGCAGTCATGAACGATCAGCGAGACATAGCACCGGAGAGTACCGCGGCCCGCGTCGCGCTATGGCGTGCGCTGCATAACGAGGCCGACGCCCCGCCGCATGTTTTCGAAGACTCAGTCGGTCTCGAACTGCTGTCCCCGGGCGACGACTGGCGCGAGCGCGGCGACATGGACCCGCAGTTCACGCGCCCGTTTCGCGCGTCGATCGTGGCGCGCGCGCGTTTCATCGAAGATCTGGTTGTCGAACAGGCCGCGCGCGGCGTCGACCAGTATGTGATTCTTGGCGCCGGCCTCGACAGCTTCGCGCAGCGCAGGCCGGAGATTGCTTCGCGCCTCAAGGTGTTCGAGATCGACCAGCCTGGGCCGCAGGCGTGGAAGCGTCAACGGCTGGTCGAGCTCGGTTACGGCATTGCGCAATGGCTGCGCTTCGTCCCGGTTGACTTCGAGGCAGGCGAAGCATGGCCGGACCGGCTCGCGGCAGAGGGCTTCGACCACGGTAAGCCGGCGATTGTGGTTTCGACGGGCGTCAGCATGTACCTCACGCGCGATGCAAACCTGGCCACACTGCGCGAGGTCGCGGCCTTCGCGCCCGAATCGACGCTCGCCATGACGTTCCTGCTGCCGCTGGAGATGGCGGACCCCGAAGTGCGCCCCGGACTCGAGATGGCGGAGAAGGGCGCGCGGGCAAGCGGCACGCCTTTCCTCAGCTTCTTCACGCCGGCCGATATTCTCGCGCTTGCTCACGAGGCCGGCTTCGCGCAGGCGCGGCATGTCCCGGCGGCCGACCTCACGCGACGCTATTTCGCGGACCGGACCGATGGCTTGCGTCCGCCGAATAATGCCGAGGAGCTACTGGTCGCGAACACTTGATCATTCTTCGTGATTGACGCCGCTCTGCAAACGGATGACTCGCGCGTCATGCAAGCAGCCGGATTGCGAGCCCCGCCGCGCCGCAAACCAGCACCACTGGTATCACGCCGGCCTTGAAGCGAAAGAGCGCAACCGCAGCCGCCAGCCCGATGACGAGCGACGGCCAGTCGAAGCGGCCATGCACGCCCTGTGGCCACAAAACGTGCAACGCAAAGAAGACCGCGAGATTCACAATGACGCCGACCACCGCGGCGGTAATCGCAGTCAGCGGCGCGGTGAATTTCAGATTGCCGTGCGTGGTCTCGATGAACGGCCCGCCGAGCAGGATGAACATGAACGAAGGCAGGAAAGTGAAGAACGTCACGACCGTCGACGCGACGACCGCGGAGAGCAGCACTGCGTCCTGGCCGAATATCGCCCTCGTCCATCCGCCGACAAAGCCGACGAACGCGACCACCATGATGAGCGGTCCGGGTGTCGTCTCCCCGAGCGCGAGACCGTCGATCATCTGGAGCCCCGTCAGCCAGTGCTGATGCTCGACTGCACCCTGGTAGACGTAAGGCAAAACGGCGTACGCGCCGCCGAACGTAAGCAGCGCCGCCTTCGTGAAAAACCAGGCCATTTGCGTGAGTGCGCCATTCGATCCGGAAAGCGCGACGAGCGCACCGATCACCGCCAGCCATATGACGGCGAAGCTTGCCAGCACGATAAAAAAGCGCTTCCAGGTGAAGAGCGCGTGGGCAGGCGTCGGGGCGTCGTCGTCGATCAGTGCGGGGCCGTGAAGTTCGGCAGCGGCGGCGTGCTTGCCGCCAATCGCAAAAGTGCCCGGCACATACTTGCCGCCGACGTAACCGATGATTCCAGCCACGAGGACGATCAACGGAAACGGCACCTGGGCGGCGAAGATCGCGATGAACGCCGCGGCGGCGATCGACCACAGCCACACGTTCGTGAGCGCGCGTGAGCCGATGCGGTACGCCGCGAACACGACGATCGCGGTCACGGCCGGCTTGATTCCGTATAGCACGCCGGCCACGGCTGGAACGCTGCCGAACACCAGATAGACCCATGAAAGGCCCATCAGAATAAAGAGCGACGGCAGCACGAAAAGGCCGCCCGCGATCACGCCGCCCCATGTGCGATGCATGAGCCAGCCGATGTACGTAGCCAGTTGCTGTGCCTCGGGTCCGGGAAGGACCATGCAGTAGTTCAATGCATGCAGAAAGCGCTTTTCGGAGATCCAGCGCTTTCTTTCAACGAGTTCCTGATGCATCAACGCGATCTGCCCGGCCGGACCGCCGAAGCTCATGAAGCCGAGCCTTAGCCAGTACCAGAACGCAGTGGGGAGCGAGACCCGCGCGATGTTGTGTTTCATTGAAATGGTCCGGTTTGGTTTTGTTGGCGGCGGGCTTCGTGGGCTTCGAGATTTGGAGGCGATGGCGGGACGTCGCTGAAGCTTGCGTTAGCGGGTCTTTAACGTTCCGGTCGTTGACGAACCCCGCGCCCCAGGGTCGAGCGTGGCGCCGTGTCGGCGCAGTCTAGCAGCTACGGGATACGGCGCGGTTCGCCTTGCATTGGTGCCGCGAGTTCAAGTGTGCGCGAGTGTCTCGCTGATGCCGCCCAGTACTTTGTCTCGGGCGAAACCATGCTGCTGACGCAAGGCGAACGAGAGGTGATACGTCGCGACACGCCCAGCCGCGTTCGAGTTTGAAGTAGAAGCCGCGCATGAGCTTCACGATCTTCTCAGGCGCGAAGCGCGCGGCACGTTGCTCGAACATCGGTCGACGCAGTACTCACAGTCGTACGCAAAGGAATTGAAGAACAGGATTTTCAGCAGCGACACGCAGCGACTGTCTGCCATGAAGCTGTAGCAAATGCGCGTGCCCATGCCGTCCCGGTGGTGCGCGCCCCCCGGTGCGGCGCTCGCTGCGCGTAGGCGCGCCACTGCTGGCGCACAACGCGTCGTGTCTTGGTGCGCCTGCTTACACCTCGAGTTTTTTCTGCAATTCCACGTTGCCGTCGATACTGTATGAATGTACAGTTGTGCTGTGGGCTATGCGGAGGCGGAAGCGGTTTCTGGCGGGTTTGGCGGCTCGGTTCCGAGGCGTGCTGGTGCCTGTGGACGCCGCCGATGGTTGCTGACGTCTATTGGTAACCGCTGGTAGTCGCTGGTATTGGCCAGCCAGATCAATAGGAAGGGGGATTCGTGTAGATGCCGGCTTTCAGCACGCAGGAGCAAGATGCCTGAACAACTGTGGTTGCCCGGGCTAGAGGCGCCGCCCACGCCAACGGACGGTCTGTTTTTCGCTGTCTTTCCGGACACCAACACGGCGGCCAACATTTCAAAGCTCGCGCAACAGCTTTGCGAGGAGGCGCGCGTCCGCAGTAGGCCGCTCGCCGCTAACCGTTTGCACGTCACGCTGCATCATCTCGGCATTTTCGCGGGCGGGCTGCCGCAGGCTCGCGTGGACGCAGCGATGCAAGCGGCCGGTTCTGTCCGCATGGCGCCGTTTAGCGTCGAATTCGATACGGTGGCGAGCTTTGCTTCGAAACCCCGACCGGGCCCGTTGGTGTTGACAGGCAGTGAAGGCGTCGGCGGTCTGCATCGGCTTCACGATGCGTTGACAGGCGCGCTGCATGACAGTGGCATCGAAAGTCGCGCAGGTTCGGCGGCAATGGCTTATACGCCGCATGTGACGTTGGCTTACGGGCTGCCTTGGGCAGCGGCGCGTCCGGTGGAGCCGGTGTGCTGGAACGTGCGCGGCTTCGCGTTGATACACAGCTTATTGGGGCGTACGCGGCATATCGTGCTCGCGCGCTGGCCGCTCGAAGGTGCCGCGCTCTAGAGGAGCGCGGGCGCGCCGTTCGTTGGCAGCGCAACCGGTTGTGATCGGACGTGCGCCTAGAAGCGTAGGCCAGCCGAGCAAGCACCGGCGAAGCCGCCGCCGCTCCCGCCGGCTCCACCGCAGAAAACTCCGCAACCGGAAAGCAGGGTGCACATGGCCGCGGCTGCGCATGCGGCGCGCAGGGCTGCTGTGTTGAGTGAGGACCTGTCGACGCGGGCACGGCGAGTGGGCCTCGCGGTGAAGAGCGCGCAGGTAAGCGTTGTCGGCTGGGACGCAGCATTGGGTGCAGCGTCGTTGGGGCGTGAATCTTTCGGTGAATGTGTCAGTGAGTGTGTCGTTT
This sequence comes from Paraburkholderia dilworthii, assembly GCF_000472525.1. Classification (GTDB taxonomy): domain Bacteria; phylum Pseudomonadota; class Gammaproteobacteria; order Burkholderiales; family Burkholderiaceae; genus Paraburkholderia; species Paraburkholderia dilworthii. The sequence goes on from NZ_AWZT01000047.1 coordinate 15,788, forward strand.
TAATTCGCATAATGACTAGCCAGCGCAGCAGGAGCGGACGAGAAGGAGGGGGGCAAAGCGCGCCGGGAAAAGCCTGCAAGCCTAGCTTGCGTCCAGACGGGCCCCCAATACGCAAAATCCGAAAAACCGGGAAGAGGACGGGTCGGGCGGAAGAATCCCTCGTGCGCTCCCTGATAGAATGCTTGGGCCGCAACGTAGTGGATTGCAAATGAGATTGCTTGATGCGTTAGTCGAACAGCGTATTGCCGCAGCCGCCGCGCGCGGTGAGTTCGACGATTTGCCGGGTGCAGGGGCGCCGCTCAGCCTGGAGGACGATGCACTCGTCCCCGAAGAAGTGCGCGTCGCCAACCGGATTCTGAAAAACGCGGGGTTTGTGCCGCCCGCAGTCGAACAGCTACGCGCGTTGTGCGACTTGCAGACGGAGCTGAATGCCGTCAGCGATCAGGCTACGCGCTGCCGTCTCCAGGCTCGCATGCTGGCGCTAGATATGGCGCTCGAATCGCTGCGCGGGGGTCCTTTGATGCTGCCGCGTGAATATTGTCGCCGGATTGCCGAACGACTGTCCGAGCGTGCTTCCCACAAGGATGCGTCCCGGCTGCCAGGCTCCGGTGCTGTGGCGTCCGGCGCGGACGTGGTCGCCGCGGGGACGCGGTGAGCGAGCCCATCATCCGTCGCGGCGCGTCTGATGTGGACGCGGACCGCATCGACGGCACGAGACCAGTGGATATGCTGCCTGCGGCATCCGAGTGCGTTGGCGCCGTCGTCGGTGACTCGGTTGTAGGTGAGCCAGGTTCGGCCGATCCTGATCCAGCCAAGCTCGAAGCAGCCCGTCCCCACCCAGTCAATCCCGACGCAGCCTCGTCCAGTCTTGCGGCGCCCGAACGCATCGCGTCCGCCCCGACCGCGTCCGCCCCAACCGCATCCCCCACAACCGCGTCCCCCCCAGCCGCGCAGGCTCCCGCCGTCTCCGACCGCGACCGCCGATTCATGGCCCTCGCTCAGGCAGCAGCCGAAGAAGCGCGAGCAGCCGGCGAAGTACCCGTCGGCGCAGTGCTCGTGCGTGGCGACGAAGTGATCGCGAAAGGTTTCAATCATCCGATCGGCGCGCATGATCCTTCGGCGCACGCGGAGATGGTCGCATTGCGTGCCGCGGCGCAGACCGTCCAGAACTATCGCTTACCGGGCTGCGAACTGTATGTGACTCTCGAGCCGTGCCTGATGTGCGCCGGCGCCATCATGCACGCGCGCATTGCCCGCGTGGTGTTCGGTGCGCGCGATCCGAAAACGGGCGCGTGCGGCAGCGTCGTCGATGCATTCGCGAACCCCCAGTTGAATCACCACACTGTAGTAACCGGCGGCGTGCTCGAAAGCGAATGCGGCGCCGTGCTCAAGTCGTTCTTTGCCGAGCGGCGGCGCGCGAGTCGCGAAGCGCGGGCGACCGCACGCGCGGCCGTCGGCGCAGACAGAGACCCGCCCGAGCCGCTCTGAGCCGCAACCGCTTACCAACCGCTCCGAACACTACGACGAGACCCTGACGATGACCGTCCACCGCACCTTCGATCTGATTGCGCCGTCCGGCTACCCGCACGACGCCGACGTGCTCAATCGCGCGTTGCAGCGCCTGCACACACAAGGGCATCGCGTGGAAGGAGCGGACGCGGCGCGGCGCCGTTATCAGCGCTTTGGCGGCACCGACGGCGAACGCGCAGCGGACCTGAACCGGCTCGCCGATGCTTCCCGCGCCTTGCCGGACATCGTGCTGGCCGTGCGCGGCGGGTACGGGGCGGCGCGCATCCTGCACGGCCTCGATTACGATGGGCTGCAACGTCGTCTGACCGGCCAACCGGTCGCGCTGGTCGGCCACAGCGACTTCACTGCAATTCAGCTTGCGCTGTTCGCGCGCGCCGGGCTGAAAACGTTCAGCGGCCCGATGTTGATGAGCGACTTCGGCGCGGAGCATGTCAGCGACTTCACCATGCAGCACTTCTGGTCGGTGCTGACAAAGCCGACCGTGACCATCGCGAGGAACGTGCCGCAAACGCATGCGGTAGACGTCAAAGGTACCTTGTGGGGCGGCAACCTGGCGGTTCTCGCGTCGCTCGTCGGCACGCCTTATATGCCGCCGGTGCAGGGCGGAGTGCTGTTCGTCGAAGACGTCAACGAGCAACCGTTTCGCATCGAGCGGATGCTTTATCAACTGCACCTGTCCGGCATTCTGGGGGAGCAGCAGGCGCTCGTTCTCGGCGATTTTTCGGGCGGCAAGCTGTACGACTACGACAACGGCTACGACCTGCAAGCCATGATCGAGCACATGCGGTCCGTAATCGGCATTCCGATCGTGACCGGTTTGCAGTTCGGCCACGTGCCGGACATGCTGACGCTGCCTGTCGGAGCCGACGCGCACCTCGTTGCGGATGCGAACGGCTTCCAGCTGACCTTATCCAACTATCCCTGCTTGCGCTGAACTGCCGGTTAGCGAAGCGGGTTCCAGCCCGCTTTTTCGCCAATTCTTCACGCAACTAACGGCCGGACGTTACGGCATGCCAGTGACGCGCAAAGCCACTGCGCATGCGAGCATTTGTCGACAAAATCGACGCCGCCGGCAACGCCAATCATCATATCGAATCCCACATCGCCCAATAGCGACAAGGGCTTGAGCCGGGCGGCCGGTGTTCATCGCGTGCCTAGTCACAAAGATTGTCGAAGATGCCAACAAAAATTGTTGACAATCTTTATGTCCATCCTATTATGACCTCCATAGACAGACACATATCATGTCCGACACCGAATCCGTCAACGCAAATAGTTCGAGGCCCGAAGCAATTGCCGAGCGCATCCGCGCCGCGATTCTTGAGCATCGGCTGGCGCCGGGTGCGAAGCTGACCGAAGCGCAGTTGTGCGAAGTGTTCGGGGTCAAACGTGGTCCGATCCGGCAAGCGCTGGCGCAACTGGCGACCGATCATCTGGTGGACCTGGAGCCGAACCGCGGCGCATTTGTCGCGAGTCCATCGCTTCAGGAAGTGCATGAGGTGTTCGAAATGCGCCGCATCATCGAGTTGGCGGTCGTCGAAAAGATCTGCAACGGGCACGGCATGCGGCGATTGAAAAGCATCGGCGGCATGATCGGCCGTGAACGCAAGGCGTTCGAGACGCGCGACTTTTCGTCGTGGATTCGTCTGTCCGGCGAATTCCATACGGAGTTGGCTCAGCTCACCGGCAACACGGTGCTATGCGATTGTCTGAACGGACTGGTGGCGCGCTCCACGCTGATCTCGGCGTTGTACGAGTCACTGGGGCGAAGCCCATGTTCGTTCGAGGACCACGAAGCGATTCTCGCCGCGCTCGACGCCGGCAATGCAAAAGAGGCGGCGGCGCTGATGTCGCGCCATTTGCAAAGCGTCGAGTTGAAGATGCTGGAGCGGCCCGCGCGCGGCGCAGCCGATCTGCACGAAGTATTCGGCGCGCTTAACGGCGCCGGTAAAGCGTCATCTAAAGAATCAGCCAAAGAATCATCCAGAAGCAAGTCCGCGCCAAGCTGAGGCAAGCGGCCGGCGTGCGCCCGTTGCTGGTGCGCGCCGCACTGAACTGAGCCGGATTGATCGAGCGTCGCAAGGCGGCCCTGCACGGGCGCTGCCCGCAGGCGCGCGCACGCCCGTCGCTATATGACGGACGTCTAAAGCAGTAACGCATTGCCGGACATTCGCGGAAAGCCGGCAATGCGATAAGCACAAGTACTTCAGTACGGAGACAACCGCGGCGAGGTCATGGCGGGGCTCGAACTTCTTCGCTCCAGACGGACAGGAAGCGCGAGCGAGGCGGCAGAGCCGCAACTGGCATGACCAATGCAATGCCCTTCGATTCGCAATCGACGGTCCCATCACAAGGAGGAATCATGGCTCAGTTCAGCGCAGCGCCCGGCAGTTCCGCAATCCCCCCTTATGCAGACGGTGACGCATCCGGCGATCCGTCGATGCCGGCCGGTTACAGCGAGCGGTTATACAACAAGGACCTCGCGCCGTTGCGTCATCAGACCTGGGGCGCCTACAACATCTTCGCGTTCTGGATGTCGGACGTGCACAGCGTCGGCGGCTATGTGTTCGCCGGCAGTCTGTTCGCGCTCGGGCTGACCAGCTGGCAGGTGCTGATCGCGCTGCTCGTCGGCATCGGGATCGTCAACGTGCTGTGCAACATGATCGCGAAGCCGAGCCAGGCCAACGGCGTGCCGTATCCGGTTGCGTGCCGTGCGACCTTCGGCGTGCTTGGCGCAAACATTCCCGCGGTGATTCGCGGTCTGATCGCGGTGGCGTGGTACGGCATTCAGACCTACCTCGCTTCGAGCGCGCTGGTGATCGTCGTGCTGAAGTTCGTGCCGCAACTGTTGCCGTATGCGGACGTCCATCGCCACGGCTTCATGGGTCTGTCGGCGCTCGGCTGGTCCGGCTTCATGTTGCTGTGGGTGTTGCAGGCACTGGTGTTCTGGCACGGCATGGAGACGATCAAGAAGTTTATCGACTTCGCGGGCCCGGCGGTTTATGTGGTGATGTTCATTCTCGCCGGCTACATGGTGTATCGGGCCGGTTGGCGCAACATCGGCATCAACCTGGGCGGCGTCAAGTATCACGGCATGCAGGTATTGCCCGTGATGATCACGGCAACCTCGCTGGTGGTGTCGTACTTCTCCGGGCCGATGCTGAATTTCGGCGACTTTTCCCGCTACGGCAAGAGCTTTCGCAGCGTGCAGCGCGGCAATTTCTGGGGACTGCCGGTCAACTTTCTCGCGTTCTCGCTCGTGACCGTAATCACGACCGCGGCCACGCTGCCCGTATTCGGCGAACTGATTACAGACCCGGTCGAAACGGTGGGCCGCATCGACTATCCCACGGCGGTGATTCTCGGCGCGCTGACTTTCACGATTGCGACTATCGGCATCAACATCGTCGCGAACTTCGTGTCGCCGGCCTTCGACTTCTCGAACGTCGCGCCGCGGCTCATCAGCTGGCGTGCGGGCGGCATGCTCGCGGCGGTCGCGTCGATCTTCATCACGCCGTGGAATCTGTTCAACAATCCCGCTGTGATTCACTACACGCTGGACGTGCTCGGCAGCTTCATCGGACCTTTATATGGAATCCTGATCGTCGATTATTACCTCGTGAAGCGCCAGAAGGTCGTGCTCGATGATCTGTACACCGTCGCGCCGACGGGTTCGTACTGGTATCGCAACGGCGTCAACTATCGGGCCGTCGCTGCGCTGCTGCCGGCCGCGGTCATCGCCGTGCTGTGCGTAATGGTGCCGTCGCTCGACGGTATGGCGAATTTTTCGTGGTTCATCGGCGCGGGGCTCGGGGCGCTGTTCTATCGCGTGCTCGCACGCTGAGCATCGGCGCCTGGAGACAGCAGTGATTGTGAGCCGCTAATGCAATCGTTATCGCAGCCGTCAATACAGCCGCTATTGCAGCCCTTATTGCAGTTGAAGGAGGAGCCGAGATGCGTATCAAACTGATCAACCCGAACACCACCCAACGCATGACCGACGCAATGGGCCGCTGCGCACGCGAAGTGGCCGCGCCGGGCACGGAGGTGATCGCAGTCAGTCCGACGATGGGGCCGCCGTCCATCGAAGGCTACTACGATGAAGCGCTCGCCACGCCGGGTCTGCTCGCCGAAGTGATGGCAGGCGAGCGCGACGGCTGCGATGGCTACGTGATCGCCTGTTTCGGCGACCCCGGGCTGCATGCGGCGCGTGAGCTCGCGCGCGGGCCGGTGATCGGCATCGCGGAGGCGGCGATGCATGCGGCGAGCGTGCTCGCGCCCGGCTTCTCGGTTGTCACGACGCTGGCTCGTACCTGCGGAATGGCGTGGCATCTCGCCGAACGCTACGGCATGCGGCGCTTCTGCCGTAACGTGCGCGCAACCGACGTCGCGGTGCTCGACCTCGACAAGCCCGGCTCGGCGGCGCGCCGCATCATCCTCGACGAATGCCGGCGCGCGCTTGCCGAGGACGGCTCCGACGCAATCGTGCTCGGCTGCGCCGGCATGGCCGAATTGTGCGCAGAGATCGAGGACGCGCTCGGCGCGCCGGTGATCGAAGGCGTGACGGCGGCCGTCAAATGGACTGAGGCGCTGGTCTCCCTACGTCTTTCGACAGCCAAGCGCGGCGACTATGCGCGGCCGCTGCCAAAGCGCTACGACGGCGCCCTTGAATCGTTCAGTCCGTCCGCGACAGATCCGAATCCTGCGCCGCCGCGTGTCGTCAAGGCGGATTCGCTGCGGGTAAACACCAGCGAATCGGATTCGCACATACATTCAGTCTGACATGCACTATCTGCCCGGGTGTATGGGCGCATCCGGGCGTTTTCGCTACACTGGTCCCACTCGGCGCAGGTTGCCCGACGTGCCTTGCGACGCTGCCGCGGCTGCTGTTGCTGTCGCTGTCACGCGAGGCGGAGGGCCTTCAGCAGTTTTCGCACCGTGCCTTGCGAGCACAACGTAACGTCACCACGCATTCGTCAAACCATGCCACTCGACCCCAACTATCCACGCGATCTGATCGGCTACGGCCGCCACCCAGTGCAGGCGAACTGGCCAGGGCAAGCGCGCGTCGCGGTGCAATTCGTCCTCAACTATGAGGAGGGCGGCGAGAATTGCGTGCTGCACGGCGACCCCGGCTCAGAGCAGTTCCTGTCGGAAATTGTCGGCGCGGCGGCGTATCCGGCGCGTCACATGAGCATGGAGTCGATCTACGAATACGGCTCGCGAGCGGGCGTGTGGCGCATTCTGCGCGAATTCGAGAAACGCGGGCTGCCGCTGACGGTGTTTGGCGTCGGCATGGCGATCGAACGACATCCCGAACTCGCGCGTGCTTTCGTCGAACTGGGCCATGAGATCGCGTGTCACGGCTATCGCTGGATTCACTATCAGGACGTATCGCCGGAAAAAGAAGCGGAGCATATGCGGCTCGGGATGGAGGCGATCGAACGCGTCACGGGCGAGCGGCCGCTTGGCTGGTACACCGGCCGCGACAGTCCCAACACGCATCGCCTGGTCGCCGAATATGGCGGCTTTCTGTACGACTCCGATTACTACGGCGACGACCTGCCGTTCTGGATGGACGTCGAAGTGGCCGGCGGCGCGAAAGTGCCGCAACTGATCGTGCCGTACACGCTCGACACCAACGACATGCGCTTCGCGAGCCCGCAGGGCTTCAACACCGCGGACCACTTCTTCACGTATCTGCGCGACGCGTTCGACGTGCTTTACGAAGAAGGCGGCGAAGCGCCGAAGATGCTGTCGATCGGCATGCATTGCCGGCTGCTCGGACGCCCTGGGCGTTTTCGCGCGCTGCAGCGGTTTCTCGACCATATCGAACAGCACGATCGCGTATGGGTAACCCGGCGCGTCGACATCGCGCGGCACTGGCGCGAACATCATCCCTACCAGCAAAACAACCTCGGGGCTGCGGCATGAAGGCGATGCAATACACACTGGACCAACTCAACACCATTTCGACCGACGCGTTCGTCGCGGCGCTCTCGGGCATCTTCGAGCATTCGCCGTGGGTCGCGGAAATCGCGGCGCGCGAGCGGCCATTTGCGAGCATCGACGAATTGCATCGCAAGATGTCGGACATTGTCGAGACGGCGGGCGAGGAGAAGCAGTTGGCGTTGATCAACGCGCACCCTGAGCTCGCCGGCAAGGCAGCGGTGCGCGGTGAACTCACCGCGGAATCGACACGCGAGCAGAGCGGCGCAGGTCTCGCGCAGTGTACGCAGGAAGAGTTCGACAAGCTGCTCGCGCTGAACGCCGCATATCGCGAGAAGTTCGGTTTTCCGTTCATTCTCGCGGTGCGCGGCTACGATCGTCACGGCATCATCGCGAACTTCGAGGCGCGCGTGAACAACAGCCGCACCGACGAACTGCGAGCGAGCCTCGATCAGATCTACCGTATCGCACGTTTCCGGCTTGAAGACCTGATCGACGCGTGATGAACGCGTGACGAACGGGATCGCCGCCGCGCTTCGAGCTTCGGCTTCGCGTTGCGGCTTCACCGGAAAATTTTCTCGCACTTACAAACATCAAGGAAGACAAAGATGGCACTCCCGATTCTCGACCCCAACGCTCCCGAATTCACGCGCCGCTATGTGAACCTGGCGGACCCGCGCCTGGGTGCGCAGGCGCTCGAGGCGAGCGACGACTTCTTCGCCCCGAAGGAGCGCATGCTGAACCCGGAGCCTGCTGTCTTCATTCCGGGCAAATACGACGAACATGGCAAGTGGATGGACGGCTGGGAAACGCGCCGCAAACGCGTTAGCGGTTACGACTGGTGCATCGTCGAGCTGGCGCGGCCGGGCGTGATCAAGGGACTCGACCTCGACACGAGCCACTTCACGGGTAACTTCCCGCCGGCGGCGTCGGTGGAAGCGGCGCGCGTGGTGGACGGCGTGCCGAACCAGTCGACGCAATGGACCGAAATCGTTGCATCTACCACGCTCCAGGGCAACAGCCATCACTACCTGGAAGTCAGCGACGCCAACGCCTATACGCACTTGCGTGTGAACATTTACCCGGACGGCGGCATCGCGCGTCTGCGCGTGTACGGCCAGCCGCAAGTCGACTGGGCCGGCGCGAGCCGCACCGAGCAGTTCGATCTGGCCGCGATGGAAAACGGCGCGTATCTGGTCGCCGCGAACAACCAGCACTTCGGCGCTGCGTCGACCATTTTGATGCCGGGCCGTGGCGTGAACATGGGGGACGGCTGGGAAACGCGGCGCCGCCGCGAACCCGGCAACGACTGGGCGATCGTCGCGCTCGCACAGCCGGGTGTGATTACGAAGATCGAAGTGGACACCGCGCACTTCAAGGGCAATTATCCGGACCGCTGCTCGATTCAGGCTGCGTACGTAACGGGCGGTACCGACAGTTCGCTGATTACGCAAGCCATGTTCTGGCCAGTGCTGCTCGGCGAGCAGAAGCTGCAAATGGACAAGCAGCACTACTTCGAAGGAGAGATCGCCGCGCTCGGTCCGGTCACGCACGTGCGCTTTAACATCATTCCGGACGGCGGCGTGTCGCGTCTGCGTCTGTGGGGCACGCTCGCATCATGAAGACGCTCGCAATCGAACCGTTGACGAAGGAAGCGTTTGCCGCATTCGGCGACGTGATCGAGCTCGAAGGTGCGAAGCAGGTTCCGATCAACCTCGGCACGACGATCCGCTATCACGATCTGGCGAAAGTGGACGTGACGGACGAGAACGGCCGCGCGCTCGTAAACCTGTTTCGCGGGCAGCCGCGCGTGTTGCCATTCGAGGTAAAGATGCTCGAACGTCATCCGCTCGGTAGCCAGGCTTTTGTGCCGCTAAACGACAAGCCGTATCTGGTGGTGGTCGCGCCGGCGGGCGAGCTCGACGAGTCGAAGATCCGCGCGTTCGTGACGAGCGGCTGGCAAGGCGTCAATTATGCAAAGGGTGTGTGGCACCATCCGCTGATCGCGTTGGGAGAAGTGAGCGACTTTATCGTCGTGGATCGCGGCGGCGAAGGCCTTAACCTCAATGAGCAGAATCTGGCAGAGCCGCTCTGGCTGACTGAAGATGCACTGAGCGCGGTGACGGTCTAAGGTTGTTGCTTCGGCATTGCTGTTCGTTGATGTTCAGGAGCCCACGGCAGGAATGCCGTGGGCTCTTCGCTTTTGGCGACGCGTGCTTGCGTGGCTGCCCTCAACGCAAGTTGGCCGCGCGCCGTTCCAATCGGTCCGCGGATGATAGCTGACATGCTGATATCGTTCGGCTCCTGGGTCGCAGAAGCGCTGCATCGCGGTCGTTCAGCGAGGCGTATGAAATCGGAACTCGTTAACGTAAGTGCGGGCTTGTTGATCGCGCTGTAGTGCTTGCCAACATCGGGTCCCGGCTGTGCGCGCGACGAGCGCAAACCTGCAATTCACGACGCTTTCGGCCGCACTACGAGAACCGCGGAGCCACGGATCCACGGACCCACGCTCAGCATCGCCGGCGCGCTTGTTATTCACGCGGCCGTGATCTCGGCAAACGGCAAACCGCAACCAGCAAGAGATAAAAAGCAGCGAATAAAAAAGCGGGCTTCCCGCTTCCGCGAAAAGCCCGCTTCATGACGCTCGATCACACCGGACTCGACAAACACCAACGCCCGATTACTTCGCCGCGCCACCCTGGAACCAGGCGGCGATCTTCATCCGCTCGTCGTCGGTCATATGAGTGACGTTGCCGAGCGGCATCGCCTTCAGCGTCACCGCTTGCTGGTAAATCCGCTGTGCATTCTGCGAGATTTCATCCGGCGTATCGAGCAGCACGCCGGCGGGCGCGCTGCCCATCATCGTCGGATGCGCAGAGTGGCATGCCACGCAGCGCTGTTGCAGCACCGGCGCGATGTCGGCCACTTTCAGCGTCGGCGCGTTGGCCGCTTGCGCTTGCGGCACCATCGGCTTCGGCATGGTCCAGAAGAGCGCGCCGAACATCAGCGCAATGCCGACGAGCGGCAGATACCACAGCACCTGGCCGCGATGACGCATCACGAAGAATTGACGGATCAGCGCGCCGGCCAGCATGATGACGAGCAGCACGGCCCAGTTATATGGATGCGTGTAGGTCATCGCGTAGTGGTTCGACAGCATCGCGAACACGACGGGCAATGTGAAATACGTGTTGTGCACCGAGCGCTGCTTGCCGCGCTTGCCATAGATCGGATTGGGCGTGTCGCCCTTGAGCATCGCGTCGACCATCTTACGCTGGCCCGGAATGATCACGAAGAACACGTTGGCCGACATGATGGTCGCCAGCATCGCGCCCATGATCAGATACGCCGCGCGGCCCGCGAAGATATGGCATGCAAGCCATGCCGCGATCAGCACATACACGCCGACGCAGATGCCCAGTACCCGATCCTTGTTGCCGAGAATGCGGCACAACGAGTCGTACACGATCCAGCCCGCGGCCAGGAAACCGAGCGCCGACGCGACGGCAACCACCGGGCCCATATCGAGCACATTCTTGTCGATCAGATATGTGGACGGCGAAAACAGATACAGCACCGTGAAAAGGCCGAAGCCCGACAGCCATGTGGTGTACGACGGCCACTTCGACCAGTGCAGATCATCGGGCATTTCGGGCGGCGCGACGGTGTACTTCTGCATGTTGTAGAAGCCGCCGCCGTGCACGTGCCACAGCTCGCCGAACACGCCGCGTTTGCGCTGATTCGGGTCGTGCGGCGGTTTCAAGCTGTTGTCGAGTGCGACGAAATAAAACGACTCGCCGATCCATGCAATCGCGGCGACGACGTGGAACCAGCGAATCGCGAGATTCAACCAGTCGGTGATAAAGCCTTCCATGAAACTCCTCCACTTCTGATTCGTTGCTCGCGCGGCGACGTTCGGTGTCTTTTAAACCCGACCAATGGACGGGAGCAGGCGAAACGTCACCACGCGGACTGCGGGGTGAAAGACGCGGTGCGCTCAGTTCGCACGACGTCGTTTATTGTTGATGTCTTCAGAGATGCGCGCGCGTTCGGTGGACGCCCGTCAACTGCCGCGATACGTGCTGTACGACCACGGCGACACGAGCAACGGCACATGATAGTGCGCACCGGCATCGGCCACGCCGAAGCGCAATACAACACGATCGACGAAACGCGGCTCCGGCACCTTCGTGCCGATCGACGCGAAGTAATCGCCTGCGGCGAACACCAGTTCGTATTCACCCGCGACTAGCGCGTCGCCTTGCAACAGCGGTTCGTCGCAGCGGCCGTCGTCATTGGTGATGGTGGTTTTCAGCGCGCGGCGCGTATCGCCCGAGAGCGCGAAGAGTTCGACCTTGATGCCCGCGCCGGGACGGCCGTTCGCGGTGTCGAGCACATGGGTAGTGAGCTTTCCCATTCGCAATTTTCCTTGTCTGTTTGCGAGGTTTCGGCGGCGGCCCGATCCAGATACGTTTGCGGCGGATCGAGGCTCCACGTCAGTGGCTACATACCCGTCGGCGAAATGAAGCGAGCGCCGTGGCAGCCATTGTAAAAAGCTTATTCGGTCCTGCGCGCGCGAGATAGGAAAGATAATAGCTGGCGCATGACGGACAGTCTGCCGAAAGGCGCAGCGGGTAGATTCGCGCGACCGTCGCAGCGCATCGCATTCCCGTCGGATCGTACCGGCGTCAAAAATGACCCACTATATCGGCAGGCTGAAGATGGTTATCGCAACGGTGCGAGTTGCCAGCGTTATTTTGGCCGTCGAAGGTTACGCCTGTGCGCCGCAGCAACGGCAAGCCCGAGGGCTTTCATGCGGCACACGTCCCGAAGACGGCGAATACGCTGGGTAACCGGGCCAACGGCGTTCGACGGGGCGCGACGGCGCGGCTCATGCGCCGTCACATCGCGTTCGGACGACTTTGCACGGAAGCAATCAGGCGGAGAAACGGATGACGATGGAACAGGCGGCACAGGCTCATGGCAAGCCGACCAGAACAATGCTGGTGAAACACGCGGACGTGCTGGTCACAATGGACGGCGCACGGCGCGAACTGCGCGACGGCGGTCTCTATATCGAGGACAACCGCATCGTCGCGGTCGGCCCGACAGCGGAGTTGCCGCAAACCGCCGACGAAGTGCTGGACATGCGCGGGCATCTGGTGATTCCCGGCCTCGTAAACACGCATCACCACATGTATCAGAGCCTGACGCGCGCGATTCCCGCCGCGCAGAATGCTGAGTTATTCGGCTGGCTCACGAGCCTCTACAAAGTATGGGCGAATCTCACGCCGGAGATGATCGAAGTCTCCACGTTGACCGCAATGGCGGAGCTGCTGCTGTCCGGTTGCACGACGTCGAGCGATCACCTGTATATCTATCCGAACGGCAGCCGGCTCGATGACAGCATTGCCGCGGCGCGCCGCATCGGCATGCGTTTTCATGCAGCGCGCGGCAGCATGAGCGTGGGGCAGAAAGACGGCGGCTTGCCGCCGGATTCAGTGGTCGAGCGGGAAGCGGACATTCTGAAGGACACGCAGCGCCTGATCGAGACGTATCACGACGAAGGCCGTTACGCGATGCTGCGTGTGGTCGTCGCGCCGTGCTCGCCGTTTTCGGTGAGCCGCGATCTGATGCGCGAGTCGGCGGCGATGGCGCGGCACTACGGCGTGTCGCTGCACACGCATCTTGCCGAGAACACGAACGATGTCGCGTACAGCCGCGAGAAGTTCGGCATGACGCCCGCGCAGTATGCGGAAGAACTCGGCTGGGTCGGGGGCGACGTGTGGCATGCGCACTGTGTGCAGCTCGACGACGCGGGCATCGAACTGTTTGCGCGTACGGGCACGGGCGTCGCTCATTGTCCGTGCTCGAACATGCGGCTCGCGTCGGGGATCGCGCCCGTCAAGCGGATGCGGCTCGCGGGTGTGCCGGTGGGTTTGGGTGTGGACGGTTCGGCGTCGAACGACGGCGCGCAGATGGTCGCCGAAGTGCGTCAGGCGTTGCTGTTACAGCGCGTCGGCTTCGGCCCGGACGCGATGACCGCGCGCGAAGCGTTGGAGATCGCCACGCTCGGCGGCGCGAAAGTGCTCAACCGCGACGATATCGGCGCGTTGGCACCTGGCATGGCGGCGGACTTCGTGTCGTTCGATCTGCGTCAGCCGCTCTTTGCCGGCGCCTTGCATGATCCGGTCGCGGCGCTGGTCTTCTGCGCGCCGTCGCAGGTGAGCCATAGCGTGATCGGCGGCAAGGTCGTGGTGAAGGACGGACGGTTGACGACGCTCGAACTCCGGCCAGTGATCGAGCAGCATAACCGGTTGGCGGAGACGCTTTGCGAAGCGGCGGCATGACATCAAACGTATCGGCGCCTGCGCACAGCGGCGCGCGTAAGCGCCGCCGATCACTCGAGAGAGCCTTTGAGCCTCAAGGCTTGTCGATCAGCGTTCTGGTCGCTTCGGCGACGAGGCTGCGCAGCCAGCGCACTTCGTCGGAGTAATGCACGCGCTCGTGCCACAGCTGGTAGTACTGCATCGGCGGAAAATCGAGCGGCGCGGGCACCACGGTCAGTGGCAGGAACTTGGCGTAGTAATCGGCGAAGAGGCGCGTCGTCGTGAAGATCAGGTCCGACTTGATCAGCACATACGGCGCGAGATTGAAGTACGGCAACGTGACGACCACATGGCGCTTCAGGCGCTCGCGCGCGAGATGCACGTCGATCGCGCCGCGCTGGCCCACCGAGTACGGCGTAGGTGCGAGATGCGGCGCGTTCAGATACTGGTCGAGCGTGAGCCCGCCGCGTTTGGCGAACGGATGCGCGTTGCTCATCAGGCAAACGATCTGGTCGACGAACAGGTTCGACAGATGTAGTTGCTCAGGCGGCTCCGGCCAGTTGCCTACGACGATGTCGAGCTTGCCGTCTTCGAGCGCGAGTTCATAGTCGAACGCGGGGCCGAGCGAATGAAATTCGAGCGTCGCGTTCGGCGCGGCCTGGCGAAAACGTTCGACCACCGTCGGCACGAACAGCACGTTCAGATAGTCCGGGCAGCCGATGCGGTAGCAGCGAATGGACGTGGCCGGATCGAAGTTGTGCTGCTGGAACTTGATGCGTTCGATTTCGCGCAGCGCGTTCTGCACCGGTTCAAGCAGACGCAGCCCGTACTCCGTGGGCACCATGCCCGATTTGCCGCGCACCAGCAACGGATCGCCGGTGATGTCGCGCAGCCGGCGCAGCGCGGCGCTGATGGCGGGTTGCGATTGATTCAGTTTGACGGCCGCGCGCGTGACGCTGCGCTCCATCAACAGGGTATGCAAGACGCGCAGAAGGTAGGTATCGATCGCCTCGCGTTGCTGACTCATGACTTCTCCGAAATATATGTGCTGGCTGATCGAGCGGGGGTGTGGGTATATGCGTTTTAATATGAACGAAAAACGGCGTCAAGGGAGACATACCCGCAGAGCTTGCTGTGGCGCGGGTTTCGGCGAATTTTGGCGGCTCGACTGAGCGGGTCGAATTAGGTATTGTCATCCGGTTGTGGTGACGGATCGCCCGCCGGCAAGGTGGACGAACGCACGGCAACCGCAGTCACTGACGCACTACGGAATCACATGAGCGACTCTTCTTATAGCAACGGCGCCGCCGCGCAGCCGGCAACGAGGCCGGAACAGGCGGCGCCCCGGCTGATGCTCAAGGGCATCACCAAACAATATCCGGCCGTGCGGGCCAACGACGACGTCACGCTGATCGTCGCGCCGGGCGAGATCCACGCCGTGCTCGGCGAAAACGGCGCGGGCAAGAGCACGCTGATGAAGATCATCTACGGCGCGGTGCGGCCGGACGCCGGCGAGATTTACTGGGAAGGCCAGGCAGTCGATATCGCGAGCCCGGCTGCGGCGCGCAAGCTCGGCATCGGCATGGTGTTTCAGCACTTTTCGCTGTTCGAGACGCTTACGGTCGGCGAAAACATTGCGCTCGCACTCGATGAGCCGTTCGACCTGAAAGCGCTTTCCAAACGCATCCGCGAAGTGTCCGCTGATTACGGCCTCGACATCGACCCGCAGCGTCATGTGCATAGCCTGACGGTCGGCGAGCGGCAGCGTGTCGAGATCGTGCGCTGCCTGTTGCAGAACCCGCGTTTGCTGATCATGGACGAACCCACCTCCGTGCTCACGCCGCAGGCGGTGCGCAAGCTCTTCGCGACGCTGCGGCGACTGGCCGCCGAAGGCTGCAGCATTCTCTACATCAGCCACAAGCTCGATGAAATCCAGGAACTGTGCGACACCGCGACGGTGATGCGCGGCGGCCGCGTAACCGGCCACGTCAAGCCGAAAGAGGAAACACATGCGTCGCTCGCACAGTTGATGGTCGGCCATTCGTTGCCCGACTACACGCGCCGCGAGCACAATCCGGGCGCGGTGCTGCTCGACGTGAAGGAATTGTCGGTGGCAAGCGACGACCCGTTCGGCACGTCGCTGGACAAGGTGTCGTTCGCCGTGCACGCGGGCGAGATCTTCGGCATTGCGGGCGTCTCGGGCAACGGTCAGGCGGAACTGCTGTCGGCGTTGTCAGGCGAGAAGCGGGGCGTGCGCGCCGACGCCGTCGCGATTTGCGGCAAGCCCGCAGGGCGTCTTGGCGCAGGCGGCCGGCGTGCATTAGGCTTCGGCTTCGTGCCGGAAGAGCGCTTGGGCCGGGGCGCTGTGCCCGCGATGACGCTGTCGGAAAACGCGCTGCTCACCGCGCATCGGCAGAAGATGGTGAGCTCGGGCTGGATCAAGGCGGGCGCAATGCGCGCGTTTGCAAAGCGCTGCATCGAAGCCTTCGACGTGCGTTGCGGTGGGTCGGAAGCGCTCGCGCAAAGTCTGTCGGGCGGCAATCTGCAAAAGTACATCATGGGCCGCGAGATTCTCCAGGCGCCGAAGGTGCTGGTGGTCGCGCAGCCCACATGGGGTGTCGACGTGGGTGCAGCGGCTTTCATTCGCCAGCAGCTACTCGATCTTTCGGCAAGCGGCGTGGCGATCCTCGTGATCTCCGAGGAGCTCGAAGAACTGTTCGACATCTGCGATCGCATTGCGGTGCTCGCGGGTGGCAGGCTCTCGCCGGTACGCGCGACGGGCGCGACCAACGCCGAGGAAATCGGCCGCTGGATGGCGGGCCTGTTCGGCGGACGCGAGGGCACGGCGCCTTCGGCGGAACAGCCGGCGCACGTCTGAGCCGCGTCTCGCGGCATCGATTTACGCTTCAGATATCAGAACCTGAAAAAAACACACGCTACCCATGATTCTTCCGTATCGACTCGAAGCACGCACAACGCCCTCGCGCACCATGCAGATCGCCGTGCCGCTGATCGCCGCGTTGCTCACACTCGCAATTGGCTTCGTGATCTTCGGCCTGGTGGGCCGCGATCCGCTGCAAGCCATGCACGCGTTTTTCATCGAACCGCTTTCGAGCGTGAACGGCTGGTCGGAGCTTCTGCTGAAGGCCTCGCCGTTGTGCCTGATCGGCCTTGGCCTCGCGATCGGCTATCGCGCGAACGTCTGGAACATCGGCGCTGAAGGGCAGATGCTGCTCGGCGGCATTGCCGCGAGCGGCGTCGCGATCTATTTCGATCAGGCCACCGGCTGGTGGATCCTGCCGCTGATGATGATCGCCGGTGCGATCGGCGGCATGTTGTGGGCGGCAATTCCCGCGCTGCTGAAAAGCCGCTTCAACACCAACGAGATTCTCGTGAGCCTGATGCTCACGTATGTGGCGACGCAACTGCTGATCTATCTGGTGAGCGGTCCGTGGCGCGATCCGCAGGGCATGAATTTCCCGCTCTCGGAGATGTTCAGCGGCGACGCGCTTTATCCCACGTTTTACGGCGACTGGCACTGGAAATGGCTGCGCGGCACGCGCCTGAATGCATCGATATTCGTCACGCTGATCGCGATTCCGCTCGTGTGGCTCTTCATGCGTAAGAGCTTCGCCGGCTACCGGATGAACGTCGGCGGCCTTGCGCCGCTTGCCGCTCGTTATGCGGGCTTCTCTGACAAGAAAACCATCTGGATGTCGCTGTTGATCAGCGGCGGCCTCGCCGGTCTCGCGGGCATGGGCGAGATCGCCGGGCCTATCGGTCAGTTGCAGGCGACGTGGTCGCCGGGCTACGGCTTCACTGCGATCATCGTCGTGTTCGTTGGGCGGCTGCATCCGGTCGGCATCGTGCTCGCGAGTCTTTTGATGGCGCTCCTGTATCTCGGCGGCGAAGCGGTGCAGACCTCGATGCAATTGCCGCAGGCGCTCTCCGGCGTGTTCCAGGGACTGCTGCTGTTCTGTCTGCTCGGCGCCGATCTGTTCGTGAATTACCGTGTGCGCCGGCGCTCCGTTGCCGCGCAAGCCCACTGACCGTCTATCGTTTTTCTACCGGTTCGCTGCCGCATTTATGGATATTCAACAAGCCAGCGCGCTCACTTCGAGCGCCGTTACCGCCGCGATTCCGCTGATGTTCGCGGGCGCGGGCGAACTCGTCACCGAAAAATCAGGTGTTCTCAATCTCGGCGTGGAGGGCATGATGCTGATGGGCGCGGTGACCGGCTACGCGGTCACCGCGATCAC
Organism: Paraburkholderia dilworthii; assembly: GCF_000472525.1. GTDB lineage: Bacteria > Pseudomonadota > Gammaproteobacteria > Burkholderiales > Burkholderiaceae > Paraburkholderia > Paraburkholderia dilworthii. Next base: position 33,855 of record NZ_AWZT01000047.1, read on the forward strand.
CGGCAGCCCGTGGCTCGGCGTGCTCGCCGCGATCGGCGCGGGCCTCGCGATGTCGCTGCTGTTCGCGTTCCTCACGCTGACCATGCTCGCCAACCAGGTCGCGACCGGTCTCTCGCTGACGATCTTCGGCATCGGTCTCTCGGCCTATGTCGGCAAGCCGTACACGTCGGCGGCGGTGCGCGCGACCATCGACACGTGGACCATCCCGGGGCTCTCGAAGATTCCGGTGCTCGGGCCCGCGCTCTTCAGTCTTACGCCGCTCGATTACCTCGCATTCCTGATGTTCGCGGTTATCGGCTGGTTTTTGTATCGCACCCGCGCGGGACTCGTGCTGCGCTCGGTCGGCGAGTCGCCGCAGGTCGCGCATTCGGTCGGTTTTCCGGTGGTCGGCGTGCGTTATGGCGCGGTTGCGTTCGGCGGCGGCATGGCGGGGCTGGCTGGCGGCTACTACTCGATTGTCAATCTGCACTTGTGGCAGGAACAGCTCACGTCGGGCCGCGGCTGGATCGCGCTCGCGCTCGTGGTCTTCGCGACCTGGCGGCCGGGGCGTCTCCTGATCGGCGCGCTGCTGTTCGGCGCCGTGACTGGCCTGCAGTTCTACGCGCAGGCGATTGGCGTGCCTGTGCCCACGCAATTCCTCGCGATGCTGCCGTATGTCGCGACGGTCGTGGTGCTGGTGCTTATTTCGCGCAACCCGAACACGATTCGCCTGAACGCGCCGGCATCGCTTGGCAAGCCGTTTTTCTCGGCGGGCTGAGAGTCGGCGGCACAGGATCACAACTTTCAATCATTCGATAAACACGACAGGAGAAAACATGAAGAGAAGAAATCTGCTGACCGCTTTTGCCTGGGGCGCGGCGTCGCTCGCGCTGGCTGCGCCGCTTTCGCAGGCCGCGCAGGCAGCCGACGCGCCGGGCGTCGCATTCGTCTATCTGGGCAATCCCGGCGATGCCGGCTGGACCTTCGCGCACGACCAGGGCTCGAAGGAAGCCGAAGCGAAGTTCGGCAACAAGATCAAGGTCACGCGTATCGAGAACGTGCCCGAATCGGCCGACTCAGAGCGCGTATTCCGCGATCTGGCGAACAAGGGCAACAAGGTCATCATCGGTTCGAGCTTCGGCTATCAGGACTTCGAGCTGAAGGTCGCGAAGGATTTCCCGGACACCGTTTTCCTGCACGCAACCGGCTACAAGAAGGCGCCGAATTTCGGCACCTACGACGTGCGCATGTACCAGGGCGCATATCTGGCCGGCGTCGCCGCGGGCTACGTGACGAAAACAAACACGCTCGGCTTCGTCGCTTCGGTGCCGATTCCGGAAGTGGTCCGCAACATCAACGCGTACACGCTCGGCGCGCGTTCGGTGAATCCGAAGGTGCATACGAAGGTCATCTGGATCAACAGTTGGTTCGATCCGGGCAAGGAGAAGCAGGCCGCCGAAACGCTGATCGGCCAGGGCGCCGACGTGCTGTTGCAGAACACCGACTCGAGCGCGACGCTCGCGACCGCATCGGAGAAACACGTACACGCGTTCGGCTGGGATTCGGACATGAAGAAGTTCGGCCCCAGCGCGCATCTCGGCTCAGTGGTCGCGCATTGGGGCGTGTACTACAGCGCGGCGATCCAGCAGGTGCTCGACGGCAAGTGGAAGAACGACCCGGTGTGGTGGGGCATTCCGCAGAAGGCCGTCGACCTGGAAGATCTGAACACGTCGGCGATTCCGGCTGACGCGCAGAAGAAGGTGGCCGCAAAGCGCGACGAGCTGGCGGGCGGCAAGTGGGATGTGTTCGCGGGCCCGATCAAGGATCAATCCGGCGCGGTGAAGGTGCCGGCCGGCAAGACGCTGACCGATCCGGAGTTGCAACGTCTGAACTGGTACGTGGAAGGCGTGGACGGTTCGTTGCCGAAGTAAGGCCGTTGTACTGCGCTGCGCTGCGCCGCGTTGCGTTGCGTTGCGGCAGTGGCGATACCAGTGCCAGTGCCAGCGGCGGTGCCACCGCCGCTGCACAAAACTGAAAGAGCCGCTTCCGCGACGGATGCGGCTCTTTCTTTCACTCGTGCGCCGCACCGCGGCGCGCGGATATCGGCAGCATCAATCGTCGATGCGCAAGCCCACCTTGATCGTCACCTGCCAGAAGGCGACTTTGTCGTTTTCGATCTGGCCCCGGGTTTCCGTCACTTCGAACCAGTGCAGATTGCGCAGCGTTTTCGCTGCTTTGGCGATCGCCGTGCTGATCGCGTCGTCGATCGATTTCGTCGATGAGCCGGTTAGTTCGATCTGCTTGTAGACGTGGTCTGACATGAAATCTCTCCTTTGATCCTGGTTGGCGTTCAGGAAGTATAGGTAACGCGGACAGGTACACCGTTCGTCGCATGGATAGGCGAGTCGCACGCCGCGTGCCCGATGCCCACGCGTGGCGCGCGTCGCTATCATCTCCATTCGATGCCGCCTGAAATGTGACGACATGCGGAAGTGGAGATGGGTCTTTCCGGCGAGGGCCGGCCGGCGGCCCGATGATCCGAGATCCGCTGCACGCCGGCTGGATTCGCGATAACCTGCTAAAATATTGGGTTTTTCGCCGATATCACATTCAAAGGGACGCGCCGTGCTGTCTACTGCCAACATCACCATGCAATTCGGGCCAAAGCCCCTGTTCGAGAACATCTCGGTCAAATTCGGGGGAGGGAACCGCTATGGCCTGATCGGTGCTAACGGCTGCGGCAAATCCACCTTCATGAAAATCCTGGGTGGGGATCTGGAGCCGAGCTCGGGCAACGTGATGCTCGAGCCGAACGTGCGCCTCGGCAAATTGCGCCAGGACCAGTTCGCTTACGAAGACGTGCGCGTGCTCGACGTCGTGATGATGGGCCACGCCGAAATGTGGGCTGCCATGACCGAGCGCGACGCGATCTACGCGAACCCCGACGCCACCGACGACGACTACATGCACGCGGCCGAGCTCGAAGCCAAGTTTGCCGAGTACGACGGCTACACCGCCGAGGCGCGCGCGGGTGAACTGCTGCTCGGCATCGGCATCGCGATCGAGGACCACAACGGCCCGATGAGCAACGTGGCGCCCGGCTGGAAGCTGCGCGTGCTGCTCGCGCAGGCGCTGTTCTCGAAGCCGGATGTGCTGCTGCTCGACGAACCGACCAACAACCTGGACATCAACTCGATCCGTTGGCTGGAAGACGTGCTCAACCAGTACAACTCGACGATGATTATCATCTCGCACGACCGCCACTTCCTGAACCAGGTCTGCACGCACATGGCCGACATGGACTTCGGCACACTGAAGGTTTATCCGGGCAATTACGACGACTACATGCTGGCCAGCACGCAGGCGCGCGAGCGTCAGCAGAACGCGAATGCGAAGGCCAAGGAGCGTGTCGCCGACCTGCAGGACTTCGTGCGCCGCTTCTCGGCGAACAAGTCGAAGGCGCGTCAGGCCACCAGCCGTCTGAAGATGATCGACAAGATCAAGATCGAGGAATTCAAGCCGTCGTCGCGGCAGAATCCGTTTATCCGCTTCGAGTTCGAGAAGAAGCTGCACAACATCGCGGTGGTCGCGGACAGCATCTCGAAGAAATACGAGCGCACGATCTTCAATAATTTCAGCATCAGCGTGCAGCCCGGTGAGCGCATCGCGATCATCGGCGAGAACGGCGCCGGTAAGACCACGCTGCTGCGCTCGCTGCTCGGCAATCTGCAGCTCGATCACGGCAAGGTGAAGTGGGCGGAAAACGCGAACGTCGGTTACATGCCGCAGGACACGTACGAAGAGTTTCCGAACGACGTCACGCTAATGGACTGGATCGACGCCTACCGCAAGGAAGGCGACGACGAGCAGATGGTGCGCGGCACGCTCGGTCGTCTTCTGTTCAATGCGGACGATATCCGCAAGTCGGTCAAGGTGCTCTCGGGCGGCGAGAAGGGCCGCATGATCTGGGGCAAGCTGATGCTAGGCCGTCACAACGTGCTGCTGATGGACGAGCCGACCAACCACATGGACATGGAATCGATCGAGTCGCTGCAAATCGCGCTCGACAAGTTCGAAGGCACTCTGATTTTCGTGTCGCACGACCGCGAGTTCGTTAGCGGTCTGGCCAACCGGATCATCGAAGTGAAGACCGACGGTACGCTGAACGACTTCGGTGGTAATTACGAAGACTTCCTGCTCAGCCAGGGCGTGCAGTAAACCATCCTGAAACATGAATTTTTGACGCCATCGGTCCTCGGGTTTTCTCCGTTGGACTCATGACTCACCCAGAACGGCGGTCCGCATGCGCAGAGCATGCCGGACCGCCGTTTTTTATTTTGCTGGCGGCTGACCCGACGACAGAATCGTGCTCAGCTTCGTGCCGCCGATGGATTCGCAATCCACTTGCTTTGGTTCCGTCCACTGCACGGCGACGCCGCGCACGACGGGTCTCACCATCCGCCACGGCCAGAAGCCGAAGCGCTGCGAACCGGTGTATTCGACGATCGCATCCGCTCCGCGCAACTGCGCGTACTCCGCCATTTGCGGCAGAATGTCCGCAACGCCGCCGTAAGTGCCTTTGCCTATCTTCACATTCCTGATGACCTTGTACTTCTGACTGGCAGGCGGCAGGCGTGCAAAAAAGCAGAAGTCGGCAAGCCCGCTGGGAAGGTCTGCCGCTGGATGCGCGGCGTCTTTGGTCAGGTTCAGTTCGGTTTCCGATGCGGCGTCCGTCGCCGACTCCGCCGCGTGGGCGGCGCCTGCTGTCACGGCGATTGCAACCAACGCCAGGATCAGCGCAAGTTTGGGGTGTGGTGTGGGGTTCATGGGTGGCCTCAACGTGTACGCGCCGCGGGCGGGCGCTTTCTTATGAAGTCGGATAGTAAGCGAGCCCGGCGTTGTTGGCTAGCCGGGCTTCGAGCCAGGTCGGCACCCAGTTCGCGCACTCAACCCTTCGTCCGACGCTGGTTAGAATAGAACCATCAATGTCCGCAGACAGAGGCCAGCCATCATGAAAACCTACGACAAACTCTATATCGACGGAAAATGGATTGCGCCCTGCGGCACTGGCACGATCGACGTGATCGACTCGGGCACCGAGGAAGTCATGGGGCGCATTCCCGAAGGCGTGGAAGCCGATGCCGAAAGCGCGATTGCCGCCGCGCGCGTGGCCTTCGACAGTTGGGCCGCGACGCCCGCCGCGCAGCGCGGTGAGCATCTGGCGCGCATCGCGGCGAATCTGAAATCGCGCACCGACGAACTGGCCACGCTGATCGCAGGCGAAGTAGGCATGCCGCTGAAGCTCTCGCGCGCCATTCAGGTCGGCAGTTCCGTGTACAACTGGAATGCCTATGCAAAGCTTGCCGGCGACTTCGAATTCGAGGCGCGCGTCGGCAATTCGCTCGTCGTGCGCGAGCCGGTCGGCGTGGTCGCGGCCATCACGCCGTGGAACTATCCGCTCAATCAGATCACGCTGAAGGTCGCGGCGGCGCTCGCGGCCGGTTGTACGGTCGTGCTCAAGCCTTCGGAAATCGCGCCGTTGAATGCGTTCGTGCTCGCCGAGGCGATTCACGAAGCCGGGCTGCCTGCCGGTGTGTTCAATCTCGTCAGCGGTTATGGGCCGGTCGTCGGCGAGATTCTCGCCAGCCATCCGTCGGTCGATATGGTCTCGTTTACCGGCTCGACGCGCGCCGGCAAGCGCGTGTCCGAACTCGCATCGGCGACGATCAAGCGCGTCGCGCTCGAACTCGGCGGCAAGTCGGCCTCGGTCATTCTCGACGACGCCGATTTTGCTGCCGCCGTGAAAGGCACCGTCAGCGCGTGCTTTTTGAACTCCGGGCAAACCTGTTCCGCGCACACGCGCATGCTGGTTCCGGAAGCTCGCTACGACGAAGCACGCGCGCTCGCGAAACAGGTGGCCGAGACCTACGCAGCCGGCGATCCGCGCGACGAAAAGACACGCCTCGGTCCATTGGCATCCGCGGCACAGCAGGCGCGCGTGCAGCAATACATCGCAAAGGGAATCGAGGAGGGCGCCGAACTCGTGACCGGTGGCGCGGGGCTGCCAGACGGCGTGTCGAAGGGCTTCTTCGTGAAACCGACGGTATTCGGCCGCGTACATCCGAAAGCGACCATCGCGCAAGAGGAAATCTTCGGCCCGGTCTTGTCCATTCTGACCTACAAGGACGAAGACGAAGCGATTCGGATTGCCAACGATTCGCCGTATGGCTTGGGCGGCGCGGTATGGGCCGGCAGTGACGAGCACGCGCAAAGCGTCGCCCGCCGCATCCGCACGGGCCAGGTCGACATCAACGGCGGCGCATGGAATATGGCCGCGCCGTTCGGCGGTTTCAAGCAATCGGGCTTTGGACGCGAAAACGGTGTCTACGGGCTGGACGAATATCTCGAACTCAAGTCGATGCAGTTCAATCTTTGATCCGGATGATCGGCATCAAGCAATCGCACACGCGGCGACGTCATTCGCACGCGGTTTGATCTGACGCAGCCCCGGCCGCGCTCGACGGACGATGATTCACGGTTCGATAATCGTCCGTCGGGTCAGCCATGCTCAACTCTCACTCCTTTTCACCGCTAGTCATCCGCGGCCGCTCGCTACTGCCTATCGTGCAAGGCGGGATGGGCGTCGGTATCTCGGCGCACCGGCTCGCCGGCAGCGTCGCGCGCGAGGGCGCGCTCGGCACGATTGCCAGCATCGACCTGCGCCACCACCATCCGGATCTCGTCGACCATTGCAGCCAGGCACCGGATCGCGCCACGCTCGAACAGGCGAATCTCACCGCGCTCTCGCGCGAAATCCGTGCGGCGAAGGCGCTGAGCGAAGGACGCGGCATGATCGCCGTCAACGTGATGAAAGCGGTCAGCGCGCAGGCCGATTACGTCCGCGTAGCCTGCGAAAGCGGCGCCGACGCAATCGTGATGGGCGCGGGCCTGCCGCTCGACTTGCCGGACATGACGCAAGGCCACGATATCGCGCTGATTCCGATTCTGTCGGACAGCCGCGGGGTCGCGCTGGTGTTAAAGAAGTGGATGAAAAAAGGCCGCTTGCCCGACGCTGTCGTGATCGAGCATCCGGCGCACGCGGGCGGGCATCTGGGCGTCACGAGCATCGCCGATATGAACGATCAGCGCTTTGACTTCATGCGGATTCTGCAAGAACTCGACGCGGTGTTCGCCTCGCTCGGGCTCGATCGCAACCAGGTGCCGTTGATCTTCGCGGGTGGCATCAATAGTCATGAGGCCGTGCGCACGCTGTTAAACGCGGGTGCTAACGGCGTTCAGCTCGGTACGCCATTCGCCGTCACCGAGGAAGGCGACGCGCATCCGAATTTCAAGCGTGTGCTGGCAGAGGCGGCGCCGGAAGACATCGTCGAATTTGTCAGCGTGACGGGCTTGCCCGCGCGTGCGGTCAAAACGCCGTGGCTCGTGCGCTATCTGCGGCATGAAAGCAGGATTCGCGAGAAGGTCGGCGCGCTCAAACACGCGTGCCCGACCGCGCTCGAGTGTCTGAGCGTATGTGGCTTGCGCGACGGCGTCGAAAAGTTCGGCCATTTCTGCATCGACACGCGTCTCGCCGCGGCTTTGCGTGGCGACGTCGCAAATGGGCTCTTTTTTCGCGGCAAGGAAGCGCTGCCGTTCGGCTCGGCGATTCGCAGCGTGCACGATCTGATCGAACTGCTGCTGACCGGTGCGACGCGACCGGCTGTCGCAGGGCGCTGGGCTTTCTCCCTCGGTTGATGCGAGTCAAGTTGTCGCGCGGCTGAAGCTTCGACAATCCCCGCATCACCAACAATCGGGGAAGCAAATGAAACTCTCGCTCAGCAACAAGATCAGGACCGCCGCCATCGCATCGGGTCTGCTATGCGCGGCTGCGCTGGCTCCGCAGGCGCATGCCGCCGGCGACGACACAATGAGCGGCATTCACGCCGGCGACGTGCTGGTGCGTTTGCGCGCGATCAGCATCGTGCCGAACGTCGAAACAACGGGCACGTTGTCGGCGCTGAGCGTCGGCGTCAATAACGCGACGGTGCCGGAACTGGATCTGACTTACATGATCCGCGACTATCTCGGCGTCGAACTGATTCTCGGCACGTCGCGTCATCAGCTCACGTCGAGCATCGGCGGTCTTGGCGGCGTGAACGTATTGCCGCCGACCTTGCTGCTGCAATATCACTTCAACCATGCAGGGCGCGTGCGTCCGTATGTCGGTGCGGGTCTGAACTACACGTTGTTCTACAACAATGGTCTGCACGCCGGCGATCAACCGGTGTCGATCAACAATCACAGCTTCGGTCCGGCGTTGCAGGCGGGCGTCGATGTTCAGGTGACCAAGTCGCTGTTTGTCAACGCGGACATCAAGAAAATCTGGATGCACACGGATGCGTCGCTGGGTGGCCAGTCGCTCGGCCGCGTCAGCATCGATCCGGTCGTGGCGGGGCTGGGTGTCGGTATGCGCTTCTGAGCGCATTGCTCTGGGGCAGTGAGGGCAACCTTAAAGCCCTCTTCGAACTCACGAGCCGCTTCGGCGGGACGTCCTGACTGACTGTCCCGCGAATGTCTCAAAGCTTGTCGTTCTGAAACCGCATGGCCGTGCCTTCCTGCTCGATGCGCACCCACACGGCCCTCTTTTCTTCGTCGCTCAGAAAAACCCAATTGGACACTTCGCTGGCGGTGCGGCCGCAACCCTTGCAGATTTCGTCGAACAGTGTCGAACAGACGCCAATGCAGGGACTGTCGGGAAGAGCGTGGAGATTCGAAGCCATCGGAAACCTTGCAGCAGGGAAGCGGAGTTCCGCTATGTTAACCGATACGCGGCGTGAGCCGCGCCGACTCCAGCAGCGCATCGAATAGCGCAGCCGACGGTGCACGGGGCAGTGCACCGGGCAGTGCATCGGACCCCGCGCCGCTGCATGGCCCACAGTGTCACCGCGCAATGCTGTAGCCGATTCGCGCCATCCAGTGCTGACGGTTGTTGTAGTCGAGCAGATCCTCGCCGTAGCCGTTGAAATATCCGATCCACAAGTAGCCGCCCCATGCGCTGCCGAGCAGCTTCGCGAGCGGATAGGTGAATTGCGTATCGACGCTGCCATACCAATGCTTGGTGCCTTTGCGCAGCGTGGTCGCGAGTTGCCAGCCGTCCGGGCTGCCGTATTTGACGAGCAGATCGACGTAGCCGCGATAGTCCGCAATATCAGGATTGCTCTGCTTGCCGAGGTAGTAATAGATTTTCGGCGACACCGTCAGGTGGTTGGCCGTCAGATCGCCGAATTCCCAAGTCGGACGGACGAACGGCATGTTGATGCTGCGCGAATCGGTTCCTCCTTTGCCGTTCGATTCGTGTGCGACGCCGGCGGCGAATCCCATCCGCGTAAAGAATGGATTGCGCCAGCCCGTGTCCGGCACGTAGTAGAACAGTTGCGGCGAGTAGGTCGTGTCGCGGAACGGCCGCGACTCGGCGGACAGATCCCATATCGAAGTCTGCGTGTATGCGAAGTAAAGATTGTCGATGAACGCCTTCGAGCGCAGGTCGTCCGGAATGCGCAGGCGGTACTTGAAGCTCAGTTGCAGCCGCGCGTTCGTGTCGCCGTTGTGGCCGGCCGCGAAATACATCGGCTCGTAGTAGGAGACGTGTGCGAATACGCCACGTCCGGTCGTCGACAGCGAGTCTCCGGGCGGCGAAATGGCGTCCCCGGTGGGGCCGTCGAGCGCCGCCGCCGTTGCCGCCGCCTGCGCGGGCGTGCTGGCCTGGCTCTCACTGCGTTCGGCCTGCACGATCGCATCCTGCTGCGGGCCGCGATTGAGCACCACGAGCGCAGGCGAAGCATCGAAGCCTATTGGATCGATACGCACCTCGCCGCGCGCCGATTCCGGCCACGGCGCCGAAAAGCGCACCTTGCGGAACTGTCCCGGCCGCAGGCGCAGCGTGTCGGGCACGCCTGCTTCGCGGGTCAGTTCGAGCGGCTGCGGAGATTGCTCGCCGCCCGTCAGGGTCACGTGCAAGGTTTGGGGCACGGTGACGCTCAGGGCGCGGGCGTCGTCGGCGGAATAGAGCAGCGTGAGCTGCAGCGGTTCCTGGGCCGCCGCAATGCGCGCGGGTTGCAGCATCGCGACGGTGGCGGCCGCCTCGCCCGGCAAGGCGCTCGATAAGGCCAGAACGGCGAACGCCAAAGTAAATCTGTTGAGGCGCGGATAGCCATGAGCGTGGCGAATCGTCATGAAGATGCGGCGAGCGAAGCGGTCGAATGAGGCAACAAGGTGCATGGGTCGTCGTCCAGGAGCGAGGCGGCAAGCGAAACGGCGCGGCGCGGGTCGAGTGAGGCCATGCGCGGCACATGCTTTCGCCGCTGCCTCGGTGCGAGAAACTCGGAGGTGGCAAAACAATGGCCGCCGCAAGACAGCAGGCAGCCACCGGAATTCACGGCAACAGGGGGCGGCTCGACGCCACGGCGATCGGCCGCCGCCCAAGGTGAAATACTAAAAGATTATTTACAAATTCACTGCAACCGTAGGCGAATTCCGAGCAAGGTGCAAAGCCCCGATGCGTCAGTCGCCGAATGCGACCTGCCACAGCAGTGCGCCGTTGAGCATGATGATGAAGGTCGCCGACAGCCAGGCGAGCACCAGCGGCACGCCATGCACGCGCCAACCGCGCATCAGCCGTGCATCGGATGCGTAGCGGATCAGCGGCACGACGGCAAGCGGCAATTGCAGGCTGAGCACCACCTGGCTTGCCACAAGCAACTTATTGGAGCCTTCCTGGCCGAACATCGTCACGGCCACCAGTGCGGGACCGATTGCAAGTGCCCGCGTCAGCAGCGCGCGCTTCCAGCGCGGCAGCCGCAGTTGCAGGAAGCCCTCCATCACCGCCTGGCCCGCCAGTGTGCCGGTGACGGTCGCGCTCAGGCCGCAGGCAAGCAGTGCCGCTGCGAACAGAATGCCGGCCCAGCGCGTGCCGAGCAGTGGGGCGATCAGACGGTGCGCATCCGCGAGATCCGTGACGTCGCGATGGCCGCTCGCATTGAACACGGCGGCCGCGACGATCAGAAGCGCCGCATTGATCACGAAAGCAAAGAGGAGGGAGCCGATGGTGTCGATATTGACGACATGCAACGCGGCCTTGATCTGCGCGTCGCTGCTGTCGGGCGCATGGTGCTTGACGAGCGACGAGTGCAGATAGAGGTTGTGCGGCATTACCGTCGCGCCGACGATGCCTGCCGCGAGCCACAGCATCCCGGCGTTGCGCACCAGTTCGATGCTCGGCGCCGTGCCCGCCAGTGCCGCATGCCAGTCGGGGCGCGCTAGCGCCAGTTCGATCACGAAGCACAGGCCCACGAAACCGATCAGCGACGCGATCACCGCCTCCAGCTTGCGGCCGCCTTTCTGCTGAAGCGCGAGCAGCGCGAATGTGCAGACGGCCGACATCAGCACCCCGACGGTCAGCGATACGCCAAGTAGCAATTGCAACGCGACGGCGCTGCCCACCACCTCGGCGACGTCGCAGGCGATGATCGCGACCTCGCTGGTAAGCCACAGAAAGATCGTGCGGCGCCGTCCAGAACGTTCGCGGCACACCTGCGCGAGATCGCGCCCGGTTACGACGCCGAGCCGCGACGACAGCCACTGCAGCAGCATCGCCATCAGGCTGGAGAGCACCACCATGCCGAGCAGCTGATACCCGTAGCCGGCCCCCGCGCCGAGCGCCGTGGCCCAGTTGCCGGGATCGATATAGCCGACCGCGATGAGCGCGCCCGCGCCGACGAACGAAAACCAGTGCGCGGGTCCGCCTTCCGGCAGGCGCCGGCGGCGGTTGGGGCGCAGCGCGAACGGATTGGTGTTCATGAATGCCTGAGGTCAAAGACTGCCTGGTTTCGCAAGGCCTGTGCCCGCCGCTCTCATCTGCGCGCCACCAGGCGTGGGCGGGCCGCGAAGACCATGTCCGTCGCGTCGCGTTGCCGACGCGCGCAGGCGGCCCTGCGCGCGTGACGGAGCGTGCGGCCGCTATTGCTCGTCAGCTATTGTGCTCCGTCGCACGGCATCGCGTTGCCTTGCGATGATGCCGGCGCCACGCTTGCATCGCGGCGTCCAGGCGGTCCGCAACGGGCTCCACTGACCGGCCGGCAGCGCTGTCCTGGCGGCAAGCTCGCAACGCGGCACGACGCGGGGTTTTTTTCGGGTAGACACGCGCCGATAACCCGCTAAAATTGCGCCCATTTTCCGGCGGCGCGGCTTACGCTGTACCGTTTGCGCGACAATGCGGCGTTTTTTTTGGACCGCGCAATAATTGATGGTAGTTTTCGGGTTTTTCAGGGGAGCCGCAAGCGCTGCATCGGCGCTATATCGCGGCATGCGTGAGGACGGCCGGCTCGGACCGGTCACGATCGGAGAACGGGATGAAAAGACGGGTAGTGGGGCAAGTGGCTGCGCTGGTCTTGTGCGCGGCGCCGTGGCTGACGGCGGCAGCGAAAGATACGCAGCTCAACGTGTATAACTGGTCCGATTACATCGCCAAGGACACCATTCCGAACTTCACCAAGCAGACCGGCGTCCAGGTCAAATACGACAACTACGACAGCGACGATACGCTGCAAGCCAAGCTCCTGACCGGCAATTCGGGCTACGACATCGTCGTGCCGACCAGCAATTACGCCGGCAAGCAGATCGCAGCGGGTATCTTCTCGCCGCTCGACAAATCGAAGCTGCCGAACCTGAAGTACCTCGATCCGTCGCTGATGGCGCTGGTCGCTGGCGCCGATCCGGGCAACAAGTTCACGGTGCCCTGGGCATACGGTACGACTGGCCTTGGCTACAACGTCACGAAGGCGCAGCAGATCCTCGGCAAGAACGTGCCGCTCGATAGTTGGGACGTGCTGTTCAAACCGGAAAACATCTCGAAGCTGAAGGCCTGCGGCGTGTCCGTGCTCGACGCACCGGACCAGATGTTCGCCGCCGCGCTGCATTACATCGGCAAGGATCCGATGAGCACGAATCCGGCCGACTACCGCGCCGCGCTCGCGATGCTCAAGAAGATCCGTCCGTACATCACGCAGTTCAACTCGTCGGGCTATATCAACGACCTGGTAGGCGGCGACGTGTGCTTTGCATACGGCTGGTCGGGCGACGTCGTGATCGCGAAGCATCGCGCGATCGAGGCGAAGAAGGCGTACAAGATCGAGTACTACATTCCGAAGGGCGGCGCGCCTGTGTGGTTCGACGTGATGGCGATTCCGAAAGACGCGAAGAACAAGGAAGCCGCTCTCGAGTGGATCAACTACATCGAAACGCCGCAAGTCCACGCCGCGATTACCAACGCTGTCTACTATCCGAGCGCGAATCTCGAAGCGCGCAAGTACGTGGACAAGGACGTCGCCAACGATCCGGCTGTGTATCCGCCGCCTGAAGTCATCAAGACGTTGTTCCTGTTGAAGCCGCTGCCGCCGGAAATCCAGCGGCTGCAGACGCGGCTCTGGACTGAATTCAAGTCCGGCCGCTGACCTTCGGCCAGAGTGAATGGGTAAGCATCATCAAGAAGCCCTCGGTGTCCACCGGGGGCTTTGTTCGTCAACGCCGGAGTGAAGCATTGTGATGAGTAGTGAGCAGTCGGGCGCGCTGGACCGGGCGGCCGTGCCGTCCGCTGGCGGCAACGCCGCGATGAACGACGCGGCCGACAATTTCGTGCAGGTCGTCGACGTCGTAAAAAAGTTCGGCGAGACCGTGGCGGTGAAAGAGGTCAATCTGTCGGTGAAGAAGGGCGAGTTGTTCGCGCTGCTCGGCAGTTCCGGCTGTGGCAAGTCGACGTTGCTGCGCATGCTCGCCGGGCTCGAAAGCGTGACTTCGGGAAAGATTCTGATCGACGGCGAAGACCTCGCGCAACTGCCGCCGTATCGGCGGCCGGTCAATATGATGTTTCAGTCGTATGCGCTCTTTCCGCACATGACGGTCGAGTCGAACGTCGCGTTCGGGCTGAAGCAGGAGGGGGTGCCGAAGGCCGAATTGCGCGATCGCGTGCAAACAGCACTCGAACTCGTGCAGATGGGCCGCTTCGCAAAGCGCAAGCCGCACCAGTTGTCAGGCGGGCAGCAGCAGCGTGTCGCGTTGGCGCGCTCTCTTGTGAAGCGCCCCAAGCTGTTGCTGCTCGACGAGCCGATGTCCGCGCTCGACAAGCAGATCCGTCAGCGCACGCAGATCGAGCTCGTGAACATTCTCGACAAGGTCGGCGTGACCTGCATCATGGTTACGCACGATCAGGAAGAAGCAATGACGATGGCGGGCCGCCTCGCGGTGATGAGCGAAGGCGAGATCGTGCAGCTCGGCACCCCGCACGAGGTCTACGAATATCCGAATAGCCGCTTCTCGGCCGAGTTCATCGGCTCGACGAATCTGTTCGAAGGCCATACGGTCGAAGACGAGCCCGATCACGTGTTTATCGAAACGCCCGATCTCACTTGCCGCCTTTATGTGAACCACGGCATTACCGGGCCGCTCGGCATGCCAGTGACGATTTCGGTGCGGCCCGAGCGCATCGCCCTAACGCGTAAGCCGCCTGAGGGCGCGTACAACTGGGGCAAGGGCGTCGTCACGAATATTGCGTACATGGGCGGGTATTCGCTGTATCACGTGAAGCTCGACGGCGGCAAAGCGGTGATCGCCAACGTGACGAGCCTCGCGCTCACGGAGATCGATCCGCCGACCTGGGGCGACGAGGTCTATGTGCGCTGGAGCGCATCGGCCGGTGTGGTGCTGACGTCATGAAGCGCCAGTTCAACGCGTTCGTCGCGTGGCCGGTGCGACGCTTCGGGCTCACTGGCCGCACCGCGGTGGTGGCCGGCCCGTTCGTCTGGCTGCTGCTGTTTTTTCTCGTGCCGTTTCTGCTCGTCGTCAAGATCAGTTTTGCCGATTTGCAACTCGGCATTCCGCCGTACACGGAACTGACGAGTTTTGTGGATGGCGCGATCAACATTAAACTCGACCTGTCGCATTACGCGTTTCTCGTCACGGACAGCCTTTATTTCGCGACGTACGTCAATTCGGTGGTGGTCGCCGCAATTTCGACGCTGCTGTGTCTGTTGATTGGTTATCCGATGGCGTATTACATCGCGCGTTCGAATCCGGCGCGTCGCAATCTGCTGATGATGGCCGTGATGCTGCCGTTCTGGACGTCGTTCCTGATTCGCGTCTACGCGTGGATCGGCATTCTTAAGAACAACGGATTGCTGAATAACTTTTTGATGTCGATCGGTCTGATCCATTCGCCGATCGAGCTGTATCACACGAATACGGCCGTCTATATCGGCATGGTGTATTCATATCTGCCGTTTCTCGTGATGCCTTTGTATGCGCATCTGGTGAAGATGGACATGACTTTGCTCGAAGCCGCATATGATCTTGGCGCAAGGCCGTGGAAAGCGTTCTGGCAGATTACGTTGCCGCTCTCGAAGAACGGCATTATCGCCGGTTGCCTCCTCGTGTTTATTCCCGCGGTGGGCGAGTACGTGATTCCTGAATTGCTGGGCGGCGCGAATACGCTGATGATCGGCCGCGTGATGTGGAATGAGTTCTTCGACAATGCGGACTGGCCGATGGCCTCGGCCGTGACGTGTGCGATGGTGCTGCTGCTGTTGGTGCCGATGGCGTTTTTCCAGTACGCGCAGGCGAAGGCGATGGAGGAACGACGCTAATGAAGCCGAACCGGATTTTGCAGTTCACTGCGTTGGGATTGGGCTTTCTGTTTCTGTATGTGCCCATTGTGAGTCTGATCGTTTATTCGTTCAACGAATCGCAACTGGTTACGGTATGGACGCGCTTTTCAACACGCTGGTATGAGGCGTTGCTGCACGACGATGAACTGATCGCCGCGGCGTGGCTGTCGTTGAGGGTGGCGGTGCTGACGGCGTTTGCGTCGGTGATTATCGGTACGTGGGCAGGCTTCGTGCTCGCGCGTATGGGACGTTTTCGCGGCTTCACGCTTTATACCGGCATGATCAACGCGCCGCTGGTGATTCCCGAAGTGATTCAGGGCATTTCGTTGCTGTTGCTGTTCATCGAAATGGCGAAGTGGCTCGGATGGCCGGCCGGGCGCGGCATTTTCACGATATGGGTCGGGCACGTGATGCTGTGCATTTCCTACGTGGCGATTATCGTGCAATCGCGTGTCAAGGAATTGCATCCTTCGCTCGAGGAAGCGGCGCTCGATCTTGGGGCTACGCCGCTGCGCGTGTTTTTCTCGATTACGTTGCCGTTGATTTCACAGGCGCTGGTGTCGGGGTGGTTGTTGTCGTTTACGTTGTCGATCGACGATCTGGTTTTGTCGGCGTTTTTGTCCGGGCCGGGGTCGACGACGTTGCCGCTGGTTGTTTTCTCACGGGTGAGGCTCGGGTTGAATCCGGAGATGAATGCGTTGGCGACTTTGTTTATTGCCGTGGTGACTGTTGGGGTTGTGGCGGTTAATTATTTTATGCAGCGGGCGGAGAGGAGGAGGGTGATGGTGTAGGTTTTGTTTTTTTGCCTTTCTTTTGTGGTTCTGTAGTGGTTCGTAGTGCTCCGTAATGGGTCGTAGTGGTCTATTAGTGTTGCCCCTGTGCGGGGCGGCACTTACTTTCTTTGCCGCCGCAAAGAAAGATAAGCAAAGAAAGCGGCTCAAACCGCTAGCTCGTAGGTGAGTCCCCCGGCTTGGAGGGGGCAGTGGTGCATCTGGAATCCGTGTTCCCGCACACTCCGCGTTCGTGACAAGGCAGTCATGCTTCCCGCCTCGCGCTACGCGCTCGTCGGAAGGGTCGGGCCTGGCCGACCACTTGCGCTGTCGTGCGGCGGGGGCATCCAAACCTCGCTAATCAAAGCGCGCCTCGCGAGGGCCAGTCCGCGTTGC
The DNA here is from genome assembly GCF_000472525.1 of Paraburkholderia dilworthii. GTDB lineage: Bacteria > Pseudomonadota > Gammaproteobacteria > Burkholderiales > Burkholderiaceae > Paraburkholderia > Paraburkholderia dilworthii. The sequence continues at coordinate 50,713 of NZ_AWZT01000047.1, forward strand.
TGCTGATTCTGAAGGAACTGATCGATCAGCTCGCGAAACGCCCAATGACCGCCGGAGCTATACAAACTGCTTCGGTCGCCCCGGCGCTTAGCGCTGCATAGATCGGCTGTTCGCAATTCCCATCCTGCAGCGCTCTTTCCGTGCCCACATATCGCAGCACGTTCCGCATCAGATGCACGATGCAAGTCTGCAGCCGGCTGCGGAAAAATGCGTTTTGCACGCTATCGCGACAATGCATTGAAGTACATTGCCCTTAAGCGTCCCGCCGACGCGAAGCCTATGGCCCCCGCCGAGCGACAGCGCAAGTGGTCGGCCAGGCCCGACCCTTCCGACGAGCGCCTAGCGCGAGGCGGGAAGCATGACTGCCTTGTCACGAGCGCGGAGTGCGCGAGGGCACGGATTCCAGATGTACCACTGCCCCCTCCAAGCCGGGGGACCCACCTACGAGCTAGCGGTTTGAGCCGCTTTCTTTGCTTATCTTTCTTTGCGGCGGCAAAGAAAGTAAGTGCCGCCCCGCACAGGGGCAACACTAATAGACCACTACGACCCATTAGGAACCACCCGAACCACAAGGAAAACCCGAACCACAAGGAAAACCCAAAAAACCTAGACCCTATACCCAACCCTAACCCCACCCCAATGCCGCCCCCGCACAAAAACCGGCGCGGACGCGTC
>NZ_AWZT01000048.1 GCF_000472525.1 Paraburkholderia dilworthii
GAGCGCATGCTGCTCGACGCGCTCGTGAAGCTGAAGGCCGTGGACGAGACGCTGTCGTTCCGCCGTTCGTGCCGCGAGGGCGTGTGCGGCTCGGACGCGATGAANATTAACGGCAAGAACGGTCTGGCGTGCCTGACGAACCTGAACGACCTGCCGCAGAAGATCGTGCTGCGTCCGNTGCCGGGGCTGCCGGTGGTGCGCGACCTGATCTGCGACTTCACGCAGTTCTTCAACCAGTATCACTCGATCAAGCCGTACCTGATCAACGACACGCCGCCGCCGGAGAAGGAGCGGTTGCAGTCGCCGGAGGAGCGCGACGAGCTCGACGGGCTGTACGAGTGCATTCTGTGCGCGAGCTGCTCGACGTCGTGCCCGAGCTTCTGGTGGAATCCGGACAAGTTCGTGGGTCCGGCGGGTTTGTTGCAGGCCTACCGGTTCATCGCGGACAGCCGCGATGAGGCGACCGGCGAGCGGCTCGATAACCTGGAAGACCCGTACCGCCTGTTCCGCTGCCACACGATCATGAACTGCGTCGACGTCTGTCCGAAGGGGCTGAACCCGACCAAGGCGATCGGCAAGATCAAGGAATTGATGGTGCGCCGCGCGGTTTAATAGCACGGTTTGATAGCGCTTTCCTGAGCGCTGTCCGATAGAAATCATCGGGACATCATCGCGTTTTGCCTGGGGTCTCGTTCTGAGAGACCAGCGCCGCCCACATCTCGCAACCGCAGTCTGATCGCCCGGAGACTCCCGGGCGGTCAGGCGCAGCACACGCTCAATCGCTCTTACAGATAGCTGCAAACGTAATCGAGCGTTTCGATCACGTCGATGTCGAAGCGGCTCTTGCCGGGCACCGAAAACGACTCGCCCGCGCGGTAGGTCTTCCACTCGTCGCTGCCTTCGAGGCGAATGCGGCATTGGCCGGCTTGCACTTCCATCAGTTCCGGCGCGTCCGTACCGAAGTTCAGTGTGCCAGGCAAGATCACGCCCAGCGTCTTGCGCGTGCCGTCGGCGAACAGAACGGTGTGCGACACGCACTTGCCGTCGAAGTACACGTTGGCGCGTTTGATAACGGAAACCTGATCGAATTGCGTTGCGGCCGTCATGGCGGTGTTCCTATGAATCGTCGTGAAGGGAAGCTTTGGCACCGCGCTGCGGCAGCGTGCCGTACGCGGTCTGCGCCGACCGTCTGCGCGAGCTTGCAGTCGGTCGCAAACCCGCCATCATACAGACGTCGTGCAACGATATCGGCACGGCGCCAAAGATCAATCGGCCCGGCGCCAGCGGCCGGAATCGGGGCACACGACTACCGGCTCGCCGTTCAACAATACTTGCTCCGCATCCGGATGCGAGACGGACAAAGGAGCAACGTCGAACTCGATATCAAGCGCACGTGCAACGTGCGCGTCTTCGATAGCGAGCTCCCACGTCAGGAATATCTGCACGCAATCCTGATCCAGCGTGAAGTCGTCCGCATTGAAACCGCTACGGCCGCGTCGAACCACGCCATGAGGCTGGCCGGTGTCGAATATCACCGCTGTTCCCCGCGTCAACGGAATGCGATGCCCGGTAGAGGCGAAATGCAGGTCGAGACCTTTGTCGTCGCTCAGGAACAGGTTGCAGAACGCCGCGCCTCCGTATTGCATCGCGTCATGGTGATACCTCGCGCCGCGGCAAGCCATTAAGGCTGTGTCGCTGGAGGCGAGCACGTCGGGCAATCCGAGTGAGCGCGTCCAGTCCGACATCGCCTGAACGCAGCGCGGGTAGTCTGGCCAACGCATACGCGTTCGCGCGAAAGGGATTACTTCGACGTCGCCGGACTCGAGAATCATGCGCGACGACGTCTCCTTCTGCCAATCTATAAGCACACGTTGAGGGAGTTCAGGTATATCGACGATGCTTGACAGCACGATGTCGCCCACGCTTCGACTGCGAATGGCATCGCCACTGGAGAAATAGGAGATCAGCATGTCTGGCGCTCGATGCCACTGGGAAGACGACTCATGCGCGCATTGTAACGACAGCATCCGCAGCATGTTCGCTTTCCTACCGCGCGTCGGCTATGCGCTTGTAATGGCACCGCCGTTGGCCTGTGCGTACCTGTCCTGCCCACAGTCGCTGAGTGCGACTTCGCTTGATCCGATGACTCACACGTGGCGATAACCGCGACGAGCCGCGCGAATGCAGCCGACAACGGCATCGCCGTTCGTACGACGCTCGCGCGCACGCTCGGCGCTTCTGGCGACGTGATCAATGCGCGGCCGCGATAGCGATGGCTGTCGCGGGCAAGGCGCCCGTCAACACGATCACGCGTCTGCCTCGGTCGGAAATCAAGGCCGGCTTTCGCGCCGCGCCGGCCGCAACCGCGCGACGCACGGTAGAGCGCTTGCTAGTCACTGCCTGCACCACCCGCCGCTGCATAGCGCCCGGGCGTGATTCCGGTCGCGCGCCTGAACATGTCGATAAAGGCGCTCACGTTCTCGTAGCCGAGTTCGAGCGCGATGGTCGTCACGCTGACCCCCTCGGCGACTAGCTCCAACGCGCGAAACAACCGCGCCTGCGCGCGCCACTGCGCAAAGCTGAGACCCGTCTCGGCGACGAACCGCCGGCTTAGCGTGCGCGGCGAAAGTCCTGCCCATTCGGCCCATTGCTCCAGACGGCGCGAGTCGGAAAGATTGCGCGTCAGCGCGTCGGTGATGCGCACAAGCCGCGCATCTTCAGGGCTTGGCAAACCCAGCAATTCCGCCTTCGACGCCGCCAGTTCGTCCACGATGACTTCGGCAATGCGAGTCTGTTGTGCACCGAGTAGTGCGCCGTTCCAACTCGCCGCACGGCGCACGGCCGCTCGCAGCAGCGGCGTCGTACGGATCGCGCGAGGCTCGGGCGGTAACGCGGCGCACCTGTGCTCCGCAATGAACACGCTCCACCCCGAAAACGGACCGTGCGACCGGATCGAATGCTCGCAATGCGGTGGAATCCAGATTGCATGAATCGCGGGCACGACCCATTGTTGCCGGTTCACGCCGACCGAAGCGAGCCCGCTCAACGCGCCCATCAATTGCCCGCGCGCGTGACTATGCGACGAAACCGAGCGGGACTCGCGTTGCGTGAGTTCTGCTGCGGCGAGAAAGGGCTCGTCGGGCGATGTCACGAGCTCTGGACGAATCAACGGAGTGGTCATGGCTGGAAATCGGTATCGATTGGCCTTTATACCTGAGACACACCGACGCTGCATCCCTAGACTGAACTCACTACTATTTCGAGGAGTTCAATGCGATGCGAGCCGAACAGTTTCTTCCAGACCATGTCGATTCCGTCGACGTTCATGGCGTGACGATACGTAAGGGCACTGTCGCGGCGTTTCTTGCCAATGCGCGTGTCTGGAGCGCCCCCCGCGCGAGCGAGACAGCGCGTACGCAAGCCGCCGCAGACATTGTCGAAGCGATGCCGTCGTTGCGCGCATCGGGGTTGTTCGATGTACTGATCATTCGCGATCCGCTATTGCGCGCCTGGATCGACGCACTGCCGCTCACCGCTTCTCCCGGCGAGGCCCAACGATGAAAGCAGCAGTCGTCACACAAGCCGGCCCCACGCCCGTCTATTCGGACTTCGATGAGCCGGCGCCGGCGGAGGGCCACGTACTGATCGACGTCGAGGCTTCCGCGCTCAGTCATGTCACGCGTGGCAGGGCATCCGGCACGCACTATTCGTCGTCGGCCAGTTTTCCGTTCGTTGCAGGTATCGACGGTGTCGGACGCCGGGAAGACGGCACGCGCGTCTATTTCTTCGGACCCAGGGAGCCGTCAGGCGGCCTCGCACAGCGAACTCTGGTCGCGCAGCAACAGTGCATCGCAATCCCCGAGGCACTCGATGCCGTCGCCGCCGCGGCTTTGGCGATTCCCGGCATGTCGTCATGGGCGGCACTCAACGAGCGCGCCAGGTTCGTTGCGGGTGAGACAGTGCTGGTCAACGGCGCGACCGGTGCATCGGGACGCCTTGCCGTGCAGATCGCGAAGCATCTTGGAGCCGCCAAAGTGATCGCGACCGGGCGGCATCCGCAGACGCTCAGCGGACTCGAAGCCGCGGGCGCGGACTGCGTGATTTCCCTCGACCAGGAAGAGCCGGCGCTGCATCGCGCACTGCAACCGCATTTTTCGTGACGGCGTCGACGTGGTGCTCGACTACTTGTGGGGCGCGAGCGCGCTAAGGTTGCTGACAGCCGCAGCGCAATCGCTCCCCGGCGCTTATCCGATGCGTTTCGTGCAAATCGGCTCGATTGGCGGCACGACACTTGCGCCACCAGGCGCGGCGCTGCGCGCCTCGGCGATCACGTTGCTTGGCAGCGGTATCGGCAGCGTTCCGTTCGAGCGGCTTTTCCAAGCTGCCCGCGAAGTGCTGTATGCGGCCGTTCCGGCGCGCCTCGAGATCGCGACGCAGGCGGTCCCTTTAGCCGAACTGGCGACGCATTGGCAAGACAACGGGAGTCGCTTGCGCACCGTGTTCACGATGCAAGACTAACCCGCAGGCGCGGAGCGCACAGAATCAGGAACGATTCGCGATCGCAATTTTCAATTTAATGGCGACGCGCGCACGCGGTACGCGGTTTGCTCCGTGCCCAATTAATTGGCGCCGAGCAGCGGCGTGCCGTGGTTTTGCGCAACGCCATACATCCATCGCGCGCTTCAGTTCTGGAGGAAAACATGAAACCGCCTTACGTGTCACCGTTTGAACAGTTCCTTAACCAGGTGAAAGAGCGCAATCCGAAAGTCGACGAAGCGCAGCAAAAGGGGCGAGCATTACTCTGGGACAAAATGCCAACGGGAGAACTTGATGGCGCACCGGATGGAAAAGGACTGAACGTGCGCCAGCCACCGTACGTTTATTACAACCACATCGATTAAACGCCAGGCGCTGCGCGGCCGTTGCAGGAATTATGGACGTCGATGTACTTGCTTCAACGTCGCCACGACGCAACGCCGGCATCAATCTCTTGAGGGAGGAAGCAATGACTGCTCATGCGGGAGAAAAGGCGGAAAAAACCGGCGACTTCCGGTGCGCCAAATGTCATCACTCGGTACATGTGCAAAAGGGCCATTCGATTCCGAAGTGCCCCAATTGCGGAAGCGAAAGCTATTCGACGCGCGTCCGCGAGCCGGGCAACAAGTCCAGCAGTTAGCGTCGCGTGCCAGCGTTGCCGCTTTACTGCTGCGCATGCCTGGCTGCGTCCTCGATCACCGCGGCCACTTCTTTCGGACGCGATTCGTAGACCGAGTGGCTTGCGCCCGCCAGCACCGTGGTATGGCTATGCGCGCGCTGGTAGTAGAAGCGCTCCAGGTCGGGATTGATGATCTTGTCGTCGGCGGCCACGATGCCCCAGCTCGGCTTCGTTGTCCATGCGGCGACTGTGATTGGCGCGGAGAAGACCTTGGCCGCCGTGAGAATCTGCGAGCGTGACTCGAATTCGGCTTGCTTGAGCGGCAGGTCGGCCGCGAAATCCTTCGCGAAATCCGCGGGATTCAGATACGTGTAACCGTCGTCCGTTTTCCTGATGGCGCCCGCCTGTTTCGACGTGTAGCTCGGCATCATCTTGCCCAGATCACTTTCGTCTTCGCCGACTGCCGGCGCATGAGCCGCGACGTAGACCAGCCCCGCTACCTTGGGATCGACTCCGGCTTCGGTTATCACCGAGCCGCCATAGCTGTGCGCGACCAGAATGGCGGGGCCATCCTGCATGTCGATCACCCGCCTGGCTGCGGCTACATCGTCGTCGAGCGAGGTCAGCGGCTCCTGCACCATCGTGACGTGATAGCCGTCTTTGGTCAGGATGTCATAGACCGGCCTCCATCCAGAGCCGTCGACCCATGCGCCGTGGACAAGCACAATGTTATGGATCGGCGCTTTGGCCGCTTGTGCATCCTGCGCCATTGCATTGGCGGACGCAAACATGCATGAGGATAACGAAAGAACCGTTGCGGCTAAAGGCAATATCTTCACGGCGAAACTCCATTGATAACGATTAGATAATGGGGCGCAGCGCATGAAGGCAAAGCTCGCGGCGTCCGGCTCGCATCACTCAACTACCCGCGTACAGGTTGCAGAAGCTAACGGGGCCAACGCAAACCGATTGCATCGCCATATGCGATGCAGCACCCGACGCGGAGCTGCCGCTCTGTGCGACGCCCCCGACGGCCTGCGTGGTCAGTTCGCGATCGCCTTGTGCAGCGACTTTTTCTTCCGCAGCCTGGATATCAGCCGGGTAGTTATCATCGTCACCGCTGGTGGGCCGGTACCCGGCGTGCTCGACACGCACGAGATCGGCACGAACTTGGGCACGTGTGAGCGGAGCGCTCGATTGAGCAAAGCTAAGAATCGGGGCGCCAAGGGTGCAAACGGCGAGAGCGATACTCACGAACATCTTTGACATGATTGATACTCCTTTAATAAGTAAATTGGCTGCGCGACAGAAGCCGCAGACAAGGTCGAACAAACCCGGCAGAGCGAATCCCCGCCGGATAGCATTCAATATCGGATTCCTAACTATATGGCGACCCGGTATTACGGACTGGGTTGGATCCTCGGAACTTCTCTCTAATTCGGTCCTGGGTCAACGCTGTTTAATCTTGCTACATAGGGGCAAACACGAGGCGGCGGCGTTTATTCCAGAGTTTTTCGCAACTCGACAGATTGCGGTGTCTCGCGCCCGGCAAAGTCTTACCGGGCGGGCCGCATGGAAGATAGCCAGGCGAGCGCCGTGCAACAACGCGCTTCAGCGCTTCAGCGCTTCAGCGCTGCACGCTAATCACATGCGCCTGAATTTTCCCGTCGACCGGTCCTGTGCCGAATCGTCTTGCAATCGCCGTCTCAGCCGCTAACGTGGCGTCGCTGGAACTCGCGCCGGAACGGGCATCGATTTCGTTGCGCAAGGGCGTTCCCTGGCAATAAGCGACGGCCGGCACGCGAGCCGATACAGCCCGGCTTCGTGCCGCAATCGTCTCAAGGCGCGGTGCCTCAGTGAAGCCCGCGCCCGCCACGTCGTGTGAAATCGCTTGCGGGTCGCAATAACCGTGCGGTGTACGCACGAGGAAAACTGGCGGATCTGTCGGGAAGAGATCAGCAAGCGCCGCGGTGACCGTGTCGGCGAATTCGTTTTCGTCGATACGATCCCAGACGTTGAACAACAGCACGCCTTCGCGTCGAAGTACACGCCGAGCCTCGGAAAACGCGCGCGTTTTGTCCGGAAAGAACATGGCCCCGAACTGGCAGACGACCACGTCGAAACTTGCATCGTCGAACGGCAGCCGGGTCGCGTCGGCCTGTTGCCACTTCACCGGCCTCGCCGTACCGATTGCAGCGGCTCGATCGAGCATCGGCTGATTTAGATCGGTCGCGACCAGGTCAACGTGCGCGGGCAATGCATGCGCCATCGCGCGAGTCAGTACGCCAGTGCCGGCCGCAGTCTCAAGTACGCGTGACGGATGGTGCATAGCCACCCTTTTCGCAAGATCGGCAGCGTAGGGCTCAAAGATGAGCGGAACGAGGTGACTGTCGTAAAGCTCAGGAATCGAACCGGAGAAACGGGTGTCGATACGGAAGTTGTCCACGGCGCCTCCTCATTCGCGGGCGCGCAGTCGCCAACGTCCGGCGATGCGGCCCGCTCTATCACGACTTCATCAACCGCCGTCCGCCGACACGCGCGCCGAATCGCTTATCAATACGCCGCTGTAAGCGCTCTCGGCCTGCGGGCTCGCGTGACGCGCCGCATGCGCGCGGCGCATTGGCTTGAGCACGAACAGCGCAAGCAGCGCCGCTGCGCCCGCCATGCCGGACGCGAGCATGAACACCGCATGCCAGTTGCCGGTAGCTGCCGTGATCACGCTGGTGAACGGCACCAGCAGCGCAGCGGTGCCTTTTGCAGTGTAGAGCAGGCCCGCGTTGGTTGCCGCAAATTTCGGCCCGTAGGTATCGCCGCAGGTGGCAGGAAACAAGCTGTAGATTTCGCCCCATGCGAAGAACACGATGCCGGTTAGGACGACGAACGCCACAGGGCTTTGCCCGTACTTCGACAGCGCGAGAATGCCGACCGCTTCAATCGCAAAGGCGATGAACATTGTGTTTTCCCGGCCAATACGATCCGATACCCAGCCGAAGAACGGCCGCGTCAAACCGTTCAATACACGGTCGATCGTCAATGCGAAAGTCAGCGCCGGCAATGTAAGGCCGAGCAACGAAACGGGCGACTCGTGCAGGCCGAAGTCCTTGGCGATCGGACCGAGTTGCGCGGTGGCCATCAGACCGCCCGCGGCCATCATGACGAACATGAGGTACATCACCCAGAACACTGGCGAGCTCACCACTTCGCGCGGCGTCGCGTTGTAGACCACTCGCTTGAGCGTGCTCTTTGCGGCGGCGAGCACGCTGGCCGGCGGCGCAAGCAGGGCGAGCCCGAGCACCACCACGATGATGCCCTGACCGAGCCCGAACGACAGGAAAGTCGCTTCGTACCCGCTGCTCCTGATCATGTTCGAGATCGGAATGACGGTAGCCGCGGATCCCGCGCCGAAGCCCGCCGCCGTGATCCCCGCTGCGAGACCGCGACGGTTGGGGAACCACTTGAGCGCATTACCCACGCAGGTGCCGTAGACCGCGCCCGCACCCACGCCGCCAATCGCCGCCGCAATGTAGAGCAAGGGCAGCGACGACGCCATCGAGTTCAGCACCCACGCAATCGCGCATAGCAAGCCACCACCGACTACAACCGGTCGCGGCCCGTATTTGTCGACCAGATAACCCTCAACCGGCACGAGCCATGTTTCGGTCACGACGAAGATGGTGAACGCCACCTGGATCGCCGCACGGCCCCACTGGTATTTTTCGTTGATTGGATTGACGAACAAGGTCCAGCCGTACTGCATGTTCGCAATCATCGCCATACAGATCACACCGAACACGAGTTGCACCCACGGTGACGCTACCCACGACGACGCTCCTTCCTGATGATCCGTTTTCATCACTGTCTCCTTTGGCATGCATTGCCTTGTGATCGCGGGGCAAAAAGGCTCCCGCCGCCGACCGTTCAGTGTCTTGAATACGGTGGTCGAGCTCATACAGTATGTGATATATCAAGTAAGTCAAGCGAAAGAAAATACGGACTCGGACGGATGCTTTCCTGATATGAAAGGAAAACGTAGGAATCCCGGCAACTCATTCATGCAAGTCAAAAAAAGCCCGCCGGCAAGGCCGGCGGGCCGAGGTCATGCAGCGAGACAAGGCTGTTCGCCGCATGTCCTGCCGTTATAGATGCAAGTTATATGTAATGTTAGTTTTTTGTTTGTAGGGATTCCGATAGTGCCCAAGAGCGGTAAAATCCCCGCTTTGTCGCCTCGCATCCGCCCGGCGAACCTTCTGTTCGAGATGGCCTAATCCCTGCGCCGCTTTCACTAGTTCCGCGATGCGTCGAAGCTCGTAGAGTTGCGCAGTGGCGAAATGGCGATGAGCAACGCGATGTGTCCTGGCAACTGCGGGCCCCGCAGGGAGCATTATTTCGGATGCCGTAACGACCAAAATATCATGCGTTCTTCACTCCCCCGGCGGCGCGCGGACGGATTGCCCTACTGCAAGCGGTGCTGCGCCTGCTCCGATTTCAACGGATATTCGTGCGTCCTCGCTCAAGCCCCGCGCTTCGAGAATACGTCCTTGAACACTGGCATCGCCGAGAACACGTTTGGCCAACCCGCGTAGAAAGCCAGTTGCGTTAGCACCTCTGACGCCTGATCCTTGGTGAGCCCGTTGTCCATAGCCCGGTTCAGGTGATAGGGAATCTGCGCGACCTGGCCATTCGCGACGAGGGCGCTCACCGTGACGAGGCTCCGGTCGCGCGGCGCAAGACCAGGACGCAGCCAAAGGTCACGAAATATCATATCGGTCGTGTATTGAACGACGCCCGGCGCGACCATGCCAAAGTTCTCATCGACTGTTTTGGCGCGCTGCTTTTCCGCCGCTTCGTCGAGCGGCAGCGGAGTCACATCAGCCGGAGGAATCTGGTCCGCACCGATGCCGCGCTCATCGAAGATGCGCTTCGCGACACCAAACGCAGATGTCGCATTCGCCCATCCGGAATAGAAGGCCAGGTGCGACACGATCTCCGAAACCTCGGCGGGTTTGACGCCGTTATCGAGTGCCAGCCTGAAGTGGAACGGCATCTCCACGGTCTGGCCGCGAGCGATCAACACCGCAATGGTCACGATGCTGCGGTCTCGCGGCGAAAGTTGCGGCCGCTTCCAGAGACCGTCGAGCACGGTGTCTGCCGTATAGCGCTCGAAGGCCGGGGATACCGATCTCAGGTCGGCGGGAAATAGCGATTCCTGCATGGTTTCAGTCCTTTTGATGTGCGCGCAGCCGGAGAAGAACATCGCTGCGCCCGCCGCTGCAGCCACCACGGGCATGCGGCGCATTCTCGAGTCACGCGCCGCGATATTGTTCATCGGTGACGTGTTCGAGCCAATTAACGTTGACACCGTCGAGCGCCTCCTGAATCGCGACGTGGGTCATCGCGGTGGTGGATGTAGCGCCGTGCCAATGCTTATGTCCGGGCGGGCACCAGATGACATCGCCCGCGCGGATCTCGACGCGCGGCTCTGTTTCGCATTGCGTCCAGCCGCAGCCGGCGGTTACGAGCAACGTCTGTCCGAGCGGATGGGTATGCCACGCGGTGCGCGCCCCAGGTTCGAAGGTCACGCTCGCACACGAGACGCGCGCGGGCGGCGGCGGAGCGTTCAGCGGATCGATCCGCACAATGCCGGTGAACCAGTCTTCCGGGCCTTTCATCGAGGGCTGCGAACCCGCGCGCTTCAGTTCCATCGTGTTTCTTCCTCAACAGGATTTTCAACGGCGTTACGCCACAAGACGTTAATCTAACGCCTCGTCATTCATGCGACTAGATCGCAGAATCGGCATGGTCCTATGCTGTGGAGCATTAATCGATGGAAGATCTCAACGATCTGGTGGCCTTCATGGCCGTCGCGCGCGAGCGGAATTTCACGCGGGCAGCTGCACAGCTGGGCGTTTCGCAATCGGCGTTGAGCCGCACCGTGCGAGCGCTCGAAGAGCGAATGGGCATGCCGTTGCTGATGCGCACCACGCGCAGTGTTGCGCCGACTGATGCCGGGGAAAGGCTGCTGTCGTCCATCGGACCGCGATTCGAGGAAATCGAGGCGGAACTGGAAACGCTGCGCGCAATGACGAACCGGCCTGCTGGAACCGTGCGGATCACCACTACGGATTACGCGGCGAATACCTACGTCTGGCCGCGGGTGCAGGCACTCCTGCGTCAGTATCCGGAACTGAAGATTGAACTGATCAACGATTATGGACTGTCGGACATCGTCGCTGATCGCTATGACATCGGCGTGCGGCTCGGCGACCAGGTGGCGAGGGACATGATCGCAGTGCGCATCGCACCGGACATGACGATGGCGGTCGTCGGCTCGCCCGGCTATCTTCGGTCACGGCCCATGGCCAAAAAACCGCAGGACCTGACACTGCACAACTGCATCAACCTGCGGCTGCCGACGAGGAACTCGCTGCTTGCATGGGAATTGAGCAGGGGACGGCGCGAATTGCAGGTTCATGTCGAGGGGCAACTGACTTTCAACAACGTCTACCAGATGGTCGCTGCGGCGCTGGGCGGCTTCGGTCTCGCGTACGTACCCAAAGACCTCGTCGAACAGCATGTCAAAGCCGGCCGCCTCAGTTTCGTCCTGGAAGACTGGTTTCCCACCTTCGTCGGGCATCACGTCTATTACCCGAATCGCCGTAAATCGTCGCGGGCGGTCGAGCTTGTCGTGGACGCCCTGAAGTCGGGCTATCGTCGTCGGACTCAGTGACGGGCCCGGAGAAACGACTCTCGCACCTGGCGAGAGAGTGCGCATCGAGGCGCAAAAGCCGCGGCGGCGTCACGGCAGTTGCAATGTCAGCTTCAACTGAGGGCCGTCACACGCGGCCTCTTCAGCATCGTGCGACCTGCGGGATCATCGCAGCCTGGCCGCGCAGCACGCCTGAGTCATCGAACAATTGCCACACCGTCGCGTGCTCGATCCAGAAGCGCTGTCCAGACTTCGTAATGCGTACGCCGCGATATCCGGTGACGAAACCGTTGCGTGTGACCTGATCGAGAAATGTCTGGCGTTCTCCGCGTTCCGGAGCTTCGGCCGACAGGCGCGAGCGCAAAGCGGTGATCTCGTCCCAGTCGTACCCGAAGATCGCCTGGGCTCGCGAGTTGCCGTAGATGAACACGGGGTCTTCCTGCGTATCGTGCGCGAGGACGCCAAACGGCGCTGCTGTGTAGAGCCATGCAGCGCCCTCGGCGTCGCTCATACCGGCAGGCATCAGCGATTCGCCGAGCAAACGGCGATAGCTATTCGCGAGGAGGTAGAAAAATTCGACATCCGTTTTTAACGACATCGTAGTGTGTGTAGCTCCAGCTGGGGTGTCCCAAGCCCTATAGGGTAGCGACATCGTCGCGGCGTATCAATCGCCGGAGTTCCGCAATGCGATTCCTGGCAACCGCTTCTATGACGGCTTTCGCATGCCTGACTACTTCAATCGATAAACGGCGTCGTAAAAGAGCGAACGTTTGACGCAAAGAAAAAGCCACCCATGAAGGGTGGCTTTTCAAATGTTTGGTGGGCCTCCCGTGAGTCGAACACGGCACCAACGGATTATGCTAACCAGCTACGGCTTTCACCGCCCCTTTCGGGTTTGTGGTCTGGACTGTCTCTTGTCTTTACGACCTGCCCGTTCAGTCTCTACACGTTCTCTCAAAGAGAGCTTCGCTCGGGATTGCCACGCTGCGAGGGCAGCAGAGGTTTCCCCGAATTTGAGCAGTTCTACCAGGGGGCAGAGCTAACTTACCCCAAGGCAACCCATTCACGACTCACCATGCCGTGCTGCGTGGTTTAGGTGAGTCTTTGCTAAGTCCGCTGCTCTAACCAAGCATGAGCTAGAGGCCCTGAGAACTCGAGATTTTACCGTATCTGAAGACTATCAACGTACAGGATGTTGCGCGGCCCGGTTCGTTGAATGGCCGCCATACTACACGAAAAAGGGGTCTCCGCAACCGCTTCGCTTTCGCGAAGCAACTGGGAGACCCCTTTGAATTGCTACTTCGTTTGCCAGCTACAACGCGTCAACTGCCCGCGTGGATCAGTTCCCCTCAAGGAAAGACTTGAGCTTGTCCGAACGGCTCGGATGACGCAGCTTGCGCAGCGCCTTCGCCTCGATCTGACGAATCCGTTCACGCGTCACGTCGAACTGCTTGCCGACTTCTTCAAGCGTGTGATCGGTGCTCATCTCTATACCGAAACGCATGCGCAGCACCTTCGCTTCGCGCGGCGTCAACGAGTCGAGCACGTCTTTCACCACGTCGCGCATGCTGGCGTGCAACGCGGCGTCTGCGGGCGCCACGGTGTTCGTGTCTTCGATAAAGTCGCCCAGATGCGAATCGTCGTCGTCGCCGATCGGCGTTTCCATCGAGATCGGCTCTTTCGCGATCTTCATGATCTTGCGGATCTTGTCTTCCGGCATTTCCATCTTCTCGGCCAGCGTTGCCGGATCCGGCTCCAAGCCGGTTTCCTGCAGAATCTGACGCGAGATGCGGTTCATCTTGTTGATCGTCTCGATCATGTGAACCGGAATCCGGATGGTACGCGCCTGGTCCGCAATCGAACGCGTGATGGCCTGACGGATCCACCAGGTTGCATATGTGGAGAACTTGTAGCCACGACGATATTCGAACTTGTCCACCGCCTTCATCAGGCCGATGTTGCCTTCCTGAATCAGGTCGAGGAATTGCAGACCGCGGTTGGTGTACTTCTTCGCAATCGAGATCACGAGACGCAGATTCGCCTCGGTCATTTCGCGCTTCGCCTGGCGCGCCTTCAACTCGCCGGCCGCCATCTGACGGTTGGTTTCCTTCAGGTCCTTCAGCGGCAGCACCACACGCGCCTGCAAGTCCAGCAGACGTTGTTGTTGCTCGCGAATGGCCGGAATGTTCCGCGTGAGGATCGCGCTATACGAATGACCTTCGCTGACGATCTTGTCGGCCCACTCCAGGTCCGTTTCGCTGCCCGGAAAACGCGCGATGAACTCGGCACGCGGCATGCCGCACTTGTCGACCACCGTATGCAGAATCTGACGCTCGACCTGACGCACTTCGTCGACCTGCGCACGCAACGTGTCGCACAGGCGCTCGACGGTACGCGCGGTGAAGCGAATCGTCATCAACTCGTTCTGGATCGTTTCCTGCGCCTTGAGGTACGACTTCGACTTGTAGCCTTCCTTCTCGAACGCGCGACGCATCTTGTCGAACCATTCGCTGATCAAGGCGAACTTTTCGAGCGACGCCCGCTTGAGGGCTTCCATTTGCGCTGCGTTGGCCGTGGCCTGCGCGGTGCCGTCGTCTTCTTCCTCGTCCGCTTCTTCCTCTTCCTCTGCTTCCTCTTCCTCGCTCTCGATCGCTTCGGCCTCTTGCACCGAGAAGCCGTCCGCGTCTTCTGCGTCGGCGTCGATCAGCCCGTCGACCAGTTCGTCGATACGGATTTCCTCGTTCGCGACGCGCTCGGCCATAGCCAGAATGTCGGCGATCGTGGTCGGGCATGCGGAAATGGCCATCACCATATGCTTCAGGCCGTCTTCGATCCGCTTGGCGATCTCGATTTCGCCTTCGCGCGTGAGCAGTTCGACCGTGCCCATTTCACGCATATACATGCGCACAGGGTCGGTCGTGCGGCCGAATTCCGAGTCGACAGTGGAAAGCGCGACTTCAGCTTCCTCTTCCACTTCGTCGTCGGACGATGCGGCGGGCGCGTTGTCGTTCAGCAGCAGGGTTTCAGCGTCCGGCGCCTGCTCGTACACAGCCACGCCCATGTCGTTGAACGTGCTGATGATGCCTTCGATCGCCTCGGTCTCGGTGAAGTTATCCGGCAGGTGATCGTTGATTTCAGCGTACGTGAGGAAGCCCCGCTCCTTGCCGAGCTTGATGAGCGCGCGCAGCTTCGAGCGGCGCTCTTCGAGTTCCTCGACCGTGCCGGGCGCCGACGACGAAAACGCGTCTTTCAGCAGCGCCTTTTCTTTGGCACGACGGTCGCGAGCCTTGGCCTTTTCCACTTTGCCGGAAGCGGCCACAGGGGTTTCTTCGCTCTGGGTTGCGTCGTCATCGACGGGTACTTCATTCAGCTTTTTCGTCATGGAGTTCGCCGTACCGGCTGTAGTCTCGACTCGCGGCTGGTGGACAACAGCCGGTTGAACCGTGGATACTGGAGTCTCGCGCACTGCCGCATCGTCCTGCGCGACAGCCGCTTCCCTTGCGCTTCTGACACCCGGCCGTCTCTCAGCCGGAGGTGGTACGGCTTTCGCCGCCTTCCCCACCGCCTTTGCCACCCCCGCCGGCTCCGCTCGCGCGGCCGAAGTGGTCGAGGATTTCTTCCCGGCAGCCGGTGTAACGCTGACGGCAGACGCTCTTCTGGCGGAAGAATTTAACGTGGCCGAAGTGACCTTGGGGGTCTGCTCCCTGGAGCGTGGGCCGGGTGTGTTCTTTCCGCCTGTAGTCTTTGCCATCGCATCGCCTTTTCGCCTTTGCTAGGAAAACCCTTTGAAAAACAAACCGCTGGAAACCTTTTATTATACCACTCGGGTTTCTGCGCTTCCGCCTACAAGCCGAGCTGGCGCTTCATGTCAGCCCGCTTCCGATTGAGCTCCGCGAGCTCCGCGAACTCCTCCGGCGTGTGCCGGGACTGCCGCGAAAGCTGCTCGAGACGATCACAATAAGCGTCGTATCGCATCTTCAGAATCGCTGCTTTCAGTTCCTCGCCCACGATTCTTTCCTGCTCGCGCCGCTCCTCGATGACGGTCGCATCTTCCGGGTCCTTGAGCAACAAATCCCGGACATTTTCATCATAGTCCAGAATTTTGCGAAAGATTTCCTCGAAAGTTGGGGCGTTTGCGCCATTTCGCAATAGGTCGGAGAGCAATTGAAACTCCGCCGAATCGCCGAGTGCGCGCGCATGCGTCGTCACTTCTTCGAACAGTTCGCCGTGCCGCGTGACGGTCAGAAGCGCCTGTTCGGCTTCTTCGTCGAGCACCGCGACCGTGCGCGGATACATCACAAGGTTGCGCAGCGTCTTCTCCTCGATGCCGGTCACGCTGCGCCGGTCCTTCCGAGCCGGCGCGGAGCGGGCCGCCGCCGCAATGCGCGAGTCGACTTCGCAGAGGCCGGCCACTTCGTCAAACGGCACATCCAGCCGGTCGGCGAACATATGCATGATCTGCGCGCGCAGCGCATTGGCCGGCAGCGCCTGCAAGAGCGGCTTCGCGTCGAATAGCGCGCGCGCCTTGCCCTCCGGCTGGTCAAGTTCCTTGCCGGCGAGCACCTCGTTCAGCATGAACTGCGAGAGCGGCATCGCGCGCTCGACCTGTTCGGCGAACGCGTCGGTGCCGAATTCGCGTACGTAGCTGTCCGGATCGTGCTCTGCGGGCAGAAACAGGAAGCGGATGGTCCGGTTGTCCGCCGCATGCGGCAAGCAGGCGTCCAGTGCACGGCGTGCGGCGCGCCGGCCTGCCGAATCGCCGTCGAAACTGAAGATGACCGTATCGGTCTGGCGCATCAGTTTCTGCACATGAATCGGCGTGCAGGCCGTGCCCAGCGTGGCGACCGCGTTCTGGAACCCCAATTGAGCCAGCGCGACCACATCCATATAACCTTCGACGACCAGCACGTAGTGCTGTTCCCGAATCGCGAGACGCGCCTCGAACAGCCCGTACAACTCGCTGCCTTTGTTAAATAGAGGCGTTTCCGGCGAATTCAAATACTTCGGCTCGCCGCCGTCCAGCACGCGCCCGCCGAAGCCGATCACCTGTCCCTTCACGTTGCGTATCGGGAACATGATCCGCTCGCGAAACCGGTCGTAGCGGCGATTCTGGCCTTGCCCGTCCGATTTTTCGCTGACGATCACGAGGCCCGATTCGACCAATGCGTCGTCGCGATAGTTCGGAAAGGCCGCCTCCAGATTCTGCCAGCCGTCCGGCGCGTAGCCGAGCCCGAAGCGGGCCGCGATCTCGCCCGTCAAGCCGCGTTTCTTCAGATACTGGATCGCCACCGGCGCGCCGCGCAGTTGCTTGCGGTAGTAGTCGCAAGCCGTCTGCATGACGTCGGAAAGCGCTGTGGTCACTGCTTTCGATGCAGCCGGCGCATAACCGCCGGAACCGCCCCCTCCTCCATAGCCAGGCGACGGCTCGTTCGGCACGGTCAAGCCAACCGATTGCGCCAGCTCGTTGACCGCCTCGGGGAACGAGGCGCCGACGTGCTCCATCAGGAAACCGATTGCTGTGCCGTGGGCGCCGCAGCCGAAGCAGTGATAAAACTGTTTGGTCGGGCTGACCGTAAACGAAGGACTCTTCTCGTTATGGAACGGACAAAGCCCCATGAAGTTCGCGCCGCCCTTCTTCAACTGCACGTACCGCCCCACCACGTCGACGATATCGACGCGGTTGAGCAGATCCTGCAGGAATGACGGAGGGATCACGGTAAATGACGTTACCTGAAGAGCTCGAGGCCGCGCGCGCCGCCGACGGCCGGCGCGCGGACCACAACGCGCGATTTATTTTGCGAGCGCGGCTTTGACTTGCGCCGAAACGGCGGTCATGTCCGCACGGCCGGCGAGCTTCGGCTTCAGCACGCCCATCACTTTGCCCATATCCTGCGGCCCGGCGGCGCCGGTTTGCGCTACGGCGGCCTGCACCTCCGCGACGATTTCCGCCTCGGACATCTGCTCGGGCATATACGCCGACAGAATCGCCAACTCGGCCTTTTCCTTGTCGGCGAGGTCGGTGCGGCCCGCGCCCTCGAACTGGCTGATCGAGTCTTTGCGCTGCTTGATCATTTTGTCGATGACAGCAGTGATAGCGGTGTCGTCGAGCGTCACGCGCTCGTCGACTTCCCGTTGCTTGATCGCGGCGAGCAGCAGGCGGATCGTGCCGAGACGCTCGGTCTCACGTGCCCGCATGGCGGCTTTCATGTCGTCGTTGATCCGGTCCTTGAGGCTCATCACTCACCTGAATGCGTTGAAAATTGAAAACCGGCCCGGGTCAAGTGCGTCGACATCCATCAACACGAATACCCGCTTGGGACTGCTTCCTCAAGCGGGTTGGCGCAATGTGCGTGGTGGATGCGACCCTGCCGGCTGGTCCGAAAAGACCGTGTTTTCCGTGGCGGCACCCGTTGTGCCGTCACCGGTTGGATGTCGCCGCTCCATTTGATCGGAACAGCGGCAACGCCAGAATCAGTAGAACTTCTTTGGCAGCATCTGGCTACGCAGACGCTTGAAATGACGCTTCACCGCAGCCGCCTTCTTGCGCTTGCGCTCAGCCGTAGGCTTTTCGTAAAACTCGCGCGCACGAAGATCTGTCAGCAAGCCGCTTTTCTCCATAGTGCGCTTGAAACGGCGCATGGCGACTTCAAACGGCTCGTTGTCTTTTACGCGGATGGTCGTCATTTTTCAATAACGGAACTTTGTAAAGGTTCAGGAGTATAGCAGAGCTTTCTCACAAAGCCACTGCGCCGTCAAGCCCTCCGGACATGGTCCGCGGCCGCCTGGCCGGCTGCCACGCCGGACGCCCAGGCCCACTGAAAATTGTAGCCGCCGAGCCAACCGGTGACATCTACCGCCTCGCCGATGAAGTACAAGCCCGGGGCGCGCGCGCTCATCATGGTTGTCGACGACAGCTCGCGCGTATCGATGCCGCCGCGCGTCACTTCTGCCTTGCGGTAACCTTCGGTGCCGTTGGGCGTGAGCGTCCAGCGCGACAACGCTTCGCCGACCCGGCGAAGAACCTTGTCCGGCAAATCGGCCACGCGCGCCTCGGCGGGAATCTGATGCGTTTCCAGCCACACGTGCGCAAGGCGCTGCGGCACCCATTCCGACAACAGATTCGCAATCTGACGCCGGGTTCCGGTCTTCGCTTCGAGCAGTGCCGCCGCGGCGTCCCGGTTCGGCAGCAGATCGATGTGGACCGGCTCGCCCGGCTGCCAATAGCTCGAAATCTGCAACACGCCGGGGCCGGAAAGGCCGCGGTGCGTGAGTAGCAGATCTTCGTCGAATTCGGCGCCGGACTGCTTGCTGCCGGTCGCGATCCGCACTTCCAGCGACACGCCCGATAGCGCAGAAAACGGCTCCCAATCGGCGGCGGCAAACGTCAGCGGCACCAGCGCCGGACGCGTGTCGATCAGCTTGTGGCCGAATTGCTTCGCGAGACGATAGGCGAAATCGGTAGCGCCGATCTTCGGGATCGACAAACCGCCGGTCGCCACGATAAGCGCCCGCGCCGCAATTGGGCCGGCATGCGTATCGAGCATGAAACGCCCTTCCGCGTCCTGCCTCACCTGTTCGACCGAAAGCGGCGTGCGCCAAACGACCCCTCCCGCGTCGCACTCGCTCTTCAGCACATTGATGACGGCGTCGCTCGACTCGTTGCAGAACAGCTGCCCTTTGTGCTTCTCATGCCACGTCACGTGATGCCGCTTGAGCAGCGCCATGAAGTCGCGCGGCGTGTAGCGCGCGAGCGCCGAGCGGCAAAAATGCGGATTCGCCGACAGATAATTGGCCGGTCCCGCATACAGGTTGGTGAAGTTGCAGCGGCCGCCGCCGGAGATGCGGATTTTTTCCGCGAGGCGCTGCGAGTGATCGATCAGCACCACGCGCCGGCCCAATTGCCCGGCCACGGCCGCGCACATCATGCCGGCCGCGCCCGCGCCGATCACTGCGATATCGAAGGATTCCATGCGGCCGCATTGTACCTGCGCGTCGGCGGCGCCTTGCTCCGCACTGCTATACTTTCACGTTCATCTTTTTGCGTTTCGGGCGCGCTCAAGCGCCCGTCTCAGCCCACCAGACATGCTCGTTCTCGGCATCGAAAGCTCCTGCGACGAAACCGGCCTCGCGCTCTACGACACCGAGCGCGGCCTGCTCGCGCACGCGCTGCATTCGCAGATTGCGATGCATCGGGAGTATGGCGGCGTGGTGCCCGAGCTGGCTTCGCGCGACCATATCCGGCGCGCGCTGCCGTTACTCGAAGAGGTGATGGAGCGCGCGGGCGCCGCTCGCGGCGATATCGACGCAATCGCTTATACGCAAGGGCCTGGGCTCGCGGGCGCGCTGCTGGTCGGCGCGAGCGTCGCAAATTCGCTGGCGATGGCGTGGGACAAGCCGACCATCGGCATTCACCATCTCGAAGGGCACTTGCTGTCGCCACTGCTCGTGGACGAGCCGCCGCCGTTCCCGTTTGTCGCGTTGCTGGTGTCAGGCGGCCATACACAGTTGATGCGCGTAACGGACGTGGGCGTCTACGAAACGCTGGGCGAAACGCTCGACGACGCGGCCGGCGAAGCCTTCGACAAGACCGCAAAGCTACTCGGCCTCGGCTATCCAGGGGGCCCGGAAGTCTCGCGCATGGCCGAATTCGGCACGCCCGGCGCGGTCGCGTTGCCGCGCCCCATGCTGCATTCCGGCGACCTCGACTTCAGCTTCAGCGGCCTGAAGACGGCCGTGCTCACGCACGCAAAAAAGCTCGGCGGCGCAAATATTTGCGAGCAGGCGAAAGCGGATCTGGCGCGCGGTTTCGTCGATGCTGCCGTCGAAGTGCTCGCAACCAAGTCGCTCGCCGCACTCAAGCGCACGAAGCTCAACCGGCTCGTCGTGGCCGGTGGCGTGGGCGCGAACCGGCAGTTGCGCGAGGCGCTTTCGGCGGCGGCGCAAAAGCGCAACTTCTATGTGCACTACCCCGATCTGTCGCTGTGCACGGACAACGGCGCGATGATCGCGCTCGCTGGCGCGTTGCGACTGCAACGCTGGCCGGATCAGTCGGGCAAAAACTACGCGTTCACGGTTAAGCCGCGCTGGGATCTGACGTCGCTCGCGCGCTGAACTTCCGTCTCTCGGTACGCCGAAAAAAAGCCGCTTCAGAAAGCGGCTTTTCATGCAATCGCAATCCAGCCCACGTTCTCAAACCACCCGCTTATCGCGCTCGATCACCGCGTAGGCACTGTGATTGTGAATCGACTCGAAGTTCTCGGCCTCGAGCACGTACGCGATGATCCGCTCATCCGCGTTCAGACGCTGTGCGACGTCACGCACCAGGTCCTCGACAAATTTCGGATTCTCGTACGCGCGTTCGGTCACGAACTTCTCGTCCGGACGCTTGAGCAAGCCCCACAGTTCGCACGACGCTTCTTCTTCAGCGATACGGATCAAGTCTTCCACTGCGACGTCGCCCGCGAGTTCCGCGTTGATCGTCACGTGCGAACGCTGGTTATGCGCGCCGTACTGCGAAATTTTCTTGGAACACGGACAGAGGCTTGTGACCGGCACGAGCACTTTCAGGAACAGACGCGTCGCGCCGTTGCGCGTCTCGCCAGTCAGCGTGACTTCGTAATCGAGCAGACTTTGCACGCCTGACACCGGCGCAGTCTTGTTCACGAAGTAAGGGAACGACACTTCGATGCGGCCCGCCTCGGCCTCGAGCTTTTCAAGCATCGCGCAGAGCATCGCGCGAAACGTCGCCGGTTCGAGCGGCGTCTTGTTCTCCTCGAGCAACGCCACGAAGCGCGACATGTGCGTGCCCTTCTGGTCTGCGGGCAAATGCACGTCGAGATTCCACGTGCCGACCGTCGGCTGCGCGTCGCCGCCTTGTGTGCGCACCGTCAGCGGATGGCGCACCGCCTTGACGCCGACCCGTTGAATCGGAATCTGACGCATATCGGGCGTGCTTTGCACGTCGGGCATCACAAAGGCGGGGTTCATCTGATTCATGTTCTTGTCCTTTCAAGGAGACGCTGACCGCCCGAGGCGTTCCGCTTCGCAGTGGGCCTTCCCCCAAGGAAGCCCTTTGGGATTGAGGATCGCCCCTTTCGGGGCTTTGCGAAGCGACGGGTTCGGGAGTCCTCAGCAGCCATGCGGGAGCAGCAACCGCAATGGCAAACGCCGGCCCCTGCCGGCGTTCGATGACAGGCCCGCGGGGCCTATCGACTCAAGTAAGAGATTTCTGTTGCCGCATGACAGCCAGCGGCGCGCTTTGCAGCGAGCCGGTCAGCGTAGTTACCGCTCGGCTCGCCGGCCTGTTAATTGCCCCGGTTAAGCGACACGCTTGACCGACGACTGGCCGCCGACAGCGCCGCTCGACAGGAAACGTTCGCGGATCGACTTGGCGATACCGGTGGCGTCGAGGCCGCATGCGGCGAGCAGTTTGGCCGGATCTCCGTGATCGATGAACCGGTCGGGGAGGCCCAATTGTAGTATCGGCCGCATAACCCCACTCTCGAACAGGGCTTCGACGCAGGCCGAGCCCGCACCGCCCATCACACAGCCTTCTTCGACGGTGACGATGGCGTCGTGCGTTTCGGCGAGTTGACGCACGAGGTCGGCGTCAAGCGGCTTCACGAAACGCATGTTCGCCACCGTCGCGTCGAGCTGTTCGGCCGCCGCGAGAGACGGCGCGACCATCGTGCCGAACGCCAGGATCGCGATGCGCTTGCCTGCCGGTTGCGAGGTTTCGCGGCGCACTTCGCCCTTGCCGACAGGCAGCGCAGCCATCTGCTTGACGGTCGCCACGCCGGTGCCTGCGCCGCGCGGATAACGCACGGCCGTCGGGCACGACTGCTGCAACGCCGTGTATAGCATCTGGCGGCATTCGTTTTCGTCAGACGCGACCATCACCATCATGTTCGGGATGCAGCGCATGAACGCGAGGTCGTAAGCGCCCGCGTGCGTCGCACCGTCTGCGCCGACCAGACCCGCGCGGTCGATCGCGAATACGACGGGCAGATTCTGTAACGCGACGTCGTGAATCAACTGATCGTAAGCGCGTTGCAGGAACGTCGAATAGATCGCGACGACAGGCTTCATGCCCTCGGCGGCCAAACCGCCGGCGAACGTCACCGCGTGCTGCTCGGCGATACCCACGTCGAAGTAGCGGTCCGGAAAGCGCTTCTCGAACTCCACCATGCCGGAGCCTTCACGCATGGCCGGCGTGATGCCGACCACACGCGCGTCCAGTTCGGCCGCGTCGCACAACCATTCGCCGAACACTTGCGTGTAGGTTTTCTTCGACGGCGCGACCGCCGGCTTGATGCCTTCGGCCGGGTTGAATTTGCCGGGGCCGTGATACAGCACCGGATCGGCTTCGGCGAGCTTGTAGCCTTGGCCCTTCTTGGTCACGACATGCAGGAATTGCGGACCGCGCAGTTCCTTGATGTTCTGTAGCGTGGGGATCAGCGAATCGAGGTCGTGACCGTCGATCGGGCCGATATAGTTGAAGCCGAATTCCTCGAACAGCGTGGCCGGCACGATCATGCCCTTGGCGTGCTCTTCGAGCTTGCGGGCCAGATCGAGCATGGGCGGAGCGACGCGCAGCACGCGCTCGACGCCCGCGCGCGCGGCAGCATAGAAGCGGCCGGACATCAAACGCGCCAGGTGCCGATTGAGCGCGCCGACCGGCGGCGAAATCGACATGTCGTTGTCGTTCAGGATGACGAGCAGAGGCACGTCGTCTTCAACGCCGGCGTTGTTCATTGCCTCGAAAGCCATGCCCGCCGTCATTGCGCCGTCGCCGATCACGGCGATGCCCATGCGGTTGTCGCCCTGAAGCTTGCTCGCGATGGCCATGCCGAGCGCCGCCGAAATCGACGTGCTCGAATGCGCGGTGCCGAAGGTGTCGTACTGGGACTCGTCGCGCTTCGGGAAGCCCGAGATGCCGCCCAACTGACGCAGCGTATGCATCCTGTCGCGGCGGCCCGTCAGGATCTTGTGCGGATACGTCTGATGGCCGACGTCCCACACGATGCGGTCGTGCGGCGTGTCGAACACATAATGCAGAGCAATGGTCAACTCGACCGTGCCGAGGTTGGACGAGAGATGGCCGCCCGTCTGCGACACGCTGTCGAGCACAAAGGCGCGCAACTCGTCGGCAAGCGGTTGCAATTGGCGGCGATCGAGGCGGCGCAGGGCTGCCGGGTCGTCGATGGTTTTCAGCAAGTCGTACATCGTCGTTCCATTGTAGGAAAACTTACGCGCCCGCACTTCATACATGCACCTGTGGGACGGTGCGCGGCGGCGGGCTTTCGCGTTCAGCTGACCCGGTTCACCACCAGATCGGCCAATTCGGCTAGACGCTGCGCGCGCGCGCCAAACGGCGCTAGCGCGGCGTGCGCGTCGCTGCGCAACTGCGCTGCGAGCGAACGCGATGCGTCGAGCCCAATAATCGACACGTAGGTCGGCTTGCCGTCCTTCGCGTCTTTACCTGCTGTCTTGCCGAGCGTCGCCGAGTCGGTCGTCACGTCGAGAATATCGTCGACGACCTGAAACGCGAGGCCGACTGCGGCCGAATACGCGTCGAGCGAACGCATTGCGTTCGCGTCCGGCGTTTCGCCCGCCAGCGCGCCCATGCGCACTGCGGCGCGCAACAACGCGCCGGTCTTCATGCGGTGCATGGTTTCGAGCTGCGCGCGCGTGAGCGTGTGACCAACACTCGCAAGGTCGATTGCCTGACCGCCGCACATGCCGATCGAACCGCTAGCAAGCGCCAGTTCACGCACCAGCGCCGCCTGCTGCGCGGGCGCCAGGACTTCGGAGGTCAACGCGACGAACGCCTGCGACTGCAATGCGTCGCCAACCAGCAGCGCCGTCGCTTCGTCATACTTGACGTGTACCGTGGGCTTGCCGCGACGCAGCGCGTCGTCGTCCATGCAGGGCATGTCGTCGTGCACCAGCGAGTACACGTGAATCATTTCAAGCGCCGCCGCTGCCGCATCGAGGCACTCGGCGCGCGCGCCGGTCAACTCGCCGGCCGCATGGCACAGCAGCGGGCGAACTCGCTTGCCGCCGCCCAGCACCGCATAGCGCATCGCCTCATGCAGCTTTGCGGGCTCCGTTGCTTCAGCCGGCAAGTAATGTTCGAGTGCCGTTTCGACGCGCTCGAGCACCGTGCGCGTCCATTGTTCGAATGTCATAGGTCGTCCCCGCTTTCAATAGCGGCTGTTCCTGCGGTATTCACGGGCAGCGGCTTGAGCGTCTCGCCGTCGAGCACGCGCACTTGCTGCTCGACCTTTTCGAGCTGCTGCTGGCAAAACGCCACCAGAGCCGCGCCGCGCCGATAGGCGGAGAGCGACTCTTCGAGGCTGAGATTGCCGCTTTCCATGCGTGCAACCAGCCCTTCGAGCTCTGCCTGCGCCGCCTCGTAGTTTTCGGGCAGCGGCGTGCTATCGACACCTTCAGCCGGCGCCGCAGCGTTATCGTTCGACGCGGTCTTTGCCATGAATAGTCACAAAATTAAAACAAGTCGAACATTCTACGGCAAAAGAGACAAATCCGATTCGCCAGCCCACCTTCAGGCCGGCTGTCTGCCTTTCGCCGCTCTGTCAGTCTCGCAGAAAAAAATCTATTGGTCTGCGTCGAAAACACCGAACTTTCCCAACATTTTTGACCCAAATCAGTGACTTAACTGTCCCAAGGAGGGGGAAACAGGTATAATCTCGGGCTCCCTAAATCGAATCTTCGATGGTTGGGTTGTTCACTGCTTTCACGTCTTCATCGGGAGTGGGAATGTCCAATCTGAGCAATGCATTGCAGTTGCGGTCTGTTCACAGCCAACTGCCAGTCACGGCTTACTTTGACGAAGCGCTTTTAACGCGCGAAATCGAAACCCTTTTCAGGAAAGGTCCCCGTTACGTCGGACACGAACTCATGGTGCCCGAGGTGGGGAATTATTTTGCCTTGCCCAGCGAAAGCGAGGGGCGTGTGCTCGTTCGCAACCAGCAGTCGCAAGTCGAACTTCTGTCGAACGTGTGCCGTCACCGGCAGGCCATCATGCTCAACGGCCGTGGCCACGCGGAGAATATCGTCTGTCCTCTGCATCGCTGGACTTACGATCTGAACGGCCAGCTTCTCGGCGCTCCGCATTTTGCGGATAACCCCTGCCTGAATCTCGGCGCCACGCCGCTTCAGAACTGGCAAGGGCTGCTGTTCGAAGCGCAGGGCCGCAACGTCGCACGCGATCTGGCCAGTCTCGGCACAAAGCAACACTTCGACTTCTCGGGCTTTATGTTCGATCACGTGGAAGTGCACGAGTGCAACTACAACTGGAAGACCTTCATCGAGGTCTATCTCGAGGACTACCACGTTGCGCCGTTCCATCCGGGCCTCGGCAGTTTCGTCAATTGCGACGACCTCACGTGGGAGTTCGGCGAGTGGTACAGCGTGCAAACGGTCGGCGTGCATAAGGATCTGGAGCAGCCGGGCAGCCCCACCTACCGCAAATGGCACGACGAAGTGCTGCGTTTTCGCGGCGGTAATCCGCCGGAATTCGGCGCCATCTGGATGGTGTATTACCCCGGCATCATGATCGAGTGGTATCCGCACGTGCTGGTCGTGTCATGGCTCATTCCGCGTGGTCCGCAAAAAACCACCAACGTGGTCGAGTTCTATTACCCTGAGGAAATCGCGCTGTTCGAGCGAGATTTCGTCGAAGCGGAGCGCGCCGCCTATATGGAAACGGCCCGCGAAGACGACGAAATCGCCGAACGCATGGACGCCGGCCGCCGCGCGCTGATGGAACGTGGCGAGTCGCAGGTCGGTCCGTATCAGAGCCCGATGGAAGACGGCATGCAGCACTTCCACGAGTTCCTGCGGCGCGAGTTGGGCACGATCTGACTTGCGTCTCGTCTTCGTAATTCGGGCTTGCATCAACGCATGGAAAGACGGGCTTCGGCCCGTCTTTTTTGTTTAGACTAACGAGGTAGCCCGGCCATCCGGTCGCGTCACGAGGCCGCCGGCAACGGAGCCATCATCGCCCGCATCGAGGAGACGTCATGCCCCACACTCACTACACCACTTTGATCTCCGCGTCGAATCTCGCGGAACGGCTCGCCGACGCGCCGGGCAGCGTATTCCTCGTCGACTGCCGCTTTGATCTGGGAGACCCGGAAGCCGGCGAGAAGGCGTATCTCGCAGGACATCTGCCGGGCGCGCATTTTCTGCATCTGGAGCGCGATCTGTCGGGGCCGAAGAACGGCGCGAACGGGCGTCATCCGTTGCCGGATCGCGCGCGGCTCGTCGAAACATTGGAATCGCGCGGGTTGAAGCAAGGCCAGCAAGTCGTCGCCTATGACGCGCAAGGCGGCATGTACGCGGCGCGCGCGTGGTGGCTGCTGCGTTGGCTCGGCCACGACGCGGTCGCGTTGCTCGATGGCGGACTGCAAGCGTGGGAAGCGGCCGGCGAGCCGCTGACGCAAGACGTCCCACCGCAAAACACCGGCGACTTCAAAGCCGGCGCGCCGCTTTCTGTTACCGTCGACGCGCATATGCTCGAGCGCAACGTCAACTCGAAGGAGCGCGTAGTGGTCGACGCACGCTCGCCCGACCGCTATCGCGGCGAGAACGAGACGCTAGATGCCGTCGGCGGCCATATTCCCGGCGCGCTCAATCGCTTCTTCAAGGACAATCTCACCGCCGACGGCCGCTTCAAGCCGGCCCACACGCTGCGCGACGAGTTTCATGCGCTGTTGGGCGATACGCCGCCGGAACATGTCGTGCTGCAATGCGGCTCGGGCGTGACGGCATGCGTCAACGCGCTGGCGATGGAAGTCGCCGGTCTGCACGGCGCGGCGCTCTACGCGGGATCATGGAGCGAGTGGAGTTCCGACCCGAAGCGGCCCGTCGCAACCGGGCCGAATCCGTAGACGAAGTCAGGCGCCGATAGGAAAAGTAAAAGGCCGTTGCCGCTCATAAGCGGCAACGGCCTTTTTATCTTTAAGTACGGCGAACACCGGAGCCGGAACGATTCGCAATGGCAAGCTCACGGGCAAAGCTAAGACTGAAAGTGTAGGAGTCGAAGCTCTAAATCAATCAGCAAAGCTGAAGTCGGAAGCGCCATCGGATCGCCTTCGCGGACGAACAGATCCGGCGCGATGGCCAGATAGCCGAGCTTCGCCAAACGCCGGCACACGTCAGCGATATGTTCGTGCACGCCGAACGCCTCGTGAATCACGATGATCACCGGCAAATGCGTCTTGCCCTTAGGCTGAGCACGATAGGCCGGCACGAGCGTGCCGCCCGAGCGCACGGCTATCTCGCCGGCTTCGAGGCCTTCGCTATCGGTATGGATGGTTTACGCCGACACCGGCAACACAGCAGCCGCAAATCCGGTGCCGAGAGCGGCCTTGATAAACGTGCGTCGATTGAAGGGAACGTGCGGGACCAGGCTGTCGACATCAGGATTCAGCATGCGGGCGCTCCTCGTTGAACGGTGGAGGCAACAGGGTACGCCTCGCGCGTGTCCTGTTGCAGATCCACCCTGTAACGCCGAGCGCGCCGTCAGTGCAGCTTGACGCGCGGCAACGTGGTACGCCGCAGCCAGTGTGCGAAGGTGTCCAGTACCATCCGTGCATAGCCGTGCAGCGCGGCAATATGCAAGCGGTACAGCGACATGTACATGAAGCGCGCGAACAGGCCTTCAATCAGCATATTGCCGCCGATCACACCGCCCATCAGATTGCCGACCGCGCTGAAGTGTCCGAGCGACACCAGCGAGCCGAAGTCGCGATAAGTGAACTCCGGCAGCGGCCTGTTTTCGAGCCGCGCGGCGAGCGCCTTCAGTAGAAAACTCGCCTGCTGATGCGCGGCCTGCGCGCGCGGCGGCACGTTCTTCTCGTTGCCCGGCCACGGACAGGCCGCGCAATCGCCGAGTGCGAACACGTTGTCGTCGATCTCGGTTTGCAGCGTGCGACGCACGTTGAGTTGACCGAGCCGGTTGACCGGCAAGCCGTCGAGCTGGCTAAGAATTGCTGGCGCCTTGATGCCCGCCGCCCACACCGTCAAATCAGCGCGCACCGTTTTTCCGCTCGCGGTTCGGATGATGCCGGGTGCGACCTCGGCCACGGTCTCGCTCGTCATCAGCTTCACGCCGAGCTTGGTGAGCAACTCGGCGGTGGCCGTCGACACACGTTCCTGCAAAGCCGGCAAAATGCGCGGCCCCGCCTCGATCAATACAATGCCCACGTCATGCCGCGGATCGAGCTTGTGCAGACCATACGCGGACAATACCTGCGCCGTATTGCGCAACTCGGCCGAGAGTTCGACGCCCGTCGCGCCGCCGCCGACAATCGCCACCTGAATGCGCGGCTCGGAAGAAGCGGACGTGCCCAATCCCGATTCAACCGGCTCATGCGCCTGATGCTCGGCTCGCATGCAAGCTGCGATAAGCCGCTTGCGAAAGCGCTCGGCCTGGCTGACGGTGTCGAGTGCGAGAGAGAACTCCGGCGCGCCTTTCACGCCGAAGAATGCGGTCGTGCTGCCGATCGCGATGATCAGCGTGTCGTATTCGAGCCGGCGTTCCGGCAGCAGTTCGGCGCCGTCGTCATCGACTACGGTGCCAAGCGTAAGACGCCTGTTCGCCCGGTCGAGGCCCGTCAGCTCGCCTTGCTGAAACTCGAAGCCATGCCAGCGCGCTTGCGCTGCATATTCGAGTTCCTGCGTAAAAGGGTCCATGCTGCCGGCCGCCACTTCATGCAGCAGCGGCTTCCAGATATGAGTCGGATTGCGATCGACGAGCGTTACCTGCGCGCGCGCCCCCGCCTTGTTCTTGTGACCATAGCGATCGCCCAAGCGCGTTGCCAGCTCCAGTCCCCCTGCGCCTCCGCCAACGACGATAAACCGATGCATTGAACTCTCCGTATTTGCCGATGGGTTGTGCGTCGTGATCGCGCGCGAGAGGCACGCGTCTTTACCGATTGTCCGCGAGCAGCACGGCTTGTCACAAGCTGCCAATACACATGTGTGACATGCACACGACGATATCGCGTGCCGTCATATATGCGTCAATGCGCTTCTTCCCAGTTGAGCCCCGTGCCGACTTCCGCGACCAGCGGAACTTTCAGCGCGGCGACACCGCACATCAGTTCGGGCAGACGCTTGCGCACGTCGGACAGTTCTTCATCCGGCACTTCGAGAATCAGTTCGTCGTGGACCTGCATGATCATGCGCGTGCCGATCTTCGATTCTTCGATCCACTTCTGCACCGCGATCATCGACAGCTTGATCAGATCCGCAGCCGTGCCTTGCATCGGCGCATTGATTGCCGCGCGTTCCGCGGCCTGGCGGCGCGGACCGTTGCCGCCGTTGATCTCGGGCAGCCACAGACGGCGGCCAAACACCGTTTCGACATAACCCTTGGCTTTAGCGCTCAAGCGCGTCTCGTCCATATAGCGAGCAACGCCCGGATAACGTGCGAAATAGCGGTCGATATAAAGCTTCGCGGCATCGCGCGTGATGCCCAGATTCGACGCAAGGCCGAACGAGCTCATGCCATAGATCAAGCCGAAGTTGATGACCTTGGCCACGCGCCGCTGATCGTTCGACACTTCGAGCGGCGTCACGCTGAAAATTTCCGCGGCGGTTGCGCGGTGAATGTCCTCGCCTTGCGAGAAGGCGCGCAGCAACGATTCGTCGCCGGAAATGTGCGCCATGATGCGCAATTCGATTTGCGAGTAGTCCGCGGAGACGAGCTTGTGCCCCGGCGGCGCAATGAACGCCTCGCGAATGCGGCGGCCTTCGCCGGTTCGCACGGGAATGTTCTGCAAGTTCGGATCGTTCGATGCAAGACGCCCCGTTACCGCGACAGCCTGCGCGTAGTTCGTGTGCACGCGGCCGGTCGTTGCATTGACCATGCGCGGCAGCTTGTCGGTGTAGGTTGACTTCAGCTTCGACAAGCCGCGGTGTTCCAGCAGGATTTTCGGCAGCGGGTAATCTTCGGCGAGTTTTTGCAGTACTTCTTCGTCCGTGGATGGGGCGCCGCTCGGCGTCTTCTTCACGACCGGCAATTCGAGCCTCTCGAAGAAGATCTGACCGATCTGCTTCGGCGAGCCGAGATTGAATTCGCCGCCGGCGAGCACGTACGCCTCGCTCTCCAACTGGATCAGGCGCGCGGCGATTTCGCTGCTTTGCTGGCGCAGTTTGTCGGCGTCGATCAATACGCCCGAGCGCTCCATCTTGCGCAATACGCGCGACGTGGGCACTTCAATGTCGCTGTAGACATGCTCGAGCGTCTTTTCCGCGGCAAGCTGCGGATACAGCGCCTCATGCAAACGCAGCGTGATATCCGCGTCTTCTGCCGCATATTCGGCGGCTTTGTCGAGTGCCACTTCGTCGAAACCAATTTGTTGCGCGCCCTTGCCCGCGACGTCTTCGTACTTGATCGTCTTGATGCCGAGGTGGCGCAACGCGAGGTTGTCCATGTCATGCGGACGATGCGATTCGAGCACGTACGATTGCAGCAGCGTGTCGTGTTCGACGCCGCGCATTTCGATGCCGTAATTGGCCAGCACCTGTTCGTCGTACTTCAGATGCTGACCGACCTTCTTGTGCTCCGCGCTTTCGAGCCACGGCTTGAGCTTCGCGAGCACTTCGTCGCGCGGCAGTTGCGCGGGCGCGTCCGGGCCGCGATGCGCGACCGGCACGTAAGCGGCGTGACCCGCTTCCACCGACAACGACAGACCCACGATCTGCGCGGTCATCGGATCGAGCGAAGTGGTTTCGGTGTCGAACGAAGTCAGCTCCGCCGCGTTGATTCTTCGCAGCCACGCGTCGAATTGCTCCCACGTCTGCACGGTTTCGTAATGACGTTCGTGATCGACGGTAAGCGCCGGCGGCACATCCGTTTCCGGACCTTCCACCGCGTCGGCAATTTCGACCTCACGCAGCCAGGTCTTGAAACCGTGGCGCGTGAACACGTCGCGCAGTTCCTCGCGCGATTCCGGCCGGCTCTGCAAGTTTTCCTCGATCGACGCTATGTGCCCGGTCAGATCGCAATGACGTTCGACAGTGACGAGCTTGCGCGCCATCGGCAGGAAATCCAGCGCGCGTCGCAGATTGTCTCCTACCGCACCTTTAATCTCGTCTGCATGTGCGACGATGCCATCCAGCGACTCAAATTGCGTCAGCCATTTGAGCGCGGTTTTCGGCCCGCATTTCTCGACGCCCGGTACGTTGTCGACGGTATCGCCGATCAACGACAGGTAGTCGACAATGCGCTCCGGGGGGACGCCGAACTTCGCAAGAACGCCGGCGCGGTCGAGTTTTTCGTTGGTCATCGTATTGATGAGGGTGACATGATCCGACACGAGCTGCGCCAGATCCTTGTCCCCCGTCGACACGATCACGTTCATGCCGCGCTTTTCTGCTTCGGTGCTGAGCGTGCCGATGACGTCGTCGGCTTCCACGCCGTCGATCATCAGCAAAGGCCAGCCGAGCGCACGCACGGCCACATGAATCGGCTCGATCTGCCGCGACAGATCATCCGGCATGGACGGACGATTCGCCTTATAGTCGGGATACCAGTCGTCGCGAAACGTTTTGCCCTTGGCGTCGAACACGCACGCGCTATACTCTGCTGTGACTTCCTTGCGCATGCGCCGCAGCATGTTGATCATCCCGTAGAGCGCACCCGTGGGACCACCATCGGGCCCGCGCAGATCAGGCATCGCATGGTAGGCCCGGTACAGATAACTCGAACCGTCGACCAATAGCAGGGTCTTACCTTCAAGGCTTCGTTCTTCAGGCATTATGACTAAGAGAAAAGTGATTCCGAGTCTGCGATCACTCGCAGATCAAGAGCGCGCAACGGCAAAAAAGGCCCGCGCATCGTGGCAGATGTTCACGATTATGGCAGAGTTTATCGAGGCGACCGAGTACCTCTCGGAGATCCGCCCGGCTGTCAGCATCTATGGTTCAGCGCGCCTGAAACCGAGCTCGCCGTATTACAAACTCGCCACGCAAATTGCGCGCAAGCTCTCGGACGCAGGCTTCGCGGTGATCTCCGGCGGCGGCCCAGGCATCATGGAAGCCGCGAACAAAGGCGCTCACGCAGGTAAGGCGCCTTCGGTCGGGCTGAACATCGAGTTGCCGCACGAGCAATCCGGCAATCAGTGGCAAGACATCTCGCTGCGCTTCCGTCACTTCTTCACGCGCAAGGTCACCTTCGTCAAGAATTCGGATGCCGTGATCGTGATGCCGGGCGGCTTCGGCACGCTCGACGAACTCGCGGAAGTACTCACGCTCATTCAAACCAAGAAGTCGCGCCATGTGCCGATCATTCTGGTGGGCGCGGAGTTCTGGGAAGGCCTGCTTGCGTGGTTCAAGAGCTCGCTCACGCCAATGGGTCTCATCAATCCGACGGACATCGACCTGATGCAGGTAATCGACGACCCGGACCAGGTGCTCGAAGCGGTGCTGAAATTCTACGAGGACCGCGAAGGCGCCGAGCCGCAGCCGACCAAGTCGGAAGAAGACCGGATGTTCTATCTGTAACGTGTGAGCGTCGCGCTCGCGCGCTAAAGCTTTAAACCTGGCGGGCGGCTTCTGAGCTGCCCGTTTGCGTTTGCGTTCATGTCTGTGTTTGCGCCTGATCGGTTTGATCGCCTTGCGCCTGCAACCATTCGCAGAACTGCGCGACGAGCGGCGCATGCGCGACCTCCCGCCTTGCGACCCACCAATAGCCGCGCGCGTCGATACGCGGTCCCGCCAGCGGCATCACGAGCCGCCCCGAAGCGAGTTCGTCGGCAAGTAACGGCAACGGGCCGAGCGCTACGCCGAGTCCATCCACCGCGGCCTGCAAGGCCAGATAGAAGTGATCGAACGATTGCTTCTTCCGGCATTTCGCCGTCACGCCAGCCGCCGACAACCAGTTGCTCCACGCGTCCGGCCGCGTGTCCGAATGGAGCAGCACGTGTCGTGCGAGGTCGTCGGCGGTCTTGATCGGCGAGCGCTGCAGCAGTGCGGGACTGCACACGGGAACCTCGCTCTCGCCCAGAAACTGGCCGCTCACGCAGTTCGGCCAATGCGCTGGACCGCGCCGCACCGCGACGTCGAAGCCATCCAATGTTTCGACCGGCGCGTTCGACGTAGCGAGCCGCAACTCGACGTTCGGCACCTTGCGCTGGAATTGATGTAGCCGAGGCAGTAGCCACTTCATCGCGAAGGTGGGCAGTGCATTCACGCGCAGAACATGCACGACGCCGGTATCGCGCAGCTGATCGGTGGCGTGGGCAATGCTGTCGAACGCGGCTTGGACAGTGGACAGATAACGGCGACCGTCACCCGTCAGACGCACGCGCTTGCCATGACGCTGGAACACCTGCACGCCGAGCCACGACTCGAACGCGGCAACTTGCCGGCTGATTGCACCGTGCGTCACATGCAACTCGTTTGCTGCAGCCGTGAAGCTTTCGTGTCGTGCCGCTGCTTCAAAGGCGCGCAGCGCTGGAAAAGGAGGAAGATTGCGAGCCATGCTTGTGATTGTAGGTCACAAAGCCCGGCGCAAAAATCGTTTTGCCGCACGGCGGTTCGGCGCTAACCTCCTGAGCTTGAACTGGACGCGAACACGACATGGACCACGATCTCACCTCATTCGATTCCGCAGCAGGACCGAAGCCCACGTTGCGAGAAATCTTCGGCGGTTTTCTGGGCCTCGGACTGATTTCATTCGGTGGGGCCTTACCGTTAGCGCGCCGCGCGCTCGTCGAGCAACGCCGCTGGCTGAGCGCAGAAGACTTCACCGATTTGCTAGGCCTGTGCCAATTTCTGCCGGGCGGCAACGTGATCAATTTGTCAGTAGCCGTCGGCATGCGTTTTCGCGGACTTCCTGGCGCGCTCGCAGGATTGCTGGGACTGATTGCCGGCCCGTCGCTCGTGGTGATCGGCCTTGGCGTGCTGTACGAGCGCACGCAAGACGACCCGCACGTGCGTCATCTGTTTGCCGGTCTTGCTGCCGCCGCGGCGGGTCTTCTGATTTCGATGGCCGTGAGAATTTTGCTGCCGTTGCGCAACAAGCCGATGGCCGCGCTCATCGCCGCGCTTGGCTTCATTGCAATCGCAATCATGCGGCTGCCGCTGTTGCCCACCATGCTCGTGCTGACGCCGCTCAGCATCTTCGCTGCATCGAGGAACGCACAATGAACGACACGCTCGTTTCGCTCGCCATCATTTTCAGTCAGCTTTCGCTGCTTGCATTCGGCGGCGGAAACACCATTCTTCCGGAGATGCAGCGTCAGGTAGTCGAGGTGCATCACTGGATGCCGGCCAGCGAATTCAGTGCGCTCTTCGCGCTCGCCCAAGCCGCGCCGGGACCGAATCTGATGATCGTGACGCTAATCGGATGGCATGTAGCCGGTTGGCCTGGCATGCTGGTGACGTCGATCGCGAAGTTCGGGCCGTCGTCGGTCGTGACAATACTTGCGCTGCACGCGTGGGACCGTTTCAAGGACCGGCCGTGGCGGCGCTACGCGCAACTGGGACTCGTGCCGGTCACGGCAGGCATCGTGGCGGCAAGCGCGGCGCTGATTGCGCAAGCGTCGGATTCGACGGCGATTGCGTGGGCGATCACGGCGTTCACAGCGGCAGTTGCATTGAAGACACGCATTCATCCGCTGTGGCTGCTGGCGGCCGGCAGCCTGATTGGACTGACGGGCTTTGGGCAGTAGGCCGTCCTGCTACCGGCGCGCATCACTCACATGTCCGGTTGACACACCTGGCTCACCCTCCGAGCTCACGCGCGAACCGCAAAAAATCGCAAAAACCGCAAGCCGCCACAACCGCCCGCCGCCATGCATGCTTACTGAAACGCCACTTCCGCGAAACTGCGCAGCTTGCGGCTATGCAAACGATGCAGCCCGTTCTCGCGCAAAAGCTCCATCGCTTTCACACCGATCTGCAGATGCTGGTCGACCTGCGCGCGATAGAACTGGTCGGCCATGCCGGGCAACTTCAGCTCGCCGTGCAGCGGCTTGTCGGACACGCATAGCAAGGTGCCGTAAGGCACGCGGAACCGGAACCCGTTTGCGGCGATGGTCGCGCTTTCCATGTCGAGCGCGATCGCGCGGCTTTGCGACAGCCGTTGCACCGGCTCGCGATGGTCGCGCAACTCCCAGTTGCGGTTGTCTACACTCGCGACAGTGCCCGTGCGCATCACGCGTTTGAGTTCGACACCGTCAAGCTGCGTGACTTGCGCGACCGCGCGCTCCAGCGCGACCTGCACTTCGGCGAGCGCCGGAATCGGCACCCATAGCGGCAAATCAGCGTCGAGCACGTGATCCTCGCGCACATAGCCGTGCGCGAGCACGTAGTCGCCGAGGCGCTGCGTATTGCGCAGGCCCGCGCAGTGGCCAAGCATGATCCACGCATGCGGGCGCAGCACGGCGATGTGATCGGTAATGGTCTTCGCGTTCGAAGGCCCCACGCCGATGTTGATCATCGTGATACCGCTGCCGTCCGCGCGCTTCAGGTGATACGCGGGCATCTGCGGCAGACGCGGCGGCGCGGTGCCTTCCTGCGCCTGCTCGCCGAGGTTCTCGTTGTACATGACCACATCGCCCGGTTCGACAAACGACGTGTATTCGCTGCGATAGGCGCGCAGTTCTTCATCGTCGGTGTGGGCCATCATCGTGCGGCCAAGCTTGACGAACTCGTCGATATAAAACTGGTAGTTGGTGTACAGCACGTAATTCTGGCAATGCGTGGGGGAAGTCGCCGTGTAGTGCTTCAGCCGATGCAGCGAGAAATCCACGCGCGCCGCCGTGAATAGCGCAAGCGGATGCGGCTCGCCCGCGAGCGGCTCATACGTGCCGTTGACAATGCGGTCGTCGAGAAGCGCAAGGTCGGGCGTATCGAACACGTCGCGCATCAGAAACAGGCGCTCGCGATCCAGATCGCCTTCGAGGTGGATACCCTCGGCAAACGCGAAATGAATTGGAATCGGCTGATTCGACACACCGACTTCGATCTTCACATGATGATTCTTCGCCAGCAGGCGCAGTTGCTCGCGATAGTAGTTGCCGAACAGATCGGGCCGCGTCACAGTCGTCTCGAACACGCCCGGACCGGCGACGAAACCGTAAGAGCGGCGCGAGTCGATATGCGTGTTGACTTCCGTGCAGACGCGCACGAACGGATAGCAGGCGCGCACGCGGCGCTCGAACAGTTCGTTGCGGCGATAGCGCGCGAAGGCGTCGCGCAGAAACGAGGTGTTGGCTTCGTAAATCGCTGAGAGACGCGTGACGGCCTCGGCAGCATCGTCGAAGGATTCGGTCGGGAAGCTGTTGGCGGGAGTTTGCACCGCGCGTTGATTGGTATCGTTGTTCATCTTCGTTCGCCTCGATTGATGAGACGACATTACCACGGAACCCATGATCACCAAATGACGTTGCCGCGGGCGCGACACGCGCCGCCGCAGTGCGCGCAAGATTGCGGGCGCGCCGCGCGAAAGCGGCGCAAAATAAGGTGATCGCGCCCGTGGCAGAGGCTGGATTTGCTAGAATCGGGGCACCATTCCGGAGAATCACCATGAAGCCGCTCCTTCCCGTCGCCGTTGCACTGGCCCTTGCCTTTGGCAACGCCGCGATGGCCGCCCAGCCTGTCGACGACACGCCGCCTGCCGGCGCGCCGCAGTCCGCCAATGAACGCGCCGGCCTGCCCGACCTGGACAAGATCAATCGGCCGGCTGCCGAGGTCAGCTCGAAGGTGGAAATCAACGTCCCGCGCACGCCGAGCTTTTACGAGCGCAGCGCGAACGGCACAGAAATCACCGAATATCGCGACAAAGGCAAGCCCGTCGAAATCAACGTGCATTCGAACCTGGGCACGCGTTATCACATGAGCGCGCCGCTCGACACGTCGCCTACCGTGCGTGACAACGGTCGGGCGAGCACGCGCTTGCCCTCGGTGAATCTGACTTATTGATGCGTGATGGGCGCTGGCGCCGCCCGTTTTCAAGGTTCTCGATCCCCCGCGCCGGCGTGCGTTGCCGTTGCTGTGAGCTTGAATCCCGCATCGCGCCGGTGTTGCGCCGCACCCCCGCGGATCTTTCGCGGGACCTGTCTGAACGCGCGTTTCACATCGCTTTCGCCACCGCATGCATCCCGCTGGCCGCATCGCGCCAGCCCGACCAACCTGATCTGACGTTTCCCGCATGGCTGTCTTCACCGCTGTCACCGAACCCCAACTAGCAGACTGGATGCGCCACTATGATCTCGGCGAAGTCGTCGAATTTCGCGGCATTACATCCGGCATCGAAAACAGCAACTTTTTTCTGACGACGACGCGCGGCGAATACGTCCTCACCATCTTCGAAAAGCTGACGGCCGGGCAGTTGCCGTTCTATCTGAACCTGATGCGCCATCTGGCGGCGCACCGCGTACCCGTACCTGACCCGATGCCGCGCGAGGACGGGTCGCTCTTCGGCATCCTGCACGGCAAGCCCGCGGCTATCGTGACGAAACTCGAAGGCGCGCCGGAACTGGCGCCAGGCGTCGAACATTGCATCGAAGTCGGACAGATGCTGGCTCGCATGCACCTCGCGGGGCGCGATTACACCGGCTATCAGCCGAACCTGCGAAGCCTGCCGTGGTGGAAGGAAACGGTGCCGACCATCCTGCCGTTTCTCGAAGGCGGGCAACGCGATTTGCTGTCGTCGGAGCTCGCGTACCAAGAGGCGTTCTTCGCGTCGGCGGACTATGCCGCGCTGCCCGAAGGTCCATGTCATGCCGACCTGTTCCGCGACAACGCAATGTTCGCGCATGCCGCACCGGAGACCGGCCATGAAGTGCGCCTTGGCGGCTTCTTCGATTTTTACTTCGCCGGCTGTGACAAGTGGCTGTTCGACGTCGCGGTCACCGTCAACGACTGGTGCGTCGACCTCGCCACAGGCAAGCTCGATCAGGCGCGCACCGAGGCGATGCTGCGCGCGTATCAGACCGTGCGTCCTTTTACCGCTGAAGAAAATCGTCATTGGGGCGACATGCTACGGGCGGGCGCGTACCGTTTCTGGGTCTCGCGGCTGTATGATTTTCATTTGCCGCGCGCGGCCGAACTGCTCAAACCGCACGATCCCGGCCATTTCGAGCGCATTCTGCGCGAGCGCCTGTCGGGCGTCGCACTTCCAGGCATTCACACCTCATGCAACTGATCGAAGTCCCCGCGAAAACCGGCTATGTATGGTTCCGGCAAGGTATCTGGCTGTTCCGCAAGAATCCGCTCGCGTTCCTGACGCTGTTCTTCACCTATCTGCTGGTGATGACGCTGGTCGCGCAAATTCCGCTGATCGGCAGCGTTTTGCCGCTGGCGTTCATTCCGGGCGTCGCCGTCGGCTTCATGGCCGCATGCCGCAACACGATCGCGGGCAGGCCCGTATTTCCGACGATCCTGGTTGACGGCTTTCGTTCGTATGGACCGGTGGTCGCAAGGCGGCTGATCGTGCTCGGCGTGTTCTACGTCATCGCGATGGCGGTGGTGCTTGCGGGTTCGGCGCTCGCTGACGGCGGCATGTTGCTGAAGGTGATGCTGGGCGCGGGCGCGGCAATGGATCCTCAGGCAGTCGCCAACAGCAATATGCCGCTCGCCGTGGTCACGGCCTTCGCGTTCTATATTCCGGTCGCGATGCTTTTCTGGTTCTCGCCGATTCTCGCCGCTTGGCACGATGTGCCGCCCATCAAGGCGATGTTCTTCAGCCTGGTGAGTTGCTGGCGCAATCGCGGCGCGTTCGTCGTGTTCGGTGCGTTGTGGTTCGCAGTAGCCATGACGGTGTCGCTCGGCTTGTCCGCGTTGATGCAGGCGCTCGGCGCCGGCGACTTCGCGTTCGCCGTGTTGATGCCCGCCACGATGATCGTCACGACCATGCTGTATTGCTCGTTCTACGCGACCTATCGCGGCTGCTACGGCGTGCAGACGCCGCAGGCGCCGGACCTGCCCACTACACCGGCCGCTTGAAAGTCTGGCGTCGATCGCTGTCGAAGCGCGGGCGCTTTGTGTTGCCCGCGTGTCTCGGGCGTCGAAGCGCGGGCGCTTTGGTTGCCCGCGCGCCCGAGGCGTCCGTCGCGACTCGCACCTTCCCGTCTCATAGTCGTCAACGCGCGCCGATTGCGGCACAATGGTTTGCGCGCGATCCATTTGCGTGCGCTCTTTCGACACGAGATGCATCATGACCCAGCGCCCGGCCTTGCCCTTCACGCTCGACGAGCAATTGTGCTTCGCCCTCTACTCCACGTCACTGGCGATGACGAAGGCGTACAAGCCGCTTCTCGACAAGCTCGGTCTCACGTATCCGCAATATCTGGCCATGCTGGTGCTGTGGGAAAGCGACGACGTTACGGTTAAGGACATGGCCGCACGCCTCAATCTCGATTCGGCCACGGTCACTCCGTTGCTCAAGCGCCTCGAGACGCAAGGTCTGGTCGAGCGGGTGCGCGGAGTCGAGGACGAGCGTCTCGTCTTCATCCGGCTCACCAAGGCCGGTGCAGCGCTCAAGCGTCAGGCACGCGAGGTGCCCGCCGAAATCTTCTGCGCGACTCAACAGACGCCTGAATTCCTGCTGCGTTTGCGCGACGATCTGACTCGCCTGCGCACCACGCTTAACGACTACATGGATAGCTAGAAGCGCTGACGGCAAAACGCCCGCTATCGGCGTCATGCGAAATTTCATTTGTACACAAATGATTTGTGTACTATTCTTCGCACGTGCCGGTTCACTGGCGCCGCGCCCACGATGGCGCGGCAAGCAAAGCGGCAACATGCAGACCTTCACAACCCGGATCAAGGAGCAGCACGATGAACATCCTCTACAAAGCAAGTGCAACCAGCACCGGTGGCCGCGACGGCCGTGCAGTATCGTCGGACAATGCGCTGGACGTTAAGCTCGCCGCGCCGCGCGAATTAGGCGGCAACGGCGCAGCAGGCACGAACCCGGAGCAATTGTTTGCGGCTGGCTATTCGGCATGTTTTCTCAGCGCAATGAAGTTCGTCGCAGGTCAGCGCAAACAGACGCTACCTGCCGATACGCAGGTCACCGCTGAAGTCGGCATCGGCCCGAACGACAAGGGCGGCTTCGCATTGGACATCGATCTGCGTATCTCGCTGCCGGGTCTGGATGCCGACGCAGCGAGAGAACTGGTCGACGCCGCTCACCAGGTTTGCCCATACTCGAACGCAACGCGCAACAACGTCGCGGTTCGTCTGCAAGTCGCGTAAGCTGCGACGTCGGCGAGTCGCTAAGGGCTCGCCGGAAACGCGCGGGCGCTTGCCTGCCGGCCTCCTTCGCGCCCGCCCTCGACGCCGAGGGAAAACGCGCAGCCATCTATAGTTCGACTTGCCGATGACACGCGTCCGACGACTGAACGATACCTTCGACACCGGCCTGGTCTGGCTCCGCCGCGACCTGCGCTGCACGGATAACGCCGCGCTGTACTACGCGCTCAAGCGTTGCGAGCGCGTGTGGTGCGTGTTCGTGTTCGACACGACGATCCTGCAACCGCTCGTCGATAGATGGCAGACGCGTCATCCGGGCACGCAAGCGCAAGATCGCCGCGTCGAGTTCATTCTTGCGTCGCTGCGCGAACTGGACGAAGCGCTGCGCGCTCAAGGCGGCGGCCTCATCGTGCTGTCCGGCGATCCGGCCGATCTCGTACCGAAGCTCGCGGACGAACTTCAGGTCGATGCGGTATTTGCGAACCACGACTACGAACCCGCCGCGATCGCGCGCGACGACGCCGTACGCGAGCGCCTCGCCGAAACGGGACGCCAGTGGTTGACGTTCAAGGATCAGGTGATTTTCGAGCGCACAGAACTGTTGACGGGTCAGAACAAGCCATTCACCGTTTTCACGCCCTACAAGAACGCCTGGCTCAAGCAACTGACGAGCTTCGATCTAAAGCCGTACCCGGTCGAAACCTACATAAACCACCTGGCGAGGCTCCCGGCGAAACTCGACCGCCAGCTACCGACGCTCGATCAACTCGGCTTCGCGCCGAGCAATCTCGCGGAGCTCGACTTACCCACCGGCATGAGCGGCGCCCGGCTTCTGCTCGACGATTTCCTGACACGGATCGACAGCTACGCCGAACGGCGCGATTTTCCTGCTGCCAGGGGTCCAAGCTATTTGTCGGTGCACTTGCGCTTCGGCACGGTGTCGATTCGCACGCTGGCGCGGCTCGCTCATGAGATGTCGCTACAGCCCGACGGCCGAGGCTCGGCCACATGGCTGTCGGAACTCATCTGGCGGGATTTTTACTTCATGATCCTGTCGCATCACCCGAGACTAGCGGACGGAGCATCGTTCAAGGAGGACTATGACCGGCTGCGCTGGGAGCAGGGTCCAGAAGCAGACGAGGCGTTCGCCGCATGGTGCGAGGGCCGCACCGGCTATCCGCTGATCGACGCGGCCATGTTGCAGCTGAACCGCACC
This sequence comes from Paraburkholderia dilworthii, assembly GCF_000472525.1. Classification (GTDB taxonomy): domain Bacteria; phylum Pseudomonadota; class Gammaproteobacteria; order Burkholderiales; family Burkholderiaceae; genus Paraburkholderia; species Paraburkholderia dilworthii. The sequence goes on from NZ_AWZT01000048.1 coordinate 42,322, forward strand.
GGCTACATGCACAACCGTCTGCGCATGGTGACGGCGAGTTTTCTGGTGAAAGATCTGGGCGTCGACTGGCGGCTCGGCGAACGCTATTTTGCGGACCAACTGAACGACTTCGACTTCGCGGCGAATAACGGCGGCTGGCAATGGGCTGCATCGACGGGGTGCGATGCGCAGCCCTATTTCCGGATCTTCAATCCGGTCACGCAATCCGAAAAGTTCGATGCCGACGGGCGGTTCATCAAACGCTACTTGCCTCAACTCGGCAAACTGCCGGCCAAATGGATCCACGCGCCGTGGTTGGCGGGCGCGGAACGGCTGGCCGAATTCGAGATTGTGCTGGGCAAGGATTACCCGGCGCCGATCGTGGACCACGCGCAAGCGAGAGCGCGGACGCTGGCCCGCTTCGGGAAGTGAGCACACGCTCACATTTATTTACGACGTAGCCGGAAGACGGCTGTTTGACTCGACTACTGGCTTGGAGCCGAAGTTCAGGCCCTTCGCCTTGCACCGGCGTCATTCACTACCGCCGATGCTTCAACTGACACGCAGCTTAGTGCTGGCTCATCCACGACGGCTGACGAAAGCCTGCATCGCGATCCAGCTTGCGCATGCGGAACTCGAGGTCGTAGAGATCGGTCGCTTCGGCGAGGAATGCGTCAGCACGTTCTTTAGCGAGTTGTTCGGGCGACTTGGTCAAAAACAGGAACAGGCGGGTAAGCAGGTACATGGTCAACCTCGGCAATGAGTTTAGGCGTTGTCGCCTAAGGGATAACCCGTATTATAGGGAAAACCCTAGCATTGCGCCACCGCTCATTTCGACCTGTTGTTCAAACGTCACCGTGCGTGCGCAGAGGCTTCCGCCGCGCTGCTTTCGTCGCTGCCGGCGCCCGCCCGCCGCTGATGCTTGAAGAACTCCCACACCATTGCACTTGCGTCGGGGCCCTTCGCGGAGTGGAACGGCACGGCCTCGTCGCCGCCGCTCCACGCGTGCGCGAGTCCTTGTACATGACACACACGCACCACGCGCCGGCCGCTGCGAAAATAGTCGCGCATCGTCACTCCGCCTTTGCGTTCTTCGCGCAATTCGCCGGCTTTGCGCGCGCCTTTCGGGTCGATCATCCGATTCAGACGCAGAAACTGCGTCGCAAGCTGATCTGCATTGACCGGCGCGACGACATGATCTGCGTCGCCGTGGATAATCAGCGCCGGCATGCCCGGATAATGCGCGACGTCGACGACTTCGCCGACAAGCTCGACAGGGTCGCGCCGCGCGCCGCGTCGCATGACGTCCATCGCCGTGATGCCGGAGCGGGCTTCGCCCAAAGCGGGCCCCGAGTGCAACGCGACCGCAGCAAAGCGATCGGGAAAATGCAGCGCCAGCAGCGCCGTCAGCCCGGCCCCAGCGGAAATTCCAGCGACATACACGCGTTCGCTGTCGAAACCATGCTGCGCCACGAGCGCATCGACGAGCGACACCACCGCCCGCGCCTCGGCGCCGCCCGCGCTTTCGCCCGAGTCATACCAATGCCAGCAGCGGTGCGAATGCGCATGCTTCGACTGTTCCGGATAGACGACGGCAAAGCCGTAGCGGTCCGCCAGCACGTTCATCCGCGTGCCTTGCGCGAATTCGTCGATGGATTGCGTGCAGCCGTGCAGCATCACGAGCAAGGGCATCGTTTCGACAGCGTGGCCCGACGGAACGTAGAGGCCGTACTGGAGATGGTTGACGAGCCGGCCGGGCGCTGCGGGCGCCGAATGGAACGAACGCGCCCACGAACCGCTCGCCCACGCTGCCGCGCGCGGACGCACACGCGATTCGCGGACGGCCGCCTGCGGCGCCTCCCGTTTGACCGGCGCACGCAGCGCGGCGGACTTTAGCGGCCGAACTTTCGTCGCCGGCTTACTGGATGCTGGCCGGACCGGGCGCGTGGGCGCGCGCCTGGCGGTTTTGTGGGCGTGCTCGCTCTGAATCGCAAGCAGACGCTTGAGGCCGCGGAGCCAGATCTTCGATAGACTTTTTGCCATCGGCGCAAAACCTCGCAAAAAGGGCAGGATGATTGGATTCCAATGCGTTTCTTGTGCAATGCACAATAACACCAATCCTCAGGCGATGCAGGGCCGCCACGTCAATCCCGCGCAGCTTCTGACGATGAAACTCGCCGTCGGGGCCGGCATCAAAGCCCTGCTGCCCGTGTTTGCCGCCTAACGTGCCGAAGCAAAAAGCTTTCCGCCCAGCGCGAGCCGCTGGCGGCCGCCGTCTATACTGGCGGTTACCCGAACGCGTCGGCGATTCGCTCTGCTCGCGCGTTCAAAGAAATATCAACGATTCTGTGCGGCGCTGATCGCCTTTCCCGATGCCCGACTTACCAGCCCAATTGTGGTACTCGATCACGAGCCTCGGCGGCGCCGGCATGACGCTGCCGCTGGCGTTCGCCATCGCGCTGTGGCTCGCTGTCGGCTACACATGGCGTATGGCGGCGGGCTGGCTGCTGCTGCTTGGTGCGGCAATCGGCGTGGTGACGGTAACGAAGCTGGCGTTCCTCGGTTGGGGCGTCGGCGTACGCGAGTTCGATTTCACAGGCGTAAGCGGCCACGCAATGCTCTCGACGGCGGTCTATCCGGTCGCGCTGTTCCTGATGCTCCTGCGCGCGCGGCCGTCCGTTCGCCTGCTGGGCGTTCTGCTCGGGCTGGCTGCCGGAATGGCGGTGGGCTTGTCGCGCGTCGTGCTGAGCGCGCACTCGCCTTCGGAAGCGATTACTGGGTGCCTCGTCGGCGCGCTCGCCGCGCTGCTGTTCGTGCGGATGGCGTGGAACGCCGTACCCGAGCGCCTTTCCGCGCTTCCAGTCGCGGTCAGTCTGATGGTGCTAGCCGTGCTGATGCACGGTGTTCACTTACCGACTCAGCGCTGGGTGACGCACATCGCGCTGAAAGTGTCCGGCCACGACCGGCCGTTCATCCGCGCCAAATGGAAGGCCGTGCGCAGCGTCCGGCCGGCCGTCGCGCCTCTCTCGCAGACGCAAAACACACTCAAGCCACCGCGCTCGCTCAACGCCTAAACCCCTCTCCCAGCACGCCAGCAGCCCTGTTTGCGCCGCGAAATAGCCGTCATGCCCGCGCTATAACCTCGTGTATATTACGATATGCGTTTTAACCACCGCTCCGGTCAGCGCCGGACCTTCACACGTTCATGACACTGTCCCGCCGCCTGCTGAAACGAGCGCTGCTTTTTTCCAGCGCCATTTCCATTGCCTTTAGCGTCAACGCGCGCGCCGATGAACTGGTAGTGTCTGCCGCCGCCAGTCTGACCAACGCGTTCACGGCGGTGAGCGAAGCCTTCGAAAAGCAGCACGCCGGTACCAAGGTTCTGCTCAATTTCGGCGCTTCCGACGTCCTGATGCAGCAAATCGTCAAAGGCGCGCCCGCCGATGTTTTCGCGTCCGCGGACCAGAAGGCGATGGACAAGGCCGCGGCCGAAAAAGTCATCGTGCCGGCCACGCGCCAGGACTTCGCCGCCAACTCGCTCGTGCTGATTGTGCCGGCGGACAGTCGTTTCGCGCCGTCCAGTCTCAACGAATTGTCATCGTCGAAAGTGAAACGGATTGCGTATGGCGATCCGGCCTCAGTACCGGTCGGCCGCTACACGCAAGGCGCGCTGCAAGCCGCCGGCGTGTGGAACGGCGTCAGCGCCAAGGCCGTGCTCGCGGCGAACGTGCGTCAAAGCCTCGACTATGTATCGCGTGGCGAAGTGGACGCCGGCTTCGTGTTCGGCACCGACGCCGCGATTCTGCCGGGCAAGGTCAAGGTCGCGCTGACAGTGCCGACGCAAACGCAGATCACCTACCCGATCGCGCAAGTGGAAGGCAGCCGTCATGCGGCGGACGCACAGGCCTTCGTCAACTTCGTGTTGTCGCCGGCCGGCCAGGCGGTGCTCGCGAAGTATGGCTTCAAACCGGCCCGCTGATTCCGCTAATCCGGCTTTCATCAACCTCGACAACGAACCGCGCGCCATCATGCAACAGGCCTGGATTCCGCTGATGCTGTCACTCAAGGTGGCGGGCTGGGCAACCGCGCTCAATCTCGTGTTCGGCGTCGCCGCCGGCTTCGGCTTGTCGCGCTGGCGCTCGGGCGCGCGTGACGTCGTCGATTCGTTGCTGACGCTGCCGCTCGTCATGCCGCCTACCGTGCTCGGTTACTACCTGCTGGTGCTGCTCGGGCGACGCGGTGTAATCGGCGCCTGGCTCGATCGCTTCGACATTCAACTCGTGTTCACCTGGGAAGGCGCGGTAATCGCGTCGACGGTAGTCGCTTTTCCGCTCGTGCTGAAGTCGGCGCGCGCCGCCTTCGAAGCCGTCGATCCCCAACTGGAGCGCGCCGCGCGCACGCTCGGCGTCAGCGAAACGGCGGTCTTCTTTCGCGTGAGCCTGCCGCTCGCCGCACGCGGCATTCTGGCGGGCGGTCTGCTGGCGTTCGCGCGGGCGCTCGGCGAATTCGGCGCCACGCTGATGATCGCGGGCAACTTGCCGGGCCGCACGCAGACGCTTTCGGTTGCGGTCTATTCCGCCGTGCAAGCGGGCGACGACGCCACCGCGAATTTCCTCGTGATCGTGACCTCGGTAACGTGCGTCGTGATCCTGCTGCTCGCGGGCCGCCTCGTGCCGCAACGCACGCTTCTGGTTTCCCGCTGATATGCCGCTCGACGTCGACATTCACAAGATATTCGAGAGCGCCGAGCGCCGCTTCACGCTCGACGTCGCCTTTACCGCCAGCACGCAGCGCGTGGTGCTGTTCGGGCCGTCCGGCGCGGGAAAGAGTCTGACGCTGCAGGCGATCGCCGGCCTCTTGCGTCCCGACGAAGGCAAGATCACGCTGCACGGCAATGCGCTATTCGACAGCAAGCTCGATGTCGATCTGAAGCCGCAGGCGCGCAAGGTCGCGTACCTTTTTCAGGACTACGCGCTGTTTCCGCATCTGAACGTGCGTCAAAACATCGGCTTCGGCCTGCAACGCGGCTGGTTCAATCCGCGCGCGCGCAGCAGCCATGCGCAGACCGATTACTGGCTCGACGCGCTGGAATTGCGCGGCGTCGCCGGCAATTACCCGGCGCAGCTTTCCGGCGGACAGAAACAGCGCGTCGCGCTTGCGCGGGCGCTCGTCGCGCAACCTCAACTGCTGTTGCTGGACGAGCCGTTTTCGGCGTTGGACAGCACATTGCGTCAGCGCATGCGGCTGGAGTTGTCCGAGCTGCAAACACGGCTGGATATTCCAATGGTATTGATCACGCACGATCCCGACGACGTCGCCGCCTTCGGCGATCAGGTCGTGCAGATCAGCGACGGCCGCGTTCGCGAAAACCAGGCGTTCAGCGGCTACGCACGCAGCGAGACGTGATCGAGGGCAGCGCCTTCGCCCTCCCTCGCACCTTCAATCCTTCACGCCAAGTATCACGCTGGATGCCTTGAACGCCGCGACCGCGCTCGCGCCTTCCGCGAGACCGAGCGCTTCGGCGCTCTGGTTGGTGACGACCGCGGTGATAACCGCGCCGCCTTCGAGCACGAGCGACACCTCAGCGTTGACCGCGCCTGGTTTCACGCTCTGCACGGTGCCGCGCAACTGATTGCGGGCGGAGAGTTTCAGCGGCGCACCGCTTTCGCCTTCGACTAACAACACAACCCATGACGCCTTGATCAGCGCGAACGCCGCCAAGCCGACCGCGAGACCCAGCGCCTCGGTGCTTTCATGCGTGAGGACGGCGACGATCGTGTGGCCGCCGGGCAGCGTCAGAGAGACTTCGTCGTTGATCGTGCCGCGCGTGATATGCGACACGGTGCCGTAAAGCTGATTGCGCGCGCTCGTCTTGACGCCGATACGGCCGATCAGATCCCAGTCTGTCGCGAAACCTTCGATCGCCGCGCCCGCGCGCTCAAGAAAGCGCCGATGCTCGCGCTCGACCGCGCGAAACGTCTCGATAAGCTTGAGCGCGCGCGGCGTCAGCGTGGTGCCGCCGCCGCCCTTGCCGCCAGTCAGACGCACGACGAGCGGCTCGCCGGCGAGGTTGTTCATGGCGTCGACGGCATCCCACGCGCCCTTGTAGCTCATGCCGACGGCTTTCGCCGCGCTGGTAATGGAGCCGGTCTCGCCGATCGCCGCCAGCAGCGCGATTCGCGACGCGCCGCCGAGCGTATTCGCGCCTGCCTGGAACCAGACGGAACCGCCGACTTCCAGCGGTTCGCGAGGCAGATCGTTGAACTCGGATGTCATGGCGAGAAGCGGTCGGTAAATGATCGAGGACGGCGGATCATTATAACGACCGGCGCTTCGGCGCCCAGCTGCTAACGGACCGTGCAGCGGCTGCAAGGCGAGAGGCTGTCGCGATACCCCGACTGCACCGGTTAAACCGGCGCAGTTCAAACCGCGTATTGGGCGATGCCGTTGCCGAATGACCAGTTCTCCTTCAGCACTTCGACGAGATTGATCAGCACATCCTCTCGCCGCAGCCCCGGCGACTCATGCAGCTCGTCGACCATACGCCCGTACAGCGCCTTCTTCTGCTCCAGCGTGCGCGTGTTGTTCAGCGTTATCTGGATCATCACAAGGTCGTCGGTTCGCTGGACGTTGAGATATTGATTGTCGTACACGAAATTGCCGGCCTCGTGCTCGGTGATCAACATGAAAATGTCGTCCTTCGGCACGTTGAAAGTGGCGACCAGCGCGCGCTGGACGCCGTCCGTGAGCGCCTTCCGATATTCGACTGGCTTGCCGGCGCGCAAAGCGATTCGGGTAAGAGGCATGACAATCTCCTTCATTGGTGAGTACGTGCACACAGCTTAGGCCGGCTGGTCCATAATAAACAGACATTGTCCGCTATTTCATCTATATTCAACCGAAATGAAAGTCCTCGATCTGGATACCGTCCGGGCGTTCGTGCTGGTCGCCGATCTGTGCAGTTTCACGCGCGCCGCCGATGCGCTCGACACCACGCAATCCGCCGTTAGCCTCAAGCTAAAGCGGCTGGAGGTGCACCTGGGCAAGCAATTGCTGGAGCGTACGCCGCGCGTGGTGCGCCTTTCCGTCGACGGCAAAGCGTTTCTCAGCGCCGCTCGCGACCTGCTGAACGCGCATGAACGCGCGTTGGGGTCGCTATCGGTGGAGCGAAGGCGGCTTTCGCTCGGTCTCAGCGAGCATGTTGCGGGGCCGGACCTGCCGCAATTGCTGGCGCGGCTGAGCGCGCACGATCCGGCGCTGGTGGTCGAGTTGCACCTTGGCACGTCTGCCGCGCTGCTCGCCCAATTCGACGAGCGCCGTCTTGACGCGGTGATCGTCCGTTATGGGGCGGACGAGCCGCCGCGCGAAGAGGCCCAGGTGTTGTTCAGCGAGCCGCTCGGCTGGCTCGCGGCACCGACGTGGCTGCCGCGAGTCGGCGAACCATTGGCGCTCGCGCTCTTAAGTCCGCCGTGCAATGTGCGCGATGTTGCGCTGCGAACGCTGACGGACGCGTCCGTGGCGTGGCAGGAGGTATTCGTCGGTGGCGGCGTCGCGGCTGTCGGCGCGGCGTGTGCGGCGGGACTCGCGGTGTCGCCGCTCGCGCGCAGAGTAGCGCCGCGCGGTTTGATCGATGTGGGCGCCCGGCTCGGATTGCCGGCACTGCCGGAATCCCGTGTGACGCTGCACTCGCGGGTCAGAGACGAGCGTTCGAAGGAAACGCTGCGGCTGGTGACGAACGGGTTGGTGAGCGGGTGAGCGGGTGAGCGCGCGGATGAGCAGGTGAGCGGGCGGGTGGACGCTGGCGGTGCGTTGGGGGTGACGGCGGTAGCGCTTCAGAGCAATCCCGGCAACGTTGGTGACCTAGTGGGTTTCTCGCCCTCGGGCCTTTTCGGCTTTTCGGAGGTGTCAGAAATTTCGTGTGCTGAGGCCGGTTAAAAATCTCAGCTGATGGCGGCGGTGAATCGCTCACCGAACAGGATGGCGAACTGATTGACAGCTTGCCGCCAGGTGATAGGCGGCATCTTCCAATCCTTTTCAATGTTGCGCAAGGCCAGATACAGCAGTTTGCTGGCGGCTTCGTCGCTCGGGAAGTG
>NZ_AWZT01000049.1 GCF_000472525.1 Paraburkholderia dilworthii
GAGCGCATGCTGCTCGACGCGCTCGTGAAGCTGAAGGCCGTGGACGAGACGCTGTCGTTCCGCCGTTCGTGCCGCGAGGGCGTGTGCGGCTCGGACGCGATGAANATTAACGGCAAGAACGGTCTGGCGTGCCTGACGAACCTGAACGACCTGCCGCAGAAGATCGTGCTGCGTCCGNTGCCGGGGCTGCCGGTGGTGCGCGACCTGATCTGCGACTTCACGCAGTTCTTCAACCAGTATCACTCGATCAAGCCGTACCTGATCAACGACACGCCGCCGCCGGAGAAGGAGCGGTTGCAGTCGCCGGAGGAGCGCGACGAGCTCGACGGGCTGTACGAGTGCATTCTGTGCGCGAGCTGCTCGACGTCGTGCCCGAGCTTCTGGTGGAATCCGGACAAGTTCGTGGGTCCGGCGGGTTTGTTGCAGGCCTACCGGTTCATCGCGGACAGCCGCGATGAGGCGACCGGCGAGCGGCTCGATAACCTGGAAGACCCGTACCGCCTGTTCCGCTGCCACACGATCATGAACTGCGTCGACGTCTGTCCGAAGGGGCTGAACCCGACCAAGGCGATCGGCAAGATCAAGGAATTGATGGTGCGCCGCGCTGTCTAGATGAATAACCCCCGCGCTCGCTATCGTCCGCTGCCCCCGAAGGGGCGGTCAGTACGCTTGGGAGCGGCCCGGCACGTACTGACATGACCGATACATCGCATCAGTCCGACCCTCTCCGCCGCGCGCGTCTTCGCTGGCGCGCTCGGCGAGGCCTGCTGGAAAACGATCTGATCTTCGAACGTTTTTTCAGCCGATATGAGCATGACCTCAGCGATGCCGATGTGGGCGCACTTACGCGCCTGCTCGAGCTGAGCGATAACGACCTGATGGACTTGCTTCTCGCGCGCAAGGAACCGGAAGGCGAGCTTGCCGACCCGGATGTGATCCGGATCCTGGAGCTGCTGCGCAACGCTTGAGCGCCGCGAGTGCGTTGTTCCAGGCGTGCAATTATCGAAACCCTGTTTACATACTTCGATTGAGGATGTGCTATGACCCCGTCAGATGTTAAAGCCACGCTATCGTTCAGCGATAATTCGCCGAGCGTTGAAATGCCGATTTACAAGGGCACTCTCGGCCCGGACGTGATCGACATCCGCAAACTGTACGGCCAGACCGGCAAGTTCACGTACGACCCTGGCTTCATGTCGACGGCGGCGTGCAATTCGGCGATCACCTACATCGACGGCGACAAGGGCGAACTGCTGTACCGCGGCTACCCGATCGACAACCTCGCGGAAAACGCCGACTTTCTGGAAACGTGTTACCTGCTGCTGAAGGGCGAATTGCCCAACGTGCAGCAGAAGGCCGAGTTCGTGAAGACCGTGACGAATCACACGATGGTGCATGAGCAAATGCACTTCTTCTTCCGCGGTTTCCGTCGCGACGCGCACCCGATGGCGATTCTGGTCGCCGCAGTCGGCGCGCTGTCGGCGTTCTATCACGACTCGCTGGACATCAACAATCCGCGTCACCGTGAAGTGTCGGCCATCCGCATGATCGCGAAGCTGCCGACGCTGGTCGCGATGGCGTACAAGTACAGCATCGGCCAGCCGTTCGCGTACCCGCGCAACAACCTGTCGTACAGCGCGAACTTCATGCACATGATGTTCTCGAACCCGTGCGAAGACTACAAGGTCAACGACGTGCTGGTGCGCGCTCTGGACCGTATTCTGATCCTGCACGCGGATCACGAACAGAATGCATCGACGTCGACCGTGCGTCTCGCCGGTTCGTCGGGCGCGAATCCGTTCGCGTGTATCGCGGCCGGCATCGCCTGCCTGTGGGGCCCGGCGCACGGCGGTGCGAACGAAGCCGCGCTGAACATGCTGGAAGAAATCGGCTCGGTCGACAACATTCCTGAGTTCATCAAGCAGGTGAAGGACAAGAACTCGGGCGTGAAGCTGATGGGCTTCGGTCACCGTGTCTACAAGAACTACGATCCGCGCGCGAAGCTGATGCGCGAAACCTGTCACGAAGTGCTGAACGAACTGGGCCTGCACGACGACCCGCTGTTCAAGCTCGCGATGGCACTGGAAAAGATCGCGCTGGAAGACGAATACTTCGTGTCGCGCAAGCTGTACCCGAACGTCGACTTTTACTCGGGCATCGTGCAGCGCGCGCTGGGCATCCCGACGTCGATGTTCACGTGTATCTTTGCGATGGCTCGTACGGTCGGCTGGATTGCACAGTGGAACGAAATGATCGCCGATCCTGAACAGAAGATTGGCCGTCCGCGTCAGCTGTTTATCGGCGACACGCAACGTGAAGCGAAGCCGATCGCGCAACGCTGATCGGTTTTGATTCTGGCCGGTCTGTTGCGGTTGGTTTGCAGTGGACTAAGCGGAATTGAAGGCTTGAGAGAAAACGCCCCAACGGGTTTTACCGTTGGGGCGTTGTCGTTTGACGCGCGCCGCGTGCCGCCATCCGTTCCACGATCAAGGTCAGCGAGCCGACCAGTCCGCGAGGCCCGCCGTGGAGCGAGCGGGCCATTTCACTATCGCCACCGCAGGTGCGTCACCGGCGGCGATCAAGTCCGCCGGCGCACCAATCCATAAATGACCAGCAGGATGATCGCGCCAATTACCGACGCGATCCAGCCCGCCGGCTGGCCCGGTTGATACCAGCCGAGCGCACGCCCGATATAGCCCGCAATCAGTGAGCCGGCAATACCGAGAATGATGGTCATGATCAGCCCCATCTTGTCGTCGCCGGGCTTCACTGCGCGCGCAATCAAGCCGACGACGAGCCCCACGATGATCGTACCAATGAAGGAAAGCATGCTGACCTCCCAAGAGTGTGAGTACTACCGTTTTCATTAACTACGGGCTACTTCTCCACCGCGACGCTTTTCGGAGCATACGCTAGAGGCGCAAGTCAGTCCCCAAAGCGCGCCGGTTCGCGCGTCGAACGCTCGCGCAACAACTGCGCCTTAACGCAAAGCTTGCCGGGTAACACCAATACAGGTATCGACACTACCACCCAACCCTCTGTTTTATATCGCTTTTTCGATGACTGTGCGGCCCAAAGGACGACTTCGCGTGGCATAATCGACTGACACAGTCAGCCCCGCAGTCATTACTACACCGCATACCATGCCACAGACTCTCTACGACAAATTGTGGAACACACACGTGATCCACACGGAAGAAGACGGCACGACGATTCTGTATATCGACCGTCACCTGCTGCACGAAGTCACGAGCCCTCAGGCGTTCGAAGGTCTGAAGCTGGCTGAGCGTCCGGTGTGGCGCATCAGCGCGAATCTGGCTGTTTCGGACCACAACGTGCCGACCACGGACCGCAGCCACGGTATCGCCGACCCGGTTTCGAAGCTGCAGGTCGACACGCTCGATTCGAACTGCGACACCTACGGCATCACGCAGTTCAAGATGAACGATCTGCGCCAGGGCATCGTGCACATCATCGGGCCGGAGCAGGGCGCCACGCTGCCGGGCATGACGATCGTCTGCGGCGATTCGCACACGTCCACGCACGGCGCCTTTGGTGCGCTCGCGCATGGCATCGGCACGTCAGAAGTGGAACACGTGCTCGCCACGCAAACGCTCTTGCAGAAGAAGAGCAAGAACATGCTGGTGAAGGTCGAAGGCCCGCTGCCCCGCGGCTGCACGGCGAAAGACATCGTGCTCGCGATTATCGGCAAGATCGGCACGGCGGGCGGCACCGGCTACGCAATAGAATTCGGCGGCTCGACGATTCGCTCGTTGTCTATGGAAGGCCGCATGACGGTCTGTAACATGGCGATCGAAGCGGGCGCGCGAGCCGGTATGGTAGCGGTCGACGACACCACCATCGACTATCTGAAAGGCCGTCCGTTCTCGCCGGAAGGCGCGGAGTGGGATCACGCGGTCGAGTACTGGAAGCAGTTCAAGTCGGACGATGGCGCGCATTTCGACCGCGTCGTCGAACTCAACGCAGCTGAAATCGTGCCGCAAGTCACGTGGGGCACGTCGCCGGAAATGGTCACCGCCATCGACGGCCGCGTACCGGATCCCGAGCGTGAGAAAGACCCCGTCAAGCGCGACGCGATTGAGCGCGCACTCAAATACATGGCGCTCGAACCGAATGCGCCGATCGAGTCCATCAAGCCGGATAAAATCTTCATCGGGTCGTGTACCAACGCGCGCATTGAAGACATCCGCGCCGCGGCTTACGTCGTGAAGAAACTCGGCCGCCGCGTGGCGCCGAACATCCGTCTGGCTATGGTCGTACCCGGCTCCGGGCTGGTGAAAGCGCAGGCGGAACGTGAAGGCCTGGACAAGGTGTTCACGGACGCCGGTTTCGAATGGCGTGAGCCGGGTTGTTCGATGTGTCTCGCGATGAACGCCGACCGGCTGGATCCGGGCGAGCGTTGCGCGTCCACGTCGAATCGTAACTTCGAGGGTCGTCAGGGCGCCGGTGGCCGCACCCATCTCGTGAGCCCCGCAATGGCCGCAGCCGCGGCGATCGAAGGGCATTTCGTCGATATTCGCAAGCTGGGATAAATCGCATGATGAAGAACATGAATCGCACCGCTCTACTGCGCCGCTTCGCACTCGGTACTCTGGCTGGGCTGCTGCTCGGTCTGGCCGGGTGCAACACGGTGCACGGATTTGGGCAGGACATGTCGCACCTCGGCAATTCGATCAGCAATCACGCTGAAAAATAACCGGTTTTTGATTTTTGCCGGCGATGCAAGCGGCTTCCATGCCGCCATGCGCATCGCCGGTCCTGAAACAGGCGCAACGTCATGGATAAATTCATCGTACACACCGGCGTCGTGGCGCCGCTCGATCGCGAGAACGTCGACACGGACGCGATTATTCCCAAGCAATTCCTGAAGTCGATCAAGCGCACGGGTTTCGGCCCGAATGCGTTCGACGAGTGGCGTTACCTCGACCACGGCGAGCCCGGTCAGGACAATTCGAAGCGTCCGCTGAATCCGGATTTCGTTTTGAACCAGCCGCGTTATCAAGGCGCTTCGGTGCTGGTCGCGCGCAAGAATTTCGGCTGCGGCAGTTCGCGTGAGCACGCGCCGTGGGCGCTTCAGCAATACGGCTTTCGCGCGATCATCGCGCCGAGTTTCGCCGACATTTTCTATAACAACTGCTTCAAGAACGGCCTGCTGCCGATCGTGCTGACCGAACAGCAGGTCGACCATCTGTTCAACGAAACGTATGCGTTCAACGGCTTCCAGCTGACCATCGACCTCGAAGCGCAAGTCGTGCGCACGGCGGACGGCGGCACCGAGTATCCGTTCGAAGTCGCGGCATTCCGCAAGTACTGTCTGCTGAACGGCTTCGACGACATTGGCCTCACGCTGCGTCATGCGGAGAAGATTCGTCAGTACGAAGCCGAGCGTATTGCGAAGCAGCCGTGGCTTGCTCACCGCATCGTCGGCTAAGGCTCGCGCGCTTGAATGCCTGACGCGTGCATTGCTAATGCAGGCTCAAAGTCTCGAAGAATATTATTAAGGAATTCGCATGAAGATCGCAGTGTTGCCGGGCGACGGCATCGGTCCCGAAATCGTCAAAGAGGCCGTGAAAGTTCTGAACGTGCTCGGCGAAAAGTTCGAACTCGAAGAAGCGCCGGTTGGCGGCGCGGGCTACGAAGCGAAGGGTCATCCGCTGCCCGATTCCACGCTCGCGCTCGCGAAGGAGGCCGACGCGATCCTGTTCGGCGCCGTTGGCGACTGGAAGTACGACAAGCTCGAGCGCGCACTGCGCCCCGAGCAGGCCATTCTCGGTCTGCGCAAGCATCTGCAACTGTTTGCGAATTTCCGGCCGGCGATCTGCTATCCGCAACTGACCGGTGCGTCGTCACTGAAGGAAGAGATCGTTTCGGGTCTGGACATCCTGATCGTGCGCGAACTGAACGGCGACATCTACTTCGGTGCGCCGCGCGGCGTACGCGAAGCGCCGGACGGACTGTTCGCCGGTGCGAAGGAAGGCTTCGACACGATGCGTTATTCGGAGCCCGAAGTGCGCCGCATCGCGCACGTCGCGTTTCAGGCGGCGCAAAAGCGCGGTAAGAAGCTCACTTCGGTGGATAAAGCCAACGTGCTCGAAACGTCGCAGTTCTGGAAAGACGTGATCATCGACGTGTCGAAGGAATACGCGGACGTCGAGTTGTCGCACATGTACGTGGACAACGCGGCGATGCAACTGGTCAAGGCGCCGAAGTCGTTTGACGTGATTGTGACCGGCAACATGTTCGGCGACATTCTCTCCGACGAAGCCGCGATGCTCACGGGTTCGATCGGCATGCTGCCGTCGGCCTCGCTCGACAAGAACAACAAGGGCTTGTACGAGCCGTCGCACGGTTCAGCGCCGGATATCGCCGGCAAGGGCGTGGCGAATCCGCTGGCAACCATTTTGTCGGCTGCCATGATGCTGCGTTATTCGCTGAACAAGGCGGAGCAGGCGGATCGCATCGAAAATGCGGTGAAAAAGGTGCTCGAGCAGGGCTACCGAACCGGCGACATTCTCACGCCCGGTTGCAAGCAGGTCGGCACGGTCGCGATGGGCGACGCCGTTGTCGCGGCGATGTAATAGCCACTCGCGCCCGGATTGATTACCGGGCTGCGCGCCCGGCTTAGTGAAGCAGTCATCAGGTCGGCAAAAGACCTGTAATACGCGAATCGGCCTCGAAAATGGCCGATTCGCGCAATACGGACGGCAGCGACGGACAACGACGTCGCCGGATTCCGGTTTTCGTGTATATTGTAGCGATGGCACAGATAGCTCAAATCTCCTCGATTTCGAAACTGCACGGCAAAACGGCCCGTGTGGTTGAGCTCGCCATTACCACCGCGACATCCATTAAAACGATTACCCCGAAAACGATCACGAAACGCTGATCGTCCGTCGTGCCCGCTCATCTTCCCCGCGCGGTCACTGCGGGCAAAGATGCGGGGAAGTTTCCATTCGAAGGGTATGAAGTCATGAACGTAGGTCTCGTAGGTTGGCGCGGCATGGTCGGCAGCGTCCTGATGCAACGTATGCAACAGGAAGGCGATTTCGACTTGATCGAACCGGTGTTTTTCAGCACCAGCAACGCGGGCGGCAACGCGCCGTCGTTTGCCAAGAACGAGACCAAGCTCAAAGATGCGACAAGCATCGAAGACCTGAAGAAGTGCGAAGCCATCATCTCCTGCCAGGGCGGCGACTACACCAACGAAGTGTTCCCGAAGCTCCGGGCGGCCGGCTGGAACGGCTACTGGATCGACGCGGCTTCGTCGCTGCGCATGAAAGACGACGCGGTCATCATTCTCGATCCGGTCAACCTCGACGTGATCAAGAACGCGCTGGTCAAGGGGCAGAAGAATTTCATCGGCGGCAACTGCACGGTCAGTCTGATGTTGATGGCGCTGGGCGGCCTGTTCCGCGAAAACCTCGTCGACTGGATGACGGCCATGACGTATCAGGCCGCGTCGGGCGCGGGCGCGCAGAACATGCGCGAACTGCTTCAGCAAATGGGCACGCTGTACGGCGCGGCCAAGGAAGATTTGGCTGACCCTTCGTCGGCGATTCTGGATATCGACCGCCGTGTGTTGTCCGCGATGAACAGCGAGCGCATGCCGACAGACAACTTCGGCGTGCCGCTCGCCGGCTCGCTGATCCCTTGGATCGACAAGGATCTCGGCAACGGCATGTCGAAGGAAGAATGGAAGGGCGGCGCCGAAACCAACAAGATTCTCGGCAAGCCGGCCGCGGGCACTCCCGGTTCCATTCCGGTCGACGGCCTGTGCGTGCGAATCGGCGCAATGCGTTGCCATTCGCAGGCGCTGACCATCAAGCTGAACAAGGACGTGCCGCTGGACGAAGTGAACAGCATCCTCGCTTCCGGCAACGACTGGGTCAAGGTTGTGCCGAACGAGCGCGAAGCGTCGATGCGCGATTTGTCGCCGGCAGTCGTCACTGGAACGCTGACCGTGCCGGTCGGACGCGTTCGCAAGCTGGCGATGGGCGGCGAATATCTGTCGGCGTTTACGGTCGGCGACCAGCTGTTGTGGGGCGCGGCCGAACCGCTGCGCCGCATGCTTCGCATTGTGCTCGACAAGTAAAGTAAACTACGCGCTCACGACGCGTAGAAAACTCAAGAAGCGTCGCGCTTGCGCGGCGCTTTTTTCATTTGTGTGCTCCGATAATCTTGTCTTTTTATAACCGCAAAAAAGGGCCGCGCGCTGACGCGCCAGGAGTCCCGATGAATCTTCGACTCTCTTCCCTTCGGGCCATGTTTATGCGCCCAGATACCGGCCGCCTCGCGGCCGCGGCCGCTTTGGCGTTGATGTTGACGGGCGCCGGTTCGAGCAGCGCTATGGCCGCGCCCGGCGACGCCGCGAGCGCGCCTGACGGGACTTCGGCATCGGCATCAGTTTCGGGTTCCGCTCCTGCGTCCTCTGCGGCTGGCGGCCAATATACGGTTCGGCCGGGTCAGTCGCTGAACGACGTGGCGATTGCCGTCACCCAATCACACGATCGGGCCACGCTCGCACGCGCGGCCCGCGCTCTGTTTGACGCGAACCCGAACGCCTTCATGGGCCACGATCCGAGCCGGATGCGGTTGGGTGCCGTGCTGACCGTGCCGCCGCTTGACGCGTCCGGGGCAGTGGCTGCGTCTACAGCGGCATCGGCGCCGACGGCTGATAGTGGCTCGTCGTCGAATGCGGCAGTCGTAGCGGGCGTGAGCGGCGCCGCGCAGGGCAACGCGGCAGCAGCGAGTGCGGCAAGCGCAGAAAGCCCCGCTACGCAAGCTGCGACGCCGGCGATGCAAGGCGCGGCCAGCGCGGCAGCCGACACAAGCTCGGTTGGGTCAAGCGGCACGGTATCATCGGCGCCAGCAGCCGGTTCGCAGGCGGCTAGCGGCACACATGTGTGGGCCGGAGCGGTCCAGCCGTCGACGAGCGACGCGGCCTCGGGCGCGTCGCAGCCGCGCGCGCAAGTATCGAGCTTGCAGCAATTACTTGCGCTCAAGAATCGCGTATTGATGGAATTGCAGAAGCATGGCATCGGCGGGTCGGCCGCGGTGCAAGTCGCGCCGTCGGCAAGCGGTGCGCAAACGGCGGCGAGTGCGTCTGCTGCGGCTGTCGCGCCTGGTCATCCGGCCGCTGTAATGTCCAGTTCGAACGGACCAGGCATTTCGCAGACGAACCTCGCCGTAGGCGCGGCTGTCGGCGCGGCGCTGGTCGTGCTGCTGACTGCTTTGCGTCTTGGCCGGCGTAAGCGTGAACGGCTGGCCGAGGCGGAACAGGCTGCGTCGTCGGATGACGCGGCGCCGCCGCAGGCAACTGAGCCGCCAGATTCCGCTGCGGCTCGAGGCCAGGTAGCGCAGCGCGATGTGCCCGACTCTGACGCCGCCGCGCAGCATGCGGCTGCAATGGCTGCCGCTGAGCGTGAGGCTGCCGAGGGCGAAGCCGCCGCTCGTGAAATGTCCGAGCGCATCGCGGCCGAGCGCGAGGCGGAAATTCGGGCGGCGGCTGCGCGCGAAGTTGAAATGCATCAAGCGACACAGCGAGAAACGACGGAGCCGGAGGCCGCGCAACACTCAGCCGAACAAATTGCGGCCGGCAGTGAGGCCGCGGAACGCGCAGCGGCGGAAGAGGCCGCGACCGATCGGACTGGTGCGGATCTTACTGCGGCCGAGCAGGCAGCCGAAGCTGAACGGCTGATGGCAGAACGGCTGATGGCAGAACGGTCCGCAACGCGGGAAATCACTGCCGAGCAAGCAGCGGCGCGGAACATCCCGACCAAAGAGACGGCAACTCAGCAGCCTACGCCCGAACAAACTGCGACCGAACGCACCGCACTTAACGAGACTACACCGGCGCAGGCAACGCATGAGCCGGTGCGGCCAGCCGCCGAACGCTCGGCTACGGTACAACAGTCCGCCGCGCGTGAGCCATCGGCGGCGTTCTCAGCGCCGAACGCCGACCACCTGGCGCCCGAGCAACCCTCTGCGCCGGAACAAACGGACCTCGCGCCGGCCCAGCGCCACGAGAAACTGGACGATGCGACGACGGCCGCGAGCCTCGACGCCGCCGCCGAACTAGGCGCCGACGCTCTGCCGCGTGCGCCGCTCGAACCGCTCGAACTGCTCGAACCGCTCGATGAGGCATGGGAGCCGGAACCGCTGTCGCATCGTCTGCAATGGGACGACGAGCCGCTGCCGCCAGAGCCGATGGAGCCGCTGATCCCGTCCACTCCGGCTACAGCTGCCCAGGCAGACGGCGACCACATCGGCACGCCCGCGCATCCGGCAGTGTCCGACCATCCGCGTGTGCAAGCGCCGGCGGAATTCCCGCGCGACGCGCTGGATGCGTTCAGCAGTCTCAATATGGCCTTGCCGCCGCGCGTCGAGTCGGCCGCCGAAACCGTGCATGCCCCCGAATCGCTGAGCACTCAGCCGGTTGCGTCGCCGGAATCGACAGCGCGGCAAGCGGTTCCGCCGCCCGACGCCGAACAGGCGCCGCACACCGCCGATGAAATCGCTGCCGGGACCGCCGGCCGTGCCGCCGTGGCAGGTCTCGGCGCTGGCAGCCTGGGCACGGCAGGCTTCGGCGCGCTCAAGCTCGACTTCGACCTGGAGTTGCCGCCAAGCCCGGCCCAGCCGCTGCCGGCGTTCACGCCGGCCGACCTTGCCCGCATCGCTCGAAACAAGCTCGACCTGGCGGCCGAGTACATCGATCTGGGCGATCTTGCCGGCGCGCGCACGCTGATCAACGAAGTGATCGAAGCAAACGATCCGGCCACGCGCAACGATGCCCGCGCGTTGCTCTCGACGCTCGCTCCGTTGTCGTGAAGCGGGTTGCTCTAGGCGTCCAGTACGACGGTTCGGCGTTCTGCGGATGGCAGTCGCAGCCGCATGGCAACACGGTTCAGGACGAGCTTGAAAGGGCGTTGCGCGAATTCGCGCAGACGCCTGTGCATACCGTCGTCGCCGGTCGCACGGACACCGGCGTGCATGGGCTCGGCCAGGTGGTGCATTTCGACACGGAACTCGAACGGGCAGACATCTCGTGGATTCGCGGCACCAATGCGTTTTTGCCGAAGACGATTTCGGTGCAGTGGGCGAAGCCAATGCCCGATGCGTTTCACGCCCGGTTCTCGGCGTTCGAGCGCACCTATTACTATCTGCTGTACGTGCATCCGGTACGCTCGCCGATGCTGGCGGCGCGGGCGGGTTGGGTGCATACGCCGCTCGATATCGACCCGATGCGCGCTGCCGCGGCTCATTTGATCGGTGAACACGATTTTTCGGCGTTCCGGTCATCGCAATGTCAGTCAAAGACGCCGATCAAGCACCTGTATGGGATCGATATTCAGCGACAGGGCGACTTCATCCATTTCCGTTTCCGGGCAAACGCGTTTCTGCATCACATGGTGCGCAACCTGATGGGATGCCTCGTTTATATCGGCAAGGGACGTCGGCCCGTCGCGTGGATGGCTGAAGTGCTTGCGAGCTGCGACCGCGAACGGGCCGCGCCGACCTTCATGCCCGACGGGTTGTACCTCGCACAAGTGGGCTATCCTGAGCACTTCGCGGTGCCCGCGCCGCAGACCGGCAGCGTGCCGTGGAGCACCGTATGGAACGAGCAGGCACAAACATGAATTCGACTGAAGACCACGCAACCGGTAACCGCGCGACGGAAGCCGGCGCTACCGCGACACAGCAAGCCATTCCGCGGCGCACGCGCATCAAGCTGTGCGGCCTGTCCAAACCGGCCGACGTGAGCCACGCAATCGACCTCGGCGCCGACGCCATCGGTCTCGTGTTTTATCCACCGAGCCCACGCTCGGTGAGCGTCGCGCAAGCTGTCGAACTGGTGCAGCAAGTACCGCCGTTCATGTCGGTGGTCGGCCTGTTCGTGAACCCCACGTCGGATTGGGTACGCGAGGTGGTCAGCAACGTCGGGCTCTCGCTGTTGCAATTCCACGGTGATGAGACGGCGGATCAGTGCGAATCGCTCGCCAGCGTTGCGGGTTTGCCTTGGTTGCGCGCGCTGCGAGTTGCGGCGGATACTCAACCGGCCGATTTGGTAAAATCGGCTCTCAACTATTCAGCTGCCAACGGCTTTCTGTTCGACACCCATGTCGAAGGCTATGGCGGCGGCGGGAAGGTTTTCGATTGGTCACTTATTCCAGCAGAGCTCGCGCGTCGGGCCGTTTTGAGTGGTGGGTTGAACGCGCAAAACGTCAGTGATGCGATCCATCGTGTGCGCCCGTACGCGGTCGATGTCTCGAGCGGCATCGAAGTACCGGGCGCCAAGGGCGTGAAAGATCACGCCCGGATGGCGGCATTCGTACGCGCAGTGCGCGCGGCGGATGCCGGATGATTCCGCAGCGCGGCGCTCCAGCAGGACGCCGCGCGCCCGATAAGAGTGATCACCATGTATAACTTGCCTGACGAAAGAGGCCATTTCGGCCAGTTTGGCGGCGTGTTCGTCGCCGAAACGCTGGTTCACGCGCTCGACGAGCTGCGTGCCGCGTACGAGAAATTCCAGAAAGATCCAGAATTCGTCGCCGAATACGAGCGCGAGCTGAAGTATTTCGTCGGCCGCCCTTCGCCGATTTACCACGCGCAGCGGTGGAGTGAAATGCTCGGCGGCGCGCAGATTTTTCTCAAGCGCGAAGACTTGAATCACACCGGCGCGCACAAGATCAATAACGTGATTGGCCAGGCGCTGCTGGCTAAGCGCATGGGCAAGCCGCGCGTGATTGCCGAAACCGGCGCGGGTCAGCACGGCGTCGCGACGGCCACTATTGCCGCGCGTTTCGGTATGGAATGCGTGGTCTACATGGGTGCTGAAGACGTGCGCCGCCAAGCCGCGAACGTCTACCGGATGAAGCTGCTCGGCGCGACGGTCGTGCCGGTGGAGTCAGGCTCGCGCACGCTGAAGGACGCGCTGAACGAAGCCATGCGCGACTGGGTGACGAACGTCGAAAACACGTTCTACATCATCGGCACGGTAGCGGGGCCGCATCCTTATCCGATGATGGTGCGGGACTTCCAGCGCGTGATCGGCGACGAATGCAAGGTGCAGATGCCGGAATTGATCGGGCGCCAGCCGGACGCTGTAATCGCGTGCGTTGGCGGAGGTTCGAACGCAATGGGCATTTTTTACCCCTATATCGACGACACGGCGGTGCAGCTTATCGGCGTGGAAGCTGCGGGCGACGGTATCGAGTCTGGCCGTCACGCGGCCTCGCTGATCGGCGGCAGTCCGGGCGTGCTGCACGGCAACCGCACGTACCTGCTTCAAGACGAGAACGGCCAGATCATCGAGACGCATTCAATATCGGCGGGTCTGGACTATCCGGGCGTCGGCCCCGAACACGCGTGGCTAAAAGAGATCAACCGCGCGCAATACGTTGGCATCACCGACGAAGAAGCGCTCAGGGCGTTCCACGACTGCTGCCGCATCGAGGGCATCATTCCGGCGCTGGAGTCGAGTCACGCGCTGGCCTACGCGATGAAGCTCGCGCCGACGCTGCCCAAGGACAAGCACCTTCTGGTGAACCTGTCGGGCCGCGGCGACAAGGACATGCACACGGTCGCAGAGCGATCGGGCATCCAGTTCTGAGCGCCGCAACGATGCGTGACGAGTTCGACGAGCCACAGCCGGCGACCACCGAAATAACGCCGGCCGGCGAGCTTGTGGCGCCCGAGGCGCCTGCGTTGCTGTTGCCGCGGGTGCCCGCGGGCATCCAGTTGTTGAACCGCGATTTTTTGACCGATGTAGCGAATATTCCCGACGGGTCGATCGACTTGATCCTGTGCGACCCGCCGTACGGGCTTGGCAAGGATTATGGCAACGACTCCGATATGCGTAGCGGCGACGATTTTCTCGCCTGGACGCGTGGCTGGCTCGAGCTTGCCATTCCGAAGCTCAAGCCGTCGGGCTCGCTGTATATCTTCTGCACCTGGCAGTACGCGCCGGAAATCTTCAGCTTTTTGAAGACAAAGCTCACGATGATCAACGAAATCATCTGGGACCGCCGTGTGCCGAGCATGGGCGGAACGGTGCGCCGTTTTACGTCGGTGCATGACAACATTGGCTTTTTCGCGGTGTCGAAGGATTATTACTTCGATCTCGATCCAGTCCGCATCCCGTACGATGCCGTCACGAAGAAGGCGCGTTCGCGTAAATTGTTCGAGGGCAGTAAGTGGCTGGAGCTTGGCTATAATCCGAAGGACGTCTGGTCTGTATCGAGGCTGCACCGGCAACACGCCGAACGCGTCGATCATCCCACGCAGAAGCCTTTGGAAATCGTTGAGCGGATGGTGTTGGCCAGCTGTCCGAAAGGCGGCCGCGTCCTCGACCCTTTCATGGGCAGCGGCACTACCGCAGTCGCTTGCGCCCGCCAACAGCGCGAATTCGTCGGCTATGAAATCAATGAAAGTTACTGCGCGATAGCGCGCGAACGCGTCAGCGCCGCTGCTGCCGCGCCCGCACCGCGTCGGCCCGCCAAAGCCAAAGCTCAACGGCAAACCGAAGTGCAATGACGCAACGCGCCGAGCGCCCAGCGCAGTAGCTCAATCGAGACCAATTCCATGTCCCGTATCAAGAACACATTCGCCGTGCTGTCCGAGCAAGGCAAAAAAGGCCTGATTCCTTTCATGACGGCCGGTGACCCGGACCCGGCGCGCACGGTCGAATTCATGCACGCCCTCGCCGCAGGCGGTGCCGATGTCATCGAACTCGGCGTGCCATTTTCGGACCCTATGGCCGATGGCCCGGTCATCCAGCAATCGTCCGAGCGCGCGCTTGCTCATGGCGTGTCGCTGCGCCACGTAATCGCCGACGTCAAGCGCTTCCGCGAAACCAACGACACGACGCCGGTCGTGCTGATGGGCTACGCCAACCCGATCGAACGGATGGGCGCCGAAGCCTTCGCGAAGGCGGCGAAGGAAGCGGGCGTCGACGGCGTATTGGTGGTCGACTATCCGCCCGAAGAATGCGCTAACTTCGCCGAAAAAATGCGCTCCGCGGGCATCGACCCGATCTTCCTGCTAGCGCCCACGTCAACCGACGAACGTATCGCGGAAGTGGGCAAAATCGCGAGCGGCTACGTCTACTACGTCTCTTTGAAAGGCGTGACCGGAGCGGCAAATCTGGACGTTTCCAGCATCGCGAGTAAAATCCCGGCGATCAAGTCGCGCGTGCCCCTGCCGGTGGGCGTCGGTTTTGGCATTCGTGACGCGCAAACGGCGCGTCTCGTCGCCGAAGTATCCGATGCCGTGGTGATCGGCAGCCGTATCGTGCAATTGCTCGAGCAGACGGCCCCCGAAGCCGCCGCCGCGACGCTCACGCGCTTCGTCGCCGAGGTGCGCGAGGCGCTAGATAGCGTCGCGACTGCCCGATAACAAGTAATTTTGTCGTCTGTAGTGTGAGCGGCGGGTTCGTCCCGCCGCTTGCTCGACCGTTGACCCCAGAAGGATTGAATATGAGCTGGCTCGATAAGCTGCTGCCGCCGAAAATCAAACAAACCGACCCGAAGAGCCGCAAGGGGATTCCGGAAGGCTTGTGGATCAAGTGTCCGTCATGCGAAGCCGTGCTGTACCGCAATGACGTCGAGGCCAATCTGCACGTTTGCCCGAAGTGCGATCATCACATGCGTATCGGCGCGCGTGAGCGGTTGGACGGCCTGCTCGATCCGGAAGGCCGCTATGAAATCGGCCAGGAAATCGTTCCGGTTGACGCTCTCAAGTTCAAAGACAGCCGCAAGTACCCGGACCGCCTGAAAGAGGCAATGGACGATACCGACGAAACCGATGCGATGGTCGTCATGGGCGGCGCGATTCACACGTTGCCGGTGGTCGTGGCCTGCTTCGAATTTTCGTTCATGGGCGGCTCGATGGGCTCGGTGGTCGGCGAGCGCTTTGCCCGTGGTGCGCAAAACGCGCTCGAGCAAAAGGTGCCGTTTATCTGCTTCACCGCTTCTGGAGGCGCGCGGATGCAGGAAAGCCTGCTCTCGCTGATGCAAATGGCGAAAACCACTGCGATGCTGACGAAGCTCGCCGAGGCCAAACTACCGTTTATCTCCGTGCTGACCGATCCGACGATGGGCGGCGTGTCCGCGAGTTTCGCGTTCCTCGGCGATGTCGTGATCGCAGAACCGAAGGCGCTGATCGGCTTTGCCGGCCCGCGCGTGATCGAACAGACCGTGCGTGAAAAGCTACCGGAAGGCTTTCAGCGAGCCGAGTTCCTGCTGACGAAGGGCGCGATCGACATGATCGTGGACCGTCGCAAGCTGCGCCAAGAACTTGCTCAATTGATGGCGCTGTTGAGCCACCAGCCGGCTGACGCAGTAGCCTGAGCCGACTGCGCACAACTGTCGGGGCGCGCTTTGCCCGTGCAGCGCGTCGAGCGGCATCCGGGGGACAGCAAAATCAACGCGCCGCGTGAGCAATCAAGCGGCGCGTTGTCATTTCCGGGATAATCACGGTCTCACATACTGCGCGACGCGCCGGCCGGCCTGCGCATATTTACCACACCGCTCAACGATTCTCTCGCGATTCACCCGATGACCACATTCCCCACCCTCGACGCGTGGCTCACGCACCTTGAATCCGCGCATCCGGTCGGCATCGACATGGGTCTGGCGCGTATCAGTCAGGTGCGCGACGCGATGCAGCTGTCGTTCGCGTGCCCGGTCATCACGGTTGGCGGGACGAACGGCAAAGGCTCGACGTGCGCGATTCTCGAATCGATCCTGCTGCGGGCCGGTTTTACCGTGGGTTGTCATACTTCGCCGCATTTGCAGTCGTTTAACGAGCGCGCGCGGATAAACGGCCAGATGGCGAGCGACGCCGATCTGCTGTCGCATTTCGAGAAGGTCGAAACCGCACGGGTGAGCCTGGCTGAGCCCGTCTCGCTGACTTATTTCGAATTCACGACGCTGGCGATCATGAGCCTGTTCGCGTCGCGTGAACTGGACGCGGTGATTTTCGAAGTCGGCTTGGGAGGCCGCCTCGACGCCGTGAATATTCTCGATACCGATTGCGCGATCGTCACCAGTATCGACATCGACCACACCGAATATCTCGGCGATACGCGCGACAAAATCGCGCTTGAGAAGGCCGGTATTTTCCGAGCCGGCAAGCCGGCGATCTGCGCGGACCCGGTGCCCCCGCAAACGCTGATCGACCATGCGGAGCAGATCGGCGCCGAACTGTGGCTATTTGGCCGCGATTTCCGCTATGAAGGCCAGGCGGGCAGCGAGCGCCAGCAATGGAGCTACGTCGGCCCGACGATGCGCCGGTCGGCTCTCGCCTATCCTGCGTTGCGCGGCGCGAACCAGTTGATCAATACGTCCGCCGCGCTGGCCGGTCTCGAAGCACTGCGCGACCGTCTGCCGGTTTCGGCTCAGGACATCCGGCTCGGCCTCGCAAACGTCGAATTGCCCGGACGCTTCCAGGTTCTGCCGGGTAAACCGGCAATCGTGCTGGACGTCGGCCACAATCCGCATGCGGCCGCCGTGCTGAGCCAGAACCTGGGCAATATGGGCTTTTTCCCGTACACCTACGGTGTGCTCGGCATGATGGGCGATAAGGACATTGCCGGCGTCCTGGCCCATCTGAAGGGCGAGATCGATCACTGGTGCGTGACCGATCTGCCGACGCCGCGCGCCGCATCGGCGGAAGAACTGGAAGCCGCCTTGCGCGAGCAGGGCGTAGGCGACAGCGCCGACAGCACGGTGACGCGCTACGCCACGCCCGCCGACGCATACCAAGATGCGCTAAAACGGGCGTCAGAGAATGATAGAATCGTGGTTTTCGGCAGTTTCTATACGGTAGCAGGCGTCATGGCCTACCGTAAATCGCAGCAACACTGAACGGGCGCCACGCTCGAACCAAGCGATTCATGGGAATTTTCTCGTTCGGCAAGAAAGACGACGCGCCCAATCGGCGCGGCGCAAACACCAGTTCCACCCGGGCTGCCCGTAGCGAGCGCGTGGAGCGGCGGACCCGCCGCACGGAACGCACCGTCGATGCCGATGCAATGCTGCTCGACCCCACGTTGCCGGAAAAGCAGCGCGCGCGGCGTCGGCTGGTTGGTGCAATCGCAATGGTCGTGGCAGCGGTGGTTGTGCTGCCTATGGTGCTGGACTCGCACCCGAAGCCTGTTACCGACGACATCTCCATCGACATTCCGAGCCGCCCCGCGCCGAAGCTTACGCGGCGCGACGAAGACACTCAGGCCGGCGTAGCGCCGGATAATCCGGCGCCTGATGCAGCGCTTGCGGCTTCGGGTCTTGCGCCCAGCACCACGGCGGCACAAAGCCAGTCAGGGGGCGCAAAGAAGAGCGCAACACAGGATTCGAAGCAGGCAGAGGCGAACGCGAACCCAACGCCCGCCACCAGGTCGGCTGCGAACACCGCGCCAGCCACGGCGCCAGCGCCTGCGGATAATTCGGTCACCAAGCCGGCAAACAAGCCGCCTACCAATGCGGCCAATAAGCCGGCGCGCGGTAATGCGGCCGCCACGGCGCCTCGCGTCGACGAAACCGGCACGACGACGGCTAGTGCGGACGCGAATTCCGGCACGCCGGCCTCGCCGCCTGGCAGCCGTTTTGCCGTCCAGCTTGGCGCTTTTGCAAACGAAATGAATGCGCGCAACTGGGCGACCAAGTTGAAAGCGGCCGGCGTGCCCGCATATACCGAACATCGGAAGCAGGCCGACGGCACGACGCTCACGCTTTTGCGCGCCGGTCCATTCGCGGACCGGGCAGCGGCAAGCGCCGCAATCGCAAAGGTGCGCGAGGCCGGCTTGGGGTCGGGCGCGAACAACGGCGCTGCACAGTAAGCGAGCGATGTTCACTGCCTTCGACTACGCTGTAATGGCGGTGATCGGTTTGTCGGCCTTGCGCGGCACATGGCGCGGGTTTTTGTCCGAGGTGTTCGGGCTCATCGGCTGGATTGCGGCGTTTTTCATTGCTTGCCGCTTCGTCGGTTATGTCGTGCCGTACATCCCGTCCACGTGGCCGGGCGGCGCGTTGACCCAGTGGCTGCTGGCCTTCGCGTTGGTGGCGATCGGTGTGGTGCTGGTGGCGAGCGTGCTAAACGCGCTGCTGTCCCGCATCGTGCAGGCTACCGGCCTGAGCGGCGTGGACCGCTCGCTCGGTTTGATGTTCGGCCTCGTGCGCGGGGTCGTTCTGGTGCTGATTCTGGTCGCCCTTGCAGGCTTGACCGAACTGCCCCAACAGGAATTCTGGCGCAACGCCTTGCTGCGGCCATATGCGGTAGAGGGCGTGCACGTAATGAAACCGCTGCTTCCGGAAACGCTCGCTGCCTACGTCCGCGTGTGACGATCAGATGAGTGTCTAAGGAACGCTGCAGAACTCCGGCTCAAACCGGCTGCCTCTACATCATGTCGCGAACCCGTCGCGTCATATCGTGCGCTCGCGAGGCACCGGCCGCTCTGACGAATTTCGTACCTTTGAAGGACATGCCATGTGCGGCATCGTAGGCGTAGTTTCCCATTCTCCGGTCAACCAGCTGATCTATGACAGCCTGCTGCTTCTGCAGCACCGCGGTCAGGACGCCGCCGGCATCGCCACGGCGAACGGCAGCAATTTCCACATGCACAAGGCCAACGGCATGGTGCGCGACGTGTTCCGCACGCGCAACATGCGCAGCCTGCCGGGCACTACCGGCATCGGCCAGGTGCGTTACCCGACCGCCGGCTCGGCGTCGAGCGAAGAAGAAGCCCAGCCGTTCTACGTGAACGCGCCGTTCGGCATCATCCTCGCGCACAACGGCAATCTGACCAACTGGCAGCAGCTGAAAGATGAGATGTTCCGCATCGATCGCCGCCACATCAACACGAATTCCGACACCGAAGTGATGCTCAACGTGCTCGCGCACGAATTGCAGCTTTCGAGCTCGGGCCTGCAACTCGATCCGGCCGCGCTGTTCAAGGCTGTGTCGGGCGTGCATCGGCGGGTGCGGGGTTCGTATGCGATCGTTTCGCTGATCGCCGGTTACGGCCTGTTGGCTTTCCGTGACCCGTTCGGCATTCGTCCGCTTTGCCTCGGCAAGCAGGAAACGGCGGAAGGCGTCGAGTGGATTCTGGCGTCGGAGTCGGTGGCGATCGAAGGTATCGGCTTTGAATTCGTGCGCGATGTGGCGCCGGGCGAAGCGGTGTTCATCGACCTCGACGGCAACTTGCACTCGCAGCAATGCGCGACGAACCCGAGCCTGAACCCGTGCATTTTCGAGCTCGTGTATCTGGCGCGCCCGGATTCCGTGCTCGACGGCGTGCCGGTCTACAACGTGCGCCTGCGCATGGGCGACTACCTCGCCGAGAAGATCAAGCGCGAATTGCCCGATGTCGCGATCGACGTCGTCATGCCGATTCCCGATTCGTCCCGTCCGGCCGCGATGCAAGTGGCGAAGAAGCTGGGCGTCGAGTATCGCGAGGGCTTCTTCAAGAACCGTTATGTCGGCCGCACGTTCATCATGCCGGGCCAGGCGGTGCGCAAGAAATCGGTGCGCCAGAAGCTGAACGCAATGGGCATCGAGTTCAAGGGCAAGAACGTGTTGATCGTCGACGACTCGATCGTTCGCGGCACCACCTCTCACGAAATCGTGCAGATGGCGCGCGATGCCGGCGCGAACAAGGTGATCTTCGCTTCGGCCGCGCCGCCGGTGAAGTTCCCGAACGTCTACGGTATCGACATGCCGACGCGCGGCGAGTTGGTCGCTCATGGCCGCTCGGACGAAGAAGTGGCGCGCATGATCGGCGCGGACCATCTCGTCTATCAGGACGTCGATGCGCTCAAGCAAGCCGTGCGCGACATCAACCCGGCGCTGAAGGAGTTCGAGGCGTCGTGTTTCGACGGCAACTACGTGACCGGCGACGTGACGACCGAGTACCTTGATCGCATCGAAACGGCGCGTCTTGCACCGTCGTCGCAATCGGATCGCGACGCTGCGAGCGAAGCGATCGACGGCGGCGGCCCGGCGCGCTCGCAACTGCACTTGCAGTTGTCGGTGGGCTGACTTCGGACCGAGCGTTCTCGGCATGGCGCGCCTCGCTGCACGCCGCGCCGCGAGCGTGTTAGCATGGCAGCTTGCGTCGATTTGATCTCAGCTTGCGGACGCGGGGCAACCCGAAACAGCTAAAGCGAATGGTGGACAAGCCGCAACCATCCGCCTCCGCTCCAGCTTTTCCCCGCACATGAAGCCCGCTTGTACCGACGCAAAAAGCGCCGGCGCAAAAGCGGGCTTTTTTGTAGCTGCCGTTCGCCTACGCGGTCTCGTTGCACACAAGCCGCACCGAACGCAGTCACGGAACATTGGAAACCACAACGAACATGGACGACTCCCTGAACTTCGATACGCTGGCAGTCCGCTCGGGCACAGTGCGCAGCGACTTCAACGAGCATTCGGAAGCGATTTTCCTGACCTCGAGCTTCGTCTTCGCGAGTGCCGCGGATGCCGCCGAGCGCTTCAAGAATTCCGAGGACTATTACACGTACTCGCGCTTCACCAACCCGACCGTCTCCATGTTCCAAGACCGCCTCGCCGCGCTAGAAGGCGGCGAAGCGTGCATGGCGACTGCCTCGGGAATGGCCGCGATCATGTCGGTGGTGATGTCCACGCTGCAAGCGGGCGACCATCTGGTCAGCTCGCAGGCGCTGTTCGGTTCGACGCTCGGCATGTTCTCGCAGATTTTCAGCAAATTCGGTATTACGACCACGTTTGTCGATCCGACGAATCTGGACGCGTGGAAAGACGCCGTGCGTCCGGAGACGAAGATGTTCTTCCTCGAAACGCCTTCGAATCCGCTGACCGAGATCGCCGACATCGAAGCAATCAGCAAGATCGCCAAAGCCGCGAATGCGCTGTTCGTTGTCGACAACTGTTTCTGTAGCCCGGCGTTGCAGCAGCCGTTGAAGCTCGGTGCCGACGTCGTCATGCATTCGGCCACCAAGTTCCTAGACGGCCAGGGCCGTGTGCTGGGCGGCGCGCTGGTCGGCACGAAGAAGTTCATCATGGAGAAGGTATTTCCGTTCGTACGCAGCACCGGGCCGACGCTCTCAGCGTTCAACGCATGGGTGCTGCTCAAGGGCATGGAAACGCTGTCGCTGCGCGTCGAAAAGCAATCGGCGAATGCGCTCGAAATCGCACGCTGGCTCGATAAGCATCCGGCTGTGAATCGCGTGTTCTACCCGGGCCTCGAATCGCATCCGCAGCACGCGCTGGCCATGCGCCAGCAGAAGGCCGGCGGCGCGATCGTCTCGTTCGAGTTGACGGGCGACACGCCCGAGCAGATGCGTGCGAACGCATGGCGCGTGATCGACAGCACGAAGATCTGCTCGATCACCGGCAACCTCGGCGACACGCGTACCACCATCACGCATCCGGCGACGACTACGCATGGCCGCGTGACGCCCGAAGCGCGCGCTGCCGCAGGCATCACGGAAGGCTTGATTCGTCTCGCCGTGGGATTGGAGAACGCAGCGGATATCCGCGCAGATCTGGAGCGCGGTCTGGCAGGCTGAGTTCCGGTTATCGGAAAACGTGAGTACGCGGCGCGCTGAGTTTGCCAGTCAGCGCGCCTTTTTATGACGCGATGCCGGCGGTTACCGCGTCATTGCGTCAAGGCTTAATGCCGCAAGCCGCGCCACTGACCGGGCGCGAGCCCAAACCGCCGCGTGAACGCGTGCGTATAGGCGCTCTGATCGCCGAAGCCGACGTCCAACGCAATGTCAGTCAGCGAGAGCCGTGGATCGGCGAGCAGCGTGAGCGACGTATCGAGCCGCAGCCGCTGCAAATAGCGATGCGGCGTTTCGCCGAATGCTTCGATAAAAAGTTGATGAAAGCGCCGCATGCCGAAGCCGCAATGCGCGGCGAGATCGGCGATGCGCAACGGCTCTGCTAGATGCGCGCGCAGCCAGCGGTCGATTCGCGCAAAGTCGAGGCCGGCGGCCGGGGCTTCGGTGCCTTTGATGGCCGCACTCGCCACCAGTGCCGCGCCTAGGCGTGCGGCCGCGTCCCAATGGAAACGACGGGCGCCGAAGTCGTCCGCCGGCGCACCCTCCGCGGCGTGCGACGCAATGCGCTGAATGAGCTCAGTGAGCGGCGCATCGACGGTAACGGCCCGCGCACGGTCGAATAGACGCTCGGGCACAGCGAGCGTCGTAGCCGGAAGATCCAGCACCACTTGCCGGTTTTCGCCGAGACCCGCGTAATCGTGCCGCGCGCCTGCGGGAATGAGCCAGGCGCAGCGCGCGTCGATTTGTTGCTCCACACCGTCCACCGCCATCATCATCGCACCGTGGAGTCCGAGCACGACCTGGTGAAAGTCGTGTACGTCCGACGCTTGAGCCGCTTCGAAGCGGCGCAGCGAAACGCCAGGTGCGGTCACGGCGGCGTGCGTCATCGGAAATGCGCAATGGCGGTCAGCAAAGGACGAGTTTAAACGCCGAGCAATTCGACTTCGAACACGAGCGTCGCATTCGGCGGAATCACGCCGCCCGCGCCGCGCACGCCGTAGCCGAGTTGCGGCGGAATGGTCAGCTTGCGCGTGCCGCCGACCTTCATGCCTTGCACGCCTTCGTCCCAGCCCTTGATGACCATGCCGCCGCCGAGCACGAACGCGAACGGGTCGTTGCGGTCCTTACTCGAGTCGAACTTCTGACCGTCGGTCAGCCAGCCGGTGTAATGCACGCTGACGGTCTTGCCCGCAACCGCTTCCGCGCCCGTTCCTTCAACGATGTCTTCATACTTCAAGCCGGATTCGGTAGTCACAGTCGACATGTGTCGCTCCTCAGTTCAAAAACGTAAAACCGACATTGTAGGCGCGTTGGCGCGGTGCGGTCGAACAATGGGGCGTGGCACGCCGATTGCGTCCTGACCGGCCATCCGGCCAGGCTGGTGGCGCCCGGCAGCATGCCTATAATGGGGCTTTCCTAATCATCATGCATTGCCAGAGAGGTCGATCGTGACAACGTCTTCAACCGGAACCGCTGGCGCACAACCAGTGACTTCCGGCCTCGCCGTATCCGAACGCACCGCGCATCTGCGCGCCGAATCCGCGCTTTTCATGCGCGACCACGTGCTTTCGCTGGTGTCGCACGATCTGCGCGGTCCGTTGAACGCCATCCATAGCTGGGCTTACGTGCTCGAGCGCAAGCTCGACGCCAACGATCCCAATTCGCAGCGCGCGGTTACCGGCATTCGTAACGGCGTGGATCAACAGGTCAAGCTGCTCGAGACGGTCGTCGACGCCACGCGCGCCGAAACCAAATCGCTCGCGCTCGCCTATGCGCCGTTCCCGCTGCATCCGCTACTCGACGAAACCGCCGAAGAGGTACGCTCCGGACTCGCGCGTACGCGAGGCGTGGAGATCGCCATCGAGTCGCAGCTCGCCACGGAGCAACTGAATGGAGATCGTGAGCGTCTGGCCGCTGCGCTGTGGCTGATGGCGACGTTTGCGGTCGAATCCAGCGCGCAAGGTGGCACTGTCACGCTTGCATCGCGTGCGGACGCAACCAGCTGGCATGCGACGGTCACGTATCAGGCGAGCGCCGCACTGGGCGATCCGTCACTGCCCCACGTGCTCGAAGCATTCGCGCGAAAACAGGCTCGCGAACCGCGCGAAGCGAATCGCATCGCGTGGGTACTCGCGCTGTGCAAACGTGTTGCCGAAGCGCATGGCGGCAGCTTCGAGCAACATGACGCGACCGAAAGCGCCCCGGCCACGCTCGCACTGCGCGTTCCGTTGAGCGCCACGTCAGCCCGATGAGCGGCCACTCCTGGAACGCGCCCTCCGCGATTAACTTTTCGGCGAGCTTTCACCCTCTATACTGACAACTTTTGTTGCCGGAGCCCTCCGCTTTGATCCAGGTTGTCGCCCTTATCGGTGCATTGCTTCTCGTCGCCCTGAACGGTTTCTTTGTTGCCGCTGAATTCGGCCTGGTCAAGTTACGGCAGACGCGCGTGCAGAGTCTCGCCGAAAGGCACGGCATGCGCGGACGTCTGCTTGCCAAGGTGCATGGCCGCCTCGACGCTTATCTGTCCGCGTGTCAGCTCGGCATTACGCTTGCGTCGCTTGGGCTAGGCTGGATCGGCGAGCCTGCGTTTGCTGAGCTCCTCACGCCGCTCTTCAGCCTCGCTGGCGTGGAATCCGAGAAGCTGATTCACGGCATTTCGCTGTTCTTCGCGTTCTCGTGCATCTCGTTTCTGCATATCGTGGTGGGGGAACTTGCGCCGAAGTCGCTGGCGATTCGCGAAGCCGAGAAAGTTTCGATGTGGGCCGCCACGCCGCTATACGGCTTTTACTGGGCGATGTATCCGGCCATCTGGGTGCTCAACACGAGCGCGAATGCGGTGCTGAAGCTCGCCGGCCTGAACGCCGACCATGCGCACGACTCGCATTACTCAACCGACGAGCTCAAACTCATTCTGCGCAGCCGCCGCACGAACGTTGCCTCGGAACGCGGCGCACCGGAAGACGCGTATAGCCAGGACGAGTGGAACACCATCGCGCATTCGCTGGATTTTTCGCGCATGACCGTGTCGGATTTAATGCGCCCGGCCTATGAAATGATTGGCTTGCGCGTCGATTTGCCGTTGCGGGAGAACATGCAGGTGGTCGCGCGGCATCGCTTCAGCCGTTATCCGCTGTTCGAGGATGCATCCGGCGAGCGCGTGGCCGGCATGATCCATTTAAAGGATCTGCTGCTGGCGCGCCACGCGGGCAGTACGCTCGACGATCTCTCGCAGTACGCGCGCCCCGTTCAATACGTGAAGCCGGAAATGCCCGCGCTCGAACTGTTTCGCCGCTTTCGCAAGGGCGCGCCGCATTTTGCGCTGGTCGGCCACAAGAACTCGAAGCCGATTGGTTTTCTCACGCTCGACAATCTGCTTGGTGCGCTGGTCGGCCAGATTCATGACGAATTCCGCCAGGGCGACGCCGACTGGACGCGCATGGACGACGGCACGTTGATGGGCAAGGGCAGCTTGCCGGTGGTGTCGCTGGAGCGCGCGTTGGGAATCGACATCGACGAGGGCAAGGCCGAATCGGTTGGCGGCATCGTAATCCAGGCGCTCAACGATCTGCCCGCAGAAGGGCAGCGCGTCGAATTCGATCGCTTCGACGTGGTGGTCAAGAAGATGAAAGGCCCGCGCATCGTGCTCGTGCGCGTGTATCCAAAGGTTTTCGACGACGAAGGCGGTTAGAGCCTCACGGCTGCAACGCCTTCGTTCCAATCGGACAAGCCGGGAAAGAAGCTGCCATCAACTGCGCGGCACGCCATCTTCGACCAGCACTGCAATCGGCATGGCCGCGAGTGCGTCGCGCAAGCACAGCAAGCCGTTCTCATCGACCTTCGGCGCAGCCGGACTCAACCAGTCGAACAAGGCTCGCGCGGATAGATCGGCCGGCATCTCGACAGCCGTGTCTTGCCATTTCTCGGGATCGACCATCGGTAGATCGCCTTCCTCGCCGAGCAGTCCGGCCGCGAGCCGGCTCGCTACAACGACGGCCCACGCATTGCCATGCCGCCGCGCGAACGCAACGACATTCGATGCATGCGCGCCGCGCACGGTCAGTGGAAGATACGTGCCCTGGCTCAGCAGCTCCGGCAAATGCGCACGCAATGCGAGCACTCGCTGCACGACCGCAAGCTTCACGCGGCCATTGCGCCACGTCGATAGAAATTCCGATGGCGGCGCTTGTGCGAGCCACGTTGCACGCTGCTCGAAATCGACGGGCCGGCGATTGTCCGGATCGACGAGACTGAAGTCCCACAACTCGGTGCCTTGATAAAGATCGGGAATCCCAGGCGATGCGAGCCGCAAGACAGTCTGCTGCAAACTGTTGAGCGCGCCGGCGCGCGAAATCCGTCCGACGAACGCGGCCAACTCCTTGAGGAAGCCGTCGCGCCGCTGCGGCGCCAGAATATCGAATAGAAAGTCGCGGCAACCGGCTTCATACGCTTCGTCGGGCGCGAACCAGTTGGTTTGCAGCTTGGCTTCGCGCAGCGCTTTCAATTGCCATTGCGCGACGCGCTCGGCCAATGCTTTTACGCCCGCGTCGTCGTCGGGCTTCAGTTCCGGCGGCCAGCAACCAACGAGCGTCTGATACAGCATCGCTTCAGCGGCAGGGCCGGGCGCCCAGTCGTAGCTCGTGTCCTGGCCGACGCTGCTGACCGGTTTGCCGTCGAGCGAACGGCGCTGCGGCGCGTTCAGCGTCGACCAGGCGCGCAAGGTCGCGCTCCATTCGTGTGCGATTTCGCTGAGCACCGCGAGTCGCGCGCGCACGTCCTCGCCGCGCTTGTGATCGTGCGTGGCGGTNGTGAGCATGGCGTGGGGAAAGCGCTGCGAGCGCTCGACATTGCCCGCATGGAACTGCTCGACCGATAACGCGAATTCGCCCGCGTCCGCGCCCACTTCGTTGCGCGACAGCAACCGGCCATAGCGATAGCATGCGGTGTCCTCGACGGCCTTCGCTGCGACCGGCGCGGTCAACTGCGAGAACAACGTCTGCGCGGTGCGCCGGGCCGAACCGGCGTGGTTCGGCGGTGCGCCGTTCTGCCCTTGCTGCGGCTGCGCCTGACGCCCGGCGGGGGCTTCATCCACGCTGCCGCCAAGCCATGCGTTGACGCGCTCGAGCACGCCATGATCGGCGCGCGAAAGCGCCGCGCGTGCGCCGGCCAGCGCCTGCTCGAAGAACACATTGTCGGCGGCGCTGCGCAGACCGTTCTGCGGATAGATGCGGTACACCGGAAAATGCACGACCAGTTCAGTCAGCACGCGGCGCAATGTGGTGAAGGTGTAATCGCGCGTGGCGAGCGAGTCGCGTGCAATGCGATGCAGCGCCCGCGCCGCGCGGTCCAGTTCCGCCGACAGATTCTCCGCAAGAATCTTGCGTCGCGCGACGAGTGCTTCGTCCGCGAAACTCGCACTGCGGCCCGTGAGTTCGGTCCACGCCTGTGCAAGCGGCGCCGCGCCTGCCGGGTCGTGCAGCAACGCGCCCACGTCGTTCATGAAATCGTAGCCGGTGGTGCCGTCCACTGGCCAGTCGTCGCGCAGCGGTTCACCGCGCGCCAGAATCTTTTCGACGACCACATACGGCGTGGTGTCGCGCAACTCTGTTAGACGTTGCCGCAGCCGCTGACAGTATTCGCGCGGCTCCGCGAGTCCATCCACGTGATCGATCCGTAGGCCGTCGATCAGCCCTTCCTGATACAGACGAAAGACGAGCGCATGCGTGGCCTCGAACACTTCGGGCCGTTCGGCGCGCACGGCGGCGAGCGTCGAGATATCGAAAAAGCGTCTCCAGTTCACTTCATCGGCAGCGGTGCGCCACCACGCGAGACGGAAGTGCTGACGCTCGAGCAGCCGATGCAAGCGATCGCGCGTGAGCGGGTCTTCGGGTGAGTACGTCTGGATAGCGAACTCGATTGCCGATTCGCCGTTTTGCGCGACGAACTCACGCAGCATCTCGCGGCCTTCGGCGGCGCGCGGCTGATCGGCGGGCTGCGTCGTCAGTCCCTGAAAGCGCTCGGCGAGCGCGCTAAGATCGGCGCGGTCGGCGCTTTGCAGGATCGACGCATAATCAATCGGGCATACGGGAAACACGTGCGGCCCGTAGCCGACATAGAAGCGCCCGCTGTCCGCCGCGAAGTGCAACGCGATGCGGCCCGACGCGAGCTCTTCGCCATATGGCGCGCCGAGCGTCGGCAGCAGCACCTTGCCGCGCAAAGCCGGATCGGGCGAATGCCAGTCGACATCGAAGTGACGCGCATAGGCGCTATGGCGCCCCCATTCGAGGATATCGAGCCACCACGCGTTGCTCGAACCGCCGACGCCCATATGGTTCGGCACCATGTCGACGATCAGCCCCATGTCATGCGCGTGCAGTTTCTCGACGAGGCGCTTCAAGCCCGCCTCGCCGCCGCATTCGGCGCTGACCTGGGTGTAATCGACGGTGTCGTAGCCGTGCATCGAGCCGGGCTCGGCGGTGGTGATGGGCGACGCGTACACGTGGCTGATGCCGAGCGCCGCGAAATAGTCGACGTGCTTTGCGGCATCGTCGAAGGTAAAGCCCCGGTGGAACTGGAGGCGAAGGGTGGAGCGCGGGACGGTCATGGCGTATCAGGCCCCGAAGAGGTGTTGGCTGATGGAGTGGAAACGCTCGCGGCGCTGCGTGCCCGGTCGACGGCGAGCAGGCGGTCGGAGAAATCGTCCTCGAGAAACATTTCGTCGACGGACACGTTCACGCGGCGGCGCCAGTTCGGATGCTCGTCGATCGAGCCCGGCAAATTCGGCTGCTCGCTCTGCCCAAGCAGGTCTTCCAGCGGGAACGTAACGAGCGGACCGGGCGTTGCCGCGACAAATGCGAGAGCTTCATCGACGGGCGGGCTTTCGGGCGGCGGCGCTTCGACGTCGGGCGCGGCCACGCCGGCTTGCTGGAACGCGCGCCACAATTGCGCGCGGTCGCTCGCGCGCTGTTCCTGCGCGGCTTCTTCGGGATCGCGGCCATCGGCGCGCGCCGTCGTCTGCCCGATCCTGTTGCGCCACGTGATGTCGCTGCCGAGCCACCAGCCTGCAACCGTCGGCAGATCGTGCGTGGTCGTGGTGCCGACCGCATTGCGGTCCCACGCCTGCGGCGGCTTGAAGCCGGTGCCGTCCTCGTCATGTTCGAACCACAACACGCGAATGCCTGCAATGCCGTGGTCGTCGAGCCGCTCGCGGAAACCGGGCGGC
Source organism: Paraburkholderia dilworthii (assembly GCF_000472525.1). Classification (GTDB taxonomy): domain Bacteria; phylum Pseudomonadota; class Gammaproteobacteria; order Burkholderiales; family Burkholderiaceae; genus Paraburkholderia; species Paraburkholderia dilworthii. The sequence goes on from NZ_AWZT01000049.1 coordinate 29,773, forward strand.
ACGGTCCCGAGATCCTCGCCGATCACGATTGCGCAATGCCGCCACGATTCGAGCGCGATCAACCGCAGCAGATCTTCGAGCGGATAGCGCAGATACGCGCCGTTGCGCGCGCTCTCGCCTTCGGGCACGAGCCACAGACGCCGCAATCCGAGAATATGGTCGATGCGAATGCCGCCCGCGTGCGCGAAGGCGGCGCGCAGCATGTCGATGAAAGCGGAGAAGCCCTGCGTGCGCATCGCGCGCGGCGAAAAGGTGGTGAGGCTCCAACTTTGACCGGCCTGGTTGAACAGGTCGGGCGGCGCGCCCACGGACACGCCCTGCAGCATGTCGTCGCGATAGGACCATGCGTGACTGCCGGCGCTATCGCACCCAACCGCCAGGTCGGCGATCAGGCCGACGGCCATGCCGGCTTCGCGCGCCGCGTGCTGCGCGTGCGACAACCCCTTGGCCGCAAGCCATTGCAGGAACAGATGAAAGTCGACCTCATGGCGATTCGCTTCGGCGAACGCATCGACTTCGGGACTGCGCGGATCACGCAACGCCTCGGGCCAGTTGCGCCAATGACCGTTGCCGCCTTGCGCGAGTTGCGCTGCCTGTATCGCTTCGAAACGCGCGTGGTCTTCGAGCGCACGCCCCGCGCGTTCGCAGAAGCCGTGAAATTCCAGCACGCGCGGTGTGTCCTGCGTGCCGCCGTGCGCGCGTTCCTGCGTGCAGAAATTTTCGAACAGCGCGCGCAGGACCTTCAGTTTCAGCACGACCGCATTGGGCCAGTCGATCAACGGCAACGCTTCGAGTTGCGACCACGCATCGGCGGCGTGCGCGGACTCTATCGCTGCGCGCGCGGCCTCCGTGCCGAACACCGCAGCCGGATCGATATGCGTAACGTTCAACCACAAACGGGAAGACGGGGAATACGGACTGAAACGATTCGGCTCCGCGCTGAACATGGCGTGCGTGGGGCTAACGGCAAGCGCATGCGCGCCGCGTTTCGCGCTTTCGGCGGCGATTCGCGCAAGCGCCGAATAATCGCCGATGCCGCCATCGCCTGGGCGCCGCAAACCATACAACTGCGCGGCGATGCCCCACAACGGCGGTGGCTGTGCGTCGTCGCCATCGTCGTTGTGCAAGGTGCGCCATGCGTCGGCGACCGTATAGCAGCGCGACGGCGCCACGGCGAGCGTCATGCGCTGGTCGTGAAGCACGAGCGTGTGATAGCCGGCTTCGTCGACGGGCGCGAGCAAGGCCTGCTCCCCTTTAGGCGCGGTAAAACGTCCGTCGATGATGGAACCGCTTTCCAGCTCGATCCGGTAATGGCTGCCGGACTTCAGCGCCGTGGCCGGTAATGCGATGCCGCGTCCGACTTCGGCAGTCATGAGCGGCGGCAGCTTGCGGCCCGACAGTTCGGCTTCCAGTGCCGCGGCGCTCTGGCGGATTTGCGTGGCATTGCCGCATGGCAACCCCATCCGTTCGAGCAGCACCGCGAGCGTGTTCTCGGGCACACGATGCACCTTGCGATGCGCGTCTTCCCACTCCACCTCGAAACCGGCGCGCGTCGCAAGCGTGGCAATCGTATCGTTAGGGCGTCGGGTACTCACGTGCGGCGCTCCTCTTTGTCGACAACGCGCGCATCGTGACCGATCGCGTAGTCGTTGATGTCGCCGGTCAGCCATGCAACGAACGCATTCGGCGGCAGCACTTTCGCGTCGATCTGTTCGCGCACGCGCGGCGGCGTTTCGAAAATGACCTTGCCGGCGGGCACGTCGTTGAACTGAACGCTTTGCTTCGACAAGTTCAGCGCCAACGACAGCGTCTCACCATCGCCGAGTTTCCAGCGCGCGATTAGCGCATTCGCGTCTGCGCCGTTCTCGCAGGCGAGCACCGTTGCGTCGAGCGCCTTGCCGTGTTTCAGTCGCGGCGTTATCAGTTTTGCGCGTACCGTCAGCGCGGATTTGTAGAAATGCATCCAGTCGAGCCGGTCTTTCGCTTCGTCGTCCTGCGCGGGTGCCGGCGCCGTCAGCGGCTCGGGCGGCGACGATGCGGCGAACGTCTTCACGTCGTTCGGATCGGGAATCTGCGCACGACGCTTTTCGTCGCTGAACGACGAGAAGCGCGCGAACTCGCGGCGCCGTCCTTCGCGCACGGCGTCGGCGAGATCGCCGGTGTAGTCGGTGAAGAACAGGAACGGCTGCGTGGAGCCGTATTCCTCGTCCATGAACAGCAGCGGAATCTGCGGCGACAGCAGCAGTAAGCCCGTGGCGGCGCGCAATGCGTCGTCCGAGGTCAGTTGGCGCAGGCGCTCGCCGAATGCGCGATTACCGATCTGATCGTGGTTCTGCAGGAACATCACGAACGACGTGGCCGGCAAATGTCCGCTCGATTCGCCGCGCGGCGCGCCGTCATGAAGCGGCGACGGATCGCCTTGATACGCGAAGCCTTCGGACAGCACACGTGCCAAACGGCGAATCGGTTGATCCTCGTAGGCGTGGTAATAGCCTTCGGTCTCGCCGGTGAGCAGCACGTGCAGCGTGTTATGCGCATCGTCGTTCCATTGCGCGTTGAAGTGCGATTCGAGCAGACTCGCGCTGTTGTGCTCGTTTTCGAGCACGAGGTGCACATGGCGACCATGCTGCACGTGCGCGCGGATATGGTCCGAAAGCTCGCGCAGCCACGCGTGATTGTCGATGGCGTGCACCGCGTCGAAACGCAGGCCGTCAATGCGATATTCGTTGATCCAGTAGACGGCGTTATCCATGAAGAAGTCGCTGACTTCGCTGCGCTCGAAATCGATTGCCGGACCCCACGGCGTATGCGTGCCTTCGCGGAAAAACGAGCGCGCGTATTCGTGCAGATAGTTGCCGTCCGGCCCGAAGTGGTTATAGACCACGTCGAGAAACACCATCAGCCCGAGACCGTGCGCCGCGTCGATCAGCGCTTTCAGTTCTTCGGGGCGGCCATACGCGGAATCGGGCGCATACGGCAGCACGCCGTCATAGCCCCAATTGTGCTTGCCGGGAAAATCGTTCAACGGCATCAGTTCGATCGCGGTCACGCCGAGCGCGGCGAGCGCCGGCAGACGCTTTTGCACGCCCGCGTAGCCGCCCATTGCGCCGACGTGCAGTTCATACAACACTGTTTCTTCCCACGGCCGGCCGTGCCAGTCGGTATGTTCCCAACGATAGGCGCGCGGGTCGATCACTTCGCTCGGCCCGTGCACGTCTTGCGGCTGAAAACGCGACGCCGGATCGGGCACCGCGTTGCCGTCATCCAGCCGGAAGCGATACAGCGTGCCCGCGCCGCTATCGACGCTCGTTTCGAACCAGCCGTTTCCCGCGGGCGTCATTTCATGCGCACCCTGCGCGGGGCCGTTCTCGATTTCGACCTGAACGCTCTTGCACGAAGGCGCCCAGAAACGAAAGCGCGTGCGCGGGTTCGTCGCCTTGGGCCCGAGCAATTGCGCGCCGAACGGCAGGCAATGAGCGTAATGATGCGCGTGAGGATCGATTGGATTTTCTGACATGACTCTTCACCATTCGGTTTTGCTGTCGGATTGCCCACACGCCGTTCGGGCGTCGCTGCCGCGATCTACATGGTCGGCGACGCGTCGCTCGCGGGCGGATGCTCGCCGGGATCGGGCGGCAGCGCGGTCAACAGCCGGGGGCCATGCTGCGCGCCGGCTTTCCAGCCCGCTTGCCAGTCGGCCTCGCCGACCGGTTGCGCGGCGAGTATCACGAGGGCGTGCTCGGCCACTTCGATGTCCGACGCGGCGAGCCGGTGCGGTGCGCTTTCCGTATTCGCAGTGTCTAACAGCACGTGCCATTCCAGGTGTGGCGCAGGGGGCGCAAAGCGCAGCGTTTCTGCACTCGCGTTGAGCATCATCAACAATACTTCCGTTTCGCCATTCAGACCTGGGCCCGCGCGCCGCAATGTGAACGCACGTCCTTCCGGGTCTTCCCATGCTTCGATCGTAAGCGGATCGCCGTTCTGGTCGAACCAGCCGATGTCGAAAAGACCCGGCAATACTTCACGGTCGCCGAACAGAAAACGCGTTTCGCGCAACAGCGGATGCTGTTTGCGCAATGAGACCACGCGCGCCACGAAGTCCGTCATCTGGCGACCGTCCGGCGATTGCGCGGCCTCCCAGTCGATCCACGATATTTCGTTGTCCTGGCAGTACGCATTATTGTTGCCGTTCTGCGTGCGCAACGATTCGTCACCGGCGAGCATCATCGGCGTGCCGAGAGCGACGAGCAGCGTGGCGATCATCGAGCGCGCCACGCGTTTGCGCGTTTCGAGGATCGCGGGGTCGTCCGTCGGTCCTTCGACGCCCCAGTTGCTGCTGCAGTTCTCATTGTGGCCGTCGTGATTGCCTTCGCGATTCGCTTCGTTGTGCTTGTGCTCGTACGCGGTGATGTCGGCAAGCGTAAAACCGTCATGCGACGAGACGAAATTGATCGACGCCCACGGCTTTCTGAAACGCCGGTTGAAGAGATCGGCGGAACCGGTCAGCCGCGCGGCGAGATCCGGCCGCAGGCCCGCGTCGCCGCGCCAGAAACGCCGCACCGTATCGCGGAAACGGTCGTTCCATTCCCCGAAACCCGGCGGATGATTGCCGAGCTGATAGCCGCCCGGACCAATGTCCCACGGCTCGGAAATCAGCTTGCGTTGCGACAGAATCGGATCCTGGCGCAACGCGTCGAAGAAGCCCGAGCCGGGGTCGAAGCCATGCTGCTCACGTCCGAGCGTCACGCCGAGATCGAAACGGAAGCCGTCGATATTGAACGCTGTCGACCAGTAGCGCAGCGAATCCATCACCATTTGCAGCACACGCGGATGCGGCAGATTCACGGTGTTGCCGCAGCCCGTGTCGTTGATGTGGTGCCGTTCGTCGCCGGGAATCAGGCGGTAGTAGCTCGCGTTGTCGAGGCCGCGCCATGAGACGGTCGGGCCCATTTCGTTGCCTTCGCAGGTGTGGTTGTAGACCACGTCGAGAATCACTTCGATGCCCGCCGCGTGCAACTGGCGCACGGCAATGCGCATTTCGTCGAGCCGGTGCGTGCTCAGATACGATGGCTCGGGCGCGAAGAATGCCGCGGTGTTATAGCCCCAGTAATTGCGCAGGCCGCGCTCCACGAGGAAGCGGTCGTTGAGAAACGCGTGAACGGGCAACAATTCGACGGCGGTCACACCGAGCTTCAGCAAATGCTCGATAAATTCCGGCGACGACAGCGCGGCGAACGTGCCGCGTTCGTGTTGACGCAGATCGGCGCGCAGCATCGAGGCGCCGCGCACATGCGTTTCATAGATGACGGTTTCTCCCCACGGTACATTCGGGCGCTTGTCGTGCGACCAGTCGAACGCTTCGTCGATCACGACGCACTTCGGCATGGCGGGCGCGGAGTCGCGCCGGTCGATCGAAAGATCCGCGCGATTCGAATGCACGCGATAACCGAACAACGCATCCGACCAGCGAAACTGCCCGACGAGTTTGCGTGCGTACGGATCGAGCAGCAGCTTGTGAGGATTGAAGCGATGCCCATGCTGCGGCTGATACGGACCATGCGCGCGAAAGCCATAGGCGGTGCCCGGATGCGCGTTCGGCAGATAGCCGTGCCACACTTCGTCGGTGCATTCGGGTAGCGAGTAGCGCCTGATTTCCTTGCGGCCGGTAGGATCGAACAGGCAAAGCTCGATTTTCTGCGCGTTCGCCGAGAACACCGCAAAGTTGACGCCAAGACCGTCCCAACTGGCGCCGAGCGGATACGGCGAGCCGGGCAGAAGCCGGTCGGGCATTGCATGCGACATGGTTCCCCTTCCTTGTTCTGTTTTGATGAAACGCTATCGCGGATCTTCATGCAACGAGCGCGCGGCCCTTTCATCGCGCGGGCCGCGCGTTCGCCTTGCGCAGAGCCGGGCGGCGCGCGATCCGCTGTCAGTCCCCGCTCGCCTGCTCAATCGGCGCGCAGCACGATGGTCGCGAGCGGCGGCAGGATGAGGGAGGCCGAATGCGGCCAGCCGTGGCTCGGAATCGCCTCGGTATGAATCACGCCGCCGTTGCCCATATTCGAGCCGCCGTACACGCCCGCATCCGTGTTAAGCACTTCCGACCAGCGTCCCTCGCGCGCCATGCCGACGCGGTAGCCGACGCGGGGCACCGGCGTCATGTTGCAGACCACGACGAGTTCACGGCGTGCGCCGTCCGTGCGGCGATACGCGAATACGCTGTTGGCGCTGTCGTCGCCGACCAGCCAGCCGAAGCCGCCGGGCTCGCTGTCGAGCATGTGCAGCGCCGGCTCTTCGCTATATAGACGGTTCAGATCGCGCACCAGCAATTGCACGCCGTGATGATGGGCGTCGTCGAGCAGATGCCAGTGCGGCGACGCGTCGTGATTGAACTCCGCGATCTGACCGAATTCGCCGCCCATGAAGAGCAGCTTCTTGCCAGGATGCGTCCACATGAAGCCGAAGTACGCGCGCAGATTGGCGAACTTCTGCCAGGTATCGCCCGGCATCTTGCCGAGCAATGAGCCTTTGCCGTGCACCACTTCATCGTGCGAAAGCGGCAGCACGAAGCGCTCGGAATATGCGTAGACCATCCCGAACGTCATGTTGTGATGATGGTATTGACGATAAACCGGGTTTTCCTGCATGTAGTGCAGCGTATCGTGCATCCAGCCCATGTTCCACTTGAAGTGAAAGCCCAGGCCGCCGTCCTCGACGCGCGCCGTCACGCCCGGCCACGCTGTCGATTCCTCCGCGATGGTGATCGCGCCAGGCGCGCCGGGCACATAACCGACTTCATGATTCAGGCGCTTCAGAAACGCAATGGATTCGAGGTTCTCGCGCCCGCCATAGATGTTCGGCACCCACTCGTCGGCCGCGCGCGAATAGTCGCGGTACAGCATCGACGCAACGGCATCCACGCGCAAGCCGTCCACGTGATAGCGCTTGAGCCAGGCGAGCCCCGAGGCAACCAGGAAGGCACTCACCTCGTTGCGGCCGAGGTTGTAGATCATCGTGTTCCAGTCCTGGTGATAGCCTTCGCGCGGGTCGGCGTGCTCGTAGAGCGGCGTGCCGTCGAACTGGACGAGACCGTGTGCGTCGTTCGGAAAATGCGCGGGCACCCAGTCGAGAATCACGCCGAGTCCGGCCTCGTGAGCCTTGTTGACGAAGGCCGCGAACTGCTCCGGCTTGCCGAAGCGCGCTGACGGCGCGAATTGTCCGAGCGGTTGATAGCCCCATGAGCCGCCAAACGGATGTTCGGCGACCGGCATGAACTCGACGTGCGTGAAGCCCATCGTCTTCACATACGGAATCAGACGCTCGGCGAGTTCTTCCCAGTTGAGGCCGCGCTGACCTTCTTCGGCGATGCGCAGCCATGACTCCGCATGCACCTCGTAGATCGAGATCGGCGAGCGCGGCGTCTGCTTCTCACCGCGCGATTGAATCCACTCGTGATCGCTCCACGGAAACTGCTCGATCTCGTCGACATGCGCGACCACCGACGCGGTGCCTGGCGGCTTCTCGGTCTGCATCGCGCATGGGTCGGCCTTCAACGGCAGCGGATGGCCGTCGCGCGCGAGCAACTCGTACTTGTAGCGCGTGCCCGGCCCGACTCGCGGTACGAACAACTCCCACACGCCCGCCTGATGACGCAGGCGCATCGGATGACGCCGGCCGTCCCACGCGTTGAAGTCGCCGACCACGGACACGCGCCGCGCATTCGGCGCCCATACGGCAAAGCGCACGCCGGGCACGCCGTCCACTTCCATCGGACGCGAGCCGAGACATTCGAGCACCGCATACGGATCGCCGGCCGCGAGACGGCCGAGCGGTTCGTCGCCGAGAACGGGGCCGAACGAGTACGTGTCCTCGATTTCCTGCTCCACGCCATGCCAGTCGATGCGCAGGCGATACGGCGCCGCCGAGCTCACGCGGCCCGCGAAAAGGCCCGGGCGCAGCTGCTGAAGTTCGCCGAGCAAGGAGCCGTCGGCGCGCGAAATCACATTGACGCGCGCGGCATTGGGCAACAGCGCGCGCACCACCGGAGCGCCGTCCGCGTGATGCAGCCCGAGCTGCGAGAACGGATCAGGATGGCGCGCTTCGACGAGCGCGTCGATGTCGAGCGGCTGGAGGCCTGCGGCCGGATCGTGTTCACTCATAGTCGCCCTCGGCCGGATGAGGCGGTGTGGCGGCGTCTGGCGCCTGGGTTGACGAATCGTGCGGTGCGCCGGTGTCGCCAAGCAAACGGCTCGCGAGCGCGGCGAGCCCTCGCACCGGCAAGCTGAGCCACGTCGGACGGTTGGCCGCTTCATAGCGGATTTCATACGCGGCCTTCTCGATCAGGAACAGATCGAGCAGCGCCTGTTCCGCCTCGGGCGCGACGAGCGGCGTCGGCGACTCGGCGGTGGCCGCGCGGTATTCCTTCAGGAACGTTTCGGTCGCTTGCGCTCGGAAACGGTCGAACAACGCGCGCTTGCGATCCGCGGTCTGCTGCGGCGCGGCTTCCGTGGTGGACTGCGCCGCTGCGCTCGCATATGACAATGAACGCATCAGGCCGGCTACGTCGCGCAGCGGGCTCGATTTCTGACGACGCTCTTCGAGCGAACGCGCGGGCTCGCCTTCGAAGTCGATCAGATAGACGTCGCCCTGCGCGACCAGCACCTGGCCGAGGTGGAAGTCGCCATGAACGCGAATGCGCAGCGCCTGCGCATCGGGCGAAATCAGCTTGTGGACCGCCTCGACGAGCGCGGCGCGCCGGTCGATCAAGCTCTGCGCGAGCGCTTTTGTCTCCGCATCGAGCATCTGTTCGATGCGCGGCGCGAGCAGATCGAGCGCGCCTGCGAGCATCGACTGGGTGCCGTCGACCCACGCCTTAACCTGGTCGGCGCTCGCCGTTTCGGGTGCGAACGCGGGGTCGTCGGTCGGCGAAGCGAGCGCGACGTGCAACTCGCCGAGGCGTCTGCCGATGACGCCGGCCAACGACGCGTAGCCTTCCAGCAGAAGCGCTTCGTTGTCGCGGTCGGGCGTCGACGACGCGTCGGTATCGACGGCGATCGCGAGTTCGTCCACCGAGCGGCGCAAATGATCGAGCGACCAGTTCCACGCATCGCCCTGGTTGTCGACAAAGCCTTGAAGGATCGCGAGCGTGTGCGGCACGCCCTCGGGATCGACGCGCACCACCTCGCCGAATAGCGGCGCCGTGTTCGCATAGCCGAGCTGCGTCAGATAGCGGCTGATTTCCGCTTCCGGATGAATGCCGCTCACGAGACGCCGCACGAGCTTGAGCACCGCGGCGTCCGCGATGATCAGCGAACTGTTGCTCTGCTCGGCGGCAAGCCAGCGAATCTCCGGCCGTTCGCCGAGATTCTCGAGTTCAGCGAAACGCTCGGTCGGGATGAATCTGATCTCGCTCTTCTGCACAGTCGGCACGACCGCGCGTTCGCGCAGCTTGCGCAACACGCCATGCGCGAAAATCGGCAGCGCGAATGCGTCGGTCAGATGCCCGACATTGCGGCCGCGCCGCACACGCGCCAACGCGAGCTGGAGGAACAGCGGCGTGGTGGTTTCGCCGCCCCACGTGATAGCGATCGGCACCACGTAGCGTTCCGTGTGATCGCCCACGTCCGCTTCGATTTCGGTGAAGGCGAAGCCGCCGTTCGGAATCGTGGTCAATGCGGCGAGCCGTACCGCATGCATCTTCTGATCCTTCGATGCAAACCAGCGCCGACGGCCCAGCCACGAAGGCAGCACTTCGGATTCGAGCAGCCGCACATTTTCCGGCGTCGGCCCAACCTGGCCTTCGCGTATCACGATGGTGACGAATTCCGGCAGCGGCTCGGGATGCGCCTGCGACCACGTCGGACGTTGACCGCCCGGACACAGCATGAACCACAGGAAGCCATACGGCGGGAACGTCAACAGATAAGTCAATTGACCGATGGCCGGGAACACTGAATCGGCGGTCATTTCAATCGGCACGGAGCCGTTGAATTCCGACAGATCGAGTTCCACCGCTTGCGGCGCGCGTGACAGGTTCGCGACGCAAAGGATCGGCGGCTCGTTAGGCATCTCACGCAGATACGCGAGAATCTTGCGGTTTTCCGGCTTGAGGAAGCGGATCGTGCCGCGCCCGAAAGTCTGTTTCGCGCGACGCGTGGCGAGCATGCGCCGCGTCCAGTTGAGCAGCGAATGCGGATCGCGGCTTTGCGCTTCAACGTTGACTGCGTCGAAGCCGTAGAGCGAACCCATCACCGGCGGCAGCACCAGTTGTTCGGGATCGGCGCGCGAGAAGCCGCCGTTTCGATCCGACGACCATTGCATCGGTGTGCGCACGCCGTCACGGTCGCCGAGGTGAATGTTGTCTCCCATGCCGAGTTCGTCGCCGTAATAGATCACGGGCGTGCCGGGCATTGACAGCAGCAGCGAATTGATGAGTTCGATGCGGCGGCGGTCGCGCTCCATCAGCGGCGCGAGCCGACGCCGAATGCCGAGGTTCAGGCGCGCGCGACGGTCGCTCGCGTAAGTGTTCCATAGGTAATCGCGTTCCGAATCGGTGACCATTTCGAGCGTGAGCTCGTCGTGATTGCGCAGGAAAATCGCCCACTGATTCGACTCGGCGAGGTCCGGCGTTTGCCGCATGATGTCGGTGATCGGAAAGCGGTCTTCGCTTGCAATCGACATGTAGATGCGCGGCATCAGCGGAAAGTGGAATGCCATGTGGCATTCGTCTTCGTCGCCGAAATATTCCTTCACGTCTTCCGGCCACTGGTTCGCTTCGGCGAGCAGCATGCGGTTCGGATACTCGGCGTCGATCGTCGCGCGAATCTTCTTCAGCACTGCGTGCGTTTCCGGCAGGTTCTCGTTGTTCGTGCCTTCGCGCTCGACCAGATACGGCACCGCATCGAGCCGCAGCCCGTCGATGCCCATATCGAGCCAGAAGCGCATGATCTGCAACACCTCGCGAAGCACGGCGGGATTGTCGAAGTTCAGATCGGGTTGATGCGAGTAAAAGCGGTGCCAGTAGTAAGCGCCCGCGACCGGATCGTGCGTCCAGTTCGACGGCTCGGAGTCGATAAAAATAATGCGCGTTTCCTGGTACTTTTGATCGGTGTCGGACCACACATAGAAGTTGCGATGATTCGAACCGGGCTTCGCGCGGCGCGCGCGCTGAAACCACGGGTGCTGGTCCGACGTGTGGTTGATCACGAGCTCGGTAATCACGCGGATGCCGCGCGCGTGCGCTTCCTGAATGAAGCGCTTGACGTCGGAGAGCTGACCGTAATCAGGATGCACGTTGCGGTAATCGGCGATGTCGTAACCGTCGTCGCGACGCGGCGACGGATAGAACGGCAGCAGCCAGATCGCGTTGACGCCCAGTTCGGCGATGTAATCGAGCTTCGCGATGAGGCCGGGGAAGTCGCCTACGCCGTCGTTGTTCGCATCGAAGAACGACTTGATGTGCACCTGATAAATGATCGCGTCTTTGTACCAGAGCGGATCGTCGCTCAATGCCGCCGGCTTGCCGCGGCGGCGCGCTTGCGCTTTCGTTGCGCTGGCGGCTGCCGTGCTCGCATGCGCTTGCGACGTGCTCTGTGAGGGATCGTCACGCTTCATATCGCACCTTCCGTCGGGGTAGGGTTGCCAGCGTCTGCGTGAAGGGCGCTGGTCGAATCGCTGTCGGTTTCATCGGGGCGGTCGGCGGGCAGACCGCCGAGCGGCGCGATGCGCCAGATCGAAAAAGGCTGGCCTGGTCCGAGCCGCACATGCTGCCAGCGGCCATGCCATTCAAAGCGCGCGCTTGTCATCTGATCGGTCACTTCGAGTCCGCCGTGGTCGTGCAGATTCCATTTCTGGAATGTCTCCCACGACAACTCGATATCCGCACCCTGTTCGTTGAACGGATCGAGATTGATGGCGACGACGATCACGTTGTCGCGCGCTTCGGTTGCCTTTTCGAAGAACAGAATGTTGTCGTTGTGCGCGGGCAGAAACGTGAGGCCGAGGTGCGTTTGCAGCGCGGGATTTGCGCGGCGAATCCGGTTCAGCGCGGCAATCTCCGCCGTGATGTTGCCGGGCCGGTTCCAGTCCCACGCGCGCAACTGATACTTTTCCGAGTCGAGATATTCTTCGCTGTTCGGCAGTGCGGTCGCCTCGCACAACTCGAAGCCGCTATACACGCCCCACAAACCGGCGAGCGTCGAAGCAAGCGCCGCGCGAATCAGAAAGCCGGTGCGCCCCTGTGATTGCAAATGACGCGGGTTGATGTCCGGCGTATTCACAAAGAAGTTGGGCCGGTAGAAATCGCGCGCGCCGGTTTGCGTGAGGTCGGTCAGATACTCGATGAAATCGCGCTTCGACTCGCGCCACGTGAAATACGTATACGACTGCGAGAAGCCAATCTTGCCGAGCCGGTTCATCATGCGCGGACGTGTGAATGCTTCAGCGAGGAATATCGCGTCGGGATAGCGCGAACGCACGTCGTTGATCATCCATTCCCAGAACGGCAAGGGCTTCGTGTGCGGATTGTCGACGCGGAAAATGCGCACGCCCGCTTCGATCCAGAACAGGATCACGTCGCGCAACGCGAGCCATAAGTCGGGCTTCGCATCGTGCGCATAGAAATCGGGATTGACGATGTCCTGATACTTCTTCGGCGGATTCTCCGCATAACGGAGCGTGCCATCGGGGCGCCACGCGAACCACGTCGGATGCTCTTTCAGCCACGGATGATCCGGCGAACACTGGATCGCGAAATCGAGCGCGATTTCGAGGCCGTGCGCGTGCGCGGCGGCGAGCATCGCCTTGAAATCGTCGAGCGTGCCGAGTTGCGGATGCACGGCTGTGTGGCCGCCTTCTGCGGCGCCGATTGCATACGGGCTGCCTACGTCGCCGGGCTGTGCGTTCAGCGTGTTGTTGCGGCCTTTGCGATTCGACACGCCGATGGGATGAATCGGCGGGAAGTACAGCACGTCGAAGCCCATGTCGCGAATGCGCGGCAGCTTCTTCGTGACATCGGCGAACGTGCCGTGGCGCGATTCGTCGTCGCTCATCGAGCGCGGGAAGATCTCGTACCAGCTTGCAAAGCGGGCGGCGGTGCGTTCGGCGTCAATCTTGTACGTCACCGGATCGCGGCTCAGGAACGGGCGATGCCGCGCGGCGATCATCGCCTTCGCGGTCGCCGCATCGAGAAGCAGCTTGAGCTTGGTCTCGTCGTCGGCTTTGGCGAAATGCTCGACGATATGTTTGAGCGGTTCCGTGACCGCACCTTCGGTCGTTTCCACTTCGGCGAGCACGAGCGCGAACAGATGCGCAGCTTCATCGAGTTCGGTTTCGACCGTCTGGCCCGCCTTCAACTTCTTCTCGACATGTTCGACGAGCGAAGCGAAGTCGTCGCGCCAGGCAATCACGGTGAACTCGTGGCGGCCCATGCGTTCGAGCGGAATGCGCGCCTTCCAGATGTCGAGGCCCGCGGGCTGCGCCGGGGTCATCAGCACTTCGTGCCAGGTGTTTTCGTCGGCGGCGCGCCACAACACGGCGGCAGCGATCTTGTCGTGACCTTCCGCGAAAATCGCGGCGCTGATCTCAGCGCGCTCGCCGACGCTGCGCTTGGCGGCGAAGCGGCCGTTGTCGACTGAAGGCATCACGCTTTCAATCGCCACGCGCGGCGCGTTGATCGCTTCCACGACGGTCTTGCGGCCGCTGCGCTTGCTGTTCGCCTTGTCGATGGGCGGCGCGAGACAGATGGGTTTTTCGACCTGCGCCTGGAAGAGGCGCACGGCGCCCGGTGCGAGCGTGAACGGCGTCAACGTGGCAGGCGACGCGTGGCCAGGCGCATCGAGAGAAACAAAGCGCGTGAAGTTGCCGGGCACGCCGGCGAGAAAACGCGCCGGGTCGACGCGCACAGGTGCGCCCAGTTCGGGATTGATCGCGATGAGAACCGCCTCGTCGGCATCCCGCAGGTCGGGTCGATCCGCGCGCAGCAGTACCGCGGCCGGTGCGCCCGGCCCGCTCAACGCGCGCAATTCCCCGTTTGCGTGCAACGGGTTTGCGTTGCGCGCAAACCCGTTGGCCTGCGTGATCTGCTGCGACAGGTCAAATTTTTTCGCCTGGCAAGCGAGCGCGAATTGCGACGCGTCGCCTCGCGTTTGCGACATCGGTTCGCTGACGCCGTATTCAAAGCCCATCGGCATCATCCAGCCGGTGCCGATGGCGGACGCCGTGAACAGCGCGCGACGATAGGCGCGTTCGACGATGCTCGAATCATGTGGGTCGCTCAACTCGGCGGCGAGGCGCGTACCGTAAGGCGCTTCGGGAAACGCAATTGGTCCGCCGATGCGCGCGAGCACCGCGTGCTCTTCAACCATCCAGCTCGCGCGATAGTCCCACCAGCGCGCCGACGAAAACACGCTGTCGAAGCCCGCGCCCTCGAGGGCCGCCAGATCGCCGCGAGCAAGGCCAGGCGTCGCCGCGAGAAAGCGCACGTTGGGATGCACGGCGCCCACCGCATCGCCCAATTGCCGCCAAACGTGGGTGGGCACGCGGTGCGGCGAATCGAACCGGAAGCCGCCAATGCCGGCATCGGCGAGCGCGAGCAGTTGTTGCGTCCACCAGTCGGCGAGCGCGGCACGCGTGCCGGCATCGCCGAAATTCGCATAGGCGACGTTGTCTTCGCGATGCACATGCCGTGGATCGAGGCGCGCTTCTTCCGATTCCAGCGGATGGAACCAGTCCGCATGCTCCGCGTAAAGTGCGCCATCGGCGGCCATCCGGTCGATCACCAGATCGGCCAGCAAGACGAGGCCATGCTGATGCGCCTCGGCTGCAAGCGTGCGGATACTGTCGAGGGCAGGCTGCCCCGCTTCGAACACGGGATGCAGCCGGGCGTGGTTGCCGACCACCTGCCCGTGGCTCGCCCGGCCCGGTTCGAAGAGGCTGCCGATCAGCGCGTGATCGAAGCCCAGCGCGGCCGCGTGGGCGAACTGCGCAGGCCACGCGTCGAGCGGTCCAACCAGAAGTGAATGAAAAAAATAGATCCGCGGCGCGTACCCGTTTGGAGGTTCCATCGGTCGTTTCCAGATTGTGTCCTGCTGCGGTGTGGATGCAATTGGCATGCGATCACAGCGCTCATTGGGCTTCCAGAGCCGAAGACCGCGCGATCCGTAGACTGAGGGCGCGTACTGGTCAATGTAGTGCAAAGATCGTCACGCCGCTGGCCAGTTACGGGTGCTCAGACGCCAGGCGTCGGGGCGAGCCGGCCAGAACCGTCTGCGAAGGTCAGCAAGGCCTGTGCCAGTGCGTTTAACGCACTCGCCTCGAAGGACGATGGTGTGCCCTCATGGGAACGCTTGCAACAAAGGAAGTCAGCGCGGCGCGGGGCAGTGCCGCGAGCGCGTGTAAAACGGGCGGAGGTGGTCCGCGTTTTACACGAGACAAAGCGTGGGACGGGGGAAGCCCGTCACACGGAGAGGCGAGCGGCGGTGAGCGCAACCCTCGGCTTACCGTGGCGCTTGAGGTTGTGCGCGGTATGCCGCGCGTTCGGCGCGGCGGCGAAGTTCACGAGCCGAGCAAGCCGGCCGCGATGTTCACGCACAAGCCCAGCACCGCGACGTTGAAGTAAAACGAGAGGACCGATTGCGCAAGTGCGGCGCGGCGAATGGTACGTGAGCGGAGCACCACATCCGACGTCTGCGAAGCAACTGCGATCGTGAACGAGAAGTACAGGAAGTCCCAATAGTCCGGCGTGAGCGAATGGTCGGGGAACAGAAGCGGCGTCTCGTGCGCGTCGGTGTCGTAGTAAAGCCGCGCATAGTGCAGCGTGAAGATGGTGGGAATCATGAACCACGCACCCATCAGCGTCAGTCCGGTCAGCGCGTAGTGCCATACCGTCGACGCGCCCGCCGTGCCCTTGGCGGAGGCGAGTTCGAGCACGATCGCAGCAATGCTTGCGATGGTCGCCACGCAGATCACGAACAGCACGACGCCTGCATTCTCGTCGTCGCGGCGCGCGGAGTCGCGCACGCGGCCTTCATCGGCGGCGACCATGTGAGCCCAGATCAGCACCAGGTAACTCCACACGGTGGTGTCCCAGCCGACCAGCACGCGAACCATCGGGCGCGTGTGTTCCGACATCAACACGGCAGCGGCAATGCCGATCACGAGAGCGATCAGCATGCGCGGGCGATTGCGAAGCGTTTGCGGATAGTATTTTGTGAACATGGAAGGGAGCACTGGAGCGGGTGTGTCGCGGATTCTACCCGTGCGCGGAGCGTCGTCTGGCGAACGGGCGCGTCGCACGCATAGCCGCTTACAACCGCTTTGCGTGCGCCTTTCAATCGATAGCCGATTGCGGGGCCGCAGTGTGTGCACGCGCAACTTTCGGTTGCAAACCGAGGTCGGATTGTTGTTGGCGCTTCTTGGCGCCCGATGACATCCGTATGCACGCAACATCAGTTGGCAGATTGCGAAGCCCGCAATAGGGCGCCCACAATCGACCCGTTTTCGGCAAAGTCTGCCGCCTATGTGCTGTTTTTTGCGCGGTTTCATGTCGACTTTGCGCATTCATCTGCCTCGCTACGAGAGGCAGCGCGCATACGCAGTGGGGATTGCGCATTATCATGAACCTATGGCTTCCGTACTCGACACCCCTGTTCAGCACCATTCGGCCAACCGGTGCGGCCGCGACTTCGTAGTCGGCGACTTGCACGGTTGTGTCGATGCGTTGCGCTATCTGCTGCGCCTCGTCTCGTTCGATCCAGCGTGCGACCGGCTGTTTTCAGTCGGCGATCTGGTGGATCGCGGCGAGCATTCGGAAGAGGCGTTGGCGCTGCTCGACAAGCCATGGTTCTTCGCCGTGCTCGGCAATCACGAAGACGCGCTGTGCGCCGTCGCCGAGGGCCGGTTGCGGCGGCAATGGTGGTACGGCATCGGCGGCGCGTGGGCGGCGAATCTGCCCGATGAGAGTTTGCGTCGCTACGCCGAGCGGCTGCGCACGCTGCCGCTTGCGCGCGTGGTGGGCAGCGGGCCGGAGCGCTTCAATGTTCTGCACGCCGAATTTTTCGGCACCGACGCCGAGCTCGACGCGGGCAATTTCTCCGCGGAAACGCGCCAGCAATTGCTATGGGGACGCGATCTCGCAATGGGTAACGGCGATCCGCAACGGCAACGCGGTTTGTCACTGACTTACTGCGGCCATACGCCAATGCGCGATATCAAGCAGGTGGGCTCGCAAGTGTTCATCGACACCGGCGCATTCGGCCCTGGCGGCAGACTGACTATCGTCGAGCCGAGGGCGCTGCGGCGCTGGTCCATTTCCGTCGAAGAAGCGCGGGCGGAAGGCGCGGCGGCCCTGGCCCTGCCCTGATTCCGCGCGCATCGAGACGCTGTCAGCCGACCTGGCTCAGTTCAAATACCATATCCACGCTCGCGCCGTTCCAGTTGTATTCCAGATACGCCGCGTGATGGCAGTCGCGCAACAGCGTTGTCCTGAATGCTGCGAGACATTCGCCTTCGATGTCCCGCACCGATGGATATGCGATGCCCGGCGCGCCCGCCTCGCGCGCCGCACGTCCGAGCGATTGGCCGGCGAGATAGTCGTCTGGCGAGAGCACTGCGAGATCGAGCTTCGGGTCGCCGCGAAGGTCGACCACTTCGCCTTGCGCCACGACCGTGTAGAGACGCATTTGTTGACGCATCGGCGGCTCTGCGGTGGCTTCGAGAAATTTGCCCGTGTGATAGCGCGTTTCGGCGATGGCCGTGGCGCGCGAGCGGGCGCAGTAAAACACGCCATAAGTGCCGTCGGAAAAGCGGCTGCCTAGCGGATTCAGATGCGTGAGCGCGGCCATGATCGGTCCATAGCCCGGCCCGAAGCGGCGTTCTTCGCGCGGCACCAGATCGAGCTCGCCGACTTCGGTGCGCAGACGGTCGTTGGTCATTGCTTCGAGCGCATACAGCGCATCGAAATCTTCCGGGGACGCGACCCGATCGAACAGATTGACGGCCGGAAAGCGCGTGGGAATCACACGATACGCGGGCGACCAATCCAGAGGCGCGCTGCGCCAGCGGTCCTGCCAATGCGGTTGTGTCACGCCCAGCCGCCTCTCATTGCGTCGAGATACTGGCGCACGGCCACGAGGTCGCTGATATTGCCGGCCAGCATGCGGTCCAGCGCGCGGCGGCCGCCGAACGGCGGAGCGCTGTTGGGGCGCTTGATCCAGGTGTCCGCTGTGCCTGGTTGCGGCAGCAGGATTTGCAGCGCCTTGTAGATGCCTAGCAGCAGCGACAGGCGCTCCAGCGTGTCGCGGCCGAGGCGCGCCGCTTCCGGCGCCTGCTTCCATTTGAAATAAGTCGAGCGGCCCGGCGAACCGAGCAGCACGATCTGCTCGTCGGCGCTTAGATCCCAGTCCCGTGCGATTCTGAAGAATGCGCGCAACCCCGCTGCGGACATTTCTGCAAACGAGGGTTCTGGAATCGGCCGATGCATCGGCGCTTCAGGCTGGGTGGCGCGGGCGGCATGAGCCATGAGCGGGTAAGTCCTTATATGTACTTATTGCCTATGCTAGTCCAAATTGGGATTTTTGCAAGGGAATATAATCCCGGCTCATCACGAAGGTCGGAGATTCCAGGAGATGCAGGACATGTTGTTTCGAGCAGTAGCAACGGCGATTGTGGTGTGCTGCGCGTCGAGCGCGGCAATGGCGGGCAGTTACACGGAAGTGTGGAATCCGCCTGAGGCTAGCGCGCATTTGAAGCCCCAGACTGTCAAGGGACACTCGGCGCGAGATGTGAAGGGCGCTCCCCAAGCGGTGAAGGTTGCTGCGAAGCGTGCGGCTCATGCTTCGCAGCGAAGTGCGTTGGCATCGGTGGCCGGTCGGACGGAGAAGTCCAGGACGCATGGTGGCGTGAAGCACGTTGCGGCCACCGGCGTTAATAAACCGTCCGACGCGGCGCAAAGCAAGGCGAGGCCGAAGTCAGCGGTCGCGAAGGAAGGCAAGAAGCCTCACGCGCAAATCGTCAACACCAAATCGGGGCAAGCCAAGATCATGAATGCCGACACCATGCAAGGCCACGCAGCGCACCCCGGTTCGACTAACGTCACCGAGAAGAAGAAAAATGCGGCGGCAAACTCGGCAGCCGTCGAGCCGAACTTGTCAGCGCTCTCTGCAAATGCCAGCGCGGATCAGATGGAAGCGGCAACGAACCCGGCGACAGCGCGCAGCGGCGCTCTCCCGCCGATCCTGCATTGAGTGGCGAGGCGGCGAGAGGGGCGGGAGTTGCTGAGGCGTTGAGTGGTCAACGCTGGAAAGTTGAGCGGTTGAGCGGTTGAGCGGCTGGGAGGTTGGGAGGCGAAGAGGCGGAGAAGCGGCGAGGTGAAGACGAAAAGCCGAAAAGCCGAAAAGCCGAAAAGCCGAAAAGCCGAGCCTGTCAGATTTTTAGTGTGTCGAGGTCATGAGACGATAACGGAAATAACGTCCAATGACCGAAACAACAGTGACCAGGAAGAGCAAGAACCCGAAGGCGCCGAAGCTGTTCCCCGATGAGCTGATCGATCAACTGCTGGCGCAGGTGCAGAACAGGAACGCCGAGTCGGTTCTCGGGGAATCGGGCCTGGCCGGGCGACTGAAGAAGCAACTGGCTGAGCGCATGTTGGCCGCGGAGCTGACGCATCACCTGGAGAGCGAGGCGGAGCAAGGCAGCGCCGGCAACC
>NZ_AWZT01000050.1 GCF_000472525.1 Paraburkholderia dilworthii
TTGAACGGAATGGCGTGCGTGCCGTTGGCAATCGAACCGACGCCCGACAGCACCGCGCGATCTGATATGGAGCCCGAACCAATTGCGACGCCGCCGACCACCGATGCGCTCGACAAAGCGCCGAGCGCCACCGCGTTGTCCGCACCAGCCGAAGCACCGTTGCCGCCCGCAAAGCTGCTCGCGCCGCTCGCCGTGGCCGCCACGCCCGCCGCCAGCGCGTTGAGGCCGGTCGCGCCGTCGTTGTTGTAGTTGCCGCCTTGCGTGCCGCCGTCGTTGACGCTGTAGTAGTGCTTGGCGTTGGCCGTCACGACGCTCGCCAGGTTATCCACCGCCTCATCGGTCGCGTAAAGCTGCGAGCCGTTCACGGCATCCGTGCTGCTCGAGCTGATGCGACCCGCTGCCACGTTCGTCACCGTGCGCTCGTGACCGACGCTACCGACACTGACCGTGCTCGTCGGCGAGGTCCCGGCATACGCGTAGGCCGTGCCGTTGATGGTGTCGCCCGCGGTTCCCACGGCGACGGCGGTCGTCGAGCCGCTGCCGAGCGCCACGTCGCCCGCGTTGCCCGCCGTCGCGCCCTGGCCGAGCGCGGTGCCGCCCGCGCCCGAAGCGACGGCTCCGACGCCCGCTGCGAGCGCGTTTGTGCCGGTCGCGCCGTCATTGTTGTAGTTGCCACCCTGCGTGCCGCCGTCGTTGACACTGAAGTAGTGCGTCTTGTCGGCGGCGACGGTGGTCGCGAGCGCGTCGATCGCCTGATTGCTCTGGTACAACTGCGAGCCGTTCACGGCGTCCGTGCTCGTCGCGTTCAGCTGGCCGGCCGCGACGTTCTGGATCTGCCGCTCGGCACCAACTGTGCCGACGCTCACGACGCTCGTCGGATTGGTGCCCGCGAAGCTGTAGACCGTGCCGTTGATCGTCGTGCTCGACGTCGGCGTTGCTGTGCCGGTCTGCGAGCCCGAGCCCAGTGCGACGCTGTTCGCAAACGACGCGCTCGCGCCGGCGCCCAACGCAAGCGCGTCGATTGCCGTGCCGTGCGCGCCTGAGCCGATGGCGATGGACCCGGCGTTGGCTGCGCTCGCATTCGCGCCTTGAGCGATGGACTGCGCGCCGCTCGCGACCGAGCCGCTGCCCACGGCAATCGCATCTGCCTGCGCCGAGTTCGCGGCCTGCCCGATGGCGACCCCGCCCGGCGCCGTCGAATCGACGATCGCGCCGTTGCCCATGCCCACGCCGTTGTCGCCGTTGACCACAGTGGTCGGTCCGACTGCAACCGACTCCGCGCCGACCGCCAGCGAATCCGCAGCCGTCGAGTTCGCGTGGAAGTACATCTGCCCGGTCACTGCAAACGAAGACAACGCGCCGGCCAGCTGGCGGATCGTGACGGCATCGTGCGCCTGCGTACCATCGGCGACATTGGTCAGCTGACGATACGTGTTGCCACTTGCGCTCCCGAACGACACCGCGCCGAGCAACGTCTGGTCCGCCGTGTTGAACGGAATGGCGTGCGTGCCGTTGGCAATCGAACCGACGCCCGACAGCACCGCGCGATCTGATATGGAGCCCGAACCAATTGCGACGCCGCCCACCACCGATGCGCTCGACAAAGCGCCGAGCGCAACCGCGTTGTCCGCGAGCGCCGAAGCACCGTTGCCGCCCGCAAAGCTGCTCGCGCCGCTCGCCGTGGCCGCGACGCCCGCCGCCAGCGCGTTCAGACCGGTCGCGCCGTTGTTGTTGTAGTTGCCGCCTTGCGTGCCGCCGTCATTGACGCTGTAGTAATGCGTCTTGTCGGCGGCGACGGAGGTCGCGAGACTGTCGACAGCCTGGTTCGTCTGATAGAGCTGCGAGCCGTTCACCGCGTCCGTGCTGCTGCCGCTGAGGCTGCCCGCCGCCACGTTCTGGATCTGGCGCTCCGCACCTGGCGCGCCTACGCTCACCACGCTCGTGGGATTGGTGCCGGCAAAGCTGTACACCGTCCCGTTGATCGTCGTGCTCGGGGTGGGCGTCGCGGTACCGGTCTGCGAGCCGGAACCCAGCGCGACATCGTTCGCATTGTTGGCGACCGCGTTCGGGCCAATCGCGACGCTGTCGGTCCCGAGCGCCTGGCTGTCCGTCGCCGTCGAGTTCGCGTGGAAGTACTTGATGCCCGGCGCGCTGCCGCCGCCGGTGATGGCGGTAATGAGATTCTGTACCGAGGTATAGGTGTTGCCGCCGTAGCTGAGGCTGGTGGTGAGCGCTCCGGTCGTAGTGTTGTACGTGGTGCTTCCGCCGAGGCTCGACGCGACGCTGCTGCCGAGGTTCGTCACCTGGCCGCCGATCGTGTTGATAGCGGTATCGGCGGCGAAAAGCTGCGAGCCGTTCACAGCGTCCGTGCTGGAACCATTCACGCGTCCGGCCGCGACGTTGGACAACTGACGCGGCGCCGCCGAGGTGCCCACGCTGACGACGCCGCCGGGCGCACCACCCGCATAGATCACGCTCGTGCCGTTGAGGATGCCGCTCGGGGTGGGCACTGCCGCCGATGTCACAGTCGATCCCTGGCCCAGCGCCACATTGGAACCCGTGACGCCGCTCGTGATGCTCGCGCCCTGGCCGAGCACCGTGGAATTCGCCACGCCGTTGTCGGTGGACTGATTGCCGACCACGAGCGAGGCGGCCCCGCTCGCCGATGCGCCAAAGCCGCCGGCCGCCGCGTTCGCACCGGAAGACACCGGTTGCGTCGACGTGACAGAGGTATTGGACACGAACGGGCCTACGCTGCCGCTCGTCAAACTGTCGACAGCCTGGTTGGTCGCATAAAGTTCGCTGCCGTTCACCGCGTCGGTGCTGGTCGCGCTCACACGGCCCGCGGCGAGATTCGTCAGCGTGCGCTCATTGCCAACCGAGCCGATGCTCACCGTGCTGCTGGGCGTCGCGCCTTGCACTGCGTGCGTGACGCCGCCCACCGTGACGGTCGCTGTGTCGACGGCCGCGGCGGTGGTGCTGCCGGAGCCGAGCGCCACTGCGTTCGCGTTGGTCGCCGACGCGCCGGCGCCCAGCGCAATCGCGCCGCCGAGGTTCGCCACTGCCGTGTCGCCGAGCGCGAGCGCGCTCGCGCCGGTTGCGTTGCTCGCGTTGCCTAGCGCGACGGCGCCCTGGCCGCTCGCCGTGTTGCCGTTGCCTTGCGCGACCGCGCCATTGCCGGTTGCCGTGTTGTCCGCGCCTACTGCAATCGCGCCATTGCCCGTTGCGCTATTCGGATCGCCGATGGCGACGGCGCCGTTGCCGCTGACCGTCTGCGCCTGACCGAGCGCGACAGCGCCGGTGCCGCTCAGCACCTGGGAACTGTGGCCGCCGGCAATCGAGCCGGCGCCTGCCGCGGCGGCGACAGTGTTGGTGTCGCCGATGGCGACCGTCGACGCGGCTTGCGCATTGGATAAACGGCCAATCGCAACGGCTTGAGCAGCACTCGCTGTGGCACCGTTACCCATCGCCACAGCGGCCGTGCCCGCACTTTGAGCACCCGATCCTTCCGCAATGGCGGCCACGCCTGACGCAATAGCCTGATTACCGAAAGCCAGCGCAAAATTGCCGGACGCATTTGAGAAGGGGCCAATAGCAACGGCACTTGTTCCAGTTACATTTGCCTGAATGCCCATTCCGATACCGTAGAGACCGGAAGATTGCACGTCGGTGCCGATGGCAATAGCCGATTCTGCGGCAGCCCCCACACCGGTCGTACGCGCGCCGACGTAAATGGCGTTGAGGGCGGTTGAATAGGCCTGCCAGCCAATCGCCGTCGCGTGGGTTGTGGTCGCTTGGGTCGAAAGTCCTACCGCGGTCGCACCATTGCCGTTGGCCTTGGTGCTGCCACCTAATGCAGTCGAACCGATGCCGGCCGTAGCGTTCTCACCGACGGCGGTCGCATTCCCTCCGTTTGCGTTTGCACTGACGCCAAGCGCTGTGGCGTTGCCGGCAGTTGCCAGCGCACCTGCGCCTAGTGCAGTGGCATTGCCGACCGTTGCCTGCGAACCTTCACCTATAGCGGTCGTGTAGCTGCTCGCTGCCTGGGAAGAGTCGCCAAGTGCGGTGGCGTGGTCTCCGGTTGCTTTCGCCAGGGGACCGACGGCCGTTGAGAGGTTGCCGCTGGAAACCGCGTCGACGCCAATACCAATTGCCGCCGACCCGCTCGCGGTGACGTCCGTACCGATGCCAATTGCCGACGCCGCCGTCGCTCCGGTACCGGCAGCTGTCCGCGCGCCCATGTAAATAGTGTTGGTGTTGGACGCAATCGCCTGGAAGCCGAACGACACGGCGTTGAGTCCCGTACTGCTCGCGCCATACCCGACCGCGGTGGCGCCGCCTCCCGACGCCGAGGACATAAAGCCCACGCAGGTCGTGCTGCCGCTATAAAAGTTATAGGGCGCCGCCGAGCAGCTTGCCTGCGCCTGCGCCTGCGCACCCCATCCGCCCACGCCAATTGCTAGCAGCACTGTCAGCACGCGTGGATTCGCACCGCGGGGCGTAATGGGACCGGATTCGCCCCATTCACCGTTGCGCCCATCGCATACGGAGGCAGCCGCCCCTGACTTCCCCTTCCCGCGCGAGCTGTCCAGCTCCGATGCCGCGACGAAGACGCCCAGCGCCCTGTTCCAGATGGTCCGATATGCCCTGTTCATGCCGTTGTCCCGATGAATAATTGAAATGTGAAATTCATAAGCACGAGCTTGCGCACGCCTCCTGTTGCTTAGGATGCCTATTTATATCGCTTAAAACGTCTCGTGTGGTCGAATTGCTTTAGCGTTGGTGTTTCAGGAAGTCGCTTATGGTTTTGATAACCAACGAATCATCAGTGCGACCGAAGAACACTTCTCGCACAATTAACTCGCATGCATAAAGGAAAAAGCAAGCCTCAACCGGATATCCGGCTTTCGGACAAAGTGACCGCTGAGACAATTGATGGATTGCCGCGTTACGAAGGCCCGAACCGACACGGCACAGCGACAGCAATGGGGCGGCGGACCGCCCATTGGCGGCCTTGATGTTGTGGTATCGCCGAGCGTACGCCCGGACTCTTTCGGACTCGGATACTCATGGTTGCCTGCCCCTGATGCCGCATCATTTCGTTTCGCCCGCGCTTAATGGCGAAATTGTCGTATGCCACGCGCGAGCGCTACTCATTCAAATAAATAAGCACTATGTAAGACGAGGGTCGACCTACTCGTGTTAGATGCGCTGCCTCGCATGAGGCATTGCGTAACAAAAAGAAAGTTGTGTGCTCAAGGGAACTTTCTCACAAGGCTTTTCATTTGTCCACGGAAAGCCTGCGACTATTTCCGGCTATTGCAGGATTTAACAATTGAGAGGGTCGCTGCAATTCCGCCGCGACTTGAGAATGACATCCAATTATGCATGGCGCAATGCTGATAAGCGCCCGGCGTTGCTTTGCACAAGGCCGAAGCCGATACCGCTGGTAAGGTCGCTCGGTCTGTGCGTTTCAGGTCTCGAATGGCCGCTTGTCGTCTAGACAATGAGCGCCCAAGAACGCCGATGTGCGCCGACAGCTTGCGTCGTTGCATATGGACAAAGACTTTGGCGCGACGTGCGCTGATGTCATGGAGACTAGCTCGACGCTTTGCAAGAAGCATCGATGAGAAGTTGATCGATCGCAGCAGATCTTATTGGTGCGCAGACGTTCCCTGGAATGTCCGCTGGATGCGCCGCCCTTGTTATCGGCATTAAAAACCAGGCCGATTGCTCGGATTGTCGACGATTCATGCACTCTTGTCGAACGGCCGCCCTTGGCCGAGGGTGTGTCAAAACGATGATTGACCCCAACCATAACAAGACATTCAGAGCAAAGACCCAAGTTCTCGTGGTGTGCCGTAATTCGGGCTTCGATGCG
Organism: Paraburkholderia dilworthii; assembly: GCF_000472525.1. GTDB lineage: Bacteria > Pseudomonadota > Gammaproteobacteria > Burkholderiales > Burkholderiaceae > Paraburkholderia > Paraburkholderia dilworthii. The sequence goes on from NZ_AWZT01000050.1 coordinate 5,882, forward strand.
GGTGTGCGCCTCAATCGCCTGGTGTCAGAAGCGCATCCGTTCAATGCCCAATGCCCGGCACGTTCAGGCTCTTCCGGATCGTCATTGTCGCGCGAGTGATCGCTGGCTGTCGAAGCCGTGGACAGGTTCTCAGCCAGTATCCGCGCTTCGCACGCCACCATACGGCTCCGACCGTCCGCACTCTTGCCTCGGACCGTCGATGCGTCTGAACCATCTTGATCAGCCGAGATTGACGGGCAAATCGTCGTAGCGCCTGAGCTTGTAGAACAGTAGAGAAGCCAACCAGCTGACGACGAAAATGCCAATCACCGCGTAGCCGAGCAAGCCAAAATTGTCCGACGCGGCGCCGACGATGTCCCAGAAGCCACCCTTCAGATCCAGCTTGTCGGCGATCAGTGCCAGCGCTTCGATGCCGCCGATCAACACCGCCACGACCACCGACACGAACGTGATGGTGATGTTGTAGTAGAGCTTGCGAACCGGTTTCGTGAACGCCCAGCCATAGGCGCCGAGCATCAGTACGCCGTCGATAGTATCGATCAGGCACATGCCAGCGGTAAAAAGCGCCGGAAAAATCAGGATCGTCGCGAGCGACATCCCGTCGGCGGCCTGAGCCGCTGAAATACCGAACAACGCGACTTTCGTGGCGGTATCGAAGCCCAGCCCGAACAGGAAGCCGATCGGATACATATGCCAGCTACGCGAGACGAGCCGGAACAGCGGACGAAAGACTCGCGACAGAAAACCGCGCCTGTTGAGCAGCATGTCGAGATCTTCCTCGACCAGGCGCTCGCCGCGTTGGACACGACGGAAAGTCTTCACGACCGATACGAGAATCATCACGTTCACGATTGCCAGCACCAGCAGGAAGCCTGCTGAAACGGAGGTGCTGATTACGCTGCCGATCGCTTTCATGTCTTCGAAGCGTGCTTTCAGCGTAACCGCCGCGAAAGCAACGGCAATCGACAGCGCGATGACGATCGTCGAATGACCTAGCGAAAAGAAAAACCCCACGGCAACCGGCCGTTTTCCACCCTGCATCAGTTTGCGCGTCGTATTGTCGAGCGCAATGACCTGTTCACCGGGATGCCTGCGGGCGTCATCTACCGGGTCACTGGCAAAGGTGGGCTGGCGCGCAGCATTCTGATTCCTATTGAGTTGCATGTGCAACTACAGTCTCTGCGGCTTGACACGCCCACCCTCGTCATCGATCGCCTGGTGCACCGGGAAGTACGTTTCCAGATTGGCGGCGGACAAGCTACTTCGGAATCCTTTTCATCAGCCAGCAATCGGGCACTGGGTTTTTCTTACGGGTTCCACGGCCTGCGGCACCGCTACGCACAAGCTCGTCTCAAGACGCTCTTGAGCATGGACCTGGATCCATTGGACTGCCTGGAGATTTTGTCCCAGGAATTGGGCCACCTCCGCCCTGATATATCACTTGTCTATACAACACGGAGAAAGTCAGATGGCACGGAGAACTGATCGTCCGAAAGGGATGCGCGCGCGTCGCGATCGAAACGGGGTAGTCACCTATTATCTGCTGCGCAAGGACGGTTCAAAACTTGTCCTGGGCCAGAACTTTGAGCTTGCCTGCGCGCAATGGGTTCACGAGCAGCAATCGCGCGTCGCGCTCGCTTGTCCGGCGACTGCCCTCGAACTTCTGCACGGCATTGAACAGTGCTCATTGCCCTTGGCAAGCAGACAAGCCACCGCTCGCCGGCGCAGCGAAATGGATACACTCCGGGCTTTTTTCACCGAACACGGGGACCCCACGCTTGAGGAGATCACGGGCGAGGATGTGTTTCTGCGGTGGTACGGAGACGCGGTTCGTCCAGGCCAACCCGACTCTGCCATCCGGATGTTCAGGTTGGTGTGGAAATCTGCGTCGAAACTCTGGATCGTTAGCACCGGTTGCCCGTGGAATACCTTCGATTTGCGCAAAGCCCAACTGAAGATGGAAGCGGCGGACGTCGTCCGGCACTTCGCATCGACCCCACTGTCGGAATTTCTTGAAGCACTTTTGGGTAAGTCTACTGCGACAACCGGACACTGTGTAGTTGACGGGTACGACCACGCTGAGCGTATGCAAAATGAACTAAAGCATGCTGTGACGCGCGCCGTTCTTATGCTGCGCAAATGCGGACGCGCCGATCTCGTAGCGCCGGTATACCAGCTCAAGATTGGCGAGCTAATTGCGCTGAGTGACTCAGCAATTCTTCCTTTGGCGCGTCCTCCGGGCCTCATTCTACTCAACCATCAACGAAACGAGATTCTCGGCTCAATCAAGGCGAAGGCTAATGCTTCCGTGAGTGATTCTGACACGTCACGGCGACACGACCGAATCGAACCGGCAGAAGGTGTAACGCGCTCTGCGCCACCAAGTGGCTTCGTCGTGGAGGAGCGATGACTGAGCGATTCGTAACCAACGAGGAATTGAAACGACCGCGAGATTCGATGTTCCTGACGAGGGATGAACTGACCCATCTGACCGGACGGCGGCAGCGTGGAAGTCAAGCGCAAGTACTTCGCATGATGGGGATCGAGCACCGAGTCCGACCCGATGGCCATATCATCGTACTCCGCCGGCATGTCGAACAACTATTCGGCGCCGAAATGGGGAACCGAGGCGGCAGGGAACCCATGCCTAATTGGAGCGCTGCATAATGCCGAAGAAGCGAAACCCCGAAAACCGAGGCTTGCCGGAGCGCTGGCGACGAATTCACGGTGCCTATTATTACCGGGTGCCAAACGGGCTGGAAGGTGCATGGGACGGAAAAAAACAATTCCGTCTTGGCAACACCCTGCCGGACGCTTACAAAGTCTGGGCTGATCGACTCTCGACCCTCGACGATGCGAAGACTATTGGCGAACTGCTAGACCGTTATGCGCTCCAAGTGGTTCCGACGAAAGAGATCACGACGCAGGCGCACAACGCCGTGGCGATCAAGCGCCTGCGCGCCGTGCTCGGCGCGATGCCGTTGACTTCAATCAAGCGGCGCCACGTTTATCAATACGTCGATAAACGATCCGCAAAGACCGCGGCGAGGCGCGAGATCGAAGTTCTCTCACACGCATACACGAAGGCCGTCGAGTGGGGTTATCTCGACAGACACCCATTCAAGCGCGAGGTCCGGCTCGAAGGCCAGAAGCCGCGTACGCGTTACATCGAGGATTGGGAGATCGTCGAATGTCTGTCACTAGAGTCGCGCCGGAAGACCGGAAGCGTGCTCGCGATCCAGGCATACATGCGGATCAAGCTGCTGACTGGTCTGCGCCGCGGCGACCTGCTGCGACTGACGATGTCCGACCTGAAAGACGATGGCATTCATGTCACGCCCGGCAAGACCGAAAACACGACCGGCAAGCGGCTGATTTATGAATGGACGGACGAGTTGCGCGAAGCGATCACGCTCGCGAAATCGGTGCGGCCCGTGTTGATCGCACCCTGGCTATTCTGTAATCGACGCGGCGACTGCTACTTCAACGACGACGGACGCGCCGGCGGATGGGACACGATGTGGCGCAACTTCATGGTGCGCGTGCTCGAAGAAACGAAGGTCAAAGAGCACTTCAGCGAGCACGACCTCCGCGCGAAATGCGCCAGCGATGCCGAGACGCTCGAACACGCGCAAGCACTTCTCGCCCACGCGGACGGAAAGGTGACAGAAAGGATTTATCGACGGAAACCGGAGCGTGTGAAGCCGCTTCGTTGAAAAATCTATGGCACAGCCCCGACTCTATGGCACAGCGGAAATGCTTGATCGGCTGCAAAGCCTTATAGGGCGGGTGGCGGAGAGACGGGGATTCGAACCCCGGATAGGTTATTAACCTATACACGCTTTCCAGGCGTGCGACTTAAACCGCTCATCCATCTCTCCGGCGGGGAGCCGAATTATAGCAAACTTCGCGCGCTCCGCTACACCCCTTGCGCAAAGGCGTCTACGGATGCCGGATGTAGTCCACCAGCGCCCTCGTATAAGCATCCGGTTTGCGGTCGACGAGGCTCACGCCGATCGCCACCAGAAAGCCTGCGGGCACACCGAACACGCCCGAACTGATCGGCTCGATGCCGAACCATCGCGGCCCCGCGAAGCCCGTCATCTGCGTGAGGAAGGGATACGTCGAGACGATGTAGTAGATGCACACCAGCAGCCCCGCCAGCATGCCGGCCACCGCGCCAAGCCGCGTCGTGCGCTTCCAGAACACGCCCAGCACGAGCACCGGAAACAGGCTCGACGCCGCCAACGAAAACGCCGCGCCCACCAGAAACAGAATGTTGCCCGTATTCAGCGACGCCACATACGACGCAAACAGCGCCACCCCAAGCAGCAGAATCTTCGAAATGGTCACACGCCGCTGACTCGACGCGCCCGGGTCGACCATGTGGTAATACACGTCGTGCGATAGGGCATTTGCAATCGTGAGCAGCAAACCATCCGCAGTGGACAGCGCCGCGGCCAACGCGCCCGCCGCGATGAGACCCGACATCACATATGGCAGTCCCGCAATTTCCGGCGCGGCAAGCACCACCATGTCGGGCTGCATCTGAATCTCGCTCCATCGCACGATGCCGTCGCCGTTCGTGTCCGCGAGACTGATCAGGCTCGGCTCCACCTTGCGCCATTGCGTGAGCCATTGCGGCAAATCGGAAAAGTGATGACCGACGAGGTTCGTCAATATTTCGTACTTGATCAGCACCGCGAGCACCGGCACGGTCACGTAAAACAGCGCGACGAAAAACAGCGTCCAGCCGACGGAGCGTCGCGCCGAAGCAACCGACGTCGTCGTGTTATAGCGCGTCAGAATATGCGGCAAGCTCGCCGTGCCGAGCGACAGGCACAGCAGCAGCGACAGAAAATTGCGCTCATGCATGCGCCGGTCTTCATCGCTGGCTGCGGGAAACGGCTCGTGCATCGGCAGCGGCGCGGCGGCGCGCATCAGCATTTCGTCGCGCTGCTGGGTCCACACGATCTGCGCGGCGGCTGCATCGCGTGGAAACTGCTCGAGCGCTTTCTCGCGCTCCTTGATCTCGCGCAGAGGACCATTGCGGCGACGCAAACTGCTCACTTCCTGCGTGAGCCGCAACTTCTCCGCGACGAACGAATGCGGCAGCATGTCGAGCCGCTGTTGCATCAGCGCAGCACGGCGGCGGTAGTCGTCCCGCACGGTTTGCTCGAGCGGTTCATTGCGCACCTGCTTCTCGAGGCTTTCCATACGCTCCATCAAACGGCCGTAGCTCAATTGCGGCACCCAGCCGAGGCCGTCCTTATGCGCGATCATCGAAACAGGAATCAGGATCGCCGCGATCAGGATGATGTATTGCGCAACCTGGGTCCACGTCACCGCGCGCATGCCGCCGAGAAACGAACACACGAGAATGCCCGCGAGTCCGCAGAAAATGCCGACGGCGAAGTCGACGCCGATAAAGCGCGTCGCAATCAGGCCGACGCCCTGAATCTGCGCAACGAGATAAACGAACGAACAGAGAATCGCCGACAATGCTGCAAGCCCACGCACCGCATTGCTCGAAAAACGCGTGCCGAGGAAATCGGGAATCGTGTAGCGCGCGAGCTTACGCACGTACGGCGCAAGCAGAAACGCGACGAGACAATAGCCGCCGGTCCAGCCCATCAGATAGGCCAGCCCGTCGTAGCCGGTTGCGTAGATGGACCCGGCAAGGCCGATGAACGACGCCGCCGAGAGCCAGTCCGCCGCCGTCGCCATGCCGTTGAACGCGGACGGCACGCGCCGCCCCGCCACATAGTATTCGACGAGATCGGACGTGCGCGACAGTAAGCCGATCACCGCATACACGGCAATCGGCACGAACAGGAACACGTAGCCGATCCACATGCCCGGGCCGGTTGTGCGCTCGATGCGCCACATTACATAGATGAAGAGCAGAAAGCCGAGCGTGTAAAACGCGTATGAGCGGATGAGCCGATTCGTCAGCTTCATCGGCTCAGGTTCCGCGTACGCCGGCATCGGCGGCGGCAGTCGGGCTCGCAGTCGGGCCCTCAGTCACGCTTGCGGTGATAGCGGCATTGGCATCCGCAGCGGCATTGGCGTCGGCCTCCAACGCGCGTTGCAACTGGCGGTCGGCACGCTGCATCGACAGGATGTACACGACGATCAGCGCGAGATAGATCAGGATCGCGCCTTGTGCGCCGAAGTAGAACGGCAACCTGAAGCCGGCAAAACGCAGATGCGCCAGAGCGGGTGCCGCAAGCGGCAACAGGAACGATACAGCGAAGCCAACCGTCATCAACGCCGCGATCAACGCGAGGTTAAACCGCCAGTATTTCTGATGCGCGCGAGCCAGCGCCGCCGACACCGCCGGCGGTTCGGGCGCGGGATTCTGCGTAGCGTGAGAGGAGTGGTGAGGCGCGGCCATGCGCCTATGTATCAAAAAGGCACCGGGCAGGCAATCGGGATTGTCCGCGCGATGGCCGGTCCTCGCACCCGGACAGGAGTGCATCGTTCGATACGCTCCTGTCCTTTCACCTGCATCGCAGAGCCAGTAGAGCTAGTAGACTCAAGCGCACGCTCACAGCGACTCGCCGAGCTGATCGAGAATCGCCGGGTTCTCCAGCGTGGAAACGTCCTGCGTGATCGCCTCGCCCTTTGCAAGCGAACGCAGCAGACGGCGCATGATCTTGCCCGAACGCGTCTTCGGCAAATTCTCGCCGAAGCGGATGTCCTTCGGTTTTGCGATCGGGCCGATTTCCTTGCCGACCCAGTTGCGCAATTCGTTGGCGAGTTTGACTGCCTCCTCGCCTTCCGGACGCGCGCGCTTCAATACGACGAACGCGCATACCGCTTCGCCGGTCGTTGCATCCGGACGCCCCACCACCGCCGCTTCGGCGACGATCGGGTTCGACACCAGCGCCGACTCGATTTCCATCGTGCCGAGACGGTGGCCCGACACATTGAGCACGTCGTCAATGCGGCCCATGATCGTGAAGTAGCCGGTTTCCTTGTCGCGCACGGCGCCGTCGCCGGCGAGATACAGCCTGCCGCCGAGTTCCTCCGGGAAATAGCTCTTCCTGTAGCGATCGGGATCGCCCCACACGTTACGCAACATCGCCGGCCACGGCCGCTTCACGACCAGAATGCCGCCCTGCCCGTTCGGCACGTCCTGGCCGGTTTCGTCGACGACAGCCGCCATGATGCCCGGCAACGGCAGCGTGCACGAACCCGGTACTAAAGGCGTCGCGCCCGGCAACGGCGTGATCATGTGACCGCCGGTTTCAGTCTGCCACCACGTATCGACAATCGGGCAGCGTCCGCCGCCGACGTTCTCGTGATACCACACCCACGCTTCCGGATTAATCGGCTCGCCGACCGTGCCGATGATGCGCAGCGTCGACAGATCGTAGCTTTTCGGATGCACTTTCTGATCAGCTTCCGCGGCCTTGATCAGCGAGCGGATCGCGGTGGGCGCCGTATAGAAGAGCGTGACCTTGTGCTTCGCGATCATGTCCCAGAAGCGGCCCGCGTTCGGATAGGTCGGCACGCCTTCGAACACGACCTGGGTGCCGCCGAGCGTCAGCGGACCGTACGTGATGTAGCTATGACCCGTGACCCAGCCGATGTCGGCCGTACACCAGAACACGTCGGTGGGCTTCCAGTCGAAGGTCCACTTCATGGTCTGCGCGGCCCACAACAGATAGCCGCCAGTGCTGTGCTGCACGCCCTTGGGCTTGCCCGTCGAACCGGATGTATAGAGGATAAAGAGCGGATGCTCGGCGCCGACCCACTCCGGCTCGCATTGATCCGACTCGGCTTGCGTGATGTCGTGCATCCACAGATCGCGGCTTTCGTTCCACGCAATGTTGCCGCCGGTGCGCTTGTAGACGATCACGCTCTTCACTGCGTCGCAGCCGCCCATCGCGAGCGCTTCGTCGGCGATGTTCTTCAACGGCAGCGCCTTGCCGCCGCGCATCTGTTCGTCAGAAGTGATGAGCGCAACCGCGCCCACATCCACGAGGCGCTCGTTGAGCGACTTCGACGAGAAGCCGCCGAACACGACGGAGTGCGTCGCCCCGATCCGCGCGCAAGCCTGCATCGCGACGATGCCCTCGATGGACATCGGCATATAGATCACCACGCGATCGCCCTTCTTCACGCCGCGTTTTTTCAGCGCGTTCGCAAAGCGCGACACACGTTGCAGCAAATCCTGATAGGTGACGTTGGTGACGGTGCCGTCGTCGGCTTCGAAAACGATCGCGACGCGCTCGCCGTTACCCGCTTCCACGTGACGGTCGATGCTGTTGTACGACGCGTTCAACTGGCCGTCTTCGAACCACGTATAGAACGGCGCTTTCGATTCGTCGAGCACCTTCGTGAAGGGCTTGTTCCAGCTTAGCGTCTCGCGAGCGAGGCGCGCCCAGAAGGCTTCGTAATCTCTGTCCGCCTCGGCGGTCAGCGCATGGTAAGCGTCCATGCCGGAGATCGTGGCGCCGGCCGCTGCTTGCGCGGATGGCGGGAAAACACGGCGTTCCTGAAGAACCGATTCAATCGCAGACATCGACAACCCCTTGGTGAAGATGAAACGTAAAACCTGTGCCGGCGCACCGTCGGCGCGCCATGTGATGTTGACACCGCAATCGCAAAAGCCGATGGACGGCGCGCTGTCTCCTGCCCCGCACATCGACCGTTGAAGGTCGCCGTGCCGCGGACCGTTCTGCCTGCGTGCATTCATGCGGCAACGCAACATGAACACATGAGAGGCAACGTCCGCTCTCATGTTCAACCATAAGCGGTGCAACTTACCGGCCACTTACGCGAGCCGCATCGGCTTGCCCGCAAAAACCCTTAGGCGATTCGTACGACGCTTTCAATCACGCTACGCCTGCTGCACTCGCCATGCGCGCATCGACGGCTCGGCTCGTTCCGCTCGTTCGGTTCGTTCTTTACGCTGCGTTGCGGGCCCTAATACAATGCTAACTGAACTAGCCGCCCGGATTCCAGTTTGAATCGCTATGCCCTGCTTCTGATTACTTCGATGCTGCTCGTCGGCAGCAATGTCGGTATCGGTAAATCGATTGTCGAGTTCGTCCCCGTCCCTCTCTTCGCGCTGCTGCGTTTCGTGATCGCAATGGCGGTGCTATGGCCGCTTCTGCGTGTAGCGAAACTGCGTCGCGTGAAGCGCGACGAATGGGTCAATCTGTTTTTGCAGGCGCTTTTCGGCACCTTCGGGTTTACGCTGCTGATGCTAAACGGCGTACAGCGCACGAGTGCGGTGGCCGCGGGGGTCATTACGAGCACGATTCCCGCGGTCGTCGCTCTGCTTTCGTGGCTGATTCTGAACGAGCGGGCGAACGGGCGCGCGCTGGCGTCGATTGCATTGGCAATTGCGGGCGTCGTCGTCATCAATCTCGCGCATGTCGATTCCAGCGCGCGTGGCGAGACTTCGCTCGCCGGCAATCTGATGGTGCTCGGCGCCGCGTGTTGCGAGTCGCTCTATGTCATTCTCTCGCGGCGCCTCACGCAAACGCTTGCACCCATCGACATCTGCGCTTACACGCATCTGTTCGGCCTGTTGTTGATGCTGCCGTTGGGCGCGACCGCGCTCGTCGATTTCGACTATCGCGCGGTGCCGTTCAGCGTGTGGACACTGCTGCTGTGGTACGGGCTGTCCGCGAGCATCTTCTCCTTCTGGCTCTGGATGAAGGGCATTCGCCATGTGCCGGGCAGTCTCGCCGGCGTGTTCAGCGCCGTGCTGCCGGTTGCGGCGGCCCTCTACGGCATCGCGTTTCTGGACGAGCGTCCGACGCTTGCACACGGCGTCGCGCTTGCTTGCGTGATTGCGGGCATTGGACTCGCGAGTCTGAGAGTCAAGCGAGTACCGCCGGTCGCATCGTGAGCCCATATGTTTATAAGCGGGCGGCTGTATCGACGCCGTCATGAGCAGGATCTCACTCACCGATTGACTTGCGCGGGCCGTCGCCATCGGTTCCATTGCGCAGGGCGTCAGCCATCGGCTGCGCTTGCGCGCGTTCTCATGCGCCGATGCTCGCGCCATCCGCCTTGACGCCTGGATGCCTGGACGCCGGGCCACTGCCCGCCGCGCCGCAGCAAATCCGCCTGACGCTGTACAATAGCGCGCGCTGATGCGAGCGCCGCAAGCCCGCTGGCAAGCCAACAGGTGGGCCGGCTTTGTGCCTGCGCCGCGCGGTCTGCGCCTCGCTTTGCGTGCCCGATCCCGCGCGTGATTGCACAGGGGCGGCGCATTTGGTCCACGTTTCATCACCTGCGTTCGATCCGACTCTTGCCTATGTCCGCTCCGCGACCCGACTCCGCGCGTCAACGCCGCCCCATGCGCCCGCTGCCCGTGATCATCTTCATGAGCCGCTGGCTGCAGGTGCCGCTCTATCTGGGGCTGATCGTCGCCCAGGCCGTCTACGTGGTGCTGTTCCTGAAGGAAGTCTGGCATCTGGTCACGGCTTCCATGACGCTCGACGAAACCAACATCATGCTGGTCGTGCTCGGGCTCATCGACGTGGTGATGATCTCGAACCTGCTGATCATGGTGATCATCGGCGGGTATGAAACATTCGTGTCGCGTCTCGGTGTGGAAGGCCATCCGGACGAACCGGAATGGCTCGATCATGTGAACGCCGGTGTGCTGAAGGTGAAGCTCTCGATGGCGCTCATCAGCATCTCGTCGATCCATCTGCTGAAGACGTTCATCAGCCCTGAGCAGAACACGACGCACACGATCATGTGGCAGGTCATCATCCACGTCGCGTTCCTCCTCTCGGCACTGATCATGGCCTTCGTCGACCGGCTGACCACGCACACGCATCCAACCCATTTTCAGGAACCCGCGGATTTGCGGCCGCTGGGTTCCAACGGTTCCACTCCCCTGAAAGCGCACGACTGACCGCACAGCCTGCGAACAGAAAAAAGCGCTGCCGTCCCCACCGAGCTTAGCCATGACCGTCATCAAACAGGAAGATCTGATTCAGAGCATTGCTGATTCGCTGCAATACATCAGCTATTACCATCCGCTCGATTACATCCAGGCCTTGGGCCGCGCGTACGAACTCGAACAGAGCCCGGCCGCGAAAGATGCGATTGCGCAGATCCTCACCAACAGCCGCATGTGCGCGGAAGGCAAGCGTCCGATCTGTCAGGATACGGGCATCGTCACGGTGTTCGTGAAGGTCGGCATGGACGTGCGTTGGGCAAGTGAAAACGGCAGCGCGACGATGAGCGTCACCGACATGATCAACGAAGGCGTGCGCCGCGGTTATCTGAACCCGGACAACGTGCTGCGCGCGTCGATCGTGAGCCCGCCGGAAGGCGCGCGCAAGAATACGAAAGACAACACGCCGGCCGTGATCCACTACGAGATCGTGCCGGGCGATAAGGTCGACGTGCAGGTCGCAGCCAAGGGCGGCGGCTCCGAAAACAAGTCGAAGTTCGCGATGCTGAATCCGTCGGACTCCATCGTCGACTGGATTCTGAAGACCGTACCGACAATGGGCGCGGGCTGGTGCCCGCCGGGCATGCTCGGTATCGGCATCGGCGGCACGGCTGAGAAAGCGATGCTGATGGCGAAGGAATCGCTGATGGACCCCATCGACGTTCAGGATGTGATCGCACGCGGCCCGAAGGACTGGATCGAAGAACTGCGCGTGGAACTGCACGAGAAGGTCAACGCGCTGGGCATCGGCGCGCAGGGTCTTGGCGGCCTCGCCACCGTGCTCGACGTGAAGATCATGGCCGCGCCCACGCACGCTGCGTCGAAGCCGGTCGCGATCATCCCGAACTGCGCGGCCACGCGTCACGCGCATTTCACGCTGGACGGCTCGGGCGTTGCAAAGCTCGAAGCGCCGTCGCTCGACGCATGGCCGAAGGTGCAATGGGAGCCGAACACGGAAACCAGCCAGCGCGTCGATCTGAATACGCTGACGCCGGAACAGGTCGCTTCGTGGAAGCCGGGCCAGACGCTCCTGCTGTCGGGCAAGATGTTGACGGGCCGCGACGCCGCGCACAAGCGCATCGCCGATATGCTGGCCAAGGGCGAGAAGCTGCCGGTCGACTTCACGAACCGCGTGATCTATTACGTGGGCCCGGTCGATCCGGTGCGCGACGAAGCGGTCGGTCCCGCAGGCCCGACCACCGCAACGCGCATGGACAAGTTCACCGAGACCATGCTGTCGCAAACCGGTCTGATTTCGATGATCGGCAAGGCCGAGCGCGGGCCGGTCGCAATCGAGGCGATCAAGAAGCACAAGGCCGCGTATCTGATGGCCGTGGGCGGCGCGGCTTACCTCGTGTCCAAGGCGATCCGCAGCGCGAAGGTGCTCGCATTCGAAGACCTGGGCATGGAAGCGATCTACGAATTCGACGTGCAGGACATGCCGGTTACGGTCGCCGTCGATTCGAACGGCACCTCGGTGCACCAGACCGGTCCGAAGGAATGGCAAGCGAAGATCGGCAAGATTCCGGTCGCGACCGTCTGATTCGCTGCTGACGCGGATCGCGTGTCATCGCGTGTTATGAGAAGCCGGGACCACGGTCCCGGCTTTTTTCATGGATGGCACCTGTTACGCGCATAGGCGGGACCGACATCGAAAGATGTTCTGTTCTCTTGGCTTTTTCAGGTGTGACGTTTATTGTTGTTGGAAATTTGAAGTCCCCCCAAAAGGAAAGATCATGCAAGGCGACAAGAAAGTTATCGAGTATCTCAACGCGCAGTTGAAAAACGAACTCACCGCGATCAACCAGTATTTCCTGCACGCGCGGATGTATAAGCATTGGGGCCTCGAGAAACTCGGCAAGCATGAATACGACGAATCGATCGGCGAAATGAAGCATGCGGACTGGCTGATCGAACGGATCTTCATGCTCGACGGTCTGCCGAATCTGCAAGATCTGCACAAGCTGCTGATCGGCGAGGAAACGAAAGAAATTCTCGAATGCGATTTGAAGCTCGAGCAGATCTCGCAGAGCACCTGCAAGGAAGCCATCGCGTATTGCGAAACAGTTCGCGATTTCATCTCGCGTGAAATCTTCGTGAAGATTCTCGACGACACGGAAGAGCACATCGACTGGCTCGAAACGCAACTCGATCTGATCGACAAGGTCGGCATCCAGAACTACCAGCAAACCGCAATGGGTTCGGTGGAGTCCTAAGCGGCGCGCGTGGCAAGTCCCGGGCGCCGGCGCACGAACCGCTATACGAGATGATCGCGCGGCGCCAGCGATATACTTGCTCGCTTCCTTTTTTACAAATTCGCCTTTACGCCGCGCCGCGTGCCCTGATCGTCTATGTCCGCCGAATCGCCGTCCCTGAATGCATCAGTTGCCTCGTTGAGGGCGGATTCGCGCGCGCCCGTCGGCATTTTCGACTCGGGTCTCGGCGGCCTGTCGGTGTTGCGAGCGGTTCGCGCGCAATTGCCTGACGAGGCGTTGCTGTACGCCGCCGATTCGCTTTACGCGCCATACGGCGAGCGCGACGACGACTTTATCGCCGACCGCACGCTGGCTATCGGCGAATGGCTCGTCAAACAGGGCGCGAAAGCGCTGGTCGTCGCCTGCAACACGGCGACCGCGCAGTCCATCGCGCTGGTTCGCGAGAAACTGCCGATTCCGCTCGTCGGCGTCGAACCGGGCATCAAGCCCGCCGCGCTGCAATCGAAAACCCGTGTGGCCGGCGTGCTTGCCACGCAAGTCACGCTGCGTAGCGCGCGCTTTCAGGCGCTGCTCGAACGCTACGCCGCGGATTGCCGCTTTCTGTGCCAGCCCGGCCACGGGCTCGTCCAGGCTGTCGAGCGCTGCGACGTCGGCTCAGCGGAATTGCAAACGCTGCTGCGCGGCTACCTTCAGCCGATGCTCGACGCCGGCGCCGATACGCTGGTGCTCGGCTGCACTCACTATCCTTTCCTCGACGCTGCGATTCGCGACATCCTCGGCGACCGGCTCGCGCTCATCGACACCAGCGTAGCCATTGCGCGCCAGTTGGAGCGCGTGCTCGAACAACACGGCCTACGCGCGGCGCGGCCAACGGCGGACGCCGCGTTGCCGCGCTTCTATTCCACCGGCGACGGCACGCATCTGCGGCAACTTGTCGCCACGCTGCTGCACATTGACGCCGACGTCGAGCGCGTGCTGATTCCTTCGCGCCGTACGGCGCTGTCCTCGCAACCGGCCTGAAAGCTGCGCGGAACGCCAGTTCCGGGGAACTCCGCTCGCGTTTTTATGCACTTTCAATGCACTCTTGCGTACGGTCGAGCGGACGCTAGTACCGCCGGCTCCTGGTCGAAACCCTTCTAAGAGTCTGGTTTTGTTACAAAAAACCAATTGGGACGCTTGCCAAACGGCTCAAACAAAATGATAATAATTCGCATTAACGTTAGCTATGACGCCCGCCATGATTGTCTGTGTCTGCAAGTCTGTTTCCGACCGAAAGATCCGTGCTTCGATTGCGGAAGGCGTCGACTCGTTCGACGAGCTGCAGTTCGAGCTCGGCGTGGCTTCGTGCTGCGGCAAGTGCGCGGACTCGGTGCGCGACGTCATGATGCAAAGCGGTGTATGCGCGAGCCGTTGCGGCTTCGAGCATCAGCAGCAAGCGATGCCGGTGACGTTTTATGAACGCAAGGCGGCTTAAGAGAGATTCCGGCGCTGGCATATATCAGCACCTGCGCCCTATCGTTTGCCGTGGCTTTACCGTGTTTTCTGGTGCTGATTTCGCGCTGTTTAGTTAAACCCCTGCCGTCAGCAAGCCAGTATCCCTGCCAGCCAGCTACCCGCTCACCCGTCAATGGAACTCGAGATGGAATTGCTGATTGGTTTCGTGACCACATTGTGTATTTCGCTGCTGATCTTTCGAACATGACGATGTTTTGTCAGGCGTGCTGCATCGACAGCGCGCCGCCACGCTAACATGCAGGCTTCGCATACCGCTCCGGCCGGCGCCGCACCGGCTTCATACACCTCAATGAATCCCCGCGTCGTAACCGCGACCGCCCTGGTTGCGGCGGTTCACGTGGCGTTGCTTGCTGTGGTTCTCACATTGCGCCACGACCCCGTGCAGCCAGCGCTCGTGTCGCGCGTGATGACCGCGCAGTTGCTGCCGCCTGCGCCTGTTGCCGCGCCGGTCGCGATGCAATCGGTCGCCCCGCCGCCGCCCACGCCCACGCCGCCGGTTCACAGCAAGCCGAAATTGCAGCCGAAGCCGACGCCGAAGCCGACCCCGGCGCCGCTGCACGAGGCGCCGGCGCCGTCGCCGACCTCCCTGGCAGCCGCCGAACCGACGCCGGCCGCGCCGCCCACTCCGGCGGCACCGCCCGCGCCGGCCCCGGCCGCGCCCGCCATCGGGCGTCAGACGATGGATATCGCAGCGCCCAGGAACGTCTCGCACCTCGACTGCAACATCGCCAAGCCCGACTATCCGGCGCTGTCCAGACGCCGCGGTGAAACCGGCACCGCGTATGTAAAGTTCGTGGTTGGCCTGACCGGCAAGCTCGAGAACATCGAATTGAAGAAAAGCAGCGGCTTTAGCCGCCTCGACGACGCGGCGCTCGCTGCCGCGCATGCGAGCGCGTGCAAGCCCTATCTCGAAGACGGTCAGCCCGTTCGGGCCGCGTATACCCAGCCTTACAACTTCAATCTCGAAGATTGAAGCGGATTCTAAAAAAGGAATTGCAATGCAAAACTACGGATTGGCGCACGTGTGGGCGCAAGGGGATTTCGTCACGCGCGGTATCGCGCTCGCGTTGCTGGTGATGTCGGTGATGTCGTGGAGCGTGATCGTCATCAAAGGTTGGAACGTGATGCGATTGAACCGTCTCACGAAGAATGCCGAGCAGGCGTTCTGGCATTCCGACGATCTCGCCGACGGCGTGAAGAAGCTCGGCGCCGGATCGTCGACGCCGCACGACAACCCGTTCCTCGCGCTCGCGCTGTCGGGCCAGGAAGCGGCCGATCACCACCATCAGACGCAGCCTCACTTGCACGACCGCATGGACGTATCCGATTGGGTCACGCGCTGCCTGAAGGACACAATGGACGAAAGCGTCGCGCGTATGCAAAGCGGCCTCGCGATTCTCGCGTCGATCGGCAGCACGGCTCCGTTCGTCGGTCTTTTCGGCACCGTGTGGGGCATTTATCACGCGCTGCTGGCGATTGGCGCGAGCGGCCAGTCGTCGATCGACCAGGTGGCGGGTCCAGTCGGCGAAGCGCTGATCATGACCGCATTTGGTCTATTCGTGGCGATTCCGGCCGTGTTGGGCTACAACGCGCTGACGCGTGCGAACAAGGCCATCGTCGCGAAGCTGAGCCGTTTTGCGCACGGCTTGCACGCATTCTTCGTGACGGGCGCACGCCTGTCGTCGTCCAAACGCGGCGACGGCCTGCGTCTCGCCACTCGCGCCAACTGAAGCGCCCACTGAACGACGAGGCATACAGATGGCAATGAGCCCCTTTGCCGGCGACGATGACGACGGCCTGATGAACGAAATCAACATGACGCCGCTCGTCGACGTCATGTTGGTTCTCCTGATCGTTTTCATGGTGACGATTCCCGTGATCCGTCATGCGGTGAAAATCGATCTGCCGCATGCAAGCAGTCAGAAGGAAGATACGAAGCCCGCTCAAGTCACGGTCGCTGTGGACGCGAACGGCAACGTGCTGTGGAACGACAAGAAAGTGGACGAAGTCGAACTGAGCGCGAAAATTGCAGAGGCCGCGCAGGCGAATCCGCAACCCGAATTGCATCTCGATGCGGATCGTAAAGTGCCTTACGAAAAGGTCGCGCAGGTGATGTCGGCGGCGCAGGCTGGCGGCTTGACGAAAATCGGCTTCGTTACGCAGCCGAAAGCCAGGTGACGGTTCTGTGCCTGGCATGCGGTATCGCCGGAAGTGAAGAAAAGCGCCTAAAACAAGGGCTAAAAGTAAAAGGCCTTCATCGTCTGATGAAGGCCTTTTTTGTGCGCGCTCGGCGCCTTCGGGCGGCGGGATCACTTGCCATCGGTCGAAGACTGTTGACTCTGATCACCGCATGCGACAGCCGTGCTCGACACGGACAGCGCGGTCAGCCCTATCAGGCCGGCTATGATAGCGGCCATGAGTTTTCGCATAAGAGACTCCTTAGCGAAGGGATTTCAATATAGCCCCATGAGCTCGCCCATACAAGCAAACGGCCATTGAAAGTACTCATGACAGGCCGCGCTTCAATGCTAAAAGCGATGCCGCGAAGCGCGCGATCTGCTAGGACGCCGCAGCGACCGTCGCGCGCGCCGCGGTGGGCTGCTGGCGCGCCGGGGGTGCTTCGGGCGCCGGGCATTCACGCATGATGTGCTTACCTTCATCGGGATCGAGCATCTCGACGAGATAGTCGACGAAAGCACGTACGGCCGGCACCATTCCTTGTCGCGACACGAACACCGCATACAACTGCGGCATCGGAAAAGTCCAGCCCGGCATCACCGGCGACAATTGACCCGCGCGCAACGCGGCGCCATACATCATCTCTGGCAGCGCGGCAATACCCACACCGGCGAGCACCGCTTCGCGAATCGTCGACAGATCAGCGGTGACGAGGCGCGGCTCGTGTTCATGCGCGTGACGTGTGCCGTCCGGCGCGATCAGGTTGTAGACGTGCCGTCCGTCGCCCGTCGGCACGTCGAGCGTTTCGAAGCGCGACAGGTCGCCCGGCTCGAGCGGCGGCGCGTTCTGCTGCAACAGACTCGGCGCGCCAACCAGCATCTGCTGCGTGCGCCATAGCGGCCGCACCACGATGTTGGCGTTTTCCGGCGGATCCGAACGCACGCGCAACGCGACGTCGATCGAGTCTTCGAACAGATCCACCACGCGGTTGGTCACTCGCATCACCACGCGCACTTCCGGATAGCGATGCATGAACTCCGGCAGGATCGTCGAGAGGATGGTCTGCGAAACCGTGACGGGCACACTCACGCGCACCGTGCCGCGCGGCGACGAACGCAATTGCTGCACGACGTTGACGGCCGCCTGCGCCTCGCTCAACATCGCCTGACAATGCTGGTAGAAAAGTTGGCCGGCCTCGGTCAGCGCCAGCTTGCGTGTCGAGCGCTGCAATAGCCTCACGCCGAGCGACGCTTCCAGTTCCGTCAAGCGGCGCGACAGACGCGACTTGGAGATACCCAGCACCCGTTCGGCGGCGGAAAAACCGCCATGTTCGACGACCTGCGAGAAATACATCAGGTCATTCAGATTGTGTGAATCGATCTTCATCTCATCGTTCCAGTAATAGAACAATCCATTGCGTGTCGGCCGCTGGCACCCGGAAAAACGGTCCCTATAATATCTCCATGTTTCAAAAATAACGCTATTCCCCATTTTTCGAGGTGACATTTGATGACCGCGACACGCACGATCGAACGCACGTATCCCGCCGTTCGCACGATTGAAGGTGGCGGTTTCGTCGTCCACCGCCCGTTCCCCACTCGCCTGCTGATGGACTTCGATCCGTTCCTGTTGCTCGACGAAATGGGCCCGGTCGACTACGCGCCGGGCGAGGCCAAGGGCGCGCCCGACCACCCGCATCGCGGCTTCGAGACCGTCACGTATGTGCTCGAAGGCCAGTTCGGTCACAAGGATTCGGCGGGCCACTCCGGCACACTGCACGCCGGCGACGTGCAATGGATGACTGCGGGCGCGGGCGTCGTACATAGCGAGATGCCGGACCCGTCGTTCATACGGACGGGCGGACGCGTGCATGGCTTGCAACTGTGGGTGAATCTGCCGCGTCGCGACAAGATGATCGCGCCGCGTTATCAGGAGATGCCGTCGTCGGAGATTCCGGTGGCGACCTCGGCCGACGGCAAGGTTCGCGTGAAGGTGATCGCCGGTGAGGCGCTCGGCGTGAAAGCCGCCGTCGAAACGCGCACGCCCATTGTGTATCAGCACTTTTCGTTGCAGCCGGGCGCGACGATCCGCCAGCCGGTGCCCGCCGACTATCGCGTGTTCGCGTATGGACTGTCGGGCACAGGCTTTTACGGCGAAGGCGACGCACGCCAGCACATCGACGCGCGCAAGATGGTCGTGTTCAACGACGACGGCGACTCGGTCACGCTCACGGCTGGCGCCGAACCGCTCGAGGTGCTGCTGCTAGGCGGCGTGCCGTTAAAGGAACCGGTGGTGCGCTATGGCCCGTTCGTGATGAACACGGAAGAAGAAATCCGCCAGGCGGTCGTCGATTACCAGGCCGGACGCATGGGCACGATCACGCACTGAGCGAGCGCTAAGAGACCGCTGAACAAGCGTGTCGCGCGACAGACGTCGTTAGCCCGCTTGCGCCATCCGACGCCGCTGCCGACCCGCAAACGCGGCGCGCGTCTCGCGGCGCAAATGCCGCTGACTTCGTTCACAATAGCGATTCCTGCCGCGCCCTCGTCTTGACGCTATGAGCCGTTGCGCGCGGCGATTTCCGTCCCTGCTCAGGAGCGCGCATGGCAGAAACCACCGTTATCGCCCATATCGGTTCGACGAATTACCAGGTCCATTTCGACGACGGCAAGCACACATGGCTCGCTGACGAACCGGAATCGCTAGGCGGCGGCGATCGCGGCCCGGCTCCTGTCTCGTTGCTGCTGTCGAGCCTCGGCGCGTGCACGTCGGTTACGCTGAAAATGTACGCGCAGCGCAAAGATTGGCCGCTCGAAGAAGTGCATGTGACCCTTGGCATCGAAATCGGCGAAGAAGGCTCGACTATCGACCGCAAAATCACGCTGCACGGCGAATTGTCGGACGAGCAGCGGGAACGACTCTTGCAAATCGCCAATGCATGCCCAGTTCATAAAATCCTCACGCGCTCGATCACGATCCGCTCGGGTTTGACCGCCGCGTAGCGTGGCGAACGGTCCGGCAAGCGAGAGCACCTGACCCGGCCACGCCGTTGCAACGCTTTCATAGGATGCTGTCGTCTTGAATTTCGAACACCTTATCCAGATCAACGACCCGTTGAATCCGTTTGTCGACTCGATGACCCGCGAGCAGTTGTGGGAAGGGCTCGTGTTGCGCGCCGAACAGCCGCAACTGTTCGTGATGGGACTCGACAGTTGCACGATTCTTTCGCGCGAAGGCAATACGCTCGAGCGAGAACTGCACTACGGCCAGGCCACGGTCCGCGACCGCGTGACGCTCCACGAAAGCCAGAGCGTGCGCTACGACATCCTGCCGACGGCGGACTACGTAGGCGGCTCGCTGACGATGACCATCGAGCAGCCGGATGAATTGCAACTGTTCTTGCGCTTCGAATACGCGACTACGCTGCCGGTCTCCAACGACCAGGACGCGGTGCAGACGCAGGAGATCGTCAAGTCCGCTTATCGCGAGAACGACATCGATACCGTGCGGCTGATTCGTCAGTACGTGCAGGCGAAGCAGGAGCCGGGTTCGCTGCACTGAGCTTTTCTGGTCACAGCCCCTGCCGCCCGAAAGGACACAAATCGGGCGGTGCGGATCAGCTGCGCGCAACGCGGCTACGGCCCTACCTCACCGCATTGCCTCCTCGCCCGCGCCGCTCCCTCGTCTATCGAAAGCGCGATCCGATGAATTTCTACTTCTTGTAAATAGGAATGGTTATCATTTAGAATTCATCCATCGAATCAAGCAACAGCAAGGACGAATGACCGATACCACTCGCCCCTCCACGCTTAGCCTGCGCCGCCCGGCCGCCGCGTTGACCAGCCGCCCGAAACCAGCGGCGGCAACGGCAACGACCACCGCAAAGCCGGCTGTGCACCGTGCGAACGGCTCCGGCGAAACGGCCGAACGCGTGGTGCGCAGTGACGCCTTGCTGCAAGGACATAGTCACGTCAGCATCGTGCATAACGGCGAGACGTATCAATTGCGCGCCACGCGTTTGGGCAAGCTGATCCTGACCAAGTAACGACGAACGAGATTTCAGTACCGGGTATTGTGGGGACCACCTCCCAGAGAGGTGTTGGGCATTAGCCAGCCACGACGGCTTGCACGTGAGAACTAGACCCCTTCGTGCAGACACCAAGCCAGCCGTCGCAGCCAGCCAGGCCGCTTTTTTCGTTCCCCCGATGATGCGCACAGGCCATGCCGTGTACCGTCGTCATGCAAATGAAAAAGCCGTGGAGATGATGCCATCTCCACGGCTTCTGTTTTTGTGTCGGGCGGTTTGGGGCAAGAGAGTGCCCGCACATTCGCCGAACGCGCGTCTACTTCGACGCCCAACCCCAGAACATCAGCCACCATGCGCTATCGACCACGGCGAGCGCGGCGGCAAACCAGAGCATTGCGAGGCCGCGTTGAACGAAGCGCTCGCTGTAGCGCCGCGTGACGAGCCACGCGAGCCATGCGCTCCACAGATTGGCGATCGCCAGAATCGCGATGCGCAGATCCGAAGCCCACCACAGCGGCACGTGCTCGGCGCGCAACAGCGACAGCGTGGTGGCCGACAGGCCAAGGAACACGCCCGCACCGGCAATCGGAATCAGCGCTTGCGTCAGGTGATGCAGACGTACGGTGCTGAAGCGCCCGAGCATACGCGTCGCGCCTGCCATCAACACGAGTAGCGCGGTGCCGTAGACAAGCGCCGTCGCGAGGATATAGCCGATCACCATCGTGCCGTCGAGCCACGAGAACACGTCGTTCTGTTCAGGGTAATGTGTGAACAGGAACCAGGGCGCGTTGGTGTCGAGCGGCCAGGTGATGTCGTGATCGACGAGCCACGTGGCAAAGAACATCTTCAAGTCGATGAACCAGCGCGACGCTGTCCAGTGGAATGCGCCGATCGCGATGCCGAGCAGGCCGTACAGGATGAGCGCGGTGTCCCACACGTTCGCCTGCTTGTCGCCGAGTTGCACGACTTCCGACGACGGCGCGCGCCACGTCAACGCGATCGCGTCGCGGTGGCCGCTGCAACGGCCGCACATATGGCAGTCGGACGCGCCCTTCATGTTGCGCAACGGCACGAGCGGCGCGCAATTGATCGGAATCACGCGATGCCCATGCTCGCCGTTTTTGTACGAGCGGCGCCAAGCGTCTTCATCGACTTTGTAGTGGAACGGCGCGAGGCGCGCCAGAAGCGAAAAGACCCCGTTCACGGGACAGAGGTACTTGCACCAGACGCGCTTTTCTCGCCCGTACAGCAGACCGATGACAATGGCCGCCAACGTCGAGCCGCCGAGCACCAGCAGCACCGCTTTCGGATACTGATAGACGCTCACCATCTGACCGTAGATAGTCGTGATGCCGAACGCGACGAAGGGCCAACCGCCCCAGCGCATCCAGTGCGGAATCGCCTTGCCGCGGCCGTGCTTGCTCGCAAATTCCGCAAGCGCGCCTTCGGGACACAGTACGCCGCACCAGACGCGGCCGAGCATCACCATCGACAGCAGAACGAACGGCCACCAGATGCCCCAGAACACGAACTGCGCGGCAAGCGTCAGGTTGTTCCACAAATGCGCGCTATCGTCCGGCAGCGGCATCACCGCCGGAACGATGATCAGCAACGCATACACCGTCACCACGACCCATTGAATGCCGCGGATCACCGAACCGTGGCGCTGCATCCACTGCCCGGCCGCGGCGAGACGCCCCGGACGGGTCATCACCGTACTCATGCTGCGCGTCCTGCTGTTTGCTGTGCCGGCTTGCGGTTCGCGCGGCGCAGCAGCAGATAGACGACCGCCCAGTACACCGCGTACGCAATCAGGTTCATCAGCGCCGGGTGCGCGCGATACCCGGTGAGCGTCGCGACCAGCGAGCCGAAGGTGCTGGAATCGTCGAGGATGCCCGACGTATTCCACATCTGGTCGACGATGGTCGGCAGGAATTCTTTGTCGATCAGCTTATCGACGCCCGTCTGAAAGAGCCCCGCGCCGAGAAACAGCAGCATGATTTCGGTGACGCGGAAAAAGAGCCGCCACGAGAAGAACTTGCCGCCCAGTTGCAGCACGTAGAACGTCAGCAACGCGAGCGCGAGGCCGATTAGGACCGCGAGCATCTGACTGCTGTCCACGTGACCCGACTGGCCGAAGCCGAGGCCGTACAGGAAGATCACCGTCTCGCTGCCTTCGCGCGCGATCGCCAATGCAACCAGCACTGCCACGCCCCACCAGTTCGAATCGCGCTGACTCTTTTGCAGTGACCGCTCCATGTCGCGCTTGAGCGAGCGGCCGTGCTGCTTCATCCACAGCACCATCTGCACGATCAGCACGCAGGCGACCAGCACCATCGCGGTCTGAAAATAATCCTGTGCGTCGCCTGAGAGCACCTCGGTGAACCCGACCAGCGCGGCGCCGAGCGCCACCGCGGCTATCAGGCCCGCCACGACGCCGCCCCACAGATACGGCAAACCGCGGCGCGCATCGTCGTCGCCATTTTTCAGCCACGCGTACAGGATGCCGACGACCAGCAACGCCTCGACACTTTCCCGCCACACGATGAATAGAATCTGACCCATCAGGCACTCCCTTCGGCTCTGCAACTGCTCTTGCGAGCGCGAGCGGCCCGAGGCCTTCGCGCCCGCCTGAAAAACCACTGCTACTTCGCGACGATCACGCCCTGCGCCTGCTGGTGGAAATCGTCGAAAAACTTGTACTCGCCGGGCTCGAGCGGAGCAATCACGACGAACGAATCCGCGCCTGGGGCAAGGACTTTTTCCTTACGCAACTGGACGCTTTCGAACTCGGCCGCGCCCTTGCCGGTATTGCGCACCTCGATCTTGATACGCTGCCCCGCCGGCACTTCGATGCGCGCGGGAGTCAGCTTGCCGTCGTTCATTTCGAGCTTGAAGGTGGGCAGATCGGCTGCATGCGCCGCAGCCGCCAGCACAATCGACGACGCAAGGACCGCGATCTTTCGGTTGATTCTCATGGCGTTCCCAGAAAACGCGGCGCGAGGCATGGAGTCCGCGCGCCACCTGCTGCATTCACCCACTTGTCATACGTTGCCCGCATACTGCGATGCGACGACTGGAGGCGATCGTGGAGATCAGTACCCGCCCTTCTTGCCGATGCCGGCGAACGTGAAGTCGTATTCGAGCGTGATCGGCTTGAACCACGGACCGACGCCGGTTTCCTTGTCGACGTGACGGCCAAACGCCATGTGGCCGGTTTGCATCGGCGCTTCGACGATCAGCTTCAGGTGATACTTGCCGGGGCCTTGCAATTTGACGTTGTCGCCGTAGTGCGGGCCGTCGTTGGCGACCATCGCCATCATGTCGCCCTTTTGCGTCTCTTTCGAACCGGCTTTCGTCAGTTCGTAACGCACTTGCAGATACGGCATCCAGTCGCCTTCCGCAAAGCCGGTCGGGTTGTTCTTGACTGCGTGGATGTCCGCTTCGAGGTGGATGTCCGAATCCGACGCCTTACGCATCATCCCTTCCGGCTCCATCGTGATCGGTTGCAGATACACTGCGCCGATTTCCATGCCGCCTTGGATTTGCTGCTTGCCGATCGGGTATTCCGCGGCCGTTGCCGAAAGTGCTGCCACGGCAGCCGCCGCTGCGACGCCGCCGCGCACGAATGAAGAAATCCGCATTGAAACTCCTTGTTTTTATCTGACTCGATTCGATCCATTGGAACAGTGCATCGGGCGACACACCGAAGCAGATCGCATAGATGAACGTTAATGCGAACCATTCTCAATATTGGTCAAGTTTAACATCGTTCGTCTGTCGGAACAAATACGAACGCACGCAAAGCCTTATGGCAACAGGGTCTTAAGGGTGTCTTAAGGAATGAGGCGTGGGGATGAAACGCAGACAGGCAGCGTTTTGTCTGGAAAAACGAAGACGCGGCACATTGCCGCGCCTTACGTTGGAGCCGATTGGTTCACTGCATTTCCCGCCGTTTTACTCGACGCCCGATACGTGATCGCCGACGTTCGCCCCAAAGACGCGCTGCCGCAGCAGCGCCAGTTGGTCGCGCGTTTGCGCGGCCTTTTCGAATTCGAGGTTTTTCGCGTGCTCCATCATCTGCTTTTCAAGGCGCTTGAGTTCCTTGGCGAGTTGCTTCTCGGTCATGTCCTCGAATTTCGCGCGCGTTTGCTGTTCCTTCAGTTCGGCGCGGGCGTCGTCCACGTTGTAGACGCCGTCGATAATGTCGCGGATGCGCTTCACCACGCCGCGCGGCGTAATACCGCGTTCCAGGTTGAAGGCAATCTGCTTGGTACGCCGCCGGTCGGTTTCGTCAATCGCGCGGCGCATTGAATCCGTCACCTTGTCCGCATAGAGGATGGCCTTGCCGTTCACGTTACGCGCCGCCCGGCCGATGGTCTGAATCAGCGAGCGCTCGGCACGCAGAAAGCCTTCCTTGTCCGCATCGAGAATCGCGACCAGCGACACTTCCGGAATATCCAGACCTTCCCGCAGCAGGTTGATGCCGACGAGCACGTCGAACGTGCCGAGCCGCAAGTCGCGGATGATCTCGACACGCTCGACCGTATCGATGTCGCTATGCAGATAGCGCACCTTGACGCCGTGGTCGGCAAGAAACTCCGTCAACTGCTCGGCCATGCGCTTGGTCAGCACGGTCACCAGCACGCGATCGCCAGCCTTCACGCGCTCGTTGATCTCGGCGAGTACGTCGTCGACCTGGCTGCGCGCGGGGCGCACCTCGATTTCCGGGTCAACGAGCCCGGTCGGACGCACCAGTTGCTCCGCGACCTGCCCCGAGGTCTTCTTTTCGTAGTCCGCCGGCGTGGCCGACACGAACACGACCTGGCGCATCTTGCGCTCGAACTCGTTGAACTTCAGCGGCCGGTTGTCGAGCGCGGAAGGCAGACGGAAACCGTAGTCCACAAGGTTTTCCTTGCGCGCCCGGTCGCCGTTGTACATGCCGTTCAACTGGCCGATCAGCACGTGTGATTCGTCGAGCAGCATGATCGCGTCCGACGGCAAGTAATCGACCAGCGTGGGCGGCGGCTCGCCAGGCGCCGCGCCCGAAAAGTGCCGCGAGTAATTTTCAATGCCCTTGCAGAAACCGAGCTCCTGCAGCATTTCCAGATCGAAGCGCGTGCGCTGTTCGAGCCGTTGCGCTTCGACGAGCTTGCCTCCGCTATAGAAGAATTCCAGCCGTTCGCGCAGTTCGGCCTTGATGGTTTCGACCGCGCGCACGACGGTGTCGCGCGGCGTCACATAGTGCGACGACGGGTAGACAGTGAAACGCGGAATTTTCTGACGCACCCGCCCGGTGAGCGGATCGAAGAGTTGCAGCGTTTCCACTTCGTCGTCGAACAATTCGACGCGCACCGCCATTTCCGCATGCTCGGCCGGGAAAATGTCGATCGTGTCGCCTCGCACGCGGAACGAGCCGCGCTGGAAGTCCGCTTCGTTGCGGTTGTACTGCATTGCGATCAGCCGCGCGATGATGTCGCGCTGGCCGAGCTTGTCGCCCGTGCGCAGCGTGAGAATCATCTTGTGGTACTCGGATGGATTACCGATACCGTAAATCGCTGACACGGTCGCCACGATCACCACGTCGCGCCGCTCCATCAGGCTCTTGGTGGCTGACAGGCGCATTTGCTCGATGTGCTCGTTGATCGACGAGTCTTTCTCGATGAACAGGTCGCGCTGCGGCACATACGCTTCCGGCTGATAGTAGTCGTAGTACGAAACGAAGTACTCGACCGCGTTGCGCGGAAAGAATTCGCGGAATTCCGAGTAAAGCTGCGCGGCGAGCGTCTTGTTCGGCGCGAACACGATGGCCGGCCGGCCGAGTCGCGCGATCGTGTTGGCCATTGTGAAAGTCTTGCCCGACCCGGTCACGCCGAGCAGCGTCTGGAACGCGAGGCCGTCCTCGACGCCTTCGACAAGCGTCTCGATCGCCGTCGGCTGGTCGCCGGCGGGCGGATAGGGCTGGTAAAGCTGGAACGGCGAGCCTTCGAAGCGGACGAATCGGGATTCGTCGAGCGTGTCGTCGGCTTCGGTCAAATGTTGTTCGGGCATGGGGCGGCAATGGCCTTGGGCAAAAAACTATTCTAACGGGTTGCGTCAAAATGGACCGACGACGGACTGAGCGGATCTGCGTAGGCTGGCCGCGCTGCAGCAGGCTGTCGGCTTCCGGCATTTAGCGGCGCCTTGCCTATTTTTCAAGCAAATAAGCTCGCGAAATGGGCGTTGTCGTCCGAAAAACGTTCGCAGATTCGTTACAATGCCAAGTTGCGCTCGCTTGCCGCTGTTCGCGTTCTTCATCACCCGGCGTTTGCGTTTTGCATCAAACGCTGCCGGCGCGGTCGCGCATGCTCGTAGCCGCCCTCTTTTCACTACTGCTGCCCACCCACCATGTCTCTGTTCTCCGCCGTCGAACTTGCTCCCCGCGACCCGATTCTGGGCCTGAACGAAGCCTTCAACGCCGATACGCGTCCCACCAAGGTCAACCTCGGTGTTGGCGTGTATTTCAACGAAGAAGGCAAGATTCCGCTGCTACGCGCCGTGCGCGATGCGGAAAAGGCGCGTGTCGAGGCGGCGCTGCCGCGCGGCTATCTGCCGATCGAAGGCATCGCCGCGTACGATGCAGCCGTGCAAAAGCTGCTGCTCGGCAACGATTCGCCGCTGATCGCCGCGGGCCGCGTCGTGACGGCGCAAGCACTGGGCGGTACGGGCGCTCTGAAGATCGGCGCGGACTTCCTGAAGCGTCTGAACGCCAACTCCAAGGTCGCAATCAGCGATCCGAGCTGGGAAAACCACCGCGCGCTCTTCGAAGCCGCGGGCTTCGAAGTGGTGTCGTATCCGTATTACGACGCGCACACTCACGGCGTCAATTTCGACGGCATGTTGAGCGCGCTGAACAGCTACGCAGCAGGCACGGTTGTCGTGCTGCACGCATGCTGCCATAACCCGACCGGCGTCGATCTGACCGTCGATCAGTGGAAGCAGATCGTCGAGGTCGTCAAGGCGCGCGATCTGGTGCCGTTCCTCGACATCGCCTATCAGGGCTTTGGCGACAACATCGAAGCGGACGCTGCTGCCGTGCGCCTTTTCGCGGCCTCGGAACTGAACGTGTTCGTGTCGTCGTCGTTCTCGAAGTCGTTCTCGCTGTATGGCGAGCGTATCGGCGCGCTGTCGATCATCACTGGCAGCAAGGAAGAAGCCATTCGGGTGCTGTCGCAACTCAAGCGCGTCATTCGCACGAACTACTCGAATCCGCCGACGCATGGCGGTTCGGTGGTGGCCGCGGTGCTCGCGTCGCCGGAACTGCGCGCCACCTGGGAAACGGAACTGGCGCAAATGCGCGACCGTATCCGCGCAATGCGCAATGGCCTCGTCGAACGCCTGAAGGCAAGCGGCGTGGATCGCGACTTCAGCTTTGTGAATGCGCAGCGCGGCATGTTCTCTTACTCGGGCCTGACCGCGCCGCAAGTGGATCGTCTGCGCGAAGAGTTTGGCATCTATGCAGTCGGCACCGGTCGCATTTGCGTCGCTGCGTTGAATATGCGCAACCTCGACGTGGTGGCCAACGCGATCGCGCACGTGTTGAAGTAAAGCGTTGTGCAAGGCGCGCGGTGACGTGCGCTTTCGTTAAAGCTGAATGTGGAACGGCGCCTCATCAAAAAGGCGCCGTTTTTGTTTGGGGCGTTGGTTTTGTTTGGGACGTTGGTTTTCTTTGCGGCGCAGTTTTCGTTTGCCGACACCCCTTGGCAACTGATCGTTCAGCGCGAGTCGCGATGAATGTCATGGGTGACGAAACCCGCGTCGTTATCCGGCATGGCAAGCCAATCCGGCTGCGAAAGCGAATGGCGGATATCTTCGAGACCGCTTTGCCAGTGCTCGCGCATGGTCGAAAGGCCAAACTGGAAGTCCTTATAGTGCCCTTCGTATTCCTTGTGCCGGTAGATGAGATGGACGACGTTGTAGCGCTTCGAGCACGACAGATCTTCGGCGAGCTTGCACCACGGATCGTCGCGCTGGTCGGGAGACACCCGGTCCAACACCTCGCGCAGCACATGCCGGAAACGTTGCGAGCGTTGCAGCATGTCGGTCACGAGACGAGTGCGACTTGAATACTGAATGTCTTTCATGCGCCCCTGCACGTCGGTAATGCTGTCGGGCACCGGCCCAATCGCGCTCCACAGATCGACCTGAAACGCGAGCGTGTCGCGGCGCGGCGTGGTCTGCACCACCTCGTAAAGCGGCGTATTCGACATCAGACCGCCGTCCCAGTAATACTGGCCGTCGATTTCCACAGCTGCGAAGCCGGGAGGCAAAGCACCGGACGCCATGAAGTGCTCAGCCCTCAGCGTGATATGCGTGTTGTCGAAGTACGCGAAATTCCCCGTTCCGCAATTGACGGCGCCCACGGACACGCGCATCTCGCGCGAGTTGATGCGGTCGAAGTCGCACAGACTCTCCAATGTCGCTTTAAGCGGCGCGGTGTCGTAGTAGCTGGCCGCTTGGGGCGGCCCTGAGACTGTCGGCAAAGGCGGCGGAAAGCGCGGCACGAAGAAGCCCTTTTGCCCCTCGACGAGCGCACCGATTGCCTGCGTCGCCGTAAAAGCTTTCCGCACGGCGTCGCTCGAATTGAAGAACGCGTGTTCGATAAACGCCGGCAACGGCAGACCGAATGCCGGCTGACAGATGGTCTCCCAGAATTGCAGCAGCCGTTCGACGCGCTTTTCCGGCGGATTACCGGCAATGATCGCCGTGTTCAACGCGCCGATAGAAATGCCCGCTAGCCAGTCGGGTTCGATGCCGGCTTCATGAAGCCCCTGAAAAACGCCGGCCTGGTATGCGCCCAACGCGCCGCCGCCTTGCAACGTGAGCGCGATCGTTTCGTAGTCCGGCAATTGCACACGCCTGCCGCGAGCCATGGCCGACGCCGCGCCGGCGCCTGCACCTTCCTCGTCGCCAGCCGCACCGAGACGCGCCCGTTTGAGATTGCGTTGCGCCATGCGCACCTCCTTATTGCATGTACCAGCCGTGGCTCACGATGAAGGATTGCCCTGTGAGTGCCGCCGTTGGGAAGGTGGAGAGGAACAGGACGGTTTGGGCGACGTCTTCGACGGTGGTGAAAATGCCGTCGACAGTACCGCCGAGCATGACGCGCTTGACCACGTCTTCTTCGCTGATATTCAGTTCCTTGGCCTGCTCCGGAATCTGCTTGTCGACGAGCGGTGTACGCACGAAGCCCGGACACACGACATGCGAACGCACATTGTGCTTTGCGCCTTCCTTGGCGAGCACGCGAGCGAGCCCGAGCAGCGCATGCTTGGCCGTCACGTACGCGGACTTGAGCGGCGACGCCTCGTGCGAATGAACCGAGCCCATGTAGATGACGATGCCGCCGCGATCGTCTTTGTACATGTGCTTGAGCGCCGCCTTGGTGGTCAGGAACGCACCGTCCACGTGAATAGCCTGCATCTTCTTCCAGTCTGAAAACGAGTAGTTTTCAATCGGGTTGACGATCTGAATGCCGGCATTCGAAATGAGGATGTCCATCGAGCCGAGTTCCGCCGCTACTTTGTCGATGCCCTGGTTGACGGCGTCTTCGTTCGTGACGTCCATCGCGATGCCGATCGCCTTGCCGCCGCCCTTCGTGATCTCTTCAGCGACGGCGTTCGCCCCGTCCAGGTTCAGGTCGGCAATCGCGACAGCCGCGCCCGCGGCCGAAAGGGTCAACGCAATCTGCTTGCCGATGCCGCTCGCGGCGCCGGTGACCACCGCGACCTTGCCATTCAGATTTGTGTTCAGTGACGACATCCAGAACCTCCATGCAGTTGATAAGCAATGAGACCACGAGCCGCGCGCAGCGAGAAGTCAGCCGAACGGCATAGGCGCTCTCCTATACCTTTCGGCCGAATGTTGCACTGCGGCCAATGCTGCTATTGTGCATGAACCATGTGGAATCGATCGGTAAAAAGCACGCCCCGGCTTATCTATTTAAACTAGGCGTTTCGGCAGAATTCCGGTCGCTTCACTATCGAGGAGAATTGCATGAATTATCGGCGTCTAGGCCGCTCGGGCTTGCAGGTCAGCGAGTTGTCCATCGGCTCCTGGGTCACGTACGGCAATCAGGTCGATCATCGAGCGGCGCGTGAATCGCTTGCGGCCGCGCGCGATGCGGGCGTCAACTTCTTTGACAACGCCGAGGTGTACGCCGGCGGCAAGTCAGAAGAAATCATGGGTCAGGCGCTCAAGGAACTGGCGTGGCCACGCGTAAGCTACGTCGTGTCGACCAAGTTCTTCTGGGGCCTGGAAGAAGCGCCCAATCAGTACCACACGCTGAACCGCAAATATCTGCTGAACGCAATCGATTCATCGCTCAAACGTCTGCAACTCGACTATGTCGATCTGGTGTTCTGCCATCGTCCGGACCCGAACACGCCCGTCGAGGAAACCGTATGGGCAATGAGCGACATGATCACGCGCGGCAAGGCGCTGTACTGGGGCACGTCCGAATGGAGCGCCGACGAAATCCGCGCCGCTTACGAAGTTGCGGAGCGGCATCATCTGCATAAGCCGGTCATGGAACAGCCGCAGTACAACCTGTTTCACCGCAAGCGCGTGGAGCAGGAATACAAGCGTCTCTACGAGGATATCGGTCTTGGGCTGACCACCTGGAGCCCGCTCGCGTCCGGACTGCTCACTGGCAAGTATCGCGACGGCGTACCGGCGGACAGCCGCGCGCAGTTGCAGGGCTACGACTGGCTGCGCAAACAGGTTACCGACGCAGGCAAGAACAATGTAGTCGGCAAGCTCGGCGAAGTGGCCGACGAACTGGGCTGCACGGTCGGCCAGCTCGCGATTGCATGGATTCTCAAGAATCCGCATGTCAGCACGGTGATTACAGGCGCATCGCGCGTCGAGCAAATTGGCGAGAACATGAAATCCGCCGAAGTCGCCGAGCGGATTACGCCCGAGGTCAAGGAGCGGATCGAAGGCATTATCGGCGACGTGTACGACTAAACGCGGCTGCGTAGGACGTCTGTATGCGGCCACAGCAGAATCGTGGCCGCGCAGTGAGCCGCGCATTCCGACAACGCGCACGTAACGCCGCAGCGACTCACTGCGCGGCGCGGCGCGCGGCGTCGCGTACAATACGCGACCGCGCTGCACATCGGCGCTCAGTGCCGTCGTGCCGTGCAATGCATCCGCATCGCCGATTCCAGCGTGGAACGGCGCGCCCTCTTTCAGCGTTTCCTCATATGCTCAGCTACCGCCACGCCTTTCATGCAGGCAATCACGCCGACGTTCTCAAACACGCGGTCTTGTTGCAGCTATTGCGCTACCTCGGTCAGAAGGACAAAGCCTACTGGTATATCGACACGCATGCCGGCGCGGGCGTCTATTCGCTGAAGGAAGGCTATGCGGTCAAGACCGGCGAGTTTCAGACGGGCATTGCGAAACTGTGGGAGCGCAACGATCTGCCACCGCTCTTCTCCGACTATGTCGACGAGGTCGCCGCACTCAACTCGGACGGCCAGTTGCGCTTCTATCCCGGCTCGCCGTATATCGCCTGGCGGCAGATGCGCGAGCAGGACCGGATGCGTCTGTTCGAACTGCATACCACTGAAATCGACGTACTGCGCCACAATTTCCGCGATGCGGGCCGTCGCGCGATGCTGTACGCGGGCGACGGCTTCGACGGCATTCTCGCGTTGCTTCCGCCGGCGCCGCGCCGCGCGCTGGTGCTGCTCGATCCATCATATGAGGACAAGCGCGACTACACGCGCACGCTTCGTTGCGTCGAAGAAAGCCTGAAGCGCTTTCCGACCGGCACGTACGCGGTTTGGTATCCGCAGGTGAGGCGACCGGAATCGCAGCGCTTCCCGGAGCAGCTGAAAAAACTGCAGGAGCGCAACTGGCTGCACGTCAGCCTGACCGTGAGCAATCCGCCGACGGACGGATTTGGACTGTTCGGCAGCGGCATGTTTGTCCTGAATCCGCCGTACACGCTGCCGAAATTGCTCAAGGATCAGATGCCCTGGCTGGTGAAGGCGCTCGGCGAGGACAAGGCCGCGCAATTCAAGGTCGAATACCGCGGCGATTGATTCCCGGCGAGGAAACGCGCGCCGAACGTCCACCGTCACCGCGTGTTACTTCAGTTGCGCCGCGGCCTTGCGGGCGAAATCGTTGGTATAGGTCGCGTTCAGGTCGATCTTTTTCGGATCGAGCCGGCTGTCGAACGACGCCAGCGCGCGCAGCGAAGTCGCCGGACCGTCCGTGGGCATCAGGCCGTCGGGCGAATACGCGTCGCGCACGTTGTGGAACGCCTCTACATAGAGTGCGGAGTCGTTGAGCAGATATGCCGGCGGCACCATCTTCAGCAGATCGGCATCACTCGCGGTTTGCAGCCAATGATCGGCGCGCACAATGGCATTGGCGAGCGCCTGCGTGGTCTTTGGATATTTCTGGATGAAGCTCTCCGGTGCATACAGCGTTGCTGCGGGCATCGTTCCACCGAACACCTCCTGCGTGCCTTTCACAGTGCGCGTGTCCACGAGCACCTTGATTGCGCCGCTGCGCGTGAGCTTCGTCATCATGGGGTCGACGTTGGAAAGCGCGTCGATCTGACCGTTGCCGACCGCCGCAAGCACCGTTGCGCCGCTGCCCACACCGATCGCCGCAATGTCGCTTCGCTGCACGCCTGCCTTGCGTAAGGCGACCGTCAGCACGAGATCGGTCGATGATCCCGGCGCGCTCACGCCGACCTTCGCGCCTTTGAAGTCCGCGAGCGTCTTTATCTTGTCTGCCTTCGAGGTCAACACCGCGACCACGATCTGCGGCGCGCGGCCCATGAGCGCAAAGGCCCGGTAATGCTGTCCCTTCGCCTGCATGAAGAGCGTGTGCTCGAACGCACCGGCGCCGACATCCGCGCTGCCGCCCACCACCGCTTCCAGTGCTTTTGAGCCACCCGCGAAATCCTCGAGCGTGACATCGAGGCCCTCGTCCTTGAAATAGCCCAACTGCTGCGCCGTCAGCACGGGCAAATAGTAAAGACCGGGCAGACCGCCGACGGCCATCGTCAGCGTCGGCTTTTCAGGGGTGTCTTTGGCGAACGCCACGCCGTGCAATGCGGCAACGGCCAACAGCGCGGCGCAAACACCGGCAGCACGCCGCATCCAATGATTGGGCATTTGACGTCTCCTTTTGTGCGTTCTAGTTCGATTGGGTTGCCGAGCCGCCAGCTGCAGGCTGGCTTTGCGCGAGAGACCGCCTGAAGATTGTCGTCGCCCGGCTGGAGGCGCGCCATGCGCCCAAACCCGAATGACCGGACGCGCGCGGATTCACGGCTCGGCGTGCCAGCACACGTCGAGCAAAAGTTGCAGGCGGGATCTGCGCGAGTGCGCTATTGCGGATGCGGCGCCGGCCGGGGCCTAAGCCTGGGCTGCGGCTGCGGACTGACACCACCACCGCCGCCGACGGGCAACTGAATATACGGCGCGACGACGATCGGTACTGACGAGTTTGGCGCCAGTTCGGTCGGCGTCGCTATCGGTTGCGCTTCGACGATGGGCTGCCGTGACAGCGGTGCTGTTTGCAGGACGGTTCCGCTCTGCCCGTCGCTGATACCGCTCTGCGAGTCGAGAATCACCGGTTTGCGGCTATTGCTGGACGCGGCAGATGCGCTCGACGCGGCGCAAGCCGTGATCAATGAAACTGTAATGGCAGCCAGAGCGGGTTTGAAGGAGCGGATCGAAGACATAGGGCGGACCGGTTGAATCGGGAAGGATCGATTGCGCTGAAAACGCCTCACCTTACCGTGACGCGGGTTTCGCGGCTAGTCGATATTCGCCATCTTCAGTTTCTTGGCGCCCAGATGTGACAAAGCCCCGGAAAGACGGGGCTTACACTTACTTAACAGCTACTGCAAACTGCGCCGCACGGGCCGCGCTCATGCGCCGCCTGTGAAACTTACAGCGAATAGCCGTTGGTTTCGAGCGAGCGGATGCGCTGTTCGAGCTGGACGATGTCCGACGACGAGGCCAGATAGGCTTCACGGCGGTCGCGCTCGGCAGTTTCGAACCAGGCGCTCAGCTTTTCAAGGACGTATGCAAACATGATGTTCTCCAAGGATCAGATTGAATCCCCGGTGGATTGCGCATCAGGGATTTCCCGTAAAAGGGTTAACCCGGATTATAAGCCGATAGTGCAACCGCGCTAGTGAAATGCTCGCATGGAGTGCATTCCGATTTGGAATGAAGCACCGACATAGTGCATTGAGGTCATTGATTTTATTGCGCTCCGTGATTTGTTGAGGAGACACCGCAATCCCAATCCGCGTTCAGCGCACTTTTTAGGTGCATCTTCCCACCGGTTGCGACGCCGCCGCTGCCAGTCATACGTCCCTTCGTTGCGGCAATTACATTGCAGGCAGCGCTCTCTTCCCCAGCAGCCGCGTCGGCGAGTCGCTCGATGATCGGGCAATCCGGGCGGTCGTCACCGTGACAATGGTTAGCGAGGTGCGCCAACGTGTCGCGCATGTCGGTGAGTTCGGCGATGCGTCGGTTCAGATCGGCCACATGGTCCAGCGCGATGGCTTTCACTTCCGCACTGGCGCGCGAGCGGTCGTGCCACAGCGCCAGCAGCCGCCGAATGTCTTCGACCAGAAAACCGAGCCGGCGCGCCTGGCGAATGAATCTCAGAGAATGCACCTCTTGCGGACCGTAGACACGATAACCGGCGCTGGTTCGAGCCTTTGCTGCAAGCAAGCCGACGCTTTCGTAATAGCGAATCATTTTCGCCGTGACGCCCGACGCGCGGGCCGCTTCACCAATGTTCATCACCGTTCCCCACTGTTTGCGTCGATCGTACACCTTCCCACGGTGGGAAGGTCAGCCACTTAAGTCGGGTTGGGAAGGCATAATTCAACTATCGCAACCGTCGTTTCCCGAGGCAATTCCGATGAAAACTGATTTCCATGTTGAAGGCATGAGCTGCCAGCATTGCGTGGCGGCAGTCACCAACGCTATTCGCGAACACGACGAAGACGCGCAAGTGAAGGTGGATCTCGCGTCGGGCCATGTGGCGGTTGAATCGACGCAGTCTGTCGAGATGCTGACGGCCGCCATCGACGAGGCCGGCTATACGGTCAAAGGCGTCTCGTCCGACCCGGCCAGCGGCCCAACCGGCGGCGCTTTGCGCTAGGCGGGACGCAATCATGTTCAAAGTCGCCGTTATAGGGGCTTCGGGCCTGCTCGGTCGCGCTATCGTCGACGAACTCGCGGCTCAACCGGCGTGGCAAGTCGTCGGTACCGCGTTCAGCCGGCCTGGGCCGAACACCGTCGCGCTCGATGTCCGCGATCCTCGGGAAATCGAGCAGTTTGTCGAGCGCGAAGCGCCCGATGCGCTCGTGGTTGCCGCCGCCGAGCGCCGGCCGGACGTGTGCGAGCGTCAGCCCGAGCTTGCGCGGGCGCTCAACGTCGACGCCGTGCGCGCGATCGCCGCCGCCGCACACCGGCGCGGCGCATGGACGCTATCCATTTCCACCGATTACGTTTTCGACGGCACTCATCCGCCCTATCGGCCGGATTCCGCGCCGGCGCCGCTCAACGCATACGGGCGCAGCAAACTGGACGGCGAACACGCGTTGACCGGGACGACCGACCTCGGCTGCGTGCTGCGCTTGCCGCTGCTGTATGGGCCAATTGTCGATTCGGCGGAATCTGCCGTGACAAGTCTTGTTCCGGCGATTGCCGCATCGGCTTCGGCGCAAGGCAAAGCGGTCAACATGGATGCATGGGCCATTCGTTACCCGACCTTCACGCCGGACGTCGCGTACGTGATCCGGCAGATGCTGGCGCGTCATGCCGAAGGCGACGCGATCCGCGGCATCGTGCAATGGTCGGGCGACGAGCCAATGACCAAGTACGAGATTGCCCTGCGCTTGGCGCAAGCGCTGCAACTCGATGCGCGGTTGACGCCGCAGCACACGCCGACCGATGCGACGCCCCGCCCCCATAATTGCCATCTCGCGTCGGACCGGCTCGAACAGCTTGGCATCGGCCGCCGCACCCCGTTCGATACGGCGATACGCCAGGTATTGGCCGCTTTTCCGTGGCGCGGCGACACGCCGGCCTGACGAGCAGATAGCGGATAGCCCGGCTGAACGGCGGCAAGCCGGCATCAATGGAAATCACGGCTGGCGGTGGCCAGATCGCCGAGCCATTCACTTAGATCTTCCAGGCGATGGGCGACCAGATGGACGACCTCGCCTTTATGCTTCCGCCTTGCCTTGCCAGCCTGATTCGTGGGCGCCGTGTTATCGCCCTGATTGCCGCCGGTAGCGACGCCGTCGTCGCGCTGCAAGACCCCGTAGACCGCGAGCAGTGAAGAGCCCAGCAACGCCTTGCGCTGCTTTTCCACCAGCGACGGCCAGACGATCACATTGATCGAACCAGTTTCGTCTTCAATCGAAACGAAGATCGTGCCGTTCGCGGTGCCCGGCCGCTGCCGCACGGTGACGATGCCGCACGCCCGCGCGAGCGTGCCGTGCTGACATGCGGCGAGATCTGCCGCCGTGCGAAAACGCTGCTTCGCGAGACGCGCGCGCAACAGCGCAAGCGGATGACGATTGAGCGTGAGACCGAGGCTCGCATAATCGTCGACGATTTCGCGAGCCTCCGCTGCCTGCGGCAACATGAGCGGCGCTTCGGCAATCGGCGCATCGCGCAGCAGTTTCGGCACGACGTGTTGCGCGGTCACCGCCCACCATGCTTCGCGCCGATGGCCCGCGATACTCACGAGCGCATTCGCCGCGGCGAGTGCTTCGAGATCGCGCCGCGTGAGTGCGGCGCGGCGCGCAAGATCGTCGACATCGGTAAAGGGCGCCTCGCGGCGAGCCGCCATGATGCGCTCGGCAGCAACCTGCGCGAGTCCCTTGATCAGATGCATGCCGATGCGCACGGCGGGGCCGCGCGCGCCATACGTGCTGGCCGGTTGAAATACGCGCGCGGTCAATCGTTTTGCGGCGCGCCCGATCGTCCGGCTGACCGTCAGGCGGCGTAGCGAAAGTTCGCGTAATTGCTGCGCGGATAATACGGCTTGCTGACGATGCAAACAGGTTTCGCTCGATACGATCCGCTGTCCTTCATGATCGCGTTGTTCGAAGGTCGACTCCCAGTCGCTCAGCGTTACGTCGGGCGGCAACACCTTGACGCCGTGACGCTTCGCATCCTGCACGAGTTGCGACGGCGAATAGAAGCCCAACGGCTGGCTATTGAGCAAGCCGGCCAGAAAAGCCGCCGGCTCATAGCGCTTTAACCATGCGCTCAGATAGACGAGCAGTGCGAAGCTCGCTGCATGACTTTCCGGAAAACCATACTCGCCGAAACCTTCAATCTGCTGGCAGATACGGTCGATAAATTCCGGCTCGTAGCCGCGCGCCGACATACGGTCGCTCAAGTCCTTCTGATACTTCGCGAGGTTGCCGGTACGCCGCCAGGCCGCCATCGCGCGCCGCAACTGGTCGGCCTGCTCGCCGGTGTATTTCGCCGCGACCATCGCCAGATGCATGACCTGCTCCTGGAAAATCGGCACGCCAAGCGTGCGCTCCAGCACAGGCCGCAGTTCGTCCTTCGCGTAGTCGATTGGCTCGAGGCCCTGCTTGCGACGCAAATACGGATGCACCATGCCGCCCTGAATCGGCCCCGGCCGCACGATTGCGACTTCGATCACGAGATCGTAGTACTTGTTCGGCTTCAGGCGCGGCAGCATGCTTTGCTGCGCACGCGATTCGATCTGGAATACGCCGACCGTGTCCGCATGGCCGCACATTTCGTAGACGGCGCGGTCCTCGCGCGGAATGTCCTGCACACGGAACTGCGGAAAGCCGCGCCTTAGCGCGACGAATTCTAGCGCGCGCCGAATAGCTGACAACATGCCTAGCGCGAGCACGTCGACCTTCAGCAGCTTGAGCGCGTCGATATCGTCTTTATCCCATTCGATCACGCTACGGTCTTTCATCGTCGCGTTTTCAATCGGCACGAGCCGCGAGAGCTTGTCTTTGGCAATCACAAAGCCGCCGACGTGTTGCGACAGATGACGCGGGAAAAGACGCAGTTCCTTCGTGAGACGGATCAGATTCTGCGTGATGTGGGAGTTAGCATCGAAGCCTGCTTCCGCCAGATATCCGGCGACCGCTTCCGAACCATCCCACCATTGCTGCGATTTGCTGATCCGCTCGATCAACGACGCCTCCAGACCCAGCGCCTTGCCGACGTCCTTCAATGCGCTGCGCACATGGTATGTAATCAGCGACGCAGTCAGCGCCGCGCGATGACGCCCGTACTTCGCATAAATGTACTGGATCACCTCTTCGCGGCGCTGATGCTCGAAGTCGACGTCTATATCAGGCGGTTCGTTACGCGCTCGCGAGATGAAGCGCTCGATCAGCATGTTCATGTGCACCGGGTCGATTTCCGTCACATGCAGGCAGTAACAAACAATCGAATTCGCCGCCGATCCGCGGCCCTGGCAAAGAATGTTTCTGGAGCGCGCGAAACTCACGATATCGTGCACCGTCAGAAAATACTTTTCATATTTCAGATCGGCGATCAGACCCAGTTCCTTTTCGATCTGATCGATGCGCTTCAGGTCCATGCCGTTCGGCCAGCGCTCCGTTGCACCAGCCATGACGAGCTTGCGCAGATAACCCGATGGCGATTCGCCGGCGGGCACCAGTTCTTCGGGATACTCATACTTGAGCTCGTCGAGCGAAAAGCGGCACAGCGCGGCGATAGTCAGCGTTTCTTCGAGCGTATCGCGTGGATAAAGCTTGCTGAGACGTACGCGCGTGCGCATATGCCGTTCGGCATTTGCTTCGAGTGCATGGCCGCATGCCGACAGCGGCGTGTTGAGGCCGATTGCAGTCATGGTGTCCTGCAAAGGCTTGCGCGACCGCGTGTGCATTAGAACGCCGCCCGCCGCAACCAGCGGCAAACCGCTTGCTTTTGAAATCATTCGCAAGGCATCGATCTGGAGATCGTCGCTGCCGGTTTGCCACAGTTCAAGCGCGATCCACGACCGGTTCCCGGCGAACGAGGCGAGCCAATGCGCGCAATGCAGCGTGTGCGAGAGCGTGGCCGTGCGCTGCGGCACGAGAATCAGCATGCAATCAGGCAGGGTTCGCAGATGCTCGAGATGAGGCAAGGAATCGGTAAAATCGGACGGGCTTAGCCGATAACTGCCTTTCTCCGCGCGCGAGCGGGCCAGCGTGATCAGTTCGGAAAGGTTGCCGTAGCCGTTGCGATTGGTTGCAAGCGCAATCAGGGTGCAGAAAGGCTCGCCGGATGCATCCGTCAGATTCAGTTCGCTGCCGATGATCAGATGAGGAAGCGGTTTCAAAACCTCATTTTCTTCGGCCTCATGTTGCACCGCTGCGTCTAACGTTTCTTTTGTCAGCGGGTCTGATTGTGACGCTTGCGCTGCTTTCAGCTTTTCCTCAAGTTCTTTGCGTTGACGATCCTGCTCATCCTTGATTTCCTTTAACGCCGTATGAGCGCGCACGACGCCCGCCAACGAACATTCGTCGGTAATGGCGAGTGCGCTGTAGCCGTGGGACATGGCCCGTTCGACGAGTTCATGCGGATGTGAGGCGCCACGCAGGAACGAGAAATTGGTCAGGCAATGCAACTCCGCATACGCCGGCAAGTTCGACGCGGGCGCCTGCTGTGGGTGCAATGGAAATACAGTTGGGGATGCGGAAACTGTCATGATGCTCAGCCGAACAAACCCTGCAAATACCACTCGCCACTAATACGTTCGCGGTACACCCAGAACATATGGCCGCGGTCGTCGGCTGCGACGTAGTAATCGCGCTCGACAAGATCGCCGTCCCACCACCCTGCTTCGATCCGTTCGGTACGCGTGAGCATTTTCAGCGGCCGGCGATAGATCGGGCGCTGGTCGCGCATCATCAGACGCAATGGCTTATCGAGCATCCAGATAGGCCGAGGCTGCGAAGGCAATACGCTGTCAGGCAGATTCAGCGATGCCTGTGCTTGTTGCGGTGTTGAAGCAGTGGTGGGTTTTGCGTTGGCCGATGCAGATGAGTGCGGGGTTGGCTCGGTTCCGGTTCCGGTTCCGGTTTCGGTTTCGGTTTCGACCGCGTTTGCGGTGTGCATTTCTTCCGCTGAGGCGTTTCGCAACTCATCGGTAAGCCAGGTTTTATCCGCTTTGATTCTGCGCTGGCCTTTCGCCTGCGAACGTTTCCTGCGTGAGAACGCTTGCGCCTGGTACGCCTCGACACGCATTGCCCGCTCGGGACGGTGATCGTCCTGCACCGACATCTGCAGCACGTTCTCCGGTCCCAACCGGGCGCTCAAGCGTTCGAGCAGACGCGCGATTGATTCACCGTCGGATTCGGGCATCGGAAACAACGTGTCCGATTGACCGGCATACTCGGCGATCTGATCCGCAATGAGCTTCAATTCAATGACGGGCGCGGCGAGAACGGTCTGATTCAATTTTTCTCGCAACAGCCAGATGAGATGCTCGGCATCACGCGACGGTATGGCCCACGCAACGTTTAGGCTCGATGTCTTCGGCGCGTGACGGGACGCCAATTCATGCTCGAGTAGCAACGTATAGCCGCTGAGCGCCGCATGATGCGCACTCAGCCAGCCGGCCAGTTGCACAATCAGCCGGCGCGCGGCGAACAGGAGCGCATCGGCGTTATCGACGCGCGACGGCAATTCCAGTTGTGCATGAAACGACGCCGGCGCGCGAAACGATTCGCGCGGATCAGGGCGCGTGCCATAGGCCTGCGCCAGCAGATCCAGAATGCCACTGCCAAAACGCCGTACCACGCCCGATCTTGGCAATTGCCGCAAATCAGCAAGGCTCACGCATCCGACATGCACGAACGCATCGCGATGAGTCTGCGCAACCGGCAGCAACGACACGGGCAAACGGTCAAGTACGCGCGCGAGTGAAGTCTCCTTCACTACATGCCAGCGACGCCCCTGCCGATTGGCGCGTGCCTGCGCCAATAGCCACGCGCCCCACGCCGTCGGCGCACAGGCGATGCGCGCGGTGTAGCCGAATTCGGCGACCGTGGCCGACACTCGCGACAACAAGGTTCGCAAGCCACCGAACAATCTCAAGCCGGAGCCGACTTCCAGCAGCAAGGTGTGCGCGTCGGCCAGCGAAACCTTCGGCGTGTAGGCCAGCAAGGCAAGCGCGATAGCTTCAAATGCCTGAATTTCGCGGGCGGGATCGGCGGTAAGCAGTTTGAGTCCCGGCGCCAATGCCAGTGCGTACGAACGCGAATGACCGGGTTGAACGCCGGCACGCAACGCATCGGCATCTGGCATCAGAATATGGGCGTGGTCGGCCAGCGCATAACAGTGCGCGTCGGCGATGTTTCCCACATCGCACGACGGGTTAGCGTCATGATGCGGCTCACACCGATTCTGCTTCGCGGACGAACCATCCGGGAGCGATGTCAGCGGCTTTACCGCTTCCAGCGACAAGAGAGGCAATGCGACGGCGATCCACAACATGTTGAGTCTCTAATCCTTGATGGCTGCCTGCTCCGCTCTCCGGCAGCAAAGCGCCTTGCAGAGGCAAAACGAGACGAAGAGGCTCGGCGAGCGGCGGCCCGCGACGCTTGAAGATGTCAATCGACAGACCAATTTCCTGCAGCCACTGACGACGGTTGATCGCCTCCGCATTAGCCGGTAGAAGCGGTTCGCAGATCATGCGCAATGGCGCTGGCGACGACTGCGTGGCGGCTTCAACGGGGCGGATCAAAAATGCCAGTGAGGTGGATTCTTGAGCCGCGACCTGCAAGCGCCTGACTTTATCGGCGCGCGCATTCGACAACCACACCAGAACCGCGCCGATGCCATCCTGCTTCAATGCCTGAGTGGCGGCCCAGAGCGCCTTGTCTTCGTTCGAGCGCACCCACAGGACGCGCTCGGCATCGACGCCCCAAGCCTTCAATGCTGCGGCGCATGGCTGATAAGGAGGCGCCACGAGCATCACATGTCGCCCTGCTTGCTTTGTAAGATGACGAAGCGCGTGGGCCAGCAAGCGCATTTCACCAACGCCACAATGTTCGACCAGCAACTCGGTCACACTACCAGCCGGCCAGCCTCGTCCGGGCAATGCGAGATCCAAGGCGGCATAGCCGCTCGGCACCACGCGCAAGTCCGCCTCGGCAAGCTCGTTGCCCTGCCACATTTGTCGCCGCAATTGCGACGACAGCGGAGTTATTGCAAGCTGAATCGCTGCTGCCATAGACACGCTCATTCAATAGGAAATTCTTCGCCTGCCCGCTTCCAGGCAAATGGCGATGACGAGCTTTCACTGTATATTTATACAGTATTTTGGGCGTGGTGTTAAGGCGGGGTGAGACAGGAATGAGAGGGTGAAGGATGGGGAAGCGTTGAGACTGTAGTTTGAATTGGTTACGAGTACAGGGTTCTTTTGCCACCTTTAGCGCGCCTGGTAGCAGGAGAAATCTACGCCGCGCCGCACGTGGCGCTCGCCGCGCACGAACGCGTGGTACCCGGTGTCGATGACGGTGAGAACCGGCGCGCTGACATGGCAGATCGATCCGCTGATGGACGATCAGGAACTGGACTCGCGGCAGTCGACCGGCGCGGTGTACTGGGAAGGTGCGGCGCGGGTGAGCCGCGATGGC
>NZ_AWZT01000051.1 GCF_000472525.1 Paraburkholderia dilworthii
AGGGGTCGCGGACGGCGGATAGTGGTGGGGCTGGCGGGGGTGGCGCTTCTTCTGAGGAAGCGCGGCGGGCGGTTGCTAGTCGGGAATGAGGTTTGGTTTTTTGGTTTTTGGTTTTTTGGTTGTTGGTTTGGGGTGCTCCTGGCGCGTTGGCCTCTCCTTGATTTCGCAGTGGTCTATTGGTGTTGCCCCTGTGCGGGGCGGCACTTACTTTCTTTGCCGCCGCAAAGAAAGATAAGCAAAGAAAGCGGCTCACACCGCTAGCTCATAAGTGGGTCCCCTAGCCTGGAAGGGGCAGTGGTGCATCTGGAATCCGTTCCCCCGCACATTCCGCGTCAGTGACAAGGCAGTCATTCTTCCGGCGGCGCTGCGCGCGCCGAGCGGTACTTCTCAGAACCGCCAGCTCGGTGTTTTGCCCGTAGTATCTCTCATACCCCGCTTTCGTTTTCTTCGCCTTCGTTTCCTCCGTCATGCTTACCAATTCGCCAGCCATAGGTTGTCGCGTGTCGCGTGGCAGCTGTTTTCGCGGCGCTCATCGCTCTTCTACCCCTTGTTCTTCTACCACTCCCGCTAGCAGCGGACAGTCCGCACAGCCGCGGCGCAGGTCTCGTCGCCGTTGCGGTGTCTCGCCGATGCGGCGAGACACCGGCCTCCACAGTGCTAACGCACGTGTTTGATCCTGAATCGCACCTTTTGGCGAGCACGTACGGCGCAAGACGTATGACTGCCGTGTGATTGGGGCTGCGGCCGCGAGTCAATAGATCTCAGATTCACCACTGCACATCCAAGCCGAGCGGCCCGCTTATGAGTTGGCGGTTTGGGCCGCGTTCCTTGCTGACTTTCCTTGCGGCCGCAAAGAACTCCAAGCGCGGAAGACCACGTCCCCTCAATTCCCGTCCACTACCCCTAATACTTTGTCGTCGTCAACTCCGCCGATTAGCGATCTTCAGATC
Organism: Paraburkholderia dilworthii; assembly: GCF_000472525.1. Lineage (GTDB taxonomy): Bacteria > Pseudomonadota > Gammaproteobacteria > Burkholderiales > Burkholderiaceae > Paraburkholderia > Paraburkholderia dilworthii. Next base: position 951 of record NZ_AWZT01000051.1, read on the forward strand.
CAAACGCAAATCACCTGCCGCGAACCTCGCCGAACCCCACGGCCGTCATGAAAAAGCACCGCCGAAGGCATAGTGCAAAGCCCGAAATAAACCGCTAATCTCGACCCCGCACGCTAGCCGAGAGCCGCGCGCAAGCGCAGAACACCATCATGCGCCGCGCCCCAAAAACCATAAAAGGCCAAAACCGCAGCGGCAAAAAGCACCCTGGAGTACCTCTTGGAAAATTCAGCAACATCGTCAACATCGACTGAAGACTGGGTCGCCCGCAGCCTGCGCTCGGTCTGGCATCCCTGCACGCAGATGAAACATCACGAGCGCCTGCCGCTCGTGCCCGTCGCGCGCGGTCAAGGTGCGTGGCTTTATGACCGCGCCGGCCATCGCTATCTGGATGCGATCAGTTCATGGTGGGTGAATCTCTTCGGCCACGCGAACCCGCGCATCAACGCGGCGCTGAAGGATCAACTCGATACGCTCGAGCACGCCATGCTCGCCGGTTGCACACATGAACCCGCCATCCAACTCGCGGAGCGCCTCGGCGCGCTCACTCGTAACACGCTGGGCCACGCATTCTTCGCATCGGACGGCGCATCCGCCGTCGAAATCGCATTGAAGATGAGCTTCCACTCGTGGCGCAATCGCGGTTTCACCGACAAACAGGAATTCGTCTGCATTGCCAACAGTTATCACGGAGAGACCATCGGCGCGCTCGGCGTCACCGACGTCGCGCTGTTCAAAGACGCTTACGATCCGCTGATCCGCAATGCTCACGTCGTCGCGTCACCGGACGCTCGTCTCGCCGAACCCGGCGAAACGGCGGCGGACGTCGCGCATCGCGCGCTCAGCCACGTGCGCTCGCTCTTCGAAGCACGTGCCTCGAAAATCGCGGCGTTGATCGTGGAACCGCTCGTGCAATGCGCGGCCGGCATGGCGATGCACGACGCGTCGTATATCGCCGGCTTGCGCGCGCTGTGCGATCAGTACGGCGTGCATCTGATCGCCGATGAAATCGCCGTTGGCTGCGGACGCACAGGCACCTTCTTCGCGTGTGAACAGGCCGGCATCTGGCCGGACTTCCTGTGCCTGTCCAAAGGCATTAGCGGCGGTTATCTGCCGCTTTCCATCGTCCTCTCGCGCGATGAAATCTTCGACGCCTTCTACCACGACGACACCGCTCGCGGCTTCCTGCACTCGCATTCATACACCGGCAATCCGCTTGCGTGCCGCGCGGCGCTCGCCACGCTCGATCTGTTCGCGAGCGACAGCGTGCTCGCCGTCAACGCGCAAAAATCGGCAAAGCTGAAGGCCGCGCTTGCGCCGCTCGCGGAGCATCAACACGTGCGCAATCTGCGCCAGTGCGGCACGATTTTCGCCTTCGACGCAATCATCGAAAACGCCGCTCATGCCAAAACATTTTCGCGCCGCTTCTTCGAAAACGCGTTGCAGCGCGAGCTGCTGCTGCGCCCCATTTCGACCACGGTCTATCTGATGCCTCCATACATTCTCGACGACGACGAACTCGCACTGCTCGCCTCGCGCACTCGTGAAACGTTCGACGCAACGCTCGCGGAGGCCCGCTAATGCATCTCCTCGACAAGCTCTCGCAGGGGCTCAAGGAAATCGACGAACGCGGCTTGCGCCGTCGCCGCCGCACGGCCGACACGCCCTGCGCCGCGCATATGACGGTCGACGGCCGCGAGATCATCGGCTTTGCGAGCAATGACTATCTCGGGCTTGCCGCGCATCCGCAACTGATCGCGGCGATTGCCGAGGGCGCGCAACGCTACGGCGCGGGCAGCGGCGGCTCGCATCTGCTGGGCGGTCACTCCCGCGCGCACGCGCAACTCGAAGACGACCTCGCCGAATTCGTCGGCGGCTTCGTGGATACCCCGCGCGCGCTCTACTTCAGCACCGGCTACATGGCCAACCTCGCGACGCTCACAGCGCTCGCGGGCCGCGGCACTACACTCTTCTCCGATGCGCTGAACCACGCGTCGCTGATCGACGGCGCGCGTTTGTCACGAGCAGATGTGCAGATCTATCCGCACTGCGATATGGAAGCGCTGAGCGCGATGCTCGACGCGTCGGACGCGGACGTCAAAGCGATCGTCTCCGACACGGTGTTCAGCATGGACGGCGATATTGCGCCGCTGCGGCATTTGCTGGCGCTTGCAGAACAGCATGGCGCATGGCTGATCGTCGACGACGCGCACGGCTTCGGCGTGCTCGGCCCGCAAGGCCGCGGCACCGTTGCAGAAGCCGCGTTGCGCTCGCCGAACCTGATTTCGATCGGCACGCTCGGCAAAGCGGCGGGTGTGTCCGGCGCGTTCGTTGTTGCGCATGAGACGGTGATCGAATGGCTCGTGCAGCGCGCGCGTCCTTACATTTTCACCACGGCTTCGGTGCCCGCAGCCGCGCATGCGGTATCAGCGAGTCTGCGGATCATCGGCGGCGATGAAGGCGATGAGCGCCGCGCGCATCTTCGGCAACTAATCGATCGCACGCGCGCGATGCTCAGGAATACGCCGTGGATTCCGGTCGATTCGCACACCGCCGTGCAGCCGCTCGTGATCGGCGCGAACGAGGCTACGCTGAATATTGCGGCCTCGCTCGACCGCGCCGGTCTTTGGGTGCCCGCGATCCGTCCGCCGACGGTGCCCACCGGCACATCGCGCTTGCGGATTTCACTGTCGGCCGCGCATTCGCACGCGGATCTCGACCGGCTCGAAGCGGGCTTGCAACAAGCAGGAGCGCAAATCGGATGACTCGCATGAACCCTGCGCTGTCCCTGTTCGTTACCGGCACCGATACGGAAATCGGCAAGACGTTCGTTTCATCCGCACTGTTGCACGGCTTCGTCCGCGAGGGCCTGCGAGCCGCCGCGATGAAACCGATCGCCGCGGGCGCGTTCGTGTTGAACGGCGAACTGCACAACGAAGACGCAGATCAGCTCGACGCCGCGTCCAACGTGTTGCTGCCTCCCGCGATGCGCACGCCGTATCTACTGAAAGAGCCAGCGGCGCCGCATATCGCGGCGGCCTTGGAGAACGTGAGTTTCGATATCGATCATATCGTCGCTTGCCACGCGCAGGCGTTAAAGCGCGCGGACGTCGTCGTGGTGGAAGGCGTCGGCGGCTTTCGCGTGCCGCTGACGGCGACGCATGACACCGCCAATCTCGCCGTCGCGCTGAAGCTGCCGGTCGTGCTGGTGGTCGGCATGCGCCTCGGCTGCATCAGCCATGCGTTGCTGACTGCCGAAGCGATCGCCGCGCGCGGGCTTACGCTCGCCGGCTGGGTCGCGAATCGCGTCGATCCGGACATGACTTTCGCCGACGAAAACATCGCGTCAATCCGCGAGCATCTCGCGCGTGAACACGACGCGCCGTTGCTCGGCATCGTGCCGCATCTGAGCCCGGCCGCGCCGGAACTCGCCGCTGATCGGCTCGACATTAACCGGCTATTGCAGACGCTGCGTCACGCGCAGCACTGAATAAACCATCACATCCACTCATGAGGATTGAACACATGACGCAACTGAACATCACTCCAGCGCCTGCGGATACCGCCGCCCTCAACAACGCCAACGCCAATGCCAATGTCGATGCAGCAAGCAAGCAACTCGCGCGCTGGCGCGTAGCCGATATCGTCGCGCTGTATGAACTGCCGTTCAACGACTTGATGTTTCGCGCGCAGCAAACGCATCGCGAGCATTTCGATGCGAACACGGTGCAACTGTCGACGCTGCTGTCGATCAAGACGGGCGGCTGCGAAGAAGATTGCGCGTACTGCCCGCAGTCGGTGCATCACGATACGGGCCTGCAAGCCGACAAGCTGATGCCCGTCGACGAAGTACTTGCCGCCGCGAAGGTTGCCAGGGAAAACGGTGCGACGCGCTTCTGCATGGGCGCCGCGTGGCGCAATCCGAAAGACCGCCATCTCGAACCGATCAAGGACATGATTCGCGGCGTGAAGGCGATGGGCCTCGAAACCTGCGTGACGCTCGGCATGCTCGAAACGCACCAGGCGCAACAACTGCGCGAAGCCGGTCTCGACTACTACAACCACAATCTCGACACGTCGCCGGAGTTCTACGGCCAGATCATTTCGACGCGCACGTATCAGGATCGTCTGGATACGCTGGAACGTGTGCGCGATGCGGGCATCAACGTGTGCTGCGGCGGCATCGTCGGACTGGGCGAATCGCGCCGCGAACGTGCGGGCCTGATCGCGCAACTGGCGAACATGGACCCGTATCCGGAATCGGTGCCGATCAACAATCTGGTGCAAGTGGAAGGCACGCCGCTGACGGGCACTGAATCGATCGATCCGTTCGAATTCGTTCGCACGATCGCGATTGCACGAATCACGATGCCGCGCGCAATGGTGCGTCTGTCGGCGGGCCGCGAGCAGATGGACGAAGCGTTGCAAGCCATGTGCTTTCTCGCGGGCGCGAATTCGATCTTCTACGGCGATCAGCTGCTCACCACGAGCAACCCGCAAGCCGAGGCAGACCGCAAGCTGCTCGAACGTCTCGGCATTCGCGCCGAAGCCGCGCAGCAAATGCCGCTCGATAAGAGCGGCTGCGAGCACGGTTGCGAACACGAGCAATCCGCACACGCGGCGACGAACTAAGCGCATTTTCGGCGCGCTATAAAGCTATGCCATAGAAAAAGGCCGCTTCGAATTCGAAGCGGCCTTCGTCATTTCAAGCTGGAAAGATTACTTCCTGTCGACGATGATCTGATCGAATGTCCCGCCATCGGAGAAATGCGTTTGCTGCGCCTTCTGCCAACTGCCGAACATTTCCTCGACGGTGAAGGTCCTGATTGGCTTGAACTCCGCAGCGTGCTTCGCGAGCACGTTCTTGTCACGCGGACGCAGATGATGCTGCGCGATGATCTCCTGCGCGGCCGGCGACCATAGATAGTCGAGGTATGCCTGCGCCTCCTTGCGCGTGCCGCGCTTGTCGACCACCTTGTCGACGATCGAAACCGGCGGCGCCGCGAGCAGACTCACCGACGGATACACCGCCTCGAAATTGCCCGCGCCCACGCCCGTATTCATCAGCGCGACTTCGTTCTCGAACGTCACCAGCACATCGCCGATGCCGCGCTGCGTGAACGTGGTCGTCGCGCCGCGGCCGCCGGTATCGAGCACCGGCACATTCCTGAAGATCGCTTTTTCGAAGTCGAGCGCCTGCGTGTCGCTGCCGCCATGCTGCTTGCGATAACCCCACGCGGCCAGATACGTATAGCGTCCGTTGCCTGAAGTCTTCGGATTCGCGATCACCACTTGCACGCCGGGCTTCGCCAGATCGTCCCAGTCCTTGATGTGCTTTGGATTGCCCTTGCGCACGAGGAACACCATCGTCGTCGTGTACGGAGCGCTGTCGTCCGGCAGACGCGCACGCCAGTTCGCGGGCACCAGTTGGCCTTTTTCGGCGAGCAGGTCGATATCGTTCGGCTGGTTCATCGTCACCACGTCGGCCTGCAAGCCCTGCAATACCGACAGCGCCTGCGCGCTCGACGCGCCATGCGACTGGCGGATCGACACGCTCTCGCCGCTCTTCTGCTTATATGCGGCGACGAAGCCAGCATTGATGTCCTTGTACAACTCACGCGTCACGTCGTACGACACGTTCAGCAACGACGTGTCCGCGCGCGCCGCCGACATACCGCCAAGCGCAAGCGCGATCGCCGTGAAGCCGGCCGCCAGCCAGCGCGTTGTGCCCGTCCTGTCTGCCATGTTCTCCCCGCTATCGATGAAAAACCTGTGGCCGCCCGATTGCACAGCGTGAAGCGGGATTCTAGCGGATCGCCTGTGTGCGCCGCGCGGTTGTCGTCGCAGTTGCAAGCATCGAACCACGCACGAGTAGACGTCGAACAAACGTGCGCGGTGAGCGCGTGGAAGCCGCGCGTCAGACCAGCGCGTGCTGCCCGATCTCGAACGCTTCGTCGCGAAAGCGCAGCGGCGCTGCGCAGTGCACGAGCGTGTCGATGAGATACTTCGCTCTCGGCCACGGGCCGAATCCGGCCGCGGTATTGATATGCCCCGCGTCGCCCAGATTCACGAATGCGCTGCCAAAACGCTGCGCGAGCTGGCGCGAGCCGGCAAGCGGCATCCACGGATCGGTTTCACTGCCGATCAGAATGGACGGCACGCCAAGGCGCCGCGCCTCGAACGATCCGGCGAAGGCAAACTTTTGCGGGCTCGCAGGCGCGACGAAGAGCACGCCGACTACCTCGTTGCCATACGATGCCTGCTGCAACGCATGCGCGGTCGCAAGGCAACCGAAGCTGTGCGCGGCGAGCACAAAAGGCCCACGCTCGCGCGCGAGCAGTTCGCGCAGCGAGTTCGCCCAACCCGCGACGTCCGGCGCATCCCAGTCCGCCTGCTCGACACGCAACGAGCGCGCGAACTGGCGTTCCAGCCACGTTTGCCAATGTGCGCCCTCGCTGCCGTGCAGGCCCGGAACGGTCACGAGCCGCGGCGGCCACGGCGAGCTGGTGCATGAAAGCATGTCTGTGCCTCGCTACGGGAAACCGGGTAGTCATTGTCCCGCCGCGCGACGCGTGGACGAACCAAGTTTTTATGCTTTGTTTATGGGCGATGCGCGGGAATTGCCTGCGCCCGCACACAGGCAGCACAGCATGCGAAGCGCATCTCTGGCGACATGCGCAGGCGGCGCAACGCGCACGGTCGTGCGCAATCGCGCGGGATTGCCGGCGAAAAAGTAGAATGAAGCCTACCCATAAAAGGAGGAGCCCTCATGTCGTCAGCGTCGCGCGCCGCGCCGCAGCCGTCGAAAGCCTCGCAGTCGCCATGCCGCGCTTATTGCGCGAACCGGCGCGAGCGCGCATTTAACGACGAGGCCGCATGAAAATCCTCTTCTATATGCCGAACACCGAAGCCGCCGCATGGCTGCACGACTTCGCCCGCGCGTTGCCCGAAGCCGATCTGCGCGAANGGCAGCCCGGCGACACGGCACCCGCCGATTTCGCTGTCGTATGGCGCCCGCCGCGCGAGATGCTGGCCGGCCGCAGCGATCTGCGCGCAATCTTCAATCTCGGTGCGGGGGTCGATGCAATTCTCGCGCTCGAGCGCGAGCAACCCGGCACGCTGCCCCGCAACGCGCAGCTGATCCGCCTCGAAGACACCGGTATGGCGCCGCAAATGGCCGAGTATGTGACGCATGCGGTGCTGCGCTATCTGCGGCGCTTCGACGAATACGAGGCGCTGCAACGCGAGCGCCGCTGGCAAGTACTCGATCCGCATCCGCGCGAGACGTTCATGGTGGGTGTGCTTGGGCTCGGCGTGCTTGGCGCACACGTCGCGCAAACGGTCGCGGCGTTCGGCCTGCCAGTGCGCGGTTACAGCCGTAGCGCGCGGCATGTCGAAGGCATCACTACGTTTTCTGGCGAGGCGCAGTTCGACGCGTTTCTCGACGGCGTGAAGGTGCTCGTGAATCTGCTGCCGCATACGCCCGACACCGCGGACGTGCTGAGCGCGCGCACGTTTTCCAGACTGGAACGCGGCGCATATCTGATCAACGTTGCACGTGGCGCGCATCTCGTGGAAGCCGATCTGCTCGATGCGCTCGCCAGCGGCCAACTCGCGGCGGCCACGCTCGACGTGTTTCGCGAGGAGCCGTTGCCTGCGGATCATCCGTTCTGGGAGGAGCCGCGCATTACTATCACGCCGCACATGTCCGCGTTGACGTTGCGCGACGAAAGCGTCGCGCAGGTCGTGAACAAAATGGTCGCGCTACAGCGTGGAGAAAGGGTCGGCGGTGTGGTGGATATTGAACGCGGGTACTGACCAGCCGAACTACATTGAAGGAGCGCTCGCGCGCCAGCTTTGTATGGGACCAGCGTAAGTGCTTTGCATGGGGTGAGAGTAAGTGCTAAAGCGCTAACTCGGGTCGACTACTGTGTATGGGGAGACAATCATGGGCGTACCGCAGCAAGTGAAAATCGTCGAAGTCGGCCCGCGTGACGGCCTGCAAAACGAGAAGGAATTCGTGCCGACCGCCACCAAGATCGAGTTGATCAACCGGCTGTCGGCAGCGGGTTTCCGCAACGTCGAAGCGGCCTCGTTCGTGTCGCCCAAATGGGTGCCGCAGATGGCGGACGGCGCGGACGTGATGTCGGGCATCGAACGCCGTCCGGGCACCCTCTATTCGGTGCTCACGCCTAACCTGCGCGGCTTCGAAGGCGCGCTCGCCGCGAGCGCCGACGAGATCGTGATCTTCGGCGCCGCGAGCGAAGCGTTCTCGCAGAAGAACATCAATTGCAGCATCGCGGAAAGCATCGAACGGTTCGCGCCGGTCGCGCAGGCAGCGAAGCAACACGGCTTGCGCATTCGCGGCAGTGTGTCGTGCGCGCTGGGCTGTCCGTATCAAGGTGAGGTGCCGGTTGCGTCGGTGGTCGATGTGGTGCAACGCTTTGCGGCGCTCGGCTGCGACGAAATCGACATTGCCGATACGATCGGCGTCGGCACGCCGAAGCGCACGCGCGAAGTCTTCGAAGCAGTGACCCGCGTGTTTGCGCGCGAGCGTCTGTCCGGGCACTTTCACGACACGTACGGCCAGGCGCTCGCCAACATTTACGCGGCGTTGCAGGAGGGCATCGAGATCTATCACGCGTCGGTGGCGGGGCTCGGCGGTTGTCCATATGCGAAGGGCGCAACCGGCAACGTCGCGACAGAAGACGTGCTGTACCTGATGAACGGCCTCGGCATCGAGACGGGCATCGACCTCGCCCAAGTCGTGGCAATCGGCGATTTGATTTCCACGTCAATCGGCCGGCCGAACGTATCGCGCGCGGGCAAGGCGCTGCTCGCCAAGGCACGCAGCGAAGCGGCGGCCAACTGCGTGTGAGCCTGCATCGGTAAGCCTGCGTCGACGCAGCGCTGCAGACCATCGCCGGACGCACGAACAAACAGACAAACAAGCAGCCAGACAATCAGGACCTGAAACGATGACGGATCAAGCTTACGCCGACTCAGACGACTTCACCGCATTGCCGGACTCCGCGCGCCGCGTCGCACTGTTGCTGCGTGAACGCGGTCACAGTGGCCGAATCGTGATGCTGCCGGAAACCGGCAAGACTTCCGCTGAAGCGGCCGCTGGGCTCGGCTGCTCGGTCGCGCAAATCGCCAAGTCCATTCTGTTTCGCCGACGTGAAGACAACGCGCCGGTGCTGGTGGTTGCGAGCGGCGCGAATCGCGTCGACGAAAAGAAGGTGGCGGCGCAAGTCGGCGAGATTGGCCGCGCGGACGCAAAGTTCGTCCGTGAAAAAACGGGCTATGCGATTGGTGGCGTGTGCCCCGTCGGCCATGCGGTAGAACCGGTCACGCTGATCGATGAAGACCTGCTCGCGCTCGACAACCTGTGGGCGGCCGCCGGTCATCCGCATGCCGTGTTCAATCTGACCGCGCAGGAACTGATTGCACTGACAGGTGCGCCGGTGGCCGACGTGGCGCTGCGCGAGACGGCCTGACGCAATGACAGCGGGAATCGACAAGGCAGCCGAAGCCGGCAGCGTGCCGTCACCATGCATTAACGTGTGCCGGATGGATGCGTCGAGCGGCTTGTGCGAAGGGTGCCTACGCACCATCGACGAAATCGCCGGCTGGTCGCTCTACGACGACCACGAGAAGCGCGCGGTGTGGGACGCACTCAAGGCGCGTCGCGCCCGGTTGATCGCAAGCCAGGCGAAGGTGCAGCGATGAACGCGCCGCCGCGCATTGTCACCATCGGCGAGACGTTTAGCTCGACACTTACTTTGTCGGCGGATTCCGTCAAGACGTTCGCAACGCTCGTCAACGATCTGAACCCGCTGCATCACGACGAAACGTATGCCGCGCAAAGCCGCTTCGGCGGTCTGATTGCGTCCGGCACGCAACCCACCGCGCATTTCATGGCGCTGCTCGCGACGCATTTTTCCACTTACGCGCAGCCGCTCGGACTCGAGTTCGATATCAAGCTGAAAAGGGCCGCCCACGCGGGGGACACACTCGCCATGACCTGGCGCGTGCGCGACGCTTACTGGAAGCCGAGCCTGAACGGCGACCTGACGCACCTGGACGGCACGGTCAAGAATCAGCGCGGCGAAGTCGCTGTGGTCGGCACCTCCACCATCCTCGTGATGCCGAAACCCGAAGCATCGGTCGACACGCTATGAACGCATTGCCGCCATCGATCCGTGTCTTCGAACGCGGCTGGCTTTCGTCGAACAACGTGCTGCTGGTCGACGACGACTGCGCGGCGATTGTCGATACCGGTTACGCGACGCATGCGCACCAAACGCTAGCGCTCGTACACCAGGCGCTCGGCGAGCGGCCGCTCGATCTGATCGTCAACACGCATCTGCATTCGGACCATTGCGGCGGCAATGCGCTGTTGCAATCGGCGTGGCCGTGCCGCACTCTCATTCCCGCTTCCGAAGCCGGCGCCGTGCGCGAGTGGGACGAAGCGCGTCTGACTTTCCGCGCGACGGGGCAGACCTGTGAGCGCTTCGGCTTCACAGGCACAATCGCGCCGGGGGCGACGCTGCGGCTCGGCGCACTCGACTGGCAGGTGCTCGGCGCGCCCGGTCACGATCCACACTCGCTGATGCTCTACTGCGCGGACGAACGCGTGCTGGTCAGCGCCGACGCACTATGGGAAAACGGCTTCGGCGTGATCTTTCCGGAGCTCGAAGGCGAAAGCGGCTTCGCGGAGGAACAGGCCGTGCTCGAAGCGATTGCCGCGCTCGACGTGCGCGTCGTGATCCCCGGCCATGGCGCACCCTTCACGAATGTTGGCGAGGCGCTCGAACGGGCGTTCTCGCGTGTCGCGTGGCTGCGCGCCGATCCGGCGCGCAATGCGAAAAACGCGCTGAAGGTGCTGATAGTTTTCAAACTGCTCGAAGTTCGCGCGATGAGCTTTGCAACGCTGCTGCAAATGCTCGACGACGCGGCAGTCATGCGTGCGGCGGCTTCCATGCTGAAGCCGCGCAGCGAATGGGCCTGCCTCATTAAAGCGATTGTGGACGAACTGGCCGGTGCAAACGGGCCACTCGCGGTGGAAGGCGAGCAGATCGTCGCGCGCGCGGCGCAACCGGCCTGAGCGATAGCACGCGCAGCCGCCGCGCTGCTTGAATCAATCCCCGGCGAGAACTGCGCGTCTACGTATGCGCGTTGGCGATTGCGCCCGCTCGCAGCCGGCGAGCAAAACCGCCGCCCCAAAAAGAAAGCCGCTCGACCTCTAAAGGCGAGCGGCGGAAATTCTGTCGGACGTGATCAGCGTCTGCCCGAATAATACGCGCGCGCGATTTTTGACCGCATCAGTGATTTCCCTACAGATGCTTGACGGCGGCTGTGAACCCGCATACGCCAGCGCACCAACTTCAGGCGTCACAAACCCGCAGCGATTAGTCGGCTGATATGAATAAACGCGTGCACAGCTCGTCTGCAATCCGTAGTATTGCGGCTCACCGCTTGTGATAAAAGCGCGGCGTTCAAGCCGACCGCACGCGCCTTTGCGGCACGATCCGCCAGCCGAGATTGACGCCGGCAGCGGCAACCAGAATCAGCACCGCACCCAGCACCTGAATCCACGCGAGCGTCTGCCCGAACGCAATTCGGTCGACAATGATCGCCACCACCGGATAGATGAACGACAGCGCACCGGTCATGGTGGTCGGCAGCTTCTGGATCGCCCCGTACAGCAGCACATACATGAGGCCCGTGTTCACAACGCCCAGCACGATCAGTTCGAGCCATTGCACGCCCGTGGCGGGCAGCGCGTCGAAGCGCACGAGCGGCGCGAGCATGACGACGCCGAGCAACACCTGGATGAGCGCGATCAGATGCGGCGGCGTGCCCTTCAAGCGCTTCGTGATGATCGAAGAGATCGCGTACATCGCCGCCGCGCCCACCGCATACGCGATACCTGCGAGATATTGTCCGGGCACCGCCAGCACCGCCGGTTCGACCTTCACGACGAACACGAGGCCGACGAATGCGATCAGCAGCCAGACTATCGTCGACGCGCTAATGCGCTCGCGAAACACCAGCGCGCCAAGCGCCACCAGCATGAACGGCTGCGTGTTGTAGACGGCCGTCGCCATCGAGATCGACGCGCGCGAGTAGGCAGCGAACAGCAGCACCCAGTTGGCGACGATTGCCGCGCCGCCCAGCAGCGCGAGGCCAAGCATCTTCCATGAGAACAGCTTGCGCCTGAAAAGACCGAGCACGGCGCATACGAGCGCGAGCGTCGCGCCGCCGAAAATACAGCGAAAGAACACCACATTGAAGGGGCTTTGCTGCGACGACACCACCAGCCAGCCGATAGTGCCCGACATCAGCATCGCGATGGTCATCTCCGCCGCGCCGCGCCGGATTTCGTTTGAAGCCATGATCCGATCCTCGAATTGATTCCTGCATGCGAAGCAGTGTAATTAATCCGGTCGCGCGAATACATGGCTAGACTTAAGCGTTATTGCAATCGAACCTAATAATCGAAGGCCGTCATGACCAAACGCCTTGCCCCATCAGCGCCTGCTTCTCTCGATGAAATCGACCGCGCGCTGCTCGCAGCGCTCGCCGAGGACGCGCGCCGCCCGGTAAGCGAACTCGCGCGCCAGGTTGGACTCTCCGCACCGAGCACGGCCGAGCGCATACGGCGGCTCGAAGCGCAGGGCGTGATCGAGCGCTTCACGGTGCAAGTCGATCCGCGCGCGCTCGGCTTCACGCTGCAAGCCATCGTGCGTGTGAAGCCCTTGCCCGGACAGTTGCATCTGGTGGAAGAAGTGATCCGGCGAATTCCGGAGTTTGTCGAATGCGACAAAGTGACGGGCGACGATTGCTTCATCTGCCGCCTCTATCTGCATTCCATCGAGCAGCTCGACGAGATTCTGTCGAAGGTAGCCGAGCGCGCGGAGACCAGCAGCGCGATCGTCAAGTCGACGCCGGTCGCGCGCCGTCTGCCGCCGCTCGGTTAAGCGCTCGACGCTTACCGCTCGACCGCTTCGAAGAAGGACAGCATTTCGGCAACCAGTTCGTCCGGCGCTTCTTCCGGTATGTAGTGGCCGCAAGACAGCGAACGGCCGCTTACGTCGCGTGCGACGTGACGCCATTCGCCCAGCGCGTCCAAGCACTTTTCGATCACGCCTTTGTCGCCCCACAACACGCGCAATGGGCAAGCAATCTTCTGTCCGCGCTCGATGTCCGCGCGGTCGTGTTCAAGGTCGATGCTTGCCGACGCGCGGTAGTCCTCGCACATTGCGTGCACGGCACCCGGTTGCGCGAGCGCCGAGCGATAGGCGTCGAGTGCGGCCGGTTCGAACGGCGCGAGACCTGCATGACGGCCGCCCATCACCGCATCCACATAAGCAGCCGGATTCGCGCCGATCAGCGTTTCGGGCAGCGGCTGCGGCTGGATCAGGAAGAACCAGTGGAAGTAATGCGTGGCGAACGTGCGGTCGGTGGCTTCGTACATAGCGAGCGTCGGCGCAATGTCGAGCAGCATCAAACGCTCGACGGCGTCTGCATGATCGAGCGCCATGCGATGCGCAACGCGCGCACCGCGGTCGTGCGCGCAGACGAGAAAGCGCTCGAACCCGAAGTGGCGCATCAGGGCGACCTGATCGGCGGCCATCGTGCGTTTCGAATACGGCGCATGCGTCGCGTCGCTCTGCGGTTTTCCTGACGCGCCGTAGCCGCGAAGATCCGTGGCGATGACTGTGAAGTGCTGAGCCAGCCGGTCTGCGCAGCGCGCCCAGATCAGATGCGATTGCGGATGACCATGCAGCAACAGAAGTGGCGGCCCCGCTCCGCCCTTCGTTCCGAAGATATCCGCATCGCCCGCGGCGACGCGAAAGGGCGTGAAATTCTCGAAGGCCATGACCGGGTCTCTTGTCGTTTGAAGTCAGTGCATTGTAAGAGCCCAATATGTCCGCACGAGGTGGGATTGCCCACGCACGCGTAGAAGCTGAACACTCCTTCCAACCGTTCTAAACGAAGCGGCGAACGCGGGGCATCCGCTTCGCCTATAATCGAACGACCGTTCTTAAACACTTAAACGGCTATGTGAGCGGGCTGTCAGCTTCAACGCGGCGCGCGCCGCATGCCGCTAAACTCATCAATAGCCGGGCGCTTTGCGCGCACCGGTCCGTCAACCAGGAGACCCGCACTATGGCATTGCCCGCCGTTCTGCAAAATCTGGCGCTGCCTGTCGTCGCCTCGCCGATGTTCATCGTCAGCTATCCCGAGCTGGTGCTCGCGCAGTGCAAAGCCGGGATCGTCGGATCGTTTCCCGCGTTGAATGCGCGCCCCGCAGAACTGCTCGACGAATGGCTCACGCAGATCGAGGCGCAGCTCGCCGAACATAGCGCGGCGAATCCCGATGCAATCGTCGGACCGGTTGCGGTCAATCAGATCGTCCATCAATCGAATGCGCGGCTCGAACATGACGTGCGCGTGTGCGTCGAGCACAAGGTGCCGATCTTCATTACGAGCCTGCGCGCGCCGGCGCGCGAGATCGTCGATGCAGTGCATAGCTACGGCGGCATCGTGCTGCATGACGTGATCAATCTGCGGCACGCGCAGAAAGCGCTCGAAGCGGGCGTCGACGGGTTGATCCTCGTCGCATCGGGCGCCGGCGGCCACGCGGGCACGACTTCGCCGTTCGCGCTGGTGGGCGAAGTGCGGCGCATTTTCGATGGGCCAATCGTATTGTCGGGCTCGATTGCGAACGGCGGCTCGATTCTCGCCGCGCAAGCGATGGGCGCGGACCTCGCTTACATGGGCACGCGCTTCATCGCCACCAAAGAAGCCCACGCGGTCGATAGCTACAAGCAGGCCATCGTCAATTCCACCGCGTCGGACATCATCTACACGAACCTGTTCACGGGCGTGCACGGCAATTACATTCGCGAGAGCATCGTCAACGCCGGCCTCGACCCGGACGCGCTGCCCGAGTCGGACAAGACCAGGATGAATTTCGCGAGCGACAAGGCAAAGGCGTGGAAAGACATCTGGGGCGCGGGCCAAGGCGTCGGCCTGATGGACGACGTGCCGAGCGTGAGCGAACTGGTTGAGCGTCTGTCGAAGGAGTACCGCGACGCAAAGGCGCGTCTGGGGATCGGGCGCTGAGAGTGGCGCTGGCGGTCAATACGCTGTCGGCTGGCGTGGGGCGACTGCCATCGACCCACGCTGCCTGAGACGCGCCGCGGGATCAGTCGTTGCAGTGACCCGCGGCTCACCCAATAACCAGAGCGCCGCACCAAGCTACATATTCCGCCGATACTGCCCGCCCACTTCGAAGAGCGCGTGCGTGATCTGCCCGAGCGAGCACACGCGCACCACATCCATCAGCACGGCAAAAACGTTTTCATCGTCGATCACCGCGCGCTTCAGACGATCCAGCGCGGCAGGCGCGGCGTCGCGATGCCGCGCCTGGAAATCGCGTAGACGTTTTAACTGGCTTTGCTTTTCTTCTTCGGTGGAACGCGCGAGCGCAATCGGCGGCGGCGCTTCATGCGGATGCGCGCTCACGAACGTGTTCACGCCGACAATCGGATACGAGCCGTCATGCTTGCGATGCTCGTACAGCATCGACTCGTCCTGGATGCGCCCGCGCTGATAACCCGTCTCCATTGCGCCCAGCACACCGCCGCGCTCGGTCAGCCGGTCGAACTCGGCGAGTACTGCTTCTTCGACGAGATCGGTCAGTTCCTCGATTACGAAGCTGCCCTGATTCGGATTCTGATTCTTCGCGAGCCCCCATTCGCGGTTGATGATCAACTGAATCGCGACCGCGCGGCGGACCGACTCCTCGGTTGGCGTGGTGATCGCTTCGTCGAACGCATTCGTGTGCAGCGAGTTGCAGTTGTCGTAGATCGCGATCAGCGCCTGGAGCGTCGTGCGGATATCGTTGAAGTCGATCTCCTGCGCGTGCAGGCTGCGGCCCGAGGTCTGCACGTGATACTTGAGCTTCTGGCTGCGTTCGTTCGCGCCATAGCGCTCGCGCATCGCAATGGCCCACACGCGCCGCGCGACTCGGCCGAGCACCGTGTATTCCGGGTCCATGCCGTTTGAAAAGAAGAACGACAGGTTCGGCGCGAAGTCGTCAATCGACATGCCGCGCGCCAGATACGCCTCGACATAGGTGAAGCCGTTCGCGAGCGTATAGGCGAGTTGCGAGATCGGATTCGCGCCGGCCTCGGCGATGTGGTAGCCGGAGATCGACACCGAATAGAAATTACGCACCCCGTGTTCGACAAAATACGCCTGAATATCGCCCATCACTTTCAGGCTAAACTCGGTCGAAAAAATGCAGGTGTTCTGCCCTTGGTCTTCTTTCAGGATGTCGGCCTGCACTGTGCCGCGCACATTCTCCAACGCCGCGCGTCGCGTCGCGGCGAGCTCGTCTTCGGTCAGCGCGCGGCTCAGTTGCTGCGCGTGGCGCGCGATCTGCTGATCGATCGCAACGTTGAAGAACATCGCGAGTAGGGTCGGCGCTGGGCCGTTGATCGTCATCGACACTGATGTTTCCGGCGCGCACAGATCGAAGCCGTCGTAGAGCGCGTGCATGTCGTCGAGCGTCGCAACCGACACACCGGAGTTGCCCACCTTGCCGTAGATGTCCGGGCGTTCGTGCGGCTCTTCGCCGTAAAGCGTGACGGAGTCGAACGCGGTCGAAAGACGCTTGGCCGGCATGCCCTCGGACAGCAGTTTGAAACGCCGGTTGGTGCGCGACGGATCGCCTTCGCCAGCGAACATTCGCGTCGGGTCTTCGTTCTCGCGACGGAATTGGAACACGCCTGACGTAAATGGAAAATAGCCCGGCAGATTGTCGAGCATCAGCCAGCGCAGAATTTCGCCGTGGTCGACGAATTTCGGCAACGCGACTTTGCGAATCCGCGTACCGGACAAAGTCGTGACCGTGAGCGCCGTGCGAAGCTCGCGGTCGCGAATGCGGACCACATGGTCATCGCCCGAATAGGCGGCGACGGTTTGCGGCCACGCTTCGAGCAGTTTGCGCTCGTGCTCGCCGAGTGCGGCGCTGCGTTGCTCGATGAGCGCATCGAGCGCATCGAGCGAGGATTGGGCATCGTGCGAGTCTGCGTTCGCTTGCGCGAGCATGCGGCGGGCTTCGGCGAGTTGCCAGCGCTCGCGCGCAATACCCGCTTGCTGCTCGGCCCGCTCGCGGTAAGCGTGGATGGTCTGCGCGATCTCCGCGAGATAGCGCACGCGCGCGGGCGGCACGATCGCATGACGGCCGCTCGAGAAGCGTAAGTTGGCGGGCACGGACAAACGGCCGCCGCCTGAGCGCAAACCGTGCTTACGGAGCGCTTCGGCGATGTGTTCGTAGAGCGCGGTCACGCCGTCGTCATTGAAGCGCGAAGCGATCGTGCCGAATACGGGCATCGCATCGGGCGACTTCGCGAACTCGCCGCGGTTGCGCTGCACCTGCTTGGCGACATCGCGCAACGCATCGGCCGCGCCTTTGCGGTCAAACTTGTTGATTGCGACGACGTCCGCGAAGTCGAGCATGTCGATCTTCTCCAACTGGCTCGCCGCGCCGAACTCAGGCGTCATCACATACAGCGATTCGTCGACGAACGGCACGATTGCCGCATCGCCCTGACCGATGCCGGACGTCTCGACGACGATCAGGTCGAAGCCGGCCGCCTTGCAAAGCATCAGCGCGTCGGGCAGCGCGTCGGAGATTTCGCTCGACGCCTCGCGCGTCGCCATCGAACGCATATAGACGCGCGCACCGCCGCCCCAGTCGCCGATCGCGTTCATGCGGATACGATCGCCGAGCAGCGCGCCTCCCGATTTGCGGCGCGATGGGTCGATGGCGAGCACGACGATGGTCAGCGCGTCGCCGTAATCGAGCCGGAAGCGGCGGATCAGTTCGTCGGTCAGCGACGATTTGCCTGCGCCGCCAGTGCCGGTAATGCCGAGCACGGGAACCTGCACTGCCTGCGCCAGAACGGAAAGCTCGTCACGCCGCGACGACGCGACGCCGCCCGCCTCGAAGGCGCTGATCAGTTGAGCGAGCCGGCGGAATACGAGCGAGGTTGCGTCGTGCGGATTCAAATTGCTGCTTTCGCGCGCATGGTTTTGCGCATTGCCGGGCTCTTCGCCGATGAAGGAGCCAGTGTCGATGCCCACACCCGCGCTCTGCCGCGCCGCCAGGTGCCCGCGCGATAACGGTTGCGCGATGAGGCCCGCAATCCATTCATGGACCGCGCCGGCGCGCGTTGCGGCGCTCTCGCGCGCCACCGTCGCACAGCGCGCGATCATGTCGTCGATCATGCCTTGCAGGCCAAGCCGCTGACCGTCGTGCGGCGAATAGATTTTCTCGACGCCATAGTTTTCCAGTTCGACGACTTCGTCGGGAACGATCACCCCGCCGCCGCCGCCGAACACCTTGATGCGCTCGCCGCCGCGCGCGCGCAGCAGATCGACCAGGTAGCGGAAGTATTCGTTATGGCCGCCCTGGTAGCTCGACACCGCGACGCCGTCTGCGTCCTCCTGAAGCGCGGCGGTCGCGACTTCATCAACGGAACGGTTGTGGCCTAGATGGATGACCTCGACGCCGCTCGCTTGCAGGATGCGGCGCATGATGTTGATCGATGCATCGTGGCCGTCGAACAGGGCCGCAGCGGTGACGAAGCGCAAGCGCCGGCCCGCGGGCAGCTCGTGGCTGGCGGCGCGTTGTGGCGTGGACAGGTCGGTCATGTCTCCCCCAGATCGTTACGCTGTTCGCGTGTATGGGTGCTGCCAACCAGTATAGCGAAACGGGTCGCGGCGGCCTGGCGGCTAACGCACGGCCAGCGCCTTGATCTGTTCGAGCGACGGCCACAGCGATTCGTTCGCGAACCGGTCGGCGAGGAAGTCCACGAACGAACGCACTTTCGCCGACAGATGGCGCCGGCTCGCGTACACCACATGAATCGGCAGCTCGCGCGGCGGCACTTCATCGACGAGCACCGGCACGAGACGCCCCTCGGCCAGATCGGCGCCGATCACCTCGGTGCCGAGCAGCGCGATGCCCGCGCCATGCAGCACCATTACGCGTTGCGCCTCGAGATGATTGACGATCAGATTGCCCGACAGCCGCACGCGCGCGGCTTCACCCGTGGCTTGCAGGACGTCGATGGCCGACACGCCCGTGTATTGCAAAAAGTTGTGGCGCGCGAGATCGGCAGCCGTCTTCGGAGTGCCGCGCCGGCGCAAATAGTCCGGCGACGCGCACAGCAGCAGATGCGCCATTGCGATCTGCCGTGCGATCAGCGACGACGACTTGAGCCCGCTCGGGGAAGCGCGGATCGCAACGTCGAAGCCTTCGTCGATCAGCTCGACCACGCGGTCCGACAACGTGATGTCGACGGTAACTTGCGGATACTGCGCCGCGTAGTCGGCGACCGCGGCCATCACGTGACTCAGCCCGAATGCCGATAGCGACGACACTCGCAAGCGCCCTTGCGGCACGACGCTGGCCGCGCCGACAACCTGCTCTGCTTCTTCGAGCTCGGTGAGCACCTGGCTCAGGCGCTCGTAGTATTCGCGGCCCGCTTCGGTCGGCGCAACACGGCGCGTCGTGCGGTTCAGCAAGCGCGCGCCGAGTTGTTGTTCGAGATGCATGACATGCTTGCTCGCCATCGCCGCCGACATTTCCATCCGTTCAGCCGCGCCGACGAAGCTGCCTACTTCGACCACCTGGCGGAACACTTTCATGCTGACGAGGGTGTCCATCCGAATCGCTCGCTCGAGGAATTAATCGGCGTCATTTTGCACGGTTTATCAAGAGCCGGTGGGGAAAGGCTCTGGCCGAATGCTCAGAAAAGACAAAGCCCACGTTCCGTGAGGAAGCGGGCTTTGGAGGTTGTGGCCATGCGGCCGGCTCGCGGCAGTCGCGCCGCGCGCGGGCCAGTTCAGCCGACGCTGCGACGCCTAGAACTTCGCGCGCAAGCCGACGCCGTATGTGTTGCCGCTCGACTGGCTGCTGATGTGGTCGTACAGGTAAGCCGCGTAGACGTCAGTGCGCTTGGACAGCGGGTAGTCGTAGCCGATCGCCGCGGTCTGGCGCGTCTGGTCGAAGCCGCCGCCGTCGCGCGAGTAAGCGTACGACGCCATCACCGTTCCCGGCCCCGCGGGCACCGACACGCCGCCCTGCGCGGTGTTCACGTGCCAGCTCGTCAGCGTCTGGTCGTTATGGGTGTACATGTACTGGCCGAACAGCTTCACGTACTTAAGGTCGTACGAGACGCCGACTTGCGCAACGCTCTGCGCCTTCAGGCCCGGCACGCCCGACGAATCGAAGCTGCCCAGATCGCCCGGCGTGTTATTGAAGTTCACGTACTGATAAACCGCGGTCGCGGCAAACGGGCCGTGGAAGTACAGCACCTGGCCGCTCCACTTCTTCGCACCGTTCTGCGTCGTGTTGCCAAGCGCGTACATCGCGCTCGCCGACAAACCATTGAAGTTCGGCGACTGATACTGAACCGCGTTATTCCAACCGGAGTCGCCGGTCACGCCCTGATCGGTCGAGTAAGTCGGGAACGTGCCGAGCCCGAGATACACGTGGTAGACCATCGGCGAAAAGACGTACGAGTCGATGAACGGGTTGAACAGAATCGTCGACACGAACAGTTCGGTGGTCAGACGGCCCGCCGTAACGGTGCCATACGGCGATTCGATGCCGACATAGGCATTGCGCGAGAACGTCGTATCGCCGGTGAAGCGGCCGTACTGCCCGTTTTGCGCGCGGAAAAAGCCTTCTAGCGTGAAGATCGCCTTGTAGCCGTTGCCCAGATCCTCAGCCCCTTTCAAACCCCAGTACGACGTCGACATTCCGCCGCCGGACACCTGCACCGCAGTCTTGCCGCCGGGGAATTTCTGCGCGCCGACCCATTCGTCCACCTGACCGTAGAGCTGCACGCTCGATTGCGCGAAGGCCGACGATGCACCGGCCAGCAAAGCGGCACATGCGGTTGCCTTGAGGGTGGTCTTCAGCACACAGCTGATGTTTGTTTTCATGGATTCTCCAGTCTTTGTCAAAAGGGTTTGGCTATGCGAAAGGGCAAGCTCGCGCGAACCATTGTTGTCGTCCGTTCGATCGTCGAGCCAATCTGGGCGGGACCATCTTTGCGGACCATTTTTATAAACAAAAATATCGCTGGTTATTGCCGGTATATCGGTCCGATTAGTTTTGTCGCTTATCGTCCTGCTAAAGACCTTCGCGCGCGCGTGCTCGCGGTGCCGCAGCAGAGGCCACGGCTCGCGCGAAGCAGCGCTCGACATGCGCCAGCCCGTCAACAACGCTTCAAATGACATGCCGATGACGCGCCGCCGCATAAACGCCAAATTTGACGACGGGATGCGGTCCGCTGCCGAGTGTTTTCAAAAAAGTGTGGCGTCGAAACGTCAGATTGCGCGCGTGCTGTTGAAGCGAGGCGAACTGTAATGCGCTCACCAAGCTGATTGAAAGGCGAGGAAATGAAGACGCTGTGAGCAACCGGCGTTGTGAGGTATGAGGCGCAAGCGGAAAACGCCGCGCCGGATCCGGCTAAAGCTCGTTGAAGTCGGGTCTAGCCGAAGTTAGTTCCGGTACGGTGAATTATCGGGCGGGCGGCCGTCGTCTGCTTGGCGCTGGATCGCGCGCAGTGCACCGCGTTCTTCGTTGTAGCGCGCGACGTCGGCGCGAATCGAGCCCGAGCGAACCGGCGCGTTGGACTGCGGTCGCTGTCCGGGCCGCGACTCGGCACTGACGGGCGTAATCACACCGGCATAGGGAATACCGCCGCGGCCTTCGCCTGGATAAGCGCCCGGTCCGGCAACACGGCGGATGCTCAGGGTCGAAGCGCCCGAGCGGCCGAGCTCGCGATTAATGTCGCGGTTGACGTAGTTGCCGTGACCAAAACTGTCCGCGGCAAATTTCACGACGCCTTGCGGCATGCCTGGCCCTTTCGCATAGGCGAACGAGCACAGCACGACGATAGCCGCGCCCCACGCCCAGTGCTTCGTTCTCGACAACCCGTCCACCAGTGACTCACTTGCCCGAAGACTTGCCTGAAGCCCACCGTTCGAGCTGCGATGGACTTGTTGTGGGACTGGCGCGGGCGCTGCGGACACGTCGCGGCGCGGGGCATCCCGATGGCCTTTGAAACGGTAATTTATGGTCGCCCGCAATGGGTGTCGAGCCAAAAAGTGTTAGGCCCTTCCCGCTGTTGTAACACCTTGTTACTGCGACGTTTTTCTACGACATAAGCCTTGCGGAAACGGCCTGGAACCGGTGATCCATTGAGGCTTGCCGCGTTCGCGAAACATGGAGCGACCCAAGTGATGGGTGCTCTGTTTCGCGCGGCGTTTACCCGACCGCTGCGAGGCACCGATGTGCAACCTCGCGAGCCAGCCCACTGCTTGATGACGCGCCTCGGAGTCTGTCCACTGGCATCGAATGCAATCGAATCATTAATCAATTCGGCAAATGAATTTGCGTTTTCAATCGGTCTGGATGGACAATAAGGGTTTTCCATAGCGCGAAAAACGACGCGGCGCTTCGCGCACGCGCCTTGCGTGCAGTCCTGCGCTACCGATTTCGAGAACCCGACATGGCCCGCCCGAAACTGCTTCCCGACAACTTCACTCTTTGCCTCGTCGGCACGGTGATACTCGCCAGCCTGCTCCCGGTTCGCGGGCAGGCCGCCGTGGGGTTCGACTGGGTGACGAACGTCGCGGTCGGGCTGCTGTTCTTCCTACACGGCGCGAAGCTTTCGAGGGAAGCGATTGTTGCTGGCGCGACGCATTGGCGTCTGCATG
The DNA here is from genome assembly GCF_000472525.1 of Paraburkholderia dilworthii. Classification (GTDB taxonomy): domain Bacteria; phylum Pseudomonadota; class Gammaproteobacteria; order Burkholderiales; family Burkholderiaceae; genus Paraburkholderia; species Paraburkholderia dilworthii. The sequence goes on from NZ_AWZT01000051.1 coordinate 23,769, forward strand.
TGGTCGTACTGCTCAGCACGTTCGCGCTGTTTCCGCTGCTCGGCCTCGCGCTTAAACCGCTCCTTTCGCCACTTGTCACGCCTGCGCTCTATGCCGGCATCCTCTTCCTCTGCACGTTGCCGTCGACGGTTCAGTCCTCTATCGCGTTCACGTCCATTGCCAAAGGCAACGTGCCGGCCGCGGTTTGCAGCGCGTCGGCCTCCAGCCTGCTCGGTATCTTCATCACGCCCGCACTCGTCAGCGTCCTCGTCACGAATCAGGCGGCGGGCGGTAGCTCCCCCTGGCACACCGTGGGCAATATCGTGCTGCAATTGCTGGTGCCGTTCGTCGCGGGACAACTGCTGCGCCCGCTGATTGGCAAGTGGATCGACCGGCATCGCGGCGTGCTGAAGTTCGTTGATCAGGGCTCCATTCTGCTGGTGGTGTACGGCGCCTTCAGCGAGTCCGTGACCGAGGGCTTGTGGCATCAGATCCCGCTCTCCGCGCTGGGCGGCGTGCTGCTCATCAGCGCGGTGCTGCTCGCGCTCGCGCTGGGCATGACGATTCTGGTGAGCAAGCGGCTCGGCTTCAGCCGCGCTGACCAGATCACCATTATCTTTTGCGGCTCCAAGAAGAGTCTTGCCGCCGGCGTGCCGATGGCCAAGGTCATCTTTGCCTCGCAGGCGGTCGGCGCTGTCGTTCTCCCGCTGATGCTGTTCCACCAGATCCAGCTGATGGTGTGCGCCGCGCTCGCGCAGCGTTGGGGCGCTCGCGACACCAGTGGCGAAACTCGCGTCGCCTCGCGCGAGCGAACCGCCGCTGCCGTCGCTCGCCGTTGAATACGCGCGCAATGCAAATAGGACATTCATAAGCGCCCTCCCTGAGCGTCGTTTTCGAAAAGCCGCCTTGCGCGGCTTTTTGTTATTTCACGCTCATACGCGACGGTTGTCGCCTCGGCCGGATGGCATAGGCAGATTCCTGGTCAACCCCTGGTCGGCTTCTGGTCGGCTTCTGGTCGGCTTCTGGCCGGCTTCTGGTCGACTTCCGGCCAACTCCTCCTAGCGCCCCACAACCGTCAGAAAACCGCGCGCGAAGACTCGCCCAGCCGAACGCACCACTCCAGTGCAACGCGTCACCAAAAGTTCACTTAATTCTCCGCACCGCAGGTCGATAAGCCGAAGGTCCATCGCTACGCGTACCTGCCATGCAACTTCGCTCGACCTCCGGAATCACCGCGCCGCGCATCGAGGAACTGATTGTCCGGCGCGACCTGTCTGCCGTATTCCAGCCGATCATCGACTTCGAGGACGGCGCGATTCTCGGCTACGAGGGCCTCATTCGCGGGCCCGCCGGCACATCGCTCGAAGCGCCGTTCGCGCTCTTTTCGCAAGCGCTCGCCGAAGGCTGCACGATCGAGCTCGAACAGGCCGCCGCGCGCGCCTGCATCGAAGCGTTCGCGCGGCTCGGCTACGACGGCAAGCTGTTCCTCAACTTCAGCGCGGGCGCGCTTCGGCGTCTCGCCGAGGCGCCCGGCGACACGCTTGCGCTGCTGCGGCATCGCGGCGTCGACCCGCAGCGCATCGTGGTCGAGTTGACGGAGCAAAGCACGATCCCCGACGTGGGCAGCTTCCTGCCGGTGATCGCCTCGTTGCGCACGGCGGGCGCGCAGTTCGCCCTCGACGATTACGGCACCGCGAACGCCAGCATGAATCTGTGGGTGCGGCTCCAACCGGATGTCGTGAAAATCGACCGCTTCTTCATTCACGGCATCGCCTGCGATCCGCTCAAGTTCGAAGCCGTCCGCGCGATGCAGCACTTTGCGAGCGCGAGCGGCGCGCGCCTCGTGGCAGAAGGCATCGAGAACGAGGCGGATCTGATCGTCGTGCGCGACATGGGAATCGGCTGCGGGCAAGGTTTTTTCTTCGGCCGTCCGCATGCGCAGCCGGCACGCAAAGTCACCGACGACGCTCGCGACGCGCTGCGCGCCGGCCACATCGCCGTGTTTCCAGAGGCAACGCGCACGCTCGGCGGCGCATCGCCATCTGGCGGCTTGGCATCCGAAAAGATGCTCGTACACGCGCCCGCACTGCCGCGCCAGGCGACCAACAACGACGTGCTCGAACTCTTCAACCGTCTGCCCGATCTGCACGCGGTCGCCGTGGTCGAGCATGACGAGCCCGTGGCGCTCATCAATCGCCGCAGCTTCATGGACCGCTATGCGTTGCCGTATCACCGCGAGCTGTTCGGCAAGCGGCCGTGCCTGCTGTTCGCGAACGCGTCCCCGGTGGTGATCGAAAAATCGATGACCGTCGAGCAGATGGCCAAGCTCCTCGCAAGCGACGATCAGCGCTATCTCGCCGATGGCTTTGTCATCACCGAAAACGGCAAGTACGCGGGACTCGGCACCGGCGAAAACCTGGTGCGCGCGGTGACCGAAGTGCGCATCGAAGCGGCGCGCTACGCGAACCCGCTCACCTTCCTGCCGGGCAACATTCCGATCAGTTCGCACATTGCGCGCCTCGTTGGCAATCACGCCGGTTTCTACGCGTGCTACGTGGACCTGAATCACTTCAAGCCTTTCAACGATCAATACGGCTACTGGCAGGGCGACGAAGTGCTGAAGTTCGCCGCAGCCGTGCTCGCCGACGTCTGCGATCCGACGCGCGACTTTCTTGGTCACGTCGGCGGCGACGACTTTCTGGTCCTCTTTCAGAGCGACGACTGGCGCGAACGCGTGCTGCGCGCGATCCGTGTGTTCAACGAAGGCGCACAACGCTTCTATGCGCCGGCTGACCGTCTCGCCGGAGGCATTCACGGTGAGGACCGTCGCGGCAATCCGACCTTCTTCGGTTTCGTGACGATGGCGATTGGCTGCGTGCGCGTGGAGCCGGAGCCGGCCGACGGCGCGTCGCTCTACAACAGCGAGGAAATCGCCACGGTTGCAGCGCTGGCCAAACGGCGCGCGAAGCTGGAGGCAAGCGGATTCGTGCTGATCGATGCAGAAGATAGCGTGGCGTTGCTGCGCGGGCAGTCAGGAGCAGAGGCGATACCCGTCGACTGAGCGAGCGGCCTCTTGCGCCTGAACGAAACCGAGCAGGCGGGGAGCGCCGACGGCAACGCGCTCCGGCTTTTTTGGCCGAGATGCAAAGTGCGCGCCGCCATGCTGCAAACGTACTCGAAGCGCGTGTGTTTAGCAGATTTTACTAAACACATAAATCTCGAAAAAAGCCGTATCTACGGGTATTTACGGGTGCCATCAATCTCGCTTATCGGCTGTTTTGCAGCGGTTTTACTATACAATCGCCCGGACCCAAACACGTGCGGCCGCCTTGTCACGGCCGCTTGCTTCGATGGCGACAACAATCCGCGACGTCGCGCTAGCGGCCAGCGTGTCGATCGGCACGGTCTCACGCGCACTGAAAAATCAGCCAGGGCTTTCCGAGGCCACTCGGCTGCGCGTGGTCGAAGCCGCGCGCAAGCTCGGCTATGACGCCGCCCAACTGCGTCCGCGCATCCGCCGTCTGACGTTCCTGCTGCACCGCCAGCACAACAACTTCGCCGTGAGCCCGTTCTTCTCGCACGTGCTTCATGGCGTGGAAGACGCGTGCCGCGAGCGCGGCATCGTGCCGTCGGTGCTGACCGCCGGTCCGACCGAAGACGTGATTCAACAGATGCGTCTGCACGCCCCAGACGCCGTCGCGATTGCGGGCTTCGTCGAACCGGAGACGCTTGCCACGCTCGTCGCCATGCAGCGCCCGCTCGTGCTGATCGATTTGTGGGCGCCTGGTCTTCGCTCCGTGAATCTGGACAACGCCGCCGGCGCCGCGCTTGCGATGCAGCATCTGTTCGAACTGGGGCGCAAGCGCGTCGCGTTCATCGGCGGATCGCTCGCGCACTTCAGCATCGCGCAGCGCGCGCTCGGTTACCGGCGCGCGTTTTTTGAAGCGGGGCTGCTGTTCGACCCGTCGCTCGAAGTAACGATCGACGCCGGACTCGATCCGGACAGCGGCGCCGCCCGAGCGATGCAGCAACTGCTCGATGCGCCGGGCTCACGCCCCGACGCCGTGTTCGCCTACAACGACGCCGCCGCGCTCGCGGCGCAGCGCGCCTGCTTCGCGCGCGGCGTGCGCGTGCCCGAGGACATCGCCATCATCGGCTTCGACGACATTCCCGCCGCCGCTCACGCCACGCCGCCGCTGTCCACCATTGCGGTCGACAAGGAAGCGCTCGGCCGCCGCGGCGTCGAATTGCTGCTGGAAGACGCGCCCGCCGAAACGGAAGTCCGCTTGCCCGTCCATCTCATTGCCCGTGCCAGTACTTTGGTGAAAACGCCATGACGCTATCCGCTACGCCCCACTCCGCCAACGGCGCACCTGCCGTGCCGCCCGTCGCGAGTTTTCGCGGCCGCGAGTTTCTGCTCTCGCATATCGAAGACACGCTGCGCTTTTACGCGCCGAACCTGCTCGATCCAAGCGGCGGCTTCTTCCATTTTTTCCGCGACGACGGCTCCGTCTACGACAAAACCACGCGGCACCTGGTGAGCAGTTGCCGCTACGTTTTCAACTACGCAATGGCGTATCGCCAGTTCGGCGACCCGAAGCACCTGGAATACGCGCGCCACGGCTTGCGCTTTCTGCGCGACGCGCATTGGGACGCGCAGCACGAAGGCTACGACTGGGAGATCGAATGGCGCGACGGCAAAAAGCACACGCTCGACGCCACGCGCCACTGCTACGGCCTCGCGTTCGTGCTGCTCGCGTATTCGCACGCGGCGATGGCCGGCATCGAAGAAGCGAAGCCGATGATCGGCGCGACCTTCGAGTTAATGGAGCATCGCTTCTGGGACGCCGCCGCCGGTCTCTATGCCGACGAAGCATCGCCCGAATGGCGCGTCAGCTCCTATCGCGGGCAGAACGCGAACATGCACGCCACCGAAGCCTTGCTCACCGCGCATGAAGCGACCGGCCACCTCGTCTATCTGGATCGCGCCGAACGCGTCGCATCGAATATCACGCTACGTCAGGCGAAGCTGTCGCAAGGGCTCGTGTGGGAGCACTTTCACGCGGACTGGTCGGTGGACTGGCACTACAACGAGGAAGACAGTTCGAATATTTTTCGTCCGTGGGGTTTCCAGCCGGGACATCAAACGGAATGGGCGAAGCTGCTGCTGATTCTCGAGCGCTATCGTCCATTGCCCTGGCTCTTGCCGCGCGCCATCGAACTGTTCGACGCCGCGATGACGCACGCGTGGGACGAAGACCACGGCGGCCTCTATTACGGCTTCGGCCCCGACGGCACCGTGTGCGATCACGACAAGTACTTCTGGGTGCAGGCCGAGACGTTCGCGACCGCCGCGCTGCTCGGCAAACGCACCGGCAACGAACGTTTCTGGGACTGGTACGACGAGATCTGGCGCTATAGCTGGGCGCATTTCGTCGACCACAAATACGGCGCGTGGTATCGCATACTCACCTGCGACAACCGCAAATACAGCGACGAAAAGAGTCCGGCCGGCAAGACCGACTATCACACGATGGGCGCGTGCTACGAGGTGCTGGCGCATGCGCTGGCCGACGGCGCGACCGTCGCGGCCGTCTCCACGGAGCACGCAAAATGAGTCCAATCAGCGCGACCAATGAACTGCCCGTCTTCGTTTCGGCGGGCGATATCCTCACCGACCTCGTGCGCACCGGCGCGTCGCAATGGCTGTCGCGCCCTGGCGGCGCCGGCTGGAACGTGGCGCGCTGCGTCGCACGGCTCGGCTTGCCGACTGCGTGCGCGGGCTCGCTCGGCGTCGACAATTTCTCCGATGAGCTGTGGGACGCGAGCGTTGCCGCAGGGCTCGACATGCGCTTCATGCAGCGCGTGGAGCGCCCGCCTTTGCTCGCGATCGTTCATCGCACGCATCCGCCTGCTTACTTTTTCATGGGCGAGAACGGTGCCGATCTCGCCTTCGATCCCGCGCGTCTGCCGTCGGGCTGGATGCAGCAGGTGATGTGGGCGCACTTCGGCTGTATCAGCCTCGTGCGGCAACCGCTCGGCGACACGCTCGCCGCGCTCGCTGCCGAGTTGCGTTCGCACGGCGTGAAGATCAGTTTCGATCCGAACTACCGGAACCTGATGGAGCACGGCTACGAACCCACGCTGCGCAAAATGGCCGCGCTCGCCGATCTGATCAAGGTATCCGACGAAGATCTGCGCCTCATCTTCAAGACCGAAGACGAAGCTCATGCGCTCGCCGAGTTGCGCGCGATGAACCCAGCCGCCACCGTGCTCGTCACCCGCGGACCGGAGACGGCCCTGCTGATCGACGGCGCGATGACGGCCGAGGCGCGGCCGCCGCGCGTCGAAGTCGTGGATACGGTCGGCGCCGGTGACGCTTCCATCGGCGGCTTGCTGTTCAGCCTGATGACGGCTTCGCAGCGCGCGTGGCCCGAGCATCTGGCGTTCGCGCTGGCGGCAGGCGCGGCCGCATGCCGGCACGCGGGCGCGCATGCGCCGTCGCTCGATGAGGTCGTCGCGCTGCTGTAATGCTCCCGGTTTATCTTGTCCATTGCACCCGCACGCGTCGTGGCCAGGCGCGCTGCGCCGCGGGCTTCAGCCGAAGCGCCATCGGCGTGCTAGGATGAAAAAACCGTAACCTTTGGAACAAGGAGCGACGCGATGGAGGACCTCACCTACACCAAAGGCATCTACACGGCCACTGCGTCGGTACGGGAACTCGGCCAGGATACCTGGCAAGGCGTGGTCACCCTCGCGCGCGACGAGGGCGAAGCCAGTCAGGACCAGGAAACCACGGTCTACGAAGTCGAAGCTACGTCGTCGACACCGGGAGAGGCGCTGGAAGAAGCAAAGGCGCTCGCCCATCGCATACTCGGGGAAATCGAATTCTAGGCAGACCGGCGCCGCGCGTCTCGCACCGCGCCGCCTGAATCCAATGGTCGGAGGCGATCATGGTTGAACAGCTCTTCCTCTACGGCGTGTACTCGATTCACGTCCGCCCAATCGAACTCAGCGGCGCGCGCTGGGACGCGGAATACGAAATCCGGCATCGGGAGAAAGCGGTCAAGCCGTGGACGACCATCGGCGGCGACAACGGTTACGCCGACGAGGCGCAAGCCATCGCCGCCGCACATCAACAAGCCGTCGACGACATCGAACACGGCGCGGGCATTCCGAAGCCGCGCGCATTTCCGTAAAGCAAAACCCACGCAGCTCGCGCCGGCGCGCAAACGGCAAACGCCCTTTACCGATTGACGAGACGGTAGCGCAGCGGGAATACGCGGTAGCACGAGAACGCCTGTCAGCGGCACTGTCACGCGCTGCTCACGGTCAAGCCGCGCAAGCGCGTCACCGCTTCGGGCTGAGCCTTCCGTCGCGCGCGAGGCGGCAATTCGCGAGGACCGCGGCGTGCTACGCTTTCGCCGTTTTCATTTCCATGAGCACGCGATGGCCACCGAACCGACAGACCGCTTGCCCGGCATCGGCGACGCTGAAGCCAGCGCGAAAAAGAGCCGCTCGCGCGGCAGCCGTGAATTGCGTCTGGATGATCGCGTGGTGATCGCTCACGGCATGCCGACGCGGTTATGGCAGGACCTCTATCACCGCGCGCTCGTCGTACGCTGGCCGATGTTTTTCGTCAGCCTCGCGGTGATTTTCCTGCTGCTCAACACAACCTTCGCCGCGCTTTATATGCTCGGCAACGCGCCCATTGCCAACCAGTACCCGCCAGGTTTCGGCGGCGCGTTTTTCTTCAGCGTCGAAACGCTGGCCACGGTCGGTTACGGCGACATGCATCCGCAAACGGTGTACGCGCACTGGATCGCGACACTCGAAATCTTCGTCGGCATGTCGAGCATTGCGTTGGCAACCGGGCTGATTTTCGCGCGCTTCTCGCGTCCGCACGCGAAGATCGTGTTCGCCCGCTATGCGATCGTCCGGCCGCTCGACGGTCACATGACGTTGATGGTTCGCTCGGCCAACGGGCGCCAGAACGTCATCGCCGAAGCGCATGCACGGCTGCGCATTCTGCGCCGCGAAACCACCGCGGAAGGCTATACGCTGCGCAAGCTTTACGACCTCGCACTGGTGCGCGACCAGCACCCCGTGTTCAAACTCGGCTGGAGCATCATGCATGTAATCGATGAAGCGAGCCCGCTCTTCGGCGAAACCGCGGAAACGCTAAAGGCACGCGACGCGTCGCTGCTGCTCACGCTGGAAGGCGTCGACGAATCCACGTCGCAGACCATGCAGGCGCGGCACATGTGGACCTGTGACCAGATTTACTGGCAGCACCGTTTTGTCGACATCATGAGCGAACGGGACGGCGTGAGTCATATCGACTATTCGCATTTTCATGAAGTCGTGCCGCTCGACGAAGCGCCCGTCACAGCGACTGTGTCCAGCCTTTAATCACGCCAACCACGGACTGAGCCGTTACCCGCATCGCACCAGGGCATACCCGAATCCGCTATGCGCGTGGCAGATCCATCTCAAAATTCGGCCAAAACGCGTCGCTCTTCGCGCTCATTCGCCGGCATGCCGACAAACTAGAAAAAATCCACTCTGATCGGCGCTAAAAAATAGAGTCTCTTTCGCTGCGGCACCTTGTGGTTGCGAGGACGCGCACCGAAGGCAAAACAGCAACCCTCACGCATGGGATTGGAGACTCACCTATGACCGCTCGCCTGCCCATCGACGGCACGCCCGCTCTTGCCGACTACAAGCTGTCCGACAATCTCACCGCGACCCGCGGCCGGATCTTCCTGACCGGCACTCAGGCGCTGGTGCGCCTTGCGCTGATGCAGCGCTCGCTCGACCGCGCGCGCGGCATGAACACCGCGGGTTTCATCAGTGGCTATCGCGGCTCGCCGCTCGGCATGGTCGATCAGCAATTGTGGAAGGCGAAGGCACTGCTCAGCGCGAGCGATATTCGCTTCCTGCCCGCGATCAACGAAGAACTCGGCGGGACGGCCGTGCTCGGCACGCAGCGCGTTGAAGCGGACCCGGAGCGCACTGTCGAAGGTGTGTTCGCGATGTGGTACGGCAAGGGCCCCGGCGTCGACCGCGCCGGCGACGCGTTGAAGCACGGCAACGCGTACGGTTCGTCGCCGCACGGCGGGGTGCTGGTCGTGGCCGGCGACGACCACGGCTGCGTGTCGTCGTCGATGCCGCATCAGAGCGACTTCGCAATGATGGCGTGGCACATGCCGGTCGTGAATCCCTCGAACATCGCCGACATGCTCGAATTCGGACTGTACGGCTGGGCGCTGTCGCGCTTCTCGGGCGCGTGGGTCGGCTACAAGGCGATCTCCGAAACCGTCGAATCGGGCTCGACCGTCGATCTCGATGCGCTGCGAACCGAATGGACCGCGCCGGAGAATTTCGAAGCGCCGGCAGGCGGCTTGCATAATCGCTGGCCCGATCTGCCGAGTCTCACCATCGAATCGCGAATGCACGCGAAGCTCGACGCCGTACGTCACTTCGCTAGAACCAACAGCATCGACAAGTGGATCGCGCCGAGCCCGCATGCGGACGTGGGCATCGTCACATGCGGCAAGGCACATCTGGATCTGATGGAAACGCTGCGCCGACTCGATCTGACTGTCGCCGATCTGGATGCAGCGGGCGTGCGCATCTACAAAGTGGGTTTGTCGTTCCCGCTGGAGATGACGCGCATCGACACATTCGTCGCAGGACTTTCCGAAGTGCTGGTAATCGAGGAGAAAGGCCCGGTCATCGAGCAGCAGATCAAGGACTATCTGTACAACCGCACCCAAGGCGCGCGGCCAGCCGTGATCGGCAACCATGCGCAAGACGGCAGCATGCTGCTGTCGTCGCTCGGTGAATTGCGGCCGTCACGCATCTTGCCGGTGTTTGCGAACTGGCTCGCGAAGCACAAGCCAGCACTCGATCGCCGCGAACGCGTGGTCGATCTCGTCGCGCCGCAAATTCTCTCGAACGCCGCGGACAGCGTGAAGCGCACGCCGTACTTCTGCTCGGGCTGTCCGCACAACACGTCGACGAAAGTACCGGAAGGCTCGATTGCGCAAGCCGGCATCGGCTGTCACTTCATGGCTTCGTGGATGGAGCGCGACACGACCGGTCTCATCCAGATGGGCGGCGAAGGCGTGGACTGGGCATCGCATTCGATGTTCACGAAAACGCGCCATGTGTTCCAGAATCTCGGCGACGGCACGTACTTTCACTCCGGCATTCTCGCGATCCGTCAGGCGGTCGCCGCGAAAGCCACCATCACCTACAAGATTCTCTACAACGATGCAGTTGCAATGACGGGCGGGCAACCGGTCGACGGCAGCATTTCCGTGCCGCAGATCGCGCGTCAGGTGGAAGCCGAAGGCGTGTCGCGCTTCGTCGTGGTCAGCGACGAGCCGGAGAAATACGACGGCCATCACGAGCTTTTCCCGAAGGGCACGACGTTCCATCATCGTAGCGAAATGGACACCGTGCAGCGCGAATTGCGCGACACCGACGGCGTGACCGTGCTGATCTACGACCAAACGTGCGCCGCCGAAAAACGGCGTCGCCGCAAAAAAGGTGAATTCCCCGATCCGGACAAGCGCCTCTTTATCAACGAGGAAGTTTGCGAAGGCTGCGGCGATTGCGGCGTGCAGTCGAATTGCCTGTCGGTTGAGCCAGTCGAAACGGCCTTGGGGCGCAAGCGCCGCATCGATCAATCGTCGTGCAACAAAGACTACTCGTGCGTGAACGGTTTTTGCCCGAGCTTCGTGACCGTCGAAGGCGGCAAGCTGAAAAAAGCTGCGGGCGTCGCGTTCGATCCGCAAGCATTGGCTGAGCGCGTCAACGCGTTGCGGCTTCCCGCCACGCATCTCGACGCCGCACCGTACGACATTCTGGTGACGGGCGTCGGCGGTACAGGTGTGGTGACGGTCGGTGCATTGATCAGCATGGCTGCGCATCTGGAAGGCAAGAGCGCGTCGGTGCTCGACTTCATGGGCTTCGCGCAAAAGGGCGGCTCGGTGTTGTCGTTCGTGCGCTTCGCCGCCCGCGACGAGTGGCTCAACCAGGTACGAATCGACACGCAACAGGCGGATGTGCTGCTCGCCTGCGACATGGTGGTCGGCGCGAGCGCCGATGCATTACAAACCGTGCGTCGTGGCCGCACGCGCATCGTCGTCAACACGCATGCCATTCCGAACGCCACGTTCGTGCAGAACCCGGACGCTACGCTGCATGCCGACGCGTTGATCGACAAGATGCGCCATGCAGCCGGCGCTGAACGCATGTCGACTTGCGACGCGCAGGCGCTCGCCACGCGTTTCCTCGGCGACACCATCGGCGCGAACATTCTGATGCTCGGTTATGCGTGGCAACTAGGTCTCGTGCCCGTTTCGTTCGGCGCGTTGATGCGCGCAATCGAACTGAACAACGTGGCCGTGCAGATGAATCAATTGGCTTTCTCAATCGGCCGACTCGCTGCCGACGATCCGGCCGCGCTCGAATCGCTGTGGCAGGCGCGGCATGCCGCGAAGCAGGCGGTGCGCGTCGATACGCTCGACGAGTTGATCGCTCATCGCCAAGGCCGACTGCAAACTTATGGCGGTGCGAGCTATGTGAAGCGTTATCGGGCGCTGGTCGATGCGGCGCGCCGTGCGGAAAACACCGTTGATGCAAGCAGCGAACGCGTGACGCGTGCGGTGGCCACCACGTTCTATCGTCTGCTGGCGGTGAAGGACGAATACGAAGTCGCGCGTCTGCATACCGATGCCGCGTTCCGCGAAGCACTCGAAGCGCAATTCGAAGGCGTAGCCGGCAAGGACTTCGGCATCAAGTTCAACCTCGCGCCGCCGACACTTGCGCGCCCGCATGCCGGCGTGAATCCGACGAAGAAAACGTTCGGCCAATGGATGTGGCCGGTCCTCGGTGTACTCGCAAAGGTGCGCGGCCTTCGCGGCACGATGCTCGATCCGTTTGGCCGCACGCTCGAACGAAAGATGGAGCGCGAACTCGCCGACGACTACGAAACCACGTTGCAGCGCGCGCTTGCAAAGCTCGACGCCGGCAATCTCGAAGACGTCGCGAAGCTCGCCGATCTGCATGCGCGCGTGCGCGGTTACGGTCATGTGAAGCTCGCGAATCTGGCGGGCGTAAAGCGTGGCGAACGCGACCTTGTGGCGCGCTTGCAGATTGAGGCGGCGACGGGCGCGTCGGTGCAGAAATCGCTGGAGGAAGTGAAAGGCGCTGGGCAATTGCGCGGCATTCCGGTGGTGGTCGCGAAGTAAGCGTTATCGCGTCGGCCTTTCTAACGCTGACAACGAAGCCGCTGCGTGCGCAGGCACGCAGCGGCTTTTTGTTTGCCTGCGGATTCAGCCCGCTTGCGTGATGTTCGCTTGTGCATTTAGCAAGGCCCTGACTCGCGTAACCTGTTCTCTTTCGACCGGTGCAAAACCACTGCCACCCACGCGGACGCCCGAGCCGAAATGCACCGCTTCAACCAGCGTTCTGCTCACAAAGCCCGCAACCGCATCGACCGTCAGACCCGCGCCTGCCAGCACCGTGCATCGCGATCCTGCTGCTTGCCGCACCAACTCGCGAATTGTCGCTTCGGCATTGAGCACCGACGGCTTTCCACCCGACGTCAGCACATTGGTCACGGCATCGAAACCGAGCAGCACGTCTAGCGCTTTTTGCCGATCGCGCACTTCGTCGAACGCGCGATGGAAGGTGATCGCGAGGCCATCGGTCGCGTCAATTGCACGCCGAAGCTGTTCGCGGTCGATCTCGCCGTCCGCGTTCAACATGCCGATCACCACACCGCTCGCGCCCGCCGCCTTGACGGTTCGCACGTCGCGCAGCATCACCGCGAAGTCGTCCGCGTCGTAGACGAAAGAACGGCTGTGCGGTCGCACGATCACATTGACGGGAACGCCGACCGCGTCGACCACCGCCTCGATGAGACCGATGCTCGGCGTGAGGCCGTCCTCGCCCATCGCGGTCACGAGTTCGAGGCGATCGGCGCCCGCTTGCGCGGCGAGCCGCGCGTCGGCAACGGTAGCGGCAATGACTTCGAGCAGAACGGACATGAGCGCGACCGGTGTCGTTGAAAACGACATCATCGCAGAAGCGCTACTCGTCGATCCAGTCGATATCGCCGCACAGCACGCAGGTCTGCGCACCGACGCGCGTCGCCACCGACAACGTCACACACGGCAATGCTTCGTTGATCGACAGATACGGACGCGTCACATGCACGCGCTCCGGCGAGTTGATCGCATCGCGAAAGTACGGACGACGCAGCCAGTTCGCGCCTTGTGCATCGGCAAGCGGCAAAAAACGCGTTTCATGCGCCGCGCGATCGGCTCGCAGCACGACGTTGCGGCCCGCCTGCCGCCCTTTGCCGTCGAGCAGAAAGCAGCGCGCGGCGTGATCGAGCGCGAGAAAATTCCAGCACACTTCGTCGAGCGGCTCGCCGGCTGCAAGCCGTTCGGCTGCGCGTTCGAAGGCGCGCAGATAGGGAGCGAGGCGGCTCGCGTTGCGGCGCTCGCGTGCTTCCATCTGATCGCGATAACGCTCGGTGAGCTCGCTGATGCAAGTCGCCGCATGCGTCGCGTCGGCCGCGCCCGGGTTCGGACGTCCGAAGAAAAAGCCTTGAACGAAGTCGGCGTTGCAGGCAAGCGCCATTTGCGCTTCGTGTTCCGTTTCCACGCCTTCCACGAGCACGAGCTTGCCGGCTTCGTGCAGCAACGCGACGAGGCCCGGCAAAATCGTTCCCATATCGGCGCGGTGCGCCGCGTGCGACAGCATGATGCGGTCGAGCTTCACAATATCCGGGTTCAATTGCCAGATCCGCTCGACGTTCGAATGGCCCGCGCCGAAATCGTCGAGTGCGATCAGGAAGCCGCGCTCGCGAAACTGGCGCACCGCATCAGCGAGACGTTCGAGATCTTCCGCGCGCTGCTCGAGCACTTCGAGCACGATGCGCCGCGGCGGCAAGCCCAGGCGCTTGAGCGTAGCGAGTAATGCAGCGGACAGATACGGATCGGTGAGCGCACCCGGATGCACGTTGAGAAACAGCCACTCGCGTTCCGCGCCAAGCACCTTGAAGTTTTCCAGATGCAGCGTCTGCGCAAGACGGTCCAGCTGCAATACATCACCGACACGCGCCGCCTCGCCGAATACGTCGAGCGGCGATACCGGGCGGTCGAGCATGTCGTGCGCGCGCAGCAAACCTTCATAGCCGACCGCCCGCATATGCGACAGGCTGAAGATGGGTTGAAACACGCTCGTCAGCGTGAGCTCACCGTGCTGTGCCGAGAAGCGTTCCAAGCCCGACGTCATTTCGACGTCGAAGCCGGGGGGCGCAGTGGCCGTCCTTTCCTGTTGCGCAATCGTCATGCAATCCTCTCACGCGAGAGCCGGGCCGGTCGAACGCGGATGCAAACGACCCACGGCGCCATTGCTCCAAAATGTGCGTCATCGATATGGCTTAAGCAAGCTCCATGCGCACGCTCGCGCACATAGCGATGTAACTGGCGTGAAAGATTGCACCGACGGCACGGTGCATGCGCCACGCGAGGGCGCAACGCGCACCGATAACGTGCAATCAACGTGCAACTGGCGAGAGACGCGCTTCGCCAGTCCGTGGCCTCTGTGGACTTCCCGAAGTGCGAAGCGAGAGAGCTACACTGCGCGGGCTAGACTCGCAGGATAAACTCGCGGTCTGTGGGCAGTCTGTAGGCGCTCTGCCGCGTGTTCTACAGCGCGGTCTACCGTTCACGCTCAAGCTTCGCGCTTCAGCTCGCCGCTCGACTTGATGCCTCGTCCCGCCCCGCCGGCGCGCGTCATGCCGCTTGCGAGCCGTTCCGCGAATTCCTCGGATGGCATCGCGACTTTGTCCACCTCACCGTTATCTCCCCAAGTCTCGTACCGATGGAAATTCTCTTCACCGTATTGATTCTTCTGCTTGCCGTGGCCGCGTCGGGAGTCGTGACCCGCTTGCTGCCCGTACCGTTGCCGCTGGTTCAGATTGCAATGGGCGCGATGCTAGCGTGGCCGAAGCTCGGGCTGCACGTCACATTCGATCCGGAAATCTTCATGATGCTGTTCATTCCGCCGCTACTTTTCGCGGACGGATGGCGCATTCCCAAGCGCGAATTCTTCATGGCGCGCCGCTCGATCCTGATGCTCGCGCTCGGCCTCGTTTTCATGACGGTGCTCGCCGTCGGCTACTTCGTGCACGCGCTCGTCCCGTCGATGTCGCTGCCCGTCGCGTTCGCACTCGCCGCCGTGTTGTCGCCAACCGATGCTGTCGCGCTCTCCGGCATCGCGGGCAAGGGCAAGATTCCGGGCAGGCTGATGCACATCCTCGAAGGCGAGGCGTTGATGAACGACGCGTCCGGCCTCGTCGCACTAAAGTTCGCGATCGCCGCCGCGCTCACCGGCGTGTTTTCATTGCGCGACGCATCGATCAGCTTCGTGATCATCGCCGCCGGCGGTCTCGCGACGGGCGCGGCGGTGAGCTGGCTCTTCAGCTTCGTCTCCGTGCGCTTTCTGAATCTCACCGAAGAAGGCGACCCGGCGCCCGGCGTCGTGATGACCTTACTCATTCCGTTCGCCGCATACCTGATCGCGGAACGCCTCGAACTCTCGGGGATTCTCGCGGCGGTCGCGGCCGGCATGATGATGAATTACACGACGCTCGCGACGTCCGGACCGGTGGCATCGCGAGTGCGCGCGAGCAGCACGTGGACGATGATCGAGTTCGTCTTCAACGGCATGGTGTTCATTCTGCTGGGATTGCAGTTTCCGCACATTCTCGGGCGCGCGCTGCTCGACGCGCATCAAACCAGCGACGCGCAAGTCGGACGGCTGATCGGCTATATCGCCGCTGTCGCGGCGGCGCTCTACGGGATGCGCTTCGTGTGGGTGTGGCTGCTGCGCTGGTTCGCGAGCCGCGGCGCGGCGCGGCAAGGGGTCGCGAACGCGGTGCCGGGATTACGCACCGTGGCGGTCACGACGGTCGCGGGCGTGCGCGGCGCGGTGACGCTCGCAGGCGTGTTGTCGTTGCCGGAGATGCTGCCGGGAGGGGCACCGTTGCCTGGGCGCGATCTCGCGATATTCATCGCATCCGGCGTGATTCTGCTGTCTTTGCTCGTCGCGGTAATCGCGTTGCCGTTGCTGTTGCGCGGATGGCGCCGCGGCAAGGACCCGCACGCGGCAGAAGAAGCGCTTGCACGCGCGATGGCGGCGCAAGCCGCGATTCGCGCCGTCGACAACGTGCATAACAAGGAATGCGCGAACCTCGACGAATCCGCCTCGGCATATGCGGCCGATGTGACCGCGCGCGTAATGGACATCTATCGCCGCAGGCTGACTGCACTCGGTGAAGACCGGGAGCCGCGCGAGATGGCGCGACGCGCCGATGCATTGGAATTTCGCATGAAGCTCTCGGCGATGCGCGCCGAGCGCCAGGTGTTGCTCAGCTTGCGCAGCAGTCAGGCGATCAACGACGAGACGTTCAACAAGCTCATGCGCGAAGTAGATCTGTCGGAGACGGCGCTGACCGCGCGCAGGAAGTAAAGCCGGCTTCGGCTGAAGTTGCGGCGGGCTTCTTGCTGACAGCGAAAGCTCGCGCCGCCGCGAAAACCGTCAGGCCACCTGACCTTGCGCCGGCTTCCTTCTGAGGAGCGCATAAAGAATGATCGCGCCGAAAGTCGCCGTGCCGATGCCGCCAAGACCGAAGCCGCCCAACTTCAGCGAGAAGTCGCCGGCGCCGAGCACGAGCGTGACAGCGGCCACGATCAGATTGCGGTTGTCCGAGAAGTCCACCTTGTTGACGACCCAGATACGCGCGCCCGTCACCGCGATCAGACCGAACACCACAATCGAAACGCCGCCGAGCACCGGACCCGGAATGGTCTGGATGACCGCGCCGAACTTCGGCGAAAAACCGAGCACCAACGCAATCAAAGCGGCAATGACGAACACCAGCGTCGAATAGATTTTGGTTACCGCCATCACGCCGATGTTTTCGGCGTACGTCGTCACGCCTGTGCCGCCGGCGAAACCCGACACGACTGTTGCGAGTCCATCGCCGAGAAATGCGCGGCCGATATAGCGGTCCAGGTTCTGTCCGGTCATCGCGCTCACCGCCTTGATATGCCCAAGATTTTCGGCAACGAGAATCACCGCGATCGGCGCGAGCAACGTCATCGCACGCATGTCGAACACCGGCGCCGTAAAGTGCGGCATACCGAACCACGCAGCGTTAGCCACAATCGAAAAGTCGATCGGCTTGCCCATGCCGAGGCCGTTCGTCACGATGGCGTAGATCACATACGCCATCAGCAAGCCGACGAGAATAAGCAGGCGTTGCAGCATGCCGCGCCCGAACACGGCGACCGCGCCGACGCACAGCACGGTGACCAACGCCATCCACGAATCGAAGTTGCTGCCGCTCACGCCGCGCACCGCAATGGGCGCGAGATTCAGACCGATCACGCAGACGATAGCGCCGGTCACGACCGGCGGCATTAGCGTTTCGATCCAGCGCGTGCCGACCGCCGACACGATCAGCCCGATGATCGCGTACACCACGCCGCACGCGATGATGCCGCCCAGCGCGAGCGGAATGTTCATATTCGGACCGTGGCCGCCATAGCCCGTAATCGCGATCACGAGACCGATGAACGCGAAGCTCGAGCCCAGATAGCTCGGCACGCGGCCGCCGACCAGCACGAAGAACAACAGCGTGCCGATGCCCGACATGAAGATGCAGAGGTTCGGATCGAAGCCCATCAGCAATGGCGCGAGCACCGTCGAGCCGAACATGGCGACGACGTGCTGAATGCCCATCGCGAACATCTGCGGCCAGGCGAGGCGTTCGTCGGTGCCGACGATGCGCCCCTCGACGGCGTCTGGCTGCACGCGCCAGCGGGGAAAATAGGAATTGGCCATCGCGGGGGTTCTCCTCTATTCGGCATTTTTCGTTGATGACGGCGCGAAAAAGAAACGCCGTGCGGGAATTACGCGCGAGTGTACGGAGTGCCACTAGAGGTGGCAAGCGCGAACAATATGGCGTGAATCCAGTTCAAACGACACCTCGCGCGATGACACGAAGGCCATCACCTCCGCGTCGCTTCTAGCGAAAACACGGTCACCGCTTCCTGCAACTGTCTCGCCTGACCCGCCATCGACGAAGCGGCAGCCGCGGCCTGCTCGACGAGCGCAGCGTTCTGCTGGGTCACGTCGTCCATTTGCGCGACGGCCCGGTTCACGCCCTCGATGTCCGTGCTTTGCTCCTGCGACGCCGATGAAATCTCGCCCATGAGGTCCGTCACGCGCTTGATCGACTGAGTCACTTCAGCCATCGTCTGGCCGGCCCGCTCGGCCAGTTCCGCGCCGCTGCCCACGCGCGCCGTCGAGCTTTCGATCAGTTCCTTGATCTCTTTCGCCGACACCGCGCTACGCTGCGCGAGCGAGCGCACTTCGCCCGCGACGACCGCGAAGCCGCGCCCCTGTTCGCCGGCGCGCGCCGCTTCGACTGCTGCGTTCAGCGCCAGAATGTTGGTCTGGAACGCGATGCCCTCGATCACCGCAATGATGTCGGTCATGCGCTTGGAGCCGGCCGCCAGTTCCCGCATCGTTTCCACCACGTCGCCGACAAGACCGCTGCCGCGCGCCGCCACTTCCGATGCGCCATGCGCGACGCCGCCTGCCTGCTGCGCGTTGTCGGCGTTCTGCTTCACCGTCGACGTTAGTTGCTGCATGCTCGACGCGGTTTGCTGCAAGGCCGCGGCCTGCTCTTCGGTCCGTTGCGACAGATCGGTGTTGCCCTGCGCGATTTCGCCCGACGCGGTCAGAATCGATTCGCTCGATTCGCTAATGCCCGATACGATCGCGGCAAGCCTCCCACGCATATTGCTCAGCGCGTACAACATGCTGTGCGTGTCGCCAGCGCGGGTCTCGACGTGCACGCTGAGGTCGCCATCGGCGATACGGTTGGCGACCTGCATTGCGTAATCCGGCTCGCCGCCTAGCTGACGCGACAGGCGCCGCGCGATCACCGCGGCAAGCAGCCCGCCCGCGACGATTGCGCCCAGCACGAGCACGAGCATCGCGACACGCATGCGCTGATACTCGGTGGCGGCTTCCGCCTGCGCGTCGTTGCCTTGCTGACGGCGATAGTCGATCAATGCCATGATGCGGTCGCGCAATGCCTCGCTGGACGCAATCGCGCGGCGCACGAGCTCGTTGTTGTCGACGCCGGCGGGAATCGGCGCGAGCCCAATCTGCTGGTGCACGATGCCTTCCCACACCGCCGAATTGCGCAGCACGTCGTCGAACATCTGCTGGCCTTTGGCGGTTGCCATAGTCGCGCGGTAATGGTCGTAGCCCTCGTGCATCAGCTTGAGCGACCCGACGATGCTCTCCTTCAGCTTCTGGCGCCCGGCGTCGTCGGCTGCATAGCCGAGATTCGCGGCGGCCAGGTCGGCGTCGATCTTGTGGCGGTTCGCCTCTTCGAGCCAGTAGAGGCCGTCCATGTACTTGTCGCAGATGGCATCGGTAATGTCATGCATCGACGACAGCGTTTTCAGCGACGTGCCGCCGATCACCACGCAAAATCCAATGACAACGGCAAATGCCAACAGCAGTTTCCTGAACACGGTCATGCGGTCGAACCACTTCATTTGAACATCCTTCAGAAGTCGCAACGGAATGCTCGCCGACGCATCACGGCAAACCATGTCGCGACTCCTTGCGATGAGTCATACATGTGGGACGTGCGAAGCAGCGACGCTCACTTCGCTTTTACGGCTCCGAAGACGCGGACCTGAAGCGGTAAATGCCTGGAATAAGCGGGACAGGATGATGTAAGGAATGCCTGGCAGCCAGAGCCAGACGAACGACACCCGCGCGCGTTTGAGAATCGTCCGATTGGAACGCGCTCATTCGCCTCTTAGACTTCTCCGGCTGCGTTGACCCCAAGTGGCGCATGCGACGTTGTTGTAACTCTCCGACTTTCCGCTCACGCCCCCAAGGTGTGAGCGGTTTTTTTTGCCCATGCTTTTCGCCTATGCGCTACGCTCGGCGCGATTCACGTCTGCGCCTCGAACGCGTTGGCCGCGAGCCGCAATGCGTAAGCGCGGACATCTTCCGGCCATCGCGAGATTTTCTCTTCGAAGCGCGGCCGATCGCCTGCATAGAGCGCGCGAGTAGCGTCTTCGTAATCCGGCAGGTTGCCGGCCAGCGCGGTCATGAAGCGATACACCGCTTCCTGCGCCGCGCGTTTGCGGTCGCGATCCTCGCCTGCGACGCGCGCCGTCTCGACCAGCTTGCGCAGCGCGACCGACGCACCGCCCGGCTGCGCATTCAACCAGTCCCAATGACGCGGCAACAACGTCACCTCGCGCGCGACGACGCCGAGCCTGGGCCGTCCGCGGCCGCGCGGCGTGCCGGGGCCGGCAGCGGCATCGTTGCTTGCGTCGTAGTCAGAATCAGCGGCAAGCTCCGCGTGATTCAAGCGCGCGACGATGTCCTCCGCAGTGCCGCGCAGATCGAATTCGACCGGGGCGGCGGTGACGTCGTCGAAAACGAGAACGGGCGCCTGCTCGCCGCGCGCAAGGACTTCGTTTACGGCGAGGGCGACGGCGGGCAACTCGCCGGAGGCGATGAGGCGATGGCCTTCGAAGGCCGTGCAGTGAGTGAAATGCGTGGTCACGACGAACTCCAGTTCAAGAAGTGGCCGAATTATACCCGGGTCAAATTAAAAGGCGAATATATTATCCGGGTGATATTCGGCAGCGCCTCAATGTCCCACTGTGACGATCACGGCGCCGCGCGCCGCCGGCGCTGTTGCCCGGTACGAGAAGACGCAATTGCGGCCGGCGTCTTTCGCCGCGTACAGCGCCTGATCAGCGGCATCGACGAGCGCGCGACTGGTCGCGAACGCCTCACCTTGCGTGGTGGCGACGCCGATACTGACCGTCAACACATGATGTGAGCTCGCCACATGACCCAGCGCGAGCGCCTGCACCGCCGCGCGGACTTTCTCGGCGATGCAAGCCGCGCCCGCTCCGTCCGTGTCCGGCAGGAGAACGGCGAACTCCTCGCCGCCGTAACGCGCCGCCGTGTCGCCCGGACGCCGCCCATTGCTTGTGATGCAGTGAGCGACGGCGATCAGCGCGTCGTCGCCGGCCGAATGGCCATACAAGTCGTTAAAGCCTTTGAAACTGTCGACGTCGATCAGCAGCATGGAAAGCGGCCCGCCGTTGCGCTGTGCGCGGCGCCACTCGTGCTCTGCGGCTTCCTCGAAGGTGCGGCGGTTGTCGACGCCCGTGAGACCGTCCGTGCGCGCGAGCATGCGCAACTCTTCCTCGGCGAGAAGACGGCGTCGCATCTGCTGCGCAAACAGCATGGCCAGCGCGATCAGCGTGAGGTCGAGCGCGCCGATCAACGAGCCGATGATCCATGCGCGCCGCCGCCAGCCCACATAGATGTCGCGCGTGGACAGCGCGACATCGAGGATCAGCGGATACATGTCGATATGGCGAAACGCGTACCAGCGCTCGACGCCGTCGATCGCCGCCGTGCCGAAGAAGTCGCCGCTCGGCTGTTCCACGAAGCGCGAATAGTTGGACGTGCCCGTCAGATTGATACCGATGGTCTTCAGGTCGTAAGGACGCCGCATCAACATCGTGCCGTCGCTTAGCATCAGCGCCATCGAGCCGCCGGCGCCGAGGTTCATCCCGTTGAACAGGCTGCGGAAATACTTCAGGCGCATGGTGCCGACCACCACGCCGCCAAAGCTGCCGTCCGGCCGCGAAATGCGCCGACTCAAGCCGATGCTCAGGTCAGCGCCCGTCGCCCGCGGCATGAACGGGTGACTGACGTACAAACCGACGTTGTGCGAATCGCGATGCACCTTGAAGTAGTCGCGGTCGCCGAGATAGACATGGCGCGGGGGAACGGCCTGCGAATCGAACTTGATATAGCCGGTTTCGTCGATCACGAGGATCGAGCCCATGTCTTTCGCGGAAGCCGAGCCGTCGAACAACACCATCTGACGTAGCGAAGGCTCGAGTTGCAGCACGCGTGGCTGCTTGAGTGCTTCGATGACCGCTCGTATCGACAGGTCGTAGATTTCCAGATTGCGCGACACGTCGCGCTCGACCAATAGCGACACATTGAAGACGGAGTCTTGCGCGCGCCGCAGCGCGTCGTCGTGCATTTGCGCCAGCACCCACACTGCAATGGCCAGGATTGCGCTGGCCAGCACGCCACTAATCGCAATGATGATGTTCGGACGACGCGTGACCATTGAGTTCGGTTAGGGCATGCGCGGTATCCACGCACCAGGAGAAGGAAAGAGACGCGTCCACCGGGGAAACGCGTATGGCGAACCGGTAGGGTACCAGACGCGATCTCCGTGCAAATGATCGAAAAGACGGGTCTTTGCTGCCTTGCGCGCGGCTCTTGGGTCTGGATGACGCGACAACGATGCGCCGACACGGGGCTGCGCTCGAGCGTTCCAAGCCGTGGCACCACGACGCAGAGTTGCCCGCCGCGCGGAAATTGCATCGCGCAGCCGCACTCTCCGTCTTCTGTCGTCATCTCATGCAATGTTATTAGTGACATGCCCGGTACTCCTCAAGTCCGCTCGTGCGCGCCCCGATAACAAGTAACTGGATGCTGTTTTTGCGTTCGCGAAGAACGGCAACACTGCGCGGGGGCCGCCCGGACATGTGGCGGTCCACATAGACGCTCCCATGTCCGGACCTGAGAGTCGATTACGAAGCGTCCACGCTTCGTCCCTCGAGAAAAATAGATATATGGCGGCCCTGAACCAATTCAGTGTCAAAGCCAAGCTGATAGCCGGCTTCGGCACGTTGTCCCTGATCGTCGTCGCGTTGCGGGACTTTCACTAAAATCGCTGAGCGATTCCACCGATGGCTTTTCCAGCTTCGTGCGCGGCATCAACGCGCGCGCCGACATGGCCGTGCAGGTGCGGAGCGCCGTCGACCGTCGTGCGATCGCGGTGCGCAACCTCGTGCTCGTGGCGAAGCCCGAGAACCTGGAGATCGAGAAAGCTCAGGTGGCACGCGCGCACGAAGACGTAGCGACGAACCTCAAAAAGCTCAACGAGATGGTCAAGGCCTCCGACGCGAGCGAGAAGGCGCGCAGCCTGGTGGCCGAGATAGACCGGGTGGAGGCCGCATATGGCCCGGTCGCGACCGACATCGTGAATCTCGCGCTCGCCAACAGGCGCGACGAGGCCATCGCGAAAATGGACGATCAATGCCGGCCGCTGCTCGCGGCGCTGGTTCGCGCAACCGATGCGTACGCGGACTATGCGCATTCGCGTCAGGGAGAGATGATCAACGATTACGCTGCGCACTATGAAAATCAGCACAACCTGTTGATCGCCATTTCGCTGTTCGCGATTGCGCTTGCAGTGGGCGCGTGCGTCGTACTCACGCGCGCCGTGAGCGGACCGCTGCGTTTGGCGATCGACGTCGCGCGGACCGTGTCGCAAGGCGATTTGCGCACGCGCATTACCGTCGACGGCAAGGATGAAACCAGCAAACTGCTCGGCGCATTGCGCGAGATGAACGAGCGTCTGACGACGATCGTCGCACGCGTGCGCGATGCCAGCATGAGCATTGCCGGCGCGGCTCGCGAGATCGCCGCGGGCAATATGGACCTGAGCCAGCGCACGGAGCAGCAGGCGGCGTCGCTGCAGGAGACGGCTTCGAGCATGGAGCAGCTCACGTCCACGGTGAAGCAGAACGCCGATAACGCGCAACAAGGCAGCATGCTGGCCGCGAATGCTTCGTCCGTTGCGCAGAAAGGCAGCGCGGTGGTGGGCCAGGTGGTGAGCACGATGCAGGACATCAGCGATAGCTCGACGAAGATGGCGGATATCACGGGCATCATAAGGAATTGCATTTCAGACCAACATTCTTGCGCTGAGCGCGGCCGTGGAAGCTGCGCGCGCGGGCGAACAGGGACGCGGCTTCGCAGTGGTTGCAAGCGAGGTGAGAAGCCTGGCGCAGCGCTCGTCGAGCGCGGCCAAGGAGATTAAGGACCTGATCGCCAATTCGGTGGACAGGATCCGCGACGGCTCGTCGCTCGCCGGCGAAGCAGGCAAGACGATGACGGAAGTCACGCAAGCGGCGGCGCGTGTGACCGACATTCGCCGCGTGACCGACCCACTTCGCAAGCAGCGAGCGATCCAGTTCGACGCCTTCGCGTGCATACATGACCGACTGCCGGTAAAGCGGCACGTGGTCTGCAAACTTCGAGACCAGTACGTGTGCCANTAGCCCCGGGCCCGCGAGACCGCGTTCGATGGGACGACTGGGTGCAGGCGCCTGGGAGATGTGATCGCAACCCACGCACGCAAATTTCGGACGTACATGACGGATAACACGGAAGCTTGCCGGCACATACTCAAGTTGTTCGGCGACGTCTTCGCCCAGCGACTTC
>NZ_AWZT01000007.1 GCF_000472525.1 Paraburkholderia dilworthii
CTGGCGTACAACATGAAGCGGGCGATCAAGCTACTCGGTTCAGAAGCGGTTATGAAGGCGATGAGGGCGTGATGCCCGTACGGGGTTGTTGACCCTTTGCGATGTGTTCGACCGTGATTTGACGTTTGGGTTGCCGCAATCGAAAAGCCGTGACCTGCGCCGAGACAGGTTTCGTCAATTCCCAGTCGCCAGCCGTTTTGACACACTCTGGGCCGTCTCCGTCTGCCCTAGCTCGCGCCCAGACCAGCGGACCTTCTGCCTGAAGGCGTATGATTCCCAACCTTGGATGAACGCATCTACTGACACGCGCGATACGGCCCCATGTCCAGGTGGAAGTGCGTTCGATGGAGCTCGTTGTAGTCAGGGCCTAGCACAGCATGAAAGTAGGCGCACGCGCCTGCGTGGATGCGCGCGAGCAATCGGCCCGCACGCGAATCCGGATGCCAGTCCCGAGCGATCGTGATGCGCGAGCCGTCGGCGAGCTCGAAAGCTTCCACATCGATGGCGTTGGCATTGGCGTGTTCGCTTAAGCGCCCGTCCGCGGCGTGATTGACGTTGCGGCACGCATAGCTGCCGACTTGGTCCATGCGCCTGATGCGTTGACCATAGAGCGATAGCGCTGCGGGTTGCCACGCGTGGCGCTCGCTCATCGCAAGGGCGAGCGCCAGGGGGCACGTCGCCAAAAACGCGCGGTTGACGCTCGCGTCCGCGAATCTCTCGACGCGCACCGCATGCGTCACATCGCATCCTTGCGATGAGGTCCGATCCGCGACGGGCGTGAATGTCAGGCCGGAGGTCTCCAGCGCCGCCATACAGCGTGACGGGTCGTGCGTCGCCTGCCAGAATTTCCACGGAGTGAGCAGGCCGGGTACGGCACGGACATCGAGTGGCAGGAATGGATTGTCGCGCTCAGGCACGCTGATGCGCCGTTCATAAACGAGCCACGCGATTACGACGCCACACAACGCGGCGAGCAACAGCAGGGCAGCGACGATACGGGCCATCATCGCAGGGGGGGCGAGCCGGAAGCCGCCGGGACGGAGGGGGCGTCGCAAAAGCTGGTCACACGTCGAGTGTAGTCGTCCAGACCACGCGTTGCACGCGGCGCGTTTTGCGTCTTCAGGCAAGCTTTCGCCTTGCCTCTACGCGGCGGACGGCTCAGCCCGTCCGGTGACCCGGGCCTCGCGAGCGGCCACTTGATGTTGGGAAGCGACATCCGAATGTCAGGTCAAAGGTGCCCACGAATGACACTTCCTGGCCGGTCAACTGCCCGACGTCGTCGGCTGTACCCGACCCGGCTCGGCCGTTCGCGCATTTACCGACCCAATGGCGGTTTCCGGTGTACATCGGTCGTCGCAATTGACAAGCGGACGGACGGACTGTTCCATCGACGAATTTTCGCGATTTCAGGCTATGTGTACGGACAGCACGATGGCTTTACGTCGTAAGGTGGGCAGGATCGGTGAACGTCGTCCGGACGAAACAACGACCACGGCAACGCAAATCTTGGAGAAACGACGCTACCACGTCGTGCCACTCGGTAGACGCCTATAAAGCCGTCGGTTCGGAGACCATCGTTCAGTGCGGGGCGACCTGCCAGGCGAGAACGGTGGGTGGCATCGGGCAGCGTCACCCACACGCCGTTCGGACCGAAGTCCCACCCAGCAAAACTCGTCGGGTCGCTCATCTGGGCGGTAGTGAACCCGTTCGACGCAGGCAGATTGCCACCGCTCGATGGTTGGCCCCGTCGGCTGGACGTTCCGGTAAACGTCGCTCCCAGAATGGCAATCACCGCTTGTCAAGGTGCGAGCTGCCAGCTTAGCACCGGGTGCGTTGCACCTGCGGGCATCGACCATACGCCGTTCGGTTCAAAGTCATAACCGACGAAGGACGACGGCATGCTCATCGGCGCACTCGTAAGCCCATTCGCGGCGGGCATGGCCGTACCGGAATACACCCCGATGTTCGCCCCGGTGGTGTCCTTGTTCCAATAGACGTCGCTACCAATCGTGCCTGTGTTCGAAAACGCGATACCGATTGACGGGGGAACCTGACCGGGCAGGCCCACCTGCGTGACCTGGCCCGTCGCGAACGACTGAGTGATCTTCCCGGAGTTGGATGCGACAAGCCCTGCGCCCCCTGAGAGGCAAGCGTAGGAGGTTCCGCCGCAATAGTCGGGCTGGAACGTCACGGCTCCAGTCGCATACGACTGCGTGATCGTCCCTTCATTGCCGCCGGCAAGACCACCGCCGCCAACCGTGTGGGCGACAGCAGTAACTGCGCCGCTCGCATACGACTGCTCGATGACGCCGCCGAGTTCGTTATCGCCGACGAGTCCCCCGGGCAAGCCTTCTGCATAAACGCCGACGCTGCTTGACGAGCGCGCGACCGTGCCGAGGTTCATTCCCACCAGTCCGCCGGACGATGCATCGTAAGCGCTACCGACCAGGCTGATCGAACCTGAACTGGCACCGCGCACGATGGTCCCTTCATTCACTCCAGCAAGGATGCCGAAGCCGCCATATGTGCCATATGAGTTGATTGAGCCATTCACTGTGATGTTGCGCACGACGCCAGCGCTGCCGATCCAACCGAATAGGCCTTCTGCCTGCAACGTAAAGGGCGGCTGGCTAACGCCCCCGTCCACGGACTGCGCGAGCCTGAGCGACTGGATCTGGTGCCCTCGCCCGTCGAACTGCCCCGAAAACGGCGTGCTGTAATTGCCCAAGGGGACGAACCCGCTGTTCGTGCTGGCGCTCGCGTCGATGTCCTTGCCGATCGCATAGTTGCCCGCAAGATCAGCCGATACGCTTTGAAGATCGGTCAGCGAATTGACAAGCCGATAAGCTGTAATCTGCGTGACGAGGCCGCTATCTGGCGGGACCGACCATGCGGCGTTACTGAGGAATGTGCCCGGCGTAAAGCTCCCGCCGTATGCGCTCATATCGTAGAGCGCCGTCACGATGCCTGTGCTTTTGGACCAGTCGACGGTCCCAAGATTGGTCACGCTGCCGCCGTTGTCGAGCGCCAATGCATCGCCGTTCAACGTCAGGTTGCCACCGCCGCTGTTGCTGAGGGTCGTATTCGGGGCAATTGTGAGGCTGTGATAAGCGGCCAGCGTCAGCGATGCCGGGCCTTGCCAATGGATATTCGACGCGACGCTCAGATCGCCGCTACTACCGTGAGCGCCGGTAGTCGCCAGATCGATTGAAGTGCCGGCATTCAGGCTGCGCGACATTGCACCGGAAGCGGCGTCGTTGACTGTGAAAGTCGCGGCGGAAATGTTCCACAGAGCCGCCGTGACGAACGGCTTGTGAAGGTAGCCGTTTCTGTCGCCGTTACCGAACGATACGTTTTGCGCGGTCGTGTCGACCGTGCCGCCTTGACCGTCGGCATTGGTGGCGCGGATGGCACCAGACTGGGTGACGGTCCCGCTGTCGGCAACCAGCCAGACGTGTCCGTCGCGCGTCGCAGTGCCGGTCGCGCGGATCACGTTATGCTTGCCCGCCAACGCATAGACGTTCCCGTCCGCGGCCTGCAGACTGATCTGCGCGGCGGTTATTCCCCCCTTGTTGACGACCGTGCCCTGACTGCCCGTCTGCACGAATACCTGCCTGCTGCCGGCCGAGTCCTGCAGTAGCATCTGTTCGCCCGCGGCCAGTTCCGCCGTGCCATTGGGCGCTGCCACGGTACCGGCGTTGATGACTGCGTGTCGCGCAATCAGAAACACGTCGTCGCCGCTCGAACTGATCTTGCCAAGATTGATCACCGCTGCGTTCGAGCTGCCCGACAGCGTCAGCGAGCCGCTACCCTGCATGAACGCGTCGTTGCAGATGTCGAGCGTTGACGCGACGAAACGACCGCTGGTTGTAATAGTGCCCGATGGCCCGACGACGATGCCCTGCGGATTGATCACGTACAGACTGCCCGTCGCACCGAGGCTGCCGAGGATGGCAGAGGGTGAACCACCCGTCACCCGGTTCAGCGTCGCGCCCGAGCCGTTGTTGAAGGTCACGCTGTTGGTTTTACCGATCGAAAAGCTGTTCCACTCGATCACTCCGCGCGTCGCGCCCGGTTGGGTAATCACGAGGCCGTTGCCCTGGCTTGCTATCGTGCCGGTGCCGGTCACGTATGTGCCGCCTCGTGGAAGGAGGCCAGCCGCGAGCGTCACGGGTGTCAGGGAAAGCCCAGTCAGCGAAATGCAGATGGCCAGCAAGAAGCCTGCGTTGGATTGCTGACGTCGCAGTGCGCGTCGCGCAGACTGAGGTAGTTTGGGACGTGACATACACCCCCTTTTCCGCATGCATACCGAAGGGCCGCCGATGATCAGCAGAGTCGAGCGCAAATGCAATGGTCGCAGCGTCTGAAGAATAGCTGTTGGCCCCTGCGTACGCCTGCCGATGTCTCTGCGTTTTGCGCCTTATTGTCTGTGCAGTTGCGGCCGCTGTTTGTGTGGCCGCCTCACCTGATGCGTCCAGGAAATCAATGTGAAACTGTTAAAGGTCGTGAAAGTTCAGGGACCGGTTGCAGTGCGGAGCCGACGTCTGAACGTCTGTCCAAGGGGAGGGGTGAACGACGCTTGATGGCCGGGGACTGCCTCATGCAAGCCGCATGCGCACGCCGAGGCCGTGCGATGCAGTGATCGGCAGCACGCGGACCTTGAGCAGCCGCTAGGATTGGTGAAACATTAATGGCGGCTTCCAGGACCGTTTCGGACATCGGCCCCGTTATTTGCTGCACCTCGTAGCCGGTGGTGTGTGCATATCGTTCGTGCGACGTGAGAGGGCGCGCTTGCCGTCTTGCTCATTCCTTGCTCCCAGGAAACATACATCCGCCATTGCGGATCAGCGCCTTCACCTCTTCGCTCACCTGCATGGGGTTTCGATTTAATCGAGCAACGAACTCCTTGCAGCGCCGCACGTACGACTACGAATCGTGCTTCGCGCTCCAAAGGACTATGTTAAGCACGACGGGAATGAGGTCCAGGCCCTTCTCGGTCAGCGTATAAAAGTCCTTCCGCCTGTCGTCGGGGCTGGGTGCCCTCGAGAGAATTCCTTGCTCTTCAAGAAACGCAAGGCGGGAAGCAAGGACATTGGTTGCGATTCCCTCCTCCGATTTCAGGAACTCGCCATACGTCTTCTTGCCGACAAAAACGATGTCGCGAATGATCAAGAGCGACCACCGGTCGCCGAAGATCTCCACGCCGTAGTTCACTGCGCAATGGGACCGAACGTCTTCTTTAGATGTCGTCTTCATAGCTAGATATTAACATCACTTGCATATCGCAAGTAAATTCCGTCGTTTACTTGTTTTTTGCAAGCACAGGAGCCCTAACATGCACGTATTCGTCACTGGCGGGACCGGCCATTCCGGTCCATACATCATCTCCGACCTCATCGCCGCCGGCCATGAGGTCACCGCCTTGGCTCGTTCAGACAAGGCGGCGGCTGCGGTGTCCGCACTCGGTGCGAAGGCGCGTCTCGGTAGCCTCGAAGATCTTGACGGTCTTAAAGAAGCTGCCGCCGCCTCCGACGGTGTCATCCATGTCGCACACCGGCAAGACCTGATGCCGGTCGGCGGGATCAACGCCGTGGCCGATGCGGAGCTTCAGATCATGCTCGCATACGGCGAGGCGCTGGCCGGAACCGGAAAGCCGCTGGTCTCATCGGGAAGCATCGGCTCACCCGGCTGGGAAAATCTGGGTCGGCCGGCCACCGAGGAGGATCCTCCTCTTTCCGGCGGCGATCCATACAAGAACACCCTGCGGGTTCGTAACATCGTGGAAACCACTGTAATCGGCCTCGCCGAAAAAGGTGTGCGGTCCCGGCGTCGAATGCCATCACGCGCCAGACGCTCGGCTGGACACCAACGCAGCCCGGCCTGTTTGCCGATATGGACAATGGCCACTACTTCCCTGCCAGCTGAGCTAAGCGGACGGCAGGACTCCCGCATCGCGCCGAGCCCGACCAGGACACTATCCTCCCGGAGCGGTAGGAGGGTGACGCGAGTGGCTCGGCGCACACGGAAAACATTTTGGGCGAAAGCCTCGTAGAGATCACAGGCATACCCCAACTCAGAAGGATATTTGACATGAGCACTATTAGCATCATTGGCGCAGGAGACATGGCCACGGCGGCCGCCGCCCGTATCGCCAAGGCAGGACATACCGTCGAGATCCTGAGCCGCGACCCAGCCAAAGCACGGGCGCTGGCCGATAAGCTCTCAGCGGGAGCGATCACGGGGACTTACGCCACCGCGCCGACGGGCGATATCGTCATCCTCGCCGTGCCGTACGGCAGTGCGGCGGCGGTAGTGGCCGATTACGGAGACGCGCTCGACGGCAAGGTGATCATCGACATCACCAATCCGGTCGCCCCGGACCTTTCCGGCCTCGTCACCCCGCACGGCAGTTCCGGCGCGCAGGAGATCGCCAAGGGTCTTCCCGCCACCGCACACGTCGTAAAGGCGTTCAACGCCGTCTTTGGCCACGTACTTGCCAAGAACGGACGCCTCGACGCGTTCATCGCAGCCGACGACGCGGAGGCCAAGGCGCGCGTCTCGACCTTCATCGAGAGTCTCGGACTGCGTCCGTTGGATGTCGGCGGTCTGCACATGGCCTCGACGCTCGAGGCGCTCGGTCTGATAGCGGACCTTCGAATGTCCGACTCCTTCGCCGGTCGCCTGGCCGGAACTGGCCGCGTGCGGAAATGCGGCGTCGTACGGCGCCGCTCTTGAATTGACGACGAACGGCGATATCATCCGCCTGTTCTATTCCGCGTTCTCCGCTTTTCGTTTGTGGTATTGCGGTAGCCGGCGCACCCCCCTCCTTTACCCGCATGCAGAGCGCACGCAGATCATCTGCTGTGACCTCACAAAGCAGCCTTCCCCTGAAGGCCGGCAGGATGTCGCGCACAACGATGCCCTTGCGTACAGATCGCGTCGTGTCCGCCGTTCTGCCTCCCTCGAGCCAACTGTCGGCCCATTCAACAAAGGTCTTCGCGACAGCTTGCCGCTGCTTTTCCCGCTGTTTCTACAAGGCCGGCGACGTGCCTTCACGGACCACACGACGGGCGTCGAGCAGCTTTCCCGTGCCAACGCCAGCGAGATGCCCCCACAACCATAGCGGCCGATGGTCAGCGTTTCTCGCCGCCCGTTAATGCGGTAGTCGTATCGAAGGAAACCGTGCCCGCCGGAGATACTGCGACGTACATGCCGTCGCGGTCGGCGATCTTGTACGGGGCTGTGCGGGGCTTAAGGTTGCGGAGTGCAAATTCGGTGAGCATCGTTTCTCGTTCTCGTGGTTGGTACACCTTTTACCGTCACCAACCACGAGCCCTCGATGTGCCCGCAAACGCGCACCACGCCTAGCTTTTTGGAAAGAATTTTACCGTCGCGGCCGAATCGCGCTGCCGGTAAATTATCGAGTCGCAATCATGCATTCGGCGCATACCGTCCACCATACCGTCATTTTGCGGCACACAACGGCTCGACTGCCTCTGGAATCTTCAAAACTTTTTCCTTTACATCAATGGCTTACAACGAAACGGCCAACAAGGAAACCTTTACCTAAATCATCGCAAGTCTTTGATTTATTATGAATTTTTACCCCCTACTCCCACTCGATCGTCGCCGGCGGCTTCCCCGAAATGTCATACACAACCCGGTTGATCCCGCGCACTTCGTTGATGATCCGGTTCGACACATGCCCCAACAGTTCATGCGGCAGATGCGCCCAATGCGCGGTCATGAAGTCCAGCGTCTGCACGGCACGCAGCGCGACCACGTATTCGTAAGTGCGGCCGTCGCCCATCACGCCGACGCTCTTCACCGGCAGAAACACCGCGAATGCCTGGCTCGTGAGGTCGTACCACGACTTGCCGGTTTCCTTGTCGATGAACGTGCGCAGCGTCTCGATGAAAATCGCGTCCGCGCGACGCAGCAGATCTGCGAAATCGCGCCTCACTTCGCCGAGAATGCGCACGCCTAGACCCGGGCCCGGGAACGGATGGCGGTACACCATCGCCGGCGGCAAACCGAGCTTCACGCCGAGTTCGCGCACTTCGTCCTTGAACAGTTCGCGCAGCGGTTCGAGCAGCTTGAGGTTCAGCGTCTCAGGCAGGCCGCCCACGTTGTGGTGGCTCTTGATGGTCTGCGTGGCCTTCTTGCCCTTGCCCGCGGATTCGATCACGTCCGGATAGATCGTGCCCTGCGCGAGCCACTTTGCATCGGTCAGCTTGCCGGCTTCCGCCTGGAACACCTCGACGAATTCCGCGCCGATGATCTTGCGCTTCGCTTCCGGATCGGTCACGCCTTCCAGCTTGCGCAGAAACACGTCGCTCGCGTCGACGTGAATCACCTTGACGCCAAGGTGATCGGCGAACGTTGCCATGACCTGCTCGGCTTCGTTCAGGCGCAAGAGGCCATGATCGACGAACACGCAAGTGAGCTGATCACCGATCGCGCGATGCAAGAGCGCCGCCGCCACCGACGAATCCACGCCGCCCGACAAGCCGAGAATCACATGCTCGCCGCCGACCTGCTCGCGAATCTTCTCGACGGCTTCGTCGATATAGTGGCCCATTTCCCAGTCGGGCCGCGCGCTGCAAATCTGCAGCACGAAGCGTTCGAGCATCGCCCGGCCTTGCACGGTGTGCGTAACTTCCGGATGCCATTGCAGGCCGTAGAAGCGGCGTTTCTCGTCGGCCATCGCCGCAATCGGGCACGATTCCGTCGATGCCATCAACGCGAAGCCCGGCGGCATTTCAAGCACCTTGTCGCCGTGGCTCATCCACACCTTCAACATGCCGTGACCTTCCGGCGTGGTGAAGTCGCTGATGCCTTCGAGCAGGCTCGTATGGTTGCGCGCGCGCACTTCGGCATAACCGAACTCGCGCAGATGGCCGATGTCGACCTTGCCGCCCAGTTGCTCGGCCATCGCCTGCATGCCGTAGCAGATCCCGAGCACCGGCACGCCGAGCTCGAACACCGCTTGCGGCACACGCGGCGTGTCGGTTTCGGTGACCGAACTCGGGCCGCCCGACAGAATCACGCCCTTCGGCGCGAAGTCGCGGATGAACGAAGCGTCGACGTCATACGGATGGATTTCCGAATACACGTTGGCTTCGCGAACGCGACGTGCAATCAGTTGGGTGACTTGCGAACCGAAGTCGAGGATCAGGATCTTGTCGTGCATGGCAGCGGACGGAGTCAAAAGTGAGCGGATACGGAATGCCGCGCATGAAGCGCGGCGTTGAATTCAAAGCGGTTCACGTGGACACGCGGACTAGCAAATGCGATGGCGAAACGCGAATGTGAAGCCAGTTTGCTCTCAGCCACACACGCTCGCGGAAACCTGCGTGCGGCGCGCGCGTACGGATTGCGGGAGCTTCGACGGATGCAGTGGTGCGCAGTGTGTCAGCCATGAAACGGTGGCCGGGGCGCATTGGGCGCATCGGCCGCGGCATTGCGGGCTTCGTCGCGAGCGGCGGCGGCTTCAGCCCGTGCGGCGCGTTCTGATGCGTTCAGGCCCGGCTCATCGGCTGCGGGATGCAACGGCGCGGAAGATGCCGACGCCACCGGCCGCGCTGCCGCAGTCGCAGGCACAGCGGGAGCAGCGGGAGCAGCGGCAGCAGCGGCAGCAGCCGGCATAGCAGGCTCGACGACCGGCTCCGCGTGATACACCGGAAAGCCCGCCGTGACCGGAACAACGGGCTCGCGCCGGCTGTCCGTGCTGCTTGCCGTCTCGCTCGCTGCCCTGTTTGCAGCGTTTTTCGTGGCGTCTTTCGCGGCCTGCTTTTCGGCACGCTCGGCGGCAGCGGCTTCAGCGACGCGCAATCTTTCGCGCCGCCGCACCGCGCCCGACAAACGTACGCCGCCCAGACCCAACACCAGCAGCACCACGCCGGTGAGCACCGCGACGATCTGCCCGAAGCCGGTCAGCGCCGGCGTATGCAGACCGAGCAGCCAGACCAGCATCAGCACGCCGGTCAACCAGTTCACGTGGCCGACAACCCTTGCAACCGACGACGTCAACGCGCCGTCGATCGACGCATGCAACGCGAGCCACGCGAGCCCGATCAATGCAACGCCAAACGCCTGGCCGACCAGCGCCGGCTGCGTTTGCACGAGAAGCAGCGCGTTGTACAACGAAGTCCACGGCGTCAGCAGGAACAGCAGACCGAACGCGAGCAGCAACAACGCATCGACGATGAGTACAGCGCGCAGCAATGGCTTCATTGGCGTTTAGTCCACGTGATAGTTGGGCGCTTCCTTGGTGATCTGCACGTCGTGCACGTGCGACTCGCGCAAGCCCGCGCCCGTGATCTGCACGAACTCGGCCTTGTCGTTCATTTCGGCAATCGTGCGGCAACCGCAGTAGCCCATGCTCGCGCGCACGCCGCCGATCAGCTGGAACAGGATTGCGTTGACCGAGCCCTTGTAGGCGACGCGGCCTTCGATGCCTTCCGGCACCAGCTTGTCGATATTCGCCGAATTGTCCTGGAAATAGCGGTCCGCTGCGCCGTCCTTCATTGCGCCGACCGAGCCCATGCCGCGGTAGGACTTGTACTGGCGGCCTTGATACAGGAACACGTCGCCCGGCGCTTCTTCGGTGCCGGCGAACATGCTGCCCATCATCACGGCATTCGCGCCCGCTGCCAGCGCCTTGCTGACGTCGCCCGAAAAGCGCACGCCGCCATCTGCGATGACCGGCACGCCCGTGCCCTTCAGCGCTTCGGACACGTTCGAGATCGCGGTGACCTGCGGCACGCCGACGCCGGCGACGATCCGCGTGGTGCAGATCGAGCCCGGGCCGATGCCGACCTTCACGCCGTCTGCGCCGTATTCGACGAGCGCCTTGGCCGCCGCGGCGGTAGCGATGTTGCCGCCGATCACCTCGACGTGCGGGAAGTTCTGCTTGACCCAGCGCACGCGCTCGAGCACGCCCTTGCTATGGCCGTGCGCGGTATCGACGACGATCACGTCTACGCCCGCCTGCACCAGCAGTTCGACGCGCTCTTCGTTGTCCGCGCCGACGCCGACCGCGGCGCCCGCGCGCAGCTTGCCGTGCTCGTCTTTACAGGCGTCCGGGTGCTCGGTCTGCTTGGTGATGTCTTTCACCGTCATCAGGCCGCGCAGTTCGAATGCGTCGTTGATGACGAGCACGCGCTCCAGACGGTGGCTATGCATCAGCGCCTTGGCCTCGGCGAGCGACGTGCCTTCCTTGACGGTCACGAGCCGCTCGCGCGGCGTCATGATGTTGCGCACTGGCTCGTCCAGACGCTCTTCGAAGCGCAGGTCGCGATTGGTCACGATACCGATGAGCTGCGCGCCTTCCACCACCGGAAAACCGGAAATGCCATGCTGTTGCGACAGCGCGATGACGTCGCGCACCTTCATTTGCGGCGGCACCGTGATCGGATCGCGCACGACGCCCGACTCGAAGCGCTTGACCTTCGCAACTTCACGCGCCTGCTCGGCTGCCGTCAGATTCTTGTGGATGATGCCGACGCCGCCCATTTGCGCCATTGCAATGGCGAGGCGGGCTTCGGTGACGGTGTCCATTGCGGCGGACACGAGCGGCATATTCAGGGAAATATTGCGGGTCAGCCGGGTCTTGAGGCTGGTGTCGCGCGGCAGAACATCGGAGAAGGCCGGGACGAGGAGCACGTCATCGAACGTGAGTGCTGTTTGGATCAGACGCATGGCAAATCCTATAGGCGCAAAAGCGAATTATACGCGATACCTCCCCGCTTTTCACTGCGCGAACAGCAGCTTAGCGAATTTCAAGCGCTTTTTTTCGTGGCTTTGCGCCCGCGATTTCGCTTCGCCTTTCGCCTCGGGTTCGATCGCGTTTCGTTTGGTCGCCCCGAATGCAGAATCAAACAAGACGCGCTCGCCGCCCACCGGTTAATCTGCGGACCATTCCGGTTTTCTTGCAGGAGCAGTCGATGCAGCGCGGTGTCGCATATGGAGTTATAGCTGGAGCCTTGTGGGGCATGGTTTTTCTGGTCCCGCGGGTGCTGCCGGACTTTTCGCCGCTGCTGCTGTCCGCCGGCCGCTACACGATGTACGGCGTCGTCTCGCTGGCGGCGGCGCTGCCGATGGCGCGCTCGCTCGTCACGCGTCTGACTCGCGAAGACGTGGTCGCGCTCGTCAAGCTCGCGCTGGCCGGCAATCTGCTGTATTACCTGCTGCTGACGGCCGCTGTCCACCTCGTCGGCATCGCGCCGGCGTCGCTGATCGTCGGCGTGCTGCCCGTCACCGTGACGCTCATGGGGCGCGGCGACCACGGCGCGGTGCCGCTCGCCCGCCTCGCTTGGCCGCTCGCGACGGTGATGGCAGGCATCGCCTGTATCAACATCGACGTATTCACGGTCGCCGACGGCACGCCGGTCAGCGTTCTCACGAAACTGCTCGGGCTCGCATGCGCCGTCGGCGCGCTCGGCTGCTGGACCTGGTTCGCGGTCGAAAACGCCCGCTACCTGCAACGGCAGACGCGTTTTAGCAGCAACGAGTGGTCGGTGCTGTGGGGTGTGGTGACGGGTATGCTCGGCGCCGCGCTCTGGCTTGCGATCGCCGCGCTGCCGCCGGGCGGCCCGCAAGGCGAACTTGCACAGGGCCGCTGGCAGAGCTTCTGGACGCTCAATCTAGGTCTCGCGATCGGCGCGTCGTGGCTCGGCAATGGGCTGTGGAACGCGGCGTCGAAGCGGCTGCCGCTCACCCTCTCCGGTCAACTGATCGTGTTTGAAACGCTGTTTGCGCTGCTCTACGCGTTCATTTACGACGAGCGCCTGCCGCGGCCGCTGGAACTGGCCGCGGTTCTGCTGCTGGTGGCGGGCGTGTGCTGGTCGGTGCGCCAACATGCGCACGACGATTCTGGAGGCGCTGCGCCGATTGGCAAAAAGGCGCAGAGTTCGGCACCTTGAGGTGGCGCGCACAACAACCGGCGCCTAGCGCGAGTCCCTGTTCTGCCAGCGGCGCCCTTCGATCGATCCCGCCTTGCGGGTTTTTTCGACGCGGCGTTGGCGCGACACTTTCGGGTCTACGAGCAGCGGCCGGTAGATTTCGACGCGATCATGATCGGCAAGCACGGTGTCGAGTGACTTGAGCTTGCCGAACACGCCGACCTTCTGCGTGTCGAGATCGATCTGAGGGTAACGCTGCAAAATGCCGCTCGCCTCGATCGCCTGCTTGAGTGTGGCGCCTGGCGGCAGTTCGACGGCAATCAACGCCTGCTCGTTGGCGAGCGCGTAGCAGACCTGCACCGACAGACGTTCGCTCATGCCTTGCCGTAGCGCTGATCGGCGCGCTTCACGAACGATTCGACGAATGTATTGGCGATGTGATTGAACACCGGCCCAATGATCTTCTCGAGAATGATGTTGGTGAATTCATAGTGCAGCGCGAATTCGATCTTGCAGGCGTCCGCACGCAACGGCGTGAAGCGCCAGAAGCCGGTGAACTTGCGAAACGGGCCGTCAGCGAACTCCATGTCGATACGGGTGGGCCGCTCCATGCTGTTGCGCGTGGCAAAGTGCTGCTTGATACCCTTGAAGTTGATGTCGATCTTCGCCTCCATGCCGGTTTCGTCGCGACGACGGATCTCGACGCCCCCGCACCAGGGCAGGAAGTTCGGGTAATCGGCGACGTCGGTGACGAGGTCGAACATCTGTTCCGCCGAATGGCGGATCAACACGGTTTTCTGGACATCTGCCATAAATTGAACAGCGCGTGGCAAGGGTGGACGAGCGCCGCGGGCTTTCCTTGCCCCGCTTTGCTAAAATCGTGATTTTAAACGAGTTGGGCACTTTCCATTCATGAGCATCATCGACAACAGAAAAGCGTTCTACGACTACTCAGTCGAAGAACGCTACGAAGCAGGGCTCGTGCTCGAAGGATGGGAGGTCAAGGCCCTTCGCGCCGGGCGCGGCCAGATCAAGGAAGGTTACGTCGTGATCAAAAACGGCGAACTGTTCCTGATCGGCACGCACATCAGCCCGCTGCCCGAAGCTTCGACCCACATCAACCCCGACCCGGTCCGCACGCGCAAGCTCCTTTTGCACAGCGAGGAAATCAGCAAACTGATCGGCAAAGTCGAGCAGCGCGGCTATACGCTCGTGCCGCTAAACTTCCACTACAAGGGCGGCCGCGTCAAATGCGAGATCGGTCTCGCGAAGGGCAAGAAGCAGCATGACAAGCGCGAAACCGAGAAAAAGCGCGATTGGGAGCGCGAAAAGGCGCGTTTGATGCGCTCGCCGGGCTGAGGGCCGCACACCATCTGCGTCGTTCGCTTCAGGCGACGCGAAAAAAGTGTCGCGCGGATATGCTGCACTTCGCCCGAAGACGCCGCGTCTTTCTTCGCCAGACCCAACGAAAATGGCCCGCACTGATGCGGGCCATTCTTTTTCTGCGAGCGCCCTTCCGGAGGGCTTTCACGGCCGACTCAGCCGACTCATCCGACTGAGCCGACTCGCTCGGCTCAGTCAGCGCCGGGCGCCGTACAGCGCGGGCCGCCGACGCGCTCAGCGCGCGTCCAGCACGCCCTTGCCTTTATTCACGATGGCGAGCGCCGATGCGATCATCGAACTCATATCGGACAGATTGCCAGGCACGATCAACGTGGTGCCCTGCTTTGCCAGATTACCGAACGCGTTCACGTATTGTTCGGCCACCTTCAGGTTCACCGCCTCCATGCCGCCGTGCGACTGGATCGCAGCGGCAACCTTCTGAATGGCCTGCGAATTTGCGTCGGCAACGGCGAGAATCGCCGCGGCCTGACCTTGCGCCTGGTTGATCGCCGCCTGCCGCTCGCCTTCAGACTTCTGGATCGCCGCTTCGCGGCCGCCCGACGCGATATTGATCTGCTCCTGCTTGCGCCCTTCGGACGCTGCAATCAACGCGCGCTTTTCGCGCTCGGCGGTAATCTGCGCCTGCATCGCGTGAAGAATTTCCTTGGGCGGCGTCAAATCCTTGATCTCGTAGCGCAATACCTTGACGCCCCAGTTCGCCGCGGCTTCGTCGAGCGACGACACGATGCTGTGATTGATGAAGTCACGCTCCTCGAAAGTCTTGTCGAGTTCCAGTCTGCCGATCACCGAGCGCAGCGTGGTCTGCGACAACTGCGTGATCGCGAACACGAAATTGCTCGATCCATACGACGCCTTCATCGGATCGGTAACCTGGAAGTACAGCACGCCGTCCACCTGCAACTGCGTGTTGTCGCGCGTGATACAGACCTGACTCGGCACTTCGAGTGGAATCTCCTTGAGAATGTGCTTGTACGCGATCCGGTCGACAAACGGAAACACGAAGCTCAAGCCCGGCGTCAGCGTGCGGTGATAGCGGCCAAGCCGCTCGAGCACCCACGCATGCTGCTGCGGCACGATCTTGATGGTCTGCGCAGCCAGCACGATGACGATGACCAGGAACACCGCCCCGATGATGGTCGAATCCATATCTAACCTCCAAAGCCTTTAGTTGGTTTAATTAACTTGCGCGACGCCTGGCAACCTCAAAGACGCGCAGTATTCGACGCCGTGGGCTGCCTCGCGGCGACGACAAGGCAACTGCCGCGCAACTCCGTGATCTCGTAGGTCTGCGCATCTTCCGGCTCGCCAGGCGCGAGTTCGACGTCCCACTCCGCGCCGCGATAGTTCACGCGCGCTCGTCGCTCGTGCCACGTCGGCACACTCAGCGTCTGTCCAATGTCGAGATTGACGTCTGGATTCCTGGACGCCTCCTTGCGTATCCTGCGGCCGAACCCGGAACGCCTGAGCAGCAGCACCGCCGCGAGGGCGACAATCGCCGCGACGGCGAACTGCACGTCGGCGGCAGCGCCCGCGATATGCGCCACGGCCGCGGCGACGCATCCGAGCGCGATCATCAGCAGATAGAAAGTGCCGCTGAGCAATTCCAGCACGATGAGCACACCCGCCCCGATCCACCAGAACAAACCACCTGGCGCCACGTCGACCTCCACAAAGCAAAACACCCCGGATCTACCGGGGTGTTTATAGCACGAAGCGGATGCGGATTACCGGCATCGAAGACGCGGCTAACGCGTACCTTCAACGCGCCTTTGATATGCCGCACCTTTCGTTATGCGTGCCGCTTGGGACGCGGCACGCACCGCGCTTACTTCGTCGACGATTTCGCCAACTGCTGCCACGTCTCGATGATCGTGTCGGGGTTCAACGAGATCGACTTGATGCCTTCATCCGTCAGCCATTGAGCGAAGTCGGGATGATCCGACGGACCCTGCCCGCAAATGCCGACGTACTTGTTCAGACGCAGGCAGGTTTCGATCGCGCGCTTGAGCATGAACTTGACCGCCGGGTCGCGTTCGTCGAAATCGACAGCGAGCAGTTCCATGCCGGAGTCGCGGTCGAGGCCGAGCGTAAGCTGCGTGAGGTCGTTCGAACCGATCGAGAAACCGTCGAAGAATTGCAGGAACTCCTCAGCGAGAATCGCGTTCGACGGCACTTCGCACATCATGATGAGGCGCAGGCCATTCTCGCCGCGCTTCAGGCCGAACTTCTCGAGCAGCCCGAC
Organism: Paraburkholderia dilworthii; assembly: GCF_000472525.1. Taxonomy (GTDB): domain Bacteria; phylum Pseudomonadota; class Gammaproteobacteria; order Burkholderiales; family Burkholderiaceae; genus Paraburkholderia; species Paraburkholderia dilworthii. Next base: position 16,552 of record NZ_AWZT01000007.1, read on the forward strand.
CACGCGCTCCGCCTGCTTCAGCGTACGCACGAACGGCACCATGATCTCGACGTTGTCGAGGCCCATCTCTTCACGCACCTTCTTCAGCGCGATGCATTCCATCTGGAACGCTTCGGCGAAATCTTCGGCGATGTAGCGAGATGCGCCGCGGAAACCCAGCATCGGGTTCTCTTCGTCCGGCTCATAACGCGAACCGCCGATCAGCTTCTTGTACTCGTTCGACTTGAAGTCCGACAGACGCACGATCACGGGCTTCGGATAAAACGCCGCAGCGATCGTCGCGATACCTTCGGTCAGCTTGTCGACGTAGAACGCGCGCGGCGACGCGTGACCGCGCGCGACGCTTTCCACGGCCTTCTTCAGATCCTGATCGACGTTCGGATATTCGAGAATCGCCTTCGGATGAACGCCGATATTGTTGTTGATGATGAACTCGAGGCGCGCCAGACCGACGCCCGCATTCGGCAGTTGCGAGAAGTCGAAAGCCAGTTGCGGATTGCCGACGTTCATCATGATCTTCACCGGAATCGGCGGCAGCTCGCCGCGCTGCACTTCGGTGATCTCGGTTTCGAGCAGGCCGTCGTAGATCTTGCCTTCGTCGCCTTCCGCGCACGAGACGGTCACGAGCGCGCCGTCCTTCAGGACGTCGGTTGCGTCGCCGCAACCTACCACTGCCGGCACGCCCAGCTCACGCGCGATGATCGCCGCGTGGCAGGTGCGCCCGCCCCGGTTCGTGACGATGGCCGAAGCGCGTTTCATCACCGGTTCCCAGTTCGGGTCGGTCATGTCGGCAACCAGCACGTCGCCCGGCTGCACACGGTCCATTTCCGACGGATCGTGGATTACGCGCACCGGACCCGCGCCGATCTTCTGGCCGATTGCGCGACCAGTGGTCAGCACGTTCGATTGGCCCTTCAGCTTGAAGCGCTGCTCTGCCTTACCGGTAGCCTGGCTCTTCACCGTTTCGGGACGCGCCTGGAGGATGAAGATCTTGCCGTCGCGGCCGTCTTTGCCCCACTCGATATCCATCGGACGCTCGTAGTGCTTTTCGATGATGACCGCGTATTTCGCGAGCTCGATCACGTCTTCGTCGGTGATCGAGAAGCGGTTGCGCTGTTCATGCGGCACGTCGACAGTTTTCACGCGGCCTTCTTCGCCCGCCTTCGTGAATTCCATCTTGATCAGCTTCGAGCCGATGGAACGGCGGATGATCGGATATTTGCCTTGCGCGAGCGTGGTCTTGTAGACGTAGAACTCGTCCGGATTCACTGCGCCTTGCACGACGGTTTCGCCGAGACCGTAGCTCGACGTGATGAAAACCGCGTCCTTGAAGCCAGATTCCGTGTCGAGCGTAAACATCACGCCGGCCGCGCCGACATCGGAGCGCACCATGCGCTGCACGCCCGCCGACAACGCGACTTCAGCATGCGTGAAGCCCTTGTGGACGCGATAGGAAATAGCGCGGTCGTTGTACAGCGACGCGAACACGTGCTTCATGCGATCGAGCACGTCTTCGACGCCGACCACGTTGAGATAGCTTTCCTGCTGACCCGCGAACGATGCGTCCGGCAAGTCTTCCGCCGTTGCCGACGAACGCACGGCAAACGACAGCTCTTCAGGCGAGCTGTTTTGCAAGGTGTCGAAACCTGCGCGGATATCAGCCTCGAGCTGGGGCTGCAGCGGCGCGTCGATGATCCATTGACGGATCTCCTTGCCCGCTTCGGCAAGCGCCTTCACATCGTCGACGTCGAACGTCTCCAGACGTTTGGCGATGCGTTCGGTCAGGTTGTTGTGATGCAAGAAGTCGCGGAAAGCCAGTGCCGTCGTGGCGAAACCGGTCGGCACGCGCACGCCGGCTTCGGCGAGCTGACTGATCATCTCGCCAAGCGACGCGTTCTTGCCGCCGACAATCTCCACATCGGTCATTCGCAACTGCTCGAACGGAACTACATACGCCTTATCCTTTGCGACGGTAACTGCGTTAGTCATACAAGCCCCTAAGTGTGAAAGAAATTCACGGCTGTGCAAGTGGGCTCGAACGCGAGACGCTCATTGGAAGCGTGATCTCGCGTCTTGCACAACCTGTTGGAGAAGCAATCGCTTGGGGCGCTTATGCGGTTGCGCATTGCGCATTGCGCGCGCCCAGGAAGGCGACGAAGAACGCGAATGCCCGGACTTAGCGATTGATCCACCGCTTTGTGTTCGCTTTAACGCCTGATAGCGTAGCGTTGAACGACCGTTCGCAGTAAGTTAGACACCAATCGCCTGCAATTGCTTATCCAACAGGTTGCCGCTATTCTACCGTGCCGACTCTCGAAATGTGACTGTCGGACGAGAATTGCGCCTCGAACCGCGCCCGAGCCGCCTGCACGGCTCTTTCGGTATCTCGAAAGAGCCTCCCGGCGCGAGCTGGCGCAGTAGCGGTGCCCACGGCGCGCTGTTTGACGCCGCTGCTTCTGCGGTCAGCCACCGCGCAGCGAAGTCAATGCAGCGATGTTCCATTCGAGCGCTTTTTGCCGCTCACGTTCCCTGCCCCACTGATGCCGCCCACCGTATTCATCGTCTCCGACGGTACCGGGATCACTGCCGAAACCTTCGCGCATTCGATCCTCTCCCAGTTCGACCAGAAATTCCGCCTGGTCCGTGTGCCTTTCGTCGACTCGACGGAAAAGGCCTATGCCACGCTCGAAAAGATCAACGAGGCGATCCAGCAGGACGGCCGCCGCCCGATCGTTTTCACGACGCTCGTCGATAGCGCGTCGAATCAGATCGTCAAAGGCTCGAACGCGCTCGTGCTGGACATGTTCCAGACCTTCGTCGAGCCGCTCGAACAGGAACTGGAACTGAAGTCGAGCCACGCAATGGGGCGCGGCCATCAGAACGCGGACACCGAGGAGTACAAGAACCGGATCGAGGCGATCAACTTCTCGCTCGCGCACGACGACGGCCAGTCGAACCGCAATCTCGCGGATGCCGACGTGATACTCGTTGGTGTATCGCGCAGCGGCAAGACGCCGACAAGCCTCTACCTCGCGATGCAGTACGGCGTGAAAGCGGCCAACTATCCGCTGATTCCGGAAGACTTCGAGCGAGGCAAGCTGCCTACGCCGCTATTGGCGCATCGGCAGAAAATGTTTGGCTTGTCGATCGATCCGCAGCGGCTGTCGGAGATCCGTAACGAGCGCCGGCCGGGCAGCAAGTACGCCGCGCCCGAGAATTGCCGTTACGAGATCAATGAAGCTGAAGCGATGATGCGCCGCGAAGGGATCAAGTGGCTGTCGTCGACGCACAAGTCGATCGAAGAAATCGCGACCACGATCCTGCAGGAAATCAAACTGGATCGGCCGTCTTATTGAGCTCGAAACGCGCGCGTCGCTGCGGTGGTTGCGGCGCGGCGTTTATCGCGCATAGATGCGGATTGCGCGTTTTTGCGAGGGCTTCGCGCTTCGCACTGTTTTTCAATGCGCGGCAACGTCAACCGCGCCGATGTCGCGCGTCACTACACGTTCCGCATGACTGAGCTTCAGGCGGCTTTCGGCGTACTGTTCCGCCTTCCTCGCCACTGCCTTATCGCCTTATCGCCTTATCGCCTTATCGCCTTATCGCCTTATCGCGCGCTGCTGCCTGCATTGCTCGAACACGCAGACGGCCGCGGCGGCCGCCACATTCAGCGACTCCATGCCGCCCGGCTGCGGAATCGTCACTCGCAACGAGACGGCGTCGCGCCAGATTTGCGACACGCCGGCCCCTTCATTGCCGAACACCCATGCGAGCTCTGCGCTCAAGTCGCAATCGTAGATCGCCTTGGCTCCGTGCGAGTCCGTAATCACGACAGGCACCGCGAGGCGTTCGATCAACGTCTGGGCTTCCACATCTTCGTGGATTTGCAGCAGGAAGTGCGCGCCCATGCCGGAGCGCAGCACTTTGGATGACCACGCGTACGCCGTCCCCGGTGCGCAAAACACTTGCTCAATGCCGGCCGCGGCCGCGCTGCGCAAAATAGAGCCGACGTTGCCGGCGTCCTGCACGCCGTCGAGCACCAGGCACGTTTGCGCGACGGTTTCCGGCAGCGGCGTGTCCAGCTTTTCCACGAGCAGCAGAATCCCGACGCCGTGCACGACATTCGACAACTGCCCGAACAGCGCATCCGGCAACGTGACGATGCGCTGTTCGTCGATGCGCGAAACAATCGCCTGGGCTTCATCGTGACGAAGCGCGCCGTCGGTGACAATGCACATTTCCGGCTGGCCGGCGACGTCGAGATAGGCGCTCGCCAGATGGAAGCCTTCCAGCAGCGCATGGCCGCTGCGGCGCTGTTGATGCGTCGAACCAGCGAGCGCCTTCAGGCGCTTATAGAGCGGATTGTCCCGCGAGGTGATGGCTTTCACAGGCAGCGAAGACAGTGAGGGGTCAGGAAAAAGTTAGCGCGCCTGGCGGGCGCGAGGCGTTATGCTCGATGGAATCGCAGCAACCGGTTGCGATCGCGCCGCCTGCCACTCCCGCACGATGCTCAGGCGCCGCTGCGTTCGCCGAACGCGTCGCTATCGAGCATCGCATCGTCGAACATGCCGTCTGCGAGCATATCCGGCACAGCGATGAGCTCACCCGCCGGCAGCGGCACGCCGGTGCCGAAGCGCACATGCGCCTCACGCACAGGCGCGAACGAGCGCCGGTGATGCTCGCACGGCCCATGCTCGCGCAGCGCCGCGAGATGCTGCGGTGTGCCGTAGCCGGCATGCGCATTGAAACCGTACACGGGATAGGTCTGGTGCAATTCCAGCAGCATTCTGTCCCGCGTGACCTTCGCAAGAATCGACGCAGCCGAAATGCATTTCACGAGCGCGTCGCCGCCGATCACTGCTTCACTGCGAACGTTCAGTGTAGGGCAGCGATTGCCGTCGATCTTCACCAGCGTGGGCGCGACCGACAGGCCTTCCACCGCGCGCTTCATCGCAAGCATGGTTGCGTGCAGGATATTGAGCGAATCGATTTCTTCGACCGTTGCCGAAGCGATGCAATAAGCGAGCGCACGGTCGACGATCTTGTCGTACAGTTCGTCGCGCTTTTTCGCGCTCAACGCTTTGGAGTCGTCGAGACCGCGAATCATCGGCTTCGACGGATCGAAAATCACGGCCGCAGCCACGACGGGACCGGCCAGCGGTCCGCGCCCTGCTTCGTCGACGCCGCAGACGATGTCGTCCGGTGTCTCGAAGTTCAGGCCGACCTGCCGACGAGTCGAGCCGGCCGCGACCGCGCCCGCAGCGGTCTTGCGGCGTGGTAGGCGTGCGCCGGTGCATTCGTCGGTCACGGCCGCGCCTTGCGCTTTTCGACAACGCTCGCGACGACTTCCGCCGCCCGTTGCGCGGTGTTCTGCTTCAGCACGTGATGCATCTCCGTGAAGATTTCCGTCAGCGTGCGCCGGTTGGCCTCATCGCGCAACTGTTTCAGTGTGGCTTCGGCCAGCGCCTGAGGCGTCGCAAAATGCTGGAGAATTTCCGGCACCACGAAGCGCCCCGCCAGAATGTTCGGCAAACCGACATACGGCAGATAGCCCTGCCGGCGCATGATCTGGCCGGTCAGCCAAGGCACCTTGTACGAGATGACCATCGGCTTTTTCAGCAGCGCCGCCTCGAGCGTAACGGTGCCGCTTTTCACGAGGATCGCGTCGGCGGCGGTCATGGCGAGTTGCGACTGGCCGTCGGTAATAGTGAGCGCGAGGCCCGGGTGCGAGTCGACCAGGGGGCGCAGCATCTCTCGCAACGCGGGTGTCGCCGCCGGCATCACGAAGCGAAGACCGGGCTCCTGATGCTGCATCATTTCCATCGCGGCGAAAAAAGTCGGCCCAATCAGGTCGATCTCCGAGCGGCGGCTGCCCGGCAACACCGCGATGATCGGACCACTTTCGGAGAGACCGAGCGCCCGGCGCGCGCCAAGCGTGTCGGGTTCGAGCGGAATTTCGTCGGCAAGCGGATGACCCACGTACGATGCCGCGACGCCCGCCTTTTCCAGCAGCGCGGTTTCGAACGGGAACACGCACAACATGTGGTCGACGGCCTTCGCGATCTTCTTGATACGCCCGCCGCGCCATGCCCAGATCGACGGGCAAACGAAGTGAATCGTCGGAATGCCTGCCTCGCGCAACGGATGTTCGAGCCCGAAGTTGAAGTCGGGCGCGTCTACACCAACGAACACCGCGGGTGGCTCGGCCAGCAATTGGCGCTTCAGGTCGTTGCGAATGCGCAGGATTTCGGGAATGTGCCGCAGCGCTTCGACGTAGCCGCGCACGGACAGCTTTTCCATCGGCCAGTGCGCGTCGAAACCCGTGGCAACCATGCGCGGGCCGCCGATCCCGTAGAAGTGCGTGGCGGCAGGCAGGCGGCTCGCAAGGCCATCCAACAGCGACGAGGCAAGCAGGTCGCCGGATGGCTCGCCGGCCACCATTGCGATGCGCAGCGGACTGGGTTGCAATGCCATCGCTTAGCGGATGATGCCGCGCTGCGACGCTTCGACAAACGCAAGCAGCGTTTGCACCGGCTCATCGCCGTCACCGCCGGCCGACGCCAGTTCACGCAACTGCACTTTCGCTTCTTCGAGCGACAGGCTGTTCTTGTACAGCAGGCGGTACGCAGAGCGCAGCGCCGAAATGGCGTCCGGCGAAAAGCCGCGGCGGCGCAGACCTTCAACATTGATGCCGTGCGGCTCGGCCTTGTTGCCCGCCGCGATCACGAACGGGGGAATGTCCTGGACCAATGCCGAAGCGCCGCCCAACATGGAATGAGCGCCGATGCGCACGAACTGATGCACGCCCGACATGCCGCCGACGATCGCATGGTCGCCGATCGTCACGTGGCCGGCCATCTGCGCGTTGCTCGACAGAATCACGTTGTTGCCGACGTGGCAATCGTGCCCGATGTGCACGTACGCCATGATCCAGTTGTCGTCGCCGACCGTGGTTACGCCCGCGTCCTGCACGGTGCCGGTGTGGATCGTGGTGAACTCGCGGATCGTATTGCGGTTGCCGACTTCGAGCCGCGTCGGCTCGTCCTGGTACTTCATATCTTGCGGACGACCGCCGACCGATGCGTAGTGGCCGATCCGGTTGTCTTCGCCAATCGTGGTGTGGCCTTCGATCACGCTATGCGAACCGACGGTGGTCCGGGCGCCGATCGTCACATGGGCGCCGATCACCGCGTACGGCCCGACTTCGACGGATTCGTCGAGTTGTGCGCCCGGTTCGACGATCGCAGTGGGATGAATCCTGCTCATGCGTCCTCGCTTCTGATTCTGTTGCGTTGTCTGGATGGGCTGGGCCTGGCCGGCTGCGTCATAAGGCGCCGGCTGCCCGGACATTGACTCAGGCGTCCTTGTCCGTGTGACGCACCGCGCACATCAGGTCCGCTTCCGCCGCCACCACGCCATCCACCTCGGCTCGCGACTTGAACTTCCAGATGCCGCGCATATGCCGCTCGAATGTACAGTTCAGGATGAGCTGATCGCCCGGTTCCACGACGCGCTTGAAGCGCGCGTTGTCGATACCGACGAACAGGTACAACGTGTTCGACGGGTCGCTCGGCTCTTCCGAGAACGTGAGGAGCGCTGCCGTTTGTGCGAGCGCTTCGAGGATCAGCACGCCAGGCATGACGGGCCGCGTCGGAAAGTGTCCCTGGAAATACGGCTCATTGATCGACACGTTCTTCAACGCTTTGATGCTCTTGTGCGGCTCAAGTTCGAGCACCCGGTCGACCAGCAGGATCGGGTAACGATGTGGCAGCAGCGTGAGAATCTTATGAATGTCGAGATTGATTTTTTCGGTGCTCATGGTGTTTCTGCTCACGCATTGACTGCGCGATGATGACTGCGGATGCTGGTGCAGGTGGGTTGGTAACGCGTGCTGCCGGCGCTCGCCGTGAACCGGGGCCGTGCCACCGGGTCACGGCAACCGTCTTCGCTTCCTGATATTCGCCCGCCATTTTACGCGGTACTGGCGAGCCGCCCAGAAATCTAGCTTTTGTCGCTGTGTGAATTGCCTGTCGCGCCCTGTGGCGCAGGCGCGGGCTTACTGTCCGGCTTTGCCTCCGCCCTGACGCCCGGCCGGTCCGCCGCGGCAGTTTCCAGCGCCTTGATGCGGTCGCGCAGCTTGTCGATATTGCGCAGCAAAGCCGCGCTTTTGTTCCAGTCGGCGTGGTTCACAGCTGGAAATGCGCTCGTGTACATGCCGGGCTTGAGTAGCGACTTCGATACGCCGGACTTCGCGGTGACGATCACATGATCGGCGAGCGTCACGTGCCCGGCAATGCCGACCGCGCCGCCGATCATGCAATGACGCCCGATGGTCGTGCTGCCCGCGATACCCGCGCAACCGGCGATCACCGTATAGGCGCCGACTTTGCAGTTGTGGCCGATCTGCACGAGGTTGTCGATCTTCACGCACTCTTCGATGATCGTATCGGCCATCGCGCCACGGTCGATCGTGGTGTTTGCGCCGATTTCGACATCCGCTGCAATCGATACGCCGCCAACTTGCGGAATCTTCACCCAGCTACCGGTACGCGCTTCGCCTTCGCCGACGAAATCCGGCGCGAAGCCGAAACCGTCCGAGCCGATCACCGCGCCCGCGTGCACGATCACGCGTTCGGCGAGCTTGCAACCGTGATACACGGTCACGTTCGGATACAGATGCGAACCCGCGCCGATGCGCGTGCCGCGGCCAATTACGACGTTCGCGTCGAGCCGCACGTTTTCACCGATGACCGCGCCGGCTTCGACCGTAACGTGCGGACCGATCACCGCGCTCGCGGCGATCTGCGCGGACGGATCGATCGTCGCACTCGGATGAAGGCCAGGTGCCACCTTTGGAGAAGCCAGGTCGATGAAGGTTTGCGCGACGCGCGCGAAGTAAGCATACGGATTCGGCGTGACGATGAAGTTACGCGCGCTGCGGGAGGCGAGCTTCGCGAGGTCGTCGGCATTGATCAGCACGGCGCCCGCACGGGTCGTCTCCACTTGCGACAGGTACTTCGGGTTGGCGAGGAACGCCAGCTGGTCCGGGCCTGCCTGGTCGAGCGGCGCCAGGCTGCCGACGCGCTGCGAACCGTCTCCTACTACTTCACCGCCGAACCGTTGGACGATGTCCTCGAGCGTAAATGCCATGCCTATCCTGTCTCCTGCTGTTCAGTGCGTCTTGTCGGTGCTGCGGGCTGGAGCCTCTCGGTCCGGCGCTTCGTGCGTAGTTCCGGCGCGGTCCTGGCGCGGTACTAGCGTGATTCCGGTCCGCGTAAAGCTCGCTTCTTCGAACTTACCAGTTGGTAGCGCGGGCCACGCGCGGCGTGTGCATTCCCTGCCCTGTTCCACCGCGCCCTTCAACTCTGCGTCCAACGCCCTGCCGGTGCTTTCAGTTGCCCGAGGCCGCGAGAGCCTTGAGCACCTGATCCGTGATGTCGATGCGCGGGCTGACATACACCGCTTCCTGAACGATCAGGTCGTAGTGCTGCGCCTCGGCGATCTGCTTGATGACCTTGTTCGCGCGGTCCAGCACCGCCGCGAGTTCTTCATTGCGACGCTGATTCAGGTCCTCGCGAAACTCACGTTGCTTGCGCTGAAAGTCCGTGTCGAGTTGTGACAGATCGCGCTGCTTTTGCGCCCGATCCGCCGACGACATCGACGCGCCGCTCTTGTCGAGCGAATCGGACATCGACTTCAGTTTCTGCGCCATGTCCGCGAGGTCCTTGTCACGCTTGGCGAACTCGGCCTCGAGCTTGACCTGGGCCGCTTTCGCCGCAGCGGATTCCCGCAGAATCCGGTCCGAATTCACTGCGGCAATCCTGGCTTCCTGCGCGTGCGCTACTCCGACGCCCAGCGTCATTGCCAGCGCCAGCGCGCAAGCCACACGTTTCGAAAACATACCGGTTAGCAAAGTGATCCTCTCGATACTGTTGTTTGGCGAGCCACCCGCAACGCGGATCAGAACGCCGTCCCGATCTGGAACTGGAACTTCTGATACTGGTCGCCCGTATGCTTGGTGAGCGGGAAGCCCAAGCTCAGCTTGAGCGGTCCGATCGGCGAAATCCATGCAAGGCCGACACCGTAGCCGTAACGCAGACCGTTGGCGCCGTTCGACGTGGCGGCGGTGCTTGCGTCGGCCCAGACGTTACCGGCATCGAGGAAGGTGAACACGCGCAAGGTCCGATCATAGCCGGTGCCCGGCAGCGGGAACGTCAATTCGATGTTGCCGACAAGCAGCTTCGAGCCGCCGATCGGATCGCCGGTTGTGGTGTCGCGGGGGCCGAGCGAGCTCGGCTCGTAGCCGCGGACCGAACCGATACCGCCCGCGTAGTAGTTCTTGAAGATCGGGTATGGCTTGCCGCCCATGCCCTTGCCGTAGCCACCCTGGAAGTTGAAGCCCAGCACAAAGCCGCGCGCAAACGAGTAATAGTACTGCGCGTTGATGTCGGCCTTGTAATACTGGGTGCTGCCGATGGGCGTACCGTATTCGGCGTTTGCCTGCGCGAAGTAGCCGCGGCTCGGCACGAGCGCGCTATCACGCGCGTCGCGCGACCAGCCCACCGTGACCGGCACGTTGTTCGACACGCGGCCGAAGTCGGTCACGTATTGTTTGTACGAAGCCGGCGTATTGGCGTCCACGTCCAGCTGGTTCTGCTCGAGACCCGCGCCGAAGTACACCGTGTCGACTTCCGAGAACGGAATGCCGAACTTCAGGTCACCACCAATCGTGACGATCTTGAAGCTCGAATCGGTCGAGTAGTACAGCGGCTGATACGTACGGTAATAAACGTCGGTAATACGCTTGATGCCGTCGACCGTGAAGTACGGATCGACCTGCGTGACCGTCAGGGTACGGTAGGTTTTCGCGGTATTGACGTTCACCGCGAGACTCGTGCCCGAGCCGAACACGTTGTCCTGCGAGACGCCCGCCGAGAGCACCACCTTGTCGGTCGAAGAGAAGCCCGCGCCGAGCGTGATCGCGCCGGTCGGCTTCTCGGCCACCTTGACGTCGACATCGACCTGGTCCGGCGTGCCTTCCACCGGAATCGTGGTCACGTCGACGTCGGTGAAGTAGCCAAGACGATTGATACGGTCTTTGGACAGCGCGAGGCGGTTCGAGTCGAACCACGAGCTTTCGAGCTGACGCATTTCGCGGCGCACCACTTCGTCACGCGTACGCGTGTTGCCGACCACGTTGATCCGGCGCACGTAGACGCGGCGGCTCGGGTCCACTTGCAGCGTCAGGTCGACCTTGTGGTTCGCCTGGTCGATCTGCGGCTGCGCGTTGACGGTCGCGAAGGCGTAACCGTATTCGCCCAGCTTGTCGACGATAGCCTTGGTGGTGGATTGCAGCTTTTCAGCCGAAAAGCGGTCGCCCGGTTTGATCTTGATGAGCTTGGCAAGCTCCGGCTCGCGGTCGAGCAGATTGCCCGCTAGCTTGATGCTCGAAATCGTGTACGGCTCGCCTTCATGCAGCGTGACCGTCAGGTACATGTCCTTCTTGTCCGGCGTGATCGACACCTGCGTCGACTCGATATTGAACTCGAGGTAGCCGCGGTTCAGATAATACGAGCGGACATTTTCGAGGTCGCCGGTGAGCTTGTCTTTCGCGTACAGGTCGTTCTTCGTGTACCACGAGAACCAGTTCGGCGTGGACAACTGCATTTCGTCGCGCAGCGTGCCGGTGCTGAACGCCTTGTTGCCGATGAAGTTGATCTGGCGGATCTTCGCACTCGGCCCTTCAGCCACCGAGAACAGCACCGAGACACGATTGCGGTCGATCGGCGTGATCGTGGTCGTGACTTCGGCCGCGTAGTAACCGCGCGTCAGATACTGACGCTTCAGTTCCTGTTCGGCCTTGTCGACCAGCGCCTTGTCGTAGTAACGACCTTGCGACAAGCCGACGGCGCGCAGCGCCTTGGTGAGGTTTTCCTTGTCGAACTCGTGAATGCCCGCGAAGTCGATCGTGCCGATGGCCGGACGCTCCAGCACCTGCACGATGACCACATTGCCTTCGGTCGCGATCTTGACGTCGTTGAAGAAGCCGGTTGCGTACAGTGCGCGAATGGCTTCCGATGCCTTGTCGTCGCTGAACGTGTCACCCTGCTTGATAGGCAGGTAGGCGAACACGGTGCCAGGTTCGACGCGTTGCAATCCCTCGATCCGGATGTCTTGCACCACGAAGGGCGTGGTTGCGTGAGCAACCAGTCCATGCGCGGCGAATGCCGCGGTTATAACCGTCTTCGGAACAAAGCGATGAGGTTTAAACAACGTGCTTCCCCAGTGTGTATAGCTGCATCAGGTCGGACGGTCGCCGTTGTGAGCGCCGCCGGACACTTTAAAAGTGGATTAAACGAGCGAGATCGTTGAACAGTGCAATCGCCGACAAAGCAACGATGCAGGCGAGGCCCGCCCTCTGAAAAACGAGTTGCCAGCGATCGGAGACAACTTTACCGGTCACGGCTTCAACCAAATAATATAACAGATGACCCCCGTCCAATACCGGAATTGGTAGCAGGTTCAGTACACCGAGGCTAATACTGACGAGGGCCAGGAACGACAGGAATGCAGAAGGACCCAGACGTGCGCTCTTTCCTGCGTAATCGGCGATCGTCACGGGACCCGACAGATTTTTCAGCGAGGCCTCGCCGACAATCATGCGGCCGAACATCCGCACCGAGTAAACCGCGAGATCCCACGTGCGGCGCGCGCCCAGTTGAAGGCTTTCGAAAGGTCCATAACGCACGTTGATCGACGGCACCTGGGTCGCCAGTTCCGCGCCGATGCGGCCGATCTGCTGCCCCGTTGCCGCGTCGCGCTGCGCTTGCGGAACGATGCTGATGTCTTCGAGCTTGCCCTGCGTTTGACCTTGGCTTTGACCTTGGCTTTGACCTTGGCTCTGACCCTGCGTCTGGCCCCCGGCTGCCCGCTCCACTTGCAGCGTCAAAGGCTGGCCGGCGTGCGATTTTACATACGCGATGAAGGCCGTGGCGTTATCGGTTGCGATGCCGTTGATCGCGCGCAAGCGGTCGCCCGGAGCAAGTCCCGCCTTCTGCGCGGCACTGCCCGGCTGCACGCTCGCAACGGTCAGCTTGCCGCCGCCGGGTTCGAAGCCGAGGCGCGACATGAAGTCGTCGTCGACGTCCTTTTCATTGATACCGCGCAAGTCGAGTTGAAAGTCGGACGTACCATCCGGGCCTTTCGCGCTCAGCACGACGCGTTTGTGATCGAACGCCGCACCCAGCAGTTTCCAGCGCAAGTCCGACCAGGAGCGCACCGGCGCGGAGTCGGCGGCATTCTCCGTGCGCACGGCGACCACCGTTTCCCCGCCTTCGAAACCGGCAACGGCGGCTGCCGTGTTCGGCGCTGGCACGGCCAGAATGGCCGCAGGTTCGGTAACGCCGGTGGCGAACACGAGGCCGAACAGCACGATCGCCAGCAGGAAATTCGCAACCGGCCCAGCCGCGACGATCGCGATACGGCGCCACACCGACTGCCGGTTGAACGCATGCGGCAACGCTTCAACGGGAATCGGCGCGCTGCCGGTCTCACGCTCGTCGAGCATCTTCACATAGCCGCCGAGCGGCAGCGCGGCAATGGTCCACTCGGTGCCGCTCTTCGGACTGACCCACTGAAAGAGCGGCTTGCCGAAGCCAATCGAAAAGCGCAGCACCTTGACGCCGCACAGCCGCGCCACGCTGTAATGCCCATATTCGTGGACGACCACGAGCACGCCAATCGCAACCGCGAAGGCGAGCACTTCGATCAGCAGATTCATAAGCGCCTCACTGGACGGCGCGTTCCGTGCGGCGGGCGGCGTCGGGCAGACGCGCGATGAATTCGGCAGCGGCGCGGCGCGCTGCGGCGTCTGCTTCGATCACGTTTTCGAGCGCGTGCGCGCTGCCATTCGGCAACGCATTGAGCACCGAGTCGACCACTTGCGCGATCGCCATGAAACCGATCTGGCGCGACAGGAACGCTTCAACAGCAATTTCGTTAGCGGCGTTGAGCGCCGCACTGGCGAGGCCGCCTTCGGCGAGCGCCTTCATGGCCAAAGCCAGACAGGGGAAACGTGCGTAGTCCGGTTTTTCGAACGACAACGACGCGATTTCCGCGAGGTCCAGTTGCGCGACGCCCGAATCGACGCGATCCGGAAACGCGAGCGCGTGCGCGATCGGCGTGCGCATGTCGGGATTGCCTAGTTGCGCGAGCACCGAGCCGTCGGCATATGAAACCAGCGAATGGATCACGCTTTGCGGATGAATCAGCACGTCGATGCGCTCGCCCGGCAAGCCGAACAGCCAATGCGCCTCGATGACTTCGAGGCCCTTGTTCATCATCGTGGCGGAGTCGACTGAAATCTTGCGGCCCATGACCCAGTTCGGATGCTTGCAGGCTTCGTCCGGCGTGACGTCGAAAAGCGTGGCCGGTTCGCGCGTGCGAAACGGGCCGCCCGACGCGGTCAGAATGATCTTCGACACGCCGCCATGCAGCGCGGCTTCGCGCGGCAAGCACTGGAAAATAGCGTTGTGCTCGCTGTCGACCGGCAGCAGAACCGCGCCATTGTCGTGGACCGCGTCCATGAAAATGGCGCCCGACATCACCAGTGCTTCCTTGTTTGCAAGCAGGATCCGCTTGCCGGCGCGGGCGGCGGCGAGGCTCGGCGCGAGGCCGGCCGCACCCACGATGGCCGCCACCACCGTGTCGCAGCCACTGGCTTTCGACACGTCGACGAGCGCCTGGGCGCCGTAGGTCACTTCGGTCTTGCAGCCTGCCTCGCGCAGTTTGTCCGCGACGCGTGCGGCCGTGTCGGCGTCGCCGACCACCGCAACTTCCGGTCGAAAACGCAGGCATTGCTCGACGAGCTTGTCGCCGTTGCGGTGTGCAGTGAGCGCATAAACCGAAAAACGCTCCGGATGACGCGCAACGACGTCGAGCGTGCTGTCTCCAATCGAGCCCGTGGAACCGAGCAATGTCAGACGTTTTTGCATATCTCTTTCTCTAGCCGAGCAGCAGCATGGCAATCGGCAGCACCGGCAACAATGCGTCGATGCGGTCGAGCACGCCACCGTGCCCCGGCAACAGGCCGCTCGAATCTTTCACGCCGGCCTGGCGCTTCATCATGGATTCAAAAAGGTCGCCTACCACGCTGAACACCACCAGCAGCGTCAGTGCGAGCAACGCACGCAGGGCGCCCCATTGCGCCCACAATCCGGAATACAGGGTCGGCTCGAACGCATGCGAGACGACCGCCGCCAGGGCGACGATTATCACGACGAGCCAGCCGCCGATCGCCCCCTCCCACGTCTTGCCGGGGCTGATGGCGGGCGCCAGCTTGTGCTTGCCGAATGCCTTCCCCGAGAAGTATGCGCCGATATCGGCGAGCCATACCAATAGCAGCAGCGACAGCACGAACGGCACACCGTGCATGCGCGCGGCGACGAGAGCATGCCAGCACGCGACGAATATCACAATGCCGGCAAGGAACAGAAAGCTGCGCCAGGCGCCCTGCGCGAGCGTCGGCTTGCGCAGCAGCACGAACGGGCCGGCGATCACCCAGAAAATGGCGGCCGCCTGATAAAACGGCCGCGCTCCCTCGACGCCAATGCCGAGGCGCGTGCTCGCCACTAGCGCCACTGCGGCGACCAGCGCGTAAATGACGGGGCCGGCGCCGCCCAGCTTGAGCAGGCGCGCCCACTCCCACGCGGCGAATACGACGACGAACGCAATCAGCGCGCCGAACGCGCCAACCGGCGCGAACAACGTGACGGGCAGAAACACCGCCAGGAGAACAATCGCCGTGATGACACGGGTTTTTAGCATGGAAGCGAATCGACGTTTTGCGATTGCGGCTCGAGCTGAGCACTGGTGCGGCCGAAACGGCGCTCACGCTCAGCGTACGAAGCGATCGCGTGGCCGAGCGCGTCGGCGTCGAAATCCGGCCAGAAGGTGTCGGTGAAATAGAACTCTGTGTAGGCCAGCTGCCACAGCAGGAAATTGCTGACGCGCCGCTCGCCGCCCGTACGGATGAACAGATCGGGCTCGGGCGCATACGACATCGACAGGTGCTCGGCGAACGATTCCTCGCTCACCTCGACCGCCTTGCCCGCTAGCGCCGATTGCTCGGCGAGCCTGCGAGTGGCTTGCATGATGTCCCACCGGCCGCCGTAATTGGCCGCGATAGTGAGCGTGAGGCGGGTATTGCGCGCCGTCTTGGTCTCCGCGCGCCTGATCAGATCGCGGATGCGCGTATCGAAACGCTCGAGATCGCCGACCACCCGCAAACGGATGCCGTTCGCGTGCAGTTTGCCGATTTCGCGTTCCAGCGCCGTGACGAACAGGCGCATGAGGAACGACACTTCGTCGTTCGGACGGCGCCAGTTTTCGGAGCTAAAAGCAAACAACGTGAGATATTCGACGCCCTGGCGGGCGCACGCCTCGACGGCCGCACGCACAGCGTCGACGCCGCGCGTATGCCCGGCCACGCGCGGCAAGCGGCGTTGGGTGGCCCAACGGCCGTTGCCGTCCATGATGATCGCGATATGTCGCGGCACCGCGGCGACATCAGGCACGCGCACGGTTGAACTGGTGTAGGTCATGGCCGTCGGGACAATAACTGCAAATGAAGAAGTGAAAACCCTGAATTGGTGGGTGCTCCCAGACCTGGCGCAGTACGGTTAGCACTTCGCGCCAGCCCCTGAAGGGACAGAAAAAGCCGGACCGGCCCCGCATTTTCCCCGGAGCCGGGCGGCCTTACACCGTCATGATCTCGGCTTCTTTCGTCACGACGAGCTTGTCGATCTCAGCGACGAATTTGTCCGTCAGCTTCTGAATATCGTCGCCTGCACGGCGCTCGTCGTCTTCCGAAATTTCTTTGTCTTTAACGAGCTTCTTCAACTGCTCGTTAGCGTCGCGACGCAGGTTGCGGACCGCGATCTTGGCCGTTTCGGCCTCGCTCTTGACCACTTTGGTCAGTTCGCGGCGGCGTTCTTCCGTCAGCGCGGGCATCGGCACCCGGATCACGTCGCCCTGGGTGGCCGGGTTCAGACCGAGGTCCGACTCGCGGATCGCCTTTTCGACGACCTGGACCATCTTCTTTTCCCACGGCTGCACGCCGATCGTACGTGCGTCGATCAGCGTCAGGTTCGCAACCTGGGAAATAGGCACCGGCGAGCCGTAGTAATCGCACTGGATATGATCGAGCAGGCCCGTGTGCGCACGGCCCGTGCGAATTTTCGACAGATCGTTCTTGAACGCGTCGATGGAACGCTGCATTTTTTGTTCAGCGCCCTTCCTGATATCAGCCACAGACATTTTTAAACCTCCGAACCTTCAAAACGGTGCGAGCCGGCCAGCACGCGCGGTATGCGGCGGCCCGGGCTCGCGTCAAAGCCCACGTTATGTGAACGAGAGTTTACACGTGGACGAGGGTGCCCTCGTCCTCGCCGAGCACGATGCGCTTGAGCGCGCCCGCCTTGACGATCGAAAACACGCGGATCGGCAGCTTCTGATCGCGGCACAGCGCGAACGCCGTGGCGTCCATGACCTGCAGATTGCGGCCGATTGCCTCGTCAAAGCTGATCGTGGTGTAGCGCGTCGCACTCGGATCTTTCTTCGGGTCGGCTGAGTAGACGCCGTCAACCTTGGTGGCTTTCAGCACGACTTCGGCGCCGATTTCCGAACCGCGCAGCGCGGCGGCCGTGTCGGTCGTAAAGAACGGGTTGCCGGTGCCGGCCGCGAAAATCACGACTTTGCCTTCTTCTAGCTGGCGAATCGCGCGCGGGCGGATGTACGGCTCAACCACCTGATCCATGCGCAGCGCGGATTGCACACGCGCCTCGATGCCTGCATGACGCATGGCGTCCTGCAGTGCCAGCGCGTTCATCATGGTGGCGAGCATGCCCATATAGTCGGCTGTTGCGCGATCCATACCGGCTGCGCCGCCCGCTACGCCGCGAAAAATGTTGCCGCCGCCAATCACCACGGCCAACTGCGTTCCAAGACGGACCACTTCGGCCACGTCCGCCACCATTCGTTCGATGGTCGCGCGATTGATGCCGAAGGCATCGTCGCCCATCAGAGCTTCACCGGAGAGTTTGAGCAGGACGCGTTTGTAGGCAGTGGGCATAGGGTATCCAGATCGCGCAGAACAGGGCAACAACAAGGGACTAATGTAGGGGTGAAATGCTGATTCGGGCAAGCGCCGCCAAATTGATGAACCCAGGAGGTCCGCCAACGGCGGCTGCGCAGCGAGGGTCGACCCGCGCGCAGCCTTGCGGCGCCGCCGACCGCGGCACAGTCTTGCTCTGCCGCGGGTACAACGGTACTAGCTGAGACTCGGTGAAGCTTATTGTTGCTTTGCAGCAGCCACTTGCGCGGCAACTTCAGCAGCGAAGTCGTCCTGCTTCTTCTCGATGCCTTCGCCGACCACGAACAGCGCGAACTTCTGAACGCTCGCGTTGCCGGCCTTCAGCATCTGTTCGATCGTCTGCTTGTCGTTCTTAACGAACGTCTGGTTCAGGAGCGACACTTCCTTCAGATACTTCTGCACGCTGCCGTCGACCATCTTCGCGACGATTTCAGCCGGCTTGCCCGATTCGGCGGCCTTCTGCTCAGCGATGCTGCGTTCCTTGGCGATCAGATCCGCCGGCACGTCGTCCGACGACAGCGAGACCGGTTTCATCGCGGCGATGTGCATCGCCACGTCCTTGCCAACCTGCTCGTCAGCGCCGGTGTACTCGACCAGCACGCCGATACGCGTGCCGTGCAGGTACGCGGCCAGCTTGTTCGACGTCTCGAAGCGCACAAAACGGCGGATCGACAGGTTCTCGCCGATCTTGCCGACCAGCGCGAGGCGCACTGCGTCGACGGTCTGGCCGTCGAGCGGCAGAGCCGACAGCGCGGCGACGTCAGCCGGGTTTTGCGTAGCGACCAGTTCGGCGATCTTCTTCGAGAAAGCCAGGAAGTCGTCGTTCTTCGAAACGAAGTCGGTTTCGCAGTTCAGTTCGACGAGCGAACCCGCGTTGCCGCCGATGAACGAGGCGACCACGCCTTCAGCCGTGACGCGCGATGCAGCCTTGCTCGCCTTGTTACCCAGCTTCACGCGCAGCAGCTCTTCAGCGCGCGCCATGTCGCCGTCGGCTTCCGTCAGCGCCTTCTTGCATTCCATCATCGGCGCGTCGGTCTTTGCGCGCAGTTCTGCAACCATGCTTGCGGTAATTGCCGCCATCATTTGCTCCTTGAGTTCCGTCTGTGTTGCGTCTGTGTTTGCGTCTATTACACGCCGCCCGGACTTCGATACCGGCGGCAAGAATTTGTTTCAGCGTTATGCGCATTTTCTACGGATAACGCATCGGGCACCGCCCCAGCCGGAGACAGCGCCCCACTACGACGTCGCGGCTTAAAAAAAGGGGGCCTGTAGAAAGCCCCCTTTTTTGCCGGACACGGGGCAGCTTTACGCTTCCGCGTTGACCTCGACGAACTCGTCGCCGTCGTCACCACGTGCAGCCTGCACCACTTCGTTGACCGCATTGGCGCGGCCTTCGAGGATCGCGTCGGCCACGCCAGCCGCGTACAGAGCGACAGCCTTGCTGGCGTCGTCGTTACCCGGGATCACGTAGTCGATGCCTTCCGGCGAGTGGTTCGTATCGACCACTGCGATGACCGGTACGCCGAGCTTGTTAGCTTCGGTGACGGCAATCTTGTGGTAGCCGACGTCGACCACGAAAATAGCGTCCGGAATACCGCCCATGTCCTTCACGCCGCCAATCGACTTTTGCAGCTTGGCCATTTCGCGTTCGAACAGCAGCGCTTCCTTCTTGCTCATGCGTTCGGTTTCGCCTGCTTCCAGCGCTGCTTCCATGTCCTTCAGGCGCTTGATCGATACCTTCAGCGTCTTGAAGTTGGTCAGCATACCGCCGAGCCAGCGTGCGTTGACGTACGGCATGCCGGCGCGCTGTGCTTCCTGGGCGATCGTGTCGCGCGATTGACGCTTCGTGCCGACGAACAGGATGGTGCCGCGATTCGCTGCCAGTTGACGCGCGTACTTCAGCGCGTCGTTGTACATCGGCAGCGTCTTTTCGAGGTTGATGATGTGAATCTTGTTGCGATGGCCGAAAATGAAGGGAGCCATCTTCGGGTTCCAGAAGCGCGTTTGGTGACCGAAGTGGACACCGGCTTCCAGCATTTGACGCATGGTAACTGCCATGAAAATCTCCGCGAGGGTTGGGTCTTAAGCCGGCCGCCGTATCTGCCGCGCCGCCAGGTCAAGTCTTGCCTGGCTGAGCGCCGCGGACACCCTGGGTGCGCCGGCTTGCGAGTCTGCTGCCTGGATACTGCTTTCACTCCGTGGCTCAGGCAGCGAGCGCCACGGGAAGTGTCACCCGGATCTATTGAACGCTGCTGACTGGATGCCGCCATTCACATTATTTTCAGCCAGAACCCGGACTGAACGATGACAACGCAATGGCGACGATCACACAACAGGCAAAAGAAGGATCGACTTAGCCAAAGATTATAGCATGCGACTATCGGCCGACTCAACCTGCCGGGTGGCTCCCATTGGCTGCCGCAGGTTGCACCGCTCGCTCGCCTCGCAGCCTCACTACGCACCGCGAGGCTGCGAGCGGGCAGGCGCGGCGCGCTTATCGCAAAAGGCGCCAACAGGGCGCCAAAACACAGCGGCATGGGGAATATGGTGCGATAATCCCGGAATAAATCGCATTTCAGGCCCGACTCATGGCTATTACGCTCAAAAACGAACACGATATCGCGCAGATGCGCGTCGCCTGCAAACTTGCGAGCGAAGTACTCGACTACATTACGCCGTTCGTCACCGCCGGCGTCACCACCGGCGAACTCGACCGCCTGTGCCACGAATACATGCTGAAGGAACAGGGCACTGTGCCCGCGCCGCTGAATTATCAGCCGCCCGGCTATCCGCCCTACCCCAAGGCCACCTGCATTTCCGTCAACGACGTGATCTGCCACGGCATTCCCGGCGACAAGACGCTGAAGAACGGCGACGCGCTGAACATCGACATCACGGTGATAAAAGACGGCTATTTCGGCGATACGAGCCGCATGTTCATCGTCGGCGAGGGGTCGATTCTCGCCAAACGGCTCGTTCAGACCACGTTCGAATGCATGTGGCTCGGCATCGACCAGGTGCGCCCGGGTGCGCATCTTGGGGACATCGGCTATGCGATCCAGAAGCACGCCGAGGCCCAAGGCTACAGCGTAGTACGCGAATATTGCGGCCACGGCATCGGCACGGTGTTTCACGAAGATCCGCAGATTTTGCACTATGGCCGTCCCGGCACGGGGCTCGAACTGCAAGCCGGCATGATCTTCACGATCGAGCCGATGATCAACGCCGGCCGCCGCGACATCCGCACCATGCCCGATCAGTGGACCGTCAAGACCAAGGACCGCAGCCTCTCGGCGCAATGGGAGCACACGGTACTCGTGACGGAGACCGGTTATGACGTGCTGACCGTTTCTGCCGGCACGCCTGCGCGTCCGCCTGTGGTTGCCGCCACGGCCTGACCGATTTCGCCTCCTCACCGCCAGCCGCCCATGAGTAGTGTTCCAGCCGTCGCCTCGTCCCATGCCACGTCGCTCAAGGCAGACTACAAAGTGGCCAAAGCCCAGTTGCTGGAACGCTTCAAGACCGCCACCAACGTGGAAGCGTTGATGGCGGCGCTTTCGCGCACCACCGACGACTCCCTGCGCGCCGCCTGGAACACCTGCGAACTGCCGGCCGATCTTGCGTTGCTCGCGGTGGGCGGTTATGGGCGCGGCGAACTGGCGCCCCATTCCGACATCGACATTCTGGTGCTGCTGCCCGATGCGCCGCTCGAGCATCTGGAGGCGCGCGTCGAGCGCTTTATCAGCCTCGCGTGGGACTTGGGGCTGGAACTCGGCAGCAGCGTGCGCACCGTTTCGCAGTGTCTCGAAGAAGCCGCGAACGACGTGACCGTGCGCACGTCGTTGCTCGAAGCGCGGCGCATCACGGGCAGCGCCGCGCTGTTCGACGACTTCGTGAAGCGTTATCGCGAGGCGCTCGACCCGAAAGCGTTCTTCCAGGCCAAGGTGCTGGAGATGCGCCAGCGTCACGCCAAGTTTCAGGACACGCCCTACGCGCTCGAGCCGAACATCAAGGAAAGCCCGGGCGGGCTGCGCGATCTCCAACTGATCCTGTGGGTAACCCAAGCCGCCCGTTTCGGCAGCAGCTGGCGCGAACTCGAGGCGCGCGGTCTCATTACGGAGCGCGAAGCGCAGGAGCTGCGGCGCAACGAAGGTTTTCTGAAGTCGCTGCGCGCGCGGCTGCACGTCACTGCCGGACGTCGTCAGGACATTCTGGTGTTCGATCTGCAAACGCCGGTGGCCGAAAGTTTCGGCTACCAGCCCACCGCCACGAAGCGCGCGAGCGAACAGCTGATGCGCCGCTATTACTGGGCGGCCAAGGCGGTCACGCAGCTCGCCACGATCCTGATCCAGAACATCGAGGCGCAGCTTTTCCCGAGCACGAGCGGCATTACGCGGGTGCTGTCGGACCGCTTCGTCGAGAAGCAAGGCATGCTCGAAATTGCCAGCGACGACCTGTTCCAGCGCGAGCCGAACGCGATTCTCGAAGCGTTCCTGCTGTACGAGCAGACGCCGGGCGTCAAGGGTCTGTCGGCGCGCACGCTGCGCGCGATCTACAACGCCCGCGACGTGATGGACCAGCACTGGCGCCGTGATCCGGGAAACCGGCGCCTTTTCATGGACATCCTGAAGCAGCCGGCCGGCATCACGCACGCGTTGCGCCTGATGAACCAGACGAGCGTGCTCGGGCGCTACCTGCTGAACTTCCGGCGTATTGTCGGACAGATGCAGCACGACCTGTATCACGTCTACACCGTTGACCAGCACATTCTGATGGTGCTGCGTAATCTGCGGCGCTTTGCGGTCGCCGAACACGCGCATGAGTATCCGTTTTGCAGCCAGTTGATCGTCAGCTTCGACCGGCCGTGGGTGCTATACGTGGCGGCGCTGTTTCACGATATTGCCAAGGGTCGCGGCGGCGACCACTCCACGCTCGGCATGGCCGACGCACGGCGTTTCTGCCGCAATCACGGCATCGAGGGCGAAGACGGCGAACTGGTGGTGTGGCTGGTGCAGCAGCATCTGACCATGAGCCAGGTCGCGCAGAAACAGGACACGAGCGACCCTGAGGTCGTCAAGCGCTTTGCTGAACTGGTCGGTAGCGAGCGACGCCTGACCGCGCTGTATCTGCTGACGGTGGCCGACATCCGCGGGACCAGCCCGAAGGTCTGGAATACGTGGAAAGGCAAGCTGCTCGAAGACCTGTACCGCGCGACGCTCGCGGTGCTCGGCGGCGCGCGGCCGGACGCGCATTCGGAACTGGAGTCGCGTCAGGAAGAGGCGCTCGCGCTGCTGCGCCTCGAGACGGTGCCGGAAGGCGCGCAGAAGGCGCTGTGGGACAAGCTCGACGTCGGCTACTTTCTGCGCCACGACGCGGCGGACATCGCGTGGCAAACGCGCGTGCTCTACCGTTATGTGGAGACGCCCACGCCGATCGTTCGTGCCCGCCCATCGCCGATTGGCGAAGCGCTTCAGGTGCTGGTGTATGTGAAGGATCAGCCGGATCTGTTCGCCGGCATTTGCGCGTATTTCGACCGCAACGGCCTGTCGGTGCTCGACGCGCGGGTCAGCACGACACGTCACGGCTATGCGCTCGATAATTTCCTCGTCGCGCATACCGAAGAAGACGTGCATTATCGCGACATTGCCAACCTCGTCGAACAGGAACTGACCGCGCGCCTCACCGGCGACGGCACCTGGCTCCCCGGGCCGTCTAAGGGCCGCTTGTCGCGGCTATCGCGGACCTTCCCTGTTACGCCGCGCGTCGACCTTCGGGCCGACGAGCGCGGCCAATACTACATCCTGTCCGTGTCGGCGAACGACCGGCCAGGCCTTCTTTATTCGATCGCGCGCGTGCTGGCCGAACACCGGGTCGGCGTCGCGTCGGCGCGGATCAACACGCTCGGCGAACGCGTCGAGGACGTGTTTCTGCTGGATGGACACGGTCTGTCGGACAACCGCCTGCAAATTCAGGTCGAGACAGAACTGCTGCGCGCGATCGCAGTGTGAGATTTCATGCGACTCAAATTAACAGCCAAGCACCCGCGGCCGGCTTCGTCCGAACGCGCCCCTGTCCGTAGCGGCAGCACGTCGGCACGCAAGCCGACACGGCCCGCAGGACCGAAACCGTCGATGGCGGGCCCGAGCGGCGCGCGAGGCGAAGGCGCGGGTAAGTCGTCCGGTGGCAAGCGTCCGGCTGGCGCGGGCGCGCGTGCGCCTCGTGCGCCCCGCGACGAAGGCTCGTTTTCGCGCGAGCGCGATGCGGGCGGCGCCGGCAGCGGGCGACGCGCGGCGTCGGACCGCCCGCCGCGCCGCGAGGGCGCAGGCGCGCCCGCGCGGCGTTTTGAAGGGAGCGGCGAGCGCGGGCCGCGGCGCGAAGGTGGTGAGCGGGCGCCGCGCAAGTTTGAGGGCGCCGGTGAACGTGGAGAGCGCGGGCCGCGTCGGGATGTGGGGGAACGCGCGCCGCGCGGGTTTGAAGGTCGTACGGGAAGTGGCGCTGCTGGCGGTGAGCGCAGCGAACGTGCGCCGCGCCGGTTTGAAGATCGCGCGGGAAGTAGCGAGCGAGCGCCTCGCAGATTTGAAGGTGGCGGTGATCGCGCGCCCCGCCGATCCGAAAGCGGTGGTGGTGCCCGCGGTGAACGCGCACCCCGCCGATTCGAAGGCGGCGCTGATCGCGGTGAACGCGCACCCCGCCGATTCGAAGGCGGCGCTGATCGCGGTGAACGCGCACCGCGCCGCTTCGAAGGCGGCGCTGATCGCGGTGAACGCGCACCGCGCCGCTTCGAAGGCGGCACCGATCGCGGTGAACGCGCACCCCGCCGCTTCGAAGGAAACGCAGACCGCAGCGCCTCCCGCAGCTTCGAGGGCAATCGCGCACCGCGCCGCGATGAAGGCGAACGCCGTCCGTTCAGCGGACCGCGCACGTCAGCAGCCCGTCCCTCCGAAGGCGGCTCACGTGGCGAGCGTCCAATGCGCGGTGAACGGGATGCCTCCGACCGCCCTCGCTTCAGCAACGACCGTGGCGCTTCACAAGACCGCCGCGGCGGCGAGCGCGGACCGCGCGGCGACAGCCCACCGCGCCGTTCCGAAGGCGAACGCAGCTTCGCGAAGCCGGTCAAGAGCGGCTATGGCGACCGCTCGGACCGTCCAGCACGCGCACCCCGCGACGACCGGGCAGAACGAAGCGAACGTGCCCCGGCCCGCCGGGAATTCGGCGATCGCCCGGCGCGAACCGACTCGCACGCCGCGCCGCGCGCTACGCATACCGATCGTGGCGAACGCCCGGCACGCAACTTCGATAAGGCACCGGCGGGAGACCGCCGTTTCAGCGACGATCGCCCGGCGCGATCCGGCAAGCCCAAACCGCGTGGCGGCGCATTGGCCGAACACCGCGCGCACGGCGACACCGCCCCGCGCACGCCGCGTCGCGATATCGAAGATGCCCCCGGCACGCTGCGCCTGTCCAAGCTCATGTCGGAGCTGGGCCTGTGCTCGCGCCGCGAAGCCGACGAATGGATCGAGAAAGGCTGGGTGCTAGTCGACGGCGAACGGATCGACACCTTGGGCACGAAGGTTCGCCCAGATCAGCGGATCGAAATCGACCCCGCTGCCGAAGCCGTGCAAGCGAGCCAGGTGACGGTGCTGATCCATAAGACAGTCGGCTACGTGTCGGGCCAGGCAGAAGACGGCTATCAGCCGGCCATCACGCTGGTTACGCCAGAGAATCGCTGGGACGGCGACCGCTCGGACATCCGCTTTTCCGTCGCGCATCTGCGTCAGCTTGCGCCGGCCGGGCGCCTGGACATCGATTCGACCGGCTTACTGGTGTTGACACAAGACGGCCGCATTGCCAAGCAGTTGATCGGCGGCCATTCGGAGATCGACAAGGAATACCTGGTGCGCGTCGCCTACGGTGAGCACACAGTCGATGTGGAAAGTCACTTCCCGCCGGAAAGTCTCGCGCTGTTGCG
This sequence comes from Paraburkholderia dilworthii, assembly GCF_000472525.1. Classification (GTDB taxonomy): domain Bacteria; phylum Pseudomonadota; class Gammaproteobacteria; order Burkholderiales; family Burkholderiaceae; genus Paraburkholderia; species Paraburkholderia dilworthii. Next base: position 42,672 of record NZ_AWZT01000007.1, read on the forward strand.
TCACGGCCTTTCGCTCGACGACGTGCCGCTCAAGCCCGCCGAAGTCAGCTGGCAAAACGGCGAGCAATTGCGTTTCGTGCTGCGCGAGGGCAAGAAGCGCCAGATTCGCCGCATGTGCGAACTCGTCGGCCTCGAAGTGATGGGCCTCAAACGCGTGAGGATGGGCCGTGTGGTGCTTGGCGCACTGCCGCCCGGACAGTGGCGCTACCTGGCAGCGGACGAGTCGTTCTGACGCCGGCCGACAACCGCTGATCACGCGCCTGACCGATCCACGCCACCTTAAGGGCATCCGGCGCGGTGGCGGCCCCGAAAAAAACCCACGCGGATGCGTGGGTTTTTTGTTGCCGCGACGACGCTACCGCCGAATGAAACGGCCGGTTAATCGTCGGTATTCGGATCCAGGTCTGGAAACAGCACTTCGGTAAAGCCGAATTTGGCGAAATCGGTAATCCGCATCGGATACAGCTTGCCGATCAGATGATCGCATTCGTGCTGCACGACGCGCGCGTGAAAACCTTCGGCAACGCGATCGATCGGCTTGCCGTACTGGTCGAAGCCGTGATACTTGATCATCGAAAAGCGGCTGACCGCGCCGCGCAGCCCCGGCACCGACAGGCAGCCTTCCCAGCCCTCTTCCATATCCAGCGAAACCGGCGTGATGGTCGGATTGATCAGCACCGTTTCCGGCACCGGTGGCGCATCCGGATAGCGTTCGTTGCTGCCGAATCCGAAAATCACCACCTGCAGATTGACGCCGATCTGCGGCGCGGCGAGCCCCGCTCCGTTCGCGTGGTGCATGGTCTCGAACATGTCTTTCACGAGATCATGCAATTCCGGCGTGTCGAAGTGATCGACCGGATCGGCAATACGCAGCAGGCGCGGATCGCCCATCTTGAGAATTTCGCGGATCATAGCTGCCCCTCCAGGAGCTTACGCATACCATCTTCGTCGAGTACGGGAATGCCGAGTTCCTCGGCCTTTGCCAACTTGCTGCCAGCTTCGGCGCCCGCCACCACATAGTCTGTTTTCTTAGACACCGAGCCGGCCACTTTCGCGCCGGCCGCTTCGAGCATTTCCTTGGCCTCCTCGCGAGCGAGACTCGGTAACGTGCCCGTCAGCACGACCGTCTTGCCGGCCAGCACGCCTTGCGGCGCCTTCGGCGCGGGCGGCCCTTCCGGCCATGTGACCTTGCCCGGTGCGCGCAATTGCTCGATCACGGTGCGGTTGTGCTCCTCCGCGAAAAACTGGTGAATGGATTCGGCGACCACCGGCCCGACGTCGTTGACTTCCAGCAACGCTTCCACCGACGCGTCCATGATCGGGTCCAGCGAGCCGAAGTGCTTCGCCAGATCTTTCGCCGTCGATTCGCCCACATGGCGAATACCGAGCGCGTAGATAAAGCGGGCAAGCGTAGTGTGCTTGGCCTTCTCGAGCGAGTCGAGCAGGTTCTGCGCGGACTTGTCGGCGAACCGGTCAAGCTCTGCAAGCGTCGCGAAGCCCAGGTTGAACAGATCGGCGGGCGTGCGCACCAGGTTCTGCTCGACCAGTTGATCGATGATCTTCTCGCCCAGCCCGTCGATGTCCAACGCGCGCCTCTGCGCGAAGTGCCACAGCGCCTGCTTGCGCTGCGCCGGACAGAACAGGCCGCCGGTGCAGCGCGCAATCGCCTCGTCGGGCAACCGCTCGATGTTCGAGCCGCACACGGGGCAATGCGTCGGCATCACGAATTCGCGAGCGTCATGCGGGCGCCGGTCGGTGAGCGCGCTCACCACCTCCGGAATCACGTCGCCCGCGCGCCGCACGATCACCGTGTCGCCGATACGGATGTCCTTGCGACGCACTTCGTCTTCGTTATGCAGCGTGGCATTCGTGACAGTCGCGCCGCCGACGAACACCGGCTCGAGGCGCGCCACCGGAGTGATCGCGCCGGTGCGGCCGACCTGCACGTCGATGGCGACGAGTTTCGTCAGCGCTTCCTGCGCCGGGAATTTGTGCGCGAGCGCAAACCGGGGCGCACGCGACACGAAGCCGAGCGCGTCCTGCTCGTCGCGCCGGTTGACCTTGTACACCACGCCGTCGATGTCGTACGGCAGCTTGTCGCGCTTCTCGCCGACCGCGTTGAAAAACGCGAGCAGACCTTCTGCGCCCTTCACGACCGCACGTTCCGCATTGACCGGCAGGCCCAACTCCTTATACCAGTCGAGCAGTTCGCTGTGCGTAGCCGGCATCTCAATCCCGTCGAGTACACCGATGCCATACGCAAAAAACGACAGCGGCCTTTGCGCGGTGATCTTCGAATCGAGCTGACGCAAGCTGCCCGCCGCGGCGTTGCGCGGATTGGCAAACTCCTTGTGACCCGCGGCCCGCTGACGCTCGTTCAGACGCTCGAAGTCGCGCTTGAACATCAGCACTTCGCCGCGCACGTCGAGTATGTGCGGCACGCGCTTGCCCTTGAGCTTGAGTGGAATCGAGCGGATCGTGCGGACGTTCTCGGTGACGTTCTCACCCGTCGTGCCGTCCCCGCGCGTAGCGGCCTGCACGAAGACGCCGTCGACATAACGCAGCGAGATCGCGAGGCCGTCGAACTTCAGTTCGGCCGCGTAGTCGACCGGCACCGGCGGCTCCTTCGCATTGTTGCCGAGTATGTCGCCGACGCGCTTGTCGAACGCGAGAATGTCTTCGTCCGCGAAGCCGTTGTTCAGCGACAGCATGGGCTGGTCGTGGACGACCGGCTCGAATCCGCTCGCCGCCTCACCGCCCACGCGCTGAGTGGGCGAATCCGGCACGATCAGGTCGGGATGCTGCGCCTCGATGCCCTCCAACTCCTTGAACAGCCTGTCGTACTCCGCGTCCGGCAGGTCCGGTTGATCGAGCACGTAGTACGCGTAATTGGCGCGTTCAAGTTCCGCGCGCAGCCACGCGGCCCGCTCGGCCGGAGCGCTGGTTGCTGAATGTGAGGCGGGAGTTCGAGCCATGCTGTCGAGCGCTTCTTCAGTGAAATCGGACACTGGATTATCGCAGGAAGCGTGCCCCTTTACATCGGCCGAATGGCCAGGTTGCAGGCCCGAGCGCGAGCATGCGAAAGTGTGCGCGGTGCCCGTTCGAAACGACAACGGCCGCGCGATGCGCGGCCGTTGCAGACACTTCAAATCCGCAGCGGGTTACTGACTGAACAAACGCCGCGTGGCGGGCGAGCCCGCCGGGATGCCGGCCTGTTCCAGCTTCGCGTACAGCGTCATCAACTGCTTTTCGATGGCGAGCAACGCGGTCTCCGGCAACGGGCGACGGCCGTCGTCCACCACCCTCCCGCCAATGCGCTCCGCGAGCGACTTCGCGTAGTCGCACATCAGACGGAACGGCAAGATGTCTTCATCGGCGACCGGCACGTCGAGCACCAGCGTGATCATCTGGCCACCCTTGTACGTGAGGTCGTCGCGCAAGAAGTTGGTGTCGCCGAATTGCAGCATGAACACCGGACTCTGCCGCGCGTCGAGCTTGACGAAACGCGTGCCGTCGCGCGAGAGCAGCAAGCCGTCTTGCGACGCCACGGCCTGCACGTAATTGGCCGACCAGGGCGCACCGTCGGACAGTACGTTGATCGACAATTGCGCGTCGCATTGCGCGGCGAAACCGTCGAGCTCGCGCGCCATCGCGACCGTTTCGAGCATGTCGGGAAATTCCGGCGACGCGTCGATTGCGTCGGCGAACTGCTGCACGCCTGTCACGAACTCGGAGAATTCGAGTTCGTTCAGTGCACCGCTGCGATTGGCCAACTGCGCGGCCGCGCGCAGCTCTTCATAACGCGCGCCGTTTTGCAGCAACTCCCACGCGCCGCCTTCGAGCTTGCCCTCGATATGCACCGGCTTGCTGCCGGCGCGGCGCAAACGCTGCGCAAGCGGAATCACCTTGTCGCCGGCAACCGGTCCGTTCAGACGAATCGGCACGATGCAGTCGATGCGGCGATCGACGATGGCCGGCGGCGCCGACGAGATCGTCGTGGCAGCGGGCAGAATTGGCTCGATCTGCTCGTCGGCTTCGCGCGACGTGTGGCTCGTGGGCTGACCGGCTGCCGCTGCGTCCTTGCCAGCATCGGCACTTGCACCGGCTTCCGTCGCGGCATCGTCGCCGGCTGACAGATAGCCGTTCGGTGTGGTCGACTCGGCCTGAATATCGGCCGGCGTATCGAGCGGCGCGGCGCCTAGCGGTGCGCCAAAAGTCGGCTCGACGCGAGCCGACGCCGTATCGGCAGACGCCTCCGAGCCCACTACCGGCTCGCGGCGCGTGGTCGGCCTAGCCGGTTCGATGAACGGGCTCTGTTCCTGATGGTCGTCGCGCGCGAAATTCTCCGCGGCGTCCGCGGGCATGGACCGTGGCATCTTGCGGCGCACCTTGGCGCCCTGCCACGCGTTGTACACGACCACGCCCCCGACCACCACGGCACCCGCGCCGATCAAACCGAGTGTCAACTCGTCCATGCATGCTCCATCAGCAATTCTTTATCTCGCGGCCCGGCGCCCGTCACACGTATCGCGCGGCCAATGCCGCAGCGCTGAACGCGGGCGCCCGCGCTACCTTGATTCAAACGAAAACTTAAACGATATTCTGGGCGAAACCCGCAGCCGTTTCCATGTCGACGGCAACGATGCGCGACACGCCCTGCTCCTGCATCGTCACGCCGATCAGTTGCTGCGCCATTTCCATCGCGATCTTGTTGTGTGAGATGAAAAGGAATTGGGTCTTGTCGGACATCGCGCGCACGAGGTTCGCGAAACGTTCGGTGTTGGCGTCGTCGAGCGGCGCGTCCACTTCGTCGAGCAGACAGAACGGTGCCGGATTCAACTGGAACATCGCGAACACGAGTGCGGTGGCAGTGAGTGCTTTTTCGCCGCCCGACAGCAAGTGGATCGTCGAATTCTTCTTGCCCGGGGGCTGTGCCATGACCTGCACGCCGGCGTCGAGAATTTCGTCGCCGGTCATGATCAGTTTCGCCTGGCCGCCGCCGAAGAGACGCGGGAACAGTTCGCCGAAATGACGGTTCACTTCGTCGAAGGTGCCTTGCAAGAGCGTGCGTGTTTCCCCGTCGATCTTGCGGATTGCGTCTTCGAGCGTTTCGATCGCGCTCGTCAAATCGGCTGATTGCGAGTCGAGGAACGACTTGCGCTCCGTGGCCGCCTTCAGTTCATCGAGCGCAGCCATGTTGACCGGACCGAGCGCAGTAATCGCGTTGTTGATCCGCGTGACTTCGCCCTGCAGGTACGACGGCTTCATGTCCGGCGTGAGTTTGGCTTGCAGCTCCGCCTCGTCCACGCCGGCCGCGGACAGTTGCTCGATGAACTGCTCGCCGTTCAGCCGCGCGGCCTGCTCCTTCAACTGCAATTCGTTGATGCGGTCGCGCAGCGGTTGCAGCGCACGCTCGGCCGTCAGACGCGTTTCGTCGGCGGCGCGCAGCTTGGCCGTCAGGTCGTCCAGTTCGAGACGCGCGGCATGCAACGCCTCTTCCTTGACTGCGCGAATATCGAGCGCGTCCTGCAAGCCTGTGTGAGCGGTCTGCTCGTTGATCGTTTCAAGCTCGGCGCGCGCATCTTCGAGCGACGCCGCAACCCGCTCGCTCTGCTCATGCGCGACCTGAATGCTGCGCTTCAATTCGTCGATGCGATTCGCCATGTTGCGCGCGGCGAAGCGCGCGTCGGTCGCGGCGCGGTCGAGATCGCGCGCCTCGCCGCGTGCAGCGGTGAGCGCTTCGTCGAGCGCTTCGAAAGCCAGTTGATGATCTTCGAAACGAGCCTGTAATTCCGCCAGTTCACCGTCGTGGCGCTCGAAGTTCGCTTCGGATTCCGCACGCATCGCACGCTGTTCTTCGATCTGCGCGTTGATCTCTTCGAGCTCTTCGCGAATCTGCGTGCTGCGCTGCGTGTAGCGCTCGTGCGCCTGCGTGAGCTTGAGCACGTCGAGTTGCAATGCGTGCACACGCTGCGTCGCGCGCTCGGCCTGCTGACGCACGTCGCTCAGCGCCTGCGCGGCTTGCGTGTGCGCGGCTTCAGCGCGGATCGCGGCGGCTTTCGCTTCGTCGGCGAGCAGTGCTTGTGCGCGCACCTGACGCGCGAGATTTTCGATTTCCTGCTGACGGGCCAGCATGCCGGCCTGTTCCGAATCGGCGGCATAGAGTTGCACGCCGACGCGCGTGACCACATGCCCCGCCTTCACGACAAACGAGCCGCCTTCGGGCAATTGCGAGCGCATGCTGAGCGCCTGCTGCAAGTCATCAGCGACGAACGCAAGGCCGAGCCAGTCGTTCAAGACCGCTCGGATGCCTGCATCGTCGATGCGAACCAGCGACAGCAGCGGACGCAGTGCGGGCGACGCCGCGACCGGCTGACCCGCGACGGGCGGCGCGTAGAACGCGAGCTTGGCCGGCGGCGCGTCGGTAGCAAAAGCCTTGACCCAGTCGAGGTTCGACACTTCGAGCGCGGCAAGCCGCTCGCGCAGCACGGCTTCGAGCGCGGTTTCCCACCCGGCTTCGACATGCAGCTTCTTCCACAGACGCGGCAGGCCGCCCAGTTCGTGCTTTTCGAGCCACGGCTGAATCTTGCCTTCGGTCTGGACGTTTTCCTGCAACTGCTTGAGCGCGGCAAGGCGCGCGTCGAGCTGATGAATCTGTGCGCTTTCGGCTTGCACGCGCTCCTGCGCGGCGCGCCGTTCGGCGTCGAGGCGCGGCAGCGTTTCCTGGGCATCGGCAAGACGCGTTTGCGCGTCGTGCAGAATCTCTTCGTGCTCGGCGAGCTGCATGCGCAACTCTTCCAGCTGAGCTTCGTCGGGCGCGTCGAGGCCGCCCGCTTCCGACTTCAGCCGCTCATGACGCTGCTGCAACTGCTGCAATTGCTGATCGGCGTTGCGCTGATGTGCGGCTTCGAGCTTGAGCGCCTGTTCGGTCTGCGCGATGCCGCCGCGCTCCGCGTTCAGTTCCGCTTGCGCATCGCGCCAGCGGGCTTCGAGCGCGGGCATTGCGTCGTGTTTCGCGGCGGCTTCTTCCTCCGCGATCACGGCTTTTTCTTCGGCGACGGCGAGCTGTTCTTCGGCGTCTTCGAGATCGCCTTGCGCTTTTTCAGCCTGCGATTGCCACTGTTCCCGCTGCGCGGTGAGCGCCGCGATTTGCGCCTGCACGCGGTTGCGCGATTCGACGATGAACTTGATCTCGGCTTCAAGCCGGCTCACTTCGGAATTCGCTTCGTAGAGCGCGCCTTGTGCGCCCTGCATGGCGTCGCTCGCCGAGTAATGCGCGACGCGCAGCGTTTCGAGCTGCGCTTCCACTTCGCGCAGCTTCGCGGTTTGCGCTTCGAGGTCGATCTGCGCCTGTTCGATGGCGCGCTGCTGACGCTCCTGCTCGCTGCTAGCCTCGTTCTTGCGCAGCAGCCATAACAGACGCTGCTTCTCTTCGCCGTCGGTCTGCAGTTCCTTGTAGCGGGTGGCGACCACCGCCTGCGCCTCGAGCTTCTCGAGATTCGTGCCCAGTTCGCGGACGATATCCTCGACCCGCGTCAGGTTTTCACGTGTGTCGTGTAGACGGTTCTCCGTCTCGCGGCGGCGTTCCTTGTACTTCGATACCCCCGCGGCTTCTTCGAGAAACACGCGCAGTTCTTCGGGCTTCGCTTCGATCAGGCGCGCGATCATGCCCTGCCCGATGATCGCGTAGGCGCGCGGCCCGAGACCCGTGCCGAGGAAGATGTCCTGAATGTCGCGGCGACGCGCCGGCAGATTATTGATGTAGTAGCTAGACGTGCCGTCGCGCGTGAGCACGCGCTTCACGGCAATCTCGGCATACTGGCCCCACTGCCCGGCAGCACGCCCGTCGGCGTTGTCGAACACGAGCTCGACGCTAGCACGGCTGCCCGGTTTGCGCGCAGTCGAACCGTTGAAGATCACGTCCTGCATCGACTCGCCGCGCAGCTCGGAGGCGCGCGATTCGCCGAGCACCCAGCGCACGGCGTCGATGATGTTGGATTTGCCGCATCCGTTCGGTCCGACCACGCCGACTAGCTGGCCCGGAACCTGGAAATGCGTGGGATCGACGAATGACTTGAATCCAGCGAGTTTGATCGAGGTCAGACGCACGGCGATTTCGCTGTTTGAGAAGGAAAAATAATAGGTGGCTCACGAAGGCCGCATGAGCCGTCCGCCGGTGCAGCGATACGGCCCCGCGCGCCTTGCCAGCCCTCGGGATTTGGGCGCCGGCTGCATGCGCGTCACGCATGCGCCAGCTAATGAGGGGCAATCATACCATCGCGCGTGTGCGCTTCTTGCCGTCCTTAGGGTCGTCGCGCTTGTCGATGTCCGCCTCGCACGCAGTCGCGGCGCCCGGGTCCTGATTGGCGGGATCGGGCGGCATTGTTTTCGTCCGATGCATCCAGCTCGAGAGCGCCGACGCAAGCACGATGCACGCGCCGCCCGCCCATTCGCGTGGGCCGGGCGTCTCGCCGGCGAAGAGCCACGCGGACATGGTCGTGACCACGAGTTCGAACAGCATGATGATCGACGCCCGGTTGGCCGGCACGCGCGACAGGCCGTATTGCACGAGCATGTTGTTCGACGCGAGCAGAAAACCGAGGCCCAGCACCAGCCAGGCGGCGGTGCCGAGATGAGCGCCCGTGGGCGGCGCGGGCATCGCTTCGAACAGCGACGCGCACGCGCCGAAAATCGCCGCACCGCCGAAGATGGTCGCGGTGCGCATCTCCGGTTTCATCTGCGGTAACACACGGCTTGTCTTCAGGATCAGCACGTTGCTCATCGCGAAGCCCATGCCGCCCGCGAGGCCCGCCCATTCGGCGAGGTTGCCCGGCAGCGGGATGCCGAGCTGCGGCGACCACAGCATCGTCATCGCGCCGGCGAGCGACAGCGCGGCGAGACCCGCGCCCGCCCACGTCAGCCGTTCATGCAGGATGAAGTGCGCGAAGAGCGCGGTCCATGCGGGCGTCAGATAGAAGAGCAGAAGCACGCGCATCACCTGGCCGTGGATCGATCCCCACACGAAGCCAAGATTCGTGATGCCCGCGGCGAGCGCGAGCGCCGGCAGCAGCCAGTGCCAGCGCACGGTCTTCACCGCCCGATGGCGCACCAGCAGCACGAAGAGGCAACCGGCGCCGCTCGTCAGCGCGCTCGCGGCCGTGCCGGTCACGCCGAGCGATGCGAGCATACGCAGCGGATACCAGATCATTCCCCACACCGAGGCGCCCAGCATGATCGCGAGCGTCGGCCAGCCTGTGCGAAGCCAGTTGGTCATGGCGACGGGCTCCGCGAGACGGTGCTGCGGGCGATGCGGTTCGCGGTGCTGCTCGTGCCGCGGACTGCGGCGTTTTCGTGCCCTCGTTGTGCGGACGTATCGTGGATTGCTGCGTACATTGCTGTTCCTGCGTTGTTTCTGCGCGGGCCTTTCAGGGTCCGCGTCGTTTCCGCTGCGGCGCATTGTCTGCGCGGCCTGGCGGTTAATGCTGCCGGGTTGATGCCTGGTTCACGCGTGGCTAACGCCTCGTTGCGCCCGTTGGCTCCAATGTCCCGCGACGCTGCTTCGCGGTGTGGCCTCTTTACGGTGGCGGCTCGTCTGTTCGTCGAAATTTTGGTTGCGCGGCGCGCTTCAGCCACTGCATCAAGGACACCTCCGACGCGCCGCAGCCGCCAGCCCCGGCGCGTCACGCTATAATCCTCTGCTCGCCGCCGCTGCCGCCCTGCCGCCTTTTGCACGGCGCGGCGCGGCCCAGCGCATGCGCCGCCGTACATCTTTCCGCGCCCTCTTCGATCAGGCCCGATCCGCCCAGTGAATCCGCTACTCGACTCCCTTCAGCCCTATCCGTTCGAAAAGCTGCGCGCGCTTTTCAAAGACGTCACGCCGGCTGCCGGCCTCGCGCATATCAGCTTCGGCATCGGCGAGCCGAAACATCCAACACCCGCGCTGATAACCGACGCCGTGATCGCCTCGCTCGGCGGTCTCTCCGCGTATCCGGCCACGGTAGGCTCGCTGCCGTTGCGCGAGTCGATCGCCAAGTGGGTCACGCAGCGCTACAGCTTGCCACCGGTGAATCCTGCCACCGAAGTGCTGCCGGTGTCGGGCTCGCGCGAGGCACTGTTTGCCCTAGCGCAAACGGTGATCGACCCGAAGCGCAATGCGAAAGGCGAGCCTGCGATCGTACTCTGTCCGAACCCGTTCTACCAAATCTACGAAGGTGCGGCGATTCTCGCGGGCGCACAGCCGTACTTCGTCAATAGCGACCCGGCGCGCAACTTCGCGTGCGATTACTCGGCGGTGCCGGCCGACATCTGGGCCCGCACGCACCTGCTATACGTCTGCTCGCCGGGCAATCCGACCGGCGCGGTGCTGACGCTCGAAGACTGGCGCGAACTCTTCGCGCTGTCGGACCGTCATGGCTTCGTGATCGCCTCCGACGAGTGCTACTCCGAGATCTATTTCGACGAAGCCAACCCGCCGCTCGGCGGCCTCGAAGCCGCGCACAAGCTAGGCCGCGGCTATGAGCGGCTCGTCATGCTGTCGAGCCTGTCGAAGCGCTCGAACGTGCCTGGCATGCGCTCGGGCTTTGTCGCCGGCGACGCCTCGATCCTCAAGGACTTCCTGCTGTACCGGACGTACCACGGCGCGGCCTTGTCGACGGTGTTTCAAAGCGCGAGCATCGCGGCCTGGAACGACGAAGCGCACGTGCGCGAGAACCGCGCGAAGTACGTGCAAAAGTTTTCCACCGTCACGCCGATGCTCGCCGCGGTGCTCGATGTGCGCCTGCCCGACGCCGCTTTCTATCTGTGGGCCGACGTCTCGCGCACCGGCCTCACGGACACGGAGTTCGCCCAGCGTCTTTACGCCGACTATAATGTGACGGTTCTGCCGGGTTCGTTTCTCGCGCGCACCGCGCACGGCGTGAACCCCGGCCGCAATTTCGTGCGCCTCGCGCTCGTCGCCGATGTCGACGAATGCACGCAGGGCGCGCAACGAATCGTCGATTTTTGCCGCGGGCTCGCGGGTTGAGTTTCTTGCCGCGCTGGTTATCGGGCTGGTTACCCGGTTCGTAGCCAGGCCCGTCGCGAGATTCGTCGCCGGGCTTGCCGCTGATTGTTCCTGTTCCGTTTTCCCGGCGAACGCCTTGCGCACCGCCTCCCTTCTTCAGACTTCAACTCTTCAGAAAGCACGCATATGTCGCAACAACTTCAGCAAATCATCGACACCGCCTGGGAAAACCGCGCAGAACTGTCGCCCAAGGCCGCCCCTGCCGACGTGCGCGAAGCCGTCGCCCGCGCCATCGAGCAACTGGATAAGGGCGCGCTGCGCGTCGCCGAAAAGAAGGACGGCGACTGGGTCGTCAATCAATGGCTGAAGAAAGCCGTGCTGCTGTCGTTCCGCCTCGAAGACAACGCGCCGATGCCGGCGGGCGGCTACAGCCAGTTTTACGACAAGGTGCCCTCGAAGTTTGCCAGCTATACCGCTGAAGACTTCGCCGCCGGCGGTTTTCGCGTCGTGCCGCCGGCCATCGCGCGCCGCGGCTCGTTCATCGCGAAGAATGTCGTGCTGATGCCGTCGTACACCAACATCGGCGCTTACGTGGATGAAGGCACGATGGTCGATACGTGGGCCACCGTCGGTTCCTGCGCGCAGATCGGCAAGAACGTGCACCTGTCGGGCGGCGTGGGCATCGGCGGCGTGCTGGAGCCGCTCCAGGCGAACCCGGTCATCATCGAAGACAACTGCTTTATCGGCGCGCGTTCGGAAGTAGTGGAAGGCGTCATCGTCGAAGAAAATTCGGTTATTTCGATGGGCGTGTATCTCGGCCAGAGCACCAAGATCTACGACCGCGAAACCGGCGAAGTCACGTATGGCCGCATTCCGGCCGGCTCGGTCGTGGTGGCGGGCAACCTGCCGTCAAAGGACGGCTCGCACAGCCTCTACTGCGCCGTGATCGTCAAGAAGGTCGACGCCAGGACGCGCGCGAAGGTCGGCCTGAACGAGCTGCTGCGAGGCGACTGATGGCGCGCGGCACCAAAACCGTCGTCTACGGTATTCCGAACTGCGACACCGTGAAGAAAGCGCGCGTGTGGCTCGAAGAGCACGGCGTCGAGTTCGAGTTTCACGACTTCAAGAAGGCCGGCGTGACCGAGCCGCTCGTGCAGGACTGGCTGAAGGACGTCAAGCTCGACGCGTTGCTGAACCGTCGCGGCACCACATGGCGCGGCCTGTCGGACGACATGAAGGCGGCGGCGGACACACAGCCCGGCGCGATCGCGTTGATGATCCACAAGCCGTCGGTGATCAAGCGGCCTGTGCTGGTGATCAACGGGCGGGTCAAGTCGCTCGGTTTTTCGCCCGACGAATATGCGGCGCTGTTCGCGTAAGCGCGGCTATGTTTGCCGACGTTTGCATGCGCGCTGGGAGTGCGGCGACGTTTGCGTGAGCACTGCGCGGTTGCGATAGCGCGCTGCTCGGCGCTCAGGCACTGCGCCGGTTGTTCAGCCGCAGCGTCGTGTTGCTGAGCGCGGACTCGCCGAGTTGCGTCAAAGCTGTTGCCGGCTGCGGTGCGTCACCGCCAGCCGGCATTTTTTCATTCTAAAGTGGCTTGTATTGAATCCATGTCCGGCACCCTCGCCCTTACCGAACAACTGATCGCGCGCGCCTCCGTCACGCCCGACGACCAGCATTGCCAGCGCCTCCTGATCGAACGCCTATCCGCGCTCGGCTTCGAGCACGAGACCATTGAATCGAACGGCGTGACCAACCTGTGGGCCGTCAAACGCGGCGTCGACGGCCGCGCGGGCAAGCTGCTCGCGTTTGCCGGCCATACGGATGTCGTGCCCACCGGCCCGCTCGAGCAATGGCGGTCGGCGCCGTTCGAGCCGACGCATCGCGACGGCAAGCTGTACGGCCGCGGCGCAGCCGACATGAAAACCTCGATCGCCGGCTTCGTGGTCGCGAGCGAGGAATTCGTCGCGGCGCACCCGCGGCATCGCGGCTCGATCGCGTTTCTGATTACCAGCGACGAAGAAGGCCCCGCTACGGACGGCACCGTCAAAGTGGTCGAAGCGCTGCAAGCGCGCGGCGAGCGCATGGACTACTGCATCGTCGGCGAACCGACTTCCAGTGCGCAATTCGGCGACACCGTGAAAAACGGCCGGCGCGGCTCGATGTCGGGCAAGCTGGTGGTCAAGGGCGTGCAAGGCCATATCGCCTATCCGCATCTGGCGAAAAATCCGGTGCATCGGCTCGCGCCCGCGCTGGCGGATCTCGTCGCCGAACGCTGGGACGACGGCAACGAATACTTCCCGCCCACCACGTGGCAGGTGTCCAACATTCACAGCGGCACCGGCGCCACCAACGTGATCCCGGGCCATGCGGACGTGATGTTCAACTTCCGCTTCTCCACAGCCAGCACTGTGGAAGGTTTGCAGCAACGCGTGCACGCGATCCTCGACCGGCATGGCCTCGACTACGACCTGCAATGGACCGTGAGCGGCTTGCCGTTCCTCACGCCGCACGGCGATCTGTCGAACGCGCTCGCGAGGGCAATCAAGGACGAAACCGGAATAAGCACTGAACTGTCGACCACCGGCGGCACGTCGGACGGCCGCTTCATCGCGCGGATCTGCCAACAGGTGGTCGAGTTCGGCCCGCTGAATGCCAGCATTCACAAGATCGACGAACATATCGAAGTCGCACACATCGAGCCGCTCAAGAACGTGTACCGCCGCGTGCTCGAACAATTGATCGCTTAACCCAGAAATATCCAAGGACTCTTGCGATGACGCTGCCCTTTTCCACCGTCCGCGATCTGCTGCGTTTCGCGGTGTCGCGCTTTAACCAGGCGGAGCTCTCGTTCGGTCACGGCTCGGCCAATGCATATGACGAAGCCGCCTATCTGGTACTGCACACGCTGCATCTGCCGCTCGACCTGCTCGACCCGTTCATGGACGCGCGCCTGAGCCCGGCCGAGATCGACGCGGTGCTCAACGTGATCGAGCGCCGCGCCACAGAGCGCGTGCCGGCTGCGTACATCACGCAGGAAGCGTGGATGCACGGCTTTCGCTTTTATGTCGACGAACGCGCGATCGTGCCGCGTTCGTTCATCGGCGAGCTGCTGCAAGACGGGCTGCAACCTTATGTCGAAGATCCCGAGCAAGTCGGCGCCGTACTCGAACTATGCACGGGCTCGGGCTGCCTCGCGATTCTTGCGGCGCACGCGTTTCCGAATGCCGACATCGACGCGGTCGATCTGTCCGGGCCTGCTCTCGAAGTCGCCGCGCGCAACGTGGCCGACTACAAGCTCGAAGAGCGCATCGCGCTTTTCGAAGGCAACCTGTATGCGCCGCTCGCGGAACGGCGCTACGACGTGATCATCAGCAATCCGCCTTACGTGAACGCCACGTCGATGCAGGAGCTGCCCGCCGAATATAAGCACGAGCCGGAAATGGCGCTCGCGGGCGGCGCCGACGGCATGGACATCGTGCGACGGATCATTGCGCACGCACGTAACTGGCTCACCGACGACGGCGTGCTCGTGATCGAGATCGGCAACGAGCGCCAGCATGTCGAAGCGGCGTTCGGCGGCCTGAACCTCGTATGGCTGTCGACCAGCGCCGGCGACGATAACGTGTTCCTGATCCAGGCCGCGGACCTGCCGGTGTGAAACCGTCAGCCTATCGACCGCAGTCGAGGCTTTAGCTGTCGGTCGCAGTGGGTGCTTCGGCTGCTGACTGCGCAGTCGGTCACAGTGGGCGCTTCAGCACTCATTGCGACGCGATGCAAAACGCTGGCTGTGGTCTCATGCGGCCGGATGGCCGTTTCGGCATCAGGCCGCACGCGAAGCCATTGCGGCGTGCGGCGTGCGGCGTGCGCGTGCGGCGGGCTCGCCGGCCACTGCATGCAGCGCGAGACTCTCGCAAATATCACCGCCACGCAACACGAGCTCGACGCAACCCGCCCCCAACCCGCGCGCCTTCGGTAAGATGAGCGCCGTTAGCTCCTTAGCTGCCCGTGTTCGCCCAGCGAGCCGGTACAGCGCTTCGCCCACTCCTTCGCCCGCCTATGCAATTCGACCTGCTTCACGTCGGCACGCTGGTGGCCCTCGCCCACATACTCGGCGTGGTCGCGGCGTGTCACGCGATTCTCAACACCCGCACGTCGCAAGGCGCAATTGCATGGGCTGTGTCGCTGGTCGCGATGCCGTATTTCACGCTCGTCCCCTATCTTTTTCTCGGACGCAGTAAATTCGCCGGCTACGCCGACGCGCGTCGCGTCGAAAACGAATTGCTGCGCGCGCACGCGCATCCTCCCGAGTGGGACAAGCTGGCTTCGTCGTCACGACTGCCTGCGCACGCACTTGGCGGCAGGCTCGTGCACTCGCTCACGCGTCTCGGCGGCATGCCGTTTCTGCCCGGTAATTCCGTGCGCACACTGGTGAACGGCGCTGCAACATTCGAGGCAATTTTCGAGGCCATCGAGAACGCCCGGCACTACGTGATCGTCCAGTTCTTCATCGTGCGCGACGATGCGCTCGGCGAGATGTTCAAGGAGGCGCTGATAGCGAAAGCGCAGCAAGGCGTGCGAGTCTATTTCCTGTACGACAGCATCGGCAGCTTCGACCTGCCGCACCGCTACGTCGCGTCGCTGCGCGCGGGTGGGGTGGAGACGCATCCGTTCGCCACCAATCGCCTGTTCGTCAACCGGCTGCAACTGAACTTTCGCAACCACCGCAAGATTGTTTCCGTCGACGGCGAACGCGCATTCGTCGGCGGGCACAATGTCGGCGTGGAGTATCTGGGCGGCAAGCCGCCGCTCTCGCCGTGGCGCGACACACATATCGAAGTGCGCGGACCCGCGGTCGCCAGCATCCAGTTCGTGTTCACCGAAGACTGGTACTGGGCGACGCAGCAGTTGCCGCAACTCGATCTACCGCCGATGCCGCCGTCCGATGCAGCCGAGCCGCTCGGCCAGGCGCAGCCGGCAAACCTGGCGCATCAGTCGACGGGCTACGACATGCACTGCCTCGTCGTGCCGAGCGGCCCAGCCGACAAGCAGGAAACCTGCTCGCTCTTTTTCGTCGAAGCGATCAACGCGGCGCGCGAGCGCATCTGGATTACGACTCCCTACCTCGTGCCCGACGAAGCCGTGTTCTCAGCGATGCGGCTCGCGGCGCTGCGCGGCGTGGATGTGCGCATTCTGATTCCGAGCCGGCGCGATCATGTGGTGGTGTTCGAAGCCTCGAAACTATATGCGTACGATTCACTGCGCGCGGGTATTCGCATCTTTCGCTACCAGCCGGGCTTCCTGCACCAGAAGGTCGTGTTGATCGACTGCATCGCCGCGGCGGTGGGCAGCGCGAACCTCGACAACCGCTCGTTCCGCCTGAACTTCGAGATCATGGTGATGACCGTCGACCACGATTTCGCTAAAGAAGTCGAGGCGATGCTGCTCGCCGACTTCGCGCAATCGCGCGAGATAGACCGCAACGAGTATCGCAAGGCGAGCGCATTGCGGCGCGTGCTGATGCATGTGGCTCGACTGTTTTCGCCGATTCTTTGAAGCACCGTAATGAAGCACCCTAACGCGCGCCGCCGCGTTACAGCAGTTTTTGGATGTCCTCGACAATCGCCTCAGGCTTGGTCAAAGGCGCATAGCGCTTGACCACGTTGCCGTCGCGGCCGATCAGAAACTTCGTGAAGTTCCACTTGATTGCTTCGAGGCCCAGGAGGCCAGGCGCCTCGCCCGTCAGATAACGGAACAGCGGATGCGCGTTAGCGCCGTTCACATCCACCTTGTCGAACATCGGGAAAGTCACGCCGTAGTTTTTTTCACAGAAGCTGCCAATTTGCGCGGCGTCGCCCGGCTCCTGCTTGCCGAACTGATTGCATGGAAAGCCCAGCACCGCGAGCCCGCGCGCCGCATAGGTGTCATAGAGCTTCTGCAAGCCTGCATACTGCGGCGTGAATCCGCATTCGCTTGCCGTATTGACGATCAGCAAGACCTTGCCTTCGTACTGCCCGAGGCTAACTTCGTCGCCGCCTAGCGTGCGGGCCGAAAAAGAATAAATCGATGTCATCTGCACTCCCCACGAAAGCCGTCAGTCTATGCCAAAAGCGCGGCGATTACAGTCGGCCGAATGGCCGATGCCGGCTGAGCGCCCGGTGTCATCCCCGGCAGTCTAAAATAGCGTTTTTCTCAAGCCGGCCTCTTCGTGATCCGCTTTAACCAGTTCAGCCTCGCGCGCGGCACCAAGCCGCTTTTCGACAACACCACGTTCACCCTCAATCCCGGCGAAAAGGCGGGCCTCGTGGGCGCGAACGGCGCGGGCAAGTCGACGCTCTTCGCCGTGCTGCTCGGCGAACTGCACGCGGACGGCGGCGATTTCTCGATCCCGCCCACGTGGCAGATCGCGCACGTCGCCCAGGAAACGCCCGCTGCGGACAAAACCGCCCTCGCCTATACGCTCGACGGCGACGCCGCGTTGCGCGCCATCGAAGAACGCATCGCCGCCGCCTCCGCCGCGCACGACGGCGCAGCCGAAGGCGAAGCGCATGCAGCCTTTGCGGACGCCGACGGCTACACCGCTCCCGCCCGGGCCGAAGCGTTGCTGCTCGGTCTCGGTTTCACGCTCGACCAGACCCGCGAGCCGGTCAGCAGTTTCTCGGGCGGCTGGCGCATGCGGCTGAATCTGGCGCAGGCGCTGATGTGCCGTTCGGACCTGCTGCTGCTCGACGAACCCACCAACCACCTGGACCTCGATGCGATCATCTGGCTCGAAGACTGGCTGCACCGTTATCCGGGCACACTCGTCGTGATCTCGCACGACCGCGAATTTCTCGATTCCGTCTGCAACGTCACGCTGCATCTGGAACAGCAGCAGATCAAACGTTACGGCGGCAATTACTCGCAATTCGAAGTGCTGCGCGCGCAGCAGATCGCGCTGCAACAGAGCGCGTACGAAAAACAGCAGCGCACGGTCGAGCATTTGCAGAGCTATATCAACCGCTTCAAGGCACAGGCCACCAAGGCCCGCCAGGCGCAAAGCCGCGTGAAGGCGCTGGAAAAGATGGAACTGATCGCGCCGGCGCACGCCGCATCGCCGTTCACCTTCGAATTCCGCACGCCCGATTCCGCGCCCAATCCGATGATGGTGATGGAAGACGTGCGCTGCGGTTATCACAGCGAGGAAGGCGTCGAGATTCCGATCGTCGAGCGCGTGACGCTGTCTATCCAGAACGGCCAGCGCATCGGTCTGCTTGGCGCCAACGGCCAGGGCAAGTCCACGCTGATCAAGACGCTGGCCGGCACGCTCGCGCCGCTCGGCGGCCACGTGCGTGAAGGCAAGGGCCTGCGTATCGGTTATTTCGCGCAGCATCAGCTCGAAACGCTACGCGCTGACGACACGCCTTTGCAGCACCTCGCGCGCCTCGCACCGGACACGCGCGAACAGGAATTGCGCGACTTTCTCGGCAGCTTTAATTTTTCCGGCGAAATGGCGACGTCGAAAATCGCGCCATTCTCCGGCGGGGAAAAGGCGCGGCTCGCGCTCGCGCTGATCATCTGGCAAAAGCCGAATCTGCTGCTGCTCGACGAGCCGACTAACCACCTGGATCTCGAAACGCGTCACGCGTTGACCGTGGCGCTCGCGCAGTTCGAAGGCACGCTGATTCTCGTGTCGCACGACCGGCATTTGCTGCGCGCCACGACCGATCAATTCATGCTGGTCGCGAAGCACCGGTTGCAGGAGTTCGACGGCGATCTCGACGATTACCGCGACTGGCTACTGCAGCATGCGGCCGAGCAGCGTGCGGCATTGAAGGCAGGCAATGCTTCGAACGGCGCGGAGAATGGCGCGGACGGCGGCGTCAATCGCAAGGAACAGCGCCGGCTGGAAGCGGAAACGCGTCAGAAGCTCGCGCATCTGAAGAAGCCGTTGCAAAGCCGCATTACGAAGATCGAGAAGGAAATGGACGCGCTCAACGCGGAGAAAGCGACGCTCGATGCGTTCGTCGCCGATCCGGCCAGCTACGAGCCGGCTCAGAAGAGCAAACTGACGGACGCAATCCGCCGTCAGGCAGATGTGAACGCGCGCCTTGAAGCACTCGAAGCCGAATGGCTCGAGACACACGAGGAACTCGAACAAATCGGCTAGCGGGACGCTGTTTGCGATCCGCGCCGGCATCGACGAGAGGTTGGCTTTGTCATCTGCGATGTCTTCCGCTGCATCTTCGGTTTCTTCCGCCGGCTCTTCGGCGGCGGAAGCCGCGCCGCCTCCGCTAACCGGCTTGCGCGTGCTCGACCTCACGCGCCTGTTGCCCGGCCCGGTCGCCGCGTTGCGGCTTGCCGAACTCGGCGCCGAAGTGCTGAAGATCGAAGCGCCCGGTGCGGGCGACCCGACCCGCACGATGATGCAGTCGTCGAGCGACCGCGTGGCCGGACGGCCTGGCGCGTTCTACCGGCTCGTCAATCGCGGCAAACGCGAGACGCGCCTCGACCTGAAATCGGAAGCGGGACGTCATGTGCTGCGCGCACTCGCCGCCGAAGCGGACGTATTGATCGAAAGCTTCCGGCCGGGTGTGATGGACCGGCTCGGCGTGGGCTATGCGACGCTGCGCGCGGCCAATCCGCGGCTCGTGTATTGCGCGATCAGCGGCTACGGCGCACGCGGTCCGTTTGCCGATTACGCCGGGCACGATCTGAACTACATCGGCTACGCGGGTGTTCTCGATCAACTGACGAGCCGCGACGGCACGCCAATCGTGCCGAATTTCCAGATCGCCGACCTGCTCGGCGGCGCGCTCAGTGCGGTCACACAAATCCTCGCCGCGCTATGGCATGTATCGCGCGGCGGCGAAGGCCGTTTCGTCGACGTTTCGATGACACACGCCACCCATGCGCACAACGTGGTCGCGCAAGTCGCGCTCGCTAACGCCAATGGAAGCACGGCGCGAAACAACGCTGCAAACGCGGCGCAAAACCCAGCGGAAGAAACGGCGGCGGGCGCCGGTCTGCTGAATGGCGGCGTGCCGTGCTACAACCTGTACCGGACGCTCGACGGCCGCTGGCTCGCGGTCGGCGCGCTGGAACTGAAGTTCTGGGAAAGCTTGTGCATGGCGCTCGACCGACCCGAGTGGGCGACGCGCCACTGGAGTCTCGGCCAAGCGATCGGTGGGCCGGACGCGGCCGCGCTCACGCAGGAGCTTGCGGACCTCATCGGCACGCGTGGGCTCGATGATTGGGTCGCGTTGCTGGAACCGCTGGATTGCTGCGTCTCGCCGGTGCTGACGGTGGCGGAAGCCGCGCGGCATCCGTTGTTCAATCCGCAAGCGCATGAAGATCATGACGAGCCGGATGAACTCACAGACGAATTCGAAGATCGGAGCGACCTACGCCCGAAAGCCTGACCGGCGACCGACTGAAGCGCAACCGAAGGCAATCGAAGCCCGCCTCGCTTAAACGCCTCGCGCCCGCGCCTTCGGCCTCACCGCCGCGCCGGCGTCTGCCGCGGCAACGTCTGCCGCGGCGTCTTTTCATCGTCGTAGAGCAAATGCTTGCGGCCTTCCACGTGACGATTGATCGTCGCGCGCACCTCGGCGGCGGTTGCGTCGCCCGCTACGACGCGGCGCGAAATCTGTCCCGTCCTGTCGATCCACTCGACGATCCGGCAAGCGCCGCCCCACGGTTGCTGAATGGGCGCAGAGACCCGGCAGCCGCGCACCTGTATCGGCCGCTCGGCTATGGTTTCATGTGACTGTTTCAAGGCGCGATCCTTTTTCGGGCATCGAAGGGATGCAATAGCTGTGGAGCTTAAGGAAAAAGGAAGGGCTTGTTGGTTACAGCCAACCTGGAGATATTTACGGCGCATTACGGCGCCCAAGCGGCGCGCAGCGTGCGCAATGCCCGTCTACTCGAGCGTGCGGACCCGGTCGATTGCCTGTTCGATGCGCTCGACCGCAACGACCTGTAAGCCGTCGATCGGCTGCTTGGGCGCGTTGGCCTTTGGAATGACGGCTACCGAAAAGCCGAGCTTCGCCGCTTCCTTCAAGCGTTCCTGGCCGCGCGGAGACGGCCGGATTTCACCGGCGAGCCCGACTTCACCGAACACCACGAGCCCCTTCGGCAGCGGTTTGTTGCGCATCGACGAATGAATGGCGAGCAGCACCGCCAGATCCGCGGCCGGCTCGGTGATCTTCACGCCGCCCACCGCGTTCAGAAACACGTCCTGATCGAAACACGCAATCCCGGCGTGCCGATGCAGCACCGCTAGCAGCATCGCGAGCCGATTCTGTTCGAGACCAACGGCGAGGCGCCGTGGATTCGGTGCGTTGGCGGAATCCACCAGCGCCTGCACTTCGACCAATAGCGGCCGCGTGCCCTCCTGCGTGACCAGCACACACGAGCCCGGCACCGACTGCTCGTGTTGCGACAGAAAGAGCGCCGACGGATTCGCGACGCCGCGCAAGCCGCGCTCGGTCATCGCGAACACTCCGAGTTCATTAACTGCGCCGAAGCGGTTCTTGATCGCGCGCACGAGGCGAAACGACGAGTGCGTGTCGCCCTCGAAGTACAACACTGTATCGACGATGTGCTCCAGCACGCGCGGCCCCGCAAGCGCGCCTTCTTTGGTCACGTGGCCGACCATGATGATCGTGGTGCCCGACTGCTTCGCGATGCGCGTCAATTGGGCCGCGCACTCGCGGACCTGCGCGACCGAGCCCGGCGCGGACGTAAGCGCGTCGGAATAGACCGTCTGGATGGAGTCGATGACTGCGACGTCGGGCCGCTGCTCCGCGATCGTCGCCTGGATTTTCTCAAGCTGGATTTCGGCGAGCAATTGCAGTTCGCTCGCTTTCGAGCCCGGTTCGAGCAGCGACAATCGTTGCGCGCGCAACGCAATCTGCGCGGCCGATTCTTCGCCGCTGATATAGAGCGCGCGCTTGTCGGCGGCGATTTCGGCGAGCGATTGCAGCAGGAGCGTCGATTTGCCGATGCCCGGATCGCCGCCGATCAGCACCACGCCGCCCGGCACCAGACCGCCGCCGAGCACACGGTCGAATTCGCCGACGCCGGTGGAAAAGCGCGGTACGTCGGACGCTTCGATATCGGCAAGACGCCGCACCGGCGCACTCTTCGCGAGCGACTGGAAGCGATGCGTGGAAGGCGTTTCGGCGACCGATTCGACGAGCGTGTTCCAGGCCTGACAGGACGGGCACTGCCCCGCCCATTTCGGCGTTTGACCGCCGCATTCACTGCATACGTACAACGTTTTTGCTTTTGCCACGCGTTCTTGCCTGGTTACTGGTGTTTGGTGTTCTTTGTCTTGACCGCACCGCCCGATGAAGCAGCGCGCCCCCTATTACTCGGCGCGCACCGGCACGCGTGGCGCGACCGCGCACATCAGCTCGTAGCCGATCGTGCCGCAGGCGCGCGCAACATCGTCGATGGGCAGCGACGTGCCCCACAATTCGACGCGCGAGCCGGCATTCGCGGTGGGGACCGGCGTGAGGTCGACGGTGAGCATGTCCATCGACACACGTCCCACGACCCGCGTGCGCACGCCGTCGACGATCACCGGCGTGCCTTCGGGTGCCACTCGCGGATAGCCGTCGGCGTAACCGCACGCCACCACGCCGATGCGCATCGGCGCGCGCGCCTTGAAGAGCGACCCGTAGCCGACTGTCTGGCCTTCCGCGATGGTTTGCACGGCAATCAGTTCGGACGCGAGCGTCATGGCCGGCTGCAAGCCGGTGCCTTCGATGGCGGCCGACACGCCCGACGGCGACGCGCCGTACAGAATGATGCCCGGACGCACCCAGTCGAAGTGCGATTCGGGATGCCACAGCGTGGCCGCCGAATTGGCGAGGCTGCGGGCACCGGCAATGCCTTGCGCGCCGCGCTCGAATGCTTCCATCTGGTGAGCCACGCCGCGTTCGCCGTCGGCGTCGGAGAAATGGGTCATCAAGGTGATCTGGCCGACGCCCTGACATGCGCGCGCCCGCTCCCACGCCGCGCGGAATTTCTCCGGCGTATAGCCGAGCCGGTTCATCCCGCTATTCATCTTCAACTGGATGTTGACAGGCTTGGACAGACGCGCCATCTCCAGCATGCGCAACTGCTCGTCCGAATGGAGCGCCGTCGTCAGGCTATAGCGGTCGATGACGTCAATGTCCGTCGGACGAAAAAATCCCTCGAGCAAAAGAATTGGGCCCGCCCAGCCCAATTCACGCAACTTCACGGCTTCTTCGAGGTCCAGCAACCCAAAGCCGTCCGTTGCCCGCAAACCTGGGAAAGCGCGCGCGAGGCCGTGCCCATAGGCGTTGGCCTTGACGACCGCCCAGATCTTCGATTTAGGCGCATAGCGGCGCGCGACGGCGAGGTTATTGGCGAGGGCGGAGGTGTGAATCGTGGCTGAGAGGGGGCGCGGCATGGAGTATTTTCGTAAAGACGCTTGCGAATCAGCAGCTTACAGGGCGTTTTCAACGCGCGGCAGCCCGCTGGGCGGTGCGATCAAGGATTCTGCTAGTCTGAATGCAGCTATTTTCGTGATATAAAGCCGTGCGCACAACCCATTTCGAACGGCATAAGCCCGGACGCATAACAAACGGCCGGGGCGGACAGACCGCAGCGAGGACAGCATCGCATCAGATGAAAAAAGGTTTTTACACCATCATGGCCGCGCAGTTTTTTTCGTCGTTGGCCGACAATGCGCTTCTGATCGCTGCTATAGCACTGCTGAAAGATCTACACGCCCCAAACTGGATGACGCCGCTGCTCAAGCTGTTTTTTGTGCTGTCGTACGTCGTTCTCGCCGCCTTCGTGGGCGCCTTCGCCGATTCCCGTCCGAAAGGACGCGTGATGTTCATCACGAACACCATCAAGGTGCTCGGCTGCATCACGATGCTGGTCGGCGCGCATCCGCTGCTTGCCTACGGAATCGTGGGTTTCGGCGCGGCTGCGTATTCGCCCGCCAAATACGGGATTCTCACCGAACTGCTGCCGCCTGACCGGCTCGTCGCCGCCAATGGCTGGATCGAAGGTACCACGGTCGGTTCGATCATTCTCGGCACCGTGCTCGGCGGAGCACTGATCAGTCCGCATATTGCGGCGCCCATCTTGCGGCACCATATTCCCACGGTCAACACACCCGCTGAAGCGGCGATGCTGGTCATCATGGTGATCTACGTGATCGCCGCGCTCTTCAATCTGCGCATTCCCGACACCGGCGCGCGCTACCCGAAACAGGAACGCGGCCCGATCAAGCTCGTCACCGATTTCGCCGACTGTTTTCTCGTGCTTTGGCGCGACAAGCTCGGGCAGATTTCGCTCGCGGTCACGACGCTGTTCTGGGGCGCGGGCGCGACGCTGCAATTCATCGTGCTGAAGTGGGCGGAAGTGTCGCTCAATATGTCGCTCTCCGAAGCGGCGATCCTGCAGGCGGTGGTGGCTGTCGGCGTCGCGGGCGGCGCGATCTTCGCCGCTTCGCGCGTGCCGTTGAAGAAGTCGCTGTCGGTGCTGCCGGTGGGCATCATGATGGGCCTTGCCGTGATGCTGATGGCCTTCTACACGCGCAGCCTGTTTCCTGCGCATTGGGGCGTGTACTTCGGCCGGATACACGTGCCCGGTTATCTGATCGTCGCTTATATCTTCCTGATGATCGTCGGCGGCCTGTCCGGCTTCTTCGTCGTACCGATGAATGCGCTGCTCCAGCATCGCGGCCACGTGTTGCTGTCGGCGGGCCACTCGATTGCCGTACAGAACTTCAACGAAAATCTCTCCGTGCTCGTCATGCTGTGCCTGTACGCGGTGCTCGTCTGGCTGGACGTGCCGGTCACGGCGGTGATCGTGCTGTTCGGCAGCTTCGTCTGCCTGATGATGTGGATCGTGATGCGGCGTCACCAGGCGAACCAGCGCGCGTTCGACTCAGTGGCGCTGATCGGCGAAGTCAAGCACTGACACGTCCGGGCGTGCCTCCTTCTGCCGCGCGCGCGCTTTTACCCTTTCCCGCTTTGCCATGACTCAACCGATTCCCAACGTGCTGACGATCGCCGGCTCCGACTCCGGCGGCGGCGCCGGCATCCAGGCCGATCTGAAGGCTTTCTCGGCGCTCGGCGCTTATGGCGCGAGCGTGATCACCGCGCTTACCGCGCAGAACACGCGCGGCGTCACCGCGATTCACGCGCCGGACGCGAGCTTCATCACCGCGCAACTCGACGCCGTGTTCGACGACATCCGCATCGACGCGGTGAAGATCGGCATGCTCGCCAACGCGTCGATTGTTCGCGCGGTCGCCGATGCGTTGCGCCGGCACAAGCCCAAGCACATCATCCTCGATACGGTGATGATCTCGAAGAGTAACCATGCGCTGCTGCTGCCGGATGCGGTCGCCGCACTGCGCGAAGAATTGCTGCCGCTCGCCGATCTGCTGACACCCAATCTTCCCGAAGCCGCCGCACTGCTCGACGGCGTGCAAGCCGCTGCCGACGAAGCCGGCATGATCGAGCAAGGCGAAGCGCTGCGCGCTCTCGGCGCCCGTGCGGTGCTGATGAAAGGCGGCCATCTGGGCGCCGCCGATAGCCCCGACTGGCTGGTTCAGGAAAGCGGCACGCTGCGCCTCGGCGGCCCGCGCGTGCCCGTGAAGAACACACATGGGACGGGCTGCACGCTGTCGTCGGCGATTGCGGCGCTGGTTCCGCAACGCGACGACCTTGCGAGCGCGGTCGCCGATGCAAAGCAGTATCTGACCGGCGCATTGCAGGCAAGCGATCGCCTGCAGGTCGGCAGCGGCGTCGGCCCCGTGCATCATTTCTATCGATGGTGGTAATGCGGCAGGCTTACTGGCTTGCGTAAGCTCGCGCCCGCTCGGGCCACTCGTCGGGCACGATAAACCCGCGCGAGCGTTCGAGCAGGTTGCCCGCGCTGTCCGCTGCGAATGCGGCGACCATCGTCGGTCCCGGTTGATGCGACGTTTGAGCGGCGAGCGTTAGCGGATCGACCCAAGCGCTATACGCCGCGTGCTGTTCGTCGTGACGATAGCGCCTCGGCGCCAGCCATTCGAGCCGCGGCAACACACGCCAATGCTGCGCGTGTGCCGCCGCGAATTCCAGCCAGTCACTCCACGTCACCCACCAGCCGCGGCCATGCGCGGGGTCGACCTCGACCGGATCTGCTGGCGTCTCGCCATGCCGATAGAACAACCAGCCTTTGACGAACATTTGCGGTGTCCACGGGCCCGGATAACCCGTCGACGCAAAGTCCTCGCGCGCGCTCAGCGGCAACTGGTGATTGAGCAGATGGGCGAGCTTGAGATCGAAGCGGTCTTTCAGGTTCGGGCCCACATAGTTCGATAGCTGCGGCGATCCAGCCGCTGGTAACGGCGCTGCTGATAAACGCACATCTGACTGCGGGGCGGTTAGCGCGGTTAGCCCGCTTGCATCGCCCGCATGCAGATAGCACTTCACCGCAAGCTCCCAGTGAAGCTGCGCACCGTCCTGCGTGCGTAAAAGAAAATCGCATTCGCCGAGCGTGAGCCCCGCGCGCCGCAGCGGCACGCCCGCCGCGACGAGCCGCGCCGCCGGTCCATGTTGCAGAAACCAGCCGAGCAAGCGTTCGGCGTAGCGGCCAAGACGCGTGATGCGCGTCGCGGCTAGGTCGTGATGCAACTGGGCGGGCGCCGCATCGAGCGCGCGCAGCCAGTCGAGCGTGTCGTGGAGTTGCAGCGAGGTCTGGAAAGGAGCAGCAAGTTCGCCCATCGGCGGTTGCGGACGCAACAGATCGGCGCTCAGCAGCAGCCAGGCGAGATCGCGAACTGCGCAGTCGCGCAACGTGTCGAGTAACGTGGAAAGAATGGTGTGCGCACTGGCGGCATCGCCGCTCCCAACCGTCGCCCCAACAGAGTCGACGCCGGCGATGTGCTCGCGCGCTTGCGCCGGACGACGCGCCGCCGGCTCATCCACGTTCACCGCTTCGCCGCGTTCGACGGTGCGCCGCCGCCCGCAAGCCACGTATCGCGCGCGAGACACAGATCGGCCCACGCCTTCGCCTTGTCAGGCAGACTGCGCAGTAGATAGGCCGGGTGATAGGTGACGATCACCGGCACGCCCTCATACTCGTGGACGCGGCCGCGCAACGACGAAATACTCGCGTCCGTCTTGAGCAGGCTCTGCGCGGCAAAGCGCCCGAGCGCGACGATCAGCTTGGGTTTCACGAGCCCCACCTGGCGTTGCAGATAAGATTCACAACGCGCGACTTCATCGGGCTCGGGATTGCGGTTGCCAGGCGGGCGGCACTTGATCACGTTCGCGATATACACGTTGGCGTCGCGTGCCAACGTGAGCGAACGCAGCATGTTGTCGAGCAGCTTGCCCGCCTGGCCGACGAACGGCTCGCCCACGCGGTCCTCGTTCTCGCCGGGCGCTTCGCCGATCAGCATCCAGTCGGCGTTCCGATCGCCTACGCCGAACACGGTTTTTGTGCGCTTCTCGCACAACCGGCAGCGTTCGCAGGTCGAAGCGCGCTCGCTCAACGCGTCCCAGTCGAGCGTGTGGATCGCGGGAGGTTCGAGCGTTTCGCGGCGCGCGTGCATGGGCGCGCCAACGTCGCCCGGTGCATGAAGCGGGAGGTCGTCGAACCATGCGAAGTCGTCGGCGGGCGGGGCGTCGAAAGAGGACGGCTCGGGTATGCTCTGCCGCTGTGCGGTTGCCGGGTTGCGGCTCCCGGCTGCGCCTGATATGCGCTGCTGCCCCGCGTCCGGTGCGGGCGGCGGCCGAGACTCGCGCTGTGCCGCGTCCGGAACGATGTGCGCCGGATCGTCGACGCGCTCGACCGGCCGTACGTGCCGAACGCTATCGCGAGATCCTGCCGGATGTGGCGGCTGAGTCCCACGAGCTCGCGCATCGCTTTCGGTATGCGTTTGCGCGTGCAGGTCGTCGTCGGCTTGTCGCGACGGCTCGGCCCCGCGTATCGCGGAGGTGCGCGACGTTTGCGGCGTCAAGCCGGCCGCGGAAGGCGCACGCGCATCGCTCTGCGTGAGGTCGCTCGCACCATGCGGGCGGGGCGCGTCGACACCCTGCTCTGCACCAGCGCCGGCAGCCGGTTCCTGCACCGCCGCCATCCCGCGACGCACCCAGCGCGGCGCGAGCCCGAACTCTTCCAGTACCGAATCATGCAGCGCCATCCGCGCCCTCCCTGACAAACGATAAACGCATCACGATGGCGTCCTCCCGGCTGCGATGCCGCGCCGGATAATAGTTTTTGCGCCGGCCAATCGACGTGAAGCCGAAACGCTCATAGAGCCGTATCGCGCGATGATTTGACGGCCTCACTTCGAGCAGCAGCCCGTCGAGCTTCTCTGCGCGGGTAATGCGCACGGCCTCGCGCAGTAGTGTGAGTCCGGCGCCGGCGCCTTGCGCGGCGGGCGCGACGCACAGATTCAGCAAATGCATTTCGTCGACCACCGGCATCAGCACGCAATAGCCGATCAGCGTGCCCGTAACATGCCGCAGACAAACGCCGAAATAGCCGTTGCGCAGGGAGTCGCCGAAATTGACGCGGCTCCAGGGAAACTCGTAGGCGAGCTTTTCAATGGCGGCCACTTCGTCGAGGTCGCCTTCGGTCATCGGCGACATATAGCGGTCCGCCAGCAGCACGCCGCTCATTGCCGTCCCTCGCGAGGCAGGGCGTCATGGGCAAGCGCCGCGGCCTGCCCTGCCTTTGCCGCTTTTTCCGCGATGCGCTCGGCCGTGGTTTGCGCGACCTTGTTGCGGATGTATTCTGGCGCGGCCTGATCGGCGGGCACGGTGCGACCCGCGTGAAATGCGCGCAACGCGGCGTACGCGAGCGGCAGCGCATGCGGCAATGCCTCGTAATCGACGGACCGGGCGGCTGCGAGCGCCGGCAGCCGCGCGCTGAAGGCCGCGGCAGCGTTACCTGCGAGCGTGAAGGGCTCGTCGGGCAACACGAGCCGCTCGGGCGTATCGAGCGATGCGCTCTGAACGGTGCGCCATTCGCCCTGAGCTTCGTCCCACGCGTAGTCGGCCCAATAGATTTCGTCCATGCGGGCGTCGAGCGCCGCCAGCACACGTGTGGCGGCCGGATCGCGGCGCCGGGCGCTTTCCGCGCAAACCAGCAGCGTGCTGACCGGCACGACCGGCAGATCGAGGCCGAACGCCAGCCCTTGCGCGACGCCCGTGGCCGTGCGAAGGCCGGTGAACGAGCCCGGACCAGAACCGAACGCGATCGCGTTGCAGTCGGCGAGCGCCAGACCCGCTTCGCTGAAAAGTTCGCGGATCGCGGGCAGCAGGCGCATGCTCGACACGGCGCCCGTCTGCTCGTGGCGCACCCACGCGCGCGGCTCGGCGCGTGCGTGGTCCGCTGCGTCGACATCGACGGCGGCGGCCGACAGAAGCGCTACCGAGCAGAATTCGGTGGAAGTATCGAGGGCAAGAAGCACTGTTTGAGTCATGGACCGTATTGTAATCGGCGCCGCGCGCGCCGATGCGGTTTGGTCTTCGGCACGACGCATGTCGTTCGGCGGGCGGCGGGCGCCGGACGCGTAATCGGCTGCCGATGCGGTACCGGAATCGGACGACGCGCAATCGCAACTGGATCACGCGGAACAGGAACCGCATATCGATACCGGCTATATATTCGCGCGCCGGTTCGGTACTCGCCAACAGCTAACGTTTGGAATAAGCCCTCGGCCACGCCAGGGCATGCAATTGTTATGATCGTCGGCCACCTAACCATCCCGCCGGAGAGCACGACGATGACGGACCTCGACACGCAATTCACCCAAGCCCAGGAAGACGTCAAGCAACTGCCTGAGCGTCCGGGCAATCTCACGCTGCTGCGCCTCTACGCGCTCTTCAAGCAAGCCAGCGAAGGCGACGTCCACGGCGACAAGCCGGGCTTCGCGGATATCGTCGGCAAATACAAATACGACGCGTGGGCCGCGCTCAAGGGCACCGCGCAGGACGCCGCCAAGCAGCAGTACGTGGAACTCGTCGAATCGCTGAGGAGCGGCGCGTCCGCCTGAAGGCCCATTCGTTCAAAGCCGCTCGCAGCACCGCGCTGCGCCTCGCGCGGTGCAAGTTTTCCGCTAAGAAATGTCCTAACGGTGGCGCAGTGCAACAAATACCTATACAATGTTGCCTGCGCTTCACTGCTTTGCCCGCTTTCATAAGCGGCCTTTGCGGCGCAGCGCCTCGTAGCGTTTAGCTCCAATCCAGTTTAGAACCTGTCCCCTCCTGCCTAGCCCCCTACGGGCGATCATGTCCCAGGCTGGCGGCAAGCCATGTTGGCGTGTCGCATCCGATACAGCTTCTAACGAAAAACTCGCCTTTATTGTTGCGAGTTGCCCCCGTTTTTCGATTTGCTCGCTGCTTCTTTGCTCGCTGAATCCGACGACTTGGGTATGCCGATTGGCGCCGACGTTTTAATTCCCTGTGTACCAAGGATTCTCATGACTTCGAGCAATACCCCCAGCAGCCCGTTGAACGCCATCGCCGACCAGGCACTCGGTCTCGCCGACGCACCCGCACAAGCCGCAGCCGTTGCTGCCGCTCCGGAAGCCGTCGCCGCTGAAGCCGCAGTCCCGGCCGGCCCGACGTTCGCGTCGCTCGGTCTGTCCGCGGATGTCGTCTCCGCGCTGACCGCCGCTGGTTACCAGAACCCCACGCCGGTTCAGCAACGCGCGATCCCCGCTGGCATCGCCGGCCGCGATCTGATGGTTTCGAGCCCGACCGGTTCGGGCAAGACCGCCGCGTTCATGCTGCCCGCTATCGAGCGTTTCTCGCAACTGCAAAAGGCACAAGCCAGCCAGCCGCGTGAACCGCGTCCGGCCGACGGCGCCCGCACGCGCCGCCCGCAACCGGTTGCCCGTCCGACCATGCTGGTTCTGACGCCGACCCGCGAACTCGCGATGCAGGTCACCACCGCCGCCGCCACGTACGGCAAGCATTTGAAGCGCCTGCGCACCGTCAGCATTCTCGGCGGCGTCGCTTACGGCCAACAGCTGATGCTGCTGGCGAAGAACCCGGAAATCCTGGTCGCTACGCCAGGCCGTCTGATCGACCACCTCGAGCGCGGCCGTATCGATCTGTCGCAACTGCAGATTCTCGTGCTCGACGAAGCCGACCGCATGCTCGACATGGGTTTCATCGAAGACATCGAAACGATTGTCGCCGCCACGCCGGCCACGCGTCAGACCATGCTGTTCTCGGCCACGCTCGACGGCAAGATCAGTTCGCTGACCGGCCGCCTGTTGAAGGACCCGGAGCGTATCGAGATCGTTCAGCGCCTGGAACAGCGTACCAACATCGCGCAAACCGTTCATTACGTCGACGACCGCGATCACAAGGACCGTCTGCTCGACCATCTGCTGCGTGATTCCGGCCTCGACCAGGCTATCGTCTTCACGGCAACCAAGATGGACGCGGACCAACTGGCTGGGCGTCTCGCCGACGCCGGTTTCGAGTCGGCCGCACTGCACGGCGATCTGCCGCAAGGCGCGCGTAACCGCACGATCCGCGCACTGCGCGAGCGCCGCGTGCGCGTGCTGGTGGCAACGGACGTCGCCGCTCGCGGTATCGACATCCCGGGCATCACGCACGTGTTCAACTACGACCTGCCGAAGTTCGCCGAAGACTACGTGCACCGTATCGGCCGTACCGGCCGCGCTGGCCGCTCGGGTATCGCGGTGAGCCTCGTGCATCACGCCGAACAGGGCGCGCTCAAGCGCATCGAGCGTTTCGTGCGCACGCCGCTGCCGGTCAACGTCGTCGCGGGTTTCGAGCCGCGTAAGTCGGCCCCGTCGGGCAACGGCCGTCCTGGCTTTGGCGGCCGCGGCCGTCCGGGCGGCGGCAATGGCGGCGGACGCCGCTTCGGCAGCGGCTCGGGCAAGCCGGCCGGTAACGCCGGCAGCTCGCGCAGCGGCACCGGCGGCGGCTGGGCCGGCAAGCCGGCTGGCGGCGGTTCGCGTGATGGCGGCTTTGGCGGCGGTTCGCGCGAAGGCTACGGCGGCTCGCGTGACGGCGGCTACGGCGCACGCCGCAGCGACGGCCCGCGTACCGCACGTCGCGGCAGCTAAGACGCGTGAGTCAACGCTTACAGCTGGAGCAACGGCGTGCCCGCCTCAGTGCGGAAGCCGCGTTCTGGCTGGAATAGGCAAGAAATAGTTAGTTGAAAAGACCCCGGCAGCTTCGTGCTGTCGTTAAGTCGAAATGAAAAACCGGTGCTCAGGCATCGGTTTTTTTTCGTCCATCGATTATCGCCACCTGGATTTCACGATGTGCAAAATTTTTTTGCGTCGTAAAAAATCTTGCTGCACGGCACAACGGTGCCCATTGCAAGATGGGAAAAATCGTTTCTTAATGCGGAATGTAATTGATAAGTCAATGATTTTTAAGGACAACAATTATTAGAAAATCGCGGGCGGGCGACTATTGCTCATCGGTCGATTTGCCTAGACTCTTATATAAGACTTCGCGAAACAAAACGCCTCCCCGGCTGATCGCTTCGACGAAGACAGAGTCCAGCATCCATTTTTTCAGGCAACCAAGGAGAAAACCATGACGACGCGCGAAGAACAAGCCCGCCAACTTCAACAGCAATGGCAAACCGATCCGCGCTGGAAAGGCGTCAAGCGCACCTACACCGCTGAGGACGTGATCCGTCTGCGTGGCTCCGTGCAGGTCGAACACACGCTCGCCAAGCGCGGCGCCGAAAAGCTCTGGCATAGCGTGAACACCGAGCCGTTCGTTAATTCCCTCGGCGCGCTCACCGGCAATCAGGCGATGCAGCAGGTCAAGGCCGGTCTGAAGGCCATCTATCTGTCGGGCTGGCAGGTCGCGGGCGATGCGAACGTGGCCGGCGAAATGTACCCGGACCAGTCGCTCTATCCGGCCAACTCGGTGCCGCTCGTCGTCAAGCGCATCAATAACACGCTGACGCGCGCCGACCAGATCCAGTGGTCGGAAGGCAAGAATCCCGGCGACGAAGGGTATATCGATTACTTCGCGCCGATAGTCGCGGACGCCGAAGCCGGTTTCGGCGGCGTGCTGAATGCATTTGAACTGATGAAGGCGATGATCGAAGCCGGCGCGGCGGGCGTGCACTTCGAAGATCAACTGGCATCGGTGAAAAAGTGCGGCCACATGGGCGGCAAGGTGCTCGTACCGACTCGCGAAAACGTCGCGAAGCTGACGGCTGCGCGTCTGGCTGCGGACGTCTCGGGTGTGCCGACCGTGCTGCTCGCCCGTACCGATGCCGAAGCCGCCGACCTGATCACATCCGACGTCGACGAAAACGATAAGCCGTTCCTGACCGGCGAGCGCACGGTCGAAGGCTTCTATCGCACGAAGCCGGGTCTCGAACAGGCGATCTCGCGTGGCCTCGCCTACGCGCCGTACGCCGACATGATCTGGTGCGAAACGGGCAAGCCGGACCTCGAGTTCGCGAAGAAATTTGCCGACGCGATCCACGAGGAGTACCCGGATCAACTCCTGTCGTACAACTGCTCGCCGTCGTTCAACTGGAAGAAGAACCTGGACGACGCGACCATCGCCAAGTTCCAGCGCGAATTGGGCGCAATGGGCTACAAGTTCCAGTTCATCACACTGGCCGGCTTCCACGCGCTGAACTACTCGATGTTCAACCTCGCGCACGGCTATGCCCGCAACCAGATGACGGCGTTCGTCGAGATGCAGCAGGCCGAATTCGCGGCAGCGGAAAAGGGCTTCACCGCCGTGAAGCACCAGCGCGAAGTCGGTACGGGCTACTTCGACGCGGTGACGCAAACAGTCGAGCGCGAAGCATCGACCACCGCGTTGCACGGCTCGACGGAAGACGAACAGTTCTTCGACAAGAAAGTCGCGTAAGGTCTCGCGCCCGATCGCGAAAACGAAAGGCAGACGGACGGCGGAACAACGGCGAAGCGGTTTTGTTGGGACGCCGCCGTCAACAGGGAGGAGCTTCGCCATCGGCGTGTCGGCGTGTCGGTGCCTCGGCGCAGTGCGCGGCGCCGATGGCGGGTTGCGATAAGGCGGGGGCTGCACAAAAAGCCAGCACAATGCATTGTGCGGCGAACGGACGACGCGCCGGCCTGGTCGCCGGCGCGTTTTTCCGCTGCCGGCGCAAACCGCGGAACCGGACATCGGCGAGGTCTACCGGTACACGAGCACCGGAATTTTCGTATGTGTAAGCACGCGCTGCGTTTCGCTGCCGATCAGCAGGCTGCCGAGACCGCGTCGCCCGTGTGAGGCCATGAAGATCACGTCACATGCGCCCCGCTCCGCCGCTTCGATGATGCCGAGATACGGCGCCGGATGCACGCTGGTGTGCCTATCGACGACAACCCCGACACGGCTGGCGGCGAACTCCACTTCGCGCAGATGCTCCTGCGCTTCGCGTTCGCTGCGCTCGAGGAACTCGGACGGAGGTTCGACAACGATGTCGGAGAACGGCGCATACGGATATTGCGGCAGGCACGCGTATGCGGTGATGCGCGCGCCGACCGCCTGGGCGAGGTCGATGGCGCCGGCAATCGCCTTGCGCGAGAGATCTGAACCATCGGTCGGAACGAGAATGTGCTTGAACATGTGCCCTCCGTATCCGTGTCCATGTCGGGCGGCCGTATCGGCTGCGTTTTTGGCATGCCGGCCTCAAAACGATTGTAGGTCGCGGACACCTGCCGCAAACCGCTATTGAGGGTCTGTCCGAATATCGAAAACCCGTTGCGTGGCGTCAGCCCCAGTACTCCGGAAGGCCATACGTATGCTTGAGGAAATCCAGAAAAAGCCGCACTCGCAGCGGCAGATGGCGGCGCTGCGGAAACACCGCATGGATCCCAATGGGCGGCGCCGCGAACTCGTCGAGTACGCTCACGAGGCGCCCCGCCGCGATGTCCGCGCCGACTTCCCACCACGAACGCCACGCGAGGCCGTGTCCTTCGAGACACCACTCATGCAGCACCGCGCCGTCCGAGCATTCCATCGTGCCGGACACCTTGATCGACACGACTTTATCGCCCTGCTGGAACATCCAGCCGCGCTGCTGATTGGCGCTCGCGCCAAGCGCGAGACAGTTGTGCTGCGCAAGATCCGCGAGACTATGCGGCGCGCCGCGCCGACTCAAATACGACGGCGAAGCGACGCACACGCGCCGGTTTTCGCCGAGTTTGAGCGACACCAGCGACGAATCGGGCAATTCGCCGAGCCGTACCGCGCAATCGAAGCCTTCGTTGACCAGATCGACGAGCCGGTCCGACAGATCGAGCGTGATCGAAACATCCGGATGCGCAACTGTGAACGCCGGCACCAGCGGTGCAACGTGGCGGCGTCCAAAACCGGCCGGTGCGGACAGCCGCAGGTGGCCGCTCGCTTTCACACCGCCCGCCGACACGCTCGCCTCGGCGTTCTGCATGTCGTGAATGATGCGCTGACAGTCTTCGAGAAACGCCGAGCCCTCGAAAGTCAGCGTGATCTTGCGCGTGGTGCGCACCAGCAACTTGACGCCGAGACGTTCTTCGAGTGCATCGATACGTCGGCCGATGATCGCGGGAGCCACGCCCTCGGCAAGCGCCGCAGCCGACAGGCTGCCTCTGGCAGCGACGGTGACAAAGGTCTCGATCTGCTTGAATCTGTCCATGAAAGCGGCGCCGCTGGCGCAGCAAAGTTGACCGGTGCGCGTCAGATTAGGTGGGTGAAAGTAAAAGATCAAGTGATCCTTAGCCTCTTTTTTAGCGCACAGCACCGCTAATACAATCCGTCCTGACCTCTGACTGGAGCGCACGGCAATGTCGGCCACAACGACACTTTCCCCTAAAGCAGTGATTTTCGACGCCTACGGCACGCTTTTCGACGTGCATTCGGTGATCGCTGCCGCAGAGCAGATCTTCCCCGGACGCGGCGACGCGCTCTCCCAGTTGTGGCGCCAGAAACAGATCGAGTACACGCAGTTGCGCACGCTGGCCGATGCCGGCGACGGCGCGCACTACCGTCCGTTCTGGGACGTCACGCTCGACGCTCTGCGCTTTTCCGCGAAAAAGCTTCAACTCACGCTCGGCCGTACGGCTGAAAAGCGTTTGATGGACGAGTACGCGTGCCTGTCCGCGTTTCCCGATGCTGTGCCTGCGCTGCGTGTGCTGCGCGATGCGGCGTCTGGACCTGGGTCCGCCACATGTGCCTCCAAGCCGGCGTCGATATCCGCATCGAGCCCTGCGCGCGCCGTCTGCACATCGGCGAGTACGTCGGGCGGCTCGCGCCCCGGCCTCGCGATTCTCTCCAACGGCAATCCCCAAATGCTAGATGTCGCGGTGAAGAGCGCGGGCATGAGCGGCCTGTTCGATCACGTGCTTTCCGTCGACGCCGTGCGCGCATACAAACCCGCACCCGCCGCCTACGCGCTCGGCCCGCAAGCCTTCGACGCGCATCCGCGCGAGATTGTCTTCGTGTCGTCGAATGGTTGGGACGTGGCCGGCGCGACGTGGTTCGGCTTCACCACGTTCTGGCTCAACCGGCAGAACGCGCCGCTCGAAGAACTCGGTGTGACGCCGCATGGCGCCGGCGCAGGCATGAGCGATCTGCTGGCCTTCCTGAAAACCCTTGCGTCTGCCAGACGCGCCGGACGCGCTGGCGCCGCAGCGAGCCGCACACGCCGCAGCCCCGGCGCATGACGCTCACCTTCGGCAACTTATCGAATCGACTCAACCACTACAACCGCGTTTCAACTTTGCATCTTTGCAATCTGACCGACCAAGGAGAAAACATGGCGAATTCGCTGTCATCGTTGTCGCTGCCGCAGGGCATGGAAATTACCGCAGAAATCAAGCCGGGCTACGAAGCGATCCTCACGCGCGAAGCGCTCGAACTCGTCGCCGCGCTGCATCGCACGTTCGAGCCGCGCCGTCAGCAGTTGTTGCAGGCGCGCGCGGAACGCACGAAACGGCTCGACGCCGACGAGCGCCCCGACTTCCTCGCCGAGACAAAGAACGTGCGCGACGGCGACTGGACCATTGCGCCGCTGCCGAAAGACCTGCAATGCCGCCGCGTGGAGATCACCGGTCCGGTCGAGCGCAAGATGATCATCAACGCGCTGAACTCGGGCGCGGATTCGTACATGACCGACTTCGAGGATTCGAATGCGCCGAGTTGGGACAACCAGATCACCGGCCATATCAATCTGAAGGACGCCGTGCGCCGCACGATCTCGCTTGAGCAGAACGGCAAGAGCTATAAGCTGAACGAGAAGGTCGCCACGCTGATCGTGCGTCCGCGCGGCTGGCATCTCGACGAGAAGCACGTGAAGGTGGACGGCAAGCGCGTGTCGGGCGGCATCTTCGACTTCGCGCTCTTCATGGTGCACAACGCGAAGGAACTGGTCGCGCGCGGCTCGGGCCCCTACTTCTATCTGCCGAAGATGGAGAGCCATCTGGAAGCGCGTCTGTGGAACGACATCTTCGTCGCCGCGCAGGAAGCAGTCGGCGTGCCGCGCGGCACGATTCGCGCGACGGTGCTGATCGAAACCATTCTCGCCGCGTTCGAAATGGACGAGATTCTGTACGAGCTGCGTGAACATAGCTCGGGGCTCAACGCCGGTCGTTGGGACTACATCTTTTCCGCAATCAAGAAGTTCAAGTCCGACCGCGGCTTCTGCCTTGCGGATCGCTCGCAGATCACGATGACCTCGCCGTTCATGCGCGCGTATGCGCTGTTGCTGCTGAAGACTTGCCATCGCCGCAACGCGCCGGCCATTGGCGGAATGAGCGCGCTGATTCCGATCAAGAACGATCCTGCTGCCAACGACAAGGCGATGGCCGGCGTGCGCTCCGACAAGGCGCGCGATGCCGGCGACGGCTACGACGGCGGCTGGGTCGCGCATCCGGGCCTCGTGCCGATCGCGATGGCAGAGTTCGTCAAGGTGCTCGGCGACAAGCCGAACCAGATCGGCAAGCAACGCGACGACGTGCTCGTCACCGCAACGGATCTGATGGACTTCCGCCCGGAAGCGCCGATCACCGAGGCCGGTCTGCGCAACAACATCAACGTCGGCATTCACTACCTCGGTTCATGGCTCGCGGGCAACGGCTGCGTGCCGATCCACAACCTGATGGAAGATGCGGCCACCGCCGAGATTTCGCGCTCGCAAGTGTGGCAGTGGATTCGCTCGCCGAAAGGCACGCTCGACGATGGCCGTAAGGTGACGGCCGAACTTGTGCGCGAGTTCGCTGTGCAGGAACTCGACAAAGTGAAGCAGGCCGTTGGCGGCGATACGAAACCGTATGAACGCGCGGCGCAAATTTTCGAAGAGATGTCGACGTCCGGGCAGTTCACCGACTTTCTGACGCTGCCGCTCTACGAAGAAATCTGAACGCGAACGCTCGTCGGCTCATAACGACGACCGCGTGCAATGAATGTCCGGCCGAACGGCCCGTCAGGCGCATGCCTGACGGGCCGTATTTTATGCTGTTTTTAGCGCGTGTGAGCGCGCGCTAGGTGTGTCAGCGCGTGGCGCGATACTCGACCCAGTCGCCGGACCTGATTTCGTGGAGACCCTTCACCGCTTGAGGAGCGACCGGATAGAAGCGGCAGTTCACGACGTTGCCGTCCACTTTCACCATCACTTCACGGGCGAG
Source organism: Paraburkholderia dilworthii (assembly GCF_000472525.1). GTDB lineage: Bacteria > Pseudomonadota > Gammaproteobacteria > Burkholderiales > Burkholderiaceae > Paraburkholderia > Paraburkholderia dilworthii. The sequence continues at coordinate 81,302 of NZ_AWZT01000007.1, forward strand.
AAAGCGATCTTCGATGCCTGGATACACCGCCTCGATCTCGTCGAGCACGGCGACGAGTTGATCGTCGATTTCATAGACATCGCCGATCACGTCCACGCCCTGTTCGTCGACGACGAGTCCCGGATACGAACCGAAGTCGAACAGATGGCCGCGAACCGTGGCCGTGCCGAGCAGGTTCGGCTCGGCTATGTCGTTGCGCGCCGCGGCTTCGCGGATGTCGTTCACTTCGCCCGCTCGCAGCGTGCCGTAGACAAAGACGGTTTGCATCGTCGTTCGTGCTCCTCGAATGGTGGTCGGTCAATCGGGACATTATGCAACGTCTCAAAGCGGGCACGTTCTACAATGAGAACCCACTCATGTTCGGGCCTCATGCCCATAGCGTTTCGTTCCGTGGATCGACCTTCGCCATGACTCCGTACGCCGGCTCGGACCGCTCGAGCTTCGTCAGCTTGACCGACACTCCGCCAGAGTTTCAGCCGAACGACGCGCATCCGATTCGCGTGCGCTCGCGGCCCATGCCGATGGGTTCTCACTTTGCGCGTCATACGCATGCCTGGGCACAGGTCGCGTATGCGTCGCGCGGCGTACTGCGCGTCGCGACGACCGGCACGACATGGATGGTGCCGCCCTCCCGAGCAATCTGGGTGCCGCCGCACGTCACGCACGAGGTGGTGGCCGTCGAAGATGCGTTCCTGCGCACGTTGTATATCAGTGAAAGCGCGGTGCCTGCGGGACTCGACGCGCCCCGTGTCGTCGAAGTCTCGAACCTGCTGCGCGAAGTGATTGCCGCGCTCGACACGTCTGGCATCTCGCCCGCGCGCGAGCAGTTGCTCGGCGCGCTCGCGTTAGATGAGCTGACGCGTTCGGAGCCACTGCCGCTGTCGGTGCCGATGCCCAACGAAAAGCGCCTGCGCGCGCTGTGCGAGGCGGTGATCGCGGACCCGACGCCCGGTGAGTCGCTCGAACAATGGGCGGCGAGCGTCGGAGCGAGTACGCGCACGATTGCGCGGCTTTTCCGGCAGGAGCTTGGCGTGAGCTTTTCGCAATGGCGGCAACAGGCGATTCTCGCGCGGGCGATTCCACTACTGAGTCAGGGACGGCCACTGTCGCATGTCGCCCAGGAATTGGGCTATCAGAGCCAGAGCGCATTTTCCGCGATGTTCCGGCGTGCGTTTGGTGAAAGCCCGCGCGCGTTTATCGAACGGGGCTCGGAACATCGTCTGGAAAATGGCGAAAGCCGCGACGATGCGGACCTGGACGAGAATGCCGGCGAGCAGGCAGCGCAGCATCGGGCGGATGCGGCGAGCAGCGAACACGGATGAACGCTGAACCTGGGTCGCCGGGCGCGCGGCTCAAACGCGCCGCGCAAGATGACGGATCGCGCCAAGCTGTGCGAGCCGCGGCCCGGTCAGTTTGTAGCCTTTGCGCTGATAGAGCCGCGCTGCGGGATTGTCGACGAACACGCGCAACTGCAGTTCGCGCAGTCCGCGCTCGCGCGCCCATTGGTGCGACATATCCAGCAGATAGGTGCCCGCGCCGAGCCGCCTGTACCCTTCAGCAATCTGCACGTCGCGGATATGCAGCGAATCGCCTTCTTGCGTGATGCGCAACACGCCAATCGGCTTGCCGTCCATTTCGAGGATGAAATTTTCCGACTCGCGCCAACTGCCGAGAAAGAGATCGCCACGCCAGACGAGATGATGCCGCTGATAATAGCCGCCCATGTTGCTATGAGTCAGCGCCTCAGCGAACTCGAAATCGTCCATGCTGGCTTTGCGCAGATGGAACGGCAACGGAGCTTCGGTTGGATCGAACATGGTGGCACGACGAAGAGAAGTCGGATAAACGGTAAAACAGGCCGCGCGCGCTGGCAATGGCTGTTTGTCCCGAGCATATCCAGGCGGGATGATCAGCGGAATAAAAAAAGCCCACTTCTTTCGAAGTGGGCTTTTTCAAATCTGGCGGAGCGGACGGGACTCGAACCCGCGACCCCCGGCGTGACAGGCCGGTATTCTAACCAACTGAACTACCGCTCCAGATTTTCACACCCGGCAAGCAAGCTGCGCTCACTCACCCACTGCACCGTTCAACTTCCAACCGAACGACGCCGATATTCTGGCGTCCCCTAGGGGATTCGAACCCCTGTACTCACCGTGAAAGGGTGATGTCCTAGGCCTCTAGACGAAGGGGACAACGTACTGCTTACACCTTTAATGAAAAAGCCCGTTCAAGTGTGTATGAACGGGCTTTGTCTGGCGGAGTGGACGGGACTCGAACCCGCGACCCCCGGCGTGACAGGCCGGTATTCTAACCAACTGAACTACCACTCCAGTCTTCACACCTGGCTTGCGAGCGTCGGTTATTTCTCTGCAAGCTGCGCTGCTTTACTGCTGATCGGGCATTAACCCGAACGCTAAAGCGACGCTGATGTTTGGCGTCCCCTAGGGGATTCGAACCCCTGTACTCACCGTGAAAGGGTGATGTCCTAGGCCTCTAGACGAAGGGGACATGATCTTTTCAGACATGCCTTTTATTCGCCGCTGAGTCGGATTAACCAGCGAAAAGCTAAATGCTAGTTATTTATTCCGCCAACTGCGAAGACCGCTATTTTAACTACGATACTGCTGCTTGTGAAGTCTTTTTTTCTACAAGCTCCAGACTTCGGAACGACTTCACTCTGCTCTGATGGTGGAGGTAAGCGGGATCGAACCGCTGACCTCTTGCATGCCATGCAAGCGCTCTCCCAGCTGAGCTATACCCCCTTGCAGAACAGAAACGAGATTCTAGAGGCCAATTTGCGCTTTGTAAATACCCTTTGAGCAATCGCATGCGACTTTTTTCCGAACTCGCATGCAAACACACTCAATGCACGCCGGAACGCGCTCGGGCCCGCTTGTGGGCCCTTTCACGTCTTATGCCAACGCCTTCCCGATACGCCCCACGACCACATCGCGGCCGAACAGCATCAGCACCATATCAATCGAGGGCGTATGCGTCGTGCCCGCGACCAGCAGACGGACCGGCATCGCCAGTTGCGGCATCTTCAGCTTGTGGGTGCCAAGCGTTGCCTTCAGCGCTGCGGCGATCGCCTCTTTGGTCCACTCGACCGTCTTCAGCGCAGCGGCAAGATCGCCGAGCGCCGGGCGCACCGCATCAGTCACATGCTGCGCTAGTGCTTCGGCGTCCGGCGCGGGCGTGCGATAGAACATCGCGGCGTTCTCCGCGATCTCCTTGACCGTCGATGCACGATCCTTTAGCAGCCCAACGACCGCCGTCAGATCCGCGCCCTGAGCGATGGTCGCCTCGTCGATACCCAGTTCCGCGAAGAACGGCCGCGCCAGTCCGGCGAGTCGGGCGTTATCGGCTTCCTTGATGTAGTGCGCGTTCAGCCAGTTCAGCTTGTCGTGGTCGTACTGCGCCGGAGATTTGCCCAGGTGCTCGAGATCGAACCATTCGACGAACTGCTCGCGCGAGAAAATTTCCGCGTCGCCATGCGACCAGCCAAGACGCGCCAGATAGTTCACCACCGCTTCCGGCAGATAACCGGCATCGCGATAGCCGATCACGCTCATTGCGCCGTGACGCTTGCTCATCTTCTCGCCCTGCTCGTTGAGCACGGTCGGCAGGTGCGCATAGACCGGCGGCTCGCCGCCGAGCGCGCGCAGAATGTTGATCTGCCGCGGCGTGTTGTTCACGTGATCGTCGCCGCGAATGACGTGCGTGATGCGCATATCGAGATCGTCGACCACCACGCAGAAGTTGTAGGTCGGCGTGCCGTCCGGCCGTGCAATCACGAGGTCGTCCAACTCCTCGTTGGAGATTTCGATGCGCCCTTTCACCGCATCGTCCCAGGCCACCACGCCAGTGAGCGGATTACGGAAGCGCAGCACCGGCTGGACTCCCGCCGGGGGTTCGGGCAACACCTTGCCAGGCTCCGGACGCCATGTGCCGTCATAGCGCGGCTTCTCGCCGGCTTCACGCTGACGCTCGCGCAGCGCGTCGAGCTCTTCCGTCGACATGTAGCACGGGTAGACGAGCCCCGCGTCCTGCATCTCTTTGAGCACTTCGCGATAACGGTCCATGCGCTGCATCTGGTAGAACGGGCCTTCGTCGAAATCGAGGCCGAGCCATTCCATGCCTTCGAGAATCGCGTCCACAGATTCAGTGGTGGAACGCTCGACGTCGGTATCCTCGATCCGCAGCACGAAGGTCCCTTTCATCTTGCGCGCGAACGCCCACGGATACAGCGCTGAGCGGATGTTGCCGAGGTGAATGAAGCCGGTGGGACTCGGTGCGAAACGGGTACGAACGGAGGTGGTCATTAGCGGTTACTCGAAGACTGGCGCCGGCGCCGGACAAACATCGCCCGTCAAGCGCGGCAGCGAACCGCGCCCATACGACACGACGGCTGCCGTGCATGGACACGAAGGAATTGAAGCGGAAGTCGAATTATACCTTTCGTAAGCGCGCGGCCCGCCCTCGTCCGAATGGGCTATTGATGGCCACGGGCAGTGTCCGCGCAAGCTTTCGTTACCGGCCGCCGCGCATGCGCCGCTTTGATTTATGATGTGCGCGCGCTGAGGCGCAGACGCGCTCATCCGCGCATCGAACCGCTGTTTGCACTCACCCCGACCCTTGCCTGATTGCGGCCCAAAGCGGCGCCCGTCGCGCTGCACACGCCGTTGCTGGAGAACTCGTTGAAACCTTCGTCGCCCCGTTACGGCCGTCGCAATTTTTCGCTCGCCGCAGCCTCAGCGGTACTCGCTGCCTGCACCACAGCAGGCAGCAGAATTGACGGCGCGTCGTCGTCGAATGCGGCCACAGCTACGCCCACCACAGGCGCGGCGCCGCTGGACAAGCCGCAGCGGCCGATTCGCGTCGCGCTTGCGCTAGGTGGCGGCGCGGCGCGCGGCTTCGCGCATATCGGCGTCATCAAGGCGCTGGAGGCGCGCAACATTCAGGTCGATCTGGTGGCCGGCACGAGCGCCGGCTCGGTGGTCGGCGCGCTTTACGCGTCGGGCATGAACGGCTTCGCGCTAAACAAGCTGGCGTTGAACATGGATGAAGCATCCATCAGCGACTGGGCCATGCCATTTCGCACGCGCGGCTTTCTGCAAGGCATCGCCCTGCAAAATTATCTGAACACCACGCTCAACAATCGCCCGATCGAAAAAATGGTGAAGCCGCTCGGCGTGGTCGCTACCGACCTGAAAACCGGCCAGCCAATTCTCTTTCAGCGCGGCAATACAGGTATCGCGGTGCGCGCCTCATGCAGCGTGCCGTCGATCTTCGAGCCGGTGAAAATCGGCGGGCACGAATATGTCGACGGCGGTCTGGTGAGCCCAGTGCCAGCGTCGTTCGCACGCAAAATGGGCGCGGACTTCGTGATCGCCGTGGATATCTCGCAGCGCCCCGAAAGCGGCCTGACGGCCAACTCCTTCGACGTGCTCATGCAAACCTTCACGATCATGGGCCAGACGATCAAGGCGTATGAACTCGACAAATACGCCGACATCGTCATCCGTCCGAATCTCGCGGCCATGAGCGGCAGTGACTTCTCGCAGCGCAACGCCGCGATCCTGGCCGGCGAGGAAGCCGTTGCGAAGATCATGCCGGAACTACAACGCAAGCTGGCCGTGAGCCGTGCGGCGGCCTAGCGCAGCCCGGCGTTGCGGGGTTCGGCACAGGACCGGCGGACCGGCTCCAAAACGCAAAAAGCCTGCTTCATTTGAAGCAGGCTTTTGTGCTGTGCCCGAACTGCCGGCTCAGCAAAAATCAGTTATTGCCGCCGATCGTCGCATTCACGCGCTTGCGCAGATCTTCGCCGTCCTGATACGACGTCTCGATCCGGCGCGCGCCGGTGAAACGCTTTTCCCAGTAGCCGCTATCCATGTCGTCGACGCGGATCGTGCTGCCGGTGGAGGGCGAATGCACGAACTTGTTGTCGCCGATATAGATGCCCACGTGCGAGAACGTGCGGCGCATGGTGTTGAAGAACACCAGATCGCCCGGCTTGAGGTCGCTCACGCGGACCTTCTCGCCGACACGGCTCATTTCCTCGGCGCGGCGCGGCAGCGCCATGCCCAGCGTGTCCTGGAACACGTAGCGCACGAAGCCGCTGCAATCGAGCCCCGAGTCCGGCGTGTTGCCGCCCCAACGGTAGCGAACGCCGATCATGTTCAGCGCGCCGACGACCACGTCGCCCGCCTTGCCGGCCATGCCGGAAAGAAACGATTTGGCGCCGCCGTCAGTATTGCTGCCGAGCGTTTGCGAATTGGAGGGGGAGGAAGAACTCGCCGCGTTGCTCGGCGAATATGAGGCATTCTGATTGAAACTGCTTACTTCGTCGGCGAAAGCGCCGGGAGCTGCTGCGATCAAGACGCCAATGAACATCCCGGCGACGGCGCGCGTGCAAGCCTGGGTCAGATTTCTGTGCTGCATTGGTCGGTATTTTTTGCTAAAGAATCAGGGGTCTACGGAAAAAAGTTTGGTCGATACTAGCCAGTAAGTATTCACGTGTCAAAACAAATAGAAAAATACAATCGATACCCGCACCCAATTGGTGAAAGGGGTGAAAAATCAGTGATTCAACGCTGCTTTCAGGAGCTTTCGAGTGTACGGGTGGGCCGGCGTCGAAAAGATTTTCTCAACGTCTCCGCTTTCGACGATAGAACCGTTTTGCATCACCGCAACGCGGTGCGCCATCGCTCCAATCACGGCCAGATCGTGGCTGATGAAAACGAAGCCCAGGTTGTACTTCTGTTGCAAGCCGGCGAGCAGTTTCAGCACTTGCTGCTGGATAGAAACGTCGAGCGCGCTGGTCGGTTCGTCGAGGATCAGAATCCGCGGCTCAACCACGAGCGCCCGTGCAATGGCTATGCGCTGGCGCTGTCCGCCGGAAAACTCGTGCGGATAACGCAGCAGCGCGGTCCGGTCGATCCCGACCTCGCGCAGCACGGCAAGCACCTTATCGCGCCGCGCCTGCGGCGTCATGTGCGGCCGGTGCAACGGCAGCCCTTCGCCGACGATCCGCTCGATCGTCTGGCGAGGCGAAAGCGAGCTGAACGGGTCCTGAAACACCACCTGCATATTCGAGCGCAACGCGGTCTGCTCGGCGCCGCGATAGCTGCGAAGCGCCCTGCCCTGAAATTCGATTTCGCCGTGCGCGGTGCGCTGCAGCCCGAGCAAGGCCATTGCGAGCGTCGATTTCCCGGAACCGGATTCACCGACGATGCCAAGCGTCTCGCCCTGCCGCACCGAAATAGCCGCGTCCGCAACCGCGCGAAACCGCCCCGAGCGGAACCAGCCGGCGAATCCCGGCAACTTCGTTCTGAAATCGACGCAAACATCGCGAGCTTCCAGCAGCACCGGCGAAATAGGTAGCACCGGGACGACCGTGCGCTGCGGCCGGCTTTCGAGCAGCCGCTGCGTGTACGGGTGCTGCGGCGACTCGAACACTTGCTCGACCGGCCCGCTTTCGACCAGTACGCCCTTCTCCATCACCGCGATGCGCTGTGCAAAATGGCGCACGAGGTTCAGGTCGTGCGTGATCAGCAGCACGGCCATGCCGCGCTTTTCGGCTTCGTCGCGCTGCAGTTCGAGTAGCAGCTCGACGATCTGCGCGCGAATCGTCACGTCCAGCGCGGTAGTCGGTTCGTCGGCGAGAAGAAGACGGGGACGGCACGCGAGCGCCATCGCGATCATCGCGCGCTGCCGCTGTCCGCCCGAGAGTTGATGCGGGTAGCTGTTCACGCGTTTGCCCGGCTCGGGAATGCCCGTGCGCCCCAGCAGCGCGACCGCGCGCTTGCGTGCTTCCGCCGCCGAAACGCCGTCATGAACGACGATCGTTTCCGCGATCTGGTCGCCGACTGTATAGAGCGGATTGAGCGCGGTCATCGGCTCCTGAAAGATCATCGCGATGTCCGAGCCGCGCATGCCGCGCATCTCACGCTCGCTTTTGGCGAGCAGATCCTCGCCGTCGAAACGGACCGAGCCGCTCACCTGCGCGTCGCTCAACAGACGCAGGATCGACAGCGCGGTCACGCTTTTTCCCGAGCCGGATTCGCCGACGAGCGCAACGCGCTCGCCGCGCTGGATCGCCAGCGTGACGTCGTTCACAGCCACTGTGTCGCCGAATCTCACATGCAGACGATCGAGTTCTAGCAGCGGCGCCGCGCTCGCCGCTTCGGCGCTGCCATGTCCTTGCCCCTTGCGCGGCGCCTGCGCTTGCCGTTGAGCGTTCACTGATTGCCTCCGGCGCGCATTGCATCGGAGATGCGGGTATCGAGCGCGTTACGCAGCGCGTCGCCCATAAAGGTGAGCAACAACAGCATCGCGACCAGCACGCCGAAGGTGGACAACGAGATCCACCACGCGTCGAGGTTCGCCTTGCCCTGCGCGAGCAGTTCGCCGAGGCTCGGCGTCGGCGAAGGCACGCCTAGGCCGAGAAAGTCGAGACTGGTGAGCGCGAGAATCGCGCCGCTCATGCGAAACGGCAGGAACGTGATCACCGGCGTAAGGCTATTGGGCAACAGGTGCCGCCACATGATCTGCCAGTTCGACAGGCCCATCGCCCTTGCCGCGCGCACGTAGTCCTGCTGACGATTACGCAGGAACTCCGCACGCACGTAATCGGACAGGCCGATCCAGCCAAAAAGCGAAAGCAGCACGATCAGCAGAATGAACCCCGGCTCGAAAATAGACGAGAAAATGATCAGCAGGTAGAGCTCCGGCAACGCGCTCCAGATTTCGATCAGACGTTGCCCGACAATATCGATACGTCCTCCGAAATATCCTTGCACGGCGCCGGCGGCGATGCCAAGTATCGTCCCAATGAAGGTCAGCACGAGGCCGAACTCCACCGAAACTCGAAAGCCGTACAACAGTCGCGCGAAAACATCGCGGCCGCGGTCGTCGGTGCCGAGCCAGTTTTCACGCGAAGGCGGCGCCGGATTCGGCGCTTTTGAAAAATAGTTCAGCGTGTCGTAGTAGTAATGGTTCGGCGGATACACCGCGAAGTTGCCCGGCGTATCGAAACGCTGCTTGATATAGGGATCGAGATAGTCTGCGGGCGTCGGAAAATCGCCGCCGAACGTGGTTTCCGCGTAGGTCCTGAAGAGCGGGAAATACAGGTGGCCGTCGTAGCGCACCACGAGCGGCTTGTCGTTCGACCAGAGCGGGCCGGCCAGGCTCGCCGCGAAGGCCACCACGAATACGATGAGGCTCCAGTAACCCAGGCGCTGCTGGCGAAACCGCTGCCATACACGGCGCGCTGGCGAAGGCGAGACGAACGCGCGCGCGGGTTCGACGCGCGCCGCTGCATCGGCTGAAAGGCGGGCTCGATTCATCAGCGTTCCAGTTGTTCGAATTGGATGCGGGGATCGACCCACACATAGCAAAGATCGGAAATCAGCTTCGTCGCCAGACCGATCAACGTGAACAGATACAGCGTGCCGAGCACGACCGGATAATCGCGACGCACGACCGACTCATACGACAGCAAGCCGAGACCGTCGAGAGAAAAAAGCGTCTCTATCAGCAGGCTGCCTGTAAAAAAAGCACCGATAAACGCAGCAGGAAAGCCAACGATCAGCGGCAACATTGCGTTGCGAAACACATGCTTCCACAGCACGCGTTTTTCCGAGAGACCCTTCGCCCGTGCGGTCAGCACGTATTGCTTGCGAATCTCGTCCAGAAACGCATTCTTCGTGAGCATCGTGATTACCGCAAAACTGCCGACCACCGAAGCTGTGATCGGCAGCGCGATATGCCACAAGTAATCGAGAATCTTGCCCACGACGCTCAGTTGCGCCCAGTTATCCGACGTGAGATTGCGCAACGGAAACAGCTGCAGAAATGTACCGCCGCCGAACAGCACGAGCAGCAGCACGCCGAGCACGAAACCCGGAATCGCGTAACCGATCAGCACCAGGAGGCTCGTCGCGATGTCGAAGCGCGAGCCGTTGCGCACCGCTTTCGCAATGCCGAGCGGCACCGAAATCAGATACGTGAGAAAGAACGTCCATAAGCCGATGCTGATCGACACCGGCAGCTTCGACACGATCAGCGACCACACGCTCTGATGGCGGAAATAGCTCTGCCCGAGGTCGAATGTCGAAAAGCGCTTGAGCATCAACACGTAGCGCTCGAACGGCGGCTTATCGAAACCGTATAGCGCTTTCAGTTGCGCGACCTGCTGCGCATCGACGCCGTTATGCGCGCGCAAACCGAACGGCACCGCGCCCTCGGCACCCTTGCGCAATTCGTGTTGCATCTGCTCGACCGGACCGCCGGGTACGAACTGGATCACGACGAACGTGAGCGTCAAAACACCGAGCAGCGTGGGGATCATCAGCAGCAGGCGTTTGAGTATGTAGCTCCACATGGCGGGCGTTTCCGTTGCAAGGGCGAGGTATGAATAGCAATAGCGGGACCGTTGTGACCAGATCAGCCGACGGCATTACTGCGCCTGCGTTCCTGCTTGCGGCTGCGCGAACCACCACGTCGATGTAATCCAGCCTTCGGCTCCATAGTACAGGGGCAGCGTCGACGGCCACGCAAGCCCACGCTTGAACGCCACGCGATGCGTCGCGCTGTACCAGTGCGGCACGACGTAGTAGCCATGCATCAACACGCGATCGAGCGCATGCGTCGCATCGAGCAGTTGCTCGCGCGTCTGCGCTTGCACGAGCGCGCGCAGGATGGCATCGACTGCGGGCGACTTCAGTCCGATCATGTTGTCGGAACCGTTCGTGTCCGCCGCCTTGCTGCCGAAGCGCTCGATCTGCTCGGAGCCGGGCACCTGCACATCGGGCATGCGGATCGTCGTGGTGTCGAAATCGAATGCATCGAGCCGCTTCTGGTAGACCGCAAAATCGGCTACGCGAAATGTCGCTGTGATGCCGAGCTTTTTCAGGTTCCGAATGAACGTTGCGACGATCGGCTCCATTTGAGCGGCCGATCCCGAGTCGTCGAGTATCTCGAACTGGAACGGCTCGCCGTTTGCGTTGCGCAGCGCGCCGTCGCGATACGTCCATCCGGCCTGCTGCAACAACGCGCGTGCTTGCAGCAGATTCGCGCGTAGCGAGCCGGGTGGATCGGTGTCAGGCTGCTTCGGCGGCGGCCCGAAAACCGCGGGATCGAGCTTCGCGCGCCACGGTTCGAGCAGCGCGAGTTCACCTGGCGAGGGCAGTCCCTTGGCCTGCAGGTCGGTGTTGGCAAAGAAACTGTCGATACGTGTGTACTGATTGAAGAACAACTGCCGGTTCAGCCATTGGAAGTCGAGCGCGAGATCGAACGCCCGGCGCACGCGCACGTCCTGAAACAGCGGCCGCCGCGTGTTAAGCATGAAGCCCTGCATGCCGGTTCCGTTGTGTTGCGGGAAGACCTTTTTAATCAGCTCGCCGCTGTCGAACCTCTTGCCGACGTCGCGTCGGACCCAGTTTCGCGCGACGTACTCCACGAGCGCATCGTACTCGCCCGCCTTGAACGCCTCCAGCCGCGCGACGCTATCGGAATACAGCTTGTAGACGATGCGATCGAAGTTGTACGTGCCGACACGCACCGGCAGCGCCGCGCCCCAATAGTCCGGGTTGCGCCGAAATGTGATCGTGCGCCCGTTGTCGTAGCGTTCGATCAGATACGGGCCGCTGCCGATCGGTTTCTCGAACGCCAACTGATCGAATGGAATATGGCTGCCGTCCGGCCTCATCCCCCACTTGCGCGAGAAGACCGGCATGCCGCCCGCGAGCAACGGCAGCTCGCGATTGCGCTGCTGAAACTCGAACCGTACGGTGTGAGGATCGACAACCACCGCGCGCATGATCTGGCCGAAGATCGACATGAATTGCGGCGCGGCTTGCGGGCTCTTTAACGTGTCGAGCGAATATTTGACGTCGTCCGCGGTGACAGCGTCGCCGTTCGAAAAACGCGCGCGCGGGTTGATATGGAATGTGGTCGACAGGCCGTCCGACGCGACCTTGATGTCGTCGGCGAGCAGTCCATACGCGGATGCCACTTCGTCGCTGCTGCCGGTCGTCAGGCTCTCGAACAGCAGATCGACCCCGGGCGCGGTGTTGCCGCGCAAGGTGAACGGATTGAATTTGTCGAAGCTCGTAAGGCGGCTCGGATTGGCCAACACGAGCGTGCCGCCCTTCGGCGCATCCGGATTGACGTAGTCGAAGTGCTTGAAGTCGGCAGGATATTTCGGCTTGCCGTACTGCCCGATCGCATATACCGCGTGAGCTTGCGGCGCGGCGAACAAACCGGCGACGGCCAGCGCGCCGCACAGCATCGCAACGCGGGCATTACGCCATGAACGCGAGACAACCGTGACATCGACACGCGAGGGCCTCGACATTGCGCTGCATCGAAGTGCATGAGGCGATGGAACCCGTCGCGAGCCTGTTGTCATAAGCGCCTTGGTGATCGTTCAGTGGGCAATTGCGTTGTGACGAATTCTACCCAATAAACCCTCGCAAACCGTAGCTTCGCTCGGCCTCGTGGAGGACAGGCGCCCGATATCCGACAAGCCGCAACGAGCCTGTCAAAGACCTCGCGCGAAGCGAGCGTGCGTAATCTCGATGCGTCGCTCGGCGCTCAGTACTTGCGCGCGGATGACATCTTCCGAGGATCTCATCGAGCGGTACGCGAAACCATGAAAAAAACCGCCCATTGGGGCGGTTCTTATCGTCACTAGCAATTCGTCGGCAGCGTTCAATGCCAGCCGCGACCGTGATCGTAGTGATCGCGACCGTAGTTATAACGCCCCGAAGGATGATGGCGATACCAGTCGTCGCGCGCCCAGTAGCGGCGACCGTCCCAGTAACGGTCGCCGTGCCAGCCGATCACGATGGCGGGACCACCGTAGTACACGGGCGCGGGCTGGTATACGACAGGCGGCGGAGGCGGCGGGGGCGGCGCATAGACCGGAGCTGGCGCGACGTAGACCGGCGCGGGAATGCCTATGTTGACCCCGATGTTGAGCCCGCCGGCCATAGCGGCACTCGACGCACCCAACGCGATAACCCCGATCAATAGCGGAACAAAACGAGCGGACTTCATGGATCACCCTTTGGAAGAATGTGTTGTTGGCGGAAATATAACGCAAGGTCGCAGGCCGCGTATTTCAACTTTGTAATAACTGATGCATAAAATCGCAGCGAGTGCGGGAGGTTACGTCCCGTTACATTCGCGAGCGATTCGGGCGAAAAAAACGGCGGGCTTAGACGGCGAGGAGAGACTCTTTAACCTTCGCGGACAGCTCGACGGGCTGATCAATTACATAGGATGACGAATGATCGACGTGCCAGATTGACGTGCCAATCGCAGGGAATACCCATAGAACGGAGTTACTCGCCGTATGTCGCCGCGTGCGCCCCACGACACTGCTTTCGCACATCACAAGTCCGACCGAGAATGAACATTACATGTTCGAAAGAACATTTATGCGAGAATTTCCGGAAAAGCAGTCATCAGACTTCCGCACCAATTTCAGTGCGACAAAGTAGATTAACCCCTTTTTCCTCGCGCAGTTCGTTGAATAGCAATGGTTTTCCCTAGTATCAAACCGAACACGTAGTGATACGATGACTGACACTAAAGCCGGCTAAAATGTTCGAATTCGCGCATCGCCGCACGAGCGGCCAGCCGCCGGACATGCGGGCATGGAGACAGACTTTGAAGACAATCATTGGTTTGCGCTGGTGGATCATCGCCCTCGTATGTGCTGGGACGATCGTCAATTACCTGTCGCGCAACGCGCTCGGCGTGATGGCGCCCGAGTTGATGAAGCTGATGCACATGAGTACGCAGCAGTACTCGTATGTCGTCGGCGCCTTCCAGGTGGGTTACACCGTGATGCAGCCGGTCTGCGGGCTCATCATCGATCTGATTGGTCTGCGCCTCGGCTTCGCGCTGTTTGCCTGTCTGTGGTCGCTAACCGGCGTGCTGCATGGCTTCGCCAGCGGCTGGTTCTCGCTCGCTGCGCTGCGCGGCTTGATGGGCCTCACCGAAGCGGTCGCCATTCCGGCAGGCATGAAGGTCGTCGCCGAGTGGTTTCCGAATCGCGAGAAATCGGTCGCGGTGGGCTACTTCAACGCGGGCACGTCCCTCGGTTCGCTGCTCGCTCCCCCGCTGGTCGTGTACCTGTCGCTTCGCTATGGGTGGCAAAGCGCGTTCGCCGTGACCGGCGCGCTCGGCTTCGTGTGGGCCGCCGCCTGGTACGCGCTGTATCGTTCCCCGACCGAGCATGCGCGGATCGGCGACGCCGAGCGCAACACCATCGTCAGCGGACAAACGCCGCCCGCGCCACGGCGCAGCAGCATCCGCGAGGTGCTGCGCACGCGTCGTTTCTGGGCTATCGCGCAAGCGCGTTTCTTCGCGGAACCGGCATGGCAGACATTCAGTTTCTGGATTCCCCTTTATCTCGCGACGCAACGTCACATGGATCTGAAGCAGATCGCGCTGTTCGCGTGGCTGCCGTTTCTCGCAGCGGATCTGGGCGGGCTCTTCGGCGGCTACCTGTCGCCCTTCCTGATGAAGCATCTGCGCGTGCCGCTCGTCTGGTCGCGTATCGCGGGCGTCGCGCTCGGCGCGCTAATGATGCTCGGACCCGCATGCATCGGTCTCGTCGCTTCACCGTATGAAGCCATCGCGCTCTTCTGCGTGGGCGGCTTCGCGCATCAGATGATCTCGGCGCTCGTCAACACGCTCGCCGCCGACGTATTCGATCCAAGTGAAGTCGGCACCGTCGCGGGCTTTGCGGGCATGGCCGCGTGGATCGGCGGCCTCGGCTTTTCGCTGCTGGTGGGCGCGCTCGCGGACACCATCGGCTACACACCGCTCTTCGGTGCGCTCGGCGCCTTCGACATCATCGGCGCAACGCTGCTGATCATCCTGATGCGCGGCGTTTCGCGCGACGCACGTCCGCGCGAGGCCGACGCGGCTTCGAATGCGACAGTGTGATTTCATCGAGAACCCATCATGCGTTCAATCACGAACCTCAAGCGCCCGCCGCGCTTTGCGCTGGCGTCTCACGCCGGCCATCACATCGTTCTGGAAGCCGCGGAAAATTGCCGGATCGAACTCTTTGTCCTCGCCGAAGACATCATCCGTGTGCTGGTGCTGCCCGACGGTGAACTGCATGGGCCACGCACATGGGCCATCGCGCCAGGCCTCGAGGACGTCCCGCTCGAAGGCCGCGAGCGCCGCGATACGAGCGGCTTCGCACCGCCGCCCTTCGACGTGTCGAACGACGGCGTGCAACTCATCGTGCAAACGGCGTGCATCCGTTTGAGCGTGACGCTCGACGGCGGATTCTGCGCGTGGGACATCCTGCGCGGCGCCGAATGGCATCGCGTGATGAACGACCGCAAAACGCAGTCGTACAACTTCGGCTGGTGGGACGAGCGCGTGTATCACTACATCGAGCGTCGTAAAGACGAGATGTATGTCGGCCTCGGCGAACGCGCTGGTTCACTCGATCGCGCGGACCAGTCGTACGAGATGCGCAACATCGACGCGATGGGCTACAACGCGCGCACTACCGATCCGCTCTACAAGCACATACCGTTTTACGTGACGTGGCAGCCGCAAACGTCGACAGGCTTCGGGCTCTTTTACGACACACTCGCGGATTGCCGCTTCGACCTGGGCCGCGAGCTCGATAACTATCACGGCCACTATCGCCATTTCATCGCGGAGCATGGCGACCTCGACTATTACTTCATCGCGTCGGCGGACACGCCCTTGCACGCGGTACGCCGCTTTACGTGGCTTACCGGGCGTCCCGCATGGATGCCCAGATGGGGACTCGGCTACTCCGGTTCGACGATGAGTTACACCGACGCGCCGGATGCGCAGCAACGCATGAGCGAATTCATTGAACGATGCGGCGAGCACGACGTGTTGTGCGATTCGTTTCATCTGTCGTCGGGCTATACATCGATCGGTGAGAAACGCTACGTCTTCAACTGGAATCACGAGAAGTTTCCGGACATCGACGGCTTCGTGAACGGCTACCTTCAACATGGCGTGCGCCTGTGCGCGAACATCAAGCCGTGCCTGCTGCAAGACCACCCCGCGTTCGAAGAGGCTGCAAACGCGGGGCTGCTGATTGCATCGAGCAACGGCGAGCCCGCCTGGGTGCAGTTCTGGGACGAGGTCGGCGCTTATCTCGACTTCACCAATCCCGCCACGGTCGACTGGTGGAAGTCACGCGTGAAAGATAGCCTGCTGATACACGGCATAGCCGCGACCTGGAACGACAACAATGAGTTCGAGGTCTGGGCTCGCGATGCGATCGCGCGCGGTTTTGGCAAGCCCTATCCAGCCCACCAGGCGAAGGTTCTGCAAACCCAGTTGATGATGCGTGCCTCGCGCGATGCGCAACGCGAATTCACGCCTGAACGCCGGCCATTTCTCGTGTCGCGTTCGGGCGGCGTGGGCATGCATCGCTATGTGCAGACCTGGTCGGGCGATAACTACACGTCGTGGGAAACCCTGCGCTTCAATCTCAAAATGGGCCTCGGTCTCGCCATGTCCGGCGTGTCGAACAGCGGTCATGACATCGGCGGATTCTCGGGTCCCGCGCCCGGTCCGGAACTCTTCGCACGATGGGTCGCTTTCGGCATCTTCCTGCCGCGCTTCAGCATTCACTCCTGGAACGACGACGGCACCGTCAACGAACCGTGGATGTACCCCGAAGTCACGCAGCAGGTCGCCGCTCTGATCAAACTGCGCTACAGGCTGATTCCGTATCTTTACGAGTTGCTCTGGCAATCGCACAGCGCCTACGAACCCGTTGTGCGTCCCATGTTCGCAGAGTTCCCGCACGACGCGCGCTGCCTTGCCGACGGCGACGACATGATGCTCGGTTCGTCGATGCTGGTCGCGCCGGTGGTCGATGCGGGCCAATCGACGCGCGACGTCTATCTGCCCTCGGGAATGCGCTGGGTGTCGTACTGGAGCGGCGAATCGTTCGATGGCGGCCAGACAGTCACGCTGCCCGCGCCATTCGATCAGCCCGTCATGTTGCTGCGTGAGGGCAGCGTGATTGCGCTCAACATCGCCGAACAACACTTTGGCCGCCCCGCTGACGAACGCGCATTCATCGCTGTGCCATATGCGGGCGCTGGCACGGCGCACGGCGGCTCTATCGAGGACGACGGCGAAACGGAAGCCTGGCGCTCAGGTGCGCAAGGCCGCTGGAACCTGACGATCGCAAGCGACGCGAATGCGCTGCGCGTTGCGATCGAACGCGAAGGTGCGATGGCGGATGCGCTGAGCGAAATCCGCGTGTTCGTGCCGATGCACGAAACGCGCGCGGTCATCTGCGAACGTGGAGCGCTGCTGAACGACCACCGCGCCGATGGCTGGCGATGCCTGACTATTTCCATCGCGCCCTGAACGCACGCTATTGCGCTCAACAACACAACGCCGCACAACTAGATCGGAGACTTCCAAACCATGAACTCATTGAAGCGCGCGCGCACCCGCGCGGTCGTCATGTCCTGCCTGCCGCTCGCGGGCGCGTTGCTATCCAGCGGCGCATCGGCGCAAAGCAGCGTCACGCTATACGGTGTCGTCGACAACGCGTTCACCTATGTCAGCAATCAGCGCGGCCATGCGAACTTCTATATGAGTCAGGGGAATCTGCAGGCAAGCAAGTTCGGCCTGCTCGGCGCGGAAGATCTCGGCGGCGGCACCAAAGCAATTTTCCGGCTTGAAAGCGGTTTTAACTCGTTGACCGGCGCACAAAGCAGTTCGGGCTTTATTTTCAACCGGCAGGCGTATGTGGGGCTCAGCAACGACCGCTACGGAACGGTGACGCTCGGCCGCCAGTACACGCCCTACTTCCAGATGGTCGGCGCGCTCGGGCCGACAGGCGTACTGACGGGTGCAACCGGCGCGCATCCCGGCGACATCGACTCACTCGACACCACACTGCGATTAAATAATTCGGTAACCTATCTATCTCCGACACTCGCCGGTCTGCAATTCAGCGCGCAATACGGACTCGGCGGCGTGCCCGGCAGCGTCGCCAACGGCAGTCACTTCAGCGCGGCATTGCGCTACGATTACAAGCCGTTCGCCATCGCCGCGGGTTACGTGAAGCTGAAAGATATCGCGACGAGTGCGGCGCTCGGCACTTACGCAATCAACTCGCCGGTGAATAGCGGCTACGCGAGCGCACGCAGCGCACAACTCTTCGCGGCTGCGGCGCGCTATACCGCGCAGGATCTGATGATCGGCATCAACTACTCAAACGTGCAATATGCGCCGGGCCACGGCTCGCTGTTCGCAAACGAAGGCGTGTTCAACACATACGGCGTCATTTCGACCTACCGGATCACGCCTGCCGTGATTGTCGGCGCCGGCTACAGCTATACGCGAGCGAACAAAGCGAACGGTGTCAGCGACCCGGCGCGCTATCACCAGATCTCGCTCGAACAGACCTACAGCCTGTCGACGCGCACCACGCTTTACGCGCTGGAGGCGTATCAACTCGCGCGCGGCAAGACACTCGCCGCGGCGGGCAGCGGCGCCACGAGCATTATCGACGCTGTGGCCGTGGTCGGCGACTCGCAGAATGCGACGCCCTCTTCGGGGCCTTCGCAGTTCGTCGGCATGGTGGGACTGCGGCACGCGTTCTGACTAACTCCGCGACGAGAAATACATAGCAGAAAAACTTGGTTTGAAGCGAGGCGGTGTCTTACTAGACTGCACATCGTCTTGTCATAACAAGTTTGAGCGATGTCCAAAACGACTCTCGTGCCGGTAACAGCCGATACCGCAATGGTATCGGCTACGCCTCTTCCGCTTTACGCGCAGATCAAGGACGTGCTGCGCGAGCGCATACTCGACGGCACCTATGCGCCGCATTCGCAGATGCCGTCCGAACACGAACTGTGCCGCATGTTCGACGTGAGCCGCATCACTGTTCGTCAAGCGCTCGGCGATCTGCATAAGGAAGGTCTGCTGTTCAAGCTGCACGGCAAAGGCACCTTCGTCGCCAAGCCCAAGGCGTTCCAGAATGTCACGTCATTGCAGGGCTTCGCGGAAGCCATGTCGTCGATGGGCTACGAAATCGTCAACCAGTTGCGCAGTTTCGGAACGGTCGAAGCCGGACGCCACGTTGCCGCGCGCCTGAACCTCGCCGAAGGCGCGCCGGTCACCGAGATTCATCGCGTACGGCTGCTCAATCGCGAGCCCATATCGCTCGAATTGACATGGGTCCCGCAAGCCATCGGCAAGCGCCTGGCGATTGCGGACCTCACGACGCGCGACATATTCCTGGTTCTCGAGAACGACTGCGGTGTGCCGCTCGGTCACGCCGATGTTTGCATCGACGCGATTCTCGCCGATCAAGACATGGTCGACGCATTGCGCGTCGAAGAAGGCAGCCCCGTGTTGCGTATCGAGCGTCTCACGCATGACGCGTCGGGACAGCCGGTCGATTTCGAATACCTGTACTTTCGCGGCGACGCCTTTCAGTACCGGCTGCGCGTCGACCGCGAAAAACACCTGCAACAGAGCAGCAAAAATGCGACGGAGGCACGATGAATACGCATGTACTCGACTACGACGTGGTGGTGGTCGGCGGCGGAACGGCAGGCCCGATGGCTGCCATAAAGGCGAAGGAGCGCGATCCATCGCTGAAGGTGTTGCTGCTCGAGAAAGCCAACGTGAAGCGCAGCGGCGCAATTTCGATGGGTATGGACGGGCTAAACAACGCGGTGATTCCGGGTCACGCAACGCCCGAACAGTACACGCGCGAAATAACGATCGCGAATGACGGCATCGTGGATCAGGAGGCCGTGTATGCGTATGCGCGCCACAGTTTCACGACGATCGAGGAACTGGACCGCTGGGGCGTCAAATTCGAAAAGGACGGCACCGGCGACTATGCAGTAAAGAAAGTGCATCACATGGGTTCGTATGTGCTGCCGATGCCTGAGGGTCATGACATCAAGAAAGTGCTGTACAGGCAGCTCAAACGCGCACGCGTAGCGATTACCAACCGGATCGTCGCGACGCGGCTCCTGACCGATTCGCAAGGCCGTGTTTGCGGCGTGCTCGGTTTCGATTGCCGCACCGCCGACTTCTACGTGGTGCGCGCGAAAGCCGTCATCCTGAGTTGCGGTGCTGCGGGAAGGCTAGGTCTACCGGCCTCCGGCTATCTGATGGGCACATACGAAAATCCGACCAATGCCGGCGACGGCTACGCAATGGCTTATCACGCCGGCGCCGCGCTCGCGAACCTCGAGTGCTTCCAGATCAACCCGCTCATCAAGGACTATAACGGCCCGGCTTGCGCGTATGTGACCGGGCCGCTCGGCGGCTTTACCGCGAACGGCAAAGGCGAACGCTTTATCGAATGCGACTACTGGAGCGGCCAGATGATGTGGGAGTTCTATCAGGAACTCCAAAGCGGCAACGGTCCCGTGTTCCTGAAACTCGACCATCTCGCGGAAGAAACGATTCAAACGATCGAACAGATTCTGCACACCAACGAACGTCCGAGCCGCGGCCGCTTCCATGAAGGGCGAGGCACCGATTACCGCACGCAGATGATCGAGATGCATATTTCGGAAATCGGCTTTTGCAGCGGGCACAGTGCTTCGGGCGTGTACGTCAACGCGCGCGCGGAAACCAGCGTGCCTGGTCTTTATGCGGCCGGCGACATGGCGGCGGTGCCGCACAACTACATGCTCGGCGCGTTTACTTACGGATGGTTCGCGGGTCATAACGCGGCGGAATATGTAGCGGGCCGCGAACACGCCGCCATCGACGCAGAGCAGATCGACGCCGAACGCACGCGCATTTATGCACCACTCGAGCGCGAGAACGGCCTTTCGCCTGCACAGGTCGAGTACAAGCTGCGTCGCTCGGTGAACGATTATCTGCAACCGCCGAAGGTCACGCGAAAAATGGAAATCGGTCTGCAACGCTTTGCAGAAATCAGTGAGGATATCGAGTCGATATCGGCCACACATCCGCACGAATTGATGCGCGCGGCCGAGGTGCGTGCGATACGCGATTGCGCGGAAATGGCCGCACGTGCGTCGCTCTTTCGAACCGAGAGTCGCTGGGGTCTGTATCACCATCGCGTGGACTACCCCGAGCGCGACGATGCGCAGTGGTTCTGCCACACACATCTGCGCAAGGACGCGAACGGCCGCATGACGAGCGAAAAGCGCGCGGTCGAACCGTATATCGTTGCGCTTAACGAAAACGAACGCGATGCCTATCGTAGCCTGCGAATCGGCGAGCCTGCGCTCGACGCCGCAACTGCCTGACGGAGCAACCCGATGTCTTTTACGCCGCACGATATTTTCCAGCGCAGTTCAGCGCCCGTCACGATCGACGAAAACAGGTGTATTGCCGAAAAGGGCTGCACGGTATGCGTCGATGTGTGTCCGCTCGACCTGCTCGCGATCGACATAAAAAAAGGCAAGGCGTACATGCAGTTCGACGAGTGCTGGTACTGCATGCCTTGCGAGCAGGATTGTCCGACGGGCGCAGTGAAAGTGTCCATTCCGTATCTTCTGCGTTGAGCGATGCGCGCAGTTCCTTCTCTCCATTCAGGTCCGCCCATGTCCCATTCGATCGATCCGGGCGCTTCGCTCGATAGTAGTGCAGGGGAAACAGCCGCCCTCCTGTCTCGTCTCGCCGACGAAGACGCCGTCGTGCGCCGGATTGCGCTAATCGATCTGGCCGATCTGGAGGATACCTATGTCATAGAGCCTATCGTCGCAGCGCTGCGGCGCGATGCATCGCCCGATGTGCGCGGCGAGGCCGCGCGTCTGCTTGCCTCATGGGAGCGCGGCGATGTGGTGGACGCGCTATGCAACGCGTTGCTCGATGACGACGCGGCGGTTCGCGCAAGCGCCGCACAGAGCCTGTCGGAGCTGAAGCAAGCGTCCTCCGGCGCGATACTACTCGACTGGCTGAAGCAACCCGACCCGTTCGTGCGTTCAGCGTTGTTGCGCGCGCTACGCGAACTGCGCGTGGCCGATGCGCTGACACCGGCGTTGCAGGCGCTCGCGGACGCGGACGCGAACGTGCGCGTCGAGGCCGTCGGCGTATTGGGATGGTTGAAGGATCCGGTTGCGCTTGGCCCATTAGCCTCTGTCGCGACCAGCGATCCCGACACTTCGATCCGGCGCGCCGCGATAGCGGCACTCGGCTTTGCGCCGCCGGGGCACCCTGAGGCAGCGGCCGCGCTCTTCGGCGCCTTGCACGTCGACGCGTGGCAGGTGCGCGAAGAAGCCGCCACGACGCTCGGCAAACTGCGCGTCGCTAAATCGCGCGATGCGCTTATCGAAGCGCTCGGCGACGCCTATTGGCAAGTACGTTTGCGCGCACTGCGCGCGTTGGGGCAGATCGGCGACGCCGCTAGCGCGACGCACGTCGCTGCCCTGCTCTCGCATCCGATCAGCAACGTGCGCAAGGAAGCCGCGCTTGCGCTCGGTGAAATCGGCGACGCTGAAATACTGAGCGCACTCGAAGCGGCGCAAGCCGACGCCGATCCGGACGTTCGCAAGGCGGTGCGGATCGCGCTGAGCCAAATCGCCGGGCGTCAACGATGAACGTGCCTGAATACGTGGCGATCGACGCGACTATCGCTAGCCTGTCGATACGCTGGCCGGGCGGTGCGATTGCACAGTTGCCGTTTGCTGCGCTGCGCTCGGCATGCCTATGCGCACAGTGTCGCAGGCGCAAGCTCGATGGACAGGCGCCATCATCGCTGCCCGACGTTAGACTGCTCGATGCGCGGCCGTCGGGCTATGGTCTGCAACTGGTGTTCGACGACGGCCATGAGCGCGGCATTTTCCCTTGGACTTACCTTGAAGGGCTGGCAAAAGACGCCAGAAGCAAGCCAGAATATGAAGAATCCGGACAACCTTAAAGAGGCGTCCCGACGCCGCTCGTTCACTGCTTAAGCATCGACACGGCTCGTTCAAATGAGAATCCTCCCATTTTTGCGACGAACCCTGCGCATACATACTCGTTGACCGACTGGGCGTACCGCCCCGCCTCACAACGAGATAAGCAATGAAAGTGTTTTTGTTGAGTGACCTTGTCGCTCAGGAACTGGCGTCCATGCAAATCGACGGGAAGTGGCTCTCATTTGCGCACTTTGTCGAATCAAGTCAGTTGTGGGCCTCGCGCCATGCGCCTGACCTCACGCTGTCCGAAGCATTTTTGAAGGAGACGGAACGCGAGGTCCTGGAGATTGCAACACGGCTCGCCGGCAATGAAGCCGTTGCGCGCGACTACTTGCAATCGCCCACTGTGTTCGACGATCTTCTGACGGCCAACTACGCGCATCCCTTGCGCTCGCAAGCGCTGTCCGCAACGCTTGCGGCGTGCCGTGAAAAAGTTTCCTGCGACGCAGCCTGTGCAGAGCTGCGCGGGCGCACACTGGCACAACGCGTCGCGTCCTGTAACCAGGCGTCTGCGCTGACTTGCCATCCGGCGCTTTTCCGATTGGTGCGCAAAACAGCCGACGCAGTTGACGTCGATAAGCGAGGCGGCATTCCAAGCGTCGACGGCAAAGATCAGGCCGGCTGAATCGTCTGACGCATCGTCATTCCGCGCAAAACGTGCCCGCGTCGCATGGCTTTATCATCGCTTCATCACCCGCGTCCGGCTGCCATTCACAGGTTGACTCAGCGAGCGAGCCATCCGCATTTCTGGTAACGTACACCCCGTTCGTCAAGAACACGTTCTCGGGGCGGGGTGCAACTCCCCACCGGCGGTAATCGTCTTTAACGGGACGTAGCCCGCGAGCGCTCTCGTTTCGCCATGTTTTCACCGCGAAAAGAGAGGTCAGCAGACCCGGTTGGATTCCGGGGCCGACGGTAATAGTCCGGATGAAAGAGAACAGGACGGTCAGCGTCCTTCACGCAAAGTGAAGGCTTCTGGCCGTCCTTCGCCCTGTTCATACAAACAGGCTGAAGTCCATGAACATGTCTACCTCTCTCGAATCACAAACAGTGTCCTCGTCCGGCATCCGTCCGCGCATTGCGTTTGTTCAGGCATGCTGGCACCGCGACATTGTCGACCAGTGCAAGTCGTCGTTTTTACAGTCGATCCAGAAACACGGATATGCCTCGGAAGACATCGATCTTTATGAAGTCGCAGGCGCCTTCGAAATTCCGTTGCACGCAAAGCGCCTCGCGCAAAGCGGCCGCTATGCGGCCATCGTTGCGGCAGGACTCGTCGTCGATGGCGGCATTTATCGTCACGAGTTCGTTGCACAAGCCGTCATCAACGGATTGATGCAGGTTCAACTCGAAACGGGTACGCCGGTCTTTTCCGCTGTTCTAACACCTCATCACTTTCATCATGGCGACGAGCACATTGGCTTCTTCAAGGAACACTTCGTCGTGAAAGGCGCGGAGGCGGCTCACGCCTGCGCGGATACGGTCGCCAAGCTGGCTGCATTGCCGGTGCGCTGACTCTTCATGTGCACGACACGCGGCTTCGGGCAACGTCTGAAGCGCTGCCCACGGCCGCGTTGCGAAGGCCGCCTCGCGCTCAGGACATGAACATGCCGCCGTCGACGTTGACCGTTTGTCCGGTGATATAGGCTGCGTCCTCGGAAGCGAGGAACGTTACGAGGCCGGCCACGTCCTCGCCGCTTCCCGCGCGTTTCATCGGAATGTTGGCGACCCACTCGGCCATCAGTTCGCCCGGCTTGTAATTGCCGAGCAGCTTGCCCCACGCTTCGTCGTTATACGACCACATGTCCGTGCTGATAATGCCGGGGCAAAACGCGTTGACCGTGATGCCGGTCGGCGCGAGTTCCCTGGCAAGGCTTTGGGTAATGCCGAGCACGCCGAACTTGCTTGCCGCGTAATGCGGCGTATAGACAAACCCCTGCCGCGCCTGCCCCGAAGCCGTGTTGATCAGCCGGCCGCCCTTTCTTGCCCGCAGCATGCGCGTCGCCGCTTCCTGACAGCACAGGAATACGCCCTTCGTGTTCACTGCCATTACCTTGTCCCACTCGGCCTCGGTGAGATCCGGCAGCTTCGCAATGGTGATGACGCCCGCGTTCTGCACGGAGACATCGACTTCGCCTAGCTTGCCGGCCACTTCCTCGTAAAGAGCAACGACCTGTGCCTTGTCCGTCACGTCGGTCTCTACCGAGATCGCGTTGAAGCCCGCATCGCGCAATTGCGCCGCCGCATCGTGCACGCCTTTCTCATTAGCGGAAACACAGACGCTCGCGCCTTCCCGAGCGAAGCGTTCAGCAACCGCGAGACCGATGCCGCGACTGCCGCCCGTTACGACAACAACCTTGTTCACGAACCGCTTTGCCTCGTAGACCACTTCCACTCTCCTCATGAAATCCGCTTAGAGACGTTCGATCCAGCGCAACCATTGGGCATGATTGCGCGCCGCCGCGTCTACTCCGCTGCCTGGCTCGACGCGCCGCGCGACCGCGCGTTTTGCCTCGAAAGCATCGAGCGAGCCGATTATTCCGGCGCTCAACGAAGCAAGCGCTGCCGCGCCAGCCGCCGAGATCTCGCTCAACGCGAGCGTGCTCACGGGCCGGTTTAATGTATCCGACAGGTACTGGAGCAGAAACGGGCGCTGCACAAGCCCGCCATCGAGGAAGAGTTCGCGAAGCGGAACCTTCGCGGCCTCTTCCATTACCGTGATCACATCCTTGATCTGGTAGACGATCGACTCGTACGCGGCACGCGCCACGTTCTGCCACGACGTCGAAAAATTGAGGCCGACGATTTGCGCGCCGCCCGGATACTTCCAGTGAGGACAGCCGATGCCGGAAAAAGCGGGAATCAGGAACACGCCGCCATTGTCGTAGTCTGCAAATGCCTGTTCCGCGTCAGCGAAGTCGTCGAAAAGACGAAGCTTTTCCTTGAGGAAGGCCGGAGTGGATCCGGCGCTGATGATGATGCCCTCCATCGCGTAGTACACGCGCTCATCGGTCGCAAAGCACAACGTGGACACGAGGCCATGCGCGGGCGCCTGGGGCTTGTCGCCGACATTCATCATGATCGACGACCCCGTTCCCAGGGTCGCCTTCGCAACCCCCGCCTTCAGGCACCCTTCGCCGACAGCCGCCGCGTGCGAGTCGCCGATCATCGACACGATGGGTAGCGGCCGGTCAAGCAGTCCATCGAAATCCGTCGCGCCGAATGCCGACGCCGACGGCCTCAACTCCGGCAACCTGAGTCCGCGCAGTCCGAATGAATCGACGAGTTCGTCGTCCCACTGGAGCGTGGCGAGATTGAACAGCATCGTTCGCGACGCGTTCGTATAGTCGGTGCAATACGCTTCGCCCTTGCTTAAACGATAAAGCAGCCAGCTATCGACTGTGCCGAAAAACGCATTGCCCTCGGCGATTCGCGAGCGCACGCGTTCATCGTTTTCGTTGAGCCAGATGAGCTTCGTTCCGGAGAAATACGGGTCGATCAGCAGCCCCGTTTTGTCCGCGATGACAGCCGCCATGCCGTCGTTGCGCAGACGCTCGCAGATTGCCAGCGACCGCTGACACTGCCACGACACCGCAGGCACGATGGGCCGCCCTTGCGCATCCCACACCACGACCGTTTCGCGCTGATTCGAAATGCCGACACCTTCAATCGCATGACGATCGCCCGCAAAGTTCGCGAGACATCCGCGCACTGCGTCCAGCACGGATTCGTACAGCGCGTCGGCGTCCTGCTCGACAAAACCCGTGCGCGGATGAGTACACGTTACGGCCGCGAAGCCTCGCGCGTGAACCTGCCCGTCGCTGTCGAACACAAGCGCCTTGGTGCCGCTGGTTCCCTGATCGATCGCCAGAACGTATTGCATGTGACATTCCATTGATGAGTCGTTTGGCGAGGCTCACGCCGTGAGCGCTACCATTCGCGACTGCAGGCGCTGTTGCAACTGATCGATAACGACGGCAAAGATGATCACCAGTCCCTTGATCACCATCTGCCAGAAGTCGCTGATTCCGCACATCACCATGCCGTCGCCGAGAATGCTGATCACACATGCCCCGACCACCGAGCCGAAGACCGTGCCCCGGCCGCCCATCAGCGCGGTGCCGCCGAGCACCACCGCGGCGATCGCATTCAGTTCGAACGTCTGCCCTGTCAACGGGTGAGCCGTTTGCAATTGCGCGGTGATCACGAGCCCGACGATCGCGGCACAGAAGCCGGAAAACATGTAGACAAAGAGCTTTACGCGGTTCGTGCGAATACCCGAAAAACGCGCGGCCTGCTCGTTACCGCCAATCGCGTAAATGCGCCGGCCAAGCGGCGTCTTGCGGGCGACGAAGATCGTCACCGCAGCGAGAATGATCATGATCCAGACCGGCATCGACAGGCCCAGTATCGTGCCGTTGCCGATGAACTCGAAGCCGGTGTTGCCCAACGCCGGATTGCCTTCGAGGTCGGCAAACGTGCTGCCGTTGTTCACCAGCAGCGCCGCGCCGCGCACCACGTACAGCATGCCGAGCGTTGCGATGAAGGGCGCCACGTTGAGCATCGTGATGAGGTAACCGTTCACGGCGCCAATGATCGCGCCGAGCGCGCACGCAATCAGCGCAACACCAATCGGATGAAAGAACACGACGTGGTGCCCGATCTTCACGCCTTCCAGCAGCAGATAACCCGCCGCCATGCCGCTTATGCCGACAATCGAGCCCACGGAAAGATCGATCCCGCCCGTCAGGATCACGAGCGTCATGCCGATGGACAGAATCGCGACGACCGTCACATGCTTGGCCATGATCAACATGTTGCTCGCCGACAGAAAGTTCTCGGTCGCGAACGAAAAGACAATGACGATTGCAAACAGTGCGATGAAGATTCTCAGCTTCAGGAGATTGACCGCAATACGCGAGGCCACATAGGCGGTATGACGGTTGTGCCTCGTGTGCACCGGATGGACCGACGCGTTGCCGCTATTTGGAGTGTTCATGATTTCAACCTCGAATTGCTTCAGACCACGGCTGTGGCAGGCGTCGACGCGCGCACGATGCGTTCGCTGTCGAACTCGGAACGCTCCATGACTGCGGTCAGCCTGCCGCTCGCCATCACGAAGACACGGTTGGACACCGCCATCGCTTCATCCAGTTCGGACGTCGCGTAGATGACCGCAATGCCTGAACTCGCGAGCAGGCTAATCGTCTTGTAGACGTCTTCCTTTGCGCCGACGTCGATGCCGCGCGTCGGCTCATCCATCAACAGTACTTTCGGCGCCGTCAGCAAAGCCTTGCCGATCACGACCTTCTGCATGTTGCCGCCCGATAGCGACATAATCGGCGCATCGACCGAGGCGGCCTTGATCGCAAGACGCCTGACGATGTCGTTGGCCGCTTCCACCTGTTTTTCACGAGTGAGCGCGCCGAACGAAAAGCGCCGAACGAACTTGCCGAGGCTCGATAAAGTCATGTTCTCGAGAATCGACATGAGTTGCACCATGCCTTGCTTTTGCCGGTCCTCGGGTACTAGCGCAATGCCGGCTTCGATACGCCTCGGGATCGGCAGATCTTCGATGGCCTTGCCGGCCAGCTCGATCTCGCCGAGCGCAAGCGGCTGTGCGCCAAGCAACGATTCGAGCAGCTCGGTTCGGCCCGCGCCCATCAGACCGTAAATGCCGATGACCTCGCCCGCCCTGACGGAAAACGACACGTGATCGACGGCGTAGATTCCATTCGAGCGCTTGAGCGCGAGATCCTTCACCTTCAGTACTTCGGCTCCCACTGCATGCTGTTCGAACGCGAAGCGTTTCTTCGACGACCCGACCATCGCTTCGATGATCCACGGTATGTCGATGTTCGCTACGTCGTCCTCCGCAACGAGCCGGCCGTTACGCAACACGGTGATGCAGTCCCCGATCGCCATGATCTCTTCGAGCCGGTGCGAAATGTAGATGACGGTCACGCCCTCGTCCTTCAGCTGGCGGATGATCTTGAAGAGAATTTCGACCTCGGTCTTCGACAGCGCAGACGTCGGCTCGTCCATGATCAGCACCTTGATGTGCTTGGACAGCGCCTTGGCAATTTCAACGAGTTGCTGCTGTCCGACGTACAGGTCTCCCACGCGCGCGCGCGGTTCGATCGGAATCTGCAGGCGGTTGAGCAGTACTTTGGCCTGATGGTTTTCGTCCTTGCTACGAATCACTCCGCCACTCGTGAGCTCATTACCGGCAAAGATGTTTTCGGCAACCGTCATGTCAGGAAAGAGATTGAGCTCCTGAAAGATGATGCCGACGCCATAACGTTCGGCGCTGCGCACGTCGGTGATGTGAGCGGGTTTGCCGTCGATCAGGATCTCGCCGGAGGTCGCCGTTTCGGCGCCGGCAAGCAGTTTCATCAGCGTCGATTTGCCCGCGCCGTTTTCGCCGATCAGCACGTTCACCTTGCCGCGGCGCACTGTGTAATCGACGTCGACGAGCGCGGCTGTGCCCGGATAAATCTTCGACAGGCCTCGCGTTTCGATCACACTGGCCGGGTTCATGGTTGCGGGCTGGTTCATTTCCAGGCCACCGGTATCGCGCGGATTTCGCCCGTCGGCTCGCTCCAGCTGCTATAGACGGCGGCCACGTCGACGGTCTCGCCTATCTTCAGTTTCAGCGATTGCTGCGCACGCGCCACCACGAGCTTATTGATCTCCTGCCCGAAAGCGGCGAAGCGCGTCTGGTCGTCGAAGTCGCTGTACTTGATGCCGGGAAAGCCGTCACGCACGCCTGTGCCAACCACGACCGGCCCTGTTTCGAGAACCACCTGAACCGGCTCTGCGCCCGCAGCCTGACCTACGTCGACGTATGCCTTGCCCACGCGCGACGCGCTGTCGATACGCGTGACTTTTCCCTGCACGCGAATCCAGAAATTGCAAGGGAACGCCGTGCTCTGACGAAAGCCGTACTGCTTGCAAGCGTCGTCGAAATTCTGGTTGAGCGCGCCGATGACCTGGGCGGCCGGTTTGGCGTTCTTATCGGCGTAGGGAATCAGCTGTTCATTGAACAATCTGGCTGCATCGGGGCCGTGGTGCTGGCCCTGACTGCGAATCTCGGCCAGCTCTGTATCCGTCACGACGTGGCACGCGGCGAGCGACGCAACAGCCAATGCCGCGAGCGCGAACCGGGCAGCGGAAATGGAATGAACCATGATAACCTCACTTGACAGGACTTCTACAGGTGCAGCGTGAGCCGCACCCGCGCGACACCGACCATGTACTACTTGGTGTAGTAGAAATCCTTCACTTTGGAAGCGTTATCTTTGGTGATCAGAATGCCGCGCGTAAGCTGGCGTTCCGGTTCGCCCGTCTTGCCGGTCGTGATGTATTTGTCGAGCAGATCGACACCGTGAATGGCGATGCCTTGCGCCTGCAACATCACACTTGCTTTCAGCTTGCCTTGCAGCAGCGAGTCGCGTTCGTCATTGCTTCCGTCAATGCCCATCACGACGACATCCTTGCGCCCTGCCGATTCAAGCGAAGCAATCGCGCCGAGCGCGACCGGCCCGTTGCCGCAGATCACGCCCTTGATGTGCGAGTGTTCCTGCAGGATCGAATCCATCGCCTGCTTGCCCGGCAACAGCGCGCCCTTCGCATCCTGACGCGCAACCATCTTCAGATCGGGATACTGGTCCAGCACCTGATGGAAAGCCTGCGAGCGCGTGACGCAGTTCTTGTCCGCGAGATTGCAGGTCAGTTCGACATACTCGCCTTTCTCGCCGATAGCCTCGACGAAACGCTGCGCGACTTCGGTGCCGGCTTGCAGATTATTGTGGCTCAACTGCGCGATAGCAATGCCGTCTTTCGGAATCTCGCGATTGATCAGCACCACAGGTACTTTCTTTTCCTGTGCTGTACGCACCGTTGCGACGCTGCTGTTCGAATCGGCATTGTCGAGAACAATGCCCTTCACGCCTTTGCCGATTACCAGATTCACGAGTTCGTTCTGCTTGTTGACGTCCTCGCCGTGGGATAGAACGATCGTGTCGTAACCCAGCTTTTTCGCTTCCGCGTCTGCGCCTTTTGCCTCGGCCGCGTAGTATGGGTTGTCCAGCGCGTTGACGAGAATTGCGATGGTGCCTTTGCTCGCGGCATCGGCGTCGACGGGTTGCATGGCAGTCACCAACGACGCAGTCACGGCGGTCGCAACGGCAAGCTTTTTGTACATGTTTGTCTCCGATTGAATTTCTTTTCGATAATGCGGCCTGCAAGCGACCGCGGGTAACGACGCTTCAGCAGATGGTGTAACCTCCATCGATCATGATGTCGGCGCCCGTGATCATGTCGGCGCCGTTCGACAACAGGAACAGAATGGCTGCGGCGATTTCGTCGGTATACGCAAAGCGGCCGACGGGAATGAGCTTCTTCATCGCCTCACCCTTTTCGCCCTCCCACGCCGCCGCGCCCATCGGGGTCAGCACTACAGTGGGCGACACGGTGTTCACGGTAATGCCGCGGCGAGCCCATTCCTTCGCGAGCACCTTTGTCATGCCGATCAGACCGGCCTTGGCCGACGTGTACGCGCAGTGTTGATCGATGGCGACGGTCGCGGCCTGCGACGCGATGTTGACGATCTTGCCGCCGTGACCGCTCGCGAGTACATGGCGGGCAAAGTGCTTCGAGCACAGAAACGGACCGGTCAGATTGACGCCGATCTGCTTTTGCCACTCGTCGTAACCGATGTCCTCGGCCGGCGTTAGGGTGATGCAGCCGGCGGCATTCACGAGCAGATGAAGGTCGCCGAAGTGCTCATGCGCCGCGCCGATAGCCCGCTCTACGTCGGCTTCGTTAGCGACGTCGCAAGAAAACGCCTTCGCGTTGGCTGCGCCCAATTCGTCGATCGCTGCCTGGACTCGCGGCTCCTCGAAGCTCGGGTAAAGAATGGCGACGCGTGCGCCCTTCGCGATGAGCGCCGCGTTGGTCGCCATTGCGATGCCGCCGAGACCACCGGTCACGACTGCAATCTTGCCGTCGAGTCGAAAGTCGAAATCGACGCCGTGGCGCAACGACATGTCGTATTGAATGCCCATTGTTTGTCTCCTGGAACTCGTCTTGGACTTCTAGCGTGCGCACTGCGCGCGAACGGTTTCGGCAATGCCCGCAGCGTCGATTCCGTAATGGCGGCGAATGCCCTTGCGCGTGCCGTAATGAGCGAACTCGCCCTCGGTCACGCCGAGCATCGTCAGAGGACGCGCGATCCCGCGCCGCGCCATCAGCACTGCAACCGTGGCGCCGATGCCGCCGTGCAACGAATGCTCCTCCACGGTGACAATTGCCTCGTGCCGCTCGACGATCGCAGCGAGCGCGCCGTGATCGAGCGGCCGCAGCGAGGACAGATTGACGAGCGTCGGGTTGATGCCGCCTTCCTTTTGCAGCAGTTCACATGCGTCGAGTGCCTCGCCGACGACGGAGCCAAGCGCGATGACGGCGACCTTGCTGCCTTCGATCAGCACATCGGGCCGGCCAGGCGCGAAGCGGTACGCAGCGTCGTGAACCACCGGAAACTTTGCGTTGTCGAGGCGGATATACACAGGACCATCGACTGCCGCCGCGTAATCGATCATCTGAGCCGCCTCGACCTCGTCGCACGGCGCGAAGATCTGTACGTTGCCGAAGCCGCTCATGATCGAGATGTCGTCGATTGCATGATGGGTCGACGCAAGCGGGCCATACGCGACGCCCGCATTGAGCCCGAGCATCTTCACATTCGTCGCGCTATAACAGACGTCGTTCTTGACCTGCTCGTTCGCACGTCCGACGAGAAACGGCGCCGCATTAGCCGTGAAGACGATGTGACCGCCGAGCGCGAGCCCGGCTGCCATGCCGACCATGTTCTGCTCGGCGATGCCCACATTGATGACCCGGTCAGGATACCTTTCGAGGAACGGACCGATCTTCGAGGTGGAGGTGGAGTCCGCCACCATCACGATGATGTCCTCGCCGGCGGCCGTGAGCCGGCCCAGCGCGCTCACTGCGCCATCGCGCAAATCGGCGTACTCACGCATGGTCCAGCTCCTTCAACGCCTGCTGCAACTGATTCTCGTCGGGAAACTTGTGATGCCACGCGGGTACGTTCTCCATGAACGACACGCCGCGCCCTTTGATCGTGTGGGCGATTACCACCTTCGGCTTTCTGTTTTCGTAGTCGAGGCTTTCTATCAGTTTCCATATTGCATCTGCCTGGTTCCCGTTCACGTCATGGACCTCGAAACCGAAAGCGCGGAATTTTTCGTCCAGCGGGTCGAGATCCATGATGTTGTGGGTGAAGTCGGCCAGTTGCAGACGGTTGCGATCCACGATGACAACCAGGTTGGACAATTCGAAATGCGCGGCGGCCATCGCCGCTTCCCAGTTCGAACCTTCCTCCAGTTCGCCGTCGCCGGTCAGCACGAATATGCGTCCCGTCGATCCCCCGGTTTGCGCGGCATGGCGTTGCTTGGCCATTGCGAGGCCGGCTGCGATCGGCAGCCCGTGGCCCAGTCCGCCGGTGTTGACGGTGATCCACCCCGGCAGCTTTTGCCGCACCGGATGGCCCGGAAGTCGCGAATCGTCCTTCAGGTAAGTCAGCAGTTCCTCGTCGTGCAGCCACCCCAGTTCGGCGAAGCACGAGTAGAGGCCGCCCACGCCGTGGCCTTTGCTCAGCACGAACTCGTCATGCCAGCGAACGGTGTTTTGCTGACCGATTTCATAGCGAAGCACATGAAAGTAAAGCGCTGCGAGAATGTCCGCCTCCGACATGTCGCCACCGGTGTGGCCGCTTCTGGCCGCTGCATTCATCACGCAAATCTTCTTGCGGATTTCCTGCGCCCGCCGGTGCAGTACCTCGCCTGACTGCTTGAAGGGGTTTTCCATTCCCTGCTCCCGAACTTCCTGTTTGCTTGTTATTTAGTTTCTTTTACTTTCTATCGAAAGTCAAAGAGAAATAGAATGAAAGAGGGAAAACACTTAGACTGAGCTATGCGAGGGCCGAATCAGGCAGAATACGACGGTGTAATGGCGACGCTCGCAGGGGCGGTTCGCGGGGAACGCAAATGGATCAACGAACCAGAACAGAAAAAATTTTCGAAAAAGTGCAAGCGGACAAGCTCGTGAAGCTTTCGGAGCTTTCGAGTGAATTCGGCGTGTCGATGCCGACCATTCGCAAGGACATTGACGAACTGCAACGGCTCGGGCGCGTCGAGCGAGTGCATGGCAACGTGCGGCTCAAGAGCGCGCAGCCGCAGGCCGCTCAGCGCAGCTACGAGGCGAAGATCCTTCCGACAAGCGAGCAGAAAGCGCTGATTGGGCGGAAGGCCGCGAGCCTGATCCAAAACGGCGATTCCGTCATTCTCGATTGCGGCGCAACCACCACGGAGTTGGCCTGGAACCTGACGGAGCGCAAGAACCTGCGTATCGTGACCAATGCGCTGAATATCGCCATTCTTCTGGGCGCCGAGCCAACCAACCAGGTCATGTTGACGGGTGGCATCTTCAAGCCGGAGACCATCGCTGTCTCCGGAGAAAAGGCATCGACTTTCTTCGAGGGCATGTTCGTCGACAAGCTGTTCCTTGCCGCAGGCGGCGTGTCGATGCAGTCTGGAATTTCGTATCCGGATTTCATCGACCTGCATGTCAAGCGCGCGATGATCGATGCGGCCCGCACCGTCTATCTGCTGGCCGACTCGACGAAGTTTGGCAAACGCGAGTTCGCCGCATTCGGAGCGATGGACCGGATCGACTACCTCGTCACGGACGAGGGCCTCGGAAGCGAGTTTGCAAAGTGGCTCACGGACAGCGGTACTGAGATCATCTATGCCTGATACGAGGGCGTTTCTCGAAGGCTAGTCGCGTCTATGACTCCGCTCTTCCTGTTCGCAAGTTGCGATCGAAAGAAGGTAACGGTGTGGAGCACGGCCTGCAAACCCGCGGTGCATGCAAGCTCGTTTGTCTCTTGTGGCGTCACGTTGAACATGCGGCGCTTCGGCGGAAGCGGTCCGTGGCGCGAAGGTTCGGGCGGCTCTAACGACGCTCGGCCTCGAAGCTGCCACGGGCGGCCGGGCGTTACTCCGGCTGCTATGTCCGCGCCACTGGGTCGGGCGATTTCTCCGACCATCCGCTGGCGAGTGATGCGAACCTTCACACCTGCGACGCAGGCGCCCGTGGGTTGTTTATTGTGCTCCGTTCGCGCCCGCATGGCACGGAGGCACGCGCGACACACCGCGTTTGTCCGGGACTTCACGTTTCACAGCGGAGGACGGTTCAGTTCAAGCCACCGCTGTACGGCGGGTCTCTTCCACTGATACGCAGCGTAGTCCACTAATCTGGTCGATACGGGATCGCCATTCAGGATCAGCCGATTCAGCATTAAAGCAAGGTCCGTGTCGGCGATGCACCACTCGTCGAAAAGGTTCGCGGAGTTTTGCGCCAGTAAAGCGTCGGCTGCGGAATAGAGTTTCTGGGCCGCTGCTTCGGCCGCAGAACTGAGCGGCGCTCCTCGTCGTGCGTAGAACACGACTTCCGTTGAGCACTCCTGCCGGATCGGCAACAGATCGCTCCGAAGCCAGGCTTGCAGCTGGCGCGCTCTCGCGCGAAGCTGTCGGTCTTGAGGGTACAGAGGCGTTTCGGGAAATACGTCGTCGAGGTATTCGGTGATTGCCGACGACTCCGATAAAGCGAAGTCTCCATGTACTAACGTGGGTACGCGTTGCGTCAACGACTTTGCTGCATAGCTCGCTTCATGATTCGCGCCGCTGTCCAGATCCAGGGTCGACAATGCGAACGGCAAGCGTTTTTCCTCGAGAGCCACGAATACTGACATCGCATAAGGGCTCGCAAACTGCGCATCGGCGAACAGGTGGAGAGGGACTTCGTGCACGGCGCGCTCCTTGGTGGGCAGGTTCATAAACTCGTCAGATAGCGCACACATGTGTTTGCCATCTGGTAGTCGCATTGTGTGGCCGAGAAAACAAAAACCCCGTAAATCTTTCGACTTACGGGGTTTTGCCACCATCACTGGCGGAGACGGAGGGATTCGAACCCTCGATCCAGGTTTTGGCCCAGATGCTCCCTTAGCAGGGGAGTGCCTTCGACCTCTCGGCCACGTCTCCCAAACTTTCGGTCGCGCAGGGAGTCAGCGCGACGAAGCCAAGATAATAGCGGGCCGAACCGCCAAGGTCAATGTCCGACGAACGGTTTTTGTGCCAATATCGTCATTGAATGAGGACTTTTTTCACGCGACCGCGCAAACGGACCTCAACGAACGGGACGCTCCTCTATGCCCCGCCGTTTGCATCGAATTACGCCTGCTGATCGAGTTCGAAAGCCTTGTGCAGCGCGCGCACCGCGAGCTCCATATACTTCTCGTCGATCAACACCGAAATCTTGATTTCGGAGGTCGAGATCATCTGGATATTGATGCCCTCTTCCGACAGCGTGCGGAACATCGTGCTCGCGATACCCACGTGCGACCGCATGCCCACGCCGACCACCGACACCTTCGACACCTTCGGATCGCCCAGCACCTGTTCGGCCTGAACATGACCCTTCACCTGGTTCGTGAGAATGTCCATAGCGCGCTGGTAATCGCCGCGACCCACGGTGAACGTGAAAGCCGTTTTGCCTTCCACGCTCTGGTTCTGGATGATCATGTCCACGTCGATATTCGCGTCCGCCACCGGGCCGAGAATCTGATACGCGATGCCCGGCTTGTCGGGCACGCCCATCACGGCGATGCGAGCTTCGTCGCGCTGAAACGCGATGCCCGAGATGACTGCTTTTTCCATGGTCTCGTCTTCTTCAAAAGTAATCAGGGTGCCCGACTTCATTTCAGCGTCGAGCGGGATGAGCGGATCGGTCAGGCTCGACAGCACGCGCGTCTTCACCTGATATTTGCCGGCGAATTCCACCGAGCGGATCTGCAGCACCTTCGAACCCAGGCTTGCCATTTCCAGCATTTCTTCGAACGTCACGCGATCGAGCCGGCGCGCTTCTTCCACCACGCGCGGGTCCGTCGTGTACACGCCGTCGACGTCCGTATAGATCAGGCACTCGTCGGCCTTCAACGCAGCCGCGACCGCGACCGCCGAGGTGTCGGAACCGCCGCGGCCGAGCGTGGTGATGTTGCCGTCCGGGTCGATACCCTGGAAGCCCGTGATCACGACCACCTTGCCCGCATCGAGATCGCGCAGAACGCGCTCGCCGTCGATCTCGCTGATGCGCGCTTTCGTGAACGCGCTGTCTGTCTTGACCGGCACTTGCCAGCCGGCATAGCTGACCGCGTCGACGCCGGCTTCCTGCAGCGCGATGGCGAGCAGACCCGAGCTAACCTGCTCGCCGGTGGCCGCGATCATGTCGAGTTCGCGCGGGCTGGCCTGGGTCGTGATCTCTTTTGCAAGGCTGAGCAGGCGGTTCGTTTCGCCGGACATTGCCGACGGCACGACAACCATCTTGTGGCCGGCTTTATGCCATTTCGCGACGCGCTTGGCGACGTTCTTGATGCGCTCGACGGAGCCCATCGAAGTGCCGCCGTATTTATGTACGATGAGTGCCATTGTCGTTCTGAACTGGAGGAGAAACCGCGCTGGCGCTGGCGACGACCGCACAAAAGCACAGGGGCGCAACGTCTCGTGAACGGCGGCAAAGTGTGTGGCGGCGTAGATGCAGCGCGCGTGCAGCACGCGCGGATTTGCCCGTGATTGATCGCTAATGGCTTACCGGAAAATTCGGATCACGATCGGAAAACCGACAAAAGCGAGGGCAAAAGCGGGCCGGGCAAACAAGTTAACGTACCCGATCAGGCGCAAAAAGACAAGCCGCAAAGGCCGTGGCGAGGCTTGCGACGTGGCTGGCAAAGCCTTGGCCGGCGCGCATCCGCACCGATGTTAGCGGCCTTGCTTGTGCCCTTCCTCGCGCCAATTCCAAGGTTCACGGCGTGATACCGCGCGTCCGACCGGCCGGTCACGCGATCAGCAAGTCCTCGCGCCAGACGATCGTCACGCAGGACTCACCCGGCGACACATGTGCAGGCAACACTGCGCGATTCACGCCGAGCAACGGAACGAACAGCAGTTCGTCGCCGATGTAGAGCAGCGGCACGTCGCGCTTCCACGCGGGAATGCCGCGTTCCTGGAACAGGTTCTTCAGCGTTCGACTGGGCGCACCAGGCGCGTCGCTTATGCGCATGCGCTCGCCGCCGCTGCGCGAACGTGCGCTTAGCAATGCACGCTGGAATACGCTGATGGGAATCGCATCGCGATGCGCCGCGGCAGTCGAGGCCGCGGCGTCGATCGATTCGAAGACAAACGTGCCGCGCCATTGCGGCAAACGCCACGTCGCTTCGCCGTGCCAGGCGAGTTCGCTGATTTCGCGTTCGACGAGTGCGGACTCGTCGGCGGGATCGCTGCTATCGCCCGCTTCCCAATACACGAGTCCCCGATAGCTGCGCAATGCATGCCCTGCATGATCGATACGCAAGCGATGCCCGTCGCCGCCCGCGCCCACTTCGCGCAGTTGACGCAGCGCGTCGCCAAGCCGTGCTGTGGACGCAGCGACAAAGCCTTGCAAGCGCATCCAGTAACGCAGCAGGTTGAGCGCGCGATCGTCGTCGAGGGCGATAAGTGCGTCATGCGAGAGTGCACGCCCGTCGTCGCGCGACACCATGTCGAGGTCGATACGTGCGAGGTCGTCGAGCAAACGTTGCGCTGATGCGGCATGCGATGCGGTGCGCGCAAGGGCATCGCGAAAACCAGGAAAATGCACGGCCAAGGCGGGCGTGACTTCATGGCGCAGCGCATTGCGTGCATAGCGCGTGTCCGCGTTCGATTCGTCGTCGATCCAGCGCAGATGCCGTCCGCTCGCATACCGTTCGAGTTGCGCACGCAGCAGATGAAGCAAAGGTCGCACGCGCGCCGCCGCTGCACCCAGAGGCGAAAACTCCGGCGCCATTGCCGCCAGACCCGCGAGCCCCGCGCCGCGCAGCAGTTGCAGCAACACCGTTTCCGCCTGATCGTCCGCGTGCTGCGCGAGCCATAGCGAATGCAGGCCGCGCTCTGCGCAAAGCGCATCCAACGCACGATAACGCGCGTCGCGCGCGGCCGCCTCGACGCTCACACCCGCATCGCGCGACACCTCGACGCGCCGCGCCGCGAATTCGACGCCGCGTTCCCGCGCGAACGCCTCGCAATGCGCGAGCCATGCATCGGCGTTCGCGCTCAGTCCGTGGTGAACATGAAGCGCCACGCAACGCGAAGCGCCGGCGACACGCACCGCCGCATCGAGCAGCACGCTGGAATCGACGCCGCCGCTGAACGCCACCGCAATCCGGGCATCGAAAGGCAGCGCGGCAAGCGCAACGCCGACCGCCTCGAGAACGAGGCGGTCGGCGGGCGATTCGGCAGTGGAAGTCACGTTGCTAGCGCAGTATTAACGCGTTGTGCGCCGATGGACGAAAGAGAACGCGCACGGGCTTAGGCGCCCGGCGTCGTCTCCTTGAACTTGCCGTAGGACATCAGGCGTTCGAAACGGCGTTGACGCAGGTCGTTGATGCTCATGCCCTGGAACTGCCGCAGCGAATCGGCGAGCGCGCGGCGCAGCATGGCCGCCATGCCCTTCGGGTCGCGATGGGCGCCGCCGAGCGGCTCGTTGACGATCTTGTCGATCAGACCCAGCGCCTTCAGACGATGCGCGGTGAGGCCCAGCGCTTCCGCTGCTTCCGGCGCTTTCGCAGCACTCTTCCACAGAATCGACGCGCAACCTTCCGGAGAAATCACCGAATAGGTCGAGAATTGCAGCATGAGGACGCTGTCGCCGACCGCGATGGCAAGCGCGCCGCCCGAACCGCCCTCGCCGATGATCGTTGCGATCAGCGGCGTTTTCAGTTCGGCCATCACATACAGATTGCGGCCGATGGCTTCCGACTGCCCGCGCTCTTCTGCACCGATGCCAGGATACGCGCCCGGCGTGTCGATGAAGGTGAAGATCGGCAGGCTGAATTTCTCGGCGAGACGCATCAGACGCTCGGCCTTGCGATAGCCTTCCGGACGCGGCATGCCGAAGTTGCGCAGCGCGCGTTCCTTCGTGTCGCGGCCCTTCTGATGACCGATCACCATGCAGGCCTGGCCATTGAAACGCGCGAGGCCGCCGACGATCGACAGGTCGTCCGCATAGTTGCGGTCGCCGTGCAGTTCGTGGAAATCGGTGAAGAGCTCGTTCACGTAGTCGAACGTGTACGGGCGCTGCGGATGACGGGCGATTTGCGAAACCTGCCACGGCGTGAGGTTCGCATACAGATCTTTCGTGAGTTGCTGGCTTTTCTTGGACAGCCGCTCGATCTCTTCCGAAATATCGACGGCCGAATCGTCCTGCACGAAGCGCAATTCTTCGATCTTCGCTTCGAGTTCAGCGATCGGCTGTTCGAAATCCAGAAAGGTGGTCTTCATTGGTTTTAATCCTTGGACTTACCGGCAGCGCGTATTCTAACCGCGCTCGCCGATGTCTAAACCACTTCGCAACTATCAGAATCTAACAATTGATAGCTGCGAGGCGGCGTCGCTTCTTGTTGCTTCAGTAGTCGACCGGCAACGGGTCGAGACTACGCCACATGTACCAGGTGGCGACCGTGCGCCACGGCTCCCAGTTCGCGGCGACCTCGCGCGCTTCACTGCGCGTGACCGGCTCGCCGCTAAAATAATTGACGCTGATTGCGCGGATCAGACCGAGGTCGTCGAGCGGCAGCACATCGGGACGCGACAGGTTAAAGATCAGGAACATCTCCGCCGTCCAGCGGCCGATGCCGCGGATCTGCGTGAGCTCGGCGATCACCGCCTCGTCTTCCATCGATCGCCACTTGCCGACGTGCAATGCACCCGATACGAAATGCTGCGCGAGATCGAGCACGTACTCCGCCTTGCGCCTCGACAAGCCGCAAGCTGTCAGCTTTTCCTGGCCCAGCTTGATGAACTGTTGCGGCACGAGCTTCGGACATGCGGCCGCGACTTTCGCCCACACGGCCTGCGCCGATGCCACCGAAATCTGTTGGCCGACGACCGAGCGCGCGAGCGTGACAAACGGATCGCCGCGGCTTAGCAGATGCACCGGACCAAACTTCGGAATCAGCTTCTTCAGAATGCGATCGCGCTTGACGAGGTCGGCGCACGCTTTGTCCCAGTAGTCCGGGCGCGCGACTTCAGGCGCAAGGCCGCCGATCTGCACCGGCACCGCGACTTCGCTTGCGCTCGCCGCTTCGCCGCCAGCCGAAGACGACGCACGCGTCTTGCGCACGATCTCGGCTCCTTCGCCCTCTTGCACCTTTGCGACGCGCGCGAGTTCCTGCACGTCGCCGGCGAGTTCGGCGGGCAATGCGCCGTTGCTGGCCTTTGCACGCGCCGTTCTCGCGGACGACACCTTTGTACGCCTCGTATTCGGCGAAGGCGCCGGCGCGTGTGCGGACGAGCCGTTAAGCGCACGTTTGACCGCGGTCTTTTTCGACGCGCCAGCCGCGGTCTTTGCCGCCGCCCCCGCGCCTTTCGACGATGCTGCCTTTACAGCGCCGCCTGCCGTGCGAGCCGACGTTCGAGTCGACTTTGCCGCGGCTGCTGCGTTTGTTTGAGACGCGGCTCGTTTAGCCGGCGTCTTCGTGGCCGTTGCCATCCTGCCTCCTGCCTGGCGAGTCGTTCAGAGGGAAGTACGAGGTGCGCTCACACGCGCCGCCACTCGGTCAACCCGCCGGGTTTGTCTTCAAGTGCAACGCCGGCCTCGAGCAATTCGGCCCGGATCCGGTCTGCTGCCGCATAGTCTTTCGCCTGCTTGGCGGCCACGCGCTCTGCGATCTTCGCTTCGATCGCCGCGGGCTCGAGCGCGCCTTGTACCGCTGCGCCCGCTGCCTGCTGCAGGTATGCACGCGGTTCGCGCCCGAGCAACCCGAGCACCGCGCCGAGCGAGCGCAGTTGACGGGCCAGCGCAGGGTCGCGCGTGCGGTTCACTTCAGTTGCCAACTCGAACAACACCGACACTGCAACCGGCGTGTTGAAGTCGTCGTTCATCGCTGCCTGGAAACGCTGCGCATGCGCTTCGTTCCAGTCGAGCGCGGCGCCGTCCGGGGTGACGTCCTTCAGCGCGGTGTACAAACGGCCGAGGGCGTTGCGGGCGTCGTCGATATGCACGTCGCTGTAATTCAGCGGCGAACGGTAATGCGCACGTGCGATGAAAAAACGCACGACCTCGGCATCGTACTGCTCCAATACTTCGCGAATCGTAAAGAAATTATTCAACGACTTCGACATCTTCTCATTGTCGATCTGCACGTAGCCGTTGTGCATCCAGTAATTCACGAAGGTTTGACCGGTAGCAGCTTCGCTTTGCGCGATTTCGTTTTCGTGGTGCGGAAACTGCAAGTCCTGCCCGCCGCCATGAATGTCGAACTGATCGCCGAGCAACGTGCAGCCCATAGCCGAGCATTCGATATGCCAACCGGGACGGCCGCGCCCATACTTCGAATCCCAGCCGATGTCGGCGGGTTCGCCGGCCTTCGACTGCTTCCACAGTACGAAGTCGAGCGGGTCTTCTTTCGCGTCGTTCGCGGCCACGCGCTCGCCCGCGCGCAAATCTTCCAGTGACTTGCCGGAGAGCTTGCCGTAGCCCGCGAACTTACGCACCGTGTAATTCACGTCGCCGTCGCTCGCCTGATACGCGTAGCCGTTCGCTTCGAGCTTCTCGATCATGCCGAGCATCTGAGGAATGAAGTCGGTTGCGCGCGGCTCGATGTCGGGCCGCTCGATGCCGAGCGCGTCCGCGTCTTCATGCAATGCGTTGATGAAGCGATCGGTCAGCGACTTGATCGTCTCGCCGTTCTCGACGGCGCGGCGAATGATCTTGTCGTCGATGTCCGTGATATTGCGCACGTACGTCACCTGGTAGCCGAGCGTGCGCAGCCACCGCTGCACGATGTCGAACACGACCATCACACGCGCATGACCGACGTGACAATAGTCGTACACGGTCATCCCGCAGACGTACATCCGCACGACGCCTGCTTGCAGGGGCACGAAAGTTTGCTTGTCACGCGCGAGCGTGTTGTAGATGCGCAGTGATTCCATAGAGAACGGTGCGTGGGCCGAAAGAAATCCGCAATGTGTTTCGTGCGTGCCGCCCCCCGAATACAAGACGGCGGGGACGAACTGTTGCCTGACTATGACCTGACTTTTGCCGGGCTGCTGCTTGGCTCTTGCCTGGCCCTTGTTCGGCCCTTGCTTGAGTACCCGACTGTGTCCGGCTGTTGCCTGACTGTTGAAACACGCACAGCAGCAAACCGGTGCATCTGGTGCGGCGGTCAGACTGCTATCAAGGCGGAGACGACCACGAGTGGCGAAAAGACAGCCGGCGGTTCGACGGAACGCGCAGACCTTTTGTTAGAATGGCTCGGAGTATAACATCCAGACCCGAGCCTATGAAACCTTCCAGCGGCCGCGCGCGCAGCGCTGCGACCCTCGCCGCGACGGCCTTCGAGCGCCCCATACGCGGCGCTCGCCGTGGCATTGCGCGTAACATTGCTGGCGGCCTCGCGCGCGCCTTTACGTTACGCGTCGCCGTGGCTGTCGCCCTCGGCATTCTGCCTGGCACCGCGGCGTTCGCGCAGAAATCGCCGACCATGCCGCAAGGCCCCGCAGTGCGCGACAACACGCCCGAAATCGACGCGTCGATCGCGCAGAAAGACTGGCAAGCCTCGCTCACGCAACTCGATGCGCGCATCGCTTCGAACCCGCGCGACGCGCAGGCGAAGTTCAAGCGCGCCACGGTGCTCGCGCATCTGAACCGCGACGACGAAGCGATTACCGCATTCACCGAACTCACGCAGCTGTATCCCGAGCTGCCCGAACCGTATAACAATCTTGCCGCGCTGTACGCGAAGCACGGCCGTTATGTGGAAGCACGCGCGGCGCTCGAAACCGCGACCAAGGTCAATCCAGGCTACGGTCTCGCTTACGAGAACCTGGGCGACCTGTATTTGCGCATGGCCAACGAAGCGTACCGCCGCGCGCAGAGCCTGGGCAAGGCAAGCGCCACGACCACGCAGCGCATCGCCGACATCCAGAAGATCGTGTCGCCGCCAAAAACGGGCAAGTCGACTAGAAAAGCCGCTGCGGTGCAAGAGAACTATACGGACCGCGCCACTGCGAACATGACGCAAACGCCGAGCTTCCAGTACGGCGGCGCAAACGGCTCGCTCGCCATGCCGCCTTACATGGCGCCTTCGCAATAAAGCCGCCCGCTTGCGGCTATACGTTTTTTCCAACCCTGAGGATCTTCATGAAATGGTTGATGTTGGCGCTCGGCAGCGCCGCCCTGATCGCAAACGCACCCGCGTCTGCGCAGTCCGGTTCGCAAGCC
This sequence comes from Paraburkholderia dilworthii, assembly GCF_000472525.1. GTDB lineage: Bacteria > Pseudomonadota > Gammaproteobacteria > Burkholderiales > Burkholderiaceae > Paraburkholderia > Paraburkholderia dilworthii. Next base: position 125,653 of record NZ_AWZT01000007.1, read on the forward strand.
GCGCATCCGTCCGTCCTCCTCAAGACGTCGGAAGGCAATATTCGCGTCGAGTTGTATCCTGAGAAAGCGCCTAAGACAGTCGCCAACTTTCTCGACTATGTGAAGTCCGGTCAGTACAGCGGCACGATCTTTCATCGCGTGATTCGCGGCTTCATGATTCAGGGCGGCGGTTATACGCAGAGCTTCGCTGAGAAGCCCACGCGCGCGCCCATTCCGCTCGAAAGCCGCAACGGTCTGAAGAACATGGCGGGCACGCTTGCGATGGCGCGCACCAGCGACCCCAACTCGGCCACCGCGCAGTTCTTCATCAACACGGTAGACAACGCCGGCCTCGACTATCCGAATCCGGATGGCAATGGCTACGCGGTATTCGGCAAGGTCACGAGCGGCATGGACGTCGTGAAGAAAATCGAAGGCGCTCCGACCACCACGCGCGGCCCGATGGGCGACGTGCCGCAAAAGCCGATCGTGATCGAATCGGCTAGCGTCGTCAGCAGCAAGTAACGGTAACAGTGCAGTAACGGAACACGGAACGCTCGTACCCAAGCGTCAGATCCACGCCCGGCGCGGCCCGCATCAACCGCATTCAAATGCAGCACGACGGCTCACCGCGCCTCTTCCACCCACCCGTTCATCAAAGGATTCCATCATGGTTGAACTGCATACGAACCACGGCGTCATCAAACTCGAACTGGACGCCGAGAAGGCGCCGAAGTCGGTTGAAAACTTCCTCAACTACGTGAAGGCCGGTCACTATGACAACACGGTGTTCCACCGCGTGATCGACGGCTTCATGATTCAGGGCGGCGGCTTCGAACCCGGCATGAAGCAGAAGCCGACGGCCGAGCCGATCAACAACGAAGCGAACAACGGTCTGAAGAACGTGAACGGTTCGGTCGCGATGGCTCGCACCAACGACCCGCATTCGGCAACCGCGCAATTCTTCATCAACGTGAACGACAACGACTTCCTGAATCACTCGTCGCCCACGCCGCAAGGCTGGGGCTATGCGGTGTTCGGCAAGGTGGTCGAAGGCATGGACATCGTCGAGAAGATCAAGAAGGTCAAGACGGGTTCGAAGGGTTTCCATCAGGACGTGCCGGTTGATGACGTCGTGATCGAAAAGGCCGTGATCGTCGACTGATTGCCGGCACGTCCAGACCCGGACTATAAAAACCAGACTTAGGCACCTTCAATGCTGCAAGAAACGCCGCTGCGAAGCGTCGCCGCGGGCGTGCCTGGCGAGGGCAAACGCCCGCACGCCGCACGCCCGTTTTTGTTCCTCTCCGACATTCATTTGAGCGAGGCGATCCCGCGCACGGTCGCCGCGTTCGAACACTTCATTCGCGTCACCGCCGACCAGGCGGACTCTGTTTTCATTCTCGGCGATCTGTTCGAATACTGGATCGGTGACGACATGCTCGCCGAGCCGTTCGTCGCGCGTATGGCCGCGCTGTTGCACACGCTGACCGAGCGCGGCATCGCGCTCTACATCATGCATGGCAATCGCGATTTTCTGCTCGGCAAGCGCTTCATGAAAGCGGCCGGCGCCATCTGGCTGCCCGATCCATTCGTGATCACCGCATTCGGCACGCGCATCGCGCTCGCGCATGGCGACCGCTTGTGCACGGCGGATCGCGGTTACCAGCTCTTCCGGGGATTGGCGCGCAACCGGCTCGCGCAGATGCTGTTCCTCGCGTCGCCGTATTCGTGGCGTCAGGCGCTCGCCGAAAACATGCGCGCGAAAAGCGAGCACGGCCGCTCGCGGCCTGTCTCGCTCAAATACGACGTGACGCCAAAAGGCGTCGCGGCGTTATTCAAACGGTACAAAGCGGCAACGATGATTCATGGGCACACGCACCGCCCCGCGCGTCATCGCGAGCCGGGTGGAATACGCTGGGTGCTGCCCGACTGGGACCTCGATCATGGCGAACGGCGCGGCGGCTATCTGCGTATCGACGCTGAAGGAATTCGGGCGTTGCCGCTTGACTGAGTGCGATGCATGCGTGCCTCGCCGCCGCGCACCGCACGCAGCGGCGTCACGCGCGCGATACATCACCGCTTCAAAGATCAGCGCTCCACTGCCACCCCATCCACCTTGCCGGCAATCGCCGCGGACAAGCGCCGCAAATCGAGCAGCGCTGCGTCGGCGCCTTGCAGTCCTTCGAGACTCGTGCCGAGATGCTCGAGCGCAATGACGATTTCGTCGATGCGTTTGGCTTGCGTCGCCGCATGATCGATCAGTCCATGAATGGCTAGCGACACAGGATCGTCCGCATTCGGCGTGATGCCGTAGGCGCAGAACGCACTGCGCTCGACGGCGAGCTTGCCGCTCTCGCGCGCCGTGCCGTTCGAAGAAGCGCGTTCATTCGTTGCGGCATCGCGAGCGGCGCTCGCGCCGCCGTTGGCGGTCGCATCCGCAGCCACATTCGCAGCCGCGGTGGCCGCCGCGCTCGCAACGACAGACGCCGCGGCAGCCGCGGAAGCAGTCGAAGCCGCCGCCGGCACGATGACGCGCGCCGGATTGCCCACAGCCGTACCACCGGGCGGCACGGGCTTCGTCACCACCGCATTCGATCCGATCTTCGCGTCCGCGCCGATCGTGAAACCGCCGAGCACCTTCGAGCCCGCACCTACGATCACGCCGCGATCGAGCGTCGGATGCCGTTTCGCGCCGCGCGTGAGTGACGTGCCGCCGAGCGTCACGCCCTGATAGATTGTGCAATCGTCGCCGATCTGTGCAGTCTCGCCGATCACCACGCCCATCCCGTGATCGATGAACACGCGCCGCCCCACCGTCGCACCGGGATGAATTTCGATGCCTGTCATGAAGCGCGCCATCTGCGAGATGAAACGCGCAAGCCAGCGGCGCCGCGCCTGCCAGCACGCGTGCGCGAGCCTGTGAAGCACCAACGCGTGCAAGCCCGGATAACACGTGAGCACTTCCCAGGCACTGCGGGCAGCGGGATCGCGCTCGCGGATCGTAGCAATGTCTTCGCGAAGTCTCGTGAACATGGCAGGGACTATGTTGTGGGGGAAAGACTGCATGCGCGAAACGCCATACGCGTGCAGGGCCGCCGTATAGCAGACCGGCAGCTTTGCTTTGAACGTTTCGAGGATTGTAGGACGGTTCCCGCAAACCTGCCGGAAGTCCATGTAGCGCAAAAGGTCGTCGTGTTAGCTGGCGTCCGCCAACTTGCTGCGTCGTCGCACCGCGCGCCACGCTACTGCGTGCTGTCGTCCTTGCGGCCCGTCTTGAGCAGGATGTGCTTGGCGATGCCACGCACGATATTGACTTCCTCGCGCTCCAGACCCGAGCGCGCGAAGAGCCGCCGCAAACGCGACATCAGTTTCTTCGGATTCGCGGGATCGAGAAACTCGAGCGCGACGAGCGCGCTTTCGAGGTGCGCAAACATGCTTTCAATTTCATTGCTCGCGGCACGCGCGCCTGCCGGTTCCGCAGATGCGGCCGACGTTTGCGGCGCACGGATTGCGGGCGCGTTGGTGTCGGCGCAACTCGTCAGATAGATCATGCGCAGCTCGTAGGCCAACACCTGGACTGCTTGCGCGAGATTGAGCGAACTGTAGGCCGGATTGGCCGGGATATGCGCGAGCGCGCTGCATCGCTCCACGTCTTCATTCGACAAGCCCGTGCGCTCGTTGCCGAACACGAGCGCGATCTCGCCGTGCAACGCTTCGTCGCGCGCGAGGCTTGCGGCTGCACGCGGCGTCCATTGCGGAGGACCGTATTCGCGCTGCCGCGCGGTCAGCGCGATCGACCAATGCACGCCGGAGAGCGCATCCGCAAGCGTCGGCACGACGTGGGCCGAAGCGAGCACGTCGTCGGCGCCGCTTGCCATTGCGATGGCTTCCGGATCGCTCTGCACATGCGGCACGCGTGGCGAGACCAGCACGAGCCGCGAAAAACCCATAGTTTTGAGTGCGCGCGCGGCGGCCCCGACGTTGCCGGGATGGCTCGGCTCGACGAGTACAAAGCGCGTCGACGTGAAGCCGCCGCGCAAGTCCGCCACGGCGGGATCGGAAGAATGATGGGTGTGATCCACGATGAAGTTTTGCAAGCCAAAGAACGCGTATGGTAGCGCCAACGCGCGAAGGCGCCGAATTGCACGCGACATGGCACGCCACATCGCGCATCACATTGCGCGTCACATCTCGTATCGAAGCGCGTATCGAAGTGCGTAGCAAAGCCCTGCCCGCAAGCCTCCTCGTCCCGAACGCTGCCGCGACGTCCGGACTCAGGTAAAATACCGGTATTCGCGCCTGCCCCGAGCCCAATGCATGCAACGGGCGAAGCGGGCGCTTCGTTCTTATTCAATTCGTCTCCGTTGGCGGAATGCGCACCGGTCGTGTATCGGGCGAGCGTTCCGTGCTGTTTTTCGCGCCTCGTCGAGGGCGCCAATTCGCGCGCGCCTAGCGCTCATTTACCGGCAAGCAGCCGTGCTGCCCCGGCACAAGGATCAGTCCATGCATCCCATGCTCAATATCGCTGTGAAGGCCGCGCGCCGCGCAGCACAGATCATCAACCGCGCGTCCCTCGACCTGGATCTGATTCAGGTCAGCAAGAAACAGCACAACGATTTCGTCACGGAGATCGACAAAGCGTCTGAAGCGGCGATCATCGACACGCTGGAGACCGCCTACCCCGACCACGCAATCCTCGCCGAAGAATCCGGCAAGTCGGAGAACGAGTCCGAGTACCAGTGGATCATCGATCCGCTCGACGGCACGACCAACTTCATTCACGGCTTTCCGTACTACTGTGTGTCGATCGCGCTGGCGCACAAAGGCATCGTGACCCAGGCCGTGATTTACGACCCGACCCGCAACGACCTCTTCACCGCTTCGCGTGGCCGCGGCGCGTTCCTGAACGACCGCCGCATTCGCGTCGCCAAGCGTGACCGGCTGGCCGACGGCCTGATCGGCACCGGCTTTCCGTTCCGCGAAACCGACGGTCTCGAAGCGTATGGCCGCCAGTTTGCAGAAATGACGCAGGCGTGTGCGGGTCTGCGGCGCCCGGGCGCCGCCGCGCTCGATCTGGCGAACGTCGCTGCGGGCCGCATGGACGGCTTCTTCGAACAAGGCCTGAATCCGTGGGACGTCGCCGCGGGCAGTCTGTTGATTACCGAGGCCGGCGGTCTCGTGGGCAATTACACCGGCGACTCGGACTTCCTGCACGTCGGCGAAGTCGTCGCCGGCAATCCGAAGATCTATGCGCAGATGGTGCCGATCCTGTCGCGCTACAGCCGTACCCGTCAACAAGCGGCTTAAGGGTTCGCGGCGGGCTCGGTCATCGGTCTATCACGTCACGGGTTGATCGCGTCATCGGTCGATCACACCCCGCCGCTCCGGCAGCCCGCGCGGCCTCGCCTGACTTCGGCATGCGCGTCCGGCCGCGGCGCCCGAAGAACGCGCACTGGAAACGTGACGCACCACTCGCAAGCAATGCCGCGCGAGCGAAAATCACGACGGACACATTCACGATAAGCGGCCTCTGCCGCTTTTTCGTCGGCGCGCCAGCATCGTGCGAGCGTTCGTGCTACAAAGCGGGAAGCCGCGCCGGCGCGCTTTCCTCGCCGGCTGCATTTCGCGTTCCACGCTGCGCCCGCATACGCGCCTCGTCCGCGCCTTTGTCTGCGCCGAAGCCTTCGCGCGCAGCTTCCCATCCGCTTCATGAAAAAAGGCTTCTACACAATCATCGCGGCGCAGTTCATTTCGTCGCTTGCCGACAATGCCCTGCTGATCGCCGCCATCGCATTGTTATCCGTGATCCGTTCCGCCGCGTGGGTCACGCCGTTGCTGCAGATCTTCTTCACCGTCTCGTACGTGTTGCTCGCGCCATTCGTCGGCGCGTTCGCGGATTCCATGCAAAAGCGGCACGTGATGTTCATCTCGAATGCACTGAAGGCGAGCGGCTGTCTAATGATGATCGCGGGCGTCCATCCAATGATCGCCTACGGCGTGGTCGGCCTCGGCGCGGCCGCATATTCGCCCGCGAAGTACGGCATTCTCACCGAGCTGCTGCCAGCCGAAAAACTCGTCAAGGCGAACGCGTGGCTCGAATCGGCGACCGTGCTGTCGACCATCGTCGGCACGATGGTGGGCGGCGCGCTCATTAGCACATTCGCCGATAAATTCGTCGCGCGCGCGCATTTGCCGCTGATCGGTTCGTCGGCCGACCTCGCGATGTTCGCCGTGATGCTCACCTACGCGGTCGCCGCCGGCATCAACATCTTCATTCCCGATACCGGCGCGCGCTATCCGAACCGCCTGTCGCAGCCGACGAGACTCGTCGGCGATTTCTATCATTGCTTTAACGTGCTGTGGGCCGACAAGCTCGCGCAGATCGCGCTGTGGGTGACGACGCTGATGTGGGGCGGCGCCGTGACGCTGCAATTGCTGGTGCTGAAATGGGCCAATGTCAACCTCGGCTTGTCGCTCTCGAAGGCAGCCGTCATGCAGGGTGTCACCGGTCTGGGCATTGCCGTCGGCGCGGCAGCGGCGGCCGTGCTGATCCCGCTGCGCCGTTCGTTGCGCGTGCTGCCGATCGGCATTCTCACCGGCGCCGTGGCGATTGCAATGGCCTTCTACAACAAGAATCTTTTCCCCGCACACGCCAGCGTCCATATCGGCTCGTACGTGGCGCCGGTCTATATCCTGCTCGCCTACCCGCTAATGATTCTGCTCGGCGCGCTGTCCGGCTTTTTTATCGTGCCGATGAACGCGATACTTCAGCATCGCGGCGCGACGCTGTTGTCCGCCGGCCATTCGATCGCGGTGCAGAACTTCAACCAGAATCTCGCCGTGCTGCTGATGCTCGGCGCGTACGCATTGCTGCTCACGGCAAAGATGCCGGCGCAATGGATCATCGTCGTGTTCGGCGTGTTCATTACATTCATGATGTGGCTCGCGAAAAGGCGCAGCGCGCAGAACGAACGTAGCGCCAATATGCGCGCGCTGCTCGAAGAATGACGTGGGCGTGAGTGCGAAACATTCGTGGACGGCGCAGATGCTTGCGCGGGCTTGCTGTGCTTGACTGCGCCGGCGACTGAGCAATTCGCGTGACAGCGTGCGTTGGCCATCCGGCTAGGGTCCGCTCGCCGCGCCGGCGGGTTAAACTCACGCCCTGAACAGCTAACGCAAAAGACACCGAGGATGGGCATTCAAACCGCAGCGGCCAGCGACGTCGCACAACATACGCCAATGATGCAGCAGTATTTGCGCATCAAGGCGGAGCATCCGGGCACGCTGGTGTTCTACCGGATGGGCGACTTCTACGAACTCTTTTTCGACGACGCGGAAAAAGCCGCGCGTCTGCTCGACCTCACGCTCACGCAGCGCGGAGCGTCGGCGGGCAATCCGATCAAGATGGCGGGTGTGCCGCATCATGCGGTCGAACAGTATCTGGCGAAACTTGTGAAGCTCGGCGAATCCGTCGCGATTTGCGAGCAGATCGGCGACCCGGCAACGTCGAAGGGTCCGGTCGAGCGCAAGGTAGTGCGCGTCGTCACGCCGGGCACGCTCACAGATGCTGCGCTCCTGTCCGACAAGAACGACGTCTTTCTGCTCGCCGTGTGCGTCGCGCACAATCGGCGCGGCGTCGCGACGAGCGTCGGGCTTGCGTGGCTGAATCTCGCGAGCGGCGCATTGCGGCTCGCGGAAGCCGCCCCCGATCAGGTCGCCGCGGCGCTCGAACGGATCGATCCCGCGGAAATTCTGGTTGCCGACACCGCTGCTGATTCGGCAAGCTGGACGCCGCCCACCGGCGCCCGCGCACTGACCCGCGTGCCCGCGTGGCATTTCGATGTCGCCTCGGGAACGCAGCGTCTGTGCGATCAACTCGAAGTGGCGGGTCTCGACGGCTTCGGCGCGCATTCGCTCACCTGCGCATGCGGCGCGGCCGGCGCGTTGCTGCTGTACGCGGCGGCCACGCAAGGTCAGCAACTGCGGCACGTGCGCAGCCTGAAGGTCGAGTACGAATCGGAATATATCGGCCTCGACCCTGCCACGCGGCGCAACCTCGAAATTACGCAGACGCTGCGCGGCACCGAGTCACCCACGCTGTGCTCATTGCTCGATACGTGCTGCACGACTATGGGCAGCCGTTTGCTGCGTCACTGGCTGCATCATCCGCCGCGCGATCCGGCGCTCGCGCAGTCGCGTCAGCAGGCTATCGGCGCATTGCTCGAGGCGCCCGCGGGTGCGGACGTCGACTCGCTGCGCAGCGCGCTCAGGCATATTTCGGACATCGAGCGGATCACTGGCCGCCTCGCATTGCTGTCCGCGCGGCCTCGGGACCTGTCGAGCTTGCGCGATACCTTCATCGCGCTGCCCGAGCTTCGCGCGAAGCTGGCGGCTGTTTCATCGAATGCGGATTCGCTTGCGCGCATCGACGTGTCGCTCGAGCCGCCGCAAGCTTGCGTCGAACTGCTCACGCGCGCCATCGCGCCGGAGCCGGCCGCGATGGTGCGAGACGGCGGCGTGATTGCGCGCGGCTACGATGCGGAACTGGACGAACTCAGGGATATTTCGGAGAACTGCGGGCAATTCCTGATCGATCTCGAAACGCGTGAACGCGCGCGCACCGGCATCGGCAATCTGCGCGTCGAATACAACAAAGTGCACGGCTTCTATATCGAGGTCACGCGCGGCCAGACCGACAAGGTGCCGGACGACTACCGCCGCCGTCAGACGTTGAAGAACGCCGAGCGCTACATCACGCCGGAACTGAAGACGTTCGAAGACAAGGCGCTGTCCGCGCAGGAACGCGCGCTTGCCCGCGAGCGTTCGCTCTACGACGCGCTGTTGCAGGCACTGCTGCCGTTCATTGCCGATTGCCAGCGCGTCGCGTCGGCACTCGCGGAGCTCGATCTGCTCGCAGCTTTCGCCGAACGTGCCCGCGCACTCGACTGGGTCGCACCGAGCTTCTCGCCGAATGCAGGCATCGAAATCGAACAGGGCCGTCATCCGGTCGTCGAGGCACAGGTCCAGCAGTTCATTGCGAACGACTGTACGCTGACGCCCGAGCGCAAACTGCTGCTGATAACCGGCCCGAACATGGGCGGCAAGTCGACCTTCATGCGCCAGACGGCGCTGATCGCGCTGCTGGCCTACGTAGGCAGCTACGTGCCCGCACGGCGCGCGGCGTTCGGCCCGATCGACCGCATCTTCACGCGCATCGGCGCAGCAGACGATCTCGCAGGCGGGCGTTCGACGTTCATGGTCGAGATGACGGAAGCCGCTGCCATCCTGAACGACGCTACGCCGCAAAGCCTCGTGCTGATGGATGAAATCGGCCGCGGCACGTCCACCTTCGACGGCCTCGCGCTCGCATGGGCCATCGCGCGGCATCTGCTTGCGCACAATGGCTGCCATACGCTTTTCGCAACGCACTACTTCGAACTCACGCAGTTGCCGGCCGAATTTCCACAGGCGGCCAACGTGCATCTGTCGGCGGTCGAGCATGGACACGGCATTGTGTTCCTGCACGCCGTCAACGAAGGACCGGCGAATCAGAGCTACGGTTTGCAGGTCGCGCAGCTCGCCGGCGTGCCGAACGCGGTGATTCGCGCGGCGCGCAAGCATCTCGCCCATCTCGAACAGCAGTCGGCGGCGCAACCGGCTCCGCAACTGGATCTGTTTGCCGCGCCGCCGCCGATGCTGCTCGAAGACACGGACGATGAACGCGCCACAGACAGCGATGCGCCTGCGGCATCTTCCGCAATGCAAGCGCTGGCCGAGCGTCTGCGTGGCATCGATCCAAACGATCTGCGGCCACGCGAAGCGCTCGACCTGTTGTATGAACTGCATGAGCTGGCCTCTGCGCCGGATGCCGATCATTGACGCACGCAGCCTTGTGCAGCGGCCGCGCCGATTCCGCGCGGCACTGGTCATTGCCTCGACACTAGCATGCGGCCGCGGGTGCGTTGCCGCGACTTTCGCATCGGCGTTTGCTTTCGCGTTTGTTTTCGCTTCTGCTTTTTTTCTGCCGGCAACCGCGGCATATGCGGAAGCGCCGAACTATAGCTTCGCGGTCATCGCGAATACCATGCAAAGCCCCGCCGACGAAGCGTCGACGCAGCGGCTGATCGATGCCATCGGCCGGGAGCGCGGCGTGTCGTTCATCGTCTACGACGGCAATCTCAAAGGCCCGAAAGAAGCGTGCCGCGATGCGCTGTACGAACGGCGCCACGCGCTCTTCGAAACGTCGCGGCCCGCGCTGTTTTTCATCCCCGGCCAGCACGACTGGATCGATTGCGCGAGCGCCCAGGCCGGCGGTTTCGATCCAGTCGAACGGCTTGACCTGCTACGCCAGACGCTGTTTAGCGACGCTAACTCGATGGGCCAGAACCCGATTGCGTTGACACGCGAGAGCGAGGTGTCGCGCTTTCGTCCGTATCGGGAGAATGTGCGTTGGCAACTGGGAGACACCGTGTTCGTCGGCCTGAACGCGCCCAGTCCGAACAATCACTATCTGACTGCGGGCGGGCGCAACGGCGAGTTCGAAGACCGCGTGATCGCCAATGCATTCTGGCTCGAACACGCCGGCGAATTTGCGAAGCGCCGCGACGCACGCGCAATCGTCGTGTTCATTCAGGGCGATCCCGATCCTGAGCGCTATGAACGGCCCGAACGTTTTGCGTGGCTGCGCTTCGGACGCAATCCGCGCCGCGATGGATTCCTCGAGTTCAAGCGCAGCCTCGTGAAGCTCGCTCAGATCTTTCCTGGACCGGTGCTCGTCATCCATTCCGACGACGAACGCGCAAGCGCCGGCTTTGTGATCGATCAGCCGCTACGCAACGACAAGGGGAATCTGGTGACGAACCTCACGCGTGTCGCGCTTGCACCGCATGATCGTCTTAACCAGTGGATTCAGATAGAAGCGGATTTCGGCAAAAAACCGCCGTTTCGCGTGACCGTGCGCGATGTACCGCGGCACATGCCGATGCCTACGGCACAGCCTCCGTTGCTGCGGGAGGAGCCCGCCGCTTCGATGCCGGCCGTGCCGTCGCTCGGGCCCGCGTCAGACTTGCCGCCGCTCTTTCAGACGCCCGGCCAGCCACAACCCGACTCGCAGCAACTCGACCCGTTACCGCACATTCCAGCCGACCAAGGCGGCGGCGGATACGGACCCGCTACGTCGATTCCGCCTGCGCAGACAATGCCCTCCGCGCAGCCGCACATGCCGGGGGCCTCGGGCGCTTCAGGCGCTCCCGGCGGCCCCGCAAGCTCAGTGCAGCGTGGGCCCTGACTTGCCGCTGTCGTCGTCGGCCTCGTCGTCTTCGTCGAGGACTTCCAGGCCGTCCGCACCATGCGCGTGCTCGTGCTGGATTTCGTCTTCGGTAGCCGGACGTACGTCTTTCACCGTCAACGCGAAACGCAGCGCCATGCCGGCGAGCGGATGATTGCCGTCGAGCACGACTTTGTCTTCCGCGACGTCGGTCACCACGTAGACGAGCGAATCGAGATCCTCGTCGCCTTCTTCCGGCGTGCCTTCGAACTGCATGCCGACTTCGAGCGGTTCCGGAAAGCGATTACGCGGCTCGATCTTCACGAGGTCCGGATCGTACTCACCGAATGCATCTTGCGGCTCCAGCTGGATCTGGGTCTCGAAGCCGGCCTCGTGGCCGTCGAGCTCTTCCTCGATCTTGGGGAACGTGCCATCATAGCCGCCGTGCAGATAGACCATCGGCTCGTCGCTCTCTTCAATCAGATTGCCCTGCGCATCCGACAGCTTATAAGCGACCGACACGACGGTGTTCTTTGCGATTTTCATTCGATTCTCCAGAATACAACTCACATTATACGATGCCCAAGCGGCCCACTGACCACCCGGCCGAAGCAGCTTCGGCACGCAATTCCTCGTCGGCTAAAAAGCCGGCTTCCGCGATTCTTCCGCCCTCGCCCGACACGCCCACACCACTGCTCGGCAACCTCACGCCGTCACAATTCATGCGCCGCTACTGGCAGAAAAAGCCGTTGTTGATCCGCCAGGCGATTCCCAATGTCGAGTCGCCGCTCTCGCGCGACGAGTTCTTCGAACTGGCGGACCAGGATGAAGTCGAGGCGCGGCTCATCACGCACTTCCGCAATAAATGGCAACTGCAGCATGGACCGTTCGCGCCAGACGAACTGCCGTCGCTCAAGCAGCGCGCGTGGACCCTGCTAGTGCAAGGCGTAGATCTCCACGACGACCGCGCGCGCGCCCTGCTCGACCGCTTCCGCTTCGTGCCGGACGCGCGTCTGGACGATCTGATGATCTCGTATGCCACCGACGGCGGCGGCGTCGGCCCGCACTTCGATTCCTACGATGTGTTTCTTTTGCAAGTAAAAGGCAAGCGAAGGTGGCGCATCAGTGCGCAGAAAGATCTGACGCTGCAAGCCGGCCTGCCGTTGAAAGTTTTACAGAACTTTGAGGCAGAGCAAGAGTGGGTGCTGGAGCCCGGCGACATGCTGTATCTACCACCGCATATCGCGCACGACGGCGTAGCCGAAGGCGAATGCATGACCTGCTCGATCGGTTTTCGCGCACCGTCGGCGGGCGAGCTAACGGCCCAGTTCCTTTACCATCTGGCCGAACGTCGCGAGGAGAATATTCCTGCAGGCGCGCTTTACCGCGATCCTCAACAGCCTGCCGTAGACCGGCCCGCCGAACTGCCGGCAGCGCTGGTCGAACGGGTTGGCGCAATCCTTGCTGGAATCAGCTGGAATGAGCAGGACATTGCGTCGTTCCTTGGCACGTACCTCAGCGAACCCAAGCCGAGCGTCGTCTTCGATCCGCCGCAAAGGCCGCTCAACGAAGCGCGTTTCATCAGTCAGGCATCAACGTTAGGTGTGCGACTGGACCGCAAGACCAATTTGTTGTACAACCGCCGTTTTTTCTTCGTAAATGGAGAGAAAACCCCGTTCGACGGCGCGAAAAAATGGTTGTTTGATCTCGCCGATCACCGCTGTCTGAGTGCGAAACGCTTTGTAACACTCTCACACGATTCGTCGGTGACAGCACGGCTGCACGAGTGGTATTGTGCGGGCTGGATACGGATGGGCGAGCTTGCCTAGCCTCGCGTGTCTGTTATACACAGTACATTGAAATTTTGTATGAGAAAGACAACGTATTGACCCCGGATTTATGGATTGTCAGTACGAAAGTGCATATAATTTCCGCCCAAGCCGTAGGGAAGATTCCTGCTCGTGAAAAGAGCGTCTCCACCAGCGGCCCAGGTCGGTGTTGGAGCACATTACCGGTATTATTTTGCGCTGTTGCTTACCTTTAACCATAAAAGGACGTGATCATGAAGAAATCCCTCCTCGTAGCATCCCTGTTGGCAGCTGTGGCACTGGCTGCATGCAACAAGAGCAACGACCAAGCCGCGGCCCCGGCTAGCGACGCAGCTGCCGCTTCGGCACCGGCTGCAGCAGCTTCGGATTCGGCTACTGCTGCTTCGGGTGCGGCTGCTGCTGCGAGCGACGCTGCTGCTTCGGCTACGACCGCTGCTTCGGACGCAGGCGCTGCTGCTTCGGCTGCTGCTCCGGCTTCGGGCGCAAGCCAGTAAGCTGTCGCGTAGGGTTCGCCTTCGGGCGGAAACTGCATCGGGAAATCAACTTGATTTCCCGAGTGGTAAAACAGAACGCCACGGACTCAGGTCCGTGGCGTTTTGTCATTCAAGCGCCGCTTTTGCAACCGTATCAATGAAACGAAAGCCGGCCATTGACGTGGCGATTGAGACGCCACTATTGAGCGGCCTCCGCGTTCTCTTCGAAAAACTCGCGCACCACCTCGATTTCACGTGTGCGCTTGAACGGCGGCAAGCTCTGCCAGATCCGGCGTCCATAAGGTTTGTCAACGAGACGCGTGTCGCAGATCATCAGAACGCCGCGATCCGTTTCCGCGCGAATCAGTCGGCCCGCGCCCTGCTTCAGCGTAATGACAGCCTGCGGCAGTTGATGAACCGCAAACGGGCTCAGACCTTTCTTCGTCAGCGCGTCGAGACGCGCTGACAGCACCGGATCGTCAGGCGGGGCGAAAGGCAGCTTGTCGATGACGACGAGCGACAACGCGTCGCCGCGCACATCGACGCCTTCCCAGAAACTCTGACTGCCCACCAGAATCGCGTTGCCATAAGAGCGGAACCGATCGAGCAATTCCGTGCGGCTTGCATCGCCCTGCACGAGCAGCGGATAGTTCCAGCCGCGCGCTTCAATCACGTCGCGTAGTTTGGCGGAGATGCGGTCCACGGCGCGCAACGTCGTGCACAACATGAACACGCCGCCACCGGACGCTTCGATTGCTGGCAGCGCGGCGTCGAACACAGCGTCGGTGAACATCGGCGACGACGGCTGCGGCAAATTGCGCGGCACATACAGAAGCCCTTGCGACGGATAGTCGAACGGACTCGGCAGCGTCATCGAACGCTTTGCGTTCAGGCCCATTTGCGCAGCGTAGTGCGTGAAGTCGCCGCGCACCGACAAGGTGGCCGATGTAAAGATCCACGCCCGCGGCACGCCGGCGCGCTGCTTGGCAAAGATCGGCGCGACCGAGAGCGGCGTCTCATGCAACTGCACGGTATGCGCGAACACTTCGATCCAGCGCACCTTCTCGTTGGGATCGGCGCGCTCATTGCGGCCCTCAGCGGAGCCGCTCTGAGCCGCATCGACCGCCTGACGCTCGAGCTCGGTAGGTGGAGTCGTCCAGCCGGCAAGCACGCCTTGCAACTCGCGAGCGCGGCGCAGACATGCGCCGATCGACTCGGCGCGTTCGGCTTGCGACGCAAGCGCGGATGTCAGCGCGTCGAGTTCGGTTTCGAGCGCTTCGAGTGCCGAGAACAACGGGTGATCGTCCGGCAACTGACCGATCGATAAACGCACCGAGTCTTCCTTGAACGCGAGCCGCACGTCGCGCGCGGCGCGTTCCAGCGTGGAGCCGAGCTTGACCCAGTCGACCGCGTCGCGAGCATGGCCCAAACCCTCGGCAACGGAATCGCGTGCGAGCTCGAGAAACTGCGCGGTGGAAAGCGTCTCGCCGAAAAAGAGCGTGGCAGTCTCGGGAAGCTGATGCGCTTCGTCGAAGATGACCGTGTTGGCCGTGGGCAGCAGTTCCGCCATGCCGGTGTCGCGCAACATGATGTCGGCGAAAAAGAGATGGTGATTGACCACCACGATGTCGGCCTGCTGCGCCTCGCGGCGCGCCTGCATCACGAAGCAGTCCTTGTAATGCGGACACTCCTGGCCGAGGCAGTTGTCGCGCGTGGACGTGACCATCGACCACACCGCAGCAGTTTCCGGCACGCTTGCGAGTTCGGCCTTGTCGCCCGTGCGCGTGATCTTTGCGAACCGAACGATGTCCTGCAGATACGAGGTTTCCTGGCGCGACGGCAAGCGGCCGTTATCGGCCGTGCGCTGCAGGTAGTAGTGACACAGATAGTTCGCGCGGCCCTTGAGCATGGCGACCGACACGGGCACCGCAAGCGCGTCGCGCACGGTCGGAATATCGCGCTGAAAGAGCTGGTCCTGCAGGTGCTTGGTGCCAGTCGAAACGATCACCTTGCCGCCCCACAGCATGGCCGGCACCAGATACGCATAGGTCTTGCCGGTGCCAGTGCCCGCCTCGACGATCAGCGTGTTCTCGCCGCCATCCAGGCCCTGCGCTTCGTCGGCTTCTGCTGTTTCCACTGCGGCATCGGCGCCAGCAGTTTGCAGGCGCCGCGCCGGACGCTTGTGCGCCTCGAACATCGCGGGCTCGGGCATCGCTCGGCCCGACGCTTCCATTGCGGCTGCGACGGCGCGCGACATTTCGATCTGCGACGCACGCGAGCGGTAGCCGTCGATCTGCCTGGCCAGCAAACCGTTGTCGGCGAAGATTTCGTTGAGCTCAGCGGCGCGGCTCGGATTGAGCGACGCACTCAGCGCAGACGCGGCGGGACGCGGCGCGGGTGTGCCGGTTTGTGAGGCGTCGTCGGCGGCCGTCGCGCGTCGTGAAGTTTCAAGCGGTGAATTCAAGGCAAGCGTTTCCTGCAAAATCCGGCTCGCGCAGCGCGCGCCCAGCGCCTGCCAGGCCGCGAACTCAGGCGCGTACGTCCGGTTCGAGCTGCAATTGCAGCAAGATGATGGTGTCCTTGACCTTGAGTTTGCGCTTTTTCAGGCGCTGCAACTCGAAGTCGTCGATGCCGGACTCATCCGACATTCGATCGATCAAGCGGTCGAGCCCACTGTGCTCCGATTCCAGTTGCAGAATCCGGTCGCGAAGTGTGTCCGCGTTGATGACGTGATGTTGATCGCGCATGCTCGCCTCCGCTCGACTGTTGCGTGGGCTGCATGTTCGCCATGTTCAGCCCGTTGCCTGAGGTTGCTGTCCGGCTCAAAACGCGCTACGACTGTCTGCACCACTGCGTGCACTACTTGAGATACTACAACCGCGCAGGCGCCCGCCACACGAGCGCAACGCCGCGCGCGGGCTCATTGTTGCTGTTGCTGCTGCTGTTTCTGCTGCTCTTCGAGTTGCTTCTGCTGCTTCAACTGATCCTGACGTTTCTGCTCGGCTTTTTCGGCGGCCTGCTTCTGGCGCGCTTCGACGTCGGCTTTGTGCTGAGTGGCTTCGGCCTGCTTCTTCTCGAAGCTTTGCTGCTTCTCTACGCGTTCCTGAGCCTTTTGCGCGCCCTGCTGACGGGCCTCATCGAGCTTGCGCTGGAAGTCGGCCTGCTTCTGATCGTAAGCCTGCTGATTGGCCATGGCTTTCGACGGGCTGATGCCGCGCTGCGCCTGGTCGATCGCATGCTGACGCTGCTTTTCCTCGTACGCCTGGGCGTTAGCGGCGCGCTGCGGCGCCTCCGCACTGCGCTGCGCCTCGTTCAGCTGATACTGACGCTGCTTCTCTTTGTAGGCCTGGGCGTTGCGCGCGTCTTCAGCGGCGCGCTGCGGCGCGCTCGCTTCGTCTTGCGCGCGCTTTAGCGCCGCCTGCTCGTCACGTTTGCGGGCGCGTTGCACACGCTCCTCGCCGTCGAGCGCGAGTTGTTCCTTGCGGATCTGCGCCTGCACCGTGCGCATCTGATCGCGCGCCTTGTTCAGGCAGTGGTTGACGAAAAACGTGCTGTAGCAGTTGTGCTCGGCGACGCCATAGCGATAGTTGTTTTCGTCGCTGCGTTGGTCGAGCACTTTCTGCCGCGCGTCGAACTCGCTGTCTTCGGATGTTGTGCTGTCGCCGCTTTCTGCGTTGCCAGCGGCGGCATTCACTGAGCCATTCGTCTCGCCACCGATGCCCACGGCCTGCTGCGACGATGCCGCGCCCCGTGTAGCCGACGCCGCGGGCTTTACCGCAGGCGTAATAGCACCGCTTTCAGGCGCCACGGACTGCGCCGAAGCAGGCGCCGATAACACGAGCGTGGCAGCCATCACACACGCCGCGCAGGCCGCCATGAACATCCTGCTGGAAATGAACGCGCTGACGTCGACGCCGCGCGACACTCGGCCACGCGACGCGAACGGCCAGCGCACTGCGAACGGCGGCAAATGTGGCGAGCGGAAGTCCGGGCGGTTGAAAGAAAAGGAGGTTGGCAACGTCGTAGAGGGGCAACGGAACATGCCCGAAATTCTATCACCCCCTGCGGTTGAGCCCTTTGGCATTTGTGGCAAAATGCCCCGCTCTAGCAACCTGGTCGCAGCGCGCACGCACTGCGTGCCCGGCGCCGCAAGGCGCCGCCGGCGCACGGCCTTTGATCGAGTCCGCAGGAAACCCAAGAGCTTATGACGGAAACCGTAGCACTCAAGATCGTACAGCGCATCGCCGCCGAGCTGTCAGTCCAGCCGCGCCAGGTCGCGGCCGCGGTGCAACTCCTCGACGAAGGAGCGACTGTTCCGTTCATCGCCCGCTACCGTAAGGAAGTGACCGACAATCTCGACGACACGCAGCTGCGTAACCTCGAAGAACGCCTGTTGTATCTGCGCGAACTGGAGGATCGGCGCGCGTCGATCATTGCCAGCATCGACGAACAGGGCAAGCTCACCGACGAGCTGCGCACCGCGATCGAGGGCGCCGACAGCAAGCAGGTGCTCGAAGACCTGTACCTCCCATATAAGCCGAAGCGCCGCACGCGCGCGCAGATCGCCCGCGAGGCCGGTTTGCAGCCGCTCGCCGACGCGCTGCTCGGCAATCCGCTGCTCGACCCGCAAGCCGAAGCCGCCGCGTATGTGGACGCCGAGAAAGGCGTCGCCGACGTGAAGGCCGCGCTCGACGGCGCTCGCGACATCCTCTCCGAGCAGTTCGGCGAAACCGCTGACCTGCTCGGCAAGCTGCGCGATTATCTGTTCAATCAGGGCGTGGTGTCGTCGAAAGTGGTCGAAGGCAAGGAAACCGCTGAAGAAGAAAAATTCCGCGATTACTACGACTACGCGGAGACGATCCGCACCGTGCCGTCGCATCGCGCGCTGGCGCTGTTTCGCGGCCGCAATGCAGGCGTGCTGATGGTCAAGCTGGGCCTTGGCGAAGAGCTCGACGCGCAAGTGCCGCATCCGGGCGAGGCGCTGATCGCGCGTCACTTCGGCATTGCCAATCAGAACCGGCCGGCCGACAAGTGGCTCTCCGACGTGTGCCGCTGGTGCTGGCGCGTGAAGGTTCAGCCGCACATCGAGAACGAACTGCTGACCAATTTGCGCGACGAAGCCGAACACGAAGCGATTCGCGTGTTCGCGCGCAATCTGAAGGATCTGTTGCTGGCTGCGCCAGCAGGTCCGAAGGCCGTGATCGGTCTCGATCCAGGCATGCGTACCGGCGTAAAGGTGGCCGTGGTCGATCGGACCGGCAAGGTGCTCGCCACCGACGTAATTTACCCGCACGAGCCGCGTCGCGACTGGGACGGCTCGATCGCGAAACTCGCGCGCATCTGCGCACAGACGCAAGCCGAGTTGATCAGCATCGGCAACGGCACCGCGTCGCGTGAAACGGATAAGCTCGCGAGCGAACTGATCGCGCGTCATCCGGAATTCAAGCTGCAAAAAATCGTCGTGTCCGAAGCGGGCGCATCGGTTTATTCCGCTTCCGAACTCGCGGCGAAGGAGTTCCCCGACATGGACGTGTCGCTGCGCGGCGCGGTGTCGATTGCGCGGCGTCTGCAAGACCCGCTCGCCGAACTCGTGAAGATCGAGCCGAAGGCCATCGGCGTCGGCCAATATCAGCACGACGTGAATCAGCGGGAACTCGCGCGCTCGCTCGACGCGGTGGTTGAAGACTGTGTCAACGCGGTCGGCGTGGACGCGAACACGGCGTCGGTTGCGCTGCTCGCGCGCGTGTCCGGGCTGAACGCCACGCTGGCTCGCAACATCGTCGATTATCGCGATGCGAATGGGCCCTTCCCGTCGCGCGAGCATTTGCGCAAGGTGCCGCGTCTCGGCGACAAGACGTTCGAACAGGCCGCCGGCTTTCTGCGCATCAACAACGGCGAAAATCCGCTCGACCGCTCGTCGGTGCACCCGGAAGCGTACCCGGTCGTTGAACGGATTCTCGCCAAAATCAATAAGCACGTTGGCGAAGTGCTCGGCAATCGCGACGCGCTTCGAGGTTTGTCGCCGGGCGAATTCGTCGACGATCGTTTCGGTCTGCCAACCGTGCGTGACATTCTGCTGGAACTGGAAAAGCCGGGCCGCGATCCTCGTCCGGAGTTCAAGACGGCGACGTTCCGCGAAGGCGTCGAAAAAGTCAGCGATCTGACGCCGGGCATGGTGCTCGAAGGTGTCGTCACGAACGTCGCGGCTTTCGGCGCGTTCGTCGACATCGGCGTGCATCAGGATGGGCTCGTGCACGTATCGGCGATGTCAACGAAGTTCATTAAAGACCCGCACGAGGTCGTCAAGGCCGGACAGATCGTCAAGGTCAAGGTGCTGGAAGTCGATGTGAAGCGCCAGCGCATCGCGCTCACCATGCGTCTTGATGACGAGTTCGGCGCGGCGGCGGCGCGTAGCGGCGGCGGTGCACAGCAGGATCGCGGCAACTTTGGCCGCTCGGGCAGTAACGGACGCGGCGCGCCGCAACAGCGCTCGCGCGAGCCGGAAGCGGGCGGCGCAATGGCCGCTGCATTCGCGAAGCTCAAGCAGAAGTAAGGACCGAGTGCGTTCGATGTACGAAGCGCTTGTGCACCACTGAGCGCGCACCTTCTGCCGCGCGTCAGCCAACAAAAAACCCACGCAAAAGCGTGGGTTTTCTATTTCCGGCGAGGCACTTCGCGATGTGAAGGCGCCGAACCTTGCGCCGTCAGATCTCGATCTTCGTGCCCAACTCCACAACGCGATTCGCCGGAATACTAAAGAAGTCCGTCGGCTTCGCTGCGTTCTGGTGCATCCACGCAAATACTCTTTCACGCCACACCGACATGCCTGGCAGTTGCGTCGGCACGACCGTTTCGCGCGCGAGGAAAAACGACGTGTCCATCAGTTCGAAAGTCATGTCGTGCGTGCGGCCGATTTCGGTGAGCACCGCCTTCACGTCCGGCGTTTCATTGAACCCGTATGCGGCCTTCACGAGATACAAGCCGCCGTCGATGTTCTTCACCGTCACGCGCTCCGCATCGTTCACATACGGAATATCGCGTGTGACGAAGGTCAGGAAGATCGTGCGCTCATGCAGCACCTTGTTGTGCTTCAGGTTATGCAGCAG
Organism: Paraburkholderia dilworthii; assembly: GCF_000472525.1. Classification (GTDB taxonomy): domain Bacteria; phylum Pseudomonadota; class Gammaproteobacteria; order Burkholderiales; family Burkholderiaceae; genus Paraburkholderia; species Paraburkholderia dilworthii. The sequence continues at coordinate 146,309 of NZ_AWZT01000007.1, forward strand.
GCTGACAGGCACGAGCGAATCGCTCCCCGTCAGATAGATCGCCGTACCTGACACACGATGCGGCGGATGCGCGAGCAGGCCCTGCAGGAACGGCATCAGCGGAATACCGTCGGCGGCCGTGCGTTCCTTAACGATCATCCTGCCCTTGAACCACGTCATCAGCAGGAAGAACAGCAACGCGCCGATGCCGAGCGGCAGCCAGCCACCCTCTTCCACCTTCAGCAGATTGGCGCCGAAAAATCCTAAATCGATCGTGATAAACACGGCGATGATCAGCCCGACCAGAAACTTGTTCCAGTTCCACACCTTCACCATCACGACGCAAGCGAGGATCGTGGTGATGACCATCGTCGCCGTCACCGCGATGCCGTAGGCGGCCGCGAGATTGTCGGAGCTCTTGAACGCAATCACGATGCACAGGATGATGAACAACAGCATCCAGTTCACCACTGGCACATAGATCTGGCCGATTGCCAGTTCGGATGTGTGCAGGATCTTCATACGCGGCACGTAGCCGAGTTGAATCGCCTGGCTCGTCAACGAATACGCGCCCGAGATCACCGCCTGCGAAGCGATCACCGTCGCGACCGTCGACAGTACGACGAGCGGCAGCAATGCCCACTGCGGCGCGAGCAGGAAGAACGGATTTTCGATCGCTTTCGCGTCGTGCATCAGCAACGCGCCCTGGCCGAAATAATTCAGCACCAGCGACGGCATGACAAGCACATACCAGCCCATGCGGATAGGTTTCGCACCGAAGTGGCCCATGTCCGCGTAGAGCGCCTCGGCGCCCGTCAGCACCAGCACCACCGAACCGAGCACGACGTAGGCTTGCAGCACGTGCGCCGCCATGAAGGTGTACGCGTAATACGGGTTCAGCGCGCGGATCACATTCGGCGATTGCATGATATGCCAGAGCCCGAGCGCAGCCAGCACGACGAACCACAGCAGCATGATCGGCCCAAACAGGCGGCCGACCGTAGCCGTGCCGTGCCGCTGGATCCAGAACAGCAACACGAGAATCACGATAGTCAGCGGCAACACGAGATGCGACAGATGCGGCGCCGCGATCTCCAGACCCTCGACTGCGGAAATCACCGAAATGGCAGGCGTGATCACCGCGTCGCCGTAAAACATGCAGGCACCGAAGATGCCGAGCATCATCAGCAAGCCGGCCATTTTTGATTTTTCGTCGAGCGAACGCAGCGCCAGTGCCATGAGCGCGAGCACGCCGCCTTCGCCGTTGTTGTCGGCGCGCATCACGAACAATACATATTTGATACCGACCACGATCACGATGGCCCAGAACAGCAGCGAAATCACGCCGAGAATGGATTGATCGGTCAGTGGGATGCCATGCGACGGGCTGAAGGCTTCTTTTAGCGCGTACAGCGGGCTCGTGCCGATATCGCCGAACACTACCCCGATCGCGGCAATCGCGAGGGAAGGCAGGGGCTGTTTGTGCACGTGATTGTTATCTGTCATAAACGCGAGGAAATCCGTTCCCAGGGCGGAAAAAACGACCGCTATTCTAAACCGCGTGCATGACGCCGCCCGGCTTGTTGTGGATACACCACGTGGATGGTCCGCGCAGTGTAGCACTGCGATATGTGCGCGTCTGCTGCGCGAATCGCTGTGCTGCCAATGTCATTCCACACTGTCAAAACGCGGCACGCGTCAATGTGGGCGCATAAAAAAACGGAGCCCAATCGGGCTCCGCTTCAGATGCGCTGTATCGGCACGGTGCGGCACTGCATGCGCTAGACAACGCCATGCCTGCGACGTCCAGGTCCATCAGTTTCCCGAGGACTCCTGCGCTTGCGCCATGCCGCGCTTGATCCACGCGCCGAGGTTATGCGGACGAACCGTGTCCCACTCCTCGAACGGCTGATGAATCCACGGATTGGTCGGCAGATACTGCACGTGATAATCGGGCTTCGCCTTCGAGCAGCCTTTGTACCAGAGCACCGCCGAACGCACCGCGGTGATGGCGGGATAGCGCTCCTTCAGATGCTGCTGCACGCGCGCGAGCGTCACACCCGAATCGACGAGATCGTCGACCAGCAGCACATTGCCGTGCAACTCGCCGCGCGTCATCGTGATGTATTGCGCAATGTCGAGTTCGCCCTGCTCCGTGCCGGCCGCTTCGCGATACGAACTCGTGGCGAGAATAGCCAGCGGCAGATCATAGATGCGCGACAGCTGGTCGCCTACGCGCAAGCCGCCGCGTGCGAGACACAGGATCTTGTCGAACTTCCAGCCCGACTCATGCACCGCCATCGCGAGCAATTCGATCAGCCGGTGATACTCGTCCCAGCCGACCCAGAGGTTCTTGTCGTCGTTGCGCGGATCTTTCATCGCAATCATGGGTACACCTTGCACCATCGCTTAAGCCTTGAACGGATGACGAAGCAGGATGGTCTCGTCGCGGTCCGGACCGGTCGACACCATGTCGATCGGGATGCCTGCCACTTCCTGAACGCGCGACAGGTACGCACGCGCGTTCGCCGGCAGCTTGTCCCACTCCTTGATGCCGACCGTGCTTTCCTTCCAGCCCGCGAAGGTTTCGTACACCGGCTCACAGCGCGCGACTTCGGACGCGCCGCGCGGCAGCAGATCGACGTTCTTGCCGTCGACCGTGTAACCGACGCACAGCTTCACTTCTTCGAGACCGTCGAGCACGTCGAGCTTCGTCATGCACAGGCCCGACACGCCATTGATCTGGATTGAACGGCGCAGTGCTGCGACGTCGAGCCAGCCGGTGCGGCGCGGACGGCCGGTGACCGAGCCGAATTCCTTGCCGACGGTGGCGAGTTCGAGGCCGATTGCTTCCTGACGCGCGGCGTTATCCGCGTCGTACAGCTCGCTCGGGAACGGGCCCGCACCGACGCGCGTGCAGTACGCCTTCGTGATGCCAAGAATGTAGTTCAGCTTTTGCGGACCGACGCCTGCGCCCGAGGTCGCGGCGCCGGCGACGCAGTTGCTCGACGTGACGAACGGATAGGTGCCGTGGTCGATATCGAGCAGCGTGCCCTGCGCGCCTTCGAACAGCAGGTTGCTGCCCGCGGCGTTCGCGTCGTAGAGACGGCGCGATACGTCCGTGACCATCGGCTTCAGACGGTCCGCGTAGCTCAGCATCGTGTCGAGCGTTTGCTGGAAGTCGACAGCGGCGACGCCGAGATACTGCGTCAGCACGAAGTTGTGATAGTCGAGGTTTTCGCGCAGACGTTCGGCGAACGTGGCGGGTTCGAACAGATCCTGTACGCGCAAGCCGCGGCGTGCGACCTTGTCTTCGTACGCCGGGCCGATGCCACGGCCAGTGGTGCCGATCTTGCTCGCGCCACGGCGCGCTTCGCGGCCCTGGTCGATAGCGATGTGGTACGGCAGGATGAGCGTGGTGGCTTCGGAAATGAACAGGCGCTTCTGAACGTCGACCCCGGCAGCTTCCAGCTCGCCAATTTCCTTGAACAGCGCTTCCGGCGACAACACGACGCCATTGCCGATGTAGCACGCGACGCCTGGATGCATGATGCCCGACGGAATCAGGCGCAAGATGGTTTTCTTGCCGCCGATGATAAGCGTGTGACCGGCATTGTGACCGCCCTGGAAGCGAACGACGCCTTGAGCGTGGTCCGTCAGCCAGTCGACGATCTTGCCCTTGCCCTCATCACCCCACTGGGTCCCCACGACGACGACGTTGCGCCCGGGGTTCACATTCACTGCGCTGGCAGACATGTTGTTTCGTAAGCTGGTTAAAAACGTATTCTACCTAGGTTCGCGGAAGCTTCCGGAATTTTTCCGTTTCCGCTCAACGGTATGCACGTTATGGTGGGTATTGCGAAAGAAGCGCGGCCGATGACCGCGCCGTGTTCGGCGACTCACGCACGGTGCGTGTGAGGCGCTTCGATATGCATCGAGAAAAGCGCGTGGGCGGCTCTATGCATCGTGGTCAGGAACGCGGCTCGACCGTCCATGCGCCGTTGCGCTCGACCAACACGCGGTCGAACGCGAATTCATCCAGATCGTGCTCGTGCCCAGGCAACGCCTGGATCACCACTTCGCCCGCATCGCGCAACGCGGCGACGCTCACGCGCAGCGCGTCGTCGTGTTGCCACGGCGCGAGAATCGCGCTGCTGCGTGCTTCGACCGGCGAGATGCGCGCCACTTCGCGCAGATCGAGCGAAAAGCCGGTCGCCGCCCGTGCCCGCCCATAAGCCTGCCCGACGTGGTCATAACGGCCGCCGCGTGCGACCGCGTTCGGCACGCCGTCCACATACGCCGAGAACATCACGCCGCTGTGATACGCGTAGCCGCGCAGATCGGCGAGGTCGATCATCACTTCGGCGCCTTCTACCTGGCTCGCGAGGAACGCGAGGTCGTCGAGCGCGCGCGCAATGGCCGGCGCATTCGGCAGACGTGCGCGAGCCTCTTCGAGCACGGAGGCGTCGCCGTAAAGCGAGGGCAGCGAGCGCAACGCATCGCGTGTGACGGCCGTGAGGCCCGCGGTCAATTCGACGAGCCGCGGCACGTCCTTGCCCGCCAGCGCGTCGTAAAGCGACTGGCCGAGATCCGCAGCCGCCGGTTCGGCCTCGATCAACGCAGCGAGCACACCCGCGTGACACAGATCGAGACGCACCTTGGCAAGGCCCGCGAGACGCAGCGCATCGAGCATCAGTTGCTGGATTTCCAGATCGGCTTCGAGGCCCGCATGACCGTAGATTTCCGCGCCGATCTGAATCTGCTCGCGCGTAGCATGCAGGCCGCGTGGCCGCGTGTGCGCGACGTTTCCGGCGTAGCAAAGACGCGTAACGCCCTGGCGATTCAGCAAGTGCGCATCGATACGCGCAACTTGCGGCGTGATGTCGGCGCGCAGGCCGAGCGTGCGTCCGGACAACTGGTCGACGAGCTTGAAGGTGCGCAGATTCAGATCGTGCCCGCCGCCCGTCAGCAGCGACTCGATGTATTCGAGCATCGGCGGCATGACCATCTCGTAGCCGTACGAGCGGAAACGGTCCAGCAAATGGCGCCGCAATTCTTCGATCTTGCGGGCTTCCGACGGCAGCACGTCGGCAATGTTCTCGGGAAGTAACCAGGTCGACATCGATACAGTCCTACGACGTTGAACACGGCGGTTGAATGCGCCGGCAAATGTGTGTGAATGGCGGGCCAAGGCTCGATTCTGGCGAGTCTCGCGGCTGCCCGACATGCCGCGTCACGTGGCATCGGCAGCGTATTGGAAACGCGCGCCTGCGCTACGGAAGCATGGCGGCAATCTTCACGGCCGGTGCTTGGCGGCGCGCTGCCTCCGCGCGCCAGCCAGCCGGCTCGGTCAAGTCACGAAAAACAGCAGAATCAGTCCGAGCAGCATCACGATCAGCCCACCGACACGAATCTGATGCGCGGGCCGCTCCGCTATTCTACGGAACGTGTCGCGCCAGGCGCTCGGAAAAACGAACGGGAACATCCCCTCGATAATCAGCATCAACGCGATCGCGAGCAGTAACGAGCCGACTATATCCATGCGAAGAAGGGGCCGCGATGCGAATGCCGCGGCGTTCCGGGTTATTGGTGTTTGCGCGGGGCCGCGGAAGCGTCCGGGGCCGCGCCACCGGTCGGACTACGCATGAAGCGGAAGAACTCGCTGCTCGGATCGACCACGATCACGTCGCCTGGCTTGAAGGTGTTCCGGTACGCCTGCATGCTTTGATAGAACTGATAGAACTCCGGATCGCTGCCATACGCTTGTGCGGCGATCTCGGCTGCCTTTGCGTCGCCTTCGCCCTTGATGGTCTGCGCCTGACGATAACCGTCCGCGAGAATCGCCTGCTGCTGGGCGACGGCGTCTGCCCGAATCTTGTCCGCTTCGGCTGCGCCCTTCGCGCGCTCGTCGGCCGCGGCCTGCTCGCGCTCGGCGATCATCCGCTTGTAGACGGAATCCGCCATCGAGGCCGGGAAGTCTACACGCGTCAACTGCACGTCCACCACCGACACGCCCAGCGACGCCGCAGTCTTCTCCATCGCTCCTCGAGCCTCGTCGGCGAGCGCCTGCTGTTTGGCTAATGCATCGGATAGCGTGTATTTGCCGAACGCGTCGCCGAGCGCACCGCGCGCGGCGAGCGCGAGGCGCTCCGGCAGGCTTTGCACGTCGCCCTTCGTTTCGGCGAGCAGCTTCAGCGGGTCGGTCACGCGGTATTTGACGACCGGGTTCGCGAGCAAATCGTTTTTGTCCGACGTGACGTAGCGGTCTTCGTCCGGCGCGTCGAGCGACTGGATGCGGCTATCGACGAGCGTCACCGTTTGCAACGGCGGCGGCAACTTCACGTGCAAGCCTGGGCCGAGCAAGGTCGGGGCCGCGTCGCCACGGGACGACAACACCGCCATATGGCGCTGGTCGACAACGAATACCATCGACGAAGCGGCAAGCAGCACAATGACAACCGCAATGACGAGCGCAATGATCTTGTTCATGATGTGCGCTCCTTATTGAACGTCGTCTTCGCGCGTACGGCTGCGGAAGGAGTCGCGTGAGCGCAGCGGGTCGCTGCCGGCCGCCGGACGGCTAGCGGGTGTGGCGGCTGCGGCGGACGCAGACACACCTGCTGCTGCCCCCGACGATCCGCCTGCGGCCGGTGCGCCCGGATTCGCTGCCTGCGGTGCGCCGGCGACAGCCGCGCCGGATGCTGCCGAGGCGGCCGCAGCGGCATCTGCGACGCGCTGGCGGGTTTGCTCGACGAGCTTGTCGAGCGGCAGATACAGCACGTTGTTGCCGCTCTTGCTGTCTACAAACACCTTGGTCGTATTCGAGTAGATGTGCTGCATGGTTTCCAGATACATGCGCTCGCGGATCACAGCGGGCGCTTTCGAGTACTGCGCGTAGACCTGCTTGAAGCGCTCGGCGTCGCCTTGCGCCTGAGCCACCGTTTTGTCGCTGTACGTTTTTGCGTCGTCGATCTGGCGTGCCACATCCGCTTGCGCGCGCGGCAGCAACTCGGCTGCATAGGCCTGTGCGTCGGTCTTCGCACGCTCGTTTTCCTGACGAACCTTGGCGGCGTCGTCGAACGCGGCCTGGACCTTGTCGGGAGCCTGCACGCCCTGGATCGTCACACCGGTCACGGCGAGGCCGGACTGATACTCATCGAGCGATTGCTGAATCGCCGCCATCAGCTGCTGACGAATTGTTTCGCGATCCTGATAAAGAATGTCATTGGTGCTGCGCGCACCGACGATGCCGCGCACTGCCGCCTGCGCGGCCTGCATCACGCTCTGATCAGGATCGACACTGCGAAAGAGGTAATCGGTCGGCTTGCGTATCTGGTACTGCACAGCAAAGCGAACGTCGACAATGTCCGCGTCGTGCGTCAGCATGGACGCGTCCTTTACATTCGCAAGACGCACGACATTGTTGCGGCCGATCTCGACCTGGCGAACCTGGCCGATATTGACGAGCTCATGCGCTTCGAACGGATAGGGCAAGCGCCAGTGCACGCCTTGGCCCGCCGTGTAGCGATATTTGCCGAACTGCATCACGACACCGGCCTGGCCGTCCTGTACGACAAACACGCCGCTACCAAGATAGATCGCGATCAGCACGCCGATTACGATGCCCACGCCGATGCGCGCGCCACGCCCGTTGTCCGGACGGCCCCCGCCTACACCGCCGCCCTTGCGGCCGAACATCCGGCTCAAGCGGCGGTTGAAATCCCGCCACATCTCGTCGAGATCGGGCGGACCTTCACCGTCCTTGCTCTGCGGACGCTTGGGCTCACCGGGCCGCTGACGCTCACCATTGCCATCGCCACGGCCCCAGCGCGGATCGTTCAGTGAAAGCATGGCGCGCATGCGCAGCCAGATACTCCGCTCGTTGTAATCGTTCACCTGTGTTCGTTCACCAGAGTAGACAGCGGGTCAGTGCAATTGGAACGGGTCAGTGCCCGAGTTCTGTGACCTTGCGGTCGTCGCGTGGTGCTGCGGACCGGTCTTCTTCCGAGGAGTCGAGCAACGTGTCGGGAAGAGGTTCGGCAGTAGCGATTTCAGCGATGGCAGCGCGCAATGTGTCCAGCCCTTGCCCCGTGCGCGCGCTCAAAAAGACGCGCGAAATATTACCATACTCATCCCGCTCGACTGCGTCCCCACGGGCCGCCAACTCCGGCACCGCGTCGATCTTGTTGAACACGAGCACCTGCCGGACGGTGTCCGCACCGATTGCGTGCAACACCTCGTTCACCTGATCGATCTGATCGAGGCGCACGGCGCTCGACGCGTCGACGACATGCAGCAGCAGGTCGGCGTGGATTGTTTCCTCGAGCGTGGCGCGAAACGCGGCGACCAGTTGGTGAGGCAGTTCGCGAATGAAGCCGACCGTGTCGGACACCACCACCTGCCCCGCTTCGTCGCCGAGATAAACGCGCCGCGAGGTCGTATCGAGCGTGGCGAACAACTGGTTGGCCGCGTACGCCTGCGCCTTGGTCAACGCGTTAAAGAGGGTGGACTTGCCCGCGTTCGTATAGCCGACGAGCGACACCGACATCGTCTGATTGCGTGAACGCTGGCGACGCTGCGTACCGTGCTGACGGCGCAACTTCTCGAGTCGCGTCTTGAGCGCCTTGATGCGCTCGCCGATCAGCCGGCGGTCGGTTTCGAGCTGCGTTTCGCCCGGACCGCGCAAGCCGATACCACCTTTTTGCCGCTCGAGGTGGGTCCATGCGCGGATCAGCCGCGTCGACAGATACTGCAATTGCGCGAGCTCAACCTGCAGCTTGCCTTCATGGCTGCGGGCGCGTTGCGCGAAAATGTCGAGGATGAGGCTCGTGCGATCGACCACGCGCCGATTAAGCGCTTGCTCCAGATTGCGCTGCTGTGCAGGCGCAAGAGCGTGGTTGAAGATGACGAGTTCGATGTCGTTCGCCTCACACGCGAGACGCAGTTCTTCGGCCTTGCCGCTGCCGACGAACATCTTTGCATCGGGACTGGCCCGGCGCCCGGTGAGGGTGACTAGAGGATTCGCGCCCGCGCTTTGCGCGAGCAGGCTGAGTTCTTCGAGGCTGGCTTCGAAATCGATCTTACCGAAGTCGATGCCGACAAGCGCTGCATTGATCAAATTGGAGGGTATCAAAATGAGGCGGCCGGGAGTGATCGCCAACGGGCGACGCTACGCCGGCCGCGACGGGGGTTTAGGACTGTTCAGAATCCGGGTGGAAATTCACCGGACGGGCTGGCACGACAGTCGAGATTGCGTGCTTGTAGACCATCTGGGTGACCGTATTCCGGAGCAACACGACGTACTGGTCGAACGATTCGATGTTCCCTTGAAGCTTGATGCCGTTGACCAGGTAGATCGACACCGGCACATGCTCTTTACGCAGTGCGTTCAAAAACGGGTCTTGTAACAATTGCCCTTTGTTGCTCATAGCAAACTCCGTATTTTTTTGCAGGTTGACTAAATTGACGACGGAAGAAAAAGGTATCCGCAGCCAACCGCTACACTATAGCCGATTTTCGTTTTCGCGCGGGAGCCCTGCCCAAGCGGCCAAACCCAACGCACACGCGGGTTTCAGCCTTTGTCCGCGTAAGGGTTCGTCGACGATCTGAACTCTATTCGCAATGGAGTCCCGGTCAGCTTGAAAGTTTCACGGAAGCGGTTTTCAAGGTAGCGTTTGTACGTTTCGGTGATCGCGTCGAGCGCGTTGCCGTGAATCACTATGATCGGCGGATTCTGTCCGCCCTGGTGTGCGTAGCGCAATTTCGGCCGCACCGGACCTCGGCGACGCGGTTGCTGGAACTCCACTGCATCGATCAGCGCGCGCGTGAGCTTCGGCGTCGGCAGCTTGGCCATTGCCGCGGCGTACGCGTCGTCGACCGAGCGCATCAACGGACCAATCCCAGACTTTTCCGCAGCGGAAATGAAATGAAATTTGGCGAAGTCGAGGAATTTTAGTTTGCGTTCCAGATCGGCTTTGGTGCGTTCGCGCACATGCGAGTCGAGCCCGTCCCACTTGTTCACGCCGACCACCAGCGCGCGGCCCTGCTCCACCACGAAACCGGCGATATGCGCGTCCTGCTCCGAAATGTCCTGGCGTGCATCGAGCAGCAGAATCACGACATTCGCGTCCGAAATCGACTGCAGCGTTTTCACCACCGAGAACTTTTCGATCGCTTCGAACACCTTGCCGCGACGGCGCAAACCAGCCGTATCGATCAGCGTGTACGGCTTGCCCTGGCGCTCGAAGTCGACGTAGATCGAATCGCGCGTAGTGCCCGGCATGTCGAATGCGATCACGCGTTCTTCGCCGACCAGCGCGTTGATCAATGTGGACTTGCCGACGTTCGGACGGCCGACGATCGCGATCTTCACGCCGCGCGCTTCCTTTTCGTCGTCGCTCTCTTCCGGTTGACCCGCATACGCGACGCCGAGCGCCTCGTTGATCATTTCCGTCACGCCGTCGCCGTGCGCAGCGGAAATCGCGCGCGGATCACCGAGGCCGAGCTCGTAAAAGTCGGCGGCGACCGTGCTGTACTTCATCCCCTCAGCCTTGTTGACGACGAGGAAGATCGGCCGGCCAGTCTTGCGCAGATAGTCGGCAATCGACTTGTCCTGCGGCGCAAGACCATTGCGCCCGTCGACGATGAACACGACGATGTCCGATTCCTCGACCGCCTGACGCGTCTGACGCGCCATCTCGTGCAGGATGCCGTCTTTCGCGACGGGCTCGAAACCGCCCGTGTCGACAACCAGGTACGGCCGCTCGCCGGTGCGCCCTTCGCCGTAGTGGCGATCGCGTGTGAGGCCGGGCAAATCGGCGACGAGCGCATCACGCGAACGCGTGAGACGATTGAAGAGCGTGGATTTCCCCACATTGGGGCGCCCTACGAGGGCAATAACGGGTTTCATCAGATGTTGTTCACGGTGAAACGCGGATCGGAATCGACCGTCCGCGTTGCGACGCCATTGCGCCGCTAGACGGCAGCGTTTGACGAAAATTATCACGAATTCGGCCAGCCCCGGATGCGCTGTCCATATGCGCGCCGAGGCGGACGGGGGTTTAGCTGTATGCGCCGCGCGGCCAGGCTACGAGGCTTTCCCTTGCTGCGGGGCGGTTCGCTCGCGAATTGCGCTGCCGTCTTGCAATGCCTGGAAGGCGGCGCTACAAGCAGTGACCAAGGCCACATGGGCCGCTTCTGTTTGGCCCCGGTGTGCGCCGCTTTTATGCGCCGTTTCTGTGCGCTGCCCTTGGCCGCTGCTCTTGTTCACCGCTCTCTTAAGCCGCTTTCTCAGCTGCTTTTTGTCGGCTGCTTTTGTCGGCCGATTATCTCAGCCGCTTTGTCGGCCCGTCGACACAGCCAGTGCGACGGGATTCCATTTCTATACTTCCTTGGCGATGCCGCCTGCGGGGCCCCGGGTGCGCTGCGGAACGCCAGGAACACTGCAACCGCACGCGCCGCAAAAAACGCGCGGCCGGCAAAGCCGGCCTGCGCGTTCAATATGCTTTCTGTCGGATTAGCGCGGGCGATAACCGTACAGGTCGCCGTCGCGCGTTTGCACGACAAGCGTTTCGCCGGCCAGCACCGGCGCCGCGGTGATCGCGCTGCCGTCCGTCTTCACGCGTGCGACCAACGTGCCGTCGTCGCGCGAAAGGAAGTGCACATAGCCCTGATAGTCGCCCAGCACGGCCGCATGACCGAGGATGAACGGCACGCCCAGTTCGCGATTCTTCAGCTTGTCGTTCTTCCACAGTTGAGTGCCGTTGGTGACGTCGAATGCGGATACGACCGACCAGTCGTCCGCTGCGACGACCGCGCGGTCGTCCTGCGCGAGACCGCTCGCGCTCGAGAACGCCTTTTCCCACAGCGCACGGCCCGAGTTCGCGTCGAAACAGCCGATCTGCCCTTGGAACGTCACGGCGCACGTTTCCGAACCGACCAGCGTGGGCGGCCCGGTCACGTCGTTGATGCGCTCCACTTCCGTCACGCCTTTCGGATAGGAGACCGGCGTTTGCCAGTAATTCTCGCCCGTCTGCAGGTTGATCGCGGCAAATGCGCCGCCGGGGAAACCGGCCAGCACCGCCGCGTCGCCCGCGAAAGTCATACCCGACGACACACGCAGATTCAGCGGCACCGCGCGATTGCGGTAGTTCCACTTCTGCTCGCCGGTTTGTGCATTGAATGCGACGATCTGTCCGTCCACAGTACGCACGACAACGAGACCATTACCGACGAGCGGCGGCGAAATGATTTCGCCGGGCGCCTTGGCCGTCCACAGTTGCTTGCCGTCCGCGCCGAGTACGTAGACGTCGCCCTTCAGGCCGCCGACCGCCGTCAGCGTGCCGTCGCTGCCCACACCTGCGGAGATGTCGTCGTGCAGCTTGACTCGCCAGACGTCCTTACCGGTTTGCGCGTCGATTTTCGCGACCGAGCCGTTTGCACCGGCCGCATAAACGGCGTCGCCGACCGCGACGGGCGAGAACAGATAACGGCCTGCCTTCCCGACGCTCGTCTTCCAGGCTTGCTGCACGTCGAGCACGGGTTTGAACTCGGTGAGCGGCGTCGGCACGCGGCGCTCGTCTTTCGTGGATGAGCATGCCGCGAGAGCGAGGACGGTCATCGCACAGACAACGGGCACAGCGTAACGTTTCAGCAGATTCATCGGTGGACGAAGCATTCAGGAAATAGGTTTAAAGAAAGACCGGTTGGTCGTTGCATGCGGCGCGCCGCACGCGGCGCTTAGCCACCCAGCGCATCCAGTTTGAACTGGATCAACTGGCGCGCCGAGCTGTCGCTCTTCGGCAGAGATTCGATCGCGAGCTTGTAGGCCGCACGCGCGTCGTCACGTTTGCCTTGAGCGGCCAGCAGATCGCCGCGGCCGTTGGCGACGACGCCCTTGAACGCGTCGGACTGCGGCTCGGCGAGCAGTGCGAGACCCTGGTCGTAAGCCTTTTCGTCGAGCAGCAGCGAAGCAAGGCGCAGCCGTGCGATCTGCTTGAACTCGTCGTCCTTCGCATGATCGATCGTCCATTGCAACTGGGCTTTCGCCGCTGCTTCGTCGCCTGCGGCGTAGAGCGCCTTGGCGGCGCCAAGCGCGGTCATTTGCGCGTACGCCGTGCGGCTGAACTTGTCTTCCATGTCGGCGGCGACGCGCGTGATCTTCGCCTTGTCGCCCGATGCCACGGCCTGCTGCACCTGGTCGTACAGCACAGCGGCTTCCGCCGCCTGGCGCCGCTGCCAGAAATTCCAGCCGTTCCAGCCGGCTGCGGCGACCAGCACCACCAGCACGATCCACGTGGTTGCATTACCCCACTGCGCCCACCAAGCCTTCAGACCTTCAATCGATTCTTGTTCGTCGTGGTAACTCATTGCCCGGCGATTTCCTCTTTCTTGCTACGTGTGCGTGTCGAGTCCGATCGGGAACCAACCGGCTCGACGACATCGCGATCAGTCTTCGCCGTCTTCGGCGGTTGCAACCATCGCATTGATTAGAAATTCGGTCAAGTCTTCGGCGGGCACGTTATGTTGCTCGTTTTTACCGCCGTTAGCATGCGTATCTCGCAGCGGTTTGACCCCGACCGTGCCGTTGGCGATCTCATCTTCGCCGAGCACCACCGCGAACGCGGCGCCGCTTGCGTCGGCGCGCTTCATTTGTGATTTGAAGCTCGCGGATTGACCGTCGGCGCTGCAATGCAGGATCACGTCGAGACCCGTGTCGCGCAGCCGCTCGGCAATGATGAAGGCTTGCTCGCGGGCCGCGTCGCCTTGATGCACTACGTACACATCGCAGCCTTCATCTTCCGGCACGAGTTGATCTTCCTTCAGCAACTCGAGAATCCGCTCGATGCCCATCGCCCAGCCGCAAGCCGCAGTGGGCTTGCCGCCGAGCTGTTCGATCAGCGGATCATAACGGCCGCCCGCCGCGACGGTGCCCTGCGCGCCGAGCTTGTCCGTCACCCATTCGAACACGGTCAGATTGTAATAATCGAGACCGCGCACGAGACGCGGATTGATCCTGAACGGAATGTTGTTCGCCTTCAGAATGCGTTGCAAACCTTCGAAGTGCGCGCGCGATTCCTCGCCGAGAAAGTCGATCAGTTTCGGCGCATTCTGCGCGACGTCCTGCAACGCAGGATTCTTCGTATCGAGCACGCGCAGCGGGTTCGTGTGGAGGCGCCGCTTCGCATCTTCGTCCAGCACCTCCATGTGCTTTTCGAGGTATGCGATGAGTTCGACGCGATGCGCCGCGCGTTCTTCCGCGAGGCCGAGCGAATTGATTTCAAGCTTGATGCCCGTCAAGCCCAGGTCGTCCCACAGGCGCTGGCAGATCATGATGATTTCAGCGTCGGCGTCCGGACCGGCAAAGCCCAACGCTTCCACGCCCACCTGATGGAACTGGCGATAACGGCCACGCTGCGGACGCTCGTGCCGGAACATGGGGCCGATGTACCACAGGCGCTTCGGGCCGTCGTACAGCATGTTGTGCTCGATCGCCGCACGCACCACCGCTGCCGTGTTTTCCGGGCGCATGGTCAGATTTTCACCGTTCAACGCGTCGGTGAAGCTGTACATCTCTTTCTCGACAATGTCGGTGACTTCGCCGATACCGCGTGTGAAGAGCTGCGTATGTTCGACGATCGGTGTACGAATATTCTGGTATCCGTACGAACGCAGCATCGACTTGACGGTAGTTTCGAAAAACTCCCACAACCCGGCGTCCTGCGGAAGGATGTCATTCATGCCCTTCACGCCGGACAGCTTTTCGAGCTTTTTCTTCTGTTCAGTCATCTGTCTTCGATAGCCGATGTTTAGTTGAGTGCCTCGGCGCGGCCGTAGCGGCGCTCGACGTAGTCACTCACGATTTGCTGGAATTCCTGCGCAATGTTCTCGCCGCGCAGCGTCTTCACCTTCTCGCCGTCGATGAACACCGGCGCGGCCGGATTCTCGCCCGAGCCCGGCAAACTGATGCCGATGTTCGCCTGCTTCGACTCGCCGGGACCGTTGACAATGCAGCCCATCACCGCGACGTGCATCTTCTCGACGCCCGGATACTGATCGCGCCACACCGGCATCTGCGTGCGCAGATACGTCTGAATTTGCGATGCAAGTTCCTGGAACAGCGTGCTGGTTGTGCGGCCGCAGCCGGGACACGCGATCACCATCGGCGTGAACGAGCGCAGGCCCATCGTCTGCAGAATTTCCTGGCCGACGATCACTTCGCCAGTACGCGATGCGCCCGGCTCCGGCGTGAGCGAAATACGGATCGTGTCGCCGATGCCCTGCTGAAGCAACACCGACAACGCCGCCGTCGACGCGACGATGCCCTTCGATCCCATGCCCGCTTCCGTCAAGCCGAGATGCAGCGCGAACTCGCAACGGCGCGCAAGTTCGCGGTACACGGCGATCAAGTCCTGCACGCCGCTCACCTTGCACGACAGAATGATCTTGTTGCGCGCGAGACCGAGTTCGACCGCGCGCTCTGCCGAGCCGATCGCCGACTGGATCAGCGCTTCGTACATGACGCTTTGCGCTTCCCACGGCGTCGCGCGCGCAGCGTTTTCGTCCATCATTTTTGCGAGCAGGTCCTGGTCCAGACTGCCCCAGTTCACGCCGATGCGCACCGGCTTGTCGTACTTCACCGCCGCTTCGATCATCTGCGCGAACTGGGTGTCGCGCTTCGCGCCGTGGCCGACGTTGCCCGGATTGATCCGGTACTTCGACAGCGCTTCCGCGCACGCCGGGTAATCGCGCAGCAGCAGGTGGCCGTTGTAATGGAAATCGCCGACCAGCGGCACCGACACGCCCATGCGGTCGAGTTGCTCGCGCACCGCCGGCACCGCCGCGGCCGCCTCCGGCGTGTTCACCGTGATGCGCACCAGTTCGGAGCCGGCTTGCGCCAGTTCCTTGATCTGGATAGCCGTGCCGATGGCGTCGGCGGTGTCCGTGTTGGTCATCGACTGGACGCGCACGGGCGCGTCGCCCCCGATGGTGACGAGCTGGCCACCCCAGCGGACGTCGACCGCATGCGACCTGCGCCGCGCAGCCTGGCCGCCGAACACCGGCTCGTTAGACACGATCTTGCTACTGGATTGGGATTGAGCTTCGGATTGCATCGAAAAACCCATTTACGCCGCACGCGCCACAAAAATGCAGCGCCTCAATTGAAAACGCGCCACGGTCCGGTTGGCCGCGGCGCACACCGTGTGTATCAAGGCAGCGCGAAGCGCGCCACGTTGCCTTTCGTCGCCGCATACTTCGACGGATCGACCGGCTGACCGTTGAGCGTGATCGACTCAAGACCGGCCTTGTTGCCTACCGTGACCTTGAAAGGCGCCTCGCCCGTCACTTCCTTCGTATCGCCCGCATGCACGAGGCCGGAGAACACTTCCTTGCCGTCCTTGCCGCGCACGCTGAACCAGCTATCCTGAGCCACGCGCAGCGCAATGATTGCCGAACCGGCAACCGGCGCCGCTGCTGCCGCCGATGCGCCGGCGACCACCGCCGGAGCGTTCGCGCCTCGCGCCGCGGTGACGGGCGGCGCGGAAGCCGGCGCAGTGCCAGCCGCGAGCGGCACGGGCATCGGCGTAGCCGATGCGGCACTCTGCGTTCCAGCCTGCGTTTCGGGCTCGGACGCGGCTTCTTGCGCAATAACCTCGGAGCCTGCCGCCGAACCTTGCGCAACGGCGCCCGATACGCCGGTAGCGCCACCGGATCCGCCATTCGCGCTCGCTTTCAAACGCGCGAGCCATGCCGTCGATTCCCCGCCATTGGTGTGCCACATAGCGAGCGCGATCACCGCGACGATCACCGCCGCCACGCCCCATAACCACGAGCGGCTTTTTTGCGCACCGCCGCCGAGCGACAACGACACGCGGCCGCGCGGCAAGTCCTTGCCCGAAGATGCCGGCATCGACAGATCCGGTGCCGGCACGCCTTTCTCACGACGCAAGGCCTGTGTAAACGGCGCGGGATCGGCGCCGAGCATCTTCGCATAGCTGCGCACGACGCCAAGCGCAAAGGTCGTGTCCGGCAAATGGCTAATGTCGCCCGATTCGAGCCCACGCAACTTGGCGGGCGCTACTTTGAGCCGGGCCGATACGTCTTCGATTGACCAGCCCTTCGATTCGCGCAGTTGGGTCAGGCGCGCGCCAACCGCCGCAAGCGACTCGAGGCCCGACTGCGCAACGGGCTGTACCGCAGGCTGCACCGCCGCCCGCGTGACAGATGCCGGGTGGCCTTCGTTCGTGTCTGTGTCCTGCGGCTGCGGGTGCTGCGGCTCACTCATCCCAAATCCTTTCGCGTCGATTCTTTTTCACTTGTGCAACCGGACGGGTCCAAACCTCATGTCCGAATCGCAGACCGTTTATAACAAAATGCGCGGCCTCTTGTGCCGCTTCCGATCGATTCTGCAAACTTTCTTTTCAATCGCCGGGTTGCGAAGCGCTTTTGAGCATTTTCCGGCGTCTTGCGCCGAATACCCGCACGCGCCGCCCTCCCGACCTACACGGCGCGAACCTCGATGACCTTCGCTGCCTTCCCGGTGCGCTCAGCAAGGCGCGTGCGGTCTTTCACCGCACCGGCCAACTGACCGCAGGCAGCGTCGATATCATCGCCGCGTGTTTTGCGCACTGTAGTGACGACGCCCGCGTCCATCAACACTTGTGCGAACCGCCTGATCTGCTCCTGCTTCGAGCGCACGAGGCCCGACTCGGGAAACGGATTGAACGGAATCAGATTGAACTTGCACGGGACGTCTCGTGTGAGCGCCAGCAGTTCGCGCGCTTGCGCTTCGCTGTCGTTCACGCCGTCGAGCATGCAATATTCGAACGTAATGAAATCGCGCGGCGCGACTTTCAAATAGCGCTGGCAGGCCGCCATCAATTCGCGCAGCGGGTACTTCTTGTTCAGCGGCACCAGCATGTCGCGCAGCGGATCGCTCGGCGCATGCAACGAAACGGCCAGTGCAACCGGCAGATCGGCGCCAAGCCGGTCCATCATGGGCACGACGCCCGAGGTCGACAACGTGACGCGCCGGCGCGACAAGCCATAAGCGTTGTCGTCGAGCATCAGGCGCATGGCGGGCACGACGGCATCGTAGTTCAGGAGCGGCTCGCCCATGCCCATCATCACAACGTTCGTGACAACGCGCTCACCCTTGCCGTCACCGCCCGTGGCACGGCCGCCAGCTACGCCGCGCGACGCGCGCAGCGCGAACTCGGCCATGCGCAGCTGGCCAATGATCTCGCCGGTTGTGAGATTGCGGGAGAAACCCTGCTTGCCGGTCGAACAGAAACGGCAGTTCACCGCGCATCCCGCTTGCGACGACACGCACAGCGTGCCACGCGTTTCCTCAGGGATGAAAACAGTTTCGACTGCGTTGCTGTTGCCGACGTCGATCAGCCACTTACGTGTGCCGTCGGTGGAAATATGGTCGCTGACGATGCCCGGCATCGAGATCGTAGCGCGGCCTTTGAGTTTTTCGCGCAAGGACTTCGCGAGATCGGTCATGCCGTCGAAGTCCGCAGCGTTGTACTGGTGAATCCAGCGCTGCAACTGCTTGGCGCGAAACGGCTTCTCGCCCAGGCTGTCGCAATAGGCGACGAGCCCTTGGGCGTCGAGGTCGAGAAGGTTGACGGTGGAACTGCTCGTCATATCGAATCCTGCCATTTCAGTGCGAGACTGCGTTCATGCAACAAGCTGCATGAACGCAAAGCCATTCGCGCCCATCCCTGCTGCTCTTACCTTACTACTTTGCCCGGCGATTCGTGTGACTGAACGAATCGGCTGCACCGACCGCCGGGGCAATCCAGCTTTAGCGCGAGTAGACGTTCACTTGCGGGAAGAAAAATGCAATTTCAACCGCAGCCGTTTCAGCGGCGTCCGAACCGTGCACCGCGTTTGCGTCGATGCTGTCGGCGAAGTCAGCGCGGATCGTGCCCTTTTCGGCCTTCTTCGGATCCGTCGCACCCATCAGGTCACGGTGCTTCAGGACGGCGTTTTCGCCTTCCAGCACCTGCACGACCACCGGACCCGAGATCATGAACTCGACCAGGTCCTTGAAGAACGGACGTGCGACGTGCACGGCGTAGAACTTTTCAGCGTCGGCGCGCGACAGATGGACCATGCGCGAAGCCACGATCTTCAGACCAGCGCTTTCGAAACGGCTGTAGATCTGGCCGATCACGTTCTTGGCCACTGCGTCCGGCTTGATAATCGACAGGGTGCGTTCGATCGCCATAAAAACTCCAAAAAATTAAGAGGTTACAGATTCAAATGAATCCGCTATTGTAGCATGTTCCCGGGTATGATTGCGATTGAACCCTTACAGCACTGAAAGACTCCAAGCAGGAGTTTCTGAATGCTGGTAGCGTAGGCCATGACATGCTTTCCAGACCTCCGAAGGCATTGAAACTCCTCGCCACCGCATCAATCTTAGGAACGGGTAGTCCGCAACGGGTAGCGAAGAGCCTCCGGCACCGCCCGCTGCGAGAGCGCTGGACAAACCGCTGATACCATCACGCAACACGCTTCTGACGTAAGGAGAGACCATGAACGATCATCCGTATAGCTTTGGCCGCACTGGCGCAGTCAGCACGGTCGAAACGCGTAACCGCGTGCTACGAAACACCTACTGGCTGCTCGCGCTGTCCATGATTCCGACAGTGCTCGGCGCATGGGTGGGCCTCGCCACCGGTTTCTCGCTGTTCGCCGCCACAAGTCCGGCCATGAGCATGCTGGCGTTCTTCGCGATCGCCTTCGGCTTCATGTTCGCCATCGAGAAAACAAAAGATAGTGCCGCCGGCGTGTTCGTGCTGCTCGGCTTCACGTTCTTCATGGGCCTGATGCTGTCGCGCATTCTGGGCTTCGTGCTGGGTTTCTCCAACGGCCCGTCGCTCATCATGCTCGCCTTCGGTGGCACCGGTGTGATCTTCGCCTCGATGGCAACCATCGCCACCGTCAGCAAGCGCGACTTTTCCGGTCTCGGCAAGTGGCTCTTCATGGGCGTGATCGTGCTGTTGCTGGCGTCGGTCGCGAACGTGTTCCTGCACTTGCCGGCGCTGATGCTCACGGTTTCCGTCATGGCAATCGTGATCTTCTCCGCCTACATGCTGTTCGACGTCCAACGCGTCGTGAACGGCGGGGAGACGAACTACATCACGGCTGCGCTCGCGATTTATCTCGACCTGTACAACGTGTTCGTCAACCTGCTCGCGCTGCTCGGCATCTTCGGCGGCAACCGCAATTAAAGTCTGACGTTTCGATCCAGAAAGGCGCGGCACCGCAAACGCTCGCCTTGCCGAAAAGCCCATAACGAGCAATCGTTATGGGCTTTTTCGTTACGCCGCCGCTTCTGACGACGAAGCAGCGAGCGCACGGAAACTCACACGCTCAGCCAGGCAAAACCTTCGGCTTGGGAAGCCACCACCACCTCGGTCGGCGCCGCGCCCAGCACGCTAGCCACGGCGGCCTGCGCGAGCTCCGGCAAGTTGTTCTGCTGACTCAAATGCGCGGCAACCAGATGGCGCAGACGCGAGCGATCGAGCGAGGCCAGAATGTCGGCCGCCGCGTCGTTGTTCAAATGCCCATGATTGCCACCGATGCGCGCCTTCAGCGATTGCGGATAGCGGCTACCGGCCAGCATCCGCACATCGTGGTTGCATTCGAGTACGAGCGCGTCGCAACCGCTCAAGACGGCGCTGATATGCGGCGTGGACGTGCCGACATCCGTCAAGACGCCAAGGCGGCTCGCGCCATTTGAGAACAGGTATTGCAACGGCTCGCGGGCGTCGTGAGGGACCGTGTACGGAAGGACGCTCAGGTCGCCGATCGCCACCGCCTCGTCGCCCCACAGCACGTGCAGATCGACGTCGGCTTCATCGGCGCCTACCGCGCGGGCGGTCCCCCAGCTCATATAGAGCGGAATCGACCATTTGCGCGCCAGCGTCAGGGCGCTGCCAATATGGTCGCTGTGTTCGTGAGTGATTACGATAGCATCGAGACCGTCGGCGCTCGCGCCGAGCCGCATCAAACGCCGCTCGACTTCCTTGGCCGAAAAGCCGCAGTCGAGCAGCACGCGCGTGGTGGTCGCGCCGCTTTGCGCTTCCACCAGCAATGCATTGCCTTCGCTGCCACTGCCAAGACTTGCGAACCGCACGGCCCGTTAGTTCAGTTGGGCGTGCAAGAGCGTCACGATGCGCTGGGCGTCGGACGAATTGTCGATTTGCCCATTCGCGTCGAGCACCGCGACTTGCGTCACCGTGTCACCCTTCGGGCGCACGTTGACGAGGAACTCCTGTCCCGGCTTCTTCGCCGAATTGCCGCTGTAGAACAGCTTGCCGAGGAGCCCTTCTTTCTTCAGTTCCTGCATTGAATCGGCGTAGCGCACGTAGTAGATGCCCTTCGCACGATCGCGGTTGTCGACGGTGAAGTTGGTGCGATCGAGCGCAAGGCCGACGCGCAGCCATGCACGGTCGAACGATTCCTGCAGATCGAGCGTCGATGTGCCCGCGCTCTTGTCGAGCGTAGCCGGTGCCGCGGCCGTGCGCGCTTCCGTCAACAGTTGCTTCGACTGCTTTTCGGTCAGGCCGAATTTCTGCATCAGCTTCGTGAGGAACAGCGCTTCGAGCGCCGGATCGCGCGGACGCTCTTCCCAGCGCGACGATGTCTTGTCCTGCCCCGTCAGCACTTCTTCCATTGCACTGTGCGTGACGGAAATATCGGTGGTGTCCGACGGGCCGCGCGATACGAGCGTGCGGAAACTGTCCCGCGTGCCCGACGAATAAGCGAAGTCAATTACCTTGCCAACCGTACGGCGGAACCAGTCGTCCGGAATATTGGCGCGGTTTTCGGCCCAGTCGGTCACCATGATGCCGGTAGCCGGCGCGTCGGTCTTCAGCGCGAAGCCGTTTTCCTGCCAGAACTCCTGCAACTGCGGCCACAGCTGTTCCGGCGAACGGCCATCTACGACCAGCCAGCGGCGGTCACCGTCGCGCTCGATGTGCATGCCGTACGGGTCCTGCGCACTCGGCTGGCCTTCCGTGGAATTGCCGGCCGCCGTGACCGCGCGCTGCGTCGCGCCGCCCAGCGCCAGATTGGCGGGCGGCGCGACGTAGCGCTGATCGGTCGGCGTGGTCGTCAGATCGCCGGGCACCGCGAGCGGCGGCGCACTGCCCGCGCCCTTGTAGTTCACGCGATCTGAAGCAAACCAGTCGTTCAGGGTGTCACAGCCGGCGAGCGTCACCAGAGCAAGCGTCAGCGCCGCCATGCGGGTTGCGTGGAGGGAAAGTGCGGAACGTTTCATGAGGTCCTTCGTGATGCTGGAACGCGGTGCCTGGTTCTGAGTGGCGGGAACGTGGGCTGGATCGACGTCGGTTAAGGGAATGCCGGTGGGCTGAGTGAGCGCTGGCGGATACGCGGATGAACCGCTTATCCGAGCAGACCCGCTTCGCGCAGCGCGCCGCGCACCACTTCGTGGTATTGCGCGTCGAGCGGCGTGAGCGGCAGGCGGATTCCGCCCTGCACACGACCCAATTGCTGCAGTGCCCATTTCGCCGGAATCGGATTCGATTCGATGAACAGGTTCTTGTGCAGCGACAGGAGCTTCAGATGAATCTCGCGCGCGGTCTTCGCGTCCGCCGCAAGCGCGGCTTTGCACAACTCGCTCATCGCGCGCGGCGCGACGTTTGCCGTGACCGAAATATTGCCGTGGCCGCCGAGCAGCATCAGCGCGATTGCCGTGGGATCGTCGCCGCTGTAGATGCCAAAGTGAGCCGGCGCCGACTTGACCAGATGCGCCGCGCGATCGATATTGCCGGTCGCTTCTTTCACACCGATGATGCCCGGCACCTGTGCGCAACGCAGAATGGTCTCGTTGCTCATGTCCGCGACCGTGCGGCCCGGCACGTTGTACAGGATCACCGGCAGATCGACCGTTTCGGCGATCTTCACGAAATGGCGATAGATGCCTTCCTGCGTCGGCTTGTTGTAGTACGGCACGACCTGCAGCGTGGCATCAGCGCCGACTTCTTTCGCCTGGCGCGTGAGTTCGATGGCTTCCGTGGTCGAATTGCCGCCCGAGCCCGCGATCACCGGAATCCGGCCCGCAGTGTGCTCGACCGCGGTCTTGACCATCAGTACGTGTTCTTCGACCGACAACGTGGCCGACTCGCCACTCGTGCCGACGACGACGAGCGCATTGGTACCCTCCGCGACGTGCCAGTCGATCAGTTTGCGAAATGCCGGCAGATCGAGGCTGCCGTCTTCGAGCATCGGGGTGATGATGGCAGGGATGCTGCCGCGAATCTGAACGCCGTCGTTGCCGGCCGGGTTGCCGCGCGAGTTGCCGGATTGGTTGCCGTTAGTCATGAAACGCCATGAATTTGATCAGGTAAACCGCGATTGTAGCGGATTAGCCAGCCAACTCGTAACAAGGCGGAGGCACCGCCTGTGCGGAGTCGTCCGAGCGGTCCGCCTCCAGAATTGCGCAGATGCGCTGGACGTAAGCCGGACGTGGCTGCGCGAGAAAACCGTCCTGAAACGCGACCACCCGTAAGCGGCCGCGCACGACCTCGAGCAGTTCGCCGGGTGCGAGCAGGAACGCGGGATTAGAGGGCTTGCCCACCGTTTCGTTTCCTTGCGCGAAGGTCTCGTAAACCAGTACGCCACCGGGCCCAAGCGAGTGGATCAGTCGCGGAAAGAGCGGCCGATGCAGATAGTTCGTGACGATCACTGCCGCAAACTGCGCGTTCGCAGGCAAGGGCCAAGGGGCGCTTTCGAGATCCGCCGTAACCGGCGTGATCAGCGGCTCGTCCGCCAACGTGCGTAGCGCGGCCGCGTCGCGGTCGATCGCCGTCACCGGATGGCCGCGCGACGCAAAGAACCGCGCGTGCCGCCCCGCGCCCGAAGCAACGTCGAGCACCGCCCCGCGCGCCGCGATGAGATGCGCCCAATGACACACCCAGCGCGACGGCTCGCCCAATCCATGTATGGCCGCGGTCGTATTCATCGCTTCGGCGCGCCCATCTAGTTGTACGACAGGCCCATTGCCTCGCGCACGTCGCGCATCGTTTCCGTGGCGAAGCGGCGGGCCTTGTCGCAGCCGTCCGCGACGATCGCGCGCAAGAGCGACGGATCGTCCATGTATTTCTGCGCACGTTCGAGCATCGGCTGCTGTTCGCGCAGGATGCCGTCGATCACCGGCTGCTTGCATTCGAGACAACCGATGCCTGCGGACCGGCAACCCTTCTGCACCCACTCGTGCGTGGTTTCGTCGGTATAGACCTGATGCAGTTGCCACACCGGGCACTTGTCCGGATCGCCCGGATCGGTGCGGCGCACGCGCGCAGGATCGGTCGGCATGGTGCGCACTTTCTTCGTGATCGTCTCGGCGTCTTCGCGCAGGCCGATCGTGTTGCCGTACGACTTCGACATCTTCTGGCCGTCGAGGCCCGGCATGCGCGACGCTTCGGTCAGCATGGCCTGCGGCTCGACCAGAATGATCTTGCGCGAGCCTTCGAGATAGCCGAACAGGCGCTCCCGGTCGTTCATCGACAGGCTCTGCGATTCCTGCAACATGGCGCGCGCCTGTTCGAGCGCTTCGTCGTCGCCCTCCTGCTGGTAGGCGTTGCGCAGTTCGTGATAAAGCTTCGCGCGCTTGCCGCCGAGCTTCTTCGCGGCCTCGTTGGCCTTCTCTTCGAAGCCCGGTTCGCGGCCGTACAAATAGTTGAAACGGCGCGCGATTTCACGCGTCATTTCGACGTGCGGCACCTGATCTTCACCGACCGGCACGAGCGAGCCGCGATACAGCAGAATGTCCGCTGCCATCAGCACCGGATAGCCGAGAAAGCCGTAAGTGGACAGATCCTTGTCCTTCAGCTTTTCCATCTGCTCCTTG
This sequence comes from Paraburkholderia dilworthii, assembly GCF_000472525.1. Lineage (GTDB taxonomy): Bacteria > Pseudomonadota > Gammaproteobacteria > Burkholderiales > Burkholderiaceae > Paraburkholderia > Paraburkholderia dilworthii. The sequence goes on from NZ_AWZT01000007.1 coordinate 171,180, forward strand.
TAGGTCGGCACGCGTTCGAGCCAGCCGAGCGGCGTGCTCATGCCGAGCAACAGCGCGAGCTCGGCATGCTCGGGCACCTTGCTTTGGATGAACAGCGTGGCCTGCGCCGGATCGATGCCGGAAGCGAGCCAGTCGATCAGCACGTCCCAGACGTTCTTTTCGATCACCTCGGGCGTTTCGTAGTGAGTCGTGAGCGCGTGCCAGTCGACCACACAGAAGAAGCATGGGTATTCGGACTGCAGCCGCACCCAGTTTTTCAGCACGCCGTGATAGTGGCCGAGGTGCAGTGACCCGGTGGGCCGCATGCCGGAGAAGATACGGTCTGGGAACATGGTTATTTAGAAAAGCGAAACAAGTGGAGTCAGGATTGCAGTGATCGCGCTGTAACCGAGCGTGACGAGCGGGCTTAACCAGTAACGCGTCAGCGTGCCCGTCATGACCAGCGCCATGACGATGAAAAAGCCATACGGTTCGAGCCGCGACAGCGCGATGGCCTGGCGCGGCGGCAGCAGCGCCATCAGCACGCGTCCGCCGTCGAGCGGCGGCAACGGAAACAGATTCAGCACGCCGAGCACGAGATTCACGCCGACACCCGCGCCCGCCATGCGCGTGAAGAACGGTTCGTCGACGGCCATGACTGCGAGCGCTACGCCGAACAGACCCCAGACGAGCGCCTGCACGAAGTTGCACAAGGGACCCGCCGCGGCAACCCACAGGCTCCCCCAGCGCGGATTGCGCAAGTTGCCGAAAGCAACCGGCACCGGCTTCGCGTAGCCGAACATGAACGCGCCGCTCGTGGCGAAATAAAGCAGCAACGGAATCGCAATCGTGCCGAGCGGATCGATGTGGCGCATCGGATTGATGGAAACGCGGCCGAGCACATAGGCCGTGTTGTCGCCGAGCCAGCGCGCGACGTAACCATGCGCGGCCTCGTGCAGCGTGATTGCGAAAATCACCGGCAACGCGTACACCGCGATGGTTTGTATCAGGGAAGAATCCATAACTCGCTATTGTAACAATGCGATTGCGTGCGTCTGTCCGCTTTCGCTCATGCCGTCTCTTCAAGACCGAATGGCGCAAGAGAACCGCGCCCTGCCCGCACCAGCACCGGCTCGTCGCCGGTCAGATCGATCACCGTGGACGGCTCGCACACGCATGGGCCGCCATCGATCACGAGATCGAGCTGCTTTTCGAGCCGCGCGCGGATTTCCTCCGGATCGTTCAGCGGCGCCGTTTCCCCCGGCAGGATCAGCGTTGAGCCGAGCAGCGGCTGGCCGAGTTCGCCGAGAATCGCGAGCGTGATCGCATGCTCCGGCACGCGCAGACCAATCGTCTTGCGCGACGGATGCGACAGGCGCCGCGGCACCTCCTTCGTGGCTTGCAGCACGAACACGTACGGCCCCGGCGTCACCGATTTGATCAGCCGGTACCGGCGGTTATCCACCATCGCGAAGTTCGCGAGTTCCGACAGGTCGCGCACGAGGAGCGACAGCAGTTGCTTTTCATCGAGTCCGCGAATCCGGCGCAGGCGTTCGACCGCATTCTTGTCGTCGAGATGACAGGCCAGTGCGTAGCTCGAATCGGTCGGCAACGCGACCACGCCGCCATCGTTGATGATCTGCACTGCCTGTTTGACGAGGCGCGGCTGCGGGTTATCTGGATGAAGCCGAAAATATTGGGACATGGCGGCTAACAATGGCTACGGATAGCTACGGATAAACGGCGGACGATGTCGAATGACGGCGAACGGACAGCAAATGAGCGCAACGCGTGACGCCCGGGCAACCGGCTGAACCCCCACGGAACGGCGCCGGACCGCGCGCGGCAAGCGGGAGTGCACGCGATCAGCCGGCTCTCGCACGCGACGTGCCGCATTGGCACGGCGCGCGTTCACAGCCAGCGTTCCCAGACGGGCTTGAGATCGGAAGGAAGCGGCGGCAGCGTGCCGAGTTCGACCCGGCCCTCGCCGGGCGCGTGGAAGTCCGAGCCGCGCGATGCCTCGAAGCCGAAGCGGCGCGCGACGTCGGCGTATTCGCGGTATTGGTCGGGCGTATGGCTGCCGGTCACGACTTCGATCGCCTTGCCGCCCAGCTCGATGAATTCGGCGAAAAACGCGTCGAATTCCACCGGCGAATACGCATAGCGGCCGGGATGCGCGACGATCGCCTCGCCGCCCGCAGCCTTGATCCAGCCGACGGCGTCCGCCAGCTTCGACCAGCGGTGCGACACATAGCCAGGCTTGCCATCGCCGAGATAGCGGTTGAACACGTCTTGCGTGGAACTGGCGTAGCCGTTCTCGACCAGAAAACGCGCGAAATGGGTGCGCGAGATCATGTCCGGGTTCGACACGTACTTGAGCGCGCCTTGATAGGCGTCGGGAATGCCGAGCGTGGCCAGTTGCTCGCCGATCGCCTCGGCGCGCGCGGCGCGGCCGTTGCGCGTGCGCGCGAGGCCGTCGATCAGCACGGAACTGGTGGGATCGATGCCGAGCCCGACGATGTGCACCGTACGCGCCGCCCACGTCACCGAAATTTCGACGCCGCTGAGATAGCCCATGCCGAGTTCCTCGGCGGCTTCCCGGGCTTCACGCTGGCCGGCCAGTTCGTCGTGGTCGGTCAGCGACCACAATGTCACGCCCCCCGCATGCGCACGGCGCGCGACATCGGCCGGCGCGAACTGGCCGTCGGAAACGGTGGAGTGACAGTGGAGGTCGGCGTTCATCATCGTCTGGAGAAGGTTCTGCAGCCATTTTACTGCAACGCAGTAAGTGAACGCAGAGCAATCTCTCGCCGGGGGTTTTCTGCCGGCTTGCTGCGCCGGCTGCGTGCTCGCGCTCGCCTTCGCGCTCGAACTACGCGCAGAAGCCTTCGATCAGCGCCGCCACCTGCTCGGGCTGGTCGTGGTGCACCATATGCCCCGCCTCGTCGATGATCTTTTCGCGCCAGTCCGCGAACGCCTGAAAGCGCGCCTTGAATTCATCGAGCGGAATCTCGCCGGCGAGCGCAACGAGCGTCGGCGAATGGGCGGCTTCGACGTGCAGCACTTTCGCGCTCACCTTGCGCCACACGGCCATGACCTCGTCGAGACGGTACAGCGCGGGACCGCGCAGCTTATGCGCCGGGTCGGCAAGCAGCATGAAACGCCCCTCGCCGTCCGGCTTCGACCAATGCTTCGCCAGAAACTGCGCACGCGCCGGGGCGAGACGCGGATTCGTTTTGACGAGACGGCCGGCGACTTCGTCGAGCGACGCGTAACGCTTCAGTTGCGGCGGATCACGCAGTTCGTCGAGCCAGTTTTGCAGACGTTTCGGCGCCTGCGCTGCATGCGAAGGCGCAAGTCCAAAGCCCTCCAGGTCGACCACGCGACGCACCCGCTCCGGCCGCACACCCGCATATAGGCAGACGACGTTCGCGCCGAGGCTGTGACCGACCAGATTGACCTGACCGGCCGGCGCATAGTGATCAAGCAATGCGTCGAGATCGGCCAGGTAATCGTGGAACCAGTAATGGCCACCGCCGCTTTGCGCGACCGGCCAGTCCGACAGGCCGAAGCCCCGCATGTCCGGCGCGATGACCTGCCAGTCGCCGCCGAGCGTATCGACGACGAACTGGAACGACGCCGCCACGTCCATCCAGCCGTGAAGCATGAACAGCGCTGGCGCATCGGGGCTGCCCCAACGCCGCACATGCAGACGGACGCCTCGCACGGCGACGAACTCGGAACGGGAAGTGTTCATGAGCGGATATGCAAAAAAGAATGATCGTTCGATTACAACGAGATAAGCGGACGGCGGGGCCGCTGCAAGTCGTAGGGAGCCTCAATCGCGGGCGCCGGGCTCGGTCTGCGCGCTGTCCGTGTCGATGCCCGCCAACGCCGCCAGTTCCGCGAGTTCCGCCTCATCGAAACCGGCGTCGCGGCGCGCCTCGAAATTGAACGGACCGCGCAATTTCGGCGCGTGATACTGGTCGGCGAGGCGCGTGTAAGTGACATGCGGATCCAGACCGCCCTCGTCGCACAGATGACGAAACCAGCGATTGCCGATCAGCACATGGCCGATTTCGTCGCGCAGGATCACGTCGAGAATCGACGCCGACGCATCGTCTCCCGCCTGCTGCAAGCGTGCGCGGATGGGCGGCGAGGCGTCGAGGCCGCGCGCTTCCAGCGTTCGCGGAACCAGCGCCATGCGCGCGAGCACGTCGCCGCGGGTACGTTCGCACATGTCCCACAGGCCGTCGTGAGCGGGAAAATCGCCGTACGCATGGCCGTATTCCGCGAGCCGCGCGGAAAGCAGCGAGAAGTGATACGCCTCTTCGGCCGCGACCTTGAGCCAGTCGGTGTAGAAAGCGGCGGGCATGCCGGCGAAGCGCCAGACCGCGTCGAGCGCCAGGTTGATCGCGTTGAATTCGATATGGGCGAGCGCGTGCAGCAGCACCGCGCGCCCTTGCGCCGATTGCATGCTGCGCCGCCCGAGCTTGCGCGGCTCGACGAGTTCCGGCCGCGCGGGCCGGCCCGGCAATTCCGGCGGCTCGTCGAGTTGGAGGGTCGCGGAGCACGGCACGCTGCCATCGAGCACACCCGCATATAACGCGCGCGCCGCGGCCGCCTTCCTTGCCGGATCGGCTTCGCATAGCGCGGCGAGCGCTGCGTTACGCGCGCAAAGGGGCTGGCCGCCGATCTCGGGCGCGGACTGGACGATCGGAGCGGACGGCGCGGAGGAAGCGGGCGGAACGAGGGACATCATGAAAGGGAATTGGCAAAGGCAATAAATAGACAGATGTCGAGTGGCGCGCGCCGCGGAGGGTTCGTCAACGGCAAGAGCGGCGGCTCGGAAGCGCTAGCACACCTGCACGCAAGACCGGCGTGACCCATCGAACACCCGCAGACGGCCAGGGCCGCTCGAACAGCCATGACAGGAACGCCCACCGCCCGGCACATCTCGCCAAGCGGCACAACCACACAACCGTTTACAATACTCGATTCGACAATCGCGAGCGTCGGACGCGGCGACGAAGAGCCGCCAGCCACGCACGGCCGCGGTCCGTCCCGCGCCCAGCGAACGATCCACGAGGAGACAACGTGACCATTTACAAGCTTGGCGACGCCGCACCGAACATCCATGAAAGTGTGTTCGTCGCGGATTCCGCGACCATCATCGGCAATGTGACGCTCGCGGAGAATTCCAGCGTCTGGTTCGGCGCGACGCTTCGCGGCGACAACGAGCCGATCACGCTGGGCGCAGGCAGCAACGTCCAGGAAAACGCGGTCCTGCACACCGACCCCGGCTTTCCGCTGACGATCGAGCCGAACGTCACGATCGGCCACCAGGTCATGCTGCACGGCTGCACGATCAAGGAAGGTTCGCTGATCGGCATTCAGGCGGTGGTCTTGAATGGAGCGGTAATCGGCCGCAACTGTCTGGTCGGAGCGGGCGCCATCGTCACCGAAGGCAAGGTGTTTCCCGATAATTCGCTGATTCTCGGCGCGCCCGCGAAAGTGGTGCGCGAATTGACCGAGACGGATATCGCCAACATGCAGCGCGGCACGGCAAGCTATGCCGAGCGCCGCGAGCATTTCAAGGCGCAGCTCGTGCGCATCGGCTAACCGGCCGGGCGCCGTGGCGCGCCATTCGATAGAGGAAAAGTTGTGAGCGACCAGTTGCAAAAATTCATGTTCAGCGCGGCGCCGGTGCGCGGCGAAATCGTCTCGCTGCGCAATACCTGGCAAGAAGTGCTGACGCGCCGCGAGTATCCGGCGCCGGTGCGGACGATTCTCGGCGAGATGATGGCCGCGTGTGCGCTGCTGTCGGCGAATCTGAAGTTCGACGGAACGCTGATCATGCAGATTTTCGGCGACGGCCCGGCCAAGATGCTGGTGGTCCAATGCAGCTCCGATTTGTCGATGCGCGCCACCGCCAAGCTCTCCGGCGACGAAGGCAGCATGATCGGCGAAAGCGCCTCGCTGGTGGAACTGCTCAACGCAAGCGGCCACGGCCGCTGCGTGATCACGCTTGATCCGCGCGACAAGAAACCGGGCCAGCAGCCGTACCAGAGCATCGTGCCGCTGTCGGGCGTGGACGGTCCGCTCAACTCGATGGCGGAAGTGCTCGAGCACTACATGCATCACTCGGAACAGCTCGATACGCGCCTGTGGCTCGCGGCGAATGCCGAGCGCGCGGTCGGCATGCTGTTGCAGAAGCTGCCCGGCGACGGCGGCATCGTCCCCCACCCCGGCGAGCTCGACGCGGATACGTGGGAGCGCGTCTGCACGCTCGGCGGCACGCTGTCGCAAGACGAATTGCTGAAGGAAGAACCGGAGACGGTGTTCCGGCGGCTCTTCTGGCAGGAGAACGTCCAGCATTTCGAGCCGGCCGCCGCGCGCTTCGAATGCACCTGCTCGCGCGAAAAAGTCGGCTCGATGCTGAAGATGCTCGGTCGCGAGGAAGTGGACAGCGTGATCGAGGAGCGCGGCCACGTCGAGATCCATTGCGAGTTCTGCAACCAGCGGTATGAATTCGACCCGGTCGACGTGGCGCAACTTTTTCTCGCCAACGCACTCTCACAAGGTGTGACGCCGGCCGCCGGGCAACGGCACTGAAACGACGGCTGGCTGCGCGGTCGCTTTCCGCGAGTGCGGCGGGGTCCATAGAAGAACCGGCCATACATGTCTTCGCCAGTAGTCACGCGCGCCGCCCACGCTTTCCATAAGCATCGGCGGCGCGGTATCTTTGACGTTGCAAGGTTGCGCCGCCTTGCTTTGAGTCATAACGATACGTGCCGCGCCTGTTGCCTTGCATGTTTTACTTAGGTATCCGACCGATCGAGGCCGAACATGAACATTCCTACTTCGTTGCTACGTCCCACTCGCGCGCTTGGCATTCTGGCGGCACTGGCGGGCGTCACCGCGTTGGCCGGTTGCATGATGGACCCGCCGGGCCCTTCGCCCATTTACAGCCGGCTGCCCGCCGACCAGTCGGGCATGGCCAGCACCGCACAGCCGCTTTCCCCTGCGGAGCGTCAGCGCTACGACTCAATCGACCAGCAGGTCATGGCCGAGCAGAACCAGGCCATCGCCGCCGAAAACGCCGCGCAGGCGTGGTCGCGCTACTACTACAGCCCGCCCGTGCCCGTCACCGTGTACGGCAGCTATTACGGCGGCGGATGGGGGCACGGCTGGGGCAGCGGTGTCGGCATCGGCTATGGATCGTATTGGGGCTGGTGATGGTCCGGGCGGGGGCAATGCTGGGATGCCGGGATGCCGGCTAATGAGGCCTCGTCGCCGCCTCACTATCGGCTGCTGAATGGCTGTTGATGCAAAAAAGGCGCGGTTCAGTGTGATCTGAACCGCGCCTTTGTGCCGGCTTTGCATTGACCGCCGTCGCATTGACCCGCCGTCGCACTCAGTGTCCGGGCTTCTTGTCTTTCGCTGCCTTGCCGCCGCGCTTGCGCTCAGGCTTTGTTCGCGACTCCGGATTCGGCACCACATGCAGCGGTGCAGCCGACACCTCGCCGCGAGTCGACGTCGTAGCCGAAGACGCGTTCGCCGCCGGCAACGGCGCATTCGGCGAAACGAACTGCACGAACACTTCGCCGTCCTTGACCATGCCCATTTCGTAGCGGGCACGCTCTTCGACGGCAGCGGTGCCGTTCTGCAAGTCCTGCACCTCGCCCTGAATTCGCTCGTTACGCAGTTTCGCGTCGGCGTTCTTTTGCATCTGCTGCGCGAGTTGCTGCTGCAGCTCGTGCACGCGCAGCCAGCCGCCGTGGCCCCACCAGAGCGGATACTGGATCAACGCCAGCAGAACGATCAGTACAGCAGTGACGAGCCGCATGAAGTAAGCACAATAAATACGCGCCGCCCTGCGCTATACGCAGGGCGGCGAGGTCAATCAGAGACGAAGAAAAACCGGCTCATCGGTCAGCGCGGGAAACAGTCCACTCACAACCATTAGCGCAGATTGTAAAACGCCGACTTGCCCGGATAGCTGGCGATATCGCCGAGGTCTTCTTCGATACGCAGCAACTGGTTGTACTTCGAGATGCGGTCCGAACGCGACAGCGAACCCGTCTTGATCTGACCGGCGTTCAGGCCGACGGCGATATCCGCAATCGTCGAATCTTCTGTTTCGCCCGAGCGGTGCGAGATCACAGCCGTGTAGCCGGCGCGCTTGGCCATTTCGATCGCCGCGAAGGTTTCCGTCAGCGTACCGATCTGGTTGATCTTGATAAGGATCGAGTTCGCGATGCCCTTCTCGATGCCTTCCTTCAGGATGCGCGTGTTGGTCACGAACAGGTCGTCGCCTACGAGCTGGATTTTCTTGCCGAGCTTGTCGGTCAGGAGCTTCCAGCCTTCCCAGTCGCTTTCATGCATGCCGTCTTCGATCGACACGATTGGGAACTTGTCGGCGAGCGTTGCAAGGTAATCGGCGAATTCCGCCGACGACAGTTGCAGGCCTTCGCCTGCCAGCTGGTACTTGCCGTCGTGGTAGAACTCGCTGGCCGCGCAGTCGAGCGCGAGCAGCACGTCTTCTCCGGCGCGGTAGCCGGCTTTTTCGATAGCTTGCAGGATGGTCGACAGGCATTCGTCGTTGCTGCCGAAGTTCGGCGCAAAGCCGCCTTCGTCGCCCACCGCCGTGCTCATGCCACGGTCCGACAGAATTTTCTTCAGCGCGTGGAACACTTCGGCGCCGCAGCGCAATGCTTCGCGGAAGGTCGGCTGGCTGACCGGCACGATCATGAATTCCTGGATGTCCAGGCTGTTGTTCGCGTGCGCGCCGCCGTTGACGATGTTCATCATCGGCACCGGCAGTTGCATCGCGCCGGAGCCGCCGAAGTAACGGTAAAGCGGCAGGCCGGCTTCTTCAGCGGCGGCCTTCGCGACGGCCATCGAAACAGCCAGCATCGCGTTTGCGCCGAGGCGCGACTTGTTATCCGTGCCGTCGAGTTCCAGCAGGGTTTTGTCGAGGAAAGCCTGCTCGGAAGCGTCGAGGCCCATGATCGCTTCGGAGATTTCGGTGTTGATGTGCTCGACTGCCTTCAGCACGCCCTTGCCGCCGTAGCGACCGGTTTCGCCGTCGCGCAACTCGATCGCTTCACGCGAACCGGTGGACGCGCCCGACGGCACCGCGGCGCGGCCCATCGTGCCCGACTCGAGCAGCACGTCGCATTCGACGGTGGGGTTGCCTCGCGAATCGAGAATCTCTCGACCGATGATATCTACGATAGCACTCATGGTTTCCTCAAGAAATGACGATAAATTCTTTACTGTGACAGTGTGTCGACCAGAGTTAGCGCTTTAGCGCTTACTCTGGTCCCATGCAGAGCGCGTCGACCAGAGTTGGCGCTTTAGCGCTTGCCCATGCCCATGCCAAGCACGGTCTCCCGACAGACAACCTACGCGCCGATACGTTCGACGACCATTGTGCGCATCCGCCACGTGCGCACTTTACCGGGCGGCCCAAGACGCAAGCCGACACGCGGCGAACGCGTGAATCAGTTGAAATCGCTTTCGAGGAACGGCGCGCGCTTGACGGCCTGATCGAGCGTGACGAGCGTCTCGAGCAGGTCGGCCATGCGGTGAAGCGGCACCGCGTTCGGGCCGTCCGATTTGGCTTGCGCCGGATTCGGGTGCGTTTCCATGAAAAGACCCGCAACGCCGACCGCCACCGCGGCACGCGCCAGCACCGGCACGAATTCGCGCTGACCACCCGAGCTCGTGCCCTGCCCGCCCGGCAATTGCACCGAATGCGTCGCGTCGAACACGATCGGCGCATTGGTTTCGCGCATGATCGCGAGCGAACGCATGTCCGACACGAGATTGTTATAACCAAACGACACACCGCGCTCACACGCCATGAAGCGGTCTTCAGACAGCCCGGCTTCGCGCGCCGCGTCGCGCGCCTTATCGATCACATTCTTCATGTCGTGGGGCGCGAGAAACTGGCCTTTCTTGATATTGACCGGCTTGCCCGAACGCGCGCACGCATGAATGAAGTCTGTTTGACGGCACAGAAAAGCCGGCGTTTGCAGCACATCGACCACTGAAGCGACCTGCTCGATTTCGTGCTCGGCGTGAACGTCGGTCAGCACCGGCAGGCCGAGCTGACGCTTCACTTCCGACAGAATGCGCAAACCTTCGTCCATGCCAAGACCGCGAAACGACTTGCCGCTGCTGCGGTTGGCTTTGTCGTACGATGATTTGTAGATGAACGGAATCTTCAGCTTGGCGCAGATTTCCTTCAGCCGGCCGGCCGTGTCGATCGTCATCTGTTCCGACTCAACGACACAGGTGCCCGCGATCAGGAAAAACGGCTTGTCGAGCCCGATTTCGAAATCGCCCAGTTTCATGCTTTCTCCCCGACTTCGTTCGCGACGCGCGACTGCTGATGCGCGAGCGCTGCCTCGACGAACGACTTGAACAGCGGATGACCGTCACGCGGCGTGGACGTGAATTCCGGGTGGAACTGCACGCCGACGAACCACGGATGCATGCTGCGCGGCAGTTCCATCATTTCGGGCAGGTCTTCACTCGGGGTACGGGCGCTGATGATAAGACCACCGGCTTCGAGCTGGGGCACGAAGCGGTTATTGACTTCATAACGGTGGCGATGGCGTTCGTTCACATCCTTGCCGTAGATCTCTTCGGCCATCGTGCCGGGTTTGATCGGGCAACGTTGTGAACCGAGGCGCATCGTGCCGCCGAGATCCGATTCTTCGGTACGCTTTTCGACACGGCCTTCGCGGTCGTACCACTCGGTGATCAGCGCGACCACGCGGTTTTCCGTTTCCTGATCGAACTCGGTGCTGTTCGCGTTCTTCAAACCAACCACGTCGCGCGCGAATTCGATCACCGCCAGTTGCATGCCGAGGCAGATGCCGAGATACGGCACCTTCGCTTCGCGCGCATAGCGGATCGCCGCAATCTTGCCTTCAGTGCCGCGACGGCCGAAGCCGCCAGGCACGAGCACGGCGTCCAGATGTTTGAGACTTTCGACACCTTGCGTCTCGATCTCTTCCGAATCGATGTACTCGATGTTCACGCGTGTGGACGTATGCATGGACGCGTGGCGCAGCGCTTCGATCAGCGACTTGTACGACTCGGTCAGATCGACATACTTGCCGACCATGCCGATCGTGACTTCGTGCTGCGGGTTCTGCAGCTTCTCGACGAGGTCGGCCCACATGGACAGATCGGCGGCCTTCGGCGTGAGCTTGAGTTCTTCGCAGATGATCGCGTCGAGACCCTGATCGTGCAGCATCTGCGGAATCTTGTAGATGCTGTCGGCGTCCCACACCGAGATCACCGCGTCTTCCGGCACGTTCGAGAACATCGAAATTTTCGCGCGCTCGTCGTCGGGAATACGGCGGTCGGCGCGGCACAGCAGTACGTGCGGCGAAATACCGATTTCGCGCAGCTTCTGCACGCTGTGCTGCGTGGGCTTGGTTTTCAGTTCGCCGGCAGTGGCGACCCAAGGCACCAGCGTGAGATGCACGAAACACGCGCTGTTGCGGCCCATGCGCAGGCTCATTTGACGCGCGGCTTCGAGGAACGGCAGCGATTCGATGTCGCCCACCGTGCCGCCCACTTCGACGATCGCCACGTCCGGCTCGCCGCAGGTAGCCGACGCCGCGCCACGCTCGATGAACGCCTGGATTTCATTCGTGATGTGCGGAATGACCTGCACCGTCTTGCCGAGATAATCGCCGCGGCGTTCCTTGCGGATTACCGATTCGTAGATCTGGCCCGTGGTGAAGTTATTGGCCTTGCGCATCTTCGTGCTGATGAAGCGCTCATAGTGGCCGAGGTCGAGGTCGGTCTCCGCTCCGTCTTCCGTCACGAACACTTCGCCGTGTTGGAACGGGCTCATCGTGCCGGGGTCGACGTTGATGTAGGGATCGAGCTTGAGAAGGGTGACTTTGAGACCGCGCGATTCGAGGATCGCGGCGAGGGAAGCGGCGGCAATACCCTTGCCGAGGGAAGATACTACGCCGCCGGTGACGAAAACATATTTGGTCATCGCTGGATGCTCGCGGGAAAAACGGATTATACCGTAAAGCGGGGTCTCGACCCCAGCAAAATACGAGCGTCCCCGGCTCGCATACGCACCGCGCAAGTCACCGATGACCGGTGCGCAGAGCCTCAGCCGCGCTGCTCCAGTTCGCGTAACATCCGCTGCACTGCGCGCGCGGTTTCGATCGGTTTTTCCATCGGAAAGAGATGGCTGCCCTCGATCCATTCGACATGGCCGCCGGTCGCGCGTCGTGTGGCGCGCAAGCCCACCTGGCGGATTTCCTTCGACCGCGTGCCGGCGATGAATCCCACGGGCACCGGCGCGCCGCGCGCGAGCCGCGATCCGAGCGTATGCGGCAAGGTCCGGTAGATCTGATATTCGATGCGGCGATCGAACGCGAGGCTGCGCGAGCCGTCGTGCGAGACCTGCGGAATACCGAACTCGATGTAATCGGACAGCATGCGCTCGTCCCAGCGCGCGAACGCGGGCTTCGAATGGAAATGCCGCCATGCCTCGTCGCGGCTCGCCCAGTGCGTGCGGCGCGAGCGCGTGGCGGCGGCGGGCGAGAGCCGCTCGTCGAGCCCGGTCCACTGCGACACGCGCAGAATGTTGCTGCGCCAGCCGGCGACCACAGGAGAATCGAGCATGACGACCCCCCTCACCCACTGCGGTTTCTTTAGCGCGGCCATCAGCGACAGATAACCGCCGAGCGAATGTCCGACGAGCCACACGGGCTGCTCATAGGTGCGACCGATGTCGTCGAGCAGTTGTTCGACGAGATGCGGCCAGTCCTGCGTCACCGGATAGCGCGGATCATGCGCGATCCGATCGATGTAGCGCACTTCGTAGTCGTCGGAGAGTTCCGCGAAAATCGTCCGGTAAGTAGACGCCGGAAAACCGTTCGCATGCGAGAAGTGAATGATATTTTTCAACTGCGGCTATCTCCGTTCTGTTTTTTTGCACGGCGGGTGAGGTCTGGCGGTTCTCGCGGGATGTGCGTGGTGCTGTGACGCTGGGTGATGCCGTGCGGAATGCTACGTCGTGACGTTTGCAGTGCAGTTTCCGTTAGCAAGGCCGCCCGCTTTGGCCGCATGCTTTTCTGCGTTGCTCTTATGTGGTGCTATGCGTTGCTTTTTTCGGTTCCCCATGCCCGCGGCCGCAATCTGCAATCGGTTCAACGATCCATCCAGTAACGTCGGTGCGTGTCGCGATAACGCTCGATCGTGAGTGCGGCATCGGGCGCATGCGGGCCCCGTCGCGCTGCAAAGTCCGGATCGATGAGAACGCGCACTGCGCCGTCCGTATCGCTGCGTCCGAGTTGGATATGCCGCGCCGAATAACGCGCCAGCACGCCCGCACTGGGATGATGAAACCGGTTGCGATAGCCTACCTGAAATAGCGCGACGAGCGGGTCGATAGAATCGAGGAACGGTTCGGTCGACGACGTCTTGCTGCCATGATGCGGGACCACGAGCACCTGAGCGCGCAGCATCTCGCGATCGCGCGACAACAGGATGCGCTCGGCCGGCGCCTCGATGTCGGCGGTCAATAGCGCTGCAAGGCCTGTGCCTTGCGCTTGCTGTTGCGATCGGCTGTCGGCCGTGTCGTTCGGTTTGCCCTGTCGAGCGCGATCCGCCGTGTCGTGCGATCCGCTGTCCGCCGTTTGATCCGCTGTTCCGTTGGACCCGTCGTCCGCCCCACTCCGCTCATCCGACGCCGAAACCGCACCCGGCAACGTGCTCACCCGCAGCACGCAGCAATGGGCATTCGGCTTGCCTTGCAGCGGCCCCGCGTCGGGCCAGAGCATCGAGAATTCGACGCCGTCCCACTGCCAGCGCTGTCCCGCCGCGCATGGCAGCGTCTGCGCGCCGCGTTGCCGCGCATTCGCCCATAGCGCATTGGCCGGCGCGAGAGCCGCGACCATCTGACGGACTTCGATTGCATCCAGCACGGCCGGAGCGCCGCCAGAGTGGTCCGAATCGGCGTGGCTCACGATCAGCGTATCCAGAACGTTCACGCCGTGCGCCTGCAGATATGGCACGACGATCCTCTCGCCCGCGTGCGTGGACTCGGGGCCCGGCCCCGTGTCGAACAGCAGCACATGATGCGTCGTCTCGACCAGCACCGACGTGCCCTGCCCAACGTCCAGCGCGGTCAGCCGGAAGCTGCCATGCGGCGGCCCGGACGGCGCTGGCGCGAGCAGCGGCAACCACGTGAGCGGCGCCGCCCAGCGCAGCGGCCAGCCGCGCGGCGCGAGACACCAGAGCACGCCCGCCGCTGCGGCGGCGAGCGTCCATCCATCCGGCTGCGGCAACCACCAGAGCGCCCACCGAGGCCCGGACAGCCACTGCAATCCGCCAGTCATCACGTCGAGCAATGCATGCGCGGTGCGCAGCGCGTAAGCATCGAGCGGCGCAGGCAACGCGACGCCTGCCAGCACTGACGGCGTGACGAGCAGGCTTACCCACGGAATCGCGAACGCGTTCGCGAGCGGCCCGATCAGTGGAATCTGTGCGAACCAGTAGACGGTCAGCGGCGCAAGCGCGACGGTGACAGCAAACTGGACGTGCGCGGCGCCGCGCAGCCTTCCACCGAAAGCGCGAATGCGGCGGACCGCGGTGGCGCGCAGACGCGGCAATCGGCCGGGCGCGCCCCCGCTTTCGTCCGTCTTGTGCGTATGCTGTTCGCGATTCCGCACCCGGGGCCGCCCTGAGGTGGCGAACAGAATCGCCGCCACCGCGCAGAACGACAACCAGAATCCCGCCGACACGACCGCCCACGGATCGATCAATAGCACGAGCCCGAGCGCCCACGTGAGCACGCCCGAGCGCGGCACATTGCGCCCGCTCACGTAGGCGAGCGCAATGACGCCTGCCATCCACAGCGCGCGTTGCGCAGGCACGTTGAAGCCGGCCAACGCAGCATGCAACGCGGCGAAGAGCGCGCCGCCGGTCACCGCGATGATTTGCGCGGGAAGCCACAGCGGCCAGTTGCGGCCGACCCATCCGGAGCGTCGCCAGAATGCACCGGAAAGCCAGGCCGCGAGTCCCGCGGCAAAGCCGATATGCAACCCCGAAATCGCCACCAGATGGCTCGTGCCGCTGGCCCGCATCAACTGCCAGTCGGTAGCGCTGATTTCGTCCTGTGCGCCAATCGCCAGTGCGACGACGATGCCGCGATGCGGCGCGCCGGCGAGCACCGCGTCGATCCGCGCACGCAGCGCCGCGCGCCAGCGGTCCACCGTCACACGGACGCCGCGCGCATCCGGGTGCAACCGCACCCCCAGCGCCGCTGCGCTCACATAGCCGATGGCTCGCACGTTGCGCGCAAGCAAGGTGGCTTCAGCGTCACGCACGCCAAAGTTTGCATTGCCGTGCGGCCGTTTGAGACGCACACGCAGACGCCAGCGTTCGCCCGCTTGAAGCGGCGGCGGCGCTTCGTCAGCGATCCATGACAGTTGAACGACGCGCGGAAACCTGACCGGTTCGGCCGACGGCGATTCGACGGCAAGCGCGTCCGCCGACTCCACATCGAACAGAAAACGCACGCCCTTGTCGTCGCGCGCGGGCAGTCCTTTGATGCTGCCAATCACGTCGATGTCGCGGCCTTCCCACGCGAGCGGCAGGCTCGCCGCAAGCCGTGTTTCGGCACGCCACGCCGCATAGCCAAAGCCTGCGCAGAACGCAGCGCACGAGAGCGCACTCCAGCCGGCGAACGAGCGCAAGCGGCGAAGCGGCTCGTGCAAATGCGCGGCGCGCTCGCGGTCCTCCAGATGAGAACGTCCCCGCAAGCCCCACGCTGCCGCAACCGACGCCGCGCAAGCCAACGACACCACCGCGCACCAGCCGCCCCAGCCGGGCAGCGCCGCCTGCCGCTGAAGCCAGACGACGCCCAACGCAAATCCACACCACCATGCACGCATCCGCCCTCCGCCCGCCACTGGCTATGCGCCGGACGAGACGTCGGACAGCCGCGCGGCGCGGGGCGCGCAGGGCGTCAGTAAGCCGCCGGACGTGGGTCTCGCCCGGCGCGAACCACTCGTAAATCAATGAGGTTGATTATGCAGATGAAAGCGCGAGCCGCGGCAGCGCGGCGAGCGCGTTAGCCGTTGTGCCTAGGGCGGCTTCGTTGACGGCCATGCCCCGCAATTGCGCGAGGCCCGCGCCGATGCCGGGAATCTGCTCGGGCGAGTTGCGCTGCTTATAGATCCACGACGGCGCAATATCCGGCGCGTCGGTTTCGACCACGAGCGCCTCGAACGGTAGCTGTTCGGCAAGCCGGCGAATCTGCCGCGCGCGCTCGAAAGTCAGATTGCCGCCGAAGCCCAGATGAATGCCCTGGTCGATATACGCCTGCGCCTGTTGGAAGCTGCCGTTGAATGCGTGCGCGATGCCGCGGTGAATCTGATGTCGGCGCAATCCTTTGATGACCTGGTCCTGCGATTTGCGCACATGGCAAATCACGGGCAAATCGAATTCGCGCGCAATCTGAAGCTGGCCGTTGTAGAAGAATTGCTGGCGAGCGTCGTCGAGGCCGTCCACGAAATAATCCAGGCCAATTTCGCCGATGCCGATAAAGCGCGGGTCGTCGAGGCTCGCCTCGATTTCCGCGCGCAGCAGTTCAAGGTCGCGTTCCTCTGCGGATGGTGTGAAGAGCGGATGAATGCCCAGTGCGTACGCGCCGCCGTCGAAACGGTGCGCCAGTTCGCGCACAGCCGCGAAGTTCTGCCGGCCGATGGCCGGAATCACGATACGCGCCACGCCCGCGCTCTTCGCCGCCGCCGCAACGTGCTCGCGGTCGGCGTCGAATTCGGAAGCGTCGAGATGGCAGTGCGTATCGATCCACATGACTTGCCTCGCTAACGGAGCGGATTGAGCGGCCCGCATCGGTGTTCGCGACGCGGCCCGCGTCGAGCGTTGCAAGCCCTGTGCCGCCTCGCCGTCACACCGGGACCGGCGGCTCTTCGTGCAAAACGCCTTCGCGCAGCCGCATGATGCGATCGCACCGCCCCGCCAGTTCGGGGTCGTGCGTGACGATCACAAAACTCGTCTCCAGCGTGCGCGACAGTTCGAGCATCAGGTTGAAGACGGTGTCGGCGGTGCCCCCGTCCAAGTTGCCGGTCGGTTCGTCGGCGAGCACGCATGCCGGCCTCGTGACCAGCGCCCGCGCGATCGCCACACGCTGACGCTCGCCGCCCGACAGCTCGCCCGGCCGATGTTTCGCGCGATGCGCCATGCCGACCCGCTCCAGTACCGCGAACGCCTCGCGGCGCGACGCCTCGGTCGTCATGCGGCGAATCCGCAGCGGCATCGCGACGTTATCGAGCGCGGAAAATTCCGGCAGCAGATGATGAAACTGATACACGAAACCGAGCGCTCGATTGCGCAAGTCGTTGCGTTCGCGCTCGGAGAGCTTCGTGAACGGCTTGCCCATCACCGAGACGTGGCCCGCGCTCGGATCGTCGAGGCCGCCGAGCACATGCAACAGCGTGCTCTTGCCCGAACCCGATGCGCCGACAATCGCGAGTTTCTCGCCGCGCCGAACGTTCAGTTCAGTGTTGTTGAGCACCTGCACATTCAAACCGCCCTGCACGAAGGACTTCGAAATGCCGGTCGCTTCCAGCACATAGGGATGCGGCGCGATTTCCTGAGCGGTCATGGGTAAAGTTGCGGAACGGTCATTCATAGCGCAGCGCCTCCGCGGGACGGACCTTGGCACCGCGCCAGCTCGGATAAAGCGTCGCCACGGCCGACATCGCGAATGCGATGATGCCGATTCGCGCGACGTCGGCGGGAATCAGTTCGGACGGCAGTTCGCTGATGAAATACACCGACGGCGGCAGGAACTGCACACCGATCATATGTTCGATCATCGGCACGAGCCACGGGATGCTCCACGCGATCAGGCAACCGAGCGCCACGCCGGTTGCCGTGCCGATAAAGCCGATCGTCACGCCCTGCACGACGAAAATTTTCATGATCGAGCCAGGCTGCGCGCCGAGCGTGCGCAGAATCGCGATGTCGGCCTGCTTGTTGGTCACGGTCATTACGAGCGACGACACCAGATTGAACGCCGCGACCGCGATGATCAGCGTAAGGATGATGAACATCATGCGTTTTTCGATCTGCACGGCCGAGAACCAGGTCTTGTTCTGCTGCGTCCAGTCGCGGATGTACAGGTCGCCCGACAGGCTGCGCGCAAGCTGATGCGCAACTTCGGGCGCGCGCTGCATGTCGGTCAGGCGCAGCCGCACGCCGGTCGGCGCGGGCAGCCGGAACAGCGCCTGCGCGTCCTTGATGTTGATCAGTGCGAGCGTGCTGTCGTACTCGTAATGCCCCGACTCGAAGATGCCCACCACCGTGAACTGCTTCAGGCGCGGCAGCATGCCGGCCGGCGTGATGGTGCCTTCGGGCGCAACCAGCGTGATCTTGTCGTTGACCGCCACGCCGAGGTTGGTTGCGAGGTCCGCCCCCAGCACGATGCCGAAGTCGCCCGGCACGAGATCGGTCAGCTTGCCGCCTTTCATCTCCTTACCGATGTCGGATACCTGCGGTTCTAGCGTCGGCTCGACGCCGCGCAACGCGACACCGCTCACGGCGTCCTGACGTGTGAGCAGCGCCTGCGCTTCGACATAGGGCGCCGCGCCGATCACTTCCTTGTTCTGACGCGCTTCCTGGGCCGTGAGCTGCCAGTTAGGCATCGAGCCGGTCGGGGAAAAGATTTCGACGTGCGCGAGCACCGACAGCATCCGGTCGCGCACTTCTTTCTGGAAGCCGTTCATGACCGACAGCACGACGATCAGCGCGGCCACGCCGAGCGCGATGCCCGACATCGAAACCAGTGCGATGAAGGAGATGAAGCCGTTGCCGGTCGTGCGTTTGCCGGCGCGGGTGTAGCGCCAGCCTATTTGCCATTCGTAGGGAAATTTCAAGCGAGTCCTTTTCTGCGTTCTTCGGCTACTCTCGGCCGCCGTGCGGCGCTGTTGCGTGCCGGTGCGTCCGCAGTTGCGTCTGCATTCGCGTCGCGAGCGCGGCCCGAGTGTCCTGATCATTGGTGTCGCGGCAATCCGGATGGTTCCGGTCTGACCTTGCAGCGCAAACCCGCCCGGTATTGCCGATGCCGCCACCGTCAACCAAGCGCGAAGTTTGCCATACAATGCCGCGCTGCCGCGCAATGGAGGCTGTCCGGGGGCTTTGCAAGGACCGCCCGGAGTGCTGGGTTCCGGGTTCGAATTGCCGGATTGCCGGATTGCCGGATTGCCGGATTGCCGGGTTTGCCGGGTTTGCCGGGTTTGCCGGGTTTGCCGGGTTTGCCGGGTTTGCCGGTTGCGGTTGCAGGACCGCTTGGTTCCAGGACCAGTTGATTCCTGGACCGCTTCGTTGCCGAGCCGCTTGGCGCCAGGCACACACGCCCGCCGGGCCTTGCCACGGCCGCCCCGCGCAATATCGATGCGCGCAACCGCACGCACCCATCGAAAGCGCCGCGCGCTTTGCCCTACAATGCGCAGCATCATGCACGCCGACCGCCTTCATCTTCTGCTTCCATTCGCGCTGCCCGCCGCAGCCGACGCCTCCACTGCCCTGCACGACATCCGGAGCCCGGCGCTCGACCGGCTGGTCGCCCGCGCGACGCTCGTGGAGCGCGTGATCGGCGAGGACTTCCAGCGCACCCTGCCGCACGAGCGCTGGATCGCGCGTCAGTTCGGCGTCTTGACCACTGGCATGACAAGCCCGACAAGCCCGACAGGCGCAACGAATGCGAGCTACCCGAGCGACTCAACCGGCGCGGCAACCGCCGACGAAGCGCCGCTCGCGCCCTACATGCTGCGTGCCGACGGCGGCGAGCCTGGCGACGCGACGTGGGCGTGCGTGCAGCCAGTGCACGTGCGCATCGCGCATGACCACCTGGTGCTGATCGATCCGGCATCGCTCGAACTGTCCGATGAAGAGGCGAGCGCGCTGCTCGCCGTGGCCCGCCCGCTGATCGAGGAACTCGGCGTGCGCATCGAAGCGCCGAAACCCGCGCGCTGGTATCTGTCGGGAGACGGCTTCGGCACGCTCGCCGGCGCATCGCCGCTGCGCGCGAGCGGCCGCAACATCGAAATCTGGCTGCCGCACGAAGCGCATTCCGGCGAGCGTTCGCGTGCGTGGATGAAGTTGCAGAATGAAGTGCAGATGGCCTGGTTCGAGCATCCCGTGAACGAAGCGCGCGAGGCGCGCGGTCTGCCCGCCGTCAATTCGATCTGGTTTCATGCGCAAGGCGCGGCGCGGCCGGTGCAAAGTCCCTTCGCGCGCGTTTTCTCGGACGCCGCCGCGACGCGCGGCCTCGCAATGACAGCCGGCGTGCCCGTCGGCGCGCCGCCCGCTTCGTTCGCGGCGCTGTTTTCGCTGGCAGACCGCCCGGGCGAAAACGTGAGCGGTGCAACGGCAAACCACTCGATCGGCCGCGCGAATAACAAGCAAGCCAACGCTACGAGCCACGCGCTAAACACCATGCTGGTCGAACTCGACCCATTTTCCGCGCCGTACATCGAACAGGACTGGGCGCGCTGGAACACGGCCTTCGCGGCACTGCAAGGCGACTGGCTCGAACCGGCGCTCGAAGCGCTGCAATCCGGTGCGCTTGCCGAACTCGGCCTGACCTTGTGCGGCGACACGGGCTCGGTCACGCTCAGCATCACGCGCGGCGATTTGCGCAAATTCTGGCGACGGCGCGTGCTCGCCTCGCTCTTCATCGAATGATCGATTGCATGACCGACCCTACGGACGGCCTTTCAGAATGACCCGAATCGTTACGCGCGCCTGTTCTCCTGTCGACGCCGAAATTCTCGTGCGCCACGGCCTGCATCCGGTGCTCGCGCGCCTGTATGCCGCGCGCGGCGTCTGCCTGCCCGACGAAATCGAAACCGGCCTCGCGCGCCTCGTGCCGCCCGTCGCGCTGAAGGGCTGCGAAAACGCTGCCGTGCTGCTCGCCGACGCGATCCAGCAAAAGCGCCGCATGCTGGTCGTCGCCGATTACGATTGCGACGGCGCCACCGCCTGCGCGGTCGCCGTGCGGGGCTTGCGCATGTTCGGCGGCCAGATCGACTATCTGGTGCCGAACCGCTTTGAATACGGCTATGGCCTCACGCCGGAGATCGTCGCGCTGGCCGCGCGCAATGCGTCGGGCAAGCCGGAACTGCTGATCACGGTCGATAACGGCATTGCGAGCGTGGACGGCGTCGAAGCGGCGAATGCGCTCGGCATCGACGTGCTCGTCACCGATCATCACCTGCCCGGGGACCAGTTGCCGGCCGCACGCGCAATCGTCAATCCGAATCAGCCGGGCTGCGAGTTTCCGAGCAAGTGCATTGCGGGCGTCGGGGTGATGTTTTACGTGCTGCTCGCGTTGCGTGCCGAATTGCGCCGGCGCGGCGCGTTCGGCCACGATTTTCCGGAGCCGCGTCTGGACGGCCTGCTCGATCTCGTCGCGCTCGGCACCGTCGCGGACGTCGTGAAACTCGACGGCAACAACCGCGTGCTGGTCGCGCAAGGTTTGCAGCGCATTCGCAAGGGAAAAATGCAGCCCGGCATCGCCGCCCTCTTTCGCGCCGCCGCGCGCGACGCCCGCAACGCGTCCGGCTTCGACCTCGGCTTCGCGCTCGGGCCGCGGCTGAACGCGGCGGGACGCCTGTCGGACATGTCGCTCGGAATCGAATGCCTGACGACTGACGACGTCGGCCGCGCATGGGAACTCGCACAGCAACTCGACACGATGAACCGCGAGCGCCGCGAGATCGAAGCCGGCATGCAGCAGCAGGCGCTCGACGACCTCTCGTTGATCGACCCCGACGGCGCGGCCACCATCACGCTGTTCAATCCGGCATGGCATCAGGGCGTGATCGGCATCGTGGCAGGACGGCTGAAGGAGAAATTCCACCGGCCCTCGTTCACCTTCGCGCTCGCCGACGACAGCGGCCAGCTCGTCAAAGGCTCGGGGCGCTCGATCGCGGGCTTTCATCTGCGCGACGCGCTCGATCTGATCTCGAAGCGCGAGCCGGGCATGATCGTCAAGTTCGGCGGCCACGCGATGGCGGCAGGCCTGACGCTCGCAACTGCCGACGTGCCGCGCTTCACGGCCGCGTTCGAAGCGGTCGGCCGCGAGTGGCTAACCGACGACGCGCTCTCGCGCACCGTCGAAACCGACGGCGAACTGGAGGACGCGTACTTCACGCCGCAGTTCGTCGAAATGCTCGACGCCGCCGTCTGGGGCCAAGGCTTCCCGGCGCCGGTGTTTTCGGGCGAATTCGACATCGCCTCGCAGGCGCTCGTGAAGGACAAGCACCTGAAGCTGCAACTCGTGCGCGGCCGCCAGCGCTTCAACGCGATCTGGTTCAATCACACCGATACGCTGCCCGCGCGCACCACCGTCGCGTATCGGCTCGCGAGCGACACGTGGAACGGCGTCTCGCGCGTGCAGCTGATCGTCGAGCACGCGGCGAGCTAGAGCGCCCTTCAACGGCTTCCCCGACGCCGCCGCGCGAAACCTGCCGCGGCGTCGAAAATCCCCGCAAAATCAACCCCAAACACCGGCCGGATCGCCGATGCGCCTGCGGCGTGGCGCGCCGATCGGCTATAATTTCCCCTTTTTACGAAGCCACAAAAGATCGACATGGAAGCGGAACGTCTTAACGCGATCGAAGCCTCTCTGGCGGACCTGCGCACACGCGCAGCCGACCTACGGGGGTATCTTTGACTACGACGACAAAGCACTGCGTCTAATCGAAGTCAACCGGGAACTCGAAGACCCGGACGTCTGGAACGACTCGAAGCACGCCCAGGCGCTCGGCCGGGAAAAGAAACTGCTCGACGACACCGTCGGCAAACTCACGTCGCTTCACAACGACTTGCGCGACGCGCAAGAGCTGTTCGACATGGCGCGTGAAGAAGGCGACGACGAAACGCTGATCGCCTGCGAAGCAGATGCGCAAGCGCTCGAACAGCGTGTCGCCGACATGGAATTTCGCCGTATGTTCGCGAACCCGGCCGACCCGAACAACGCGTTCCTGGACATCCAGGCCGGCGCGGGTGGCACCGAAGCGTGCGACTGGGCGTCCATGCTGCTGCGCCAGTATTTGCGGTATTGCGAACGCAAGGGCTTCAAGACGGAAGTGCTGGAGCAGACCGACGGCGACGTCGCGGGCATCAAGAACGCCACGATCAAGATCGAAGGCGAATACGCTTACGGCTTCCTGCGCACCGAGACCGGCGTGCACCGGCTCGTGCGCAAGTCGCCGTTCGA
Source organism: Paraburkholderia dilworthii (assembly GCF_000472525.1). GTDB lineage: Bacteria > Pseudomonadota > Gammaproteobacteria > Burkholderiales > Burkholderiaceae > Paraburkholderia > Paraburkholderia dilworthii. The sequence goes on from NZ_AWZT01000007.1 coordinate 194,467, forward strand.
CTCGTCGGGCGGCCGTCATACGTCGTTCTCGTCGGTGTTCGTATATCCGGAAGTCGACGATTCGATCGAAGTGGACATCAACCCGGCCGATCTGCGTATCGATACCTACCGCGCGTCGGGCGCGGGCGGGCAGCACATCAACAAGACCGACTCCGCGGTGCGTATCACGCACATGCCGTCGGGCATCGTCGTGCAGTGCCAGAACGACCGCTCGCAGCACCGCAATCGCGCCGAAGCAATGGCCATGCTGAAATCACGTCTGTACGAAGCGGAAATCCGCAAGCGTCAGGCCGAGCAGGACAAGCTTGAAGCGGGCAAGACCGATGTGGGTTGGGGTCACCAGATCCGCTCGTACGTGCTGGATAACAGCCGTATCAAGGACCTGCGCACCAACGTCGAAATCAGCAATACGAAGAGCGTGCTCGACGGCGATCTCGATCCGTTTATCAGTGCGAGCCTGAAGCAAGGCGTCTAAGTGCGACCGGCGCGGCACGCAAGGCCGCGCCGTATCTTTTTACCGCCTGAGGTCTGTCACCGACTGGCTGTCCGCAAGCGGGCCACAGCAATATGAGCGCCGATAGCCGCTCGCGGATTGCAGGCCACCGAATGCTGACCACCGATGCGGACCACGAATACCAAACCATCATGAACGAACCGATCCAGCCTAATGCGGCCTTGCCTGATGCGGCACAGCCGAACCTCGCGCCCGAGGTGGACGACAACAAGATCATCGCCGAGCGCCGCGAAAAGTTGCGCGAGTTGCGTGAGCAAGGCGTCGCCTATCCGAACGATTTCCGTCCCACGCATCATGCTGAAGATCTGCAAACGCAGTTCGAGCACACCGACAAGGAAGCGCTCGAAGCGAACCCGCTCGAAGTCGCCATCGCCGGCCGCATGATGCTCAAGCGCGTGATGGGCAAGGCAAGCTTTGCGACCGTACGCGACGGCTCGGGCCAAATCCAGTTCTTCATCACGCCGGTCGATGTCGGTCAGCAAACGTACGACGCCTTCAAGAAGTGGGACATGGGCGACATCGTCGCGGCGCGCGGCGTGCTGTTTCGCACCAACAAGGGCGAGCTGTCGGTGCGCTGCACCGAACTGCGCCTGCTGTCGAAGTCGCTGCGTCCGCTGCCCGACAAGTTCCACGGTCTGTCGGACCAGGAGATGAAGTATCGCCAGCGCTATGTCGACTTGATCGTCACACCGGAAACGCGCAAGACGTTCGTCGCGCGAACGAAGGCGATTTCGTCGATCCGCAAATTCATGGCGGAGGCCGACTTCATGGAAGTCGAAACGCCGATGCTCCACCCTATTCCCGGCGGCGCGGCGGCCAAGCCGTTCACCACGCACCACAATGCGCTCGACATGCAGATGTTCCTGCGCATCGCGCCTGAGCTGTATCTGAAGCGGCTGGTGGTGGGCGGCTTCGAGCGCGTCTTCGAGATCAACCGTAACTTCCGCAATGAGGGCGTCTCCGTGCGCCACAATCCGGAATTCACGATGATCGAGTTCTACGCGGCCTACACGGATTACAAGTGGGTGATGGATTTCACCGAGCAGCTGATCCGCCAGGCCGCGATCGACGCATTGGGCACCGCGACGATCACGTATCAAGGGCGCGAGCTGGATCTGGCGAAGCCGTTCCATCGTTTGACGATCTCCCAGGCCATCCAGAAATACGCGCCGCAATACACGAACGAGCAGCTGGCCGACAGCACGTTCCTTCGCGCGGAACTGAAGAAGTTCGGCGTGGACGCGTCGCAGCCGCAGTTCCTGAATGCGGGCGTGGGCTCGCTGCAACTCGCGCTGTTCGAAGAGACCGCCGAGTCGCAATTGTGGGAGCCGACGTACATCATCGACTATCCGGTCGAGGTATCGCCGCTCGCGCGCGCGTCGGACAAGGTCGAGGGCATCACCGAGCGCTTCGAACTCTTCATTACCGGACGCGAAATCGCCAACGGCTTTTCGGAGCTGAACGATCCGGAAGACCAGGCGGCGCGCTTCAAGAAGCAGGTCGACCAGAAAGACGCCGGCGATGAAGAAGCCATGTTCTACGACGCCGACTATATCCGCGCACTCGAATACGGCATGCCGCCGGCGGGCGGCTGCGGTATCGGCATCGACCGTCTGGTTATGATGCTCACCGACAGCCCGAGCATCCGCGACGTGATTCTTTTCCCGCATCTGCGCCGCGAAGACTGAACGTTACGCGGCTCGTGCGCGCTTGCGTACGGTTTAGAAAACGCCCGGCTCTCATGCCGGGCGTTTTGCGTTGTGCGTAGCGGTCAATGGGTACGACGGCTGGACGGTGTGTAACCATCGGTAAAAGGCGCGTCGCGGGGCTGCGGGAAAGCGCCGTTTCCAGCAAATCGTTACAATTAGAAACGTCCACTGGATCGATTTCCCGGAGACTTGGTCTCATTAAAATCACTCTGCCAAAGACGGAGGCCAATATGGATAAACCCAACACGCAAGTGGCGCAGCCGGTATCGTCTGCACCGCAGCGGCGGCTTCATCCGCTCATCGCGACTGCTGCCGGGGCTGTGATTATCGCGAGCCTGGTTGCGACGGCGGCGATGACGGGCATGTTCCCCAAGGCGTCGAGCAACGGCGAACCGACGAACCAGACTCAGGCGGCCCAGATTCTGCCGCAGAGCGGCCAGCCGGCCGTGGTTGATTCCGCTGCACCGGCGAACCCGTCGGCGCAACGGAGTTCCGGTCAGATCGCACAGCAGTCCGCGCCGCAGCAAGCCGAGCCGCAACCCGCGCCGGCACCATCTCCCGCGCAGCAACAATACGTTCAGCAGCAACAGGCACAGCCCGCGCCACAATACGCTCAGCAGCATCAGCCCACGCAGCCGGCCTACTGCGCGAGTTGCGGCACGGTCGTCGCAATCTCGGCGGTGCGTCAGGAAGGACACGGCACCGGCATTGGCGCGGTCGGCGGCGCGGTGGCCGGCGGCGTGGTCGGCAATCAGTTCGGCAGCGGCAATGGGCGCACGGCGATGACGCTGCTCGGCGCGCTCGGCGGCGGGCTCGCCGGCAATTCAGTCGAAAAGCATATCCGCAGCAGTACCTCGTATTCGGTGCGAGTGCGGATGGAAAACGGCAAGACGCGCTACTTCACCTATCACGAAGCGCCGCCGTTCCAGCAGGGGCAGCGCGTTCGCGTGCAGAACGGCACGCTCGTCGCGGATTAACGCTGCGCATCTGACGTGCATAAAAAAGGCGATTCCAATGGAATCGCCTTTTTCTTTACCGCAGCCGCATCAGCGCAAGCCGCCTCGCGAACTCAGTAATCCGCGTCTTCAATCCATGCAGCCTGAATCGCCTCGAGGATTTTTTCATTCGACCGGTTCGGATCGTCGTCGAATCCTTCCAGTTCGGTGACCCAGCGGTGCAAGTCGGTGAAGCGCACCTGCTGCGGATCCACGTCCTGATGCTTGTCAGTCAGGGCCATCGCGATGTCTTGCGTATCGGTCCACTTCATGGCTGCGTCCTCCTGTTAGTGATTTTCCTTCGCGTGATTGATCGAGTAACGCGGGATTTCGACGACCAGGTCCTGCTCGGCCGGCACCATCGCCTGGCACGACAGACGCGAAGCCGGCTCGAGCCCCCACGCCTTGTCCAACAGATCGTCCTCGTCTTCCTCGGACGGCGTCAAGGCGGCGAAACCCTCACGCACGATCACGTGACAGGTCGTGCATGCGCACGACTTCTCGCAGGCATGCTCGATTTCGATGCCGTTATCGAGCAGGTTGTCGCAAATGCTCTTGCCGGGCACGGCTTCGATCACCGCACCTTCCGGGCACAGTTCGACGTGAGGCAGCACAACGATTTGAGGCATACATTTTCCGTTTGGGTCTGAGGCGCGGCCTCAAACAGGCTTCGCACCATTTTACTGGCGACGCACGGAGTTTTTAAGTCCGCGCGTCGCGCTTTCAGTTTTTGCGGCGAGCCGCCGCTTGCCGACGCTAGCCGCGCGAGGCTTCAGATCTCGTCGAGCTTGCGGCCGGCCAGCGCGCGGCGAATGCCCTTGTTCATGCGGCGAGCGGCGAATTCGTCGGTGCCCTCGGCGAGCGTTTTCGTTGCCGCTTCGATTGCGTCGACGTCGTCGCTCTGTGCGACTGCGCGCAAACCGTTCAGCAGCGCGTCGAGTTCCGCGCGTTCGCTGTCGTCGAGCAGTTCGGCGTCGGCGGCTAGCGCGGCGTCGGTTGCTTCGACGAGACGCCGCGCCTCGACCTGCGCCTCGCGCAGCGCGCGGGCGCGCATATCGACTTCTGCGGTCGAGAAGCTGTCTTCGAGCATCCTCGCAATGTCGTCGTCGGCGAGACCGTACGATGGCTTCACGACTACCGACGCCTCCACGCCCGAGCCGAGCTCGCGTGCGAACACGGACAGCAGGCCATCCGCGTCAACCTGATACGTCACGCGGATGCGCGCGGCGCCGGCCGCCATCGGCGGAATGCCGCGCAGCTCGAAGCGCGCGAGCGAGCGACAGTCGCTGACGAGCTCGCGCTCGCCTTGCACGACGTGGATCGCCATCGCGGTCTGGCCGTCCTTGAAGGTGGTGAAATCCTGCGCGCGCGCGACCGGAATCGTCGAATTACGCGGGATGATCTTCTCGGTCAGGCCGCCCATCGTCTCCACGCCGAGCGACAGCGGAATCACGTCGAGCAACAGCCAGTCGTCGCCGTCCGCGCCGCGGTTGCCCGCAAGCAGATCGGCCTGGATCGCGGCGCCGAGTGCGACGACCTGATCCGGATCGAGATTGGTCAACGGCGGCTTGCCGAAGAACGATTCGACCGCGCGGCGAATCACCGGCATGCGGGTCGCGCCGCCGACCAGCACGACGCCCTTGATCTCTTTCGTCGTCACCTTTGCGTCGCGCAACGCCTTTTTCGTGGGACCGAGCGTGCGTTGCACAAGCGCCTGAGTGATGGCCTCAAAAGTGGCTTCCCCGATCGTCAGATCGATCCTGGTGCCGTTGGAAAGCGTCACGGCGAGGGTAGCTTCAGGCGCGTCCGACAACGCCTCCTTGGTCGTGCGAACGCTGTCGAGCAGCAGACGCACGTCTTCCGGAGCCAGCGATTGCGGCGCGATCCCCGCCTGCTGCAACACATGGCGATACAACGCGTGGTCGAAATCGTCGCCGCCAAGCGCCGAGTCGCCGCCTGCCGCGAGCACTTCGAACACGCCTTTCGTGAGCTTCAGAATCGACAGGTCGAACGTGCCGCCGCCGAGGTCGTAGACGGCGTACAAGCCTTCGGAGCCGTTATCGAGACCGTAGGCAATCGCGGCCGCAGTCGGCTCGTTCAACAGGCGCAGCACGTTCAGGCCTGCGAGACGCGCGGCGTCCTTGGTCGCCTGGCGCTGAGCTTCGTCGAAGTAGGCCGGCACCGTGATTACTGCACCGACCAGTTCGTCGCCGAGCGTGTCTTCGGCGCGCTGGCGCAGCGTCGCGAGAATTTCCGCCGACACTTCGACCGGGCTCTTCACGCCGTCGACGGTACGGATCTGCACCATGCCGGGCGCGTCGATGAAATCGTAGGGCGCGTTTTCGGCGCCCTCCACTTCCGCCTTGCCGCGTCCCATGAAACGCTTGACCGAGACGATCGTGTTGCGCGGATCGGTTGCGGCCTCAGCCTTGGCCGCGCGGCCGATGCGGCGGCCGCCCTTTTCGAGGTAGCGCACCACCGACGGCAGCAGCACATGGCCGTCTTCGTCGGGCAGCACGTCGGGCACGCCGCTGCGCACGGCGGCGATGAGAGAGTTGGTCGTGCCGAGGTCGATACCGACCGCCAGGCGCCGCTGATGAGGCGCCGGCGCCATGCCGGGTTCGGAGATTTGCAGTAAGGCCATCTGGATCTTCTCGGAGCCGTGAGACTCCGTCCTGAATGTTGCGTTGCTGGATGTAATGCCAAAGCCGCTTTGCACCGATGCAATGCGGCGAGCGACGCTAGTTCTCGAGCCGCTCGATCTGCGTGCCGATTTCCGCCGCCACCCGTTCGATAAACATCAACTGCCGCACCGCCTCGCCCGCCGCCTGATTTGCGCCGCTGTCGAGCAACGCGCCGAGCTTGTCGAAACGCACGCGTTCTTCGTCACGCAATTCGATGAGCAACGCGTCGAGCGCATCGACGTTCTTTGCAGCGGCGGCGTCTTCAATGCCTTCGCGCCACTCCATCTGCTGCATCAGGAACGCCGGTTCCATTGCCGTGTTGTCGTGCGCACCGACGTCGATGCCACGCAGATGCAACAGGTACGTCGCGCGCTTTAACGGATCGCGCAGCGTTTGATACGCCTCGTTCGTGCGCGTCGCCCATTGCATTGCGATGCGCTTTTGCGCGTCGCCGGCTGCCGCGAAGCGGTCCGGATGCACTTGCGCCTGCACCGTGCGATATGCGTGATCCAGCGCAGCCGGATCAAGCGCGAATTGCGCGGGAAGACCAAACAGGTCGAAGTGGCTGTCGTTCAGCGAGGCCATCGGGTCAAAAAATTCCGTCTTTAAAAACGCATATGTGCGAAGGTGCACGGCGCGGTCGGACCAGGAGCGAGGCAGACGCGCCGCGCGAATTCGCGGAGCAAACTAAAAAGGCGGCCCGCGCCGCCTTTTGTCCGCTGCACGCGGAAATGTTCGAGTTAGACGCGGAACGACTCGCCGCAACCGCACTCGTCTTTCACATTCGGATTGTTGAACTTGAAGCCCTCGTTCAGCCCTTCACGCGCGAAATCCAGTTCGGTTCCGTCGATATAAGCGAGGCTCTTCGGGTCGACAATGATCTTCACGCCGTTGCATTCGAACACCTCGTCCTCGGGCGCGAGTTCGTCCACATACTCGAGCTTGTAAGCCAAGCCGGAGCAGCCGGTGGTGCGCACACCCACGCGCAGCCCCACGCCTTTACCGCGACGGGTCAGATACTTCTGGACGTGCTGTGCTGCCTTTTCGGTCAACGTAATTGCCATAGCGTTTCTCATTGCGCGGTGCGTGCCGACGCACCGCTACCCTGCCTGCATCAAATGTCGCTCATGCCTGACGGCGCGTCTTTATCGCGCCGCCCGCCTGCCTTCATCCAATCGCTCCCGAACCTAAAGCTTCAAGCGTGTTGCTTGTCGCTTTCTTCGACCGTTGCGCCGTGACGTTGCTTGTAGTCGGCGACCGCTGCCTTGATCGCGTCTTCCGCGAGAATCGAGCAGTGGATCTTTACCGGCGGCAACGCGAGTTCTTCGGCGATCTGCGTGTTCTTGATCGACATAGCCTGATCGAGCGTCTTGCCCTTCACCCATTCGGTGACGAGCGAGCTCGACGCGATCGCCGAACCGCAGCCGTACGTCTTGAACTTCGCGTCTTCAATGGTGCCGTCCGCGCCCACGCGGATCTGCAGCTTCATCACGTCGCCGCAAGCGGGCGCGCCGACCATGCCGGTGCCGACCGTGTCGTCGTCTTTCGCGAACGAACCGACGTTGCGCGGGTTTTCGTAGTGGTCCAGAACCTTGTCGCTATAAGCCATGATTACACTCCTTGATTCGTTTCAATCTGCGTGTCTGATGAACTGCGCGATGATTTAAACCAACTGGCGCGTCAGTGCGCTGCCCACTGGATCGTCGAGATGTCGATGCCGTCCTGGTGCATTTCCCACAGCGGCGATAGATCGCGCAGCTTCGAAATTTTCGTCGTCAGCAGATTGATCACATAGTCCACATCCTGCTCGGTCGTGAAGCGGCCCACCGTAAAGCGGATCGAGCTGTGTGCAAGCTCGTCGTTACGGCCGAGCGCGCGCAGCACATACGACGGTTCCAGCGAAGCCGATGTGCACGCCGAGCCCGACGACACCGCCACGTCCTTCACCGCCATGATCAGCGATTCACCTTCGACGAAATTGAAGCTGATGTTCAGGTTGTGCGGCACACGCTTTTCCATGTCGCCGTTCACATACACTTCTTCGATCTCCGACAGGCCGCGCAGCAAGCGGTCGCGCAGCATGCGAATGCGCTCGTTTTCCGTTGCCATTTCTTCGCGCGCAATACGGAATGCCTCGCCCATGCCGACGATCTGATGCGTCGCCAGCGTGCCCGAACGCATGCCGCGCTCGTGACCGCCGCCGTGCATCTGCGCTTCGATACGCACACGCGGCTTGCGGCGCACGTACAGCGCGCCGATACCCTTGGGACCGTAAGTCTTGTGCGCCGAGAACGACATGAGGTCGACCTTCAGCTTTTGCAAATCGATGTCGATCTTGCCGGTGGCCTGCGCCGCGTCCACGTGAAAAATAATGCCTTTTTCACGGGTGATTTCGCCGATTGCCTCGATGTCCTGAATCACACCGATCTCGTTGTTCACCGACATGATCGACACCAGAATGGTGTCCGGGCGGATCGCGGCCTTGAACTTTTCGAGGTCGATCAGACCGTCGTCCTTGACGTCCAGATACGTGACTTCGAAGCCTTCGCGCTCCAGTTCGCGGCAGGTGTCGAGCACGGCCTTGTGCTCGGTCTTCACCGTGATGATGTGCTTACCCTTGCTCTTATAGAAGTGCGCGGCGCCCTTGATCGCGAGATTGTCGGACTCCGTTGCGCCCGAGGTCCAGATGATTTCGCGCGGGTCGGCGTTCACCAGCGCCGCGACATTCTCGCGCGCTTCTTCGACTGCGCGCTCCGCCGTCCAGCCATACGAGTGGCTGCGCGATGCGGGGTTGCCGAACTGCTCGCGCAGAAACGGAATCATCTTGTCCACCACGCGCGGATCGACCGGGGTCGTGGCGCTGTAGTCCATGTAAATGGGCAGGTGGGGAATGTCGTTATTCATCTATCGCTCCGGGGACGTCGTGTGCTCTGGCTTCTGAATTCGCTATCGGGCTGCGGTGATGTCGCGCCGCGCTTTACGAACCGGCCATGTTGAAAACGGAATTGGGCCCTCTGGGCGCCACGCGAACTGGCTCGACCGCCGCCGGCGCCTCGCTGCGCCGGTCGCGCAAGACAGCCGGCGCGCCTTCGCGCGAACGCTGCTGATCGACCAGGTCTTTCAGGGAGACAGAATCCAGGTACTCGACCATTTTCTGGTTCAGCGTGGACCACAGCTCGTGAGTCATGCAGTGGCCGTCGTGCTGCTTCGTGCCCTCGCATGAACCCTTGCCGCCGCACTGGGTGGCGTCGAGCGGCTCGTCTACCGCGATGATGATGTCGGCCACCGTCACGTCTTCGGCACGGCGGGCAAGGTTATAGCCGCCGCCTGGTCCGCGCACGGACTCGACGATTTCATGGCGACGCAGCTTGCCAAACAGCTGCTCGAGGTACGACAGGGAGATATGTTGGCGCTGGCTGATACCCGCAAGCGTCACCGGGCCCTGCTCCTGGCGCAGCGCCAGGTCAATCATCGCCGTGACGGCGAAACGGCCTTTCGTGGTGAGTCTCATATGTATGGGGAACCGCAATTCTCGACAAGTTTTGTCAAGTATAAATACATGAGCGATTTAGTCAAGTATCCCTATCGCGATTTGGGTCATTGCTTAATTGTTGGCGTGCCCATTTCAGGTGCGCAGTGCGCCTACCCCATTAATTGGGGACGCAGCGCCGCAATCAGGCCGCGGCAGGCAGCTTCGCATTGGTCGAGAACCTGCTCGAAGCCTTCGGCGCCCCCGAAATATGGATCGACAACTTCGCGCGAGCCACTCCAGCGAGCGTCGGTTTCGGGCACGAACTCCATCAGCAGACGAATCTTGTCCTGCTGACCCGGCGGGCACACGTGGTGTAGCGCGGCCACGTTTTTGTCGTCCATTGCGATCAACAGGTCGAAGCGGTCGAAGTCGATGCCGGCGATCTGCCGTCCGCGCAACGCTGCAAGGTCGTAGCCCCGGCCGCGCGCCGCGTGCTGCGCGCGCTCGTCCGGCGGCTGGCCGATGTGCCAGTCGCCGGTGCCGGCAGAGTCGATCAGAATACGTTCGCCGAGCTTCGCCTCTTCGACCAGACGGCGCATCACGCCTTCCGCGGTCGGCGAACGGCAGATGTTCCCGAGGCAGATAAAGCAGATGGACACAGTTTTCATCGAAGGCTTCTTCTTGACGCGTCACAACGCAGTGAGGATGCGAACGGCCGCAAACAACGGCATGCGGCAGCACGACGGCCGCATTGCTAAGATCGCCCGCCAGCCGCGCGGTGCCGCGATTATACAAAGCCGCGCACAATCTCGCCGGCCGCTGCGCCGCTTCCGCGCGATCATTCGTTAGCTCACGATGCCTGCGGCAGCGGCAACGCCGTGACGGCGCGCAGGGGCTTGTCCGGCGCCGACGAAGCATCGTCGATCATGCCGTAGGAGACAGCGCGCGCGAGTTCGGCGGTCAGGCGATCTGCCGCCAAAGGCGCCTGCGTGGAACGCGAAGCCGCGTCGCCGCAAATACGCAAGCTTGCTACCGTCGCCAATGCGAGGACGAGTGCGACAGGCCAGTACACCGCTATTGTCTTTCTCATGATGTCGTTCTTCCGGGAGGTGGCTCGCGAGCTCAGCGCTCACTATGCCTATTTCGAATCCTATAGAAAGAGGCAATCGAGAGTAACCCGTCGCAGTGCGATACAGCGTTGCCCCAAATGGAACAGTGAACCGAGTGAGGCCCAACGCCCCTGCGGCGTCAGGCTGGCACGAAAAATAAGTCATTACAAAAGCATACAAAGCTACCGCGACAGATCCGGATAATTGCGGTCTTATAGATATGAAACCTTCCGCCTTGGGCTTGAAATGAAACGCTTCGCACCTTTCGCCGCTGTCGCCGTCGCCGCTCTTCTGGGCGGCTGCGCCGTGTATCCGGACGGCACCCCGATGTACAGCAACGGCTACAGCACTTATGACGGTTACGATGGCTACGGCGTGCCGGTCGCCCCCCAGACGAACGTCTACATGGGCTACAGCAATTACTACGGGCCAGGATATTACGACGGTCCGGGCCGATATTACGGCCCGGGGCCAGGGTATCGCGGTTATCCCGGACACCCTTATCACGACGGAGACCATGGCAACCACGGCGGCAATGGCGGTTCGCGCGACCAGCCTGGTGGCGGCCCGCCGCCTCACGGTGCGGCGGCCGGTCCGCGGGGGCCGAGCGGGTCGAATGCACCGCGGCCTGCGGCCGCGCCGCCGCCCGCGCCAACGCCAACACAGCAGGCAGGCGGCGGAGGCGGCCGGGGCAATGGCGGCGCGCCGGTGGTTAGAGGAAATCCGAATCGCCCGTCGGGCGGCCCGACGGATCACTAAGCCGCTCTTCAGCGGCTAGACGAGGCGCGACGTGATTTGCCATGCGCCGCCGCCTGCTATGAAGTTGTTCCTGCGCAATCGACATCAAGGTGAGCAACATTGCGTGAGCGCGGCGAGCCCGCCGGCCAGCTAGACGAAAACGGTTGGCGGCGCCGTCATGCGGATGGCCGCGGGCCGTCAACCGCCCACCCATCCGCCGTCAGCCGTCAGCCGTCAGCCGTCAGCCGTCAGCCGATATGACTGCGCTGGGCGGCATATAACTCCCTGAAAGTACGTCCGACCGGCGCGGGCATCTCGCGCGTATCGGTCCAGCCGGCGCCCGCCAACGGCAGCTTGGCGATCGACCGATTGCGCCCACCCATGCGCTCCAGCACCCGCACCGCGAGCTTCGTAACGAGGGCATAAGCGTCCGGATGCATCGCCAGAAAGCCCCACACGGCAAGACCCGCCCGCTCCTTCCACGGACGCAGGCGTCGCTCGACCTGCTTCTCGCGCAGTTTGCGCAAGAGATCGGATAGTGGAATGCCGACTGGGCACACGCTATTGCACTCGCCACACAGCGTGGCGGCCTGCGGCAGATCCAGCGCCTTGTCGAGGCCAACGTAGCTGGGCGTCAACACCGAGCCCATCGGACCCGGATAGACCCAGCCATACGCGTGGCCGCCCACCTTCTGATACACCGGGCAATGGTTCATGCACGCGCCGCAGCGAATGCAGCGCAACATCTCCTGGAAATCACCGCCGATCAGCCCCGTGCGCCCGCCGTCGACGAGCACCACGTACATATGCTCGGGCCCGTCCTGATCGCCCTCGCCTCGCGGCCCGGTCAGCACGGAAAAGTAATTGGACATGGTCTGCCCGGTGGCCGAGCGCGGCAGCAGACGCATGGCCGTGGCCAGGTCTTCGAGTGTGGGCAGTACCTTCTCGATGCCGGTGACGGCAACATGCACGCGCGGCATGACAGTGCACATGCCCTCGTTGCCCTCGTTGGTGACGAGCACCACCGAGCCGGTTTCCGCGATCACAAAGTTGCCGCCCGTCACGCCCATATCCGCACTCATGAAGTGCGGGCGCAGTACCTGCCGGGCTTCGAGCGTCATGTCCGGGATTTCGGTAAGACGCGGCCGGCCATGTGTTTTTGCGAACAGGTCGGCGATCTCGTCCTTATCCTTATGGACGACCGGCGCGATGATGTGACTCGGCGGCTCATTGCCGTTGATCTGCAGAATGTATTCGCCCAGGTCGGTTTCGATGGATTGCACGCCCATTTGCCCGAGCACTTCGTTCAGGCGCATTTCCTCGGTGACCATCGACTTGGTCTTGATCACCTTCTTTACGTCGTGCCGGCGCGCAATGTCGCCGACGAGCCGCGCCGCCTCCTGAGTGGTTTCCGCAAAGAGCACCGTGACCCCGCGCCGGGCTGCCTCGCGCTCGAAGGTTTCCAGCCACACGTCCAGATTTTCCAGCGCGCGATTGCGACGCTCCTTGAGCGCTGCGCGGGTGGCTGCGAAGTCGATCGCCGTGAGCGCCGTGGCGCGTGCGGAAACGAACTTGGTGGACAGCTTGGTCAGGTTCTGTTGCAGCCGCTGGTCCGCGAGTTTCTGACCGGCGCGCGCTTTGAATTGCATCGACTCGATTTGCATGGCGATCTCCTCACACGTCCCCGGCCAGCACTTGCGCGATGTGCAGCACGCGCGTGGCCGTATCGCCGGTACGCCTCAGACGCCCTTCGATATTGAGCATGCAGCCCAGGTCGCCAAGCACGACCGTGCCAGCACCACTCTCGCGAATATTGGCGCACTTTTCGTCGACGATCGCCGTGGAAATGTCGCCATATTTGACCGCGAACGTGCCGCCAAAACCGCAGCAGTGCTCGCAACCCTTCATCTCCGTCACCGCCACGCCCGCCTGAGCGAGGAGTTCGCGCGGCTGGGCCTTCACGCCAAGCTCGCGCAGGCCGCAGCATGAGTCATGATACGTGACCTGCCCCGAGAACTCGCCCGGCTGCAATTGCGCATGCGCGACATTGACGAGGAAATCGGTAAGTTCGAACACCTTGGCGCGCAGCCGGCCAAAGCGGTTCATCAGTTCGGGATCGTCGGCAAAGAGGTCGCCGTAGTGCGTGCGAATCATGCCGCCGCACGAGCCCGAGGGCACCACCACGTAATCGAACTGTTCGAACTCGCGCAGCGTCTTCTCGGCAAGATCGCGGGCAATGCGCCGCTCGCCCGAGTTGTAAGCGGGTTGTCCGCAGCACGTTTGCGCCGGCGGCACGATCACTTCAAAACCCGCGCCTTCGATCAGCTTGATCACCGAGAATCCGATTTCGGGCCGCATCAGGTCGATCAGGCAGGTGACGAACAATCCGACTCGCATGAGCCCTCCTCCGGGAAAACGTCCCTGATTATCCGCTGTTTGGCGCACAATACCAACGTCCAGAAGGCGTGGGACGAAGGTCTCGCTGAATTCGAAGCGCTCTTCCAACTGCGTTCGCTTTTTTCACGATACGAGATACAATCAGTTTCCGCTGTTTGACGCGTCAACCGATTCTTCTTATGAGCGACACGAACCCGGATCCCAAAACCTCGATCCAGGTGATCGAACGCATGATGCGCCTGCTCGACGCACTCGCCGCGCATAGCGACCCGGTCAGCCTGAAAGAACTTGCCATCCGCACGGAACTGCATCCGTCCACCGCGCACCGTATCCTGAACGACATGGTGATGTGCCGTCTGGTCGACCGGTCCGATCCCGGCACGTACCGGCTCGGCATGCGCCTGCTCGAACTGGGCAATCTCGTGAAAGCGCGCCTGTCGGTGCGCGACGCGGCGCTCACGCCGATGCGCGAACTGCATCGCCAGACGGGGCAGACGGTGAACCTGTCGGTGCGTCAGGGCGACGAAATCGTGTACATAGAACGCGCGTATTCGGAGCGCTCCGGCATGCAGGTAGTGCGAGCCATCGGCGGACGCGCGCCGCTGCATCTCACGTCAGTGGGCAAACTTTTTTTAGCCGCCGACGAATCGACGCGTGTGCGCGCGTACGCAACGCGTACGGGCTTGTCCGGCCACACGCAGAACAGCATCACCGACCTCGCCAAGCTGGAGCGCGAACTGTCGCATGTACGCCAGCAGGCCTGCGCGCGCGATAACGAAGAGCTGGAACTGGGCGTGCGCTGCATCGCTGCGGGAATCTACGACGATACGGGTAAGCTCGTCGCGGGTTTGTCGCTCTCCGCGCCGGCTGACCGGCTTCAGGATTCCTGGCTCGGACAAATCAGCCAGACTGCGCTTGTCATTTCTGAGGCGCTCGGGTATCGGCCACAAGCTTCGCAGGCTCATGGCCATCATTCAAACTCACATGCGTGATCCGAGAACCTCGCGCTGAATGAAAAAAGCCCCGCAACGGATGCGGGGCTTTTTTATTGCCGACAGCTGTCGGCCAACCAGCCGAAAATGAACCCGCTCAGGTGCCGGGTCCGCCAGCGTCCGCGCTCGTGATACGCGCCTGATCGCCGCCGCTATCGAGCCACGTGCGCAGCCGCGTGGCATCCGCAAACCGCGAATACTTGCCCGACGAATCGAGCAGGACCAGCACCATCGGGCGGCCGTGAATATTGGCTTGCATTACGAGGCATTCGCCTGCTTCGTTGATGAAACCCGTCTTCTGCAGACCGATGTCCCACGTCGGATTACGCACGAGCGCATTGGTGCTGTTGTAAGCCAATGTACGCTTGCCGGTGTACACCTCGTAGCTGTGATCCGTGGAGAACCTGCGGATCAGCGGATATTGATACGCCGCGTTGACCATTTTCACGAGATCGCGCGCGCTCGACACGTTCTGGCTCGTCAAACCAGTGGGGTTTTCGAAGTGTGTGTCGGTCATGCCGAGTTGACGCGCCTTCGCGTTCATCGCTGCTAGGAATGCCGGGCGGCCGCCCGGGTAGTAGCGCGAGAGCGCTGCGGCGGCGCGGTTTTCCGATGCCATCAGCGCGATGTGCAGCATGTCTTCGCGCGAAAGCACCGAGCCTACCGACAGGCGCGAACCGGTGTTCTTTTCGTAATCGCGATCTTCGTCCGTGACTTCGAGCTGATCGGTCATCGGTTCTTTCGAATCGAGCACGACCATTGCAGTCATCAGCTTGGTGATGGACGCGATCGGCACCACGGCGCGCGAGTTCTTGTCAAAGAGCGGCTCGCCGGTGTTCTGATCGACCACGTACGCGACGCTCGAGCGCAGCATCAGCGCGTCCGGCGTTTCGTGCAGGCCGAACGCCTGGCCGACGGTCGGCTGCCGCGGCTCATACGCGACGCGCCGCACCACCGAGCGATGGCGGCCGTTCGAGGTATAAGTCACGCGCTTGCGCTTGACACTCGCGCGGGGCGCGTCGTCATCGGCGGCGGCGGCTTTTGCCACGGCGCCCTTGCCGGCTCTGGCAGCCTTGCTCGACACCTTGGCGGTGGCGGCAGGCTTCTTCGCGGTCCTGGCGTGTTTCGAGGTTTTTGCCGATGCAGCAGGCGTAGCGGCGAAAGTGCTCACCGGGGCGCTCAGCGCGGCCGCGAGAATCATGGAAGCGGCCACCGACAACGCGGTGCTGCGCGCCGCGCCGTGGATCACTTTCAGCGACGAAAACATGTCGGTTTTCATGGGTGTTCTGTAGGGAGCGGCGAGAGGTTTCCGCAAGTGTAGTAAAACAACGAAAAATTAGCAATTTGAAGCACTTATACGTGCTCCTTAAACCGGCTTGTAAGCTCCGATCGCAAAAATACAAATAAGTGCCGCGCTTCGATCGAAAAAAACGATCAACGCGCCGTGCGTCGCCGCCCTCGTCACGCTCAAAAAGGGCATGATCCTTTAAGCATAACGGCAATTTCGAGACAACCTTGATGAGGGGAAACACGGCCGCGGCAGAAGACGAGGGTCTTGCGCCGCCGGGCAGCATCAAAAGCAACCGCCTGTATGTGTTAAACACCCGCTGCAAATCACAGACGCGCATTCGACCGGGATCAACGATTAACGTTCCGTGACACTTTACGGTTTACATGGATTCGCTCGTGCCGCGACCTTTTGTTAATTAGTGACGCGACGTTTGCCTTGGCGTCCCGTTCTTGGCCGAAAACGCGTTAATTACCGGAACAAATTACCGCCTTGCGTCGCACGAGCCTAGTGCGACAGTCAATTCGACCTGAGTCATGGGTCTGTCATGCCTGCCGCATAACATATTGTTTTCTAAGCAGTTTCTTAAAATTGTGCAACGCACAAAAAAGACTTGACATTCATCGGCGCCATCTTAAAATGGAACCCATTGCTGCGATGCACAATACATCGCGGTCCGGGCAGACGAAGCTATGCGTCTCGCCATTACCCAATGCGGTCCGCAAAGATCGGCCGCGATCCAGGAGCGTAAAACCATGACTCTGCTGACCCCCGAGCAATTCGCTGCAGCCCAGAAAGCCAACTTTGAAACGCTGTTCGGCCTGACGACCAAGGCATTTGAAGGCGTCGAAAAGCTGGTTGAACTGAACCTGCAAGTCGTGAAGTCGACGCTCGCGGAAAGCCAGGAAAACGCGCAACGCGCGCTGTCCGTCAAAGACGCGCAAGAGTTGCTGGCCTTGCAAGCGAGCCTCGCACAGCCGGTCGCTGAAAAGGCCCTGTCGTATGGCCGTCACGTGTACGAGATCGTTTCGGCAACGCAAGGCGAGTTTGCCCGCGTAGCTGAAGCGCAATTCGAAGAGCAGAACCGCAAGGTCCAGTCGCTCGTCGAAAACGTCGCAAAGAATGCACCGGCCGGTTCGGAAACCGCTGTCGCCGTGATCAAGTCGGCCATCACCGCCGCCAACACCACGTACGAAACGGTTCACAAGGCGACCAAGCAAGCTGTCGAAATCGCGGAAAGCAACTTCAACGCAGCCGCTACGGCCGCGTCGAAGGCAGCTTCGCAAGCCGCCGCGCAGGCATCGCGCTCGGCCAAGAAGCCGGTCTAAGCTTTCGGCTACTCCGGGCGTGACCCGGAGGCATATTTACGCCGGCCCAGCTTCCTGCTGCGCCGGCGTTTCTGTAAGCAACAGCGTCGTGCCGTTGCCGCTCACACGGTTTAATTGGCCGAACGCTCCGATACGTCGAATGACGTATCGTTTGCCCGGCGAAGCGCCGGGATTTTTTTGCGCGGAAACTTGGCGAGCACGCTTGTAGCCGCAACCTGTCGCCCAAGCATTCCCAGCTGACCCGATGGCTGGTCAAACGGAAACGCAAAGAGAAACGGCGCGCCCCGCAAAGGGCGCGCCGTTTTTTTGTCGGCGCCATCCGCACGGATGCGGATGCGCTGAGCGCATTACTTCTTTTTCTGCGGCGGCAAATCGGTACACACGCCTTCGTACAGTTCGGCGGCCATGCCGATCGATTCGCCGAGCGTCGGGTGCGGGTGAATCGTCTTGCCGATNTCCGTNGCATCCGCGCCCATTTCGATTGCGAGGCACACTTCGCTGATCAGGTCGCCCGCATTCAGACCGACAATCCCGCCGCCGATCACGCGATGCGTTTCCTCGTCGAACAGCAGCTTCGTGAAGCCCTCGTCGCGGCCGTTGGCGATCGCGCGGCCTGAAGCAGCCCACGGGAATACTGCCTTGCCGTACTTGATGCCTTCAGCCTTCAACTGGTCTTCGGTNTTGCCGGCCCACGCCACTTCAGGATCGGTGTAGGCCACCGACGGAATCTGCAGCGCGTCGAAGTACGCCTTCTCGCCGTGAGCCACTTCGGCGGCGACGTGAGCTTCGTGCACGGCTTTATGCGCGAGCATCGGCTGGCCGACGATATCGCCGATCGCGAAGATGTGCGGCACGTTGGTGCGCATCTGCTTGTCG
>NZ_AWZT01000052.1 GCF_000472525.1 Paraburkholderia dilworthii
GCGCTTTGCCCGGAGCATGAAGTCAACCGTGTGCCCGGCTCGATCAACCGCCCGATATAGGTAGACCCACTTGTCACGAATTTTCAGATAGGTCTCGTCGACACGCCACGACCGTCCGGCGAGCGTGTCGAATCGATTCCAACGTTTGACGAACTCCGGCGTATAGTGCATCACCCAACGGAGGATTGTCGTGTGGGCCAGAGCCACGCTGCGCTCGGCCATCATCTCGACAAGGTCGCGCAGGCTGAGCTTGTAGCGTAGATGCCAGCGAACGCAGAGGATGATTACGTCACCGTCAAAGTGGCGGCCCGCAAACAACTCCTTCAGGTTCTGGCGCTTGCTTATTGGTGGCCCTCTTATCGGTCAGCCCGTTACGATAACCGAATTGATCGCCTTATTTGCACCAGTTCCCTTGCGATAACTGACCTGGCAGCGCCCCGCCAACGCGCTCGCAGCGCGGTTCACGATAGACAGACAGGATCCTCATCGACAGTGCGGGCGGTAGAGGCGGCCATGCGCCGTGACGCCGCTTTGCACGGTATTGCCGCCGCTTCCCGAGTGCTGCCGGGTTGTGACCGAAACCCGACCGGTTTGGCTGGATGGTACGACGATCGCTCTTTTCAAATCTGAGGTGGTATGGATACGATACAAAGTATGCGGGTGTTCCTTAGGATCGTCAAAACGGGCAGCTTCACCGTCGCGGCTCAATCGCTCGACTCGACGACCGGCGCCATGTCTCGCGCGGTGTCAGAACTGGAAACACGCCTGCGAATCCGCCTGCTGAACCGTTCAACGCGGCGTCTTGCCCTCACGCCCGCTGGCGAACGATATATGCAACGCTGTCAGCAGATCCTGGCCGATCTCGACAACGCAGAGGAGGAGGCGAGCGGCGCGCACGAACATCCAGCCGGCACGTTGCGGATGTTCAGCTTCGCGAGCATGGGTCAGCACTACGTGCTGCCGGCGATCTCACGGTACCGTGCCCAGTATCCAGAGGTGACGGTCGAACTAACTCTGTCACAGAGCGCGCCCGATCTGTTCGGAGGAGGCAGCGATGTAGCCGTCATTGCTGCTCCTTCGCTTTCTGACTCGGAGATGGTTTCTCACCTGCTCGGCGCGACGTACAGCATTCTGTGCGCTTCACCACACTACGTGCGTTCGCGGGGCGCACCGGAGAAACCGGGTGATCTGTTGCAACATGAGTGCCTGATCTTGAACACACCTGCTTTTCCGCCGCACGAGTGGCTGCTCGAAGGCCCCGGTGGCAGCGAACTGATTGAGGTTCGCGGCCCCTTGCAGGTGAACATCGCCGAATCGCTCGTGGTAGCCATTCGTGAAGGGATGGGCATCGGCATGCTGCCGTTGTATGCCGCCGTAGACGGTATGCGTGACGGCACACTGGTTCGCGTGCTGCCCCATCACACGTTGCAGAACATGAATATTTACGCGCTCTATCCGTCGCGCAAGTTCATCGATGCAAAGACACGGACGTGGGTCGACTTCCTGCGCACCTACTTGCCGGAAGTCATTGCACGCGACAAAGCACTGCTTGCCGGCTGACCGCCGGTGAGCGATAGAGATGGCCTCCACTCTCGTAAGGCCGGCCTCGCGCTCAGCTCGCGTAAAAGGGAGCATCCCGATCGAGCAGGGCGCTTCGGATGAAGTGCAGGTAGCTCAGAATCCGCTGCATTCGATGACGTCTTTCGCGATTCTCATGCAGCGAGTCACGCAAGGACTGCGCTATCCGGATCGCTGTGTCGACGGATGCCAGCGCATGCGTGAGTCTACTCATGTCGGGGTATTCGAACAGCTCTGCCAGATCGCGCCTGACCGCATCGACCGAGGTACGCCATCCCGGTTGCAATCGCGCCGCGTAGGGTGCGTCGAGCGCCTCGTTGCGAAGATCGATTGCCGAGTGTCCAACTTCGAGGGTGACGAGCATCCATCGCAGCGCATCGCGATGCTGTGCGGAGCGCTTCATCAGGAGCATGCGCAGCTGGAACATCAGGTCGTGCGTGCCTGAGTGGAACTGCTGGTTGAGTCCGGTGAGCGCTCCCTTGCATGCGAGCACGACCTGTCGCCGTAGATCGCGCTTGATGTTCCCGATCCGCCAAGGCATCTCCGTCGGAAAAATCACGGTGAAAACCAGGCAGGAAACGAGCATACCTGCGACCACCGCGATGCCGTTGTTGATGAGGAGATCCGGCGCATAGACGATCACGTTGTCCGGCCCGGCAAGCAGGCAAAAGAACACACAAAAGCCGACGCCGTATCCGCTCGTGCCGGGACGCATCGCCAGAAACGCACCGAACGCCAGCAGGGGCGCCAGCGCAACGCACAGCAGCGGAAAACCGTCGATGTTCGGATATACGTAACACGTAACCAGATAACCCGCCACGGCTGCAAGTGACGCCCCCGCCGCCATTTGAGCGACGAGCTTTGGCGGGTTCGGCGATACCGAACTGAGGGCGCACGCTATCGCAGCCGCTATTACGGCGAGGCCGCCGCTCGGCCAATCGGTCGCGATCCAGAACGCCCCCATGCCAGCGACGGCCACCGCCGTACGCAAAAACGTGATCGCCACGACGTACATGTTGGTCTTGACGACGTATTTCGTCACCGATCGTTCGAGAACGTGGTTGTGGTCCGCCAGCGACGCGTATGTCTGCGTATAGCGCAGGACTTCAACAACAAAGCGATACAGAAGCTCCATCGTCGTATCGAAGTCGAGCAATAATTCCGGCGCGGAGGTCTCAAACGAACGCCGTGTCTCGCGCACGCGTGGCGGCAGCGTTGCCTGCAAGGCACCAAGTTCAGCCACCGCGCTCGCAACCCGCACCGCATCGGTCGTCGATGGATCGTTCTGTCTGGCGAGCAGGCCTGAAAGCTCACGAAAGTATGGCGACGCCGCTTCAATGACCGGCTTTACCTGCCCCGCATGCATGCGCTTTAACAACTGGTGAAGCGCGTGCAGTCTCGTCCACGCGTCCATGAATTCGCTATTGAGTCGGACAAGCCGCCGGCTTCGGACACGCATGTTCGGATCTTCGAACGAAGCGAAGCCCCGGGCCGCTTCGAAGCCCACGATTTCATCGACCAGATCCGCGAACCGTGTTTCGAAAGCACCGTTTTCGACCCGCTCGCCGAGCACGCTCGCCGCAAAGGCAGAAAAGCTGGCATAACGGGTGCGCAGTGTGTGTTGCAACGCCGTACTCGATCGTAGCGGCAACACTAGCGCGCTGACCGCGCTGGAGCACAGAATGCCGATCGTCACTTCAGCGGCGCGTGTCAGTGCGGCCAGAAACAAACCGTTTGGCGCCATGACGGTTGGAATGCCGATCAGTGCTGCGGTGTACCCCGCGAGCACGAAGCCGTACCACCGGAAATGGCGATACCGGACTGCCGCAGCCGTGCAGGCACCGATCCATATCGTCATCCCAAGCATGTATAACTCGGGCTGTTGAACAAACACGCCGCCCAGCACTAACGCGGCGATCATCCCGGCGGCTGTTCCTAGGATCCGATAGAAGCTCTTTGCCAAAACCATGCCGCTCATCGGCTGCATCAGGACGAACACCGTCACCATGGCAGTGCGCGGACTCGGCAGTTCCAGCAGCATCGCGATGCCCATCGCGAGCAGGGCGGCGCTCACCGTCTTTAACAGGTGCAGCCAGACAAGACCGTCGCCTGCCATCCATTGCCTGGCAACCAGCTTCGTCGCGCGCGCCCAAACCGACAATCGCGCGGATCCGGCCAGGGTTCGCCGCGCCGCTTTCCCGTTCCTCATCAACACGGACTACTTCCCTTGCCTGCTAAAAATGAGGCCATTGGACGCGGCGTCGCACTTCGTACCTGAAACCGCCTTACAAGAGGAGCCCAGACCCGGAAGGTCCGGGCGAAGCCACCGGGAACCCGGCGGCGGAGGTATTCGGATATTGGCAAAACCGGCCTGCTCTCACGTTTCTGGCAAGAGCGGCCATGTTTCATTCTTGAGGTCTGGTGTCACTCGGCGCCCGTAGCGAGTTCAGCGCGTACACGCCCGTTTGCCTGGCTTGGTGAGCGGTGTCGATCCGGGGCGAATACGTAGACACCGCCGCAGTGTCAGCCGCGCGACCCGACTGCGACGAACCGGCTGCCGCGCCACCTACCGCATTGTTCTGTGCGGCAACCTTGGCTTCAGCAGCCTGGATGTCCGCCGGATAAGTCGTGTTGTCACCGTCGCCCGGATGATAACCAGCCTTCTCCAGTTGGATGAGTTCTGCGCGCACCTGTGCACGCGTGAGAGGCGCGTTCGATTGGGCGAACACGGCAACCGGAGCAGCAAGGGCAGCGGC
This sequence comes from Paraburkholderia dilworthii, assembly GCF_000472525.1. Taxonomy (GTDB): domain Bacteria; phylum Pseudomonadota; class Gammaproteobacteria; order Burkholderiales; family Burkholderiaceae; genus Paraburkholderia; species Paraburkholderia dilworthii. Next base: position 4,335 of record NZ_AWZT01000052.1, read on the forward strand.
GACAACAACGGCTTGAATCAGGGACTTCATGGTGACTACCTCCGGACTTTGTCTAGACCTGCTACGAGCAGCCTGTTCGCAATCAGTAGCGGTAGTCTAGGTACATGGATGCTTAGGATTAAGAGCCATGTCTGGAGAGGATCGTTGTCGCAATTGGGTTAACCTAATATCGCGGATGGTTCCGCCGCGACACCACACGGGCGCCGCGCTAGCCAGCAACGGTCCCTCAAAGGCGGTGTTATTCAAAAATAGAGATGGAAATCGCTGCAACGAGTGTATTGCATGCATGATTACCGAAACCGATACTGCTTTCGTAGCGCCGTCCTTGGGAACTGTGGCGGGTCAGCTTTTCAGGCGCGCGTAAAGGAGTTCCATCGCACCGACCCGCGTCGATCCGATGCTGGCCATCAGAAGAGTCGTCAATGGACGCAGAATTGCCACTTATATGTTCAGCGGTTTAATCAACAACATAATGCTGTTGCGCGGTGCCATGCTGCTTGCGCCGATTTTCATCATGGGGCTCATAACCGGGAACCCGATCTGGTTCCGGGTGTAGATCGTCACGGTGTCGGTCTTCATTGCAGCGGATCGCTCACGCCTCGCTCCGCTTGGCGTGCTGTTGCACACGCTCGTCATAGGGTGCTGCTTTCTTACCATGACCGCATCGCTCGGGAAGCCGGGAACGTTCGTGATCGCGTCCGTGCTGCTTGCAATCGCCTGCGTGGCCATCACCGATGCAGGCGTCGGAATGCGCTGGACCGGCAGCCGCTCCGGCCATGGTCCTGTGCCTGATGCTGCAAGGTGGGGTGGTAGCCGTCTGCCTGCGCCGGTACGCGCGCTTCCGGCGTAGCGTTAAGGGGCAGGACATGTTGTGGGTGGACGTCCTCCTATTGATAAGTGTGATGTTGCTGACCTTGCTCTGCAATTTCGCCCAGATGGCAATCTGGGCGGCGCTGTTCATGCTCTTGGGCGAGTTTTCCGATTTCACCACTGCTCTGTATCATTCCGCGGTCAACTTCATCACGCTGGGTTACGGCGACATTGTCATGTCCAACAGCTGGCGCATGCTCGGCCCAATCGAAGCTGCCAACGGCATCCTGATGTTCGGCGTCTCAACCTCAGTTATGACGGCTGCCGTTATGGATGTGATTAAGTACCATAATGCTCGGTTGCAAAAGCAGTAGTCATGAAATTGCTGCACACGAGGCGCTCACGGCGATCCGGAGTGTGTGGCACGGCAGTTCCGCAGAACGATGGGCAGCTTGGGGCGCGCGGCGTATGGGACCAAGGTCCAATATTCGTCAGTGGGCGTCGGGCATATTCTTGAACCGAGGCGTTTTGCTTTCTGGGCATGTTGCGTCGAGTCGTGGCCGGCCAGCGCGTGGTCGTGCGCGCCGACGCAATCCCGCCACAGGGCTGCTCTCGGCCTCCTTGCAACCTGGCCGCAAACAGATTCAGTCATAGAAGAGGCTTTCGACGCGATCGCCCGTCCCCGGTGACGACGTCGCCTGTCGAATGACCAAATTCACAAAGACGGTGTATCTAGACGCGAAGGGGGCACTCCATGCGTCAAGCGAAAATTGTCATAGTCGGCGCAGGACTGGTTGGCGGGTCCGCGGCACTGTTTGCGGCCGTGACAATCCCGAGTGCGGAACTCGTCCTCATCGATGTTGCACGCGTGCGTGCCGAAGGACAGGCAATGGACCTCGCCCATGCCGCTGCGTTCTGGGGCGACAACCGCTTCTATGCCGGGGATTATGACAACGCGCGCGACGCGGACGTCGTCGTTATCACTGCGGGCGTCGGTGTGAAACCCGGGCAGACCCGCCTGGATCTCGCGCGTATCAATGCGGATATCGCAACGGAGATCGTGGATCGCATCGCGCCATTGGCGCCCTGGCAATCTACATTATTGCCAGCAACCCTTGCGACGTATTGGCGGGCGTCGTTCTCGAAAGTCTTCGGTGTGCGAGGGAGCGGGTTATCAGCACAGGCACCTCCCTCGACACCGGCCGATTGCGCTCGCTTTTGTCCGACAGGCTGAGTGTCGTGCCACCGGCGATCCATGCTTCCGTGCTGGGCGAACATGGTGAGTCGGCGCTGATTCACTGGTCCGGCGCGGCGGTCTGCGGCATGCCTCTCGAACTGTTCCTTCAAGGAGTGGCAAAGAGCTTGGACCGGCCAGCCGCGACCTGATCCTGCGCTCCGTGCACGAAGCGGCCAAGCTCATCAAGGAAGGCAAGGGCGCCACCCATTACGGGATCGCCAGTGCGATTGGCAGGATCTGCCAAGCCATCGTGCACAACACTGATCTGATTCTGACCGTCGGCATTGTGCATACCGAAGTCGAAGGCGTGCCCCATGTGTGTTTATCGCTGCCGATGGTGATCAATGGCAGTGGGCTCATCTGCTCGCTTATCCCGAACTCAGTTCAGTGGAGCGAGACGCCCTGCGATGCAGCGCGCAGATCGTCAAGGAAGCGACCAACAGCTTGCTCCTCGCCCGGTAGGAGCATCAGGCATGTTCCGGATAAACCGGACGACATCGGCAGGAGGAGGTTGATCATGGCCAAGGTCTCGCCGGTTTTGTCGCAATAGCTATGCTGCGGTAAAGTGCAGGTTGCCAAAACTTTGCTTATGCCCACGATGACGAAGACCGCAACACCACGAGTGGCCCTTGCTGCTGGCGTTGCCAAGATGCTGCAGCGGTTGCACTATCCGCTGGACGTGATGTTGTTGTGCGTGCGGTGGTATGTGGCCTGTTCGCTAAGTCTTCGGAATCTTGAGGAGATGATGGCTGAGCGCGCCATTGGCGTGGATCATTCAACAGTGCATCGTTGGGTCATCAAGTTGGTGCCTTTGTTCGGAAAGACATTTCGCAAGCACAAGCGCCCGGTGGGCAGGAGTTGGCGCATGGATGAAAGTTATATCAAGGTCAAAGGCTCGTGGAAATATCTTTATCGCGCCGTGGACAAGGCGGGCAACACCATCGACTTTCTGTTTAGAGCCAAGCGGGACAAGGCTGCTGCCCGGCGGTTTTTTGAAAAGGCAATCGGTCAGAACGGCTCGCCCGAGACGGTGACCATCGACAAGAGCGGTTCCAATCTGGCAGCGCTTTATGCGGTGAATGCCGAGCTCGAGACGCCCATCAAGATTCGTCAAGTCAAGTATTTGAACAACGTGGTCGAACAGGACCATCGGGCCATCAAACGCATCACTCGGCCGATGCAGGGGTTCAAGGACTTTGACTGCGCTCGCGTTATTCTCAGTGGCATTGAGACCATGCACATGATCAAGAAAGGGCAGATGAAATGCCGGGGTAAAATCCCGCTGTCCGCTGCGCAGCAGTTCTACTCGCTCGTTTCATAAGGTATCCTTTGGAGATCGCATTTTCTCGTCCCTTCCGTCTTACTGCGACACAACCGCTTTCCCTGTTTGCTGATCCCATGGTCGACCTGGCTTTCGCCACTGTCGTAGGGCTCTGGCACGAGCCCGATGCACGCACGGTTCTGGTGCAAATAGGTGGTGTGGTTAAAATGTTCAATGGCCAGCACTGCTAAGGACTACTTATACCGCTAGCGCATTCGGGAACGTGTCCGCTCGGGCCTGGCCAATGCACGCGCCAGGGGCAAGCGCCTCGGCCGGCCCAACGCGACACCGCGCGTGGTGAACAAGGCTTGACCCTGGTCAGGCAGGGAATGACCTACCAGCGGGCAGCCGGGCAATCGGGGGTGAGCATTTCCACGCTACTGCTCGCCCGCAGGAAAGGCAAGGCCGCCTGACAGTCGAAAAAGTCGGTCGGCGACGCCAACCCCCGGAATGGCGCACTCGCGCGTCAGCTGCACTCACTCCACGGCACCACCCGCGTAATTTCCTTGCCCGCGCAGACGCTTCACAATTCGGCCAAACGCGAGCCACTGCTGCGCGATCAATCCGCCGCCATACGAACGTCCTGAGCCATGCGGCACGGGTAGCTGGTCGCGGATGCCGGTCGGCTCGACGGCGGCATTCCATGAAACGGTGCGGAACATCATGTCCCACCACGGAAACAGCACACCAAAATTACAGCCGTAAGCCGTGCCTTCATGGCCGTAGCCCACCGCGTGGTGGCGGCGGTGAAAGATCGGGCTAACGATGACGCGCTCGAGCAGCCAGCCGTAGGGCAGACGCGCGTTGACGTGCTGAATGCTCTGCATGAAGTTGCTGACTGCCACCAGCACCACGAACTGGTTCGGCTGCACGCCGATAAACAGCGAGATCGCTGCGAAGAACGCGGCCTGGATGATGTCGTCGAGAAAGTGGTTGCGGTCATCGTTCCACAGGGACATCTGCTGCTGGCTGTGATGCACCGCATGCAGTTCCCACCACACGCCGAAGCGATGCTGCCAGCGGTGATACCAGTAACCGGCGAAATCGAGCACCACCAGGTAAATCAGGAACGCGACGATCGGCTGATCGGTGACGCCCGGCCAGAGACTGTCGAGGTCGATGTTCGGGATGTCGTAGATCGAGAACAGGCTCTGCCAGTGATCGAACAGGGGCTGAAGCATGAAGAAGAACGCAATGTTGATGATGCCCAGCTTGGCGATCCACGTGTAGATCACATCTGCGCGCAGCGCCTTGCGATCCTGCCACTGCTCGATGGGATGCAGCGCTTCAAGCGGCCGTAACGCGAGATACGTCACGACGATTTCCACCACGCCGATGATGACCGAGTACAGTGCGTCATAGGTGTCTTCGTCGTAACGCATTAAGCCGAAGCGATAGAAGAACGGCTGCACGATGTCGACATATAAAAGCGTCTGCAGCGCGGACACCATATTGTCGAGTTGTGCGACGATTTCGTGAAACATCAAAAGCCTCGTGTTTTACCAGTTCTGTCAGTGCTGATGTGGCGGCAAGGTTGAGAGGGCCGCCCCGCCTAGTCTGGATTAGGCGACACGACCGGCGCACGGTTGTCGAAAAAGATGCCGTGCGGCGAGCGGCCCACCGCAATGGTTTCGATCAGCTTGCGCGTGGTCAGATCGATGATGCCCACATGCTTCGCGAAGCGGAATCCCACCCATAGATAACGCTTGTCGGGTGTTAGTTCCATGTCGTCAGGCCCGGGCATCAGGCCGCTGATATCGCCGGCATTGGTGAGCGTGATGTAGTCGATGATGCTGATGGTGCTGTCGACGCGATTGGAGACTACTACATGCTCGTTGTCGTCGAGGTTGCGGAAGTTGTGCGCGCCACGGCCTGTGTGGATCTTCTTGACGATCTGCTGCTTGTGCCAGTCCACCACGGTCACGTCGTCTTCGCCGGTCATGCCAACCAGCAGGTAGTGGTCGCCGGGAGTCATCCACAGACCTGCGGGTTCATTGCCCACATGCATTTTCCAAAGCACTTTCTGGGTCGGCAGATCGATCGCTGCGAGTTCGCCGGAATCCTGCAGCGTGACGAACACGGTGTGGTTGTCGGAGGCGAACGTCATGTGGCTAGGAGTCTTCGCCAGTTCGATGTGCCTGACCAGCGCCATATTCGCGCCGTCATAGCGGTAGATGTCGACGCGGTTCATGCGCAGCGCAGCTGTGACGAACCAATTGTGATCCGGAGAGAAGCCCAGTTGATACGGATCTTCGATGCCCTCCACCGTGCGCTGCACCTTACCTGTGTGCGGGTCGACGAACATGAGGTTGTTCGACACCGAATCAGCAACGATCAGGGAGCGGCCGTCAGGCGTGATCATCAGATGGTGTGGTTCCTTGCCGGTCGGCTCCGTGCCGACGATTTTGTGCGTGGCCTCGTCGATCAGCGTCAGTTGCGCTTCACCGGAATCGAGCACGATCACGCTATCAGCGGCATACGCGCAATTCGTTATGGCCAGCATGCCGCACAGCGACGCGGCGAGCGCTCCGATCCTTATAATGGAAAGGATAGAAAATAGCATTTGGATCGTATTCACGCGGAAAGATATATTGAGGTGGAATGTAATAAAGATGTTGGACGTTCGTCGGTCGCGGTCAAGTCTGTCTCCTTCTAACGTTTGAACCGCCGCTGCCGATGACACGACTGGCGAGGCCAGATTCAGAAATTGCCGGGCAACCTGGCAATCGAACCGTTCGGTTTTCTGCGTTCACGAGGCAAGCGGTTGCCCAGTTGATCTCCCTCGACCCGTGAACGTCGCTAAGCAGGCGGGCGGTACTGCGATGGGCACGGCTATCGCGCCTTCGACATAGTGTGAGGGTTTAGGGGTCTTGGAGCCACGCGTGCGTGTGCGCACCTGAGCCGGTTCGACGCCGCGTGCCAGCTCAAGTAGTTTGATAGGCGAGCGACCCCGGGCTGCTATATATTTACGCCTCAAATGGCCATCGACGGCCGTTTGCCTGTCCGTTCGGGCAGGGCTTAGCGATTGTGAGGCGGCGATGAGGTTTGACGTGGTTAGTGCCTGGACGATTGTCCAGAAAAAAGGGGCTGCAGTTTTCGCGGTAATCTTTGGCATCGTTGCCTGCAGCCCGATGTTTACGGCGCACGCGGCGGGGCGCGTTGCACCGACATCTTCCGGCACCGACTGGATCGTGATGGACATGTCCACCGGACGCGTCGTGTCCGAACAAGGTGCCCGGACCGAGCGATACCCGGCCAGCCTGACCAAGCTGATGACGCTCGATCTCGCGTTCCAGGAATTAAGCGCCGGGCGGTTGACGCTCGATACCTTGATTCCGGTGAGCGCGGCGGCGGCTCGCGTTCAGCGGATGAAACTCGATCTGCTGCCGGGCCAGAAAATCACCATGCGTGAGGCGATACTGGGCATGACGACATTGTCTGCCAATGACGCCGCAACTGCGCTTGGCGAGTATCTTGGTGGAGGCAGCGTCACGAAGTTCGCCCAAGCCATGACGGATCATGCCCGTGCGCTCGGGATGCTTCACACGAGCTTTCGCAATCCGTCGGGTTTGCCCAATCCGGGGCAGGTGGTCGATGCCTACGATATGGCGATCCTGACCCGCCACATCCTGCTGACCTATCCGCAGTATCGCTACTTCTTCTCGGTTCAGAGTTTCAACTTCGAAGGACGGACGATCCCCAACCTGGACGGGATGCTCAAGTGCTATCCCGGCGCGATCGGAATGAAGACCGGCTTCACAGACGCCGCACGTTTCAACGTGGTGACCGCGGCGGAGCGCGACGGGCACCTTCTGATTGGCGTCGAACTTCACGCCCGGTCGTGGAGCACGGCCTATGGCACCATGGCGAGACTCCTCGACGCCGGTTTCGCGTCAGAAGAAGAGCCAGCCAACCTGCTAGCCGCAAACCATGGTGCACTGCCAGACGCTGACGCAGTCACGACGCATCCCTATGCGGCGCGGCGCGGCGCGTTTCCGTGACGCTGCAACAGCCGTCGTCGCCGCGCCATCGCTTCGCCGCCCAATCCGTCGGCACGGTCAACAACATGCTTCCAGACTGGACGGTGCAGATCGGTGCCTACGACACCTATGCGGGGGCCAGGCACCAGGAACACTGTTAAGCGGCGCACGGCAGGGAGGCGGCGCACAGGTCGTCAGCACGGTACGGCATCACCGTCGGATCTGGCAAGCGCAACTCACCGGGCTCAGCGAGGCGGCGGCACGGGCGACGTGTGCGCGGTTCGTCCTCCACAGCCGGACCTGCTTCGTCACTACCTCGTATAAAGAAGAAGCTATGCGTTAAGCACCGGCACGATTTTGCAAAAGGACTGCGCGGCCTCACCTCTGCGTCCGTCACAGAGGTGGCTCCGGAAATATGGACAGTTGGTTAGGTGGAGTCGCTGGGTTCTCCGCCGACTATTTCAGTCCTCTACTCGTTGACGGTGAACCCCAGCCCGAGGAACCGATGATGCTGCCGAAACCACGCTTGCGAATGTCGAAGGCGAGACCGCCGAGTCCGTCGACCGAACCAGGTTTGTTCGAAAGCGATCTACGGATGTTGCGTAACGCGAGCATGCCATGACATGCATGCTCCTTGACCACGATCCATGGTGCGCCGGCACAAGCCGCGGTTCTGTCGCACTAAGAAAAGTGCGTTAAACAATGGCCAGCATGCTGAGGACTACTTATACCGCCAACGAGTAGAACTGCTCCGCGGGAGTCTGTCCGATACCACAGTCTTTCATCTGCCCTTTGGCGATCATATGCATAAGTTCAATGCCGCTTAACAAGATGCGCGCACAACAAAATATCTTGGATCCCAACATGGGTCGGGTACGGCGCGTTATCGCCCGATGGTCTTGTTTCACGATGTTGTTGAGATACTTGACCTGGCGGATCTTAATAGGCGTCTCACGCTCGGCGTTCACGGCGTGCAGCCCGGCCAGACTGGCAGCACTATTGTCGATGATTACGGTTTCGGGCACGCCATTCTGATCGATGGCCTTCTCGAAGTACCGTCGGCCGCTTCCTTGTCCCGCCTGGCTCGCAGCAGGAAGTCAACGGTGTTGCCGGCCTTGTCGACGGCGCGGTACAGATAGGTCCATTGCCCTTGACTTTGATGTAGGTCTCGTCGACACGCCAGCTCTTGCCGACCGGGCGCTTGCAGCGGCGGAACGCCTTTTCAAGCACCGGCAGAAGCTTGATGGCCCACCGGTGAACGGTCGAATGATCGACCGCGATCCCGCGTTCGGCCATCATCTCTTCGAGATTGCGCAAGCTCAGCGGGTAGGCCACGTACCAACGCACGCACACCAACATGATCTCGAGCGGATAGTGCAACCGTTTCAGCACCTTGGCTACCGCCGGACTGAGCGCTTTCATTGTCGTTCACATCGTTCTGTAAGGTCCCCCAGCATACCAGCCGCCGCTATTGCGACAGAACCCTTTGATTCGCTCTACGCGCGTCGAACGCCGCGCTCTAACGAACGGACAAGTGTTCGCTGTCATCTCGCACACGGAAATAGTCCATTTCGCCCTTAAACGGAAGTTATTTGAGTGTTATTAAATCGCAAATAAAGCGGCTCCAATGCCGCATATAAAATAGAAAAGGCGGCTTTTGCGGCCGGTAGAAACACTTCCGAACTGGCGACGAATTAAATAGCGCCCGAGGCGACGAATACTCTATTGCGTAAATCGCAGTGAATTCGAGTTCATCCAGCAACCTCTTTGAGACTTTCGCAGTAAGGCAGGTTGAAAGCCGTCGCGCGCCGGCAACAACACCACAAGCTGCAATGCGGCGCTTTATTCGCCCGCGATTGCGAGTTCGCCTTTATTTTTGCGTACTTACGCCACCTAAATCGCCTCGTTACGTATTCAGGAAATGACTGTTGCGCCATTCACGCGATTGGATAAACGAATACGGGGAATACACTTCGCAGCGGATCGTCACGCGGCCAGCACAATCAGCGCAATGGCCGCTCCCCGAATGCGATCCTCGATGCATTATCCTTGGAGTCATGAAATGAAAAAAACCCTCATCGCAGCAGGTCTCATGGGCGCGTTCGCGCTCAACGCCCACGCGCAAAGCAGCGTCACGTTGTACGGCACGCTCGACGCGGGCCTCGTGTATTCGAACAACCAGGGCGGCCACAGCAACTGGCAGCAAGGTAGCGGCTCGGTGTCCGACACGTACTTCGGCTTGCGCGGCAGCGAAGACCTGGGCGGCGGTCTGCACGCCATCTTCACGTTGGAGAACGGCTTCAATCTGAACAGCGGTCAGTTCTCTGAAGGCAACACCATGTTCAACCGCCAGGCTTTCGTCGGCCTGAAGAGCGACCAGTACGGTACGCTGACGCTCGGCCGTCAATACGATTCCGTCGTCGACTATCTCGCGCCGCTGTCGGAGGCGGGTGCGGGCGACGGCAACAATCTGGCGGCCCACCCGTTCGACAACGACAACCTGGACAACTCGTTCTCGATCAAGAACGCGGTCAAGTACACCAGCGCGAATTATGCGGGCCTGAAGTTCGGCGGTTTGTACGGCTTCAGCAATTCGGCTGGCCAGTTCTCGAACAACCGCGCGTGGAGCGCGGGCGCTTCGTATAACAACGGCCCGCTGAGCGTCGCAGCGGCTTACCTGCAACTGAACAACTCGGGCAGCTCGAATCTGAGCGGCGCGGTCTCACAAGGGGACGGCACCGCGCAGGTCGCGGCTAACCTGCAGCGCACGTTCGGTGCGGGCATCAACTACTCGTACGGCCCGGCAACAGCGGGCTTCGTGTACACGTATACGCAACTGGACGGCATCACCGGGATCGACGTCGGCGGTGCGACACTGCCAGGCATTGCCGGCACCAACCTGCACCTGGACAACTACGAAGTGAACGGCCGCTACGCGCTGACGCCGGCAATGAGCCTTGCGGCTTCGTACACGTTCACGGACGGCAAGATGTCGGGCTCGAACGGATCGGGCGATCCGAAATGGCATACGGTCTCGCTGCAAGGCGACTACTCGCTGAGCAAGCGTACCGACGTCTACGTCGAAGGCGTGTATCAGCATGCATCGGGCGAACTCGGCAACTTCGGTTCGAACGTGGCGGCGATCAACACGCTCGCGCCGTCGTCGACCGGTAACCAGGTCGCCGCGGCTGTCGGCTTGCGTCACAGCTTCTAGATCTCCACGCACTGCTTGCAGCGCGGGCCTCCAAGTTCGCGCTGCCTCCGAACCTGCACGTGACACGGTGACGTCGCGGATTTTCTATGGACGCGACGGCAGATGGCCGAAAACCGGTTCTGTAGCACTAAGAAAAGTGCGTTGAACAATGGCCAGCATGCTGAGGACTACTTATACCGCCAACGAGTAGAACTGCTCCGCGGGAGTCTGTCCGATATCACAGTCTTTCATCTGCCCTTTGGCGATCATATGCATAAGTTGCCTCTTTTGAAACCCGAGTGGGTGATTTGGCGGGTCAAGGGCGGGCGTGAGCCCGGCGTAGCGAACCCTTGGCGCCCTGAATTGGCAAGCTGGTGCATGGGCTGGTTGCGGCAGAATGCGGCAACCAGCCCATGCGAGACGAAGCGAACATGACGAATCAACTCTTTTGAAGCCGCCTTGGGAATCAAGGCCCCGTGGTACGTGCAAGGCGTCGACTTCGACACGGCCAAACGGCAACTCACGATTGCCGTGGACTTTGTCGCTGGCAGCCGGTTCGCCTACCCCGAGGTCGCCGGTGAGCACCCAGTGCATGACACGCAAATCAAGCCACTGCGCCACCTGAATTTCTTCCAGCACGAGTGCTATCTGGAAGTGCGGGTACCGCGAGTGCGCTTGCCGGATGGCGCGGTACGGCTGGTCGAGCCGGATTGGGTCGGCCAACTCGACGGCTTCACGTTGCTGTTCGAAGCGCTGGTGCTGATGCTGGCGCAGCAGATGCCGTTTGCCGCTGTGGCGCGCATCGTCAATCTGTCGTGGCACCAAGTGCACGCAATCTGTTCGCGCTATGTGGAACTCGCGCTCGCGTCTGCGAATCTGTCGGACGTGAGCACGGTAGCTATTGACGAGACCTCGTACCGGCGTGGCCACGAGTATCTGACGCTGGTCGCCGATATGCGGGCGCGACGGGTCGTGTTCGTCACGCCCGGGCGTGACGCGAAGACGATTGAAGGCTTCGCGGCATATCTGAGCCAACACCACGCCAAGCCCGAGCAGGTCACCTCGGTGAGCATCGACATGTCGCCCGCGTTTATCAAGGGCGTGGGCGAACATCTGCCCAACGCGCGAGTGGCGTTCGACAAGTTTCACGTCGTCGCCCACGCGTCCAAGGCGCTTGATACGGTGCGCCGCCAACAACAGAAAACCGACCCGGAACTCAAAGGGATGCGCTGGACGCTGCTCAAGGACGCCAACAAACTGAATCTTGCGCAATTGACCGACCTCGAGGCTCTTGTCAGGCAGTACGCCACCAAGCGCACCGCCCGCGCATGGCTGTATCGCGAGCAACCGCGAGAGATTCTCGAACGCAAGCAAATCCATGTCGTCTCCGAGATGTTGCGGCAGTGGTGCACCAATGTCATGCGCTCAAAAGTCGAGCCGATGAAGGAGGTCGCGCGCCCGATTCGTCGGCACTTCGATGGCATCGTCGCCTGGACTCAGACCCGCCAGACCAACGGCTTCATCGAAGCAATCAACGGCTTGTTTCAAGCGACCAAGCGAAAAGCTCGCGGCTACACGCGCTTCGCGACGATGCGCACGGTCCTCTTTCTCGTTGCTGGCAAGCTCGATTTCTCCGGCTTCAACCCGCATGCCTTGTGAGCCCCGTTACCCACTGCATTTTCAAAAGAGCCATAAAAGGTGGATGTTTCCCGTCACCGAGTCGAGGCGTTCGCGATTGCTTCAGCAAACAGCAGTGTGGAACTGGTACGCAGCAAAGCGGCGAGCACAGTCGCAGAAAAGTATTGGTTCATGGTGATAGCTCCGGCTACGCGACCCGTCGCGTAAGTTGCTACAGTAGACCGGATCTTCGTATGATGGGTTAAGCCGCAGGACAATCGCATGAAGAATTGTTCACGCTCAATGGGTTAGAACAGACGTTGTAAACTGCTGCGAAGATCTTATAGTCAGCCACCATCCACATAATTCTGTCAGCCTTGTTAAATCAGTACTCCTACTGTGCTTACGCCGACCGAAAATTCAGCCGGTGTGGGTGCGGCTAAATTCTTGGACTGATTTATGCCGCAATTCCGAGACTCTGCCGGTATTCGATCGGGCTGAGGGAGCCGAGCGAGACCTTGATCCGCTTTGCGTTATACCAGCGGATATACGAGTCAACGACCTCAAAGAATTTATCAACGGTCGTGGCCCGCCCGTCACGAGGATAGAATAACTCCGTCTTGAGATGCCCGAAGAAACCTTCGCAGGCTGCATTATCCGGCGAACATCCTTTGCGCGACATCGAGCGAATTAGTCTGGCATCCGGCATCCATGAGAGCCACCCCGGCCAGCGATAGTGCGCACCGCGATCGGAGTGAACCACGGGCCGCTCCTTGCAGCCAGCCACTGACTCAATCGCCGAATCCGGCATGGTATTGACGAGTTTGGCATCCGGCCGTGTGCCGATTGACCAGCTCACAACGAGTCCGTCGAAGCAGTCGATCACCGGCGACAGATATACCTGGCCGGCGGGGATCTGGAATTCGGTAATGTCGGTGAGCTGGAAAACCCGCTTGGCGACGTCTACGCCCACGACTGTCATTTCCATTTGCGCTCGCCGGTAGGACGAGGCCTCAATTATGCGATGAGGAGGCGTCCATACCATTTTTGCCCAGCAGTCGCTGGAGTTCACGAATCTGCTTCATCGCTTCGGCCAAGTGGGATGCCGGCACTACCTGCTCGCCGGCACTGACTGCTGACAGGCTTCCGTCCTAATAGAGCTTGCGCCAGGCGGACACCTGGTTTGCATTTACCTGACGACGGGCAACTCCGGAAACGGTTGCTTCGGGCTCGAAGGTCTCGCGCACTATCGCGAGCTTCTCATCGACAGAGCGCCGGCGGCGCTGTTCGGGCTGGCTCAGAACTTCAATGGGTTCCACGTTAGAGCTTGGCCTAAACATAGGCGTAAGACTACCTCAAAGTTTAAGCGTTACCTCGCGTCCGGTTTTCGCCAGGGCCGGCCCAGTGCCACGCAGCCCCCAACGGTCGCCGTTGAGATTGCCGCTCTCCATCATCCAGTTGTTGTGTCCCCTGTCCGTTGACTGTCTTCTGGTTACTGAGATAGTCGATACCCCGTATCGAGCGCGCCGTAGAGAGTGACATTGCTTTGCGCGTGTGCTACCGAAGCGAACGTCGCGGTCAGCGCGGCGCAGGCTGTTGACAATGCTTTATTCATATCTTTTTTCTGAGAGATAGGTATGTCTGCGACGCTTTCGGGCGGAGTTCGCGAGTGCTCCAAGCGCTCCATACGTTGTCGTGTGGCTATCGCCGCAGAGGACGACCATGCCGGTGCAGATTCAGAACGCGGAGTCGGCATCGATCTCGCGAATCTCACCGTAGAAGTAGTACAGGAAGGTTTTGCAAGCGGACGCTTTAGCGCTGAGTCGCTCGCGAAAGCGTGTTTCGAACAGATCGAAGCGCACAACGGGAAATACAACGCCCTCATTTTTCTGAACCCGGCAGCACTCGATGATGCGCGTGATATTGACCGGCGCCGCTCAGCCGGTGAATCACTGGGGCCGCTGGCGGGCGTCCCGGTCGTCATCAAGGATCCGATGGACATGGTTGGTTTTCCAACGACGGCCGGCTGGTCGCTGCTTTACAGCAAGACCGGCGGCATCGATCTGATGCCGGCGAAAGACGCGCCGGTCGTGGCGCGCATGCGCGCCGCGGGCGCGATCTTGCTCGGCAAGACCAATGTGCCCGTGTTGAGCCACTCCGGCACGCATGCGAACGACAGTTGGGCCGGTCCGACACTGAATGTCGTGATGCCGGATCGTGTGCCGGGCGCAAGCAGTGCAGGCACGGCGGCCGCCGTTGCATCGGCGATGGCGGTGTTGGGACTCGCCGAAGAAACGGGTGGGTCCATCCAGAACCCGGCGTCGGCGCAAGACCTCGTTGGGATCAAACCGACGATCGGACTAGTACCGAACGCGGGCGTGGTGCCACTGTCCGGTAATCGCGACGTGGTTGGCCCGATTGCACGAACCGTGCGCGACGCGGCACTGTGCCTCGATGTGCTCGCGGGATATTCATCGGAAGATCCGAAGACGCTGGCTTCTGTCGGACATCAACAGGCGGGTGGCTATACCGCGTCGCTGACCGTCGACGCATTGAAAGGGAAGCGGATCGGTCTGTACGGACCGGGCTGGCGTGCGCAGCCGCTATCGGATGAAGCGGCGCAACTGTACGAACGCGCGAAGCACGAGTTGCAATTGGCGGGCGCGATTCTCGTCGAAGACCCGTTCGCCTCAACGTCGTTCTTTTCACTTCGCAAGCCGACACCGCCACTCGTCAATTTCGACGCGCGCGGCATCGAGTCGATTCCCTACGACGTCCACCAATACTTGCAGCGCTTGGGTCCTGATTCCCCGTTGAAGACGTTCGACGACTTCGCGGGGGCAACCGCTTCGCAAGATGCGTTCGGTACGAAGGGCGTGCTCAATTTTACCCGCAACCTGCCTCAATTCGCTGCGGCACTGGCGAATCCGGCAACGCCACCGGACATCTCCGAGTTCATCGAACTCAAGGCGCAGTATCTGCGCATCTTCGACGCAGTGATGAACGCCCAGCAACTCGACGCCTTGGCGTTTCCGCAAATGCGTTGCGAACTGCCGCCACTTCATGGGAAGGAAACGATCCAGGAAACAACGGTTGGAGAAATCAACATCGCGGGATTGCCCGGCGTGATGGTCCCGGCGGGTTACTACGCGTCAGGTTCGCCGTTCGGGATTATCTTTGTTGGCCGTCAATGGGACGAAGCGACGCTTATCGCGATGGCCTATGCTTATGAACAGGCAACGCACCATCGTAAAGTGCCGACGCTCTAGACGGATGTTCCAGCGCACATCAATACGCTTGCGAGAAAGGGAAAGAGTGTCGGCGTATGTTAAATAATTTCGCGCCGGCGCCCTGAATAGCGCAGAGCAAGGTTGTGAACAGCCGTGACAGGAATTACACGGCAGACAAGATCGACAAGCATCGGCAGCAGATCGAACCTGTCCGACGAGTTTCGACGTGAAGAGCTTAAAGCCTCGGTATGAAGGATGCTTGGATCGTCACTCATTCCCCAAAAGATATCGGCGATCGGCGCAACGCTTGCGCGCATTCGCCGTGTTCCAACGTATGAGGGAAGCTGCTTGCTCTCAGCGGCTGATTGTTTTCAAGGCCGCGGCCCTCGCGGTAAGCCGAATATTTGCGGCGCTTAGGGGCGTCTGAACGCACGTCAGATGACGCACGCTGGACACTGCCCCCTCTCGAGACGAAACCTCCGCAGCACCTTGCCTGACCGTACCCGTGCCGCTCGCTGCAGCAGGTTCCGCGACTACCGTTCCTGGCCCACCACGTCTACCCCATCACTTTGCGCGCCCAGTTGGCGCCAGCGCGATATATTATGGTATTCCATAATATTGAAAAGCTTGATCTGTTGGCTTGGGTGGAATACCGTAATACCAACCGCTGCATCCCAGCGGTCGACACGGAGCGACGGCGTCCTTCGAGGACGCGCCGGTCGCGGCAGGACCGACTCCCAGCTTTCTGCATACAGGTCGATCATGAAATTTTCGCTGTTTGTTCATATGGAGCGTTACGACGCTGCCACGCCGCATCGGCAACTTTTCGACGAGCTGACCGATCTCGTCCAGATCGCGGAAGAGGGCGGTTTTGAAACCGCCTGGATCGGCGAGCATCACGCGATGGAGTTCACGATCGCGCCCAATCCCTTTATCAACCTTTCGTATCTTGCTGCCCGTACTGAGCGGATTCGTCTCGGCACGGGCACGGTGATCGCACCGTTCTGGCATCCGATCCGTCTGGCGGGCGAAGCCGGTATGGTCGACGTCGCGAGCAACGGTCGGCTCGACCTGGGTATTGCGCGCGGTGCGTATTCCTTCGAATATGAACGTTTGTTGCCCGGTCTCGACGCGTTCGGCGCCGGAGCCAGAATGCGCGAACTGGTTCCCGCCTTGCGCCAGTTGTTCAAGGGCGATTACGCGCATCAGGGCGAGTTCTGGTCGTGGCCGTCCACCACGCCGGTGCCGCGTCCGGTGCAGCAACCGCATCCGCCGATGTGGCTGGCCGCACGCGATCCGAACTCGCATGAGTTCGCGGTGCGCAACGGCTGCAATGTGCAGGTGACCTCGCTGGCCGCGGGCGATGGCGAAGTCGTCAGTCTGATGGAACGCTTTAACGCGGCATGCAAGGCCAACCCCGACGTTCGGCGGCCGCAGATCATGATGCTAATGCACACCTTTGTCGGCGCCGATGCCGCCGAAGTCGACACGGCCGTTGAAGATCTGGCGCGCTTCTACTGCTATTTCAGCAAGTGGTTCAAGAACGAGCGTCCGGTCAAGCAAGGCTTCATCGAACCGCTGACCGACGCCGACATCGCGTCGTTCCCGCAATACGCCCCGGAGCGGATTCGCAAGAATCTCGTGATCGGCCAGCCCACCGACGTGATCGACCGGCTCAAACAGTATGAGGAACTCGGTTTCGATCAATACAGCTTCTGGGTCGACAGCAACATGAGCTTCGAGCGCAAACGCCGCTCGCTCGAACGCTTTATCTCCGACGTGATGCCGGCCTTCGCAGCGCGCGGCTGATTGCCGCTCACCCTTGAATCGACGTTCTGCACTCAGGAGCAGAAGTTATGTTGAAGTCGTTCCAGCATTACATCGACGGTGAGTTCAGCGACGCCGCCGCCACCTTCGACAGCGTGAACCCCGCGACCGGCGCCGCCTGGGCGACAATGCCCGCGGCCAGCGCGGCGGACGTGGATCGCGCGGTGAAAGCGGCGGACCGCGCGTTGTTCGCGCCGGAGTGGGCGGGCCTGACGGCCAGCCAGCGCGGCAAGCTGCTGTACCGGCTCGCGGACCTCGTCGCGGCGAACGCACAGGAGCTCGCGCAGGTGGAAACGGCGGACACCGGCAAGATCATTCGCGAGACGCGCAGCCAGATCGGCTACGTGGCCGAGTACTACCGCTATTACGCGGGCGTCGCCGACAAGATTCAGGGCGCCTGTCTGTCCGTCGACAAACCCGACATGGACGTTTTCCTGCGGCGCGAGCCGGTCGGCGTGGTCGCCGGGATCGCGCCGTGGAATTCGCAACTGTTTCTCTCGGCCGTGAAGATCGGACCAGCACTCGCCGCCGGTTGCACGATCGTGCTGAAAGCGTCCGAGGAAGGCCCGGCGCCGCTGCTTGCATTTGCAAAGCTCGTGCACGAAGCCGGCTTTCCGGCGGGTGTCGTCAACATCCTGACCGGTTTCGGCGCGGATTGCGGCCGCGCGCTGACGAGTCACCCGCTCGTGTCGAAGATCGCGTTCACGGGCGGCCCTGAGACCGCGCGCCAGATCGTGCGCAATTCCGCCGAGAACCTGGCGGCGACGTCGCTGGAACTGGGCGGCAAATCGCCTGTGCTGGTCTTCGACGACGCCGATGTGGACAGCGTCAGCAACGCCGTGATCGCCGGCATCTTCGCCGCCACCGGGCAGAGTTGCGTGGCGGGCTCGCGGTTGCTCGTGCAGCGCGGCATCCGTGACCGGTTGCTCGCGCGGCTCGTCGAAAAAGCGCGCGCGATCAGGATCGGCGATCCGCAGAGCGTGGATACAGAAATGGGACCGCTCGCGACGCGCAGGCAACGCGATCATATCGAAGCCGTGCTCGCCGCGAGTCTCGAAGCGGGCGCCACGCTGCTGACAGGCGGCGGCCGTCCCGAAGGACACGGCGACGGTTTCTTCTTCGAACCGACCATCGTCGATTGCCCGTCGTCCACGGTGCCGAGCGTCGCTCAGGAACTGTTCGGCCCGGTGCTGAGCGTGATGAGCTTCGACACCGAAGCCGAAGCGCTCGCGCTCGCCAACGACACGAAATACGGCCTCGCGTCCGGCGTGTTCACGCGCGATCTGACGCGCGCGCACCGCCTCACGCGGCAGTTGCGCGCGGGCATTGTCTGGGTCAACACCTATCGCGCCGTGTCGCCGATCGTGCCGTTCGGCGGCTATGGTCTGAGCGGCCTCGGACGCGAGGGCGGCCTCGATGCGGTGCTCGACTACACGCGCACCAAATCCGTGTGGATCCGCACGTCGGACGACCCGATCGCCGATCCGTTCGTCATGCGTTAAAGAGGCCGACATGTACTACGAAATCCGCACGTACAAGATCAGGACAGGCGCGGTGCCCGCGTATCTGAAACTGGTCGAGCAAGAGGGCATCGAACTGCAGAAGCGCTATCTGGGTGAACTGGTCGGCTACTTCTTCTCGGAGATCGGGCCGCTGAACCAGATCGTCCACATGTGGGCGTATCCGAGTCTCGACGAGCGCGAAGCACGCCGTCAGAGGCTCGCCGAAGATCCCGCATGGCAGGCCTTTGTTCCGAAGATTCAGGCGCTGATGGAAACCATGGAAAGCAAGATCATGAAGCCCGCCGCGTTTTCGCCGCTGAAATAAGAACTGCAAAGAACTGCATTCGCAAACCGTCCTCTCGAAGCCAGCCGTATCCTTTCAAGGAGCAGTCGTCATGAAGCAAGCGCTACGTATGCCCGCGCGGGCGCGCGCAGTGGCCATCACGATGGTTACCGCCGTGATCGCCGCATCAGCCGTGTTGATCCATGCACCGGTGTCCGCGGCTGCCGCGCCGATCGTATTCGCCAGTTGGGGCGGCACGACGCAGTCGGCTCAGCAAAAGGAGTGGGCGCAGCCGTTCACCCAGTCGTCGGGCATTCAGGTTCTGATGGACGGCCCAACCGATTACGGCAAGCTCAAGGCGATGGTCGACAGCGGCAACGTGCAGTGGGACGTGGTCGACGTCGAAGGCGATTTCGCGTATGCGGCGCTGCGTGACGGTCTCGTGGAACCGATCGACTATTCGGTGGTGAACAAGGCGCAACTCGACCCGCGCTTCATGTCGCCCGGCGCGGTGGGCAGCTTCTACTATTCGTTCGTGCTCGGCTACAACAAGGCGGCGTACAGGAGCGGCGCGCCGGCGAATTACGCCGACCTGTTCGACACCAGGCGCTTTCCCGGCAAGCGTACGTTCTACAAGTGGTCCGCGCCCGGCGTGCTCGAAGTCGCGTTGCTCGCCGACGGCGTCGCGCCCGACAAGCTCTATCCGCTCGATCTCGATCGCGCCTTCAAGAAGCTCGACACGATCAAGAGCCAGATCGTCTGGTGGAGCGGCGGCGCGCAATCGCAGCAGTTGATGGCATCCGGCGAAGCGCCGATCGGCGTGTTCTGGAACGGTCGCCTGCATGCATTGCAGCAGACCGGTGTGGACGTTGGCGTGTCGTGGAATCAGAACCTGACAGCAGCCGACATGCTGGTTGTGCCGAAGGGCTCGAAACATAAAGCCGAGGCTATGAAGTTCCTTGCCACCGCGACGGGTGCGCAGGCCCAGGCGAATTTCGCGGCCGCAACCGGCTATGCGCCCGTCAACCTCAAATCCGCCGCGCTCTTGCCTGCCGACGTTGCGAAGACCCAGCCTGATCAGTACAAGGCGACACAGATCAATCTCGACATGAAGTACTGGGCTGATCATCGCGATGAAATCGCGAAGCGCTGGTACGCGTGGCAGTCGAAGTAAAGCGTTGGCCTGACGAACCCAGCGAAGGAGTGGTCATGTCGAATGCAGTCAGTACTATCGCGGAGCCGCCGGTCGCGGCGCCGAATATGGCCGTCGGCTTCAGGAAGATCCGGCTGCTCGCGCCCGCGCTGTTGCTGCTGGTCGTATTCTTTCTGTTGCCGGTGCTCTCGCTGCTGTTGCGCAGCGTGCTGGAGCCGACGCCCGGCATTCAGAACTACGCGCAGCTCTTCGGCTCGACCACTTATCTGCGTGTGTTCGGCAATACGTTTTTTGTCGCCTCGGTGGTGACCGCCGTAACCGTAGTGATTGGCTTTCCGACCGCGTGGCTTCTCGCCATCGCGCCGCGCTGGATCGGCAAGCTGGTGTTCGCGATCCTGCTGCTGTCGATGTGGACCAATCTGCTCGCACGCACTTTCGCATGGATGGTGTTGCTGCAACAGACCGGTCCGATCAATCGTCTGCTGATGTGGCTCGGCGTGATTCATGAGCCGCTCACGCTTGTCAACAACCTCACCGGCGTGACGATCGGCATGACCTACATCATGTTGCCGTTTCTCGTCATGCCGCTGCACGCCACCTTGCGTGCGATCGATCCGACCACACTGCGCGCTGCCGCAATCTGCGGCGCGAGCCGCTGGCAAGCATTCTGGCGCGTGCTCGTGCCGCTCGCGATGCCGGGCATTGCCAGCGGTGCGCTGATGGTGTTCGTGATGGCGCTCGGCTACTTCGTCACACCCGCGCTGTTGGGCGGCCCGGAATACATGATGCTCGCCGAACTGATCGCGCAGCTCGTCCAGCAATTGCTGAATTGGGGGCTGGCCGGTGCGGCCGCTTTGGTGCTGCTGCTCGTCACGTTGTCGCTGTACGCGGTGCAGTTGCGTTTCTCGGGACGCGCCGCGAGCGCCTCAGGAGTTCATTGACATGCTGCTCGATTTCGATCGTCTTGGCCCGTTGCGCTGGCTGCTGCTGAGCGTCGGCGGCGCGGTGTCGCTGTTCCTGCTGCTGCCGGTGCTGTTTATCGTCGCGCTGTCGTTCGGCAATTCGCAATGGCTGATGTTTCCGCCGCCCGGCTGGACATTGCAGTGGTACGGCATGCTGTTTTCCGATCCAGGCTGGTTCGACTCGCTGATGACGAGTGTGGAACTGGGGCTTGTCGTGATGGTGCTGTCGGTCGTGCTGGGGCTGCTCGCGTCGCTGGCGCTCACACGCGGCAATTTTCGCGGCCGCGCATTGCTCAAGGCGTTCTTCCTGACGCCTATGGTGCTGCCCGTCGTCGTGCTGGCCGTCGCGCTGTATGGTTTCTTTCTGCGTATCGGCCTGACGGGCACCTTGGTCGGTTTCGTGATCGGGCACCTGATCATCGCGCTGCCGTTTTCGATCATCGCGATCAGCAACTCGCTGGAAAGCTTCGACACGTCGCTGGAAGATGCCGCGCTGATCTGCGGTGCCGGCCCGTTCGAAGTGAAATGGCGCGTCACGCTGCCGGGTATCCGGCTCGGCCTGTTCGCGGCGGCGATCTTCTCGTTTCTCGCGTCGTGGGATGAAGTCGTCGTGTCGATCTTCATGGCCAGCCCGACTCTGCAGACGCTGCCGGTGCGCATCTGGAGCACGCTGCGGCAGGACCTGACGCCGGTGATCGCCGCCGCGTCGTCGCTGCTGGTCGGTCTAACCGTTGTCCTGATGTTGCTGGGCCTTGTACTCAAGAGAGGTAAATCGTGAGCTCACCGTTTTTGCAGATTCAGCGTCTTCGCAAGACCTACGATCAGGTCGTCGCCATCGATCAGGTGTCGCTCGACATCGAGAAGGGCGAGTTCATGACTTTCCTCGGGCCGTCCGGCTCGGGCAAGAGCACCACGCTGTATATCGTCGCGGGCTTCCAGTCGCCCACGGATGGCCGCGTGCTGCTCGACGGCAAGCCGCTGCTGTCGGTCGCGCCGAACCGCCGCAACATCGGCATGGTGTTTCAGCGCTACACGCTGTTTCCGCATCTGACGGTCGGCGAGAACGTCGCGTTTCCGCTGCGCGTGCGGCGCTTGCCGGACGCGAAAGTGCGCGCGAAAGTCGATGAAATGCTCAAGCTCGTGCATCTGGCCGATTGCCGTGACCGGATGCCGGAGCAGTTGTCGGGCGGCATGCAGCAGCGCGTGGCGATTGCGCGTGCGTTGGCCTACGATCCGCCGGTCCTGCTGATGGACGAGCCACTATCCGCACTCGATAAAAAACTGCGCGAGGAATTGCAGAGCGAACTGCGCCGGATTCATCAGCAAACGGGCGTGACGATCCTGTATGTGACGCATGATCAGGAAGAAGCGTTGCGCCTGTCCGACCGGATCGCGGTATTCAACAAAGGGCGCATCGAGCAGGTCGGCACGGGCGAGGATCTGTACCGCAAACCGGCGTCGCGCTTCGTGGCGAGCTTCATCGGCAATTCGAATTTTCTGCCGGTCACGCTGGCCGGCGGCCACGCGGACTCGCATGCGGTGTTCCCGAACGGCAAGCCGGTGCCGATCGCGGGCTGCGACCGTGCGCTCAACGCGGGCGACGGCGGCGCGCTGATGCTGCGGCCCGAACAGATCCGTATCCGCGCGCAGGCGCCGCATGTGGCGGACGACGGTTTGCCGGTCGTCGTGCGCGATATCACCTACCTGGGCGACACGATGCACTATTCGGTGGCGACGCCATGGCAGCAGGAGATCGCGGTGCGCACCGCGGCGGGCACGCATGAAGCGGGGCTCGCGGTGGGCGCAGGAGCCTGGCTCGACTGGGACCGCTCAAACGCGCAGGTGTTTCCCGCATGACTTATGGCATCGCGATTCGCCGACGGCGGCTGTGCGATACTTTGGTATTCCAAAAACCAACCGGCCCAGGATATCGCCTGGGAAGCTCGCCATGATCGAACAGATGCGCGTTGACCGCAGTGCACCGACCCTTCGCGAACTCACGCTCGAGAAGCTGCGTGAAGCCATTTCGCAGGGCTTTTATCGTCCCGGCGACCGGTTGATCGAGCGGACCTTGTGCGATCAGTTGGGCGTGAGCCGCACCGTGGTGCGCGAAGTGCTGCGCCATCTGGAAACGGAAGGGCTGGTGGAGACGGTCGCGCATTCCGGCCCAATCGTCGCTCGGCTCGACCCGGAACAGGTGCAGGAAATCTACGAGATTCGCGCGCTGCTCGAATCGGAGGCGGCCCGCGCCTGCGCCGAGCTTGCAACGCCCGCGCTGGTGAAGCAGTTGCGCGAAATCCGCAAGGAAATCGAAGACGCATTCGACAAGTCCGACTTACGCCGTGTGTTGGCCTACACCGAACGCTTCTACGAAGCGATGTTCGCGGGCGGCCACAAGCCGATGATGCATCAGGTGGTCAAATCGCTGAACGGCCGCATCAACCAGTTGCGTTCCGTAACGATTTCGTCGCCGGGGCGTGGCGCGGATTCGAATCGCGAGATGAACAAGTTGCTGGCGGCCATTGCCAAGAAGGACGGCGATGCGGCGGCCGCCGCGTCGCTCGAACATGTGCGGCGCACGGCGGCGATCGCCATGGCCGCGCTCGCCGAGCAGGTCGCGGATCAAAGCGAAAGCGCCTGAATCCTCGTTTCGTCCCCCAGGAAAAACCGTCGCTCGCGACGGTTTTTTTTCGTCCGTACGGCGAAGAAAGTCTCGTAAACCCGCCATCGGCGTTTAAAACCTTGCATACGCTAATATGGGATACCATAATACTTCCAACGCGTCGCGCACTGAGCCAAGGCGCACCTGTCTCCGAAGGAAGTCCTATGAAGCTCGAGATTCGCAAGCTGGTCACCTATGTGGAAGATACGTTCATCGAAGGCGGCAAGGTTGCAGCCCAGCCGTTGAAACTGTTCGCGGCAGCGGCGGTGTTGCGCAATCCGTGGGCCGGGCGCGGCTTCGTCGAAGACCTGAAGCCGGAGATTCACGCGCTCGGGCCGCAACTCGGCGAAGTGCTGACGGCCGAGATCCTGCGCATCGCTGGCTCGGGCGAAGCGGTCGAGGGTTACGGCAAGGCGGCGATCGTCGGAACGTCGGGTGAAGTCGAGCACGCATCGGCGCTGATTCATACGCTGCGCTTCGGCAACAAATTTCGCGAAGCGGTCGGCGCGAAGAGTTATCTGAGCTTCACAAACCTGCGCGGCGGCCCGAACTGCCCGGTCACGATTCCGCTGATGCACAAGGGCGACGAAGGCATGCGCTCGCACTACCTGACCATCCAGTTTTCGATCGTCGACGCGCCCGCGCCGGATGAACTCGTGATTGCGCTCGGCGCGTCGATTGGCGGCCGGCCGCATCACCGGATTGGCGACCGCTATCAGGATCTGAAGGAGCTGGGCTCCAATGAAGCGTGAAACCGATATCGCAAATGCGCCGATGAACGGCGTGTTCGACGGCACGGCCTATAGCGTGGCAGGCGAGGGCGAGGTCCTCGTGCTGATCCATGGCGTGGGCATGAATCGCCGCGTGTGGGAACCGCAGGTCGAAGCGTTGCAGGCGCACTTTCGCGTCGTCAGCTACGACATGCTGGGACATGGCGCGAGCCGGCTGCCTGCGGCTTCTCCGCAACTGGAGGAATACGCAGTGCAGTTGCTTGCACTGGTGGATCACCTCGACGTCAAGACGGCGCATGTCGTCGGCCATTCGATGGGCTCGCTGATTGCGCTCGAATTCGCGTTGCGTTACCCGTCGCGGGTGACGAGCGTGACCGCCTTGAATGCGGTGTACGACCGCACGCCGTTGCAACGGGCCGCCGTGATGCAGCGCGCGGCGTCGCTGAACGGCGGGCTCGACCAGCCGAGCATCGACGCGACGATCGCCCGCTGGTTCGACGATCCGGTGCCGGGTCATCTGGCGAACGTCGCGGAGCTCGTGCGCTCGTTGCTGGACAGCGTCGATCTGGAAGGCTATGCGCGCACGTACCGGCTGTTTGCGAGTTCGGACCAGGCGCACGTGGGCCGCCTGCCGCAACTCGCAATGCCGGCGCTCTTCATGACCGGCGAATGCGATCCGAACTCGAGCCCGGCGATGTCGGAGTCGATGGCGGCTGCGGCGCCGCTCGGCCGCGCCGAGATCATCGCCGACGAGCGGCACATGATGAACGTCACGGCGCCGTCAATTGTGAATCAGCGGCTTTTGCACTTTATTCGCGATGTGAGCCGTCCGTCCTGAGGAGCAGCACCATGACCGATTCTTCGTTTGACCTCATCGAGTTTCGCCGCGCGCTGGGCGCTTTCGTCACCGGCGTGACGGTGGTGACGACGATCCAGCCGGACGGCACGCCGCGCGGTTTTACCGCGAATTCGTTCACGTCGGTGTCGCTCGATCCCGCGTTGATTCTCGTGTGCATTGCCAAGACCGCGTCGAGCCATCCGGTGTTTTCGCAGACGCAGCGTTTCGCGGTCAGCGTGCTGGCGGAAGATCAGCGGCCCGTGTCAGGCGTGTTCGCGTCGAAGAGCGCGGACAAGTTCGCGCAGGTGGCGTGGCACGCGCAGCGCACCGGCAGCCCGGTGATGGACGGTGCGGCGGCGAGCTTCGACTGCGAGACGCATCAGGTGGTGGATGCCGGCGATCACATCATCCTGATCGGCCGCGTGGTGGACTTCACGCATTCCAGCGCGACGCCTTTAGGGTATTGCCGTGGCGCGTATGTGGATTTCAGTTTGTCGCAGGAAGCGTTGGCGGCGACCGGTCAACGTGCGCAGGTCGGCGCGATTCTCGAGCACGCCAGGGGACTCGTGCTGATCAGGACCGCTAGCGGAATGCAGTTGCCTACTGGCATGCGGCTCGAACCGCTGTCGGACGTTACGAGTCTGCGCGGTGTGCTTGAAGGCCTGAAACTGAACGTCAACCTCGATTTTCTGTTTGCAGTGTTCGAGGAGAAGGGCATCACGCACATCTACTATCGCGGTCGGGTGGTCCATGACGCACCGGTCGCGGCGGACGTTCGCTTTGTGCCGCTCGATGCGATACCGTGGGACGAGATTCGCGATCCGGCTGTGCAGTCGATGCTGCGCCGCTATGTCAAGGAGCGGACCGAAGACGCGTTCGGCATCTATGTCGGCGATGTCGAAAAGGGCACCGTGCAATCGCTGGTGGCGAACGCATAGAAAAAGCGGCCGCGAATTTCGAAGCTGCCTTTTTTACTGCGGTCACATGTTCGCGTAGTTCGGGCCGCCGCCACCCGCGGGCGTGACCCATACGATGTTCTGCGTCGGGTCCTTGATGTCGCACGTCTTGCAGTGTACGCAGTTCTGCGCATTGATCTGCAAGCGCGGCGAGCCATTCTCCTTTACGAATTCATAGACGCCTGCGGGACAAAAGCGTGCTTCGGGGCCATCGTAAGTGAGAAGGTTGATATTGACGGGAACGGATGGATCTTTGAGCGTGAGGTGCGCCGGCTGGTTTTCTTCGTGATTCGTGTTTGAGATGAACACTGAGGACAGGCGGTCGAACGTCAGCTTGCCATCCGGTTTCGGATACGTGATCTGCTTGCACTGCGAAGCAGGCTTTATCATCTCATGATCCGAATGCTGGTGATGCAGCGTCCACGGC
Organism: Paraburkholderia dilworthii; assembly: GCF_000472525.1. Lineage (GTDB taxonomy): Bacteria > Pseudomonadota > Gammaproteobacteria > Burkholderiales > Burkholderiaceae > Paraburkholderia > Paraburkholderia dilworthii. The sequence goes on from NZ_AWZT01000052.1 coordinate 31,064, forward strand.
ACCTTGCCGCCCAGCAGCTTCTGCTCGATGCCGACCATCAGCGTGCCCAGGTACAGGCCTTTGCTCATCCACTGCTTGAAGTTGCGCGCGCGATGCAGTTCGGTGTGCAGCCACGAAGTCGTGAAGCTCTCCGGATAGGCGGTGAGTTCATCCGACTGACGTCCGGCCTGCACCGCATCGAACGCAGCCTCGGCGGCCAGCATGCCGGTCTTGATCGCCGCGTGTGAGCCCTTGATCCGCGAGGCATTCAGGAAGCCCGCATCATCGCCCACCAGCGCGCCGCCCGGGAACACCAGCTTCGGCAGCGACATCAGCCCGCCCGCGGTAATCGCCCGCGCGCCGTATGACACGCGCTTGCCGCCTTCCAGAATCGCGCGGATCGCCGGATGCGTCTTGTAGCGCTGGAATTCCTCGAACGGCGACAGGTACGGGTTTGTGTAACCCAGACCCACCACAAAGCCCACCACCACCTGGTTGTTGTCCATGTGATAGAGGAACGAGCCGCCGTAGGTGTCGTTTTCCAGCGGCCAGCCGGCGGTGTGCATCACGAGACCCGGCTTGTGCTTCGCCGGATCGATTTCCCACAGTTCCTTGATGCCGATACCGTAGACCTGCGGATCGGCGCCCTCGCGCAGTATGAACCGGTCGTTCAGCTGACGGCCCAGATGCCCGCGCGCGCCTTCGCAGAACAGCGTGTACTTCGCGTGCAGTTCCATGGCGAGCTGGAAATTTTCGGTCGGCTCGCCGTCCTTGCCGATGCCGAGGTTGCCGGTTGCGACGCCCTTGACCGAGCCATCGTTGTTGTAGAGGATTTCCGCAGCCGGAAAGCCCGGGAAAATCTCCACGCCCGCCGCTTCGGCCTGCTGGCCCAGCCAGCGCGTCACGTTCGCGAGGCTGATCACGTAGTTGCCGTGATTCTTGAAGTTATCCGGCAACGCCCACGTTGGCACGCTCTTCGAGCCGGTTTCGGTCAGGAACAGGAATTTGTCTTCGGTCACGTCGACCGTCAAAGGCGCGCCTTTTTCTTTCCAGTCCGGGATCAGTTCGTCTATCGCGCGGGGATCCATGACCGCGCCGGAGAGAATATGCGCCCCGATCTCCGAGCCTTTTTCCAGCACGCACACGCCAAGCTCGACGCCTTGTTCCGCCGCCAGCTGCTTCAGGCGGATCGCCGCGGACAGGCCAGCCGGGCCGCCGCCGACGATCACGACGTCGTATTCCATCGACTCGCGCGGGCCGTATTGTTCTCTCACGTTCTGCATGCTTGTATTCTCTATTGCACGCACGGCACGACAATCGGCTCGATCCCGATCGACATCAGTCTCGCGCCCGGCCCGACATGATGCAGATCCAGCTCTTCATTGCGGCGTTCGATCCAGACGCCGTGCATCGGCGACAGCGTGACGTTCTTCAGCAACGCACTCGACACGCTCCATTCGCCGGAAAGACTGATCAACAGTTGGACGCTCGCCGGTGTGATCCGCAGCGCATTGGTAGCGACGCTGACTTTCGCGCGGCACGTCTCGCGCCGGGCCATCACATTGAGGACCTGAACGGGCTTCGTCGGCAAGCTGACCCATACATGCAGGTCGCCGGAGAACTGCACGGGCTGCCCTGTTCGTGCGAGCAACTGGCCGTCCTGCGAATGCAGATCGACTGTGCCGTCGTCGATCAGCAGCAGGGTCCGTTCGAAGCCGGGGAATTGCGAAAACCGCGCGGCACCTGTGAGGTCCGCGAGACTCACGCGCCAGTCCGCCACCCCTGCCCGATTCCTGCCATGGGCGAGAGTGCGGGTCGTGCCGCCTCCGTTGGCCCACGGTTCGGGGGCAATCGACGTGCAGTCGATAAAGCGGACAGACGGCACGCTGTCGTCCGCGCGATCCGTCTTCGGATGGAGCAGCGGCTCGCTGCTGCGGCGTAAGGCAGGGTTGAGAAGATCGTGATCCATTACGCCGCCTTTGCGCTGACGTGAGCTTCGAGTTCGCCCAACACATCGAACAGATCGCCGACGATGCCGTAGTCAGCCACCGAAAAAATCGGCGCATCGGGGTCCTTGTTCACGGCAACGATGACCTTCGAATCCTTCATGCCGGCGAGATGCTGGATCGCGCCGGAAATGCCGAAAGCGAAGTACACATCGGGTGCGACGGTTTTGCCGGTTTGTCCCACTTGCGCGGCATTCGGTGCATAGCCCGCGTCCACAGCGGCGCGCGACGCGCCGAGTGCCGCGCCCACGCGTTCGGCAAGGCCGCCGAGCCGGTCCATGTTGTCTTTCGACGCCAGCCCGCGGCCGCCGGAGACAACGACACGCGCCGTGCTCAGATCGCGTCCGGACTGTCCGGACGCCTGGCGCTCCAGCAGCTTCGTCCTTTCAAACGTGGCGGCGGGGTTCGTCTCGACAATAGTTGCAGTGCCGCCCGATGCCTCTGCCGCACCGAAAGACGACGCACGTATCGTCGCAAATGTCGTGCGCGCCGTTACCGACACTTTTGCGATGACGCTGCCCGCATACAGGCCACGTGTGAACAGACCTTGCGCGTCGATCCCGGTCACGTCCGCGAGAAACGCGCCGCCGGTCAGCGCGGCGGCGCGCGGCAACGCGCTGCGGCCGAGACTGCGGTGGCTCGCAACGATCAGCGCGTAATCGTCCGAAACGGCCTGAAGCTGCGTGCCGAGCGTTTCGGGGACTGGGGCATGCGCAGCATCGCCCGCGACGGCAAGCACACGTTCCACACCGGCGATTCCGGCCGCGGCCTGAGCGCCCGCCGGGGGCACCATCATGTCGACCGGCAGACCGCGTTGCAGCGCCGCGGTGACGGCACGCCGCGTCGATTCCGCGAGCGCGCCGTGCTCCCATTCACCCACCACAAGGCTTCTCATGCATTTGCTCCCAGATTGTCGAACGGATGATGCGCGGCGAGCGCGTCCAGCAGCGCGGCGGTATTCGCGACCTTGATGCCGGCTTCGCGCACAGGCGGGTCGCGCAGTTCGACGATCGTCGTGCGCGGCGTCAGGTCGACGCCAAGAGACGCACCGTCGAGCATGACAAGCGGCTTCTGCTTGGCCTTGACGATGCTCGGCAGCGTGACGCGACGCGGCTCGGCAAGACGCAGGTCCGCGCTGATCACACCAGGACCGTCGAGCTCCCATGTCGATGTGCCGCCATCGTCGCCGCATGTCACCTGCCAGTGGCCGCTCCGCGCGGATAACGCGCTGGCGTTCAGGGCCTGCGGCCAGTCGAGCAAGGCCGCGAGCATGGCGGCGACGCCGCCAATGTCGCTGTCGATCGCCTGTTTGCCGCACAGCACGAGGCCGAAGTCGCCCGCCGCCATGTATGCGCGCAGCAAGCGCGCGACGGCCAGCGAGTCCAACGTTGCGCTGGCGGCGCCGGTGTCGATCAGCACGGCGTCGTCAGCGCCCATGGCGAGGGCGGTGCGCAACACATCCTGACTCGTGGCGTGGCCGCACGTCAGGACCGTCACCCGGGTTGCCACGCCGGCTTCCCTGAGTTGCAGCGCCTTTTCGACCGCGCATTCGTCAAAGGGATTGAGCGACATTTTCAAACCGGCCGTATCGATTACGCCGCTTGCACTGACCCGCACGCGCACGTTGGCATCTACGACCCGTTTGACGGGAACGAGAATTCGAATATTCATGAGGATAGGCTCCTGATCACGACACGGCGCCCGCGCCGTACTTGCCGACGAGCAGCGCACCGCTCGCAAACCGGCTCAACGCATAGGGGGCCAGCGAAACGTCAGTGGGCAGTCCAAGCGCATGCTGAGCGAGGATCTTGCCGACGCCCGGCGACAGCTTGAAGCCGTGTCCCGAGAAACCGAACCCCACCACCAGTCCTTCGATATCGCTGACTGAGCCGAGCACCGGATTCCAGTCGGGCGTGACGTCGTACACACCCGTCCATGACGAGGCCAGACCTGCCGTCTCATAAGCGGGAAAGCGTTCGGCGACTTGCGCTCCGACTTCGCCGACGTAGTCGAGCGAGATATCGCCCTGCTCGGTCTCCGGCGCATTCAACGTTTCGCCGACCACGCCTTCGGACACGAGCATCTGGCTGCCGCCATAGCTGCGGTAGTAAAGCATCCCGGCTGAGCCAAGATCCTTGAACGCGGGCATCTTGAACGAATAGGCGGCTGTGTCGCATTCCAGTGCAAGCACCGTATGACGTTCAGGCTTGACCGGCAATTCGACGTCCATCCACGCGGCCATCTCCGGCGTCCAGATGTTCTGCGTGCTGATCAGCGCGCCGCAACTGAACGAGCCCGCCGACGTCTGAACCCCAACCACCTTGCGGCCTGCGCGTACTACGCCGGTGACGCTCACGCCCTCCATGATCTTGACTCCTTGCCGGCGCGCCGCGCGAGCGAAGCTGGTTGCAACCAGATACGCGTCGGCGAAGCCCGCTTCCGGCTCGTAGCCGATCAACGCGGCGTCGTCGAATTGCGCGATCGGCAGGCGTTCGCGCGCCTCGGCCCGGTCGAGCAGTTGGACCTCGATACCCATGTCCTGCTGTGCGATCAACGACGCGCGCAGCGGATCGATCTTGCCGCCGTCCGGTGCGGAAATCATGTAGCCGCATTTGACGAGACCGCACGACGCTTCGTCGTCGCCAACGTATTCGGCGAAATTGTTGAAAGCCCACCACGACGAGCGAGCCAGTTCGACGTTCTGTTTCACCGAATAATGGGTGCGCAACAGACCGGACGACTGTGACGTCGTGCCCGCGCCAATGGTGCTGCGTTCAAGCACAAGCACGCTTTTCGCGCCGAGCGCGGCCAGATGATGGGCTACCGAGGCTCCGATTACTCCGGCTCCGATCACAACGAAATCGTAATGGCTCATGTGAACCTCTGCGTTGAAGACGGAGCCGATTCTAGGTAGCGGAACCCCACGGGACTTTTGTATTAGGCAAACTTATGGTGCAGACCGTGGATTGCTCATGGTCGGCAAGTGCCGGCAGAAAAAAAGCATCATGCAGGCTCTTCCGTGACAAAAGAGAGCAAGAAGGCGAAAGGCGCCAGACGCGATAACCAGCGGAGCTTTCATGCGACGAACCCAACCTCCCATCGACCTGCGCGCGTTGCAGGCTTTCATCGCAGTCTGCGAGGCGGGGTCCATGACGGGCGCGGCGAAGCAGTTGGGCGTAAGCCAGAGCGCGATCAGCCAGGCCATTGGCGCGCTGGAGCGCGATCAAGGTGTCGATCTGTTCGATCGCGAAAGCCGGCCGCCACGCCCCAATATCGCTGGACGCGCCTTGCTGGAACTGGCCGGTCCGTTGATCGAACATGCGCAGATGGTGAGCGCGCGCGTCGGCGATGCGTCGCATGCAGGCAAGCTGCCGGTGCGGCTCGGTTGCGTGGATTCGTTCGCGGCCACCGTGGGGCCCGAACTAATCCGGGCGGTATCGGGCTCGGCGCGGCAGATTTCGCTCTGGTCTGGTCTGACGCCGGGCCTTAGCAAGCAGTTGCACGACCGTGAACTGGACGTGGCGATCTGCACGCAGACGTTATTGAGCGACGCACGGATTGTCGAAGTCCCGCTGTTTTCGGAAGCCTTCGTGGCCGTCGTGGCGCGACGTTATCCCGATCAGCGCAAGAACGTCGACTGGCGCACTCTCGCACTGGAATTGCCGCTGATCCGCTATACGGCGCGCTCCGTGATCGGTCAGCAGGTTGAGCGGTTCGCGCGGCATCTTGGCATAGAGAGCGCGCGGCGCTATGAGTTCGACGCGACCGATCCGCTATTGAGTCTCGTGGCCGCAGGGCTCGGATTTGCCATTTCGACGCCGCTCTGTTTGTGGCAGGCGCGTCATTATCTCGACGACATTGCCGTATTGCCGCTGCCCGATAGCCGTCTTGGGCGTCGTGATTTTTTTCTGCTGCATCGTCAGGGTGAATGGGACGATTTCGCGTCGGAGATCATCACACTCACACGTGGCGTGCTCGATCACAGCATCTGGCCGGCGCTGGCCCGCGCATTGCCGCATTTGCCCGATGGCGCGCTGCGCTGAAAAAAAATTTTAAGGAGTCAACGATGAGTGAGCTGTACAAGCTGCATATCGGCGATGGGCCGTTGCTGATTTCGCTTCCGCATCTCGGCACGGAGATTCCGTCGTCGCTGAAGCATGAGTATTCGGAGGTGGCACTGAGTGTGGCGGACACCGACTGGCATCTCGACCGTCTTTACGACTTTGCGAAAGCGCTGGGCGCGACTTTGCTGGGCGCGCGCGTTTCCCGCTACGTGATCGATCTGAACCGGCCGCCGAACGACGAGAGTCTGTACCCCGGCCAAACGACGACGGGCCTTTGTCCAACGGAAACGTTTCGGGGCGAAGCGGTTTACCGGCCCGGCCAGGAACCCGACCAGGCGGAGAAGCAACGCCGCGTGGCTGCCTATTGGCAGCCATACCACACGGCATTGCAAGCGGAGTTGGCGAGGCTGCGCGAGCGGCATCCGCATGTATTGTTATGGGAAGCACATTCGATTGCGAGCGTACTGCCGCGCCTTTTCGACGCGAAGTTGCCGGATCTCAATCTTGGGACCCAAGACGGCCGCACCGCAAACGCGCTCGTGCAAAGCGCAGCCGAACGAGCCGCTGCGGACAGCGCGTATACGTGGGTCGTGAACGGCCGCTTCAAGGGTGGTTATATCACGCGTCACTATGGCGAACCCGAGCGCGGTATTCACGCGGTTCAGCTTGAAATGTGTCAGTGCATCTACATGAATGAAGACGCGCCATTCTCCTATCACGACGCACGCGCGGCGGTTCTTCAACCCACGCTACAGCGCATGGTGGCCGGCGCGCTGAATGCGCTCGAGCACCTGTGACCACTTTGTATAAGTAATGCTGTTGATGTATCCGAACCCGATGTGCCGTTCCTGTGCGGCGAGGCACCGCGCAGGTCGGTAAACCGCACTGCTTTGACGCGGTGAGGATCCGCGGAAGCCACCCGTTTCATGCGGTCGGTTCGCCCAAAGTGTTTCCCAGCATGAATCTTATGTTCCCATTGGTAATCATGGCATGAACGTTGCATAGGTATTGCCGGTGAGCGTACGTTGCATCAGTCGCGGTCACCCTGGCCGTACAGGAAGATGGACAGGAACTGGATCGGTGTTCTGATCAGCCGCTCGGGACCGTGGGGCACGTCGGCCTGGAAGGTGAGGGTGTCGCCGGGATGCAGGGTATAGGTTTGCTGGCCGTGCCGGTACTCGATGACGCCCTTGAGCATATGGATGAATTCGGTGCCCTGATGTTCGAAGACGGGGAAGATTTCCGATTCATCGTCCATCGTGATCAGGAACGGCTCGAACAGTTTCCTCGGGCCCTGATCGTAGGCAAGCAGGTGATACGTGTGGCCGCGCTTGGTGCCTTTGCGGACCACCTCCATGCCTTCGCCTTTTTTAACTAGCTGGGCGCCGCCTTCGGGCACGTCGAAACGGCGGAACAGCGTGGACATTGAAACACCGAGCGCATTGGCGATCCGGTTGAGCACGTCGAGTCCGGTGGAAGTCTGGGCGTTTTCGATCTTCGAGAGCATGCCGCGGCTGATCCCGGCCTGTTCGGACACCTGGGCGATGGTCAGCCCGTGGCGCTGGCGGAGTTCGCGGATCGTTGCGCCCAGATAGCGTTCGAGCGAGTTTTTACTGTCTTCGCCGTTTTGCATGGTTGAACCTCGTTGAAAGGCGAGAGGGTAGCAGATCGAAGGGCCGCATTGCGCCCTGATAGTTTCACCGCGAGAACTATTGTTGCACGTCAATAAATTTGTATTGATGCTGCGAACAGCCTCGCAGCGGGGTCGTGCAATGGGGCACGGCTCTTCAATCAGCCAGCGATGGTGGTGCAAGGAGTGACGATGAACCTGAACGATGCGAGCAAGCTGCCGGTCAACGAGTTGGGTAGCGTGCCCCGCTTTGGCTCGGCTGAAGAGGCGCAGGACTACCTCACGCAACGCGGTGTGAAGTACGTGCTGGCGCAATTCGTCGATATCCACGGGGTGGCGAAGGCCAAGTCGGTGCCGGTCGCGCATCTCAAGGGCGTGCTGAAGGCAGGCGCCGGCTTTGCGGGTTTTGCGATCTGGGGCGTGGGTATCGAGCCGAACGGTCCTGACTACATGGCGGTGGGCGATCTGTCGACGCTCACGCCGGTGCCGTGGCAGGACGGTCTCGCGCGGATCGTCTGCGACGGCCACGTCGACGGACAAGCGTGGGCTTTCGATTCGCGCGTCACGCTGAAGAAGCAGGTCGCGCGCATGACGCAGCGCGGCTGGACGCTGTTCACCGGACTGGAGCCGGAGTTCTCGCTGCTCAAGCGCTCGGCGACGGGCGCAATCGAACCGTGCGATCCGAGCGATACGCTCGCCAAGCCGTGCTACGACTACAAGGGGTTGTCGCGCACGCGGGTCTTCCTGGAAAAGCTCACCGAATCGATGCGCTCGGTCGGCATCGACGTCTATCAGATCGATCACGAAGACGCGAACGGCCAGTTCGAAATCAACTACACGTATACCGATTGCCTGACTTCGTGCGATCACTACGTGTTCTTCAAGATGGCCGCCTCCGAGATCGCAAACGAACTGGGCATGATCTGCTCGTTCATGCCAAAACCATTCGCCAACCGTCCGGGCAACGGCATGCATATGCACATGTCGATTGGCGATGGTGAACGCAATCTGTTCTCGGACAAGAGCGACAAACTCGGCATGGGGCTATCCACGCTCGGCTACCAGTTCACGGCGGGACTGCTCGCGCATGCGCCGGCACTCACCGCGCTATGCAACCCGACCGTCAACTCGTACAAGCGCCTTGTGGTGGGCCGCTCGCTGACGGGCGCGACATGGGCGCCCGCCTACATCAGTTATGGCGACAACAACCGCTCGACGATGGTGCGCATGCCCGGCGAGCGCATCGAACTGCGCCTGCCCGATGGCGCGTGCAATCCGTACCTCGCGACAGCGGCCGTGATTGCGGCCGGACTCGACGGCGCCGAACGCGAATTGTCGCCGGGCGCGCCGGCCAATGAAAACCTCTACGAGTGGTCGCTCGAGAAGTTGCGCGAGCATCAGATCGGTATCCTGCCGCAGAACCTCGAACAGGCGCTCGACGCGCTCGAAAGCGATCGCGTGATCTGCGATGCGCTCGGACCTGTCGCCGACGAATTCATCAGGCTCAAACGGATGGAATGGCTCGAGTACATGCGCCATGTCTCGGACTGGGAAATGAAAAGTTATCTGGAATTCTTCTAAGGGGTACGACTATGTGTGGAATTGTTGGCCTGCTGGTCAAGACGCCGGCATTGCGCGCGCAGCTCGGTCAGTTGATGGTGCCGATGCTGATCGGCATGACCGAGCGCGGACCGGACTCGGCCGGACTCGCGGTGTTCGGCAGCGCGGTTGGCGACAGCCAGCGCAAGCTGAGCCTGTATGCGGGCTTTACCGAAGCCGGCAACGACTTCGACTGGAACGCGTTGCTCGATGCGCTCAACAGCGCGATTGACGTGGATGCGCGCGCCGAGTCGAAGGCCAATCATGCGGTGCTGACCGTGAACGGCCATGCCGAAGCAGTGAAGGCATGGCTCAACAAGTGTTTTCCGAAGCTCTTCCTGCTGTCCACCGGACGCTCGATCGATCTGTACAAGGATATCGGCTCGCCTGCCGAGGTCGCGCAACGTTACGACTTCTCCAAGCTGACCGGCTCGCATCTCGTCGGTCATACGCGGATGGCGACCGAATCGGCGGTCACACCCGAGCGCGCACACCCGTTCACGGCTGGCGAAGACTTTTGCCTCGTGCATAACGGCTCGCTCTCGAATGCGCATGGAGTGCGCCGCAAGCTGGAACCGCAAGGCATCCGCTTCGAGACGGACAACGATACCGAAGCCGCGTGCCGCTTTCTCGAATGGCGGCTGCGTGAAGGCGATGAACTGCCGGTCGCATTGCAGAAGGGCTTTGAAGAACTCGACGGCTTCTACACGTTCCTGATGGGGACCTCGACCGAACTCGCGCTGATTCGGGATCCGTTCGCGTGCAAACCCGCAGTGGTCGCGGAAAACGACGACTACGTGGCGATCGCCTCCGAGTTCCGTTCGCTCGCGCATCTGCCCGACATCAGCAATGCCAGGGTATTCGAACCCTCACCCGAGGAGATGTATGTATGGAAAGCATGAAGTTCGACCTTGAGGGGTCGTCGGTACGCGAACTGAACCAGTACCTGCATGGCGCAAAAGAGGCCCTCGAAGGCGTGAAGGTGAATATCACGTCGCCGAACGGCGCGCACAACATCGCGGTGGGCGTCAACGCGCACGTGACGGTCACGGTGCAGGGACACGCCGGATATTACGTGGGCGGCATGAACCAGCTCGCGACGATCGTCGTGGAAGGCAGCGCCGGCACCGGCGTCGCGGAAAACATGATGAGCGGCAAGGTCCACGTGAAGGGCTTTGCTTCGAACGGCGCGGGGGCATCCGCGCATGGCGGCCTGCTCGTGATCGAGGGCGATGCGGGTTTGCGCTGCGGGATTTCGCTCAAGGGCGGCGATATCGTGGTCGGTGGCTCGGTGGGCAGCTTTTCGGCGTTCATGGCGCAAGCTGGCCGCATGGTGATCTGCGGCGATGCGGGCGATGCACTGGGCGACTCGCTGTACGAAGCCGTGCTGTATGTGCGCGGCGAGGTGAAATCGCTCGGCGCGGATGCGCAGTACGAGCCCATGACAGACGCGGACGTGGCCGCCGTCGGTGCATTGCTCGGCGCCGCGGGTCTCGATCATGACCCGCAGTCGTTCAAACGCATCGCGTCGGCCCGCACGCTCTATCACTGGAACGCTGACGCGGACCAGGAATATTGAACTTCATCGAGAACGTCCCCATGGAAGCCAAACCCGTCCGTTTCGCCCGCTTGCAGCAGGAAGAGTCGCAAGGCTACGACCGCAAGACGATCGACTACATTCACACCGCCGCGCAGCGCGGTCTCTATGAAATTCGCGGTCTCGGCGCGAAACGGCGCGTGCCGCATTTCGACGATCTGCTGTTTCTCGGCGCATCGCTGTCGCGTTATCCGCTCGAAGGCTATCGCGAGAAGTGCACGACGCAAACAGTGCTCGGCACGCGCTTCGCGAAGAAGCCCGTCGTGCTCGATATTCCGATCACGATTGCGGGCATGAGCTTCGGCGCGCTGTCGGCGAACGTGAAGGAAGCGCTTGGCCAGGCGGCCACCGCGATGGGCACGTCCACCACGACGGGCGACGGTGGCATGACGCAGGAAGAGCGCCGCTCGTCGAAGACGCTGGTGTATCAGTGCCTGCCGTCGCGTTACGGCTGGAATCCCGACGACGTGCGCCGTGCCGATGCGATCGAAGTCGTGATCGGGCAGGGTGCTAAACCGGGTGGTGGCGGCATGCTGCTCGGGCAGAAGGTGAACCCGCGCGTCGCCTCGATGCGCACCCTACCCGCGGGCGTTGATCAGCGGTCGGCGAGTCGTCATCCGGACTGGACCGGTCCCGACGATCTGGCGATCAAGATTCAGGAATTGCGCGAAATCACCGATTGGGAAAAACCGATCTACGTGAAAGTCGGCGCGACGCGTACGTTCAACGACGTCAAGCTGGCCGTGCACGCCGGGGCGGACGTGGTGGTGATCGACGGCATGCAGGGCGGCACCGCCGCCACCCAGACATGTTTTATCGAGAACGTGGGTATTCCGACGCTGGCCGCGGTTCGTCAGGCCGTGGATGCGCTCGAAGACCTGAACATGAAGGGCACGGTGCAGTTGATCGTGTCGGGCGGCATTCGCTCCGGCGCGGACGTGGCGAAGGCGCTTGCCATGGGCGCCGACGCGGTCGCGATCGGGCAGGGCATGTTGATGGCGCTCGGCTGCAATAGCGATACGTACTTTCAGAACGGCGCGCTGCATCCGGCGACGGCGGACTACGCCGCGCTCGGCACGTCGCCGGGGTTCTGTCATCACTGCCACACCGGCAAATGTCCGGTCGGCGTGACGACGCAGGACGCCGTGCTCGAACAGCGCGTGCAGGCGGAAGAAGGATCGCGCCGCGTGCGCAACTACCTGAAGACGCTGAACATGGAACTGACGACGATCGCGCGGGCCTGCGGCAAGCAGAACGTGCATCACCTGGAGCCCGAGGACCTCGTAGCATTGACGGTGGAGGCCGCTGCCATGGCGCGTATTCCGCTGGCAGGTACGTCGTGGATTCCGGGGCAGACGTACTGATCGGTGCAGGATTCGACACCCGGTGCAGAGCTCGCCATGCGAGCGACGCAGGGCGTCGATGCGGCCACGGCATTCAACGCATCGTGTGCGGCGGCAAAGGGAGACCGCGCCGCGGCAGTCGAGCATCGTCGCCGGTTTGAACGGGCGTTCCAAGCACCGTTGTCTTACATTATTTTGTCCTTTTCAGCACCGACGGACCGCGGCTTGAACCAATGGCGGGAACAAAGTTACTAAAAAAATTTTGCTTAATTGCGTTCCTCTAGCAATTTTGTAGCTTTGCCAACGGGCGGTGCTGACAAATCTTGGACGACCTGTCGTAAGCGCGCAAGGACCAGGCTGAAACCAGTGTGCTGTTCGAACTGGTCGCCGAGAGGTATGAGCCAAAAGTCTTTTAATAACGGCAAATCAGCCGTTGAGGTCAGTCGGAATCCGCGGACGCCAACGGGTTAAGCAGCGATTTTACTCAAATGGAATCGCTGCGTGAAAGCGGCCGGCGACAGGCTATCAAGTCCTTCTAAGGGATCCGGGCATCACGTTGAGGCATTCCGTCATCTATGCGGATGGTGGCTTTTGCCTTGCTCCGATGACCCGCGGTTTGCAGGTGGGAGGCGGAATCGAATTTGCACAAAAAGAGGCGGCACCGAACTTCCCTCGGGCAGAGATCATCCTCAATAAAACGAGAAAGATGTTTCCGGAGTTACGGACCAAAGACAAGGAATTCGGGGTCGGGTAGCCTCCGACCGCTCTCCTGTTATCGGCCGGCGCCGTCATTACTTGATCAACTGCATCCCGGCAACTTTCGAGGCCGCCACGTCGAAAGTTGCCGTATATTCGCACTCTGCGACGTGTCCCGAACGCTCGATCAGGCAGTCGGCGAAATCCGCCTTTGTAGATGCGGCGAAAACGCGAAGCGCCTTGCGCACCGTGTCTGCACCTTCAACGACCAGTTCCTTGGTGCCGATCATCGAGTCGATAATGTCCTTCATCTGCTCGCGCTCGACACCGTAGCATCGCCCAAGCACCCACACGACCTCAACCAGCGCGACCTGCGAAACGTAGCCCGTTCGTTCTGCCGACAGGGAATCCATCAGCGCCGTCGCTTTCTTTGATTGCACGGCGTCGTCCTGCGCGAAATAGCGGACCAGCACGTTCGTATCCAGTCCGATCATCGCGCGGATGCCCCCTGCTCGGCTATCGCCCGGTTCATGTCCTCGATCGACACTGGTTTCGCCGGCTTCTTCACGACGCCCTTGAGGGACCCAAGCGACCGCGTGGCCGGATAGACCTCATACCGGCCCGTCGCCTCGTTGAAGCTGAATTCGATCCGGTCGCCGGACTGCAAGCCAAGCTGGTTACGGACGTCCACCGGGATAGTGACTTGGCCCTTTGAAGTGAGAGTTGCTGCTGTCATGGTGACACCTCCATATTCCTTACTTTAAAGTAAGGAATATGAAAAAGCAAGAAAACCAGCGGGAGTGCCACACGACTGACTACACCCCAGATGGCATGCGTCACTCGCCGAGATCAATCGCGGCGACAGCCTCGCGCTGATCGCGTGCGGACACGTCCAAATATGGCGACAGGTGATCGAGGTGAGCATGGCCTAAAAGAATCTGCACCGTTTCGAGCGGGTGCCCGTTCGCCATCAGGCGGCTAGCGAACGTCCGTCTGCCAGTGTGACTGCTGTAACCGGCTCCGAGCCCTGCGGCACGGTATAGGCCAGTCACATAGCTCTGGAGGCTATCGGCGGCCAGATACTCGATTGATTTGCCCTCGAAATTGACGCGCCGCTTGACGCTCAGCTCGAACGCGCCACCCTTCTGCGTGAGGATCAACCTCGTTCGCGGCATCAGGCCACGGTATTCGCGACGATCCAGCGACACCCCATGCCCACGGACATATCGCCACTCGACGTAGCCTTCGAAGGCTGCGACCGTCTTCGCGTGCGAGAGAAACCCGCAGCGCGGCCGGCAGCCTTTGGTGATCGAACCGGGCAAGCCGATTTCTTCTTTCTTTGTGCCTGACTTCGAGAGCACATGATGTACTTCTAGACGCGCGATCTCGGTCACGCGCATCCCGCATGTAATGCCGAGCAGGAGGATCGAAGTGTCGCGTTCCGGAAAGCGACTGGTCGCTTCGGTGACGCGCAGGAGGTGGCGGAATTTCGCCGGTGTGAGGGTTCTGGCGTGTTTGGGTTCCATGCTTCCGTATCTCGTAATGCGCTTGAAAATCGAGCCTGTTACGAGAGAGAAAGTGTTTGACGCTCCTTTCCAGTGTAACCCGCGTAGTGCCTCACTTCCTCGGAAAAGCTGAGGGGAGGAAAAAGCCGGAAGGCAATGGCTGCCTTCCCGCCGTTAGAAGTAACCGCGTCGGTCGCAGCCGGGTTTCTGTTTCCGTCACGACATTTTCTGGAAACGTCTTGGTACACTGCGGTCCGACCGAGCGGAGGCAAGTGCATGGGAATGTCGGGTGAACTGTTTGAGCAGGAGTTCGAGACGTGGACGCCGGCTCAGGCTAAAACGTTTTTTCGCGCCGGGATGGTGGACGATTTCTTCGTCAGTAACGTCGGTGGGGATGTCTGGGTGCTCACTCTGCTTGTTGTTGGCCGCGGGGGGTGGCAGATACAAATTCAGTTGCGCACGGCTCGCGAGCTCGATACCCACAAGGTGCGTCAGTTCAAGACGCTCGATGCGGCGGTGAGAGCCGCCGGAGAGATCGGATTTGATGTCAGGAACATTGGCATCGCGAGGGTCGCGCAGCGCGCATTGCCTCGCGCTGGCTCGAAGGCTCACAGCGGGGCACCTCAACGCCGAAGTATGCTGCCCGACGTGGACTAACCGAGGCTCGCGTCCCGCCAAACCCATCTTTAGAAAACAGCAAATGAAACCTTCGAAAATTGCGCCCGTCTCTGCCGCCGTGCTGCTGACCATCGCGCTCAGTGCGTGTGATAGCAAGTCGGCCACGACAAAAGAAAACTATGCGAAGGCTGTGCAGCAGTACCTCGATGCCACGGACGCAGTCTGCGTCTGGAGCAACCGGCCTGCGCCGTTCGAGTATGCGAACGTTCGCGCCGGGGAGCAGCAGCAGGCAGACCAGCTTGTGAAGGTGGGACTGCTGGCGAAGGAGCCTGCGACGGTGCGCGACTTCGGTCAAAGCTTGCCTGGCGCCCGGTACACGCTGACGGACGCCGGAAAGAAGGCGTCCAGAGGTGTGGCGCCGGGCCTCGGCAACCGGTTCTGCGGCGGAAAAGCGAAACTGATGGACATTGACGCGCCGTCAGCGGGCGTAAAGGCGCAGGCGGGCGATAAGGTGTATGTGCACTACGTGGCACAGCTCGTTGACCGGCCTGCCTGGGATGACGAATCGGTTCTGGTGGGTCACATCGAACT
>NZ_AWZT01000053.1 GCF_000472525.1 Paraburkholderia dilworthii
TATGTCGGACCAGCCGAATGATTCATCGACCCGGAAGCGGTCCTGCCAGCGCTATTGTAGTCGTTTGAACATGGCGAAAGCATACCACTTGGACGCATCGTCCGGTTTCGTCGCAATAGCGATGCTGCGGTAAAGTGCGGGTTGCCAAAACTGTGAGAGGGGTTCCGTCGCATTAACGCAGGCAGGATAAGCAAAGGCGATATGCGACTTGACCTGACGAACCTTGATGGGCATCTCGCGCTCGGCATTCACCGCGTTAAGCGCGGCCAGATTGGAGCCGCTTTTGTCGATGGTCACCGTCTCGGGCAAACCGTTCTGACCGATTGCCTTTTCGAAGAAGCGCCGCGCAGCAGGCATGTCCCGCCTGGCTCTGAACAGAAAGTCAATGGTATTGCCCGCCTTATCCACCGCGCGGTAAAGATATTTCCACGAGCCCTTGACCTTGATATAGGTTTCATCAACCCGCCAGCTCTTGCCGACCGGACGCTTGTACTTGCGAAATGTCTTTTCAAACAGCGGCACCAGCTTGATGACCCAGCGATGTACCGTCGAGTGATCGACGTCAATGTCGCGCTCAGCCAGCATTTCCTCAAGGTTCCGAAGACTCAGCGAGTAGGCCACGTACCACCGCACGCACAGCAGCATCACCTCAAGGGGATAGTGCAGCCGCTTCAGAACCTTGGCGATGGCCGGAGCAAGCGTAGTTCGTGGTGTCAGTGTCTTCTTCGTCGTGCGAACAAAGCGTTTTCATCAGCCTCGAAGTTTACCTCCCCCGCGTTAATGCGACAGAGCCCTTGCATGCGTCCGTCCCGCAGCGATTTCACGCGACTTGACGTTGCGGCGCGCCGCGGATGCAATCGCGGATCACGCAAACAGGTATGTCGCCCGACGCGGCACCGGACAAATATACGCGAGACGGCTGCTCCAAGATCGGGGACTGAGTTTGACGAGCACGCCGGCGATGCGCTGAAATCGCGGTGACCTGAGCAGTTCCACGGGCTTTGTCAACTTGCCGGTAGCGAGACGAAATGGTGGCAGAGGTCATTATTGCTCAGCAAGCATTCGACGGATTCTGGGTGAGGTCGGTGAATTCGTGCCACGCAGCGAATCGGGCCGCGAGGTGTTTGCGATAGAGCGAAGCACGCAGCAGATGCCGCTTGAGCGCGAAATGCTGCCGTATCGGACCGAAACACGAGAGGAATGCCTGCGTGCGTTTGCAGTCGCGAAATCCCCGCATGCGACGCTCGCGTTCGCGGGTAGGTTGGTGGCTGTTCTCCGCTCGGTTGTTCACGCGCGCCGCGGCTTTAACGAACACGTGTTTGACGTTCGCCAATACGGGAATGTCGGCCTTTGCGGCCGGGTAGCTGCGCAACTGGTCAGTCACGATCTTGCGCGGCACAGGGCATGAGCGAAGTACGCGGTTGAAGAAACGTTTGGCTGCGGCCTTGTCACGCCGCTTCTGTAACAGGATCTCGAGTTCGGCACCATGCTCATCGACGGCCCGCCACAGCAGGTATGGCTCACCGCGCAGCGTCACGAACATCTCATCGAGATGCCAGGTGCTGCCCGGTTTGCGGCGCGCAACCTTGACGCGATGCGCGAAGCCCACGCCGAACTTGTCGCACCATCGGCGGATCGTCTCGTAGCTCACCTTCGCGCAGGCTCCGTTGGAAGCGGAAATACCAACGCACCGTGCAGCTGATGACTGCGGCGGGAAAGCGGTGACCGTGATAGAGCGAGTTCGTCTTTTTCATCGCGACATCTTACGCGACCGCCACGGTAACGTGACAACGCCAGTTGCTAGCTTCTAACGTGCCTCAGCGACAGTGCCCCGCGGGCGATCGGGCGAATCGGCGGAACGGAAGCGACTTCGATAGTCAGCCGGGTTGATTTGCAGTCGCCGCTGGAAGGTGCGGCGCAGCCCATCCGTACCATCGAATCCGCAGCGTCGGGCAACCTCGCGAAGAGGAAGATCTGTGCTCTCCAGATAGCGCCTTGCGGCGTCGATACGCGCGTTGTTCAGGAACAGTGCCGGACTAAGGCCACATTCCTTCGTGAACAGGCGGGTCATGTTGCGTGCACTCATATGAGCGCGCTCGGCGAGCGATGCAAGCGTATGCTCCACGGCAAGATTGTCGAGCATATATTGCTGGATCTCCACCATCTGGGAATCAGGCGCTGCCTGAGATTCGAGTAGCGGGCTGAACTGCGATTGACCGCCTGCTCGTCGCAGATACACGACCAGATATTTGGCGACATCCAGCGCCATTTTTCGGCCAAAATCTTCTTCGATCATCACCAGGGAAAGATCGATTCCCGCCGTCACGCCTGCCGTCGTGTAGATGCTGCCGTCTTTCACGTAGATGTGATCCGGCTCGATCCGGGCGCGCGGAAACGTGGCGGCCAACCGTGGCACATCCATCCAGTGCGTGGTCACCACGCGGTCGTTGAGCAGCCCCGCAGATCCAAGCGCAAACAGGCCATTGCAAATCGCGGACACGCGCCGGGCATGTTTATATTGTTCCTTCAGCCAGTCGCTGAGCGCCGGGTCGTCAAAGGTTTCGAAAATTCCGAGCCCCCCCGGCACCAGCACTGTATCGAAGTGCGGGCACAGGTCGAAGATCGTGCGATCCGGTACGACCGTCAGCCCGCTCGACGACTGCACACTGCCGCGCGTGGTGCCCACGGTGAGCATTTCATATTGGCACTCGCCGTGACTCAATACCTTGACTTCCGCGAACGCATCCTTGGGTCCAGCAACATCCAGCAGCTGGAAGCCCGGGAAGACAATCATGCCGATTTTGATCTGTCTCATCCCTTTCACACGCTCAGGTCGTTAAGGTCATGGAGAGTCGGGGGGCATTGTCAGAACTGGTTTGCGCCCGGGTCACGCCGAGGCGGCTTCGCGATCGTACCCCTTCAATTTATAGAGCAGCGCAGACGCCAGCCAACCGATCACGAACACAGCGACAATGCCATATCCTAGCAAGCCGAAATTGTCGTTGAGACAACCGATGACCTGCCAGAACGGCCCGGTCAGGCTCAACCGGTCACCCAGCAGTCCGAGCACCTCGATGCCGCCGATCATCAACGCAACAACCGTGGAAATCAGCGTAATAGTCAGATTGTAGTAGAGCTTGCGCAGGGGCTTGACGAAGGCCCAGCCATAGGCGCCCAGCATCAGGATGCCGTCGATCGTATCGATCGTTATCATGCCTGCTGCGAACAGGCATGGAAACACCAGGATGGTCCAGATCGAAAAGCCGGCCGAAGCCTGTGCGGCCGACGTGCCGAACAATGCCATTTCGGTGGCTGTCTCGAAGCCGAGCCCAAACAGGATACCCAGCGGCAGCATCAGCCAGCTCGAGCGGACCAGACGAAAGAGCGGCCTGAACAGACGCGCCAGCAGATTGCCTTCGAATTGCGTCAGGCGAAGGTCGCCGTCACGACGCTGACCGCGACGCATGCGTCCAAACGCGCGGAACAGGCCCAACAGCACCACGATATTCATGGCGCCGATCATGATCAGAAAAGTCGCCGATACAACGGTGCCAAGTGCCTCACCTGTCTCTTTGAACGCCTCAAAATGATGTGCCAGCCCTTTGGTCGCAAAAGCAACCGCAACCGCGCCGAATACCACGGTTAGCGAATGGCCGAACGCAAAAAAAAAGCCGACCGTCACGGGGCGTTTTCCGTCGTTCATCAGCTTACGGGTCACGTTATCGATAGCGGCGATATGGTCTGCGTCCATTGCGTGGCGCAAGCCGAAACTGTAGGCGATAAAGGCGGTGCCGATCAGCGCAGGGGAAGCTCGCAATGCGATCCACGCCCATACCCATGCAAGAACGTTGATGAGCGCAAGCGCGACATACATTGCGGCAACCTTCTGACGTGCAGGTGTGCTGATGCGCGTCGTCACGGCGTTAAGCGTTTCCATGTGTTTCTCCTAGGTTGGGACATACTCATCTTCAATGGCTGTTCGAATGCGGAGATCTGGCGGCTGTGCGCGTCGCTGTCGCCAAACGTCTGTCGAGCACGACCTGTGCGAGTTCGTCACGCGACAGGACGCCGCTTGACTCGACCACATCCAGCAGTGCTTCGAGAAAGCGCTCGTAATAGTCCCAGCGCGGTTGACCTTCGCACGGTGCGGATTCCCAGCGCGCAATTGCCGTAATCAGGCATTGGCGAAAGTCGTCCCACTCGAAGTACCCCGCTTTTGAAAGCGACAACGCGAGGCCAAACACATCCCGTTCCCAACGGTTGGAGAAAAACAGTTTGCCGTCCAGCCGTGGTGGAGAGTCGTCAGCGCCGAGCATCGACGCCGCGGCATATTCTTCGAAGCGCGTAAACATGGTTGACCTCACGCGTCAGCGGGCGGCGCGACCAACGCGACACCCATCATCGATTCAGGGGTCACGAGCGCAGCCAGTTCCTGCTCGCTCAGGTGCTCGGTGTTCGCAGGACGCTCCGGCACAACGAACCAGCGGATCTGCGCACTGCTATCCCATACCTTGACCTCGGTTTCCGTTGGTACGTCCACACCAAATTCACGTAGCACCGCTCGCGGTTCGCGCACGCCGCGTGCTCGGAACACCGGGTCCTTGTACCAGTAGGGTGGCAGGCCAAGCACGGGCCATGGATAACATGAGCACAACGTGCAGATGATCAGGTTGTGTACGCCGTCACCGTTTGCGACGGCCGCCATATGTTCACCCTCCGCACCGGCCATGCTGGCTGGCAGGTCAAGTTCGGCGATTGCTTTCGGCGTATCCTCGACGAGGCGCTGCTTGAACGCAGGGTCGATCCACGCACGGGCGACAATCTTTGCCCCGTTGAACGGACCGGCGACGGTTTCGAAATGCTCCAACACCGCATCGACGGAGTCGCTGCCGATTACACCTTTTTCGATCAGCAATGCTTCGAGCGCGCGCACTTTCGCGGCGCTCGATGCCTCGCGGTCGTCTTCATACTGGAACAGTTGAGTCATGACGATTCCTTTTTGCTTTGGCTAGGGTGGGCCTGAAGGTAGGCTTCGTAAAGGTCTGCGTAGATCGTGGTGTTCGGCTCGCTTTTGCCTTCGCCCCAAATGTCGGCAGCGTCGAATGCGACCCGGTAGACCACCATCGGCTCACCGATGCCATCGACACCGGTTGAAACAAAGTACGAGAAAGTACCGGGATAGACCTCCACGACCGTGCCGGTTTTGCAGCGCAGATAACCGGGCAAACGGGTGTGATCGACTGCCTCAGGATCGGCGACCCGCACTGTTTCTCCATTCGAGAAGCGCGCCTGGGCACGCGGTTCGTGATAGCCGGAATCGCCTTTCTCGAGGTACGCATCGATCTGCTCCTTAATCGGAGCACTGGGCTTTTCAGGTAACGGGGCCTGGGGATTCGCGCGATAAAGCGAAGTCCGTTCGGCCAGTTCATCGGCGGTGATGTACCCCTCGTCCACAAAGAACTGCGAGATGCCCATCAACCATTTCTCGTAGTAGCGGTACTTGAAGTACTCGAAGGGCTGCATGTCTTCTGCGCCCGTTCGCAAAGATGCCCATGTCCATGTGCTTTTGAACGCAGTCGGCAATTCCTTGATTGGGTATGCCGGCAACGCATCGCCGAGGTGATTGCTTTCGGCCATCATTGCCGTGTGAATGCCAAAGATGCGACGCTCCCACGGCTCCACGAAGACACGCGTTTCGACATTGACGGGCCCCAGATTCTCGACGCCGCCGAGGTAGTGCTGTAGTTTCACGGTTCACTCCAGAAAGTTAGCGATTATTTGAAGCCAGGCGCGTATGCCTTATCCCAGCTTGTGCTCACGTTTGAATGCAAGCGCGTCGCCCAGCACCTCTGACACGAACCCGAAGGCGGCACCCGTTATGAGCGCTGCGGCGGCGACGAGGGCAGGGTTGCTTAGTCCCAAGGTGGAGATGGGCTTGCCTGTGGCCACTGTCGTTCCGACCGTCGAGGCAAATCCCCATACGATGGCTGGCAGCACATCCAGCAGCTTGATCTTCGACGCCTGTACCATCGCAGCGCTGCCGAGACCGACCAGCACCGCAACCGCCAGTGCGCTACCGCTCGTTGTTGCGATGGCGAGCAGGGTGAGCGAGCTGATCACGGCACCGGCCAGATTCGAGGCCACGCTTTTGACGAAACCCGCGCGCCCCCCGCCTAACACGAAGAACGACGCCCAGGCGATGAACGTGACCCACACGGGCACAGGAAAGACGGTGGCGGTGAGCCATGTATCGGCCACTGCGAGGACACCGATGCTGACGGTGTAGGCTTCTGACTTTTTCATATTCTTACTCCTGATGTGTATAACAGCGGAAAGGAAAAATTCGGCGTCAAGCCATGCAACTGAGCAAGCCCTCGCGCACAGCGAGCATGTCCAGGTCGCGCCCGATCATCACGAACTTGCTGTCGCGCGCTTCGTCGTGTGCCCACGCTTTTCCGAAGCTCGAGTCGAGCAGCATGTGAACACTGTGGAAATGCAGGCGGCGGCGCTCTTCGTGCAGGTTCAGCACGCCCTTCATGCGCAGGAGTTGTTGCCCGTGGGTTTGCACGAGCTGATTGGCCCAGCGATTGAAGCGCGTGGCGTCCAATGGTCCGGGAACGACGAACGAACACGATGCAATGGAGTTGTCGTGCTCATGGTCATGCGCGCCCTCGTCGAGCAAATCGGGCTCGACACCGAGCAATGTATCCAGCGAGAAGTGCTTGATGCCAAATACTGCCTTGACGTCGACCGCGCCATGACGCGCGATGTCGATCGCCGCAGTGGGATTGAGTATGCGAATACATGCGATGAGGCTCGTCACCTCTTCAGCACTGACGAGATCTGTCTTGTTGATGATGATGTGATCCGCGAATACGACCTGCTCACGGGCGATCTCATCGTGGAGCTGCTCATGGAAATGATGAGCGTCCACGACAGCGACCACCGACTCGAGTTCAACGCGTTCCCGCACATCCGGGTCCGCAAGAAATGTTTGCAGCACGGGAGCGGGGTCGGCGAGCCCCGAAGTCTCAACGACCAGCCGCTCTAGAGGCTCGCCGGCGCGTGCCAGTAGTTCGGACACGCTCCTGACCAGGTCTTTGCGGACCGTGCAGCATACGCAGCCGTTATTGATCTCCACCAGCGCGTGTTCATCGGCGACAATCAGATCGCCGTCGATGCCGAGTTCGCCGAATTCATTGACGACAATGCCGACACGCGCCGGTCGCGCATGTTCGAGAAGATGATTGACCAGTGTCGTCTTGCCGGCGCCCAAAAAACCGGTGACAACTGTGGTCGGAATTCGGTTGAGTCGCATCTCCACTCTCCTCATGTTTGTCGGCAGAAATGCCAGAAGATGAGACGGGTAGAGCGACTTCCGGGCCGAGAAAACCCGCCTGTCCCGATGCCCGCTGCATTTGGCTTGATTCGCTGGGCTACGTGGCCAGATTTGTCGAAACCTGGAATACCAGACAGATAGCGCGCTGTGGCGCATTTTGATGAGCCTGAAATGTCCTCCGCTAACGGACCCTGTCTCGGTGCACGTTTCCCGGAAGTTGTGCCGGGAGTGCAACGAGATCACACTCTTGTCATGGCGACCTGACGCAGCGCCTGACCCATTGTCGGCGACCGACGTAGCAAAGTCCCGGCTGGTTTGGTACTGCTTGCCATCGCCCATTTCGGCTGCCAGCACGCTTGCGATCTTCAAGTATCTGCAGCAGCAGATCGGTGAGATCGACCGCGAACTGGCACTGCAGCTCGCGGATGACGACGCTGGGCAAAGACTGATGGGCATTCCCGGTGTCGGGCCAATGACTACGAGTGTGCTTGCCGCGGAAATCGGCGACGTCACAAAGTTCAGATGCGGTCGCGACTTCGCAGCCTCGGTTGGCCTTGTTCCCCGTCAGTACAGCACCGGCGGCAGATCCAACCTACTCGGGATCAGTCGACGTGGCCACAGTCACATCCGAAGTCTACTCGTGCAGTGCGCCCGGGCATACATGCGATTCCTGCACAGGCGAACCGGTCACCTCGCGGAGTGGGCCCGCGCGCTTGCCAGCCGGCGTCACTCGAATGTTGCGGCGTGCGCGGTGGCCAACAAGCTGGCCCGGATCGCATGGGCGATCGTCGCCCGGCACACGAGCTTTAACGCGGGACCCGCGACCTTGCCGGTCTGAACGTTTGGGACAAAATGCATCACGCACCTCTGCTTTTGCGACGACTGACACTGATGACAGGAACGGCACACCGGCCTCGGAAAACCTCGGGAAGTAATGAGGCTCTTGAAGCGGCACGACTTTACGGGGGCTGCAGGCGCGAACTTCATCATGGCGCGGGGCTCGGCCCCACAAACGACGCAGGATAGATTTGAGCAAGCCACCCTGACCTCAAACATCAGGAGTTGCAAATCTGGGGCGGACCATACATTCACTTCGTTTTACGGAAGGAGGAGCAATGTCCGGCATCAACAGTGCGACAGCTCAGTCCTCTCCGTGGCCACGTGGGCCACGATCGCGCAGGAGCGTCTGCTGTTCGTCGTCCGTCGTCCGCGGCTTGACGTCAATATTACAAAGCGTTCCAAACCGGACTGCCGTTCGTCAAAGTGAGCAGCGCCCCGGCATAGAAACGGATGGTGCTGTCGCCCGTCACTACGGAGCCGATCCGTCAAACTTGAGGCTGCAAGACATCAAGGCACGTAGTTGCCGCTCCTGATGGCCGGAAACGTGCACTGGCGCCTCATGCCTTGCGCGCTCGGAGAAATCTGAAGAACTCCACGCCTTCCAGCAGACGCCGTTTCATCATTTCCCACCTCACCAGCATTTCGCGGACGATTTCCCAGATCTTCGATGGCCGGAAATAGAAGTGCTTATAGAACTCCTCCACGCCAAGATAGATCTCCTCGCGCGACAGGTGCGGATAGCCGATAGCCGCAGCCTGGGTCCCCGCGTCATTAACCAGGGTGATGCCCTTGCTGTCATTGAGCCATCCATTCTCGACCGCTTGCTTGGGAAGGACCGTACCCGGATAGGGCGCAGCGAATGACACCTGGAGTGTGTGGGGGTTGATCTCTTTCGCATACTGGATCGTCTTCCTGATCGTTTCGTGCGTCTCGCCGGGAAGCCCAAGAATGAACGTGCCGTGGATCTTGATGCCGAGCTTGCAGAAATCGTCACTGAATCGGCGTGCCATATCGGTACTCAGGCCCTTTTTGACATTCACGAGGATCTGGTCGTCGCCGGATTCATAGCCGACGAGAAGGAGCCGCAAGCCGTTCTCTTTCATCACCTTGAGAGTCGAATAAGAAACATTCGCTTTCGCATTGCACGACCACGTAACTCCTAGCTTGCCAAGCCCGCGGGCGATCTCTTCGGCTCTCGGTCTGAGGTCGGTAAAGGTATCGTCGTCGAACATGATCTCCTTGATTTCGGGCATGTTGTCCCTGATCCATTTCAGTTCTTCGAGGACATTCTCCACCGAACGCGTGCGATAGCGATCGCCCTCCGACGGTGTGCGGCCAGAGACAAAAAGTGCAACTGGATTTGCATCCTCGCCCCGTGTAGAGCGACACATACGGATGCTTGAGGCACCCGCTGAAGTAATTCTTGCTCGTTAGATCGCGCTTATAGACGGGCGCGACGAACGGAAGCTGGTCCATGTCTTCAAGAATCGGTCGGGCGTCGTTGTGCATGATTGCGCCGTCGGGCAGACGATAGCTAAGTCCAAGAATGGACGCGAAGGCAAGCCCCTGCGCAATATCACGACATGTGAAATCGAATTCTTCACGGCACACGAAGTCGAGTGCATCGCTCGCGGTGAGTGAGCCGTGAGGATCAACGGCTACTTTTGCGCCGACCATTCCGATGAGTATCGTGGGCTTACGCCGTTTTCAAATGCTCCGCGAATTGAACGTCGCTCTGGAACGACGGAGAGCTCGTATGAATGATGAGCAGTTCGTATTGCTGCGCAATGTCAAGGGTCGTTTCCAGTGACAGGCCATCCGCAGGGAGCATCCACGAGGCGGCAATCCGCGATCAGCGCAGCGGGCTGGGCGAGCCAATCCGTGCTTGCGCGCCGACGCAACCGGCGTAGACGGCCGCGACAGGGTCGCCGACCACAGGGCGCTCGACTGGTCAAAAAGCACGGACGCGCTCAGCACTCGCCACGACATGGACGACAGATACGTTGCCGTCGCACAAATGAGCAACCCGGCGTGGAGGCCCGCCGCACTCAGTAGCCAAATTACGCAAATCACCGCATATAAGCTGGTCAATTCTCTGACCTACCTGGCAAACGTCGCGCGTGATCTCACCGGCAACTACGCGCTCGGCAAGAATATCGATGCGAGCGCGCCGGGCAACGCCGCCTTTGGTCCAATTGGCAATCGCGCCACGCCGGGAAGTGGCTTTCCGCCATTTGTCCGCCACAGCACGCCCTATCAAGGAGCGTCATCGATGCATGTACTTTCCACCCGTTAGCATGGTTTCTGCGACCATTAATAGGCACTTGCCCATGACATCAATTCGGATATTCTGCATCTGCCGTTGATGTTGATTTCTGGAAGGAGGTAGCTTTGTTCAATGCTAACGCGTTTGTAAGCACTGCACGATTACTTAAAAAGACTCTGGAATGGCCTATTCATAAGCTCATGCCGGTTGCAATCAAGGCTATGTTTCTGCCGCCTCACAACGCCTCGATCTCGAATAAGACATGGAATGACGAGTACGATTCCGGAGCTTGGGATTTTCTTTCCACTACAAAGGAAGTCGGCCGGTACAGCGTGATCGTGGGCTATTGCCTGCACTTCAGACCGGCGGCCCGCATTCTAGACGTTGGGTGCGGCACGGGCATTCTTGCACGCTGGCTTTCGGGTGCCGCAATATCCAGTTATCTCGGTATCGACCTGTCGGAAGCCGCCATCGAGAAGGCGCGCCAGTCGAACATCCAGGGAGCGGAGTTCGCTGTAGCCGATGGCACCGCGTTCAAGACTTCACAGCTGTTCGACGTCATCGTCTTTAACGAAGTACTCTATTACATCAGGACTCCGGAAGACTATCTCAGGGGATTCGCACGTTGTCTTGCGCCCGGTGGAATACTTGTCGTCAGCATGTGGCATCACGCCGATGGCATAAACACATGGAAGCGGTTGAGGGCCGGGTTTGAGCAACTTGATCGTGTCCGTATAGTGCACGTCCCGTCTGGACTGAGATGGGATGTGGCCGTGCTCAGACCGCGATGAATGTGTCAGCCGGTCCAAGCGTAAGTGCATACAGTTCGTCCAGTCAATCAAGCTATCGTGGCTACCGAACGACGTGCCGGCCTACAATGTGCAGGGGTTTTGTCGCGTTAAGGCGGGAGAGGGGCGTATTCGAGCCTGACTAATATGCTTTGGCTGGCCGATGAAGAAGACCCAAACACTGCGAGTGCTAAAGCGCCTTCACTATCCGCTCGATGTGATGTTGCTATGCGTGCGGTGGTACGTCGCCTACTCACTGAGTTTGCGAAATCCCGGAAAATGATGGCCGAGCGCGGTATTGAGGTTGATCATTCCACGGTGCATCGTTGGGGGATCAAGTTGGTGCCACTGTTCGAGAAGACGTTCCGTAAGCGCAAGCAGCCGGTAGGCAAGAGGTGGCGGATGGACGAAACGTATATCAAAGTCAAAGGCCAGTGGAAGTACCTCTCCCGGCGGTGGACAAGGCGGGCCAAACCATCGATTTCCTGTTCAGAGCCACGCGCGACAAGGTGGCAGCGCGGGGCGTCTTTGAAAAGTCGATCGCTCAGAACGGTGACCCGAGACGGTAACCATTGATAAAAGCGGCTCTAATCTGGCTGCGCTGCACGCGGTGAACGCCGAGCGAAAGACGCCCATCACGATTCGTCAAGTCAAGTACCTGAATAACGTGGTCGAGCAGGACCATTGAGCCATCAAACGCATCACCCGACCGATGCTGGGCTTGAAGTGACGACCAGCGCCGTGTATCTGAAACCATGCGGGCGCAGCTGGGTAACGCGCGTCATCAGGCGGGAGTGCTGCAGGGGCGCCTGGAAGCCGTTCAGGTCGAGAATGCCCGGCTGCAGACGGAGGTGATGACGCTGCGTGAAGCGGAAACGCGTGCGCGGGAAGACAGGCAGTCCGCTGTCCCCGCTGCAGTCCGGGAGACATCACGTTCGACCCGTTCGTCCCGGGTCGTGCCGACCGCCAGCCCAGCCAGGCGTCGCAAGAAAGCGGTATAAACGCAAAGGTACGTGCCACCAGGGAAATGGGCTGCATGGCTGATCTCTACGTGCTCACTGGATTGACGCTTCCCCAGGGCGTCGCGCATGAGTCCCTGCCCGGGACAGTGACGTGCTTCGTGTCGGATTGCTAGCCAGGCATGAGCCGCACGCAGATGATGGCCCGCGCGAAACGGCGGGGTGTGGGCCTGTCGTTCCGCGCAACCGCGCCATGTCCGCCCGGCGAAACCGGCGTGTTCGAGCTGCGCTTCAACGCTGGCGCAGGCGAATGCCTGATGCTGGCGCGGTTGCAGCGAATCGGAAAAAGGAGCGTTAAACATCGGCAAACCGGCCGGACCGACGTGTCCCGGCCCCCGCCGCGAGACTCCCGGCAGATCAGCCTGTTATGAGGCGTCGGTACCGGTTGCCGCGCAAGCTGCTGGTCTATATGCTCCCACCCTCCAACATAGACCCGGAGCGAGAAGTGAGGCGCGTGACAGTCAGGAAATCATCGGTGCATGGCCGCGGCGTCTTCGCACTACAGGCGATCCCCGCCGGGCAGCGGATCTTCGAATATCATGGTGAGGTCACTTCGTGGCGGCGGGCCTCTGCCCGGTACCGGCGCTCCGGCGTGCCCGGTCACACCTTCATCTTCGGGCTGGCTGACGGTCGCGTGATTGACGGCAGCGTCGGGGGCAACAGCGCCCGCTGGCTGAACCACTCCTGCCAGCCGAACTGCGAGGCGATCGAGGACGGGCGGGGACGGGTTTTCATCGAGACGATCAGAAACGTGAAGGCGGGCGATGAGCTCTTTATCGCCTATAGACTCACGATCGGTGAGGCGATCACGCCCGAGTTGGCCGCCGACTATGTGTGTCGGTGCGGGGCGAAGAGGTGTACCGGTTCGATGCTGGACCTGACGAGCGGATAACGGCTTGCGCCAGACGCGGGAGACCTCAGCGCTAGCCGTGTGAAATGGGGCACTCCCGGAAGCCTGGCCGTGTAGTTGTTTTGAAACTGATAGGGCCGACGTGAAGATTGTCTCGGCACTGCGGAGGAAATGTAGGGGCAATCCGGAAAGTCGCGCCCGGTTTGCCGTCCAGCGCCGGCTCCGGTAACGTATCTTTCTCAATCACACTGGGCAATGCGGTCGCAGTACCCGTTTCAAAGGAAACGAAACCATGAAGAAGCAGGAACTCGTTGATGCCGTGGCCGCCGCCACCGGAAACAGCAAGGTGGCAGTCGCAGGCGCGGTCGATGCACTCATCGGGGCGGTGACGAGCGCGGTCGCGAAAGGCGATACTGTGCAACTGGTCGGTTTCGGTACCTTTGCGACCGGAGCGCGCGCCGCACGGATGGGTCGTAACCCCGCCACCGGCGCGGAGATGCAGATTGCCGCGGCAACCACCGTGAAATTCACGGCAGGCAAGGCGTTCAAGAATGCAGTGAACGCAGCGTGAATGGTGTGGTGACGCCTTCTCTTCCGCCGGTGGCCGGAACGTGCCTCCTCGCATGAGCGCGCTCACGCTCGCACCACTGCCCAACGAAGTTCGGGTCCTGATCGATTCGGCACGTGAGCGCACGGCAGCAGCCGTGAACGCCGAGCTGACCCTGCTGGTACTGGCAGATTGAACTGCTCGAACTGGACAAGAGCGGGTTTCACGTCGCCGAATATCTGACCGTGCTGCCGTCGCGTGAGACGTTGCAGGCCAAACTTCACCAGTCAATTGAGACGGCGCGGCCGAGGCTGCAGAACAAGCCGTAGAAGTGAGAGTGGGACAGGCTGTGTTTCGGCACGGGTGGCGAAATGGGGGCGCTCGTCAACCGCTGGCGTGGTGGCTTGGCGTGCAACCCGACGAGCGGTCGCGGCTCTGGCGGTGGCCGCTACAACTTTCAGTTCGGAAACGCTCTAGTTTTTCTTCATCGGACGGCTCCCTTTGGAGATTGCAGCACGCTCCAAGCAGTGGCGTCACCGCGCACCCCGGAACGCCTTTATCGACGGGCATGTAGGCACGATCGATCAGGAATGTACCGTTTTCGGAATAAAAAGTGAAGGGTATGAAAGTTGTGGCGTTTATACCCTTCACTTCTGGACAGAGCGGCCACGTTGCAATGACGCTAACAAGTCAACGAGTCGCGAAACTGGAAAGGTGAGCATGGGGCGCCGGCGTGAGGGGAGCGGAATGACGAGCTTCAAGACAAATTGCGCACAGGTGATGGGATCGGGTAGGGTTGCGACATCCCCACGACAACGAGGATCGACGATGAACAAGCCGGAACTGGTGAATGCCGTCGCGGCGGTGACAGAGGAAAGAAAGGCCGCGACTGGCGCGATGATCGACGCAGTGATCGTTACGATCACCGACGCGGTGACAACGGGCGACACGGTCCAGCTGATCGGCTTCGGCTCATTTTCCACGGGTGCGCGCGCCGCACGTGCCGGCCGCAATCCGGCGACTGGCGCCGAGATCCAGATCCCCGCGGCGAAGACCGTCAAGTTCACGGCGGGCAAGGCGTTGAAGGATGCCGTCAACGCATCATGACGGAAGACGCGATGGTGCCCGGCAATTACGCCGGGCTGCAACGAGGAAGAGGTCAATGTCGTCGAGTCGGCGCGACGCACGGCGGCACGCAACGTCAATGCCGTGATGACCGGCGCTTACTGGGAGATCGGGCGGCGCATTGTCGCCACTGAGCAGGGCGGGCAGGCGGGCGCCGGCTACGGGCAGGCGCTGATCGCCCGACTCGCCGACGACCTGACCCGCCGCTTCGGCCGCGGGGTTCGGCAAGGCGAACCTGGCGAGCATGCGTGCGTTCTACGTCGCCGAAAGACGTCGTCGATGGCATTTCAACGTCGCCATGATTACATGGCGTTAGCGGCGCATTTTACACTGCCATGGTCCGCCTATGTGCGCCTGCTTTCCGTGAAGACGGCGGCCGCTCGCGCTTTCTATGCAACAGAGGCATTGCGCGAAGGTTGGTCGGTGCGCCAACTCGACCGCCAGATCAGTAGCCAGCTCTACGAGCGGCTGGCGCTGTCGCGCAGCAAGGCGGCCCGGCTCAGGAAAGCCGCTGATGTTGAGCCGGGCGATCTGCTCACGCCCGAGGAAGCGATTCGCGACCCTTTCGTGCTGGAGTTTCTCGACATCAAGGACGAGTACTCAGAGTCCGATCTTGAGGAAGTTCATCCAGCATCTGGCGGACTTTCTCCTGGAGCTCGGCGACGACTTCGCTTTCGTTGGCAGGCAACGCCGCCTGAGAATCGACGACACCTGGTTCAGAGTCGATCTGGTGTTCGTTCATCGACGGTTGCGATGTTTGGTCATCATCGATCTCAAGGTCGGTAGCTTCAGCTATGCGGACGCCGGGCAGATGCATCTCTATCTGAATTATGCGCGCGAGCATTGAACGAAGCCTGGGGAGAATCCACCGGTGGGCATGATCCTTTGCGCCGAGAAAGGTGCGGCCGAAGCACACTACGCGCTGGACAACCTGCCGAACAAGGTTCTCGCGGCGGAGTCCCAAACCGTGTTACGAGATGGAGCGGTGATTGAGCAGGAACTCGAGCGCACGACAGCGGAACTGGACCGCCGTACCGGCGGGTCGTAAGACCTGCTGGTCCCGAGGACCGACAGCGTTCCGGATCCATCTGGAGGGCAAAGCTATGAGTCAGTATGGCATCGCAATATGGCACGGGTGAGACGTTTCCAATCTGCCAGCGCATGCGGAAAACCGACGGAAGCTTAGTCGGAATGGCGGCGTTATTGCGCCCATCGGTTCCTGGCGAACGCTGGCACGAACGCCTCTTGTCTCTCTGACGTTAGTGATTTGGTTCCTGTCGCAGAAAAGGAGTGCTTATGCTGACGCTTTACTCCTATCCGGATCTCTTTGGCGCCGCCGATAACGATCCCTTTGGTCTGAAGGTATTTGCGTTCATGCGATTGTGCGGGCTCGCCTTTGAGCATCGTCATGACCCTGACCAGCCATCGGTGCCGGCAACAGCAGACGGTCGCGAACGCCGCATACCGACAGCGACGATCTTACTTCGGTAGAAGCGGCCCCGACATTGGGGCACTAGGGAAAGCGGTTCTAACAAAATTGGCAAGCATTGACACCAGACATCGCAGCCAGGCCGATCAGGCCTGTCGAAGGACGTTGACGACGATCAGCGCCGCCCATCCCAGCAGGGCGGCGCCTAACGGCGTGCTCAACCTGCGACCCTGAGGCAGATTCTTTTCAGCCGACATCACCGCGGCGAGCGCCAGCATCCATCCAATGCTGCCGGTGCCGACGGCAAACATCAGGCACATCAGCGTCCAGCAACATCCGACGCAAAACAGGCCATGACGTATCCCGAGCAGGAAACTGTTCCGACGAAAGTTGCCGCCGCGCCACTGCTCGCTGACAAACATCAGCGGAGACCGGCACTTGTCGAGACATCGATACTTGAGCGAACTGAATTGATACGCGCCTGCGAGCCCCAAGATTGAGGCACCGACGACCCATCCATGCCACACCAGCCACGGTGTCCGCCGCACCAGTTCGTGCAGGCCGGCATCGCTTGCGTGGGCAAACAGGCCGAAGACGCTCCACACGGACAAATAACCCAGCATCACGAACAGCAGCAGGCGCTTCCGGTCCGGGAGCGCGGCTGTCAACCGCTCGAATATCTGCAGCAACGGAAGCATTGTTGGCAACATCATCGCCACGATCATCAGTAGCCACGCAGCGGTATGCAGAACCGCTGGAATGACGGTGAGGCCTGCCGGGGCCACGCTGCACAACCCGGCCAGACCGGTTTCAGACCAGTCGACGTGATGCAGGTAGCGCGCGTACGGGCTGCTGTCCCAAACCCATAGGGTAAGCCACGCCGCGGCGATCAGCGTGACCGCCAGCGGCACGAACAGACGGGGTTGCGAAGTCGCACTCATTGCGATGCCCGGGCGGTATGTCAGCGACTGCGGTTGCGAGGTGCATCACGCCTGGAACGTGAAATACCCTTGGATGGCGTTGTGGCCGCTCAGATCGAGGTCGATGCCGAGCTTCTGATCCTGCATCCGGAACGTGCTGGCCTTTCCGACGAATGCAGGAGAGCCAGGAATCGTCGAGAAAATGCTTTCGACCAGTTTGGTCGGCTCGCCTGTAGGTCCAAGATAGGGTTCGAGTTCGGCGTAGGTGGTGTTGCCAACCTTGAGAGTGCCTTTACCCTCGCGTACATTGAAATCGATCGCGGCACGCTCGATCGCCACGATGTCGCCGAACAGTTTGGCAAAGTCGGCTAGTGGGCCGCCCCGCTCACCCCGGTAGACGCTGGCGAGCGCTTCGAATTGGGCATTGCTGGCACGTTCATCGACGAAAATGATCACCCGCCAGTTGCCTTGCAAGACGTTGCCCGGGATGAAGCAGGCAAGCGCGATCGTCAGCCCCGAAACATCCACGTCGTCCACCGCCCCCTTGTCATAGTGTTACGCGACTGTCGACCTGCACGTGCCGTTGTCGGGATCTTCGCCGATCCAGCACGGGCAAAGCACCTTGCACTCGCAGACTTCCAGTAGGCGTCCCTCCAGGCTGTAGCTCATGATGACCTCCGCTGTTGTGCATTCCCCGGACATGATCGGTACCAGACTTTAAATGTATGCACCCCGTGCCCATGTGGGGAGGCTGGGATAAAAGAAATCCCATGCCGTCGGCGCAGCGTCTCTGTGGGTTCCCGGCTCGCCGTGCTTTTACGCCCGCGTGTCGTGCTGGGTTCCCCGACCCACCACAACCAGGGCAATTCCTCCGAGGATTGCTAAGGAGGCCAACACGATTCGGATGGTCGCGCTCTCTCCGAGAAATGCGACTGCGCCGAGCGTCGCGATGACCGGCACGCTCAACTGCACCGTGGCGGCATTGCCGGCTTTCAGACCGGGCAACGCCGCGTACCAGATGGCGTAGCCAATGCCGGAGGCCACTGCGCCGGAACCCGTTGCGTACCAGAAACCGGCGCAATCGATCGAAGCGTGGGCGGACATGGCGGCGCTGAGCGCAGCGGCAAGTGGGACTGCGCGCAGGAAGTTGCCGGCCGTCACCGCGGTGGGATTTCCCGCGCCCTTGCCGCGCAACGAATAGATGCCCCAAGCGACGCCCGCGCCGAGCATAAGGACAGCGCCTCCGGGAGGTGGAGCGGAGAGACCGGGAAGCAGCAGCCCGGCAAGCCCCCCAACGCGCATGTCAATCCGATCCATTGCCGGCTTTCGAAGCGTTCGCCCTTTCGGATGCCGTAGCCAATCATGGTCGTCTGCACTGCGCCGAACAGAAGCAGGGCTCCAGTGGACGCCGGCAGGCTGAGGTATGCAAACGAGAATGCGGCAGCATAAGCGAACAGCGCCAGCGCCGACAGCCAGTTTCCGGCGCCCCCCAGCCTGCCGCCTCGGAGCCGCACTATCAGCGAGAGCGCCAGGGCGCCCGACGCGATGCGGACCGACGTAAAACTCGCTGCATCGATCCCGGCGCCCTTGAGGGCCAGCCGGCATAGCAACGAATTTGCTGCAAACGCCACCATTGCAAGCAGCGTCAGGACAGTGACACGCACGGGCGACACTAAAAATCTCTCTAAAAGCCCCTGAATCTTCCGCCAGTATCCGGCCGTTGCGCTGCCAGTGCGAGCGGTGATCGTGTTGGGGCGATCCACAGTCGACGGTCGGGGCGGCGCCTGGTTCAGGATGGTGGCACTGAATGCGAATCGACGATAGCCGTTCAGCAGATCTGCTTCTGGATTCTCGGACCGGGTTTGATGTTAGCGGATTGACGCACGTGCCCCAGCATAGGGAGGTTCGCAATTCCCTCGTGTGCGACATTGGCGGCCCGAGGCAGTCACACCGTCCATTCGGGGCATGTCAAAGAGTGCGTTGTCTATATCAGCAGTCCTCCGCACTGCACAAAGAAAGTCTCGTACGCCCGTTCGGCAGCCGTCGTGGTATCGGTCTGCTGCTGGGCGTCTGCGCCTGAGACTCCGCAGCATTGCAAAGCTGAGGCTTGCATGCGGAGCAAGTCGACGCGTCTTCAAGGCACGTTCAGGACGCACGCTTGCTGTCTGCTGTCTGCTGTCTGCTGTCTGCTGGCGTATGGCCGGTGCCGTTCATACCAGTATCGCAAAGGTTGTAGCGCGCATTACCGCGGAATGGCATCTTCCCGGCACGGCTTACGAATGGCCGCTTCTTTAATTGGGCGGCAAGGCCAATCACCGATGGTTTTGTTTTGGAAACGTCTTTTGCGCGGTTCACGCTTCTTTCCGCAGTCGGCTCGTCCATCACGGCGCGCTGCACGCATTGGCCGGACAGGAATGGAGAGCCTCGCTCTTGGGCGCGCTCGGGGCGCGGCAGTCAGTTGCGGCTGCTTCCGGACAATCGTCCACGCTTCGGACTCTTCCAGCAGATGACCTCGGCTCCTGGGGTTGAGCCACGATACGCGTTCGTCAACAGCCCAAACTACAGCCGGGCTGGGCCTGCCTCGACACAGACGATACGAATGCCCGTTCCGCTGGTGGATTCTGGCCTTTAATCTGGTCGATATTTTAGCTGTCAAACAATTGGTGTCTGGACGGGCGCGTGGGCAATCGTGGGCGATATGGCGTTCCATAGCCGCTCCTCACGAAGACCTATGCACTAACAAGGTCTTGCATACAGGTCTAGAATGAAATCAAGTACCGTCGTACATCAAAATGCTTCTCCGGAAACGGGAAGCGGTCGGCGACGCGGCTAGGAATCCCCACGCAGGAGGGTGTCCTTCACTGTAAACGTGCCGGTTCCATTTCGGTCTAATTAGTACTAACCAGGTTCTGATTGGGACGGGAGGTATTCCGATGTTGCGCATGAGCAAACTCGCCGACTACAGCACGGTGATCATGACCGCGATGGCGCGCGACCCAGACGCCGTCCATAGCGCGAGCAGCATCGCGGCGGCAACCGGCGTCGCGATGCCCACCGTGTCAAAGATGCTAAAAGTCCTGACGCGGGGCGGTGTCGTGGAGTCGCTGCGCGGCACGAACGGCGGTTACCTGCTACCGCGACCGCCCGAGCGGATCACGCTGGCGGAGGTGATCGCCGCGGTCGACGGCCCGATCGGGATCACCGAATGCAGCACGCAGCCAGGCCTGTGC
Source organism: Paraburkholderia dilworthii (assembly GCF_000472525.1). GTDB lineage: Bacteria > Pseudomonadota > Gammaproteobacteria > Burkholderiales > Burkholderiaceae > Paraburkholderia > Paraburkholderia dilworthii. Next base: position 20,354 of record NZ_AWZT01000053.1, read on the forward strand.
ATCCAGGAGGCGGTGTGCGCGGTGCGCGCCAACTGGCAGAAGGTCAATCGCGTGATCTACGAGGCGTTACAGCAGGTCACGCTAGCGGACATGGCGGGACCGACCTTGCGCGCGGTCGATATCAGCGCGATCCGCGCGCGCAGCATTCCCGGCCGCCGCACGGACGCGACGCCACTGGCGCGCAAAACGACTGACGGAGGCTGCGCATGAGCGCATCCACAACCGGTTTCGACGAACTGATCAGTCGCGAATACCAGCATGGTTTCGTGACCGACCTGGCGGCCGACGCGTTGCCGAGCGGGCTGAGTGAGGACGTGATCCGGCTTATTTCCGCGAAAAAGAACGAGCCGGCGTTCATGCTCGAATGGCGGCTCGCGGCCTATCGGCACTGGCTCACGATGACCGAGCCGCATTGGGCAACGGTCCGGCATCCGCCGATCGACTACCAGAGCATCGTCTATTATTCCGCGCCGATGGCGCAGAGGAATCGTCCGAAGAGTCTCGATGAAGTCGATCCGGAACTGCTGCGTACTTACGAAAAGCTGGGTGTGCCGCTGGAAGAACGCGAACTCCTGGCAGGCGTCGCGGTGGATGCGGTATTTGACAGCGTCTCGGTCGCCACGACGTTCGGCGAAAAGCTTGCGCAACTCGGCATCGTGTTCTGTTCGTTCTCGGATGCCGTGCAGCATCATCCCGACTTGGTGCAGAAGTATCTCGGCTCGGTGGTGCCGCATACCGACAATTTCTTCGCTGCGCTGAATTCTGCCGTGTTCAGCGACGGCTCGTTCTGCTACATCCCGCCGGGCGTGCGCTGCCCGTTGGAGCTGTCTACCTACTTCCGCATCAACGCACAGAACACCGGGCAGTTCGAGCGCACACTGATCATTGCGGACAAGGGTGCGTATGTGAGCTACCTAGAAGGCTGCACTGCACCGATGCGCGACGAAAATCAGCTGCATGCCGCTGTGGTCGAGCTGATTGCGCTGGAAGGGGCACAGATCCGCTATTCGACCGTGCAGAACTGGTATCCGGGAGACGCATCGGGCAAGGGCGGCATCTACAACTTCGTGACCAAGCGTGGCGATTGCCGCGAGGCGAATTCGAAGATTTCATGGACTCAGGTAGAAACCGGTTCGGCGATCACGTGGAAGTACCCGAGCGTGATCCTGCAGGGCGATAACTCGGTCGGTGAATTCTATTCGGTGGCGCTGACCAACCACTATCAACAGGCCGATACCGGGACGAAGATGGTTCACCTCGGTCGCAATACACGTAGCACGATTCTGTCGAAAGGCATTTCAGCGGGCCGCGGAAAGAATGCGTATCGCGGCCTTGTGAAAGTCGGCCGTGCGGCCGAAGGTGCGCGCAATTACACGCAGTGTGATTCGCTGTTGCTCGGCGACCGTTGCAGCGCGCACACGTTCCCCTATATCGAGGTCAAGAACCCGACCGCGAAGGTCGAGCACGAAGCGTCGACATCACGCATCGGCGAAGACCAGCTGTTCTATTGCCGGCAGCGCGGGCTGTCTGCGGAAGATGCGGTGTCGATGATTGTGAACGGCTTCTGCAAGGAAGTCTTCAAGGAGCTGCCGATGGAGTTCGCTGTCGAGGCGCAGAAGCTGCTCGGTGTCAGCCTGGAGGGCAGTGTGGGCTAACCGTTAGTAACTGGCCCACGGCGATTCGCGAGGGATTGGAACCATGCTTGAAATCAGCAATTTGCAAGTCGAAGTCGACGGCAAGAAAATCCTGCGCGGCATCGATCTGAGCGTGAAGACCGGTGAGGTGCACGCGATTATGGGCCCCAACGGCTCGGGCAAGAGCACGCTTGCCCACGTGCTGGCAGGGCGCGAGGACGTTGTCGTCACCGACGGCACGGTCTCGTATCTCGGTCACGATCTGCTGGCGCTCGCGCCCGAGGAACGCGCGCACGCAGGTCTGTTTCTCGCGTTCCAGTATCCCGTTGAGATACCCGGTGTGAGCAATGTTTATCTGCTGAAGGCAGCGTTGAACGCGCAGCGCCGGCATCGTGGCGAGCCGGAACTCGACGCGATGGAGTTTCTGCAACTGGTCAAGGACAAGATGACGCTGATGCAGATGGACGAGAACCTGTTGTACCGCGCAGTCAACGAAGGCTTTTCCGGCGGAGAAAAGAAGCGCAACGAGATCCTGCAGATGGCGGTGCTGGAGCCCCGGCTCGCGATTCTCGACGAAACGGATTCCGGACTCGATATCGATGCGCTGCAGATCGTTGCGCAGGGCGTCAACAGCATGCGCAGTCCAGAACGGGCGATTGTGCTGGTTACGCACTATCAACGACTGCTGGATTACGTCGTGCCGGATCGCGTGCATGTGCTGGCGAACGGCCGGATCGTAAAGTCTGGGTCGCGTGATCTCGCCCTGGAGCTGGAACGCAAGGGCTATGGATGGATCGAAGATGAGGCCGTGCAATCAGCCAGCGCACCCAGTGTAGCAAGTGCGGGGCACTCATGAAAAACGAATCTCTCGACTTCTTCCACCATGCTTTTGGACAACTCGCGAAGACGTTGCCCGGCGCTGAGTTGCGGTGGCTCCGTACCGTGCGCCGAAGCGCCTTCGAACAGTTCGACGCGCTCGGTTTTCCGACCACGCGCCACGAGGACTGGAAGTACACGAACGTGTCGCCGATTGGCAAGCGTCCCTGGCATTTCGCGCCACAACGCAACGGCTGCACCGACGATGGCGACCTGCGACGCATCGTCGACGAACTCGTGCTGGACCCTGCTGGTCATCGACTTGTATTCGTCAATGGTCGTCATGTGCCGCGTCTGTCGAACCTGAATGGCTTGCCGCAAGGCGTGTTTGTGGGCTCGATCGCGCGAGCGTTAAGAGAAATGCCGCGACGACTCGAAGCGACGATTGCCACACAAACGCATGCGGACGGTTTTGTCGCGCTAAACACGGCGTTTCTGGCAGACGGCTTTGCCGTCTTGCTACCGCCTGGCGAGGTCATCGATCAACCGTTGCACATGCTATTCCTGACTGATGAAGCCGGTCTTGCGGTGCAGCCGTTCAATGTCGTGCGTGCAGGAGCACGCTCCGGCTGCACCATCGTCGAGCACTTCGTAGGGGTGGGCGACGACGCGTATTGGACCAATGCGGTTACCCGCATCGTCGCAGACGAACAGGCGGACGTGCAGCACTACCGGTTGCAGCAGGAAGGCTCGAAGGCGTTTCATATCGCGTCGGTCGCTGCTGCGCAGCAACGCGCCAGTTCTTTTGCATCGCATGCGTTCGCCTTCGGCGGTGCGTTGTCGCGCACGGGCATCGGCACGAGCCTGAACGCCGAAAACGCGCAAGCTACGTTGAACGGGCTCTATTTCGCCGGCGGCCGGCAGCACGTCGATCACCACACGCGCATCGATCATGCAGAGCCGCATGGCACGAGTCGCGAATACTACCGCGGCGTGCTCGACGGTGCCGCGCGCGGCGTGTTCAACGGGCGCGTTATCGTGCATCGCGATGCGCAGAAAACGGACACGCATCAGGCGAATTACAACCTGCTGCTGTCGCGCGATGCGGAAATCGACACGAAGCCACAGCTCGAGATCTACGCCGACGATGTGAAATGCACACATGGCGCGACGGTTGGTCAACTGGACGAGAACCAGCTGTTCTATCTGCGTGCGCGCGGCGTCGAGGAACGCATGGCGCGGGCGCTACTGACATACGCATTTGCGCGCGACATTGTCGAACGTGTGCGCATCGAATCGCTCCGCGGTCGGCTCGAACGGCTGCTGCTCGCGCGCACCCCGGAAGGCGAACGCATCAGGGAGCTGCTATGAAGCAGATTGAACAGATGCAGGCGCCAGATCCGCGCAATGTCGAGCACTGGCGGGCCGATTTTCCGATTCTGGGCGAGCGCGTGCATGGCCGGCCATTGGTCTATCTCGACAACGGCGCGACTACGCAAAAACCGGCCTCGGTCATCTACACGGAAAACGCCTACTACCGGCATAGCAACGCCAACGTGCACCGCGGCGTGCATCTGCTGTCGCAGCGTGCGACCGATGCGTTCGAAGCAGCGCGCGCGAAGATCGCACGCTTCATCAACGCGCTGCGTCCGGACGAGATCGTGTTTGTACGTGGCACGACCGAAGCGATCAATCTCGTGGCCCAGAGCTTTGCGCGCCCGCAGCTCAAGCCTGGCGACGAAATCCTGATCAGCGCGATGGAGCACCATTCGAATATCGTGCCGTGGCAGATGGTCTGCGAGCAAACCGGGGCGGTGCTGAAAGTCGTGCCGATTGACGATACGGGCGCACTTGATGCCTGCGCGTACGAGCGCTTGTTGAACGACCGTACGCGGCTGGTCGCGATTACGCATCTGGCTAACGCGCTCGGCAGCATCAATCCGGTCGAGCTGATCGTTGCAGCGGCGCACGCGAAGGGCGTGCCGGTGCTGCTGGATGGCGCACAGGCGATCTCGCATCTGCCGGTCGACGTCCGGGCGCTCGATTGCGATTTCTACGCGTTCTCCGGGCATAAGGCTTACGGGCCGACTGGTATCGGCGTGCTGTACGCCAGGGCTGCGTTGCTTGAGGCGATGCCGCCGTGGCAGGGCGGCGGCGACATGATCCGTTCGGTGACGTTCGAGAAAACGGAATACAACGCGATTCCGTGGAAGTTCGAGGCAGGCACGCCGAACATTGCCGGCGCGATTGCGCTGGGCGCGGCGCTCGACTATGTCGACGGCATCGGCATGGAAGTCATCGCCGCGCACGAGGCCGGCCTGCTTGCTTATGCAACGGATGCATTGCGGGTGATACCGGGCCTGCGTCTTATCGGTACCGCACGCGACAAGGCGAGCATCCTGTCATTCGTGCTCGACGGCGTGCATGCGCATGATGTCGGCACGATTCTCGATAATCACGGCGTCGCCGTGCGGGCGGGCCACCACTGCGCGATGCCGGTGATGCAGCGGTTTGGCGTACCGGCGACAGTGCGCGCGTCACTCGCCCTCTACAACACGCGTGAGGACATCGATGGCCTGATCGAAGGTCTCGGCAGGGTTAGAGAGGTATTTGGCTCATGAGCGATCTGCGCGACCTGTATCAGGAAGTCATCTTCGACCACTACCGGCGGCCGCGTAACTGTCATGGGCTGGTCGACGCGAATCACAAGGCCGAGGGCTACAACCCGTTGTGCGGCGACCGGATCACGCTGTATCTGCGAATCGAGGATGGCGTCGTCAAGGACGCAAGTTTCGAAGGCGTGGGCTGTGCGATTGCGACAGCGTCCGCGTCGCTAATGACCGAGGCGCTGAAAGGCAAAACGGAAGAGGAGGCCGAAGCGCTGTTCGGACGTTTTCACGACATGGTGACAACATCCGCTGCAGGGCAGGCGGCAGCCGCGTCGGCAATGGGCAAACTGACGGTGCTGTCCGGCGTGCGCGAATTTCCCGCGCGCGTGAAGTGTGCGACGCTTGCATGGCATACGCTGCATGCCGCGCTGCACGACGAGGACCGCCCCGTTTCGACAGAGTGAGGCAGACGATGAGTACATTCGACTGGCTGAAGCGCGCCGAGGCCGCACGGCCTGACAGTGGCGCAACAACAGAACGTCTTGAAGAACGCGTGATGGACGCGCTGCGCACCGTGTTTGACCCGGAGATTCCGGTCAACATCTATGACCTCGGGCTTGTCTATGGTCTTGACGTGGACGAAGCCGAAGGCCGCGTCGAAATCCGCATGACGTTGACCGCACCTGGCTGTCCGGTCGCGCAGACCTTTCCGGCGACGGTTGAGGATGCGGTGTTTTCCGTGGACGGTGTGAACGACGTGCACGTCGAGCTGGTGTGGGATCCGCCGTGGTCAAGAGAGCGAATGTCGGACGCGGCACGCCTGCAATTGGGGATGCTTTGAGATGTCTGACTGGGTCGATGTCGCCGCGGTTGAAGATTTCCCGGTCGGCGGTGTTCGCAGCGTCGAGGTCAATGACGCACAGGTCGCCGTATTCAATATCGATGGTACCTGCTATGCAATCGAGGATATCTGCCCGCACGACGGCGGCATCCTGACAGGCGGTGTGGTGGAAGGCGACGTGGTTATCTGTCCGCGCCACGGTGCGCGGTTTTGCATCAGGACGGGGAAGGTGTTAGCGCCGCCGGCTTATGAGGATGTGGTGGTGTTTCCGGTGCGGATCGAGGCGGGCGTCGTCCAGGTGCGGGACGGGCGGTGGGATTGAAATGAGGTCAAGAGGAAGGGCTTGTCGTCTTGCTGGTCGAATTTCCAGACCGTGACGAGGGATTTCTTTGCTCGTATACGGAAAAGCTGATGTGAGCGTTAACAGCGCCGACCTCGCGGCGCACCCCTCACGGGGCGGCTGTTGCGGAAGGTCAAACGGTTCGAGCGCTGTAACTTGTCCTTTTTTGTGTGGTTCACCTGCTTGAAATTGGATGACTGCGTGCGCCGGCAAACTTGAGAGAGTATGATGTAGCACAGATGTGACACAGGAGAGGTCTCTATGTCTACCACCACGCTCCGCCTTCCGCCGGAACTCCGCGATCGGATCTGGAGACTTGCTGAAGAATCGGGAACTACAGCCCACAGCTTCATGCTGGAGGCGATTGCCGAGAGGGTCGCCAGCGAAGAACTGCGTCGCGAATTCCTGACTGAAGGTAACGAGCGCCTCGCAAACATGCTGGAGAATGGCCTCGGGATTGAGTGGGCCGACATGCGCGACTATCTGGGCCAGCGGGCCGAAGGGCGAGATCCGGGAGCACCGAAGGTCAAGCGATGGCGCGAATAGTTCTGGCGCCTGAAGTACGCGATGATTTTGACCGGATCTTTGACTTCCTGATTGAACATAACCCGGCGAGCGCCGCAAAACACATTGACGATATCGTTCGCGCGTTAGACATCCTTCAGACGAGTCCTCAAATTGGACGGCCTGTTAGTGGTCCCGGCGCAATGCGCGAGCTGGTCATTTCCAATGGAGCGCATGGCTATCTCGCGCTATATCGTTTTGTGGCTGAGCTGGACGTTGTGCTGGTGGCCGCCATTCGCAGTCAGAGGGAGTTGCGGTATCGGCGTCGCGGCATTTGACCGACCGTTAGATGTGGCTATCTGTGTGGGGTAGCAACCGCTTCGCTCTGTTTGACATAATCAAATGATCAAGTTTAGTTCGCAATCCTATGCGTATCAAGACGAATGGGTTATCAAGTTGTGCAGCAAGCTGCTGCACAACTTCTGGATTCGACCGCGCCTCCGAGTTGCGCGGTGACAATCTGCGCATGGCGGGGAAGGCTGATGGACAACGCAGCCCGTATCAGCTGCCTGTTGATGATGTTGCGGTCGATCTTCCAGTACAGCGCGATTAGTTTGTGAGTATCGCCACTGCCGGTTAGATACCATGGCCGTGCACAATGGGGCGGTCAAAGGTGGCAAATCGTGAAGGCTTCTCACGGGCCTGGTGCCGTGCAGAGGCTGTCAATGAGTCTCATCGTCGTCGCTCTCCAGCCAAGTCGGAATATCATGCTTGCCGTTGAGCACGCGCCAAACTTCCACATGAGCCTCGCGCTCAATATAGAAGATCAGGTGCGGATAGCGATCAAGCGGCCACGACCGCAGGCTTGGGATATCAAGCTCGTACGCGTAACGGGGAGACCCGATGTTCGGGCGCTTCGAGAGGCGCTCGTATGCCTGCTCGATCTCCGTGATGAATCCGAGCGCGGCCTGCTCCGACCCTTCGTCTACGAGGTAGTGCGTCACCTCGTCCTCTACGTCCTGCCTGGCCAGCCTTGTCGGTATGACGGGCTTAGCCGTCATTTGCGAGAAGTACGCACGCGAGCGCGCAGCGATTCGAAGTAGTCGGCGTCAACAGGGGCGGCGAGGCCGGACGTCGCGCCCTGCAAGATTATTGCGCGTAGACGCTTGCGATCCTGATCTTTTCTGATCAGTTCGCGGACGTACTCGCTACTCGTGCCGTAGCCGCCCTCGCCAACCTGTTCGTCGACGTAGTCCTTCAGCGAATCCGGTAGGGAAATGTTCATGGTGGTCATGAAACCACTCTAGCACGCTTTGGCAAATTTTGCCAAAACGGTGCGGCGCTATGAGGCGGCCGGCGTGTCGGGACTGCTACGCTAGCTTTCCGGCGCATAGACTATGTATGGTGGGTCGGCGTCAGGTGAACAAAGAGCCGGATATGCCGCCGTGCGTGCGGCGTTCGAGCGCACGCACGGCACTTCATGACCTCTTTATTTGACATGAAATGAACAACAGTTATAAGCGGTAGGGAGGGCGTTTCCTAGCGTTGGCCAGCAGGGCACCCTGAGGGCTCGCACCCACGTTCCGGAAACTGGGTCCGGGTATCGGGCGCGGTTCCCGATACCTAGCGATTGAGAAAGTGTCTGGCATTTCGGCTAGCGCAACGTGGCGGCACTTTTCAAGCTCGACGGGAGGGGCAGCATCTGACGGTCGTCGCATGCTGCCGATCATAATGTTTCCAGGTTCCTGGTCCGTCGTCTTCAAATCAAGGCGGTGGTTCGCGTTGAGCATCGAACCGGGACAATTCGAGACACAGAACGAGGTCTGATATGCAATTGCTGACGGTAACAGTCGTCAAACCCGGAGCGACAAAGTTCATCCTAGGGCAAACTCGCTTCATCTAGTCCGTCGAGGATCTTCACGAGGCGATGGTCAGTAACGTCCCGGTATCAAGTTTGGTTTGGCCTTTTGCGAGGCATCAGGCAGGCGCCTCATGCGCCGGTCCGGCACCGATTCCAACCTGATCGGGCTGGCGTGCGAGAACGCCATGACCATCGCTGCCGGCCACAACTCCGCGATTTTTCCGGGCGAAGGTTTTCCCCGGTCAATGTTCTCAACGCCATCAAGGATGGTGCCGGAGGTGCGCGCTACGGCGCATAGATCCTGATTGCGAAAGCGCATCAGGGGCGCGGTATCCTGGGAGGGGTGGAGGGTCCCGCCGGTTGGCGTGAAAAATGAGGAAAACGTTCAACGGCGCAAAGATTTGTTGCGCGCCCTCGGTTACAAGGCTTACCGGGGCTGTATCCGCTCTACACGCATAAACGCCTTTTTGCATTCAGGTCACTTCTGATCGCCGCCGGAACGTCCGGCGCCGAGTGCTTCGAGCAATGGCCGCAGGGTATCCAGTTCTGCTCCGAAGCCGCTCCAGTCTCCTGCCTTCAGTCGCTCGATGGCGCGGTCGTAATGGGCTAGCGCCTCGCGTGCGCGCGCGTTCGCTGTGCCCCCCGCTGGCGATGCCGTTTGCGAGGTCTTTTTGAAAAGCGCCGCCAGAGCTTCACCCAGGCTGTCCTCCATCACCACACGGTCACCGTAGGCGGCGATCACCCGCTTCAATTCCGGTAACTGCCCGGACGCCGCGCGCAAATAGAGTGGAGAAACGTAGAGGATCGAGTTCTCGATTGGCACGACCACAAGATGACCGCGAATCACGCGTGAGCCCATCTGGTTCCACAGCGAGATCTGCTGCGAGATCTCGGTGTTTTGCTGAATACGCGCTTCGATCTGAAACGGCCCATAGACCAGCTTGTCCTTGGGGAATGTATAGACGATGAGTCTGCCATATCCGGACGGATCGCAGCGCGCCGCCAGCCATGCAACCATGTTCTCCCGCTGGCTCGGCACCATCGGCAGCATGAGGATGAACTCGGCGCGTGCGTCGCCGGGGAGTCGCATGATCGTGTAGTACGGCGGCATGGTGCTGGCGGCGCTTCCGCCATCCATTCCGACCAGCTCCCGGGGAAACTGCCACAGATCCTCGCGATTGTAGAAGACCTCCGGCGCATCCATATGATAAGCGCGGTAGACCTGTGCCTGGATCAGGAACAGGTCTTCGGGGTAGCGGATATGCTGCCGAAGCTCCAGTGGCATCGCGTCCAAGGGCTTGAACAAGCCGGGGAAGATGCGCTCGTACGTGCGCAGGAGCGGATCGGCGGGGTCGCTGACGTAGAAATCGACCGTGCCGTTGTACGCGTCGACCACGACCTTGACCGCGTTGCGGACGTAATTGGCGCCGTCGCCGAAACCTGGCCGGGAGTAAGGAAACCACTGGCTGACGGTGTAGGTGTCCTGTATCCAGAAGAGGCGCCCATTGCCTGCGACAACATAGGGGTCGTGATCAAGACTCAGGAACGGCGCGATCGTACGCACGCGGTCCTGAATGTTGCGGTGAAGCAGGATCCGGCTCTGGTCTGTGATATAGCCGCTCAACAGGATGTTGGGGTCGTCGAGCTGCCAGGCGAAGAGAGTACGGCGCGCCACGCTGCCGATGGTGACGCCGTCGCGCCCGTTATACGTGGTGTAGGCATTGTCAGCCCCTTTTGGATAGTCGAATTCAGCCACATTGCCCGTCACGATGACGTAATCCTGCCGGCCTTCACTGAAATAGAGACGTGGTTCGCGAAGGGCTGGGCCGCCTTGGGATGCGGGCGGAATATCCCGCAGATAAAAGGAGGGCAAGCCCTCGGTGGATTTCTCGGTGACCGGAGACATCACGACGCCGATGCCGTGAGTGAAGATAAGATGCTGGTTCACCCAGGTTTGGGCGTTCGGCGGAAGCATCGCCGGTTCCAGTTCACGCGCCGACAGCATCACCTGCCTGTAACCGGTGTCAAGCTGGTAGCGGTCGATGTCCACCGAGAGAAATTTGTAGTAAGTCCTGATCTCCTGCAATTGTGCGTAGGTGTCCATCAGCGGCTGCACATCCCATAGCCGGATGTTGTCGATGGTCGCGCGATTGGTCTGCAGCGAGTCGAGAGTCAGTTCCTGCCCGGCCTCGAACGGTTGGACCGCAATCTGCGCGAGGCCGTAAGCCTGTCGCGTTAGCGCGATATTGTGCTCGATATAGGGAGTTTCCAGCCGCAGCTCGCTCGGTTTGACATAGAAGCGCTGAAACAGCGCCGGATAGATCACGGCGGACGCAAACGAACTGCCGAACACGAGCAGCACAACAATGGCCGGCAGCCGGTAGCTCCGCCAGCGCGTGTTGATCCAAAGGGCGACGGATGAGGTCGCGGCAAGGCCGACAAGCATCCATAGGACCGGCAACTCGACATGGACATCGGTATAACTGGCGCCGGCTACGACACCGTTGTCGCCATAGAGCAGGAGAAAGCGGCCGAGCCACCATGACCAGGCCTTCACCGCAAAGAACAAGCCGAGCAGTGCCGAACCATGAGTGATGGCGGCGGGCGAGAGCGTCCGTGGTGGCCGCTCCAGTGCGACGTCGCCGCGCAATCCGTAGACAGCACCTGCTGCGATCGCGCTGCCGAAGGTTAGACGCAGCAGCCAGTTCTTGAGCGCAACGTACGCGGGGAGCGAGAAGAGATAAAAGCTGATGTCCCGCTCAAAAATCGGATCGCGCTCGCCAACTGGCACCTGGTAAATAAAGCGAAGCGCGATGTCCCAACACGAGATTTCGCTGGCGGCGATAACCAGTCCAAATACGACCGCGACGCAGGCAATACTGGAGCGCCAGGGAATACGCGGCGCGATCAGTTCGACCACATCGCCAGTGAGTTCCATCGCACCGGACGGGCCGACTGCTTCCGCTCGCGAGTTATCGAGGCCCCTCGCGTAACGATGCGCCAAAATCCCAGACAGCCATACGGCGAATGCCGAGACCGCGAACACGGCGGCAAAAATCAGCGCTCTCGCGGAAAGAATGGTCCAGAAAACGCCAACATAGCCGATTGAAGAGAACCACAGCCAGTCGACCAGGAAGCCGGTGATGCGTCCGACGACAATCAGGCCGGCGATGAGGGCCATCGTCGTGATTGCATACCGTCTCAGTCGCCCGCCGGACTTCACTCCTGACCGCATGGTCTCCTCCTGCGTAGGGCGTCGCCTATGCCTGCTGCGATCGAATCAATCGCGCACGGCCGATCTGCCGGGCGCGCGCCTGAATGGCGTGTCAACGCAGCCCGGAAAATCCGCGCATAGCCATCCATAACCGGCGCAACGCAAGCTCGAGTGAAGCGGGTTCAGACCGGTTAAATGATTGTAGTTCGGCATGCCTATTGACACCGGCACGGCGCGCAAAACGGCGCCTTCGTCCCCCGGCGGGAGGCAAGGACGCCGCATGTCACGTCACAGCCGCAGACAGATAATGCCATTTTGGTATAAAGTAGATGCCAAATGGCAGAAGGATGCAATCATGAATCTTACCGGAAGGGTGTCAGCCGACTCACTGCTCGGCGGTCGCACTGTGTTCCCACGCGCGCCCCGGTCGGGTCTTGAGTGGGTGGACGTGGTCCGCCATGGGATTTCGTCCCGGGCGCTCGACGCGATGCTCAGATCGATCGGATTATCGCAAGCGGAATTGGCGCAGGCACTCGATATCCCCGAGCGGACTCTGGCGCGTCGCAAGCGCGAAGGTGTCTTGAGTCGTGAAGAGTCAGCAAAGCTGCTGCGGCTTGCGCGCGTGGTCGCGCGCGCCGCCGAGGTTTTCGAGGCCCTTGACCCGGCACTCGCCTGGCTTAAGACTCCGATCGCTGCGCTGGAGGGCGCGACGCCCCTCAGCCTCGTGGATACTGACATCGGCGCCGATAGTGTGATGGACACGCTCGGGCGCATCGAGCATGGCGTCTTTGCGTGATTCTCACCGTGTGGCGGGTGGTCACCCAGCGGTATGCGGATACCGCTTTCTCGGGAGAGGGCGCACGACTCTACGGTGGCAGGTGGAATCCCAAAGGCGTCGCGATGGTGTACACGGCGCAAACGCAATCGCTGGCGCTTCTGGAGATGCTGGTCCAGGATTCGCCGTTGCGTGCGCATTATGTGATGATTCCAGCCAGATTCCCGGAAACTATCGTGGAACGGATCGATTCAGCCAGTTTGCCTGTCGACTGGCGGGACATCTCCGCGCGCGCTGAACTGCAGCAGGTCGGGACGACGTGGTCGCAGACGCGCGCTAGTGCCGTGCTGGCTGTTCCCAGTGCAGTCGTTCCTGCTGAAACCAATTATCTGCTCAACCCCGATCACACGGATTTTGTCCATGTTGAAATCGGAGCCCGTGAGGAGTGGCTGACTGATCCGCGGTTACTGCGGCGTGCCGCGGCGCCGCTGTAGCAAGCGGCGCGCAAGCCGATAGGCGTGGCCGGGTATCAGTTGCCTCGACAGGTGCCAGCATCACTGGAAATACAAAGCTGCCGTAGATCGATCCGGTCGAAGCAGTGCTTCGGCGAGGTGCGCGACGAGGTTTTGTCGCAATAAAGAGGTGAGGTCAAGCAGAGGCGATATCTTGAGTACTACTTATGCCGCCAACGCGTAGAACTGCTGCGCTGCAGACCGCGCGGTGCGGTGGCGACACGTCATCTGCCCTTTTTTAATCATGTGCATGACTTGGATGCCACCCAGTAAGATGCGAGCGCAACGAAAACTCTTGAACCCCAGCATGGCACGAATACGGCGCTTGATAGCCCGATGATCCTGCTCGACGACGTTGTTCAGATACTTGGCCTGACGAATCTTGATTGACGTATCGCGGTCGGCGTTGATCGCATGCAGCCCTGCGAGATTGGCGCCGCTCTTGTCGATCGTCACCGTCTCCGGAACACCGTTTTGATCGATGGCCTTCTGGAAGTAACGCTGGGCGGCCACCTTTTCCCGCTTGGCTCGCAACAGAAAGTCAACCGTATCGCCCGCTTTATCAACGGCCCGGTACAAGTACTTCCATTCACTGTTGACCTTGACGTAGGTTTCGTCCATTCGCCAGCTTCTACCGACTGTGCGTTTGTGTCGCCGAAACGTTTTTTCCAGCGTCGGCAGAAGTTTGATGGCCCAGCGATGCACGGTCGAATGATCGACCGAAACGCCCCGCTCGGCCATCATCTCTTCCAGATGACGCAGGCTCAGCGGATAGGCCACGTACCAGCGCACACAAGTCAATATCACATCCAGCGGATAGTGCAGCCGTTTGAGCACCTTGTTCATACCCGCATTCAAGCTCGTCATCGTAGATCAAGTCTTTTTCGTTTGCCCGGCGCCACGATAGCAGATCGTCTTAATGCGACAGAGCCGGCGAGCGCGTCAAGACTGACCGGCGCGACGCGATCAAGCTGGTGCGCTCTCTGCGCGCGGGTGATCTGTCTGCCGTGCACGTACCGACCGTGGAGGACGAAGCGTTTCGCGACCTTGCCCGTGCCTGGTCATCAGCGAGAGAAGACCTCAAGCAGGCGCGATGCCGGCTGAAACCGTTCCTGCTCCAGCATAGTGTGAATTACATTCGGCGTGCTGACTGGGGCCGAGCCACCGACGTTGATTAAGCATATTCTCGTTCGACAGCGGATGGCAACAACTGGCATTTAACGAACACCGCCGCACGATCGAGGATCGCCTGGCGCAATGCGAACGGCTGGAGACTGCGCTGCGTGAAGCGGTTGGAGACTGGCGCTTCTATCCTGCGGTGCTGGCACTGCAGGCGATGCGGGGCATCGACTTCACGTCGGCTGTGGGCCTAGTGTCTGAACTGGGCGATCTGTCGCGCTTCGAGCACCCGCGTCAGCTGATGGCATAGAAACAACGCCCGACAACCACCTCATCACGAACGATCGCGCGGCATCGCCTGCAACGTATCGACGATTTCGCGCATCAGCGCTTTTCTGTCATCCGAAGCGCGCTGCACCATGCCGACCGTGCGCAGCGTCGGCGGGCTCGAAATCGGGATCACGCGAAGCAGCGGGTCGTTCAGCCAGTTGCCGCGTATCAGCAGCGGCAGCACCGCGACGCCGACTTTCTCGCGCACCAGCGCGACAATCGTCTCGATCGAATTCAGTTCGAGATACTCGTTGACCATCAAGCTCGCTTTCTCCAGCGCCTGCTCGACCACCTGCCCCGTGCGCACGCGCCGGTCGAAGCGCAAAAAACCGTGCCCACGCAAGATGCGCTGCGGGTCGTTATCGGCGATGTCGCGGCTCACCACCAGCACCATCGGTTCGGTGTAGAGCGTGGTCCATTTGAGCGTGTCGGGCAGCGTCTCGTCCGCGCGCGCGACCACGGCCGCGACGTCCACATCGCCCGTTTCGACCATGCCCGCCAGTTCGTCCGAGCGCGCCGACAGCAGCCGCACGTCGAGCCGCGGGTGCGTCGCCTTCAGCCGCGCGACGGCGAGCGACAGCGCGCCGATCACCGACACCAACGCGCCGATCGTGACGGGCCCTTCCATCGCGTCAGTGGGCTTCGCTTCGAGCTCGGCGAGCAGGTCGAGAATCTGCTCGACCTTCGGCCAGATTGTCAGCCCGTGCTGGGTCAGCGTGATCTGCCGCCCGCGACGGTCGAACAGCTGACGGCCCAGCGCTTCCTCGAGCCCGCGCATCTGCAGGCTGACGGCCGCCTGCGTCAGCGCGACCTTGTCGGCGGCCGCCGAGAACGAGCCGGTGCGGGCAACTGCCCTGAAAGACTTCAGCATGCGCAGCGTCGGCATTCGTTCCATCCATGAGAAAAACTTAAGCATCGAAAAGAAACTTTAATATTTTATTGTACGTTCGCAGCCAGATAATCGTTTTCATACCGATCTGGAAGGATGAGCCACGCAATGCGGAGTAAACAGGCATGACCGCAGCAGAACGCCGGCCGGTTCTCGATGTACAAGGCTTCTCGCTGAAGTTTTCGAATGTGCCCGCCGTGCCGAACGTCGTCGACGGCGTGTCTTTTCTCGTCCACGCGGGCGAGACGCTGTGCGTGGTCGGCGAGTCCGGCTGCGGCAAGAGCGTGACGTCGCTCGCGCTGATGGGGCTGCTCCCCAGCCCGCCCGCGCGGCGCGTCGCGGGCACGGCGCATTTCGAGGGCGTGGATCTGTTCGGGCTGTCCGAGCGCGAACTCGCCGACATTCGCGGCAACCGCATGTCGATGATCTTTCAGGAGCCCATGACCTCGCTGAATCCCGCCTACACGGTCGGCGAGCAGCTCGGCGAGAGCATCCGGCGGCATCGCGGCGTCGGTCGCGCAGCGGCGCGCGAAGAGGCGCTCAAGATGCTGCGGCTGGTTCATATTCCCGCGCCCGAAACGCGGCTCGATGCGTTCGCGCATCAGCTGTCGGGCGGCATGCGCCAGCGCGTGATGATTGCGATGGCGCTCGCGAACGGCCCGCGCCTGTTGATCGCCGACGAACCCACTACCGCGCTCGACGTGACCATTCAGGCGCAGGTTCTGGCGCTCGTGCGCAATCTGCAGAAAGAGACGGGCACGGCGATGCTGCTGATTACGCACGATCTCGGCGTGGTCGCCGAAGTGGCGGATCACGTGGCGGTGATGTATGCGGGCAAGATCGTCGAGTACGGCACGGTGTCCGATCTCTTCGACGATCCGCAGCATCCGTACACAATCGGGCTGATGGGCGCGATTCCGTCCGTCGGCAAGCGCGAGGGGTCGCTCGCGACGATACGCGGCTCCGTGCCGACGCCCGAGCAGATGCCGCGCGGCTGCCGCTTCGCGCCGCGCTGTCCGTTTGCCGAACAGCGTTGCATCGACGCCGCGCCGCCCGAGCGAACGCTCGAAGGCGAGCATCGCGTCGCCTGCTGGCTCGCGCCTGTCGAGCAGCTCGTGAAGCCCGCGCAGCAAAAGGAGCTGACATGAGGCCCGCGAACGCGTCACACATCGCGACGCCCATCATCGAAGCCAGCGCGCTCACCAAACGCTTCGGCGGCGAGCGGCAGATGTTCACGCGCACGCCCACGGTTCATGCCGTCAACGAAGTCTCGTTCGCCGTGCAGACGGGCGAGACGTTCGCGATCGTCGGCGAATCGGGCTGCGGCAAGTCGACGCTCGGGCGCATGCTGCTGCGTTTGATCGACGCGACGCAAGGGCGCGTGCTGTATCAGGGCGAGGACATCACGCATTGGGAGGGCGCGAAGCTGCGCCGCTTGCGCCGCGACATGCAGATCATCTTTCAGGACCCGTTCGCGTCGCTGAATCCGGGCATGACGGTCGGGCAGATCATCGGCGAGCCAGTTGCGTTTCACGGTCTCGCGAGCAGCGGCAGCGAGCGCCGCGAACGCGTCGCGCAACTGCTGACCAAAGTCGGCCTTCAGCCGGCGTATGCGCAGCGCTATCCGCATGAATTCTCCGGCGGCCAGCGGCAGCGCATCGGCATCGCGCGGGCGCTGGCGGGCGAGCCGAAACTGATCGTCGGCGACGAGCCCGTGTCGGCGCTCGATGTCTCCGTGCAGGCGCAGGTGATCAACCTGCTCGAATCGCTGAAGGCCGAACTCGGCCTCACGCTGATCATGGTCGCGCACGATCTCGCCGTGATCCGTCACATGAGCGACCGCGTCGCGGTGATGTATCTGGGTGAAATCGTCGAACTGGCGCAGGTCGACGAACTGTTCGACGCGCCGCTGCATCCGTACACGCAGGCGCTGCTGCGCGCGATTCCCGCCAGCAGTCCGCACGAGCGCCGCACGAAGCCCGCGCTGCAAGGCGATCTGCCCAGCCCGACGGCGCCGCCGCCCGGCTGCCGCTTTCATACGCGTTGCCAGCACGCGAAGCCGCGCTGCGCGCAGGCGCGCCCGCTGTCCGAAACGCTGCCGGGCGGACGGCAGGTCTCGTGTCATTTCTGGCGCGATGTGCAGAACGCGGGCGGCGGCATGCCGCTCGTCGCGAGCGTCAGCACGAAGCTCAACGAGCGCCTTGCGATTTATCGCGAGAAGCAGAATCAGACGCAGACCACACTGAGCGCCGAAGCGAACCGGTAACGATCACCCATGGCAACCCGAACCGCAACAAGGACACGACGCATGCGAAGAATGTTGATTGCCGTTGCGCTCGCATTGAGCGCTTCCGCCGCGATGGCGCAGACCACCATCCGCATCGGCCTGCAGGACGATATCGGCTCGCTCGACCCGGCGCGCAGCGTGCAGTTTGTCGACCGGATCGTGTTCGCGTCGCTGTGCAATTCGCTCGTCGATGTCGCGCCCGATCTGAAAATCGTGCCGATGCTCGCCACGTCGTGGACCACGGGCGACGACGGCAAATCGCTGACGTTCAAGCTGCGCCAAGGCGTCAAGTTCCAGGACGACGAGCCGTTCAACGCCGCCGCCGTGAAGGCGAACCTCGACCGCTACCGCACGCTGCCGACCAGCAACCGCAAGAGCGAATTGTCGTCGGTCGATCATGTGGATGTGATCGACGACAGCACCGTGAAAATCGTGCTGAAGCAGCCGGACGCCGCGCTGCTCGCCACGCTGTCGGACCGCGCGGGCATGATGCTCGCGCCGAAAACGCTTAGCGACGCGGCAGGCGTCGCGTCGCATCCCGTGTGCTCGGGGCCGTACAAGTTCGTGCAGCGCGTGCAGAACGATCGCGTGGTGCTCGAGAAGTTCGCCGGTTACTGGGACGCGGACAAGTATCCCGTCCAGCGCGTGGTGTTCCAGCCGATTCCCGACAGCACCGTGCGTCTCGCGAATCTGCGCTCGGGCTCGCTGGATATGCTGGAGCGTCTCGCGCCGTCCGACGTCGCCGCCGTCAAGAGCGATGCGAACCTGCAGTTCAAGCCGGTGACGGGTCTCGGCTTCTACTACGTGACGTTCAACATCAACAACGGCCCGCGCGGCAACGGTCCGCTGAAGGACAAGCGCGTGCGGCAGGCGTTCGAGCTGTCGATCGACCGCGATGCGATCGACCAGGTGATCGGTGCGGGCATCTTCACGCCCGCGAACCAGGGCATTCCGAAATCGAGCCCGTACTACAACGCGTGGCTGCCGACCCCGAAGCGCGACGTCGCGAAGGCGAAGGCGCTGCTGAAGGCGGCGGGCCAGGAGCATCCGACCATTGAATTCGCGTATCCGAACAACACGGTCGCGAGCCAGATCACGCAGATGCTGCAGGCCATGCTCAGCGAAACGGGCATCACGCTAAAGCTGCGTCCGAGCGACTACGCGACGGAACTGAACGCAGGCCACACCGGCGACTTCGAAGCGATGTACACGGGCTGGTCGGGGCGCCTCGATCCCGACGGCAACCTGCATCAGTTCAACACCTGCGCGGGCAACCTGAACTACGCGCACTACTGCAACCAGCAGGTCGATTCGCTGCTCGATTCGGCGCGCACCAAGCAGACCCAGGCCGAGCGCAAGTCCGACTACGACGCCGCGGGTAAGATCCTCGCCGACGACGATCCCATCGTCTACATCTACGCGCAGCCCTGGCCGTTCGTGCTGTCGAAGAAAGTGCAGGGCTTCACGCCTTACGCCGACGGTCTGGTGCGCCTGCGCGGCGTGTCGATCAAGGGCTGATCGTCATGCTGCCGATCATCGCGAATCGCCTGCTCGTTGCCGTGCCGACGCTGATCCTGGTGTCGATGCTGATTTTCGGCTTGCAGAAGCTGCTGCCGGGTGACCCGGTCCGCGCGATGGCGGGCGAGGATCAGGCCCCGCAGCTGATCGCGACGCTGCGGGTCAAGTATCACCTCGATCAGTCCGTGCCGACGCAGTACGCGCTATGGATGCGCGATGTCGCGCACGGCGATCTCGGTTCGTCTTTGCGCACTGACGTGCCCGTGCGCGCGTTGATCGCGCAAAAGCTGCCCGTCACGATCCAGCTCGCGGTGATGGCGATGATTCTCGCCATTGGCATCGGTATTCCGGCGGGCGTGATTTCGGCGGCGAGCAGGGGCGGGCCGCTCGACTACGCGGCAAACATCTTCGCGCTGTCGGGCATGTCGATACCGAATTTCTGGCTCGGCATCATGCTGATATTTATCGTGTCGGTGCGCTGGCATCTTTTGCCGTCGTCGGGTTATGTGTCACCGGGCGAAGATTTCTGGCTCAGCATCAAGGCGATGCTGATGCCCGCGTTCGTGCTGGGCGCCGCGCTCGGCGCGCAACTGATGCGCCATACGCGCAGCGCAATGCTCGGCGTCTTGCGCACCGACTACATCCGCACGGCGCGCGCGAAAGGGTTGCTGCGCGGCGCCGTGGTCGTCAAGCACGCGTTCCGCAATGCGCTGATTCCCATCGTCACCGTGCTCGCGCTGCTGTTCGGCGAACTGCTCGCGGGCGCCGTGCTGACGGAGCAGGTGTTCACGATTCCCGGCTTCGGCAAGCTCGTCGTCGATGCGGTGTTCAATCGCGATTACCCCGTCGTGCAAGGCGTCGTGCTCGTCACGGCGGTCGCGTTCATCGTCGTGAACCTGTGCGCGGATGTGCTCTATATCCTGCTCAATCCCCGACTGAGGCGCAGTTGATGGCTACTTCAATCGATCCCCGATCCGCGTCGGCGGCCGCCGCGTTGCCGCGTCGCAAACGCCGGGGGCTCACGCGCTTCATGCGCAATCGCGCGGCCGTGTTCGGTGCGTTTCTGGTGGCGCTCATCGTGATCATGGCGTTGTTCGCGCCGTGGCTCACACACTACGACCCCGTGCAGGCGAGCTTCATGACCGTGCGCCAGGCGCCGTCGGAGGCGCACTGGTTCGGCACCGACGAACTCGGCCGCGACGTGCTGAGCCGCCTGCTGTATGGCGCGCGTGCGTCGTTGCTGGCGGGCGTCGTGTCGGTCGGCATTGCCGTCGTGCTCGGCGTGCCGCTGGGATTGATCGCCGGTTACTTCGGCAGGTTCGTCGACGGCGTGATCTCACGCATCGCCGATGCGCTGCTGTCGATCCCGTTCCTGATTCTCGCGATCGCGTTGAGCGCGTTTCTCGGCCCGAGCCTGACGAACGCGATGGCCGCGATCGGCATTTCGGCGATGCCGCGCTTCATTCGCCTCACGCGCGGCCAGGCCATCAGCGTGAAGGCCGAAGAATATGTGGAAGGCGCGCGCGCGATCGGCCTCGATCACGCGCGGATCATGCTGCGCTACATTCTGCCGAACGTGCTGCCGCCCATCATCGTGCAGGCGAGCCTGACGGTGGCGAGCGCGATCATCGCCGAAGCGAGTCTGTCGTTTCTCGGGCTCGGACAATTGCCTCCCGCGCCGTCGTGGGGCTCGATGCTTAACACGGCAAAAGACTTCGTGAGCCAGGCGCCGTGGATGTCGATCTTTCCCGGCATCGCGATCTTCCTGGCCGTGCTCGGCTTCAATCTGCTCGGCGACGGCCTGCGCGACGCGCTCGATCCGCGCGAATCGTGATGCTTTTCGTGCGCTACGGCTTTCGATGGCGCGCGGTCGAGCCAGCAAAACCACCAGAGTGACAACATGACAAGCTTCGACTGGCAGAACCCTTATCCGACGCTGCGCATGCCCGTGTTCGCGCGCAACATCGTGTCGACGTCGCAGCCTCTCGCCGCGCAGGCCGGGTTGCGCATGCTGTGGAAAGGCGGCAATGCCGTCGATGCGGCCATCGCGGCAGCGGCGGCGATCACCGTCGTCGAGCCGGTGTCGAATGGACTCGGCAGCGACGCGTTCGCGCTCGTGTGGGACGGCAGCAAGCTGCACGGGTTGAACGCGTCGGGCGTCGCGCCCGCTGCGTGGAACGTCGATTATTTCAGGCGCAAATACGGCGAAAACAACGGCGTCGCCGTGCAGCCCGTGCGGGGCTGGGACACGGTGACGGTGCCGGGCGCGATCGCGGGCTGGGAAGTGCTGCATCGGAAGTTTGGCTCGCTGCCGTTCGCCGATCTGATGGAGCCCGCCATCGAGATCGCCGAGCGCGGCCATGCCGTGGCAAACGTCGTCGCGCGCAAGTGGGCGGACGCCGTGCCCGAACTGAAGAACCAGCCGGGCTACGCCGATACGTTCATGCCGCGGGGCCGCGCGCCCGAAGTCAGCGAACTGGTGAAGATGCCGGGCCACGCTAAGACCTTGCGCATGCTGGCCGAACGCGGTCCGCGCGCCTTCTACGAAGGCGAAATTGCCGAACGCATCGCGGCGTTTTCCCGCGATTGCGGCGCGGCAATGACGCTCGACGATCTGCGCAACTACCAGCCCGATTGGGTCGAGCCGATCGGCAAGAACTATCGCGGCTACACGGTGCACGAGATTCCGCCGAACGGGCAGGGCATCGCCGCGCTGATCGCGCTCGGCATTCTCGAACAGTTCGACGTGGCCGCGCTGAAGCTCGACGGCATCGAATCGCAGCATCTGCAGATCGAAGCGATGAAGCTCGCGTTCGCGGATTTGTACCGCTACGTCGCCGATCCGCGCTCGATGGAAGTGACTCCTGCGCAAATGCTCGACGATGCCTATCTGAAATCGCGTGCGAAGCTGATCGATCCGAAGCGTGCCACGCACTTCGGCTTCGGCATGCCGAAGGCGGGCGGTACGATTTACCTGTCGGCGGCCGACGAGCGCGGCATGATGGTCAGCTTCATCCAGTCGAACTATATGGGCTTCGGCTCGGGCTGCGTCGTGCCTGAGATGGGCATTTCGATGCAAAACCGTGGCTGCGGTTTCTCGATGGACCCGAAGTCGCCGAATGTGGTCGAGGGCGGCAAGCGGCCGTTCCACACGATCATCCCGGCGTTCCTCACGCAGCAGGTCGACGGCAAGCAGGAAGCGGTCATGAGCTTCGGCGTTATGGGCGGCGACATGCAGCCGCAAGGGCACCTGCAAACCGTGGTGCGCATGCTCGATTACGGCCAGCAGCCGCAGGCGGCATGCGATGCGCCGCGCTGGAAGGTCAACCGCGATTTCTCCATAGATATCGAATCGACGCTCGATCCGCAGACCTCACGCGCGCTCGAAGGCCTGGGCCACACGATCAAGTCGATCGATGATCCGTATATGGATTTCGGTTCGGGCCAGTTCATCTGGAAGCTCGATCGCAACGAGCCTGAGCGCGGCTATGTCGCTGCAAGCGACAGCCGTCGCGATGGGCTGGCCGCAGGGTTCTGAGCGTCGCATCGGCGACCGGCACCTCGGCGCTCGCGTCGCGCGCCGACCGTCCCTGCGGCAACGCGCGAAAGCGTCAGCGGACGCCTTCGCCACCTTCATTCGCGAATATTGCCTCGTTGTTCTTGCGTTCGACGCGCCGCGCCGCCTTTTCGACCGCAAGTCAGTACTCGCGCATTGCGCCGATCCGCTCCTGGTCCGCGTGCACGGAAGCCATCGCGTTCCGCACGCGCGCCTTCAGGACGGTGGGCTGCGCGTATTTCAGCACGCTGTCGGCGAGCCCGAGCAGCAGCGCCTAGTCATAACGGGCCGCCTCGCCTGCGGCGCCATTCGCCAGCAGCAGGATAGGCACGCCTTCGATTCGCGGCTCCTTTCTCAGGGCCGCGTACAGTTGCGGTCCCGTCGTGTCGGGCAGCGTCGCGCTGACGAGGATCACCATCGGCAGACTGTGCAGCGCACATTCGCACGTGTCCGGAGATACCCATCCGGGTCAATCCGACGCGATAAACGTATCGGCTTGCCGTCTGGTGGAACCGCGTGCCCTTGATCCGCGCCAATTTTCAGAGCTAAACGCCGTCTCCAGCACGAAGACGATCACCAGTTAGTGAATGTCATGCATATACGCGATGCCAACTTCCAGCGCGAGCTCAGCGAGCCTTTTGTCCAAGCTCCAGATCGATGCGCCGGGAGTCATCAAAGTTGACGCGAGCAGCGTAAGATCGCTGCTGCCACAGCCTCGACCGTAAAACTGCCTTGCCTCGATGAACTCCATCACCTCGGTCCATGTCGCGTGCCTCGCATGTTGCAACAGCCCGATATCGTGGAGGGTCCGGGCGCGGGGTGCAGGCGGAGTACCACAGGCGAGTTCGACAAGGACGACTGGATGCGTAAGCGCCTGGTCGCTCGTTATCAACTGAACAAGTCTCGTGTTGGCGCGACGGAAATGATCAACCCATACGGATGTGTCAATGAGGACGCTCATTGGACCGCGGGCTCGGATCGGCGACGTGGGACGTCAGGCATACCGGGAGCGGCGCCACCCAGGGCTGCCAGACGCTTACCCGCCTGAACGCGAACAAACGTCTGCATTGCTACCCGGAACAGGTCTGCCTTATCCATGTCAGGGTCGGCAAGTTCGAGAGCTCGCTCGTATAGGTTGTCGTCGATCGTAACAGTGGTGCGCATCCTCGCCTCCAATTTGATGCCGTTCCGCATCAATTATAGCATCAACGGGCCCTCTATGTTTTTGCTCGCCGCATCAATAAATTGACATAATCAGAACCGCGGCGCGTCACGCGTTCGCTGACGCTGCAGTACGACCGGGTAATTTACCTGCTCGATGACACGGAGGCGAACCGCCGGCTGGTCGGACGCTACATTGATGTGTACGAGTATCCCGACGGGCGCATCGAGATCCGCGCGGATGGCATCGCCCTTCCCTGCAGCCCATACGACCGGCTCTCCGAGATTGATCAGGGTGCGGTGGTCGACCACAAGCGGCTGGGGCACGTGCTGCAGGTCGCGCAACTGGTTCAGGCCGACCGTGACAACCGCCGTGCATCGGGTTCGCCGTCACGAACCAACCAGGGGCAGACGCCGAAACCGAAGGAACGCCGGATCGGCACCAAGAAGCAGCGCGAAATCACGGTCGATGATCTGAACACCGCGATTGGCAGAGCGACGGTCAGTCTCCAGGACTCTGTCATCAAAACCTCGTCAAGGAGATAGCAAAGGCACAAACCACGACACTTCTACTTTGCTGCCACTACGACACTTCAGAATGGCCTCGACAAGTGTCGAACGTGCGGGTTAAATGGGACTAGCGCCAACCTTCGAGGTGGCTGACAGCTTCCTTCTCTTCAGCGTAGCCGAGTTGAAACGCGGTATTGACCCACTGCTGGAACAGGTCCCATGCACCGCACAGCTCCCAGAAGAACGAGCGCAGCTGCCACTGGAGGGCGTTCACGTCGGGCTCACCGTCGCGGCGCGCCAAAATCTCCGTGATCCTTGCGAGCGCCCCTTCGGCGCCGCTGATCGAGACGCGGTAACCGTCCGACCCTGCTTGCAATTACCCACTTCGATTCAGGGCGAGTTCATAACCGAGTTGAATATCGGTGAGGCGCCGCATGCCACGCCACACGACGGTATTACCTGGTGGCGCATCACTGGCTCGGCCCAGATAGCCTCCAAGCCGGGCGACCTTGATAAGGTTTCGCAGGAGCGGTGGTGCCTGCGCGGTAAGCGGCAAGTCAGGGACTATGCACTCGAGCAATTCTATTTCCGTTGAGGTGAAGG
>NZ_AWZT01000054.1 GCF_000472525.1 Paraburkholderia dilworthii
AGCCGTCCGAGCTTCTCGGTCCCGCGCAGGCGCGTGGCCACGAAGACCGGCTGCCCGTAGTGTTGCGGCAGCGCGTCACCGGTCACCTCCAGCGCGCGGGTCTGCGTGTTCCAGGCCATCAGTGAACCTCCATCAGAAAATGCCACGCGTGCCATCGCGTGTGGGAAAGGTGAACACGGAGCCGCGCTGCTTCGTACACAGCACGGTCTGCGTAAAGGAATATGTAGACACGTGGCGCGTCACATAGCGCTCGAGCGCCAGCGCGAACGTGAATGGCGACATGCCGTCAAGGCCGCCCTCGTCGAAGGTCAACGTGATCTTCATGCCGCGGGCAAGCTGCAGTTCGCCCGCCTGGCAGTGCATGGCATACACCGGCTCCGCGGTGGCACCGATGAGGCTGTCGAGCTGGTGTGCGAGAGCCGTGTCGCCCGCGCCGAGGTACGGCTGCAGCATCATGCGCAGCCCTTCGCCAGGACGCCTTTCGTCGAAGTTGCTATCAAAGACATCCAGTTCCAGATGCAACTGGCGCACCAGTTCCCACGCAGTGTCGCCGCTCGCAAGCGGTGGCTTGGGAGGCGTGGGGGCACGCACGAATCCGGCACTCGCCACGCCCTTCGCGCCTCTCACCACCAGATCATCGACGCCGTTGCACGGCGCAAGGCAAGGCAGGTCCGCATTGGTGAGCCAGGCATCGAGCGTCAGGTGGCGGATGCCGGTCTGATCCGGCCCGTGGTCATGGTCCAGCAGCGACAGCAACACGTGGGTGCGGACGAAGCGCTGGCGCGTGCCGTAACGACGCGCACGGCCGGGCGGTTCATCCAGTTCGCGGCGCAGCGCGAAGTAACGCTCATCTCCGCGCTCATCATCGGATATCGCCACATCGAGCGGCTGGAAAGCGATCTCCTCCGACTCTTCGTTCACCTGTCCCTTCGCGAGATCAAGCGAATGAACCTCATGGTCGTCAGGCGCCGTCACATAGGGCACGAGCCGGTGCTCGCGCGCGTCAGCGTCGAGATGGAGCCTTCCGGTCCTGACCGGATACAGGTTAGCGATAGGCGTACAGAAAAGTGCCAGTTGCGATGCATCGACCTGCTGGTCGAGCGAGGCGACCTCACGCGTGAGCAGCAGCACGATCTCGACCTCCGGACCGGGGATTCTCTCAAGTCCCGCCGCCAGCCCCGTGAGGGTGGAAAACCAGAACCGCTGAGGCAGGGCGAAGTATTCGTGCACGAGCGCGTGCCCATGCAGTGCCGGCGACGCCGGTCGCAACAGGCTCTGTTCCGGCTCAAGCCCCTCGTAGTCCACGCCGATCGGCTGCCTGCCCGCGAGCTTCACGCCATGCAGCTTTTCTTCTGTATCGAATCCCCCAGGCGCACCCATCACCATCCCCACGACGCAAGTGTGGATCAGTTCAAACAGGTGCGAAGCCATGCGTTGCTCACCGCACAGGTGGATGGGCAGACGGTCCAGCCCTTGCAGACTCCCGATGCTCGTGCCGTTGATCGTGCGAAGCCGCAGGCGCAGTGCGCCACGTACCTGCCGGGGATCGTCCACGTAGCGGTGCAGCGAGTAAAGGTCAGGAGGAATGCCCGTCCAGCGTGCCTGTGTGAGCGCAAGCGGCCAGATCGTGACGGGCTGACTGGAGCGAAACTCGCACACGGTGTGGCCTTCGACGGCCTCGCGGGACATGATGCGCGTGCCGCGCGGCAATGTCTGGCCCTGCGGATTGAGCGTGGCTTCGGGGTCGGGAAAGAATCGTGCAACACCCAACGAGGGCAGCAGCGTCACATAGTTGGGATTCACGCATTCGAGCAGGCGCTGCGTGAACGCCCCGGTCATGCGGTCGATGCGCATCTGCGAAGGTGCAGCCGTCCACGCAAAGGTCTGAAGCAGACGTTCGACGTATGCATCACCCACCTCGCCCGCCTGCGCGCCGAGCCGGCGCGCGATTTTTGGATGCTTGCGGGCAAATTCCTGAAACAGCGCGCTGATGTAATGCAGTTCGCGCTGGTAATAACCGGATAATTCAGGATGCATGTTTGCGAAAGCTCTCAGTTCCCAGGTCGGGCCGCCCATAGACATCCGAGCACCGCCGGGTGAAAGCGTGCGAGCCTGCACTGACTCGTACATGCCCCCTTCCGATGTAGTCGAACTGAATGGCCATCGCGATAATGACCCGACAGCACGCAGTTACCGGCCAGGAAGATTCGCAAAACGGAAAGGGAAAAGGAAGATTGCGGCCGATACTGATGCGAACTGGGTATCAAGGGCAGCGGCGCCGGCCCTTTCGTCAAGTGACTTGCAGTTCCGCCAATGATCCGCGCACAGCGCGGCATCAGAATAATCATCAGGGCAACTGAGCGGACGTACCGTTGCGATGATTAAGCGTCGTTCGGCCAAGTCACCAAACCGCGGACAACTTACTCTTCCGACGATCTATCGAACGAATCCCGCCCAACGCTCATGTGTTGCTTGATGCCTGGTTGACCGCGCGCAATCGTGTTTAGCAACCCAACTCCAAGCTGCCGCGCGAATTCATCGTCAAGCTTGAAATCGTGCCCATCGGCCATCACGACACCCATTCCCCCCAGCGACGAGCGGAGCGAGGTCGTCCAGGCCGACGGTGTACACGATCAGTTGCTGTAGATCTTCGTCGTAGGTCAACACCAGGGAATACGGCGGATGTTTAGCCATCAGTAGCCCCTGCAAGCCTGATATCTTGCGGACGCTTTTCCATGCGCAGAGCGACCAAAACCGGCGACCCTGCGACGTCCGTCACCTCAAGCCGCCGCGACCTCCAGCATCGCGTTGCCCTGCTCTCCACCTAACGTATCAAGCAAGTCGCTCAGCATACGATCGAGCTCCGCCGTCATCAGCGTGAAATCGGAGTCGAAGCGTTCGTCGTCGTTCTGCGCGGTCGGGTCGCTCGCTTCCTTGAGCACGTCGAGCGGCGTAATGCGCTTGATCGTCAGCGAAGGCGTCAGCACGAACGACACACGATCGTTCCATGTCATCGCGAGCCGCATGCATTGCTTACCGGCTTCGATATGACGGCGCATATCTTCGGCGTCCAAAGTATGTCCGACGTAACGCACGGTCGCGTTGCCTTCCGCGGGCGAACGCAACTCGGTATCCTGATCGAGCGAGAAACCGGCGGGGCCTTCGCCCGATAGCAGCCAATCAGTCATGGCCGACACCGGCGATTGCGTGACGCGCACGGTCCCAAGCGGCAACTGATCGATCGATTTCACCAGCAGCCCGCGCACTTCGTCGGCAACCGCTTGCGATGCCGCGTCGATGACAAGCCAGCCATTGCGGCAATCGATCCACACGCGCGTATCGCGGCGGATGCTGAATGCGCGCGGCAACAGTTCGTCGGTGACCTGCTCCTTGAGTTCGCGCATCTGTTTGCGGCCGGGTTTGAAACCCTGCTGCTCTTCGAGTTCGGCAGCGCGGGCCTTGGTTACTTGCGTGACCACCGAGGCGGGCAGCAGCTTCTTTTCCGCGCGAAACGTAAGCAGCAGCTGCCGGTTGAGCGCGTAGACGAGCGAATCGTTGTCGCGAGGAGACGCCCACCCGTGGCTTTGCATTTCGACACTATTGCCGGGCGCAAACGCATGTGGCGCAAGCCACTTTTCGATTTGTTCCGGCGTGACGGGCCACGGAGCGGGAAGACGGTGAAGCTGCAGGTTTTTGAACCACATAGGCAGAATCGAGTACGGGCAAAGCGCACCATTCTATCTCTATCTGGCAGCTCGCCCGACATGCTGGTGATCTCGGCGAGCGGCGCCGGAGGACCAGAGTTGAGAGATTAACGCAACTGCCACGCAACCGAAGGCCCGGCTCACCGAGACGTCACCGCCTTCTCCTTCAATAGCCTCGAGGCCAGTGCGAGCATCCGCTGGTTCGCACTTGCGGGCGCAAAACTGGCGACTTTTTGTGAAGCTGCCTGCACGAGGCTACGGCGCAGTTCGGTCTCGGTGAGAATACGTTCGATAGCCAGCGCCATCGCGTCGACATCGCCCGGCGGTACTAGCAGGCCGGCTTTGCCGCCCTCCAGCAAATCGCGCGGGCCGGTCGGGCAATCCGTCGATAGAACAGGCGTGCGGAGCGCCATGGCCTCGCCGAGAACCATGCCGAACCCTTCATAGCGGCTGCTCAGCACTAGCAGTTCCGCTTGCCTGATATAGGGCGATGGGTTCGCGCAAAAGCCCAGGAAATGCACGGACGGGGCGATCCCCAGTTCGTGCGCGAGTTGCTCCAGCTCGCCTCGGTCCCGGCCCTCGCCGATCAGCACCAGCGCCGCGTTGCAGCGGCCACGCTCGCATAACTGAGCGTAGGCTCGTAGCAGCGTCTTGTGGTCCTTCTGACCTTCGTCCAGACGCGCCACCGATACAATGAATGAGTCCGCCGGACGTTCGATCTGCCCGGACGCCGCGCGCCGCAACGCCTCGATGTCGATCACGTTCGGCAATTCGGTAACGTCCACATGACTTGTCGCGAAAAGCTCGCGCGCTTCGCGCAGCATGGCTGGCGTCAGCACGGCTACCGCGGAGTAACGTGAGAAATGGCGGACGCGGCGGGCAACGTAACGCTCGCTCTTTTTGCCAAGCCGCGCGGCGAGGCTGAAGTGACTGACGCCAATCCACGGCACGCCGCAACTGCCTGCCAGATGACGCAGCGAAAAATCGAAGTCGCAAACCAGGTCATGCTGGCTCGCGAGGCGTCTCATCCGCCGCGCCGCCAGCGGCCGGATCGCGCCGTAGGTCAGCGCCTTGTGCAGCAGCTTCGTGCCGACGCCGAGTTTGCGCTGGCGCGCTTTCTGGTGCAGAGCGACCATCCATTCCGATGAAGCGAGCACATGGATATCGACATCGTCGGGAATAGAATGCGCGCGCCAGAACGCTAGGTCGTCGGTCGGATAAGCCACCGAGAGGCTCGGCGCGAACAGCCGGCGGTCCAGTGTCTTGAGCCATGACAGCAGCGCCGTCTCCGTGCCGCCCTTACCGAAGTCGTTGATGTGGAACAGAATGCGCAGCGGGGCGCGGTCGGTGTCTGCGGCCTTCAATGTCTCGCTCATGACCGCCTTTTTTTATCCAGTTTGACGGTCTGCGATTCGCGTAGCGGCTCCGCGCGTCCGGCCGTGGACATGGTGCGCTCGGCGCTTTGCGACGATCCAGCCGAAGCTCTGCCATGCTCCGCGTATCCCAGCAACAGACCCGCGAACGACCAGAACGCCAGCATGGTCGTCTGCCACATAAAATCATCGGTCATGTTTTTCGCGATCATGCCGGCCACCAGCGCGACGCCTGCGGCGCATAACCACGGTTCCACCCGCTGATACCGCCAGAATCGTGCAACCAGGCTCAGCAACAGCCCCGTCTGCAGCACGACGCCAATGAATCCGGTCTGCAGCCACGTGTTGATGAACAGGTTGTGCGCATGCGTCAGCGCTTGTGGTTCGGCGGCCAGCAAAGCGGGCGGCATTGCATTGCGATAGACGATGCCCGGCAATGGCTTGCCGAAACCTATGCCGGCCCAGGCGTGATGCTCGGCCTGGCCGACATAGAACGCCCACAACTTCGGGCGCGTATCGGCCGATACCGTATCGCCGATGGCCGACAGTGAGCCCGGCACGTAGACCTGATGACCGTCGATCACGACGTCGCGCGCCTGTGTGACCTCGGGCGCCGCACCGCTCGTGCGCAAACGGGAACTAAGCCCGAGGGTGCCGACGCCGGCTGCACCCACCACGGCAATGGCCAGCACCGCGAGCATGAAGCGGCGCCGATACAGCGGATATAGCGCGACGAGAAGCGTTACGGCGGCGGCCGGCCAGAAGAACCGGTTCAGCGTCGCGAGCCCAATAAAGAGGCACAGCACAATGCCGCTCGCGCCGACCAGGCGCCAGCGCGGACGCAACAGGAAGCCGGTGAAGAGCGCCATCGAGAACACCGCAAGCGTGCTGGTATGACCGACGCGATTATAAAAATGCAACGGGAAGGTATTGGCCGTAGGCGGTTGCAGATGCCCCCAGTTGAACGCGCTGATCGTGGCGAGCGCAACGCACGCAAGCCAGTTGACGGCAACCACTGGCTCGGGTCGCCGCAGTTGGCTTCCGAACAGCCAGAAGCCCCAGAACGACACCAGCGGATAGAGCACCTCGTCGCACCACGCGTGCAGGCTGACCATCGGATACGGCGACCACGCCACCGAAGCAAGCCCCCACCCCGCCCAGGCGGCGACCGGCAGCAGCAGCGGCCAACGCACGAGCGGCGGACGATTCGCCGAAAAGGCAGCCGCCGCGACGCCAAGCGCCAGCAACGCGAGCGCGTTGAAGACGATCGCCGTCATGTGGCCGAACATCACCACGAACAGCAAAACCGGACAGGCAACCCAGAACAGGCGCTCCACTCGCGCAGCCGTGTGAGTCATTACGCTTTCACCAAGATATTTTGCAAAACATTGAATACCGACTCGATCGTGAGTTGGCCCATGCACTCGGCATGATCACCGCTCCACGCGACGCAGGTCGTCTCGTTGCGATCGCAGCGCCGCACCGATGCTACCTCGCGGCGGAAGATAAAAGGCTGATCGCGGCACGGCATGTCGGCGATGGTGATCGGCACGAACGGCACCTCGCGCCAGTAGCGTCCCGCGCCGTGAATCTGCGCGTTGCCCGGACCGAAGAGCGCAACTGTAGGCACCCCGATCAGCCGCCCAAGATGTGCGACGCCGGTATCGGGACAAACCACGGCCTGCGCGCCGGCAAACAGATGCCACAACTCGCCGAGACCGAGCTGAGCCGCTAGGTTTGGATGACGCGCTTGCGGGTCGATCGCGCGGATCAGATCCGCCTCGCCCGGACCGCCGGTCCACACCGGTAGATAACCGAGTGCTTCGACTCGCCGCGCCAGCTCAAGCCAGCGTGCATTCGGCCAGCGCTTGACGCTCGCACTCGCGCCCGGATGAAGCACCACATAACGTTTTGTGAACTGCGCCGGCTCCGGCAACGCGAGATGCGGAGGAGCCGGCCAATCGGCGGGACGGTAAGCACGCGGAGGCGGCCCTTCTATCAATTGCGCGGCGAGGTCGGCCCACGCCTCGGGCGTATTGGGATATGGCACGCTCCGGTCGAGCGGCCAGTTCTTCCACGCGGGCTTGTCGCCGGAGTGTCCGACGATCCACCGGCAGCCGGCCGCGAGCGCGAGCCAGCTATAGCGGTTATCGCCGAGCACGAGGCCAAGGTCGTAAGGTCCGGAAAGCAAAATGTTTCGCACGGACGCTGGATCGCGCGGATCGAACGGCAACGCATTCACGCCGAAAGGCCGCCCCGCATATAGCGGCACTATGGCTTTCGGGCAGGCCAGAAGAATGTCCGCTTGCGGATATTGCGCACGCAACTTGGCGAGCAGCGGCGTGAGCAGCAACGTATCGCCAAGCAAAAGATGATGCGCGATCAGGATACGGCGCGTGCTCTGCGGCTCGCGGCGCAAAGGCTTGACGAGCAGTCGCGGAATAGCCGACCTGAAGGTAAGGAGACGCCCGACAAGTCGACTCATAGGCTCATCGGCGCGTTTGTTTCCGCCGCGATCTTGCTGTACGCCGATACCCGGCGCGAGGTCGCGTTCGCCATGCACAATCTCCAGCATATTCTTTTCGACAGATCCAGTGCGGCGGCTGCGGCCCCGTCGTGACGGGTAAGCGCGCCCCGGCGACGGCGCTGCTGGCCCGCCGCATGTCCTCACGGGCATTCAAGCCCGGTGAAGTAAAGGGGGTGTTCGGCCTGAATGAGGTCAAGCGAAATTCAAGCGTTAATTTCAAGCGTCGGCATGACAAATTATAACATGTGCCTCTAGCGCAAAACGGCGCGAGACCGTGCCTGGCGGCCCGCGCACGCCGTCCCGCAGAGTGGCGAGACTTACGAGGCGGGCGTGATCTGCTTCACCAGGCTCAGCAACGCATCGACGTGAGCGGCCACGCTCGGGTCATAGCGGACCGCGGCGGCGTCGGTGAGTTCCGGCGGCGCGACGCGAGCGTGGTCGCGATGTGCCGCGACCGCTCGCGCCAGCGTTGCCCGCAGGTCGGCCACGTCGCCCGGCTTGAAGACAAACTTTGCATGTGAGGCGATAGCATCGCAGCAACCGATGTTCGACGGGAAAATCACCGGCGTGCCGCACATCACCGATTCGATGCCAACGAGGCCGAAGGGCTCGTACGTCGATGCGAGGATAGTGAAATCCGCAGCCTGATAACACTCCGCGAGTTCCTTGACGTAACCGATGTAACGCAGCCGCTCCGATGTGCGCGCGGGCGGGCGCCCCGCCACCGCCACCGCGATCGGCGGTGACGTATCCTGCAACGCCGCTTCGATGAGCGGCAACCCCTTGCGCTCGTGACTGCTGGATGGAAACAGCAGAACGATCTCGTCATCCGCAAAGCCGTATTTACGCCTCAGGGCACCGCGAGTGACGGCATCGGTCGGCTTGAAACGTGTTCCGTCGACGGGCGGATACAACACACGGATTTTTGCTTCGTCGACCCCGTACAGTCGCCGCAACTCGTCGTGCATGAGTTGCGAATGCGCGACGACGACTTTGGAGCGCGCGTATTGGCGCCGCTCCAGTTCGATTTGCCAACTGTCCGAGCGCTTCTGCGCGCGCCCCGTCGTCTTTAGAAAACCAAGATGCGTACCGCCGCAGATGGCGATATCGGACGAGTCAACGCGGTTGCAGCCAATCAGCATGTCGACATGCGCCGCGCGGCGCGCCGAGCGCAGCCGCCATGAAAACCAGCGGTCGCGCAGTTTGCCCGGCAGGAACGACACGTTGATGCGGTGCCGTTCGACCATGCCGCTTTCGGGCAGAGACGTATCGAAACGGCGCGCAAAAAATGCAAGTTCGACGCCGCGTGCCGCGAAGCCTCGCACGAGATCCATCGCATAGCGTTCTAGGCCGCCGCTGTGCTGCAATGCGTTGCTGGAAAGTCCAAGTTTCATCATTCAGACAGCGCGCGCGAGCGCCTCGTCAAACGTTATCGGAGAAGGGGCGCGGTCCGGCAAAACGGACCGCTTGGTCGCGGACCGAATCATGGGAGTGAAGACCGCCGAAGGCTGACGTCGTGCGCGTTACGCCACGTTCTGCTGAAACTGGATGCGATGCAGATGCGCGTACAGCCCGTTTTGCGCCAGCAACTCGCGGTGGCTGCCGCGCTCGGCGATCCGCCCCGCTTCCATCACCAGAATCCGGTCCGCGCGCTCGATCGTCGACAGACGGTGCGCGATGACGAGCGTCGTGCGCCCTTTCATCAGCGTTTCGAGCGCGGCCTGCACGTGGCGCTCGGACTCCGAATCCAGCGCCGAAGTGGCTTCGTCGAGAATCAGGATGGGCGCGTCCTTGTAGATTGCGCGTGCGATCGCGAGACGCTGCCGCTGGCCGCCCGACAGCATCATGCCGTTGTCGCCCACTAGCGTGTCGATGCCGTTGGGCATGGCCTCCACCGTGTCCCACAGATTGGCAGCGCGCAGCGCCGCCTTCACCTTGTCGCGATCGGCGCTCTGGCCGTAGGCCACGTTGTTGGCCACCGTGTCGTTAAAGAGCACGACGTCCTGGCTCACCATCGCGATCTGGCTGCGCAACGCGTGCAGGTCGTAATCAGGAAGCGCGACACCGTCGACGAGAACTTGGCCGCCGCTCGGGTCGAAAAAGCGCGGCAGCAGGTTCACCAAGGTCGTCTTGCCGCTGCCCGACGGGCCCGCGAGCGCCACCATTTCGCCGGGCGCGACCTTGAACGACACCTGATCCAGCGTGTGGCGGTTATGCGTGGCGTTGGTGCTGTACATGAACGAGACGTTGCGGAACTCCACTTCCCCACGCGCGCGTTCGAGCGGTTTGCCGCCGCCCGCGGGTTCCGCCGGTTCGTCGATCAGGCCGAAAATCAACTCGGCCGCTGTCATGCCGCGTTGCAGCGGCTGGTTCACGTCCATCAGATGCTTGAGCGGCGAGATGATCAGCAGCATCGACGTAACGAACGCGACAAAGCCGCCGACCGTGGTCTGATCCGACGACGACTGCACCACCGCGATCGTGATCACCACGGCGAGCGCAATCGACGCGAGAAACTGCGTCAACGGTTGAGCAAGGCCGCCGGACACGGTCATGCGCATTGCGTAGCCGCGCAGGCGCTTGCTCATCGACGAGAAGCGGTCCATTTCGTACTTTTCGCCGTTATGGACCTTGACGACCTTGTAGCCGCCCACCGTCTCCTCGACGATGTAGGACAGTTCGTTGGTCAGCAGTTGATGCTCGCGGTTCAGACGCCGCAGCCGGCGATTGATCTTGCCGACCAGCCAGCCGATGCCAGGCAGTAGCACCGCGACGATCAGCGTCAGACGCCAGTTCAGATAGAACAGATAGCCGAGCAGGAAGATCACGGTGAGCGAGTCGCGCACCAGCGTCACCATGACGCTCAACAGCACGTTGAGAATCTGATTGACCTCGAAGACGATTGCGTTGATCACCGTACTCGCGGTTTCGCGTTGAAAAAATGCGACGCTCGTATGGATCATGCGGTCGAACATTCTCAGGCGCAGCTCGAGCAGAATCTTGTTCGATACGTAAGCGAGCAGGTAGCCGGACGCGTATTGCGACACACCGCGGATCAGCGCGAGACCGATCACGGCGACCGGCACGAACCATTTGGCGCTGTCGCTCGCATGGGCGCCGAAACCTTTATCCAGCAGCGGCTTGAGCAGCGCAGGGATGGCGGCGTCGGTGGCCGCGCTCGCCGCCATTGCGACGATCGCCCCGATGATCACCCAAAGCAGCGGCTTGACGAACGGCCACAGGCGCCGGAAAACGACGGCTGGGGACGACGCCTCACCGGAACCGATGGGTTTGCTTAACGTTGGCTTCGCGCTCAAGGAATCCTCTGGGAATGCGGGACGAGATTCGCGCCGGCACCCGGTTGCCCGCCGCGCGAAGTTCGAAAAGGAGCATTGTAAACGGTTGAGGTTGACCCTCGGCTGACGTTTTGGCGCGACGCCGGCACGGCGTTTTGCCATTAGCGAAGGACCGAACGGGCTGTGTATACTTGCGCGACCCGTTGCACTTCAGCGCGCTTCGTTGCGCAATCTGTCCGGTCACTCCGCCTCCTGGCCATTCCGCAATCAGGCAATCCACGTATGCAAGAAACCACCGTCGGCGTCGCCATCATCACCAGAAACGCGGCGGCGCGGCTGGCAGAATGCCTGCAGTCCGTGGCGTTTGCCGATCAGATTGTCGTGATCGACGGCGGCAGCACCGACGGCACCGCTGAAATCGCCCACGCGCACGGCGCCCAGGTGATCGAACAAACCGACTGGCCAGGCTTCGGCCCGCAAAAGAACCGCGCGGTGGACGCGCTCACCACGACGTGGATTCTCTCGCTCGACGCCGATGAAATCGTCTCGCCGGAACTCGCCGCCGCGATTCGCGCGGCGCTGGCGGCGCCAACCGCCGACGTCTATGCGGTGGACCGTCTGTCGAGTTTTTGCGGCCACTGGGTTCATCACAGCGGCTGGTATCCGGACTGGATTCCGCGTCTCTTCAAACGCGGCGCCGCACGTTTTTCCGACGACCTCGTGCACGAACGGCTCGTCTTCGAGACGCCCGCGCAACGTCTGACCGGCAAGCTGATGCACTACTCGTACGAGAGCTTCGAGGACGTGCTGCGCAAGCTTGACGCCTATTCGACCGCTGGCGCGCATCAGCGGCATGCAACGGGTCAACGCGCCAGCTTCGGCAAGGCGCTCGGCCGCGGTGCCTGGGCGTTCGTGCGAACCTACCTGCTGCGCCGCGGGTTTCTCGACGGCCGCGCCGGCTTCATGATCGCGATGTTCAATGCCGAAACGGTGTACTACCGGTTTCTGAAACTCGCGCAACTCGGAGAGGAGCCGCGCTCAGAGCGGCATCCGCAGCGGCGCCCGCATCAATAGACGATCTCGATCGCGCTGCCGGCGAATTGTCCGCGCAGGTCGGCGAGCAGTTCGTCGGTCGGCTTCACGCGCCAGGCGTCGCCCAGACGCATTTCGCCCTCTGCATTCTCGCTGCGGTACACCACCTGGACGGCAAGCCCGTTCGGAATCTGCACCGGCTGACGCTGACGGCCGTTGTCGCCGCCGTAGCCGCCACCAAAGCCGCCTGCGTTGCGTCCACCGCCATTGCCACCGCGCGATGAAGCAGCAGGCACCGGCGCTGCTTGCGGCTCGCCCTTGCCCGCGCTATGCGCCTCGAGAACACGCCGCAACGCCAGCGCGTCCGCGTTGCCGTTCATCTGCACTTTCACCGCCTCGGCATACCGGCAACGCGCGCGGCCCAGATCCATGACCGTGTCGACCGTGAAGCGGATGCCGCCCGTGAACGCGTCGTTGCGCGCCTGGCCTTGCACGACCAGCAACTCGTCTTCCTTGAACAGTGGCTTGTTCGCTTCGAAGATCTCGTTAAAGACCGTCACTTCGCACTGACCGGTGCCGTCGTCGAGAACCGCGATCAGCATCTTGCCGCGCTGGGTCATCTGCGTACGCAGCGACGCGATAATGCCGGCGACCAGCTTGTCGCGCCCTTCCTTCAGCTCACCGATTTTCTGACGCACGAAGCGGCGCACTTCGTCCTTGTACGCGTCGAACAGATGGCCCGACAGGTAGAAGCCGAGCGCAGCCTTCTCTTCCTGAAGCTTTTTCTTTTCGGGCCATTCGGGTTCGTCAACCAGTTCGTGCCCTTGCGAGGGCGCGTCGCCCATATCGAACAGGCCGGCTTGCAGCGCGTTGGCGCTCGCCTGCTCGGCGGCTTCCATCGCGAGAGAAACCGACGCGATCAGTTGCGCGCGGTTCTTATGCAACGTGTCGAACGCACCCGCGCGAATCAGCGCTTCAACCGTTCGACGATTGACGATGCGGCGGTCGATCCGGTTGCAGAAATCGAAGATGTCGATAAAGGGACCGTCTTCGCGCGCACGCAGGATTTCCTCGATCGCATTCTGGCCACTGCCCTTGACCGCACCGAGGCCGTAGCGGATGGTCTTCGAACGCTTGCCGTCCGCTTCGGCGACCGGCTCAAAACGATATGCCGACAGATTGATGTCCGGCGGCAGCACGGTCATCTTGTTGGCAAGACAGTCTTCGAACAGGATCTTGACCTTGTCCGTGTCGTCCATAGCGAGCGACATATTCGCCGCCATGAATTCCGCCGGATGGTGCGCCTTCAGCCACGCCGTGTAGTACGCGAGCAGCGCATAGGCAGCCGCGTGCGACTTGTTGAAGCCGTAGCCCGCGAACTTCTCCATCAAGTCGAAAATTTCGTCGGCCTTCTCGCCGGTCAGCCCGTTTTTCGCGGCGCCCTGACGGAACAGCTCGCGATGCTGAGCCATTTCCTCGGCCTTCTTCTTACCCATCGCGCGACGCAGCAAGTCAGCGCCGCCGAGCGAGTAACCGCCGATGATCTGCGCCATCTGCATCACCTGCTCCTGGTAGACCATGATGCCGTAGGTCTCTTTCAGAACAGGTTCGACGCGCGGGTCCGGATACTCGACCACTTCTCGGCCGTGCTTACGCGCGCAGAAGCTCGGGATCAGGTCCATCGGGCCCGGACGGTACAACGCGACGAGCGCGATGATGTCTTCGAAGCGGTCTGGCTGCGCGTCCTTGAGCATGCCTTGCATGCCGCGGCTTTCAAGCTGGAACACGGCGACCGTATTCGCTTTCTTCAGGATCGAGAACGACGCCGGATCGTCGAGCGGCACTTGCGCGAGCGACCAGTCTTTCTTCGACGGATCGAGACGGCGGATATAGCGCTCGGCCCAGTCGAGAATGGTCAGCGTGGTGAGACCGAGAAAGTCGAACTTCACGAGGCCGACGGCTTCGACGTCGTCCTTGTCGTACTGGCTCACGACGCCGCTTTCGTCGCCCTGCGTGTACAGCGGACAGAAATCGGTCAGCTTGCCGGGCGCAATGAGCACGCCGCCCGCGTGCATGCCGACGTTGCGCGTGAGGCCTTCCACGCGTTGCGCGAGTTCGAGCAGCTGATGCACTTCGTCTTCGTTGTCGAAGCGCTCCTGCAGGAGCGGCTCTTCCTTCATCGCGTCGGCGATCGTGACGTGTTTGCCCGGCTTGAACGGAATCAGCTTTGCGATGCCGTCCGTGAACATGTAGCCCAGATCGAGCACGCGGCCGATATCGCGCACCGCTGCCTTCGCCGCCATCGTGCCGAACGTCGCGATCTGGGATACGGCGTCAGCGCCGTACTTCTCCTTCACATACTGGATCACGCGGTCGCGGCCGTGCTGGCAGAAGTCGATGTCGAAGTCGGGCATCGACACCCGCTCCGGATTCAGGAAACGTTCGAACAGCAGGTTGTAGCGCAGCGGATCGAGGTCGGTCACGCCGAGCGCGTACGCGACGAGCGAACCCGCACCGGAACCGCGGCCCGGCCCCACCGGCACGCCATTGTTCTTCGCCCAGTTGATGAAGTCTGCAACGATCAGGAAGTAGCCCGGAAAGCCCATCTTGATGATCGTGCCGCACTCGAATTCGAGCCGCTGGTAATACGTGTCACGTTGTGCGGCACGCTCCGCTTCATCCGGATACAACTGCTCGAGACGCTTCTCCAGCCCCTCTTTCGACAGATGCACGAGGTAATCGTCAAGCGACATGCCGTCGGGCGTCGGAAAGAGCGGCAGCTTCGGTTTGCCGAGTTCGAGCGTGAGGTTGCAGCGCTTGGCGATTTCGACGGTATTGGCGAGCGCCGACGGAATGTCCGCGAAGAGCGCGGTCATCTCGTCCTGCGTGCGGAAATACTGCTCGGGCGTGAAGCGCTTCTGGCGCCGCGGATTCGCGAGGATGTCGCCTTCGGAAATGCACACGCGCGCTTCGTGCGCGGTGAAGTCGTCCGGCGTCATGAACTGCATGGGGTGCGTGGCGACCACCGGCAGTTTCAACGACGACGCGAGCGCCACCGCCTGCTGCACGTACTGCTCGCCGCCCGGCTGACCGCAACGCTGCAACTCGATATAGAAGCCGCCCGGAAAGACCTTCGCCCAATGCAACGCGTTGCGCTTTGCCGCTTCCTGATTGCCCGCGGCAAGCGCGAGTCCGACGTCGCCCTGTTGCGCGCCCGACAATGCGAGCAAACCCTCGCCCAAGCCGGATTCGAGCCAGCCTGCCTCGACTTCCGCGCGGCCGCGATACTGGTTCGTGAGCGAAGCCTTGCTCAGCAACTCGCACAGATTCAGATAGCCGCGCCGGTCTTTCACCAGCAGCAGCAGGCGCGAAGGCTTGTCGCGGTCGTCCGGATTGGTGATCCAGACGTCGCAGCCGGCAATGGGTTTGACCCCTTTGCCGCGCGCTTCCTTGTAGAAACGGACGAGGCCGAACGCGTTGCCGAGATCGGTGAGAGCGAGCGCGCCCTGACCGTCTTCGGCAGCCGCCTTGACGACGTCGTCGAGGCGCACGATGCCGTCGGCAATCGAGAATTCGGAGTGAACGCGGAGATGAACGAAGCGGGGATCTGACATGGGCGACATTGTAACTCCACCCTTCCGGAGATTTCACCGCAAAACCGCGCGTTGGCCATCTGGCCTGGGACGTTGACGTGGCAACGCCGCGCATCGGCGCCTTCAGGCTTTTTGCGAGTTTTCCTGGCCGCGTACGGGCCCGATGCACGCAAGTTTGTCCGCCGGTTGTGCTAGCGCAACCGACTGGCCATTCGGCCGAGTCGGGGAAAGCGCCGGCTTGAGGGATAATATGGGTTTCGCCTGTTCGACGTGGCTGCGGGCTGCGGGCTGCGGGCTTTCAAGCACGCGACCGACTGACAGCAGCACACCGCGCCGGTCTCACACGACGCCGCCACTAATTACCGCTGGACATCCATGAGTATCGTCAATCTCGCCGCGTATCACTTCGCGACCATCGAAGACACCGCCGCATGGCGCTCGCACGTTACCGAGCGCTGCAACGCGCTAGGCTTGCGCGGCACCGTTCTGCTCGCGCCGGAAGGCATCAACCTGTTCGTCGCGGGCACGCGCGAGAACACGGACGCGTTCATCCACTACATCCGCCACGATCCGCTCTTCGAGGGCAAGTTCGCGAACCTGCAATTCAAGGAAAGCGTGTCGGAGAAACAGCCGTTCACGCGCATGCTGGTCAAGCTCAAACGCGAAATCATCACGATGAAAAAGCCGGCCATTCGTCCCGAGTTGGGCCGCGCGCCGTTCGTCGACGCGCCCACGCTGAAAGCCTGGCTCGACCGCGGCTACGACGACGAGGGCCGCCCGGTCGTCATGCTCGACACGCGCAACGCGTTCGAAGTGGACGTGGGAACGTTCGACAACGCGCTCGACTATCGCATCACGAAGTTCAGCGAGTTTCCGGAAGTGATCGAGCAGAACCGCGCCGACCTCGAAGGCAAGACCGTGGTGTCGTTCTGCACGGGCGGGATTCGCTGCGAGAAGGCCGCGATCCACATGAAGGAAGTGGGTATCGAGCACGTCTATCAACTCGAGGGCGGCATCCTGAAGTATTTCGAGGAAGTGGGCGGCGCCCATTACCACGGCGATTGCTTCGTGTTCGATTACCGCACTGCGCTTGACCCGCAGCTTCAGCCGACCGCGACCGCGCAATGCTTCGGCTGCCGCGCGGTGGTCACGCCCGAAGCACAGAAGTCGCCCATGTATGTGGCGGGAAAAACGTGTCCGGAATGCCATCCGGACAGCAAGGCGGCTCGCGCTGCCTGAAAGCGATGGAGCCTGCTGGCGCCGGGCGGGCGTTGGCTGGTGGCGGGCCTCCTGCTCACGGATGTGCTAGTGGGCTCCGTGAGGCACGTTGCGGCTTGACGCATCCGACGCGTCCATCGCGTCGCATCTCGGCTTGGGTCGGTCGCTTGTATGGAGCGCAGCACTTGCAGCTAAACGCGCCCGTTATTTCGGCCCGCGCTCAGTTTGCCGCCGAACGCGTCGATCAGATTTGCGCGCAGCACGCGCGGTTCAACACAACCTGAACCCTAACGCATCGACCCATGAACTATCGCGGACGCTTCGCGCCGTCGCCTACCGGCCCGCTGCATTTCGGCTCGCTGGTGAGCGCGCTTGCAAGCTGGCTCGACGCCCGCGCGCATCGGGGCGCATGGCTCGTTCGCGTTGAAGATATCGACGGCCCGCGCACTGTGCCGGGCGCCGCGCAAGACATTCTCGCCACACTTGAACGCTTCGGCATGCGCGCGGACGAGCCGCCCGACTGGCAAAGCACGCGCCTCGCGCGTTATCAGCAGGCCCTGGAACAGTTGAAGGCGGCGGGTCTCGTCTATCCCTGCGGCTGCACGCGCAAGGAAATCACCGACTCGCTGCAGCACGCACATGCGCGCAACACGACGCTCGCCTATCCGGGCACATGCCGCAACGGATTGCACGGCAAGCCGGCGCGCGCGTGGCGCCTGCGCGTACCCGACGACGAAGCGGCCGTGGTCACCTTCGAAGATCGCTGGCAGGGCAAGCAGACCCAGAATCTCGCCACGGAGGTCGGCGATTTCGTGCTTAGACGAGCGGACGACCAATGGGCGTATCAACTGGCGGTAGTGGTCGACGACGCCGACGCGGGCATCACGCACATCGTGCGGGGCGCAGATCTGATGGATTCGACGGCAAGGCAGATTTATTTGCAGCGATGCCTGGGCCTGCCTACGCCTCGATATCTGCACGTGCCGGTCGTGACCAACGAGCACGGCGAAAAGCTCAGCAAACAGAACGGAGCGAGCGCGCTCGACTGCGAGAAGCCGCTGGAAGCGCTGAGCGCTGCCGCACGACATCTGGGATTGGATGTGGATGGTGGTGCGAGCGCCAAAGCCTACACGACGCTAGACGATTTCTACATCGCGGCGACCGCCGCCTGGTCGAAGAAAATGCGCCTGGCGGTGTGAATCTGCGCTGCATTCGAGGCGCGAGGCT
Organism: Paraburkholderia dilworthii; assembly: GCF_000472525.1. Lineage (GTDB taxonomy): Bacteria > Pseudomonadota > Gammaproteobacteria > Burkholderiales > Burkholderiaceae > Paraburkholderia > Paraburkholderia dilworthii. Next base: position 17,971 of record NZ_AWZT01000054.1, read on the forward strand.
GGCATCCGCATGAGCGCTGCAAAGCTTCGCAAGCAATCCTGGTCGGTCTAAGCAACCGCAAGACGCCGCGCCAGCGCCTACCCGCAACCCTACGACGACTTTTACGACGACGACTTGCGCGGCATACCGAAGCCGCCCAGCAATGCCGCGAGAGGCTGCTTCGAAGACGACTTCTGCGGTGCGGACCCGGCGGCCTCTGCCTCTTCCACCTTGCGAACCGAAGCAGGCGACGGCTCATAAGGTTTCAGGAAAAAATCGTCCACAGGCTGCGCGCGATGGTGATGCGGCCGATCAAACGAGCCCGACGGCCCGCCCGCGCGGCGGCGACCGCCTCGCTCGTCACGACCCTCGCTACGCTCACGCCGCGGCGCGCGCTCTTCGTGATGATGACGCACAGGCGCATCCACGGTCAGACGCAGTACTTCCAGCGGACGCTTGATCAGCTTCTCGATATCCGCGAGTTGCTTGCGCTCGTTCGGGCTGCACAGCGACAGCGCGTCGCCGGAAGCGCCGGCGCGGCCCGTACGGCCGATACGGTGCACATAGTCTTCGGCGTTAAAGGGCAGATCGAAGTTGATCACCGCCGGCAGTTCGACAATGTCGAGTCCGCGCGCGGCAACGTCGGTGGCGACCAGCGCCTCGATCTCGCCACGCTTGAACGCATCCAGCGCCTGCATCCGCTCGTTCTGCGAGCGGTCGCCGTGAATCGCCGTCGCGACCACGCCGTCGCGCTCCAGACTGCGCGCGAGGCGGCTCGCGCCGATCTTGCTGTTGCAGAACACGATCACCTGCTTCAAGCCGCGCTCGCGAATCAACTGAACCACGGCGCCGGTCTTGTCGCCCTCGGCCACTTCGTAGACGATCTGCGTGACATTCGTCGCGGTCGAATTGCTGCGCGCGACTTCGATGGTCTGCGGATTGCGCAGATAGGTAGCGGCCAGCTTCTTGATTTCGCCGGAGAACGTGGCCGAAAACAGCAGGGTCTGACGCTCTTTCGGCAGCAGATTCAGAATGCGCTGCAAGTCCGGCAGGAAGCCCATGTCGAGCATCCGGTCGGCTTCGTCGAGCACGAGGATTTGCACCTGGCCGAGGTTAGCGGTTTTCTGTTGCACGTGATCGAGCAGACGGCCTGGCGTGGCAATCAGAATCTCGACGCCGCGGCGCAACTGCTCGGACTGCGGGTTCATGTCCACACCGCCGAATACGACGGCGCTGCGCAGTGCCGTGTGCTTCGCATACGACTGAACGTTCGCGGCGACCTGGTCGGCCAGCTCGCGCGTGGGCGTGAGGATCAGCGCGCGCACCGGATGGCGGGCGGGCGAAGCGCTCGTGCTCGCCTGCGGCAACAGACGCTGGATGATCGGCAGTGAGAAGCTCGCGGTCTTGCCGGTGCCGGTTTGCGCGGCGCCCATGACGTCGCGGCCTGCCAGCACGACAGGAATCGCCTCTTCCTGAATCGGCGTGGGAATGGTGTAGCCCGATTCCTTGACTGCTTTCAGGATGTCGGGTGCGAGACCGAATTGATCAAAGGTCGCAGTGCTGGGCGTGACGGCTGTGTCGGACATGGTGGCTTTCGCTAAAAATGCGCTTGGCGCGTGCGCGCGGCAGCGGTCGGAACCGCAGAAGGCATCAGGATGAAGGCGGAGCCACGGCGTTCCGCACGGGACCCGTCGTTGCGGGAAAGAATGCGGCCGGCTCCGGCCGGCGGAAACACCCGCCGGAAAGGCCGGTATTGTAGCACTTCAGCAAAAACACTCATGGCGCATGCGCCGGCTTTCTGCTTACGCGGCGAAAGGCCGGCACCGGTCCCGGCGCGCCGGCCCGTAACCGGCCCGTAACCGGCGCGGGACGCCGCGGTGCCTCGCTGGGGAGCGTAGTGCGTTGAGACGACAGCTGCATGACAGAGCGACAAAGCGCTTTTCGGGGACCGTGTTGCGGCAGTCGCCGCACGTTGTACGCTTTGGCAGCGTCGCGCTGCACCTCGCCGCACCTGTATCGCGCTTCACCACATGACATCGACCTCATGGAATCTTGCGCTTCATCACTCCGCGCCGCGTCATGAAGCCTCGCACACCACTACTCCGCGCCGCGTCATGGTGTCCCACGCCTCATCGCTTCGCGCTGCCCCATTAAACCTCGCGCGCCGCCACTCGTCGCCGCCTCTTCGCATCTCGCGTCTCACCACGTTTCGCGCATTACCATCAGCCGCAGTTCGGTCATGTCCTCGATCGCATAGCGCACGCCCTCGCGCCCGAGCCCGGAGTCCTTGACGCCGCCATAGGGCATGTTGTCGACGCGAAACGACGGCACATCGTTGATCACCACGCCGCCCACTTCGAGCTCGTCCCACGCGCGGTGGGCATGCGCGAGCGAATCGGTGAAGACGCCCGCCTGCAAGCCGAAGTCGCTGTCGTTGACGGTCGCGAGCGCGGCGCCGAAATCGTCGAAACGCTCCAGAATGGCGACCGGCCCGAATGCCTCCTTGCGATGCAGATCGGTGTCGCGCTTCACGCCTTCAAGCAGCGTCGCCTCGAACATCGCGCCCTCCACCTTGCCGCCTGCGACGATCTTCGCGCCCGCCTGCACCGCGCTCTCCATCCAGCCGGCAAGCCGCTTCGATTCCGATTCGGAAATCATCGGCCCGACGAAGGTCTTTTCGTCCTTCGGGTCGCCCATCACGAGCGACTTCGTTTTCGCGATCAGCTTCTCGCGCAGCGCATCGTAAATGCTTGTGTGCACCAGAATCCGCTGCACGCCGATGCAGCTTTGCCCCGACTGATAAAACGCGCCGAACGCGAGCCGGTCGACCACATAGTCGAGCTTGCCGCCCTGATCGCCGTCGACAATCGCGGCAGCGTTGCCACCGAGTTCAAGAATCACTTTCTTCTTGCCCGCCTTTTTCTTCAACTCCCAGCCCACCGCGGGCGAACCGGTAAAGGACAGCAGCTTGAAGCGTTCGTCGATGGTGAAGAGATCCGCGCCGTCGCGATGCGCGGGCAGAATCGAGAACGCCCCCTTCGGCAAGTCGGTCTCCGCGAGAATTTCGCCCATGATGAGCGCGCCGACCGGCGTGCGGCTCGCCGGCTTCAACACGAACGGCACGCCCGCGGCAATCGCGGGCGCGACCTTGTGCGCCGTCAGGTTCAGCGGAAAATTGAACGGCGAGATGAACGAGCATGGGCCGATCGGCACACGCTTCACATAGCCGTGATAACCCTTTGCGCGCGGCGAAATCTGAAGATTGACGATCTCGCCGTCGATCCGCACCGCTTCCTCGGCCGCGACCTTGAACGTGTCGATCAGACGCGTGACCTCGCCCTTCGAGTCGTTGATCGGCTTGCCTGCTTCGATGCAGAGCGCCAACGCCAGTTCGTCGTAGCGTTCGCGAAATCGCTTCACGCAATGTTCCAGCACCGCCTGGCGCTTGAACGGAGGAAAGGCGCGCAGTGCGGGCATCGCGTCCACCGCGAAGCCGATTGCCTTGTCGATCGCGGCTGCATCGGCCATTGCGACGCGGGTCGCGACCTCCCCGCTGAATTTGTCGGTGACTTCAAGATCCGTGTTGGCCGCCACCGCTTCATTCGCGAGGTAGTACGGGTAAGTCTTGTTCAACATGACGCATTCTCCTTCCGATAGGTCACAGGGCTCACAGCGGCTTACAGCGGGTCACACCCGCAGCGCGGCGCAAAAACAGCCGCGGCCGCTCACAGTTGCGCGGAGAGCCGCTTGATCTCGCGGTTCAGCACGCGCTCGTTATCCGAATAGTCGATGGGCACGTCGATCACATGCACGCCGGGCGTTGCGAAACAGTCGCGCAGCAAAGGTGCGAACTCCGCCGCCGATTCGATCCGATGCCCCTTCGCGCCATAACTCTGCGCGTACGCGACGAAGTCCGGGTTCGCAAGCGTCATACCGTAATCGGGGAAATTCATGTTCTCCTGCTTCCAGCGGATCATGCCAAACGCGTCGTCGCGCACAATGAGGATGACGAGATCGAGCTTCAGACGCACCGCCGTTTCCAGTTCCTGCGAATTCATCATGAAGCCGCCGTCGCCGCACACGGCCATCACCTTGCGGTCCGGATGCACGATCTTGGTGGCGATCGCGGACGGCAAACCCGCGCCCATCGAAGCAAGCGCGTTATCGAGCAGCAGCGAATTCGGCTCGTGCGCGCGGTAGTAGCGCGCGAACCAGATCTTGTACATGCCGTTGTCCAGACACACGATGCCGTCCACCGGCGTGGTCTCGTACACGTCGTTGACGAGCCGCACCGGGTACATCGGAAAGCGGTCGTCGTGCTGACCTTTCACCAGATGCGCCTCGAAGTGCTCCTTGATTTCCTTGAAGCGCGTGAAGTCCCAGTGCTCCTGGCGCTCCTTCAAACTTTCCTTCAACTGCCACACCGCATTGGCAATGTCGCCGACCACCTCGATCTGCGGGAAATAAACCGTATCGACTTCCGCGCCGAGGAAATTGACGTGAATCACCGTTTTCTCGCCGGCCTCGCCGCTGCGCATGAAGAACGGCGGCTTCTCGATTACGTCGTGCCCGACATTGATGATGCAGTCGGCGTGATCGATCGCTCGGTGCACAAAATCGCCGTCGGATAACGTTGCGTTGCCGAGCCACATCGGATGCGATTCGTCGATCACGCCCTTGCCCATCTGCGTGGTGAAAAACGGAATGCCGATCTGGTCCACGAATTCGCGCAGCATCTTGGTCGTCGTCTTGCGATTGCCGCCCGCGCCGATCATCAGCAACGGATGTTTCGCTTTCGTGATGGCCTCCACGGCGCGCGCGACCGCTTTTTCCTCCGCGACCGGACGCCGGCTATAACTCTTCGGAATCGGCTTGCCGTCGCCCTCTTCATGCGCGACGTCTTCGGGCAGTTCGAGATGCGTGGCGCCGGGGCGTTCCTCTTCGGCCTGCCTGACGGCCTCGCGCACCGCCGCCGGAATATTGGCGATCGACACGATCTGGCGCGTGTACTTGGTGAGCGGCTCCATCATCCGTACTACATCCACGATCTGGAAATGCCCCTGCTTGCTCGACTTGATCGGCTTCTGACCGGTGACCATCAGCATGGGCATGCCGCCCAGTTGCGCGTAGGCCGCCGCGGTGACGAAGTTGGTGGCGCCGGGGCCGAGCGTCGCAAGACACACGCCGGTGCGGCCCGTGAGACGTCCATAGGTCGCAGCCATGAAGCCCGCCGCCTGTTCGTGACGCGTGAGGATCAAGCGGATTTTGGAGCGGCGCAGCGATTCGAGCAGATCGAGATTTTCTTCACCGGGGATGCCGAACACGTACTCGACACCTTCGGCTTCCAGCGATTTGACGAACAGGTCCGATGCTTTCATGGAGGGTCTCGCTTGATGGTACGGACGCGGGCGCAAGGCCTGGCCGTGGGTGAGCGGAAACGGATGATCGGAGACTCAGGACAGCTGCAAAAATTGCAATGACTGCAACGGCGGCAACAGTCACGGCGACAAGCCGAATGCCACGCCAAACAGCTTACTACTCGGGAGGAAATGATGCGCGCAAGCGGACAACGCCGCGCGGCGGGAGAAGAAACAAGCGGCGAAACAAGCGGCGGCCTGGGCGGGCCGCGTTATCAATTTCAGCCAAATTTCCGTCGAAGTCCAGCCGAAGTTCAGCCGACGTTTCAACGATTGAGAGTGATGCAGTCGGACAAGACCGGCGACGCGTCTTCGCCGGCCATAGCGTCGTAAAGATCGGCGCGCGGGCCCTTGGTCCACCAGGTGTAGCTGCCGGCCTGATATTTCGCGCCCGACGCCGCGATCGTATTGACGAACAGCAGTTGCTTGCCCTTCACCGGCACGAGCGCGAAGCTCTGGCCGTTGGCCGTATTCCAGTAGGTAACGTGCAGGATCCTGCCGGTTGCGCAGGTGTACTTACGCGTTTGACGATTTTTCGTCTGAACGTCGTCGAGATGCAAGGGTGCGGCGAACGCATAGCCGCACATCACCGCGAGGCTCACTGCAACCAGCCTTTTCTTCATTGGATGCCTCGGTCGTTGCTGCTCAAGGGTCAATGACTTCGGCGCAGGCATCGGTCGGCGCGGCGGCCACGTGCCCGACCACGGGCACGATCTTCAGACCAGCCGACGCAATGCGGCACGGCGCAGCCGCGAGCCCGCAGCCCGTCAATCCCGCGCAGAGCGCGAACAACGCGCCGAGCGTGCCGAGACGAGCGGCCCTGCCGCGCCACGTTGCGCCGCGCGACACTGTGTGAGGGGAGTCCTGCCACATACCTACCTCGACTTCAATGAGCCCGCCGTCCATTCGACGCGCTCCCATCATTTCAGGCTGCGAACACAGCCAGGTGCCGGCAGACGCGCAAGCATCATCGCGCAGACTTTCCCGACACCGGCTGCACCGCCGCCGCTGCCTCTTTTGCGCGCGAGCGCGCTTCACCGATGTTTTCGCCTGTGGCGAGCGCCACGCCCATGCGGCGCTTGACGAAGCTCTCCGGCTTGCCGAAAAGGCGCAGGTCCGCGTTCGGCACGGCCAGCGCAGCGGCGACGCCTTCAAATGCAATGCCCGCCTCCTCGAGCCCGCCGTAAATCACCGCCGACGCACCCGGCGCGCGCAGCGACGTATCCACCGGCAAACCGAGGATCGCGCGCGCGTGCAATTCGAACTCAGAGAAACGTTGCGAGCACAGCGTGACGAGACCCGTGTCGTGCGGACGCGGACTGACTTCCGAGAACCATACGTCATCGCCGCGGACGAAAAGTTCCACGCCAAAGAGGCCTCGACCGCCGAGCGCGGCCGTCACCTTGTGCGCGACTTCGCGCGAACGTTCGAGCGCGAGCGGGCTCATCGGCTGCGGCTGCCACGATTCGACGTAATCGCCCGCCACCTGCACATGACCGATCGGATCGCAAAAGTACGTGGCGACTTCGCCGTTCGACGGATCGACGGCGCGCACGGTCAACTGCGTAATTTCGTATTCGAAGTCGATAAAGCCTTCGACGATCACACGGCCGTGATTGACGCGGCCGCCGGCCATCGCATACTGCCAGGCCGCTTCCACGTCGGCGTCGCTTTTCAGCACCGATTGGCCCTTGCCCGACGACGACATGACCGGCTTCACCACGCACGGATAACCGACCTTCGCGATGCCCGCGCGCAATTCCTCGAGCGAATCGGCGAATGCATACGGCGACGTGGGCAAGCCCAACTCTTCGGCGGCCAGACGGCGGATGCCTTCGCGGTTCATCGTGAGTTGCGTGGCACGCGCGGTCGGGATCACTTCGGCGACACCTTCGCTTTCGATGGCGGCCAACGCCTCGGTGGCGATCGCCTCGATCTCGGGGACGATCAGATGCGGGCGCTCCTGCTCGACCAGCGCGCGCAGCGCGGCACGGTCGGTCATGTCGATTACATGCGAGCGGTGCGCAACCTGATGACCCGGCGCGTTCGGATAACGGTCCACGGCAATCACCTCGACGCCCAGCCGCTGCAGCGCGATGATCACTTCCTTGCCGAGTTCGCCGGCGCCCAGCAGCATGACGCGCGTGGCGGATTCAGAAAGGGGCGTGCCGATCCGTTGGCCGATCTGCATGGGGTCTCCAGATAAAAGTCGGATGAGGGTGGGATTGGATAGAACACGATGTTAACATGCGGGCCCCTCGCCGCACCTTGCTTGCGGCGGGCGCTTTTTTATCCGCACGGTAAGCGCAACGGGTCGCCGGGCGCTGCCGTGAACGCAGGCAGCGCGCGGGTACTGCGCCGCAATCTCCATCAGCGCGGGGCGCACCGAGTGCGTTACCCTTACGCCTTTGCCAGTTTGAAGAGGAACGACGCCATGCATCCAAGCTTCTCCACGCGACGTCTTGCGCGCATCGCGCCCCATGCGCGCACGGCGCTCGCCGCGCTGAGCGTCGCGGCGCTGCTCGGAGCCTGCGCGATTCCGAAACATCCGGATTCGGAAGCACCCGCGCCCGACCCGTTCAACCCTGCCGCCACGCAATTGCTCGACGACACAAGCTGGGTCCTCACCGGCTGGAAGCAGGCAGACGGCACGCCCCGCACGGTTCCGTTCGCCAATCTCGGCGCGCCGATCACGCTGACGCTTTCCACCGCGACGGGCCAGCGCCACGCGAGCGGCTTTTCCGGCTGCAACCGTTACATGGGCTCATACTCGCTGAAGGACGGCAAGCTGAGTTTCGACACCCTGGGCGGCACGCGCATGGCCTGCGCGACGCCGGGCGGCGAGATCGAAAGCGCGTATCTGAACGCGCTGACGCACATCGAACGCACCGGCGTGCAGATGCGCGAGCCGCAGCAAATGCAGCTCGTGCTCGATAACGGCGATACGTTGGTATTCGAGCGTAGCGCCAGGTAGCAGCACAGCGGGCGGCGCGCGGATCGTCAGGCGCGCCGCCCGGTTCGCACGAGGACGCAGGCATACTTGCGTCCGCCTTCGAAGTCTTCGGCTTCGCCGGTTTAAACTCGACGGATTGCGTTTCCCTCAATCCGTCATTTGTTGATGTCCAGTATGCACACGGTAGTTTTCGGCTGGTTCGGCGGGTCGGCCGTCTGGTTCATTCCTCTCTTATGGCGGCTCGTCAAGTCGATGCTGCCGGGCGGCGCAGGTTTGCGCGGCCCCGGCACGATCCGGCTTTGGCTCGGCTTTGTCTGCGTGATACTGGCGAGTTGCACGCTGGAGGCGTCGCTGATCGGCGCGGCCGGTATGAACGCGATCGGCCATGCGCTCGCGGCGGGCTTCGGCCATCTGCTGGGACATATCGGCACGCCGCTCGCGGCGCTCGCGCTGCTCGTCGTCAGCCTGCCCTGGCTGATCGGTTTTCACTGGCGCGAGTTTCTCGCGTGGGCCGACGGCGCGTTCGGCCTCGGCCTCGCCTCGCGCGGTCTCGCAAGGCGTGACGATGAGGCGCGCCGCCACCGCAGCATCGACGACGGCGCGTCGCCGCACATTTCCAGTTCCATGAACACGATGGCGCCCAAGACTAAAGGGCGTTATTCGCGACCGACCGTCTGGCGCCCGCCTGTCAAAGGGCGCGCTGCGGGTGGCGCCGGCGTTGCAGGTGTCGGCGTTGCAGGTGCGGGCGCTGCTGGACCCGCCGCTGGCAGGGACGCCGCAACGCGCGCAGCCGGAGAAAGCTGGCGCGCCGGGCGAGTTGCGCCGCGCAGCCAGATTTCGCAAGCGGAGCCAGTCTTGCGGACCGGTAGCCCGAAGCCGGCGCGACACGTAACGGCACAGACGCCGATGCATGCGTCGGGTACGGGCAAACCGGCATGGGCGCCGACGGAGCCCGTCGCACCGGCGGGATGGTTGGGCGAGACGACTTCATCGCCGGGGGCATCTGCCGCGAGCCCGGCCGCTAAAGCCGGAGCTGGCGATATCGCCACGCCAGGCGCAGGCCGGCCGGCTCGCGACCCGCGAGGCGGTGGATCGTTGGGAATCGGCGCGGGTGCGGCGGGATTGGCCGCCGGTCTACAAGGTGCCGAAACGCAAGCGCCTGCTCTCGCAGCGGGCACGGCCGCGCTGGCGCGCGGGGTTGCGGGCGCTGCGTCCCCGAACGCGTCCGTCGATGGGCGTGCGGCGCTCAACCCGCTCAACCGTACCGCCGCGCCGCTCGATCGCGCGGCATCGTCCGCGCAAGCGCTGCCGCCGGCTTCCCGCACCGATGATGTCGCCGCGGTTTCGGGCGCGCGTCGTCCGTTGTCGCCAGCGCCAAGCTATACGCGGCCTCTCGCCGCAACGCAGACAGTCACGCCACCTGCCAGCGTCCAGCAAACGCTGCGCAGCATCGCGGAAAACGCCGCGCGCTGGACGGATATCGCAGGCGTCAGCCTCGCGCGAAGCACTGCCGCGGAAGGCGCGAAGATCGCGGAGGCTCCGCGGTCGGGTTTGATTGGCACCGCGAGCGGGGACGGTTTGGGAGGCGGCGAATCGCAGGCGCCTTTGTCGGCGGTGCACGCGCACTCTGGTGATGTCGCGAGATCCGCCGCGAGCGATGCGTCGGGACAGGAGTCGATCGGCGACGCCGATGAAGCACCGGTTGAGCGGCCCGTTGAAATGCAGCCCCGGACGTTCGTGGAGGAAACTGCAACGGGAGCGCCATCGGACGCGGCGGTGGCCCCGCCGGTCGATGTGCACGCTCACACGCCGCGGGAGGAACCGGAGGCGCCGGCTGCGAGCAGCGGGGCACCCGTCGTGCAATGGCCGATTGAGCCGCCTGACGTTCAAGCGCCGCTTACCTCGTCGAGTCACACAGCAACGCCATCGACGCCGACTATCCCGCACGCAGCGGCGTTGGCCTCGGCGGCAGAGTTCGTCGGCGCAGATGCAGATGCAGATGCAGATGCAAGCACAACCTCTGCCGAGACCGCACCGACCGCCAACATCGAAGCGCTAACGCCCTTGACCCTCGCGAACGCCGTGACAACGTCGGCCGAATCAAACCCGCCCCACGCAGCCGCGCCAGCCGCCGCGTCCGGCCAAAGCATTTCACCGCCGGGATCATCCAACGTGGTTCGTTTCCCCGGCGTCGCGACTCGAGTACAAGCACCAGCAGAGGCCCACCCGCAACCGCACGCAAATCACGAAGGGACCATCAGCGTGCCCTCGACAGCACCAGCAATAGCGGCGCCGGCGCCGAACACCGCCTTCCCGGCACCGTCGGCTTCACCACCGGCCCCATCGAACGCAATGCCCGAACCCGCGCCCGAGCCGTCCGTGCAGCGCGCGCCGCTGCGCGGCCACAGCCCGACCAACGGCTTCGAGTTCCACGCGCCGGCCGCGTCGATGGTGGAACTGCCCACGCTCGATCTGCTTGCGCCTGCGGATACCGACGTCGAGCCCGTCTCCGAAGAAAAGCTCATCGAAACCGGCCTGCTGATCGAACAGCGCCTGCAGGAATTCAAGGTGCCGGTGACGGTGGTCGGCGCATCGGCCGGTCCCGTCATCACGCGTTTCGAAGTGGAACCGGCGCTCGGCGTGCGCGGCAGCCAGATCGTCGGATTGATGAAGGACCTGTCGCGCGGGCTCGGACTCACGTCGATCCGCGTCGTCGAAACGATTCCTGGCAAGACCTGCATGGGCCTCGAATTGCCGAACGCGAAGCGCCAGACGATCCGTCTGTCCGAGATTCTCGAAGCGAGCGTCTACCAGAACTCGCATTCGCAATTGACGCTTGCGATGGGCAAGGACATCACCGGCCATCCAGTGGTCGCCGATCTGGCGAAAGCGCCGCACATGCTGGTTGCGGGCACAACCGGCTCAGGCAAATCGGTCGCAATTAACGCGATGATCTGCTCGCTGCTCTTCAAGGCGACGCCCGAGGAAGTGCGCCTCATCATGATCGATCCGAAGATGCTGGAGCTGTCGGTCTACGAAGGCATTCCGCATCTGCTCGCGCCCGTCGTCACCGACATGAAGCTCGCGGCCAACGCGCTGAACTGGTGCGTCGGCGAAATGGAAAAGCGCTACCGCCTCATGTCCGCGGTCGGCGTGCGCAATCTCGCGGGCTTCAATCAGAAAATTCGCGACGCCGAAGCGAAGGGCAAGAAGCTCGGCAATCCGTTTTCGCTGACGCCGGAGGCGCCCGAGCCGCTCGCGCCGCTGCCGCTGATCGTCGTCGTGATCGACGAGTTGGCAGACCTGATGATGGTGGCCGGCAAGAAGATCGAGGAACTGATCGCGCGGCTTGCGCAAAAAGCGCGCGCGGCCGGCATCCACTTGATTCTGGCGACGCAGCGGCCCTCGGTGGACGTGATCACCGGTCTCATCAAGGCGAACATTCCGACGCGCGTCGCGTTCCAGGTGTCGTCGAAGATCGACTCGCGCACGATTCTCGACCAGATGGGCGCGGAGTCGCTGCTCGGCCAGGGCGACATGCTGTTCCTGCCGCCGGGCACGGGCTACCCGCAGCGCGTGCACGGCGCGTTCGTCGCGGACGAGGAAGTGCATGCGATCGTCGAGTATCTGAAGCAGTTCGGCGAGCCGCAATACGAGGAGGGCATTCTCGACGGCCCGGCGACCGACGGCGGTGCGGCGCAGGATCTGTTCGGCGACGCGCCGGAGGCCGAAGCCGATCCGCTTTACGACGAAGCCGTTGCGTTCGTCGTCCGCACGCGGCGCGCGTCGATCTCGTCGGTGCAGCGGCAGCTGCGCATCGGTTACAACCGCGCGGCGCGCCTTGTCGAACAGATGGAAACCGCCGGGCTGGTGTCGGCAATGGGCATCAACGGCAGCCGTGAAGTGCTCGCGCCTGGACCTGCGGAATAGGCTTGTCACACTGACGGCTCACCTTCGCGGGCGCATCGAATACGCGTCGTGAGGCGAAGAACGCCAGCCGCAAAACAACGGGCCGCTCAAAGCAGCCCGTTGTTCATTCAGCGTAACGCACGCGTGCTCGCATCCATGATTCAGTCATCGCTAGAATCCCGCGCGCGCACGCCAACGCGCGGACACCTCGCTCAAGACGGCGACACCAGCTTGAAATCCACCGGCGAGCCGATCTCGATACGCTTCGGGTTCGCTTCCAGAAGGCCGCTCTGCGGGTCGCGTCTGAACACATATACCGTATCGCTATTCTGGTTGCCGACGATCAGCCATTTGCCCGTCGGGTCGATCGCGAACTCGCGCGGGGACTTCCCGAGACTCGACTGATGACCGATCTTTTTCAGATGCCCGTTCGTGGGATCGACCGAGAAGATCACGATCTCGTTCGCGTCACCGCGATTGGTCGCGTACAGGAAGCGCCCGTCCGGCGACAGGTGAATCGCCGCCGCCCCGACCGCGCCCTTGAAGCCGGGCTCGGTCAATGAAATTGTCTGGACCTGCGTGAGCTTGCCGTCGTCGTAATTGAAGGTGCTGACGGTGGCGGCGAGCTCGCTCGTCAGATACGCATGCTTACCATCGGCGCCGAACACCAGATGCCGGGGGCCGGTGCCCGGCTTTTCCTGCGTGTAGCGCCAGTCGGTGGGGCCGAACAGGCCGCGGCTGCCGTCGGGCGTGTAGCGGTATGAATAGAGCTTGTCGGCGCCCAGATCCTGCGCGAACAGATAACGTCCGTCCGGCGAAAACACAGTGGAGTGCACATGCGAGTTGTCCTGGCGCCCTTTCACCGGACCACCGCCCTCATGATGCACGGTCAGCACCGACGCGCCGAGCTGGCCGTCCGCCTGCACCGGAAACACCGCGAAGCTGCCGCCCGGATCGGCCGCCACCGAATAGTTCGCAGCGAGCAGATATTTGCCGTCCGGCGAGAGGCTCAGGTAGCACGGATCGTTGCCGTCGGCGGAAACCTTGTTGAGGAAGCTCAACTGGCCGCTCGCGGCGTCGAAGCGAAACGCGCTGATGCCGCCGCGCTGGCTGGCCGGTCCGTTGTCGCCGGGCAGTTCATTGACGGCATAGACGAACCGGTGGTCGCGGCTCACCACCAGATACGACGGATTGACCGTCTGCGCGACCGAGACGCGCGTCGCGTCGCCAGTCTTCGTGTCGAAGCGATAGACGTACAAGCCCTCACTCTTGCCGCCGGTATAAGTACCGACCAGCATGTCATAGACGCCGTCGGCCGGAGCCGCGCCGGCCTCCTGCGCAAATGCGGGCGAAGCGACAATCGAGACCATGAGCGCGAAACCTTTTATGATCGAGCGGGCGCAGTGCATCGCAGTCCATCTGCGCGCGCGGCGTGAAGGGAAGCCCGCATCGGAATACGAAGAAGGCTGGTTAATGCCAGGAGCACGTGGAGCTCCTGGAGCGGCGCGCACAGCGGCCCGGTGACGACGAAGCATACGACCTCCTCTACATCGGTTATTTGCATGAATCGGTTGTAATGGTGTCTCTGGTCTGCCGCGCGGCGGTCGAGCGTTGGTCTTGTCGAGCAAGTATAGAAGTGTTGCAACGGTTCATGCAGCGAGGCGGGGCCGCGCGACCCGCTGGCTGGCGTCCGGCGGTTTGTCTTCTCGCAGCATTGGTGTTGCGTCGGCGGCTGGGTGTCGACAGCCGCTGCATCGACAGCCGCTGTGTCGACAGCCGCTGCATCGGTAGCAATTGTCCCGCCTGGGCTGGACCTTTTTAATCGCGTGTTATCACACTACGGAGTCTTCATGAACGTCACACTCAGCCTGGGCCCGCTGGTTTCGTTGATCGCCGGCATTCTGATTCTCGTGATGCCGCGGCTGTTGAACTACATCGTCGCGCTCTATTTGATCATCATCGGGATCATTGGCATTTTTGGCGTGGGATCGTCGCACTTCTGACGGCGGCAGCCGGGCGCAACACGGCCCGGCGCCTGTCCGTGCGAAGCCGATGCCGCGCCTGCAGATGCGAGCATCGCCCGCGCAACGGCGCATGAACGTCCGCGAACGCTGAACGACGCGCATGCGCGGACTCGACCGCGCCGGTCATTGCCGTGAACCGGCAGTAGATGTCAGGCGTTCATGCGCGAAGCAGCATCCGGGCGGCCCGGATATGAGTCGCGTGGGACCGCGTGGAATCGCGTGCGCATCGTGCGTATTGAACGCAAGACTAGACGCGGGAGTTAGCCGTTCGAAAGCTGCTCGAGACGCCAGCGCCCCTGCAGCGACAGCGCGCCGACGGCATAATGGCCATCACCTTCCTGGTAGCGCCGGAAGCAGGCTCGTTCGATCAGAAAACTCGCGGCGGTCTGCATGCCGTTGAGGCTAAGACCGAGGCGGCCGTGATCGAGCGGCAACATTGAATCGTCCGCAAGCTGGCTCGCGGCGGAGAGAATCGTGATGCAGTCGGATTTTGACGGATTCAGCATGGCTTTCGTCCTCGAAACGGCGTGTGCATGCGCGATGGGCAAGCCAGTTCGCAAAATCAGGAAGATTTCCGCACCGGCTGGATTACCGATTGTAGGCATAGGTTTGACATTTACCAACCCGCGTTTTGCCGCATTGCCCGATGAACCAAAAGCCATCGCGCGAGTCCGCAAAGAACAACGAACGGGGCGCGGCCAACATCGCCGCACCTGCTACTGAAACGCAACATGCCTGCACTTATTGAAGACTATGCGCTCATCGGCGACGGCCACACGGCCGCGCTGGTCTCCCGCGAAGGTTCCGTCGACTGGCTCTGCTGGCCGCGCTTTGACTCCGGAGCCTGCTTCGCCGCGCTGCTCGGCACGCCGGAGAACGGCCGCTGGCAGATCTGCCCCGACTCCGACACGCCCGCCACCACCACCCGCCGTTATCGCGGCGAGACGCTGATCCTCGAAACCGACTTCGAAACACCCGAAGGCGCGGTCACGCTCGTGGACTTCATGCCGCCCGGCAACGGCTGGTCGGAGATGGTGCGCATCGTCGTCGGCAAACGCGGCACCGTGCGCATGAAAATGGAATTGGTGCTGCGCTTCGACTACGGCTTTTCGATTCCGTGGGTGGACCGTCTGAAGAACGAGAGCGGCATCCGCGCGATCGTCGGCCCGGATAACGCGGTGCTGCGCACGCCCGTCGACCTGCGCGGCGAAAATATGAAAACCGTCGCCGAATTCACCGTCAGCGAAGGCGAGCGCGTGCCCTTCTCGCTCGCTTATTCGGCCTCGCATCTGCGGCTTCCGCCCGCGCGCGATCCGCATACGGCGCTGGCGCGTACCGAGAATCACTGGCTCGAATGGACGGCGCGCGGCACCATCGAAGGAAGATGGGCGGAGCCGATCCGCCGCTCGCTGATCACGCTCAGGGCGCTCGCCTACGAGCCGACCGGCGGGATCGTCGCTGCGCCCACCACGTCGCTGCCGGAACAGCTGGGCGGCACGCGCAACTGGGACTACCGCTATTGCTGGCTGCGCGACGCCACCATCACACTGCTCGCGCTGATGCGCGGCGGCTATTACGACGAGGCGCGCGCATGGCGCAGCTGGCTCGGCCGGGTCACGGCCGGCGCGCCCGACCAGTTGCAGATCATGTACGGGCTCGCCGGTGAGCGGCGCCTGTCCGAGTTCGAGATCGACTGGCTGCCTGGCTATCAGGGGGCGAAGCCGGTGCGGATCGGCAACAACGCCGTCGGTCAGCTTCAGCTGGACGTGTATGGCGAAGTGATGAACGCGCTCCATCTGGCGCGCGTCGGCGGCTTGCAGGCGGACGACACCGCGTGGAATGTGCAGTGCGCGCTGCTGCGCCACCTGGGCACGATCTGGCAGCAACCCGACGAAGGCATCTGGGAGACGCGCGGCGGGCGCCAGCATTTCACGTTTTCGAAGGTGATGGCGTGGGTCGCGTTCGACCGCGCGCTTGCATCGGCGGAAATGTTCAAGCTCGAAGGCCCGCTCGACGAATGGCGCGCCACTCGCGCGCAGATTCACGCCGAAGTCTGCGAAAAGGCATGGAATCCGGCGCGCAACGCGTTTTCACAGGCTTACGGCAGCGACCAGCTGGATGCAAGCGTGCTGCTTATGCCACTCGTCGGCTTCCTGCCGCCGAAGGATCCGCGAGTAAAGGGCACCGTGGACGCAATCGAGCGAGATCTGATGCATGACGGCTTCGTGATGCGCTACCGCACGACCGAATACGACGACGGCCTGCCGCCGGGGGAAGGCACGTTTCTGGCTTGTTCGTTCTGGATGGTGGACAATCTGGCGCTGCAAGGCCGCCTCGATGAAGCGATCGTCATGTACGAACGGCTGCTCGGACTGTGCAACGACGTCGGGCTGCTCGCGGAGGAATACGACCCGGCCGCGAAGCGCCTCGTCGGCAATTTCCCGCAGGCTTTCTCGCATGTGGCGCTAGTCAACACCGGCCTGAACCTGATGAAGCATGAACAGGCGATGGCGCGGGCGACCGGCCAGCCGTCTCATAACGGCACAGACCAGTCGGCAACTTGAGGCTGCTGCAAGCCCGGATAGCGGCACGGCAACATCGCCAGTAGCATGATTTGAAGACATTTTCACGGATGAACCCCGATAGATTGCTGCATTGCACAATATCAGTTGTTTCTATATGATCGAACCGTCTGTCGGCCAAAAATAATGTGCCAACAACCAGAATGGCCTGCCGCAACGCCACACGCGTGTTTGCGAAGCCCCATGCGAACCGCCTAAAACGGAGCACCCATGCTCTACCAACTGCACGAATTCCAGCGGGCTATGCTGAGCCCGCTTACCGCCTGGGCTCAGGCCGCGTCCAAATCGTTCGCGAACCCTGCCAGCCCGCTGGCCTACGTGCCTGGCGCCACGCGCCTCTCCGCCGGTTACGAACTGCTCTACCGGCTCGGCAAAGATTACGAAAAGCCGGAGTTCAATCTCCATCAGATCGTCAAAGACGGTCACAACATCCCGATCATCGAGCAGACGATCATCGAGAAGCCGTTCTGCCGTCTGATGCGCTTCAAGCGTTTCGCCGACGACAGCGACGCCGTGACCCAACTCAAGGACGAGCCGGTGGTGCTGGTGTGCGCGCCGTTGTCGGGCCACCATGCCACGCTGCTGCGTGACACAGTGCGCACGTTGTTGCAGGACCACAAGGTCTATCTAACCGACTGGATCGACGCGCGCATGGTGCCGCTCGAAGACGGCGAGTTTCATCTCGACGACTACGTTGCGTACATCCAGGAATTCATCCGCCATATCGGCGCGAAGAATCTGCATGTGATTTCGGTGTGCCAGCCGACCGTGCCGGTGCTCGCCGCCATTTCGCTGCTGGCGAGCCGCGGCGAAGACACGCCGCGCACCATGACCATGATGGGCGGCCCCATCGACGCGCGTAAGAGCCCGACTTCGGTGAACTCGCTCGCGACGCAGCATTCGTACGAGTGGTTCGAGAACAACGTGATCTTCACGGTGCCGCCGAACTATCCGGGCGTGGGCCGTAAGGTCTATCCTGGCTTTCTGCAGCACACGGGCTTCGTCGCGATGAACCCGGAACGTCACGCGGCTTCGCACTGGGACTTCTACCAGAGCCTGTTGCGCGGCGACGAAGACGACGCGGAAGCGCATCGCCGCTTCTACGACGAGTACAACGCGGTGCTCGACATGGACGCCGATTACTATCTCGACACGATCCGCGTCGTGTTCCAGGAGTTCCGCCTCGCTGAAGGCACGTGGGACGTCGCCGGCGAACGCGTGCGGCCGCAAGACATTACGAAGACCGCGCTGTTCACGATCGAAGGCGAACTGGACGATATTTCCGGCGACGGCCAGACCTATGCCGCGCATGAGTTGTGCACGGGCATTCCGGAGAAGGACAAGCGCCACTTCACGGCGGAAAAGTGCGGGCACTACGGTATTTTTTCGGGCCGCCGCTGGCGCACGATTATTTATCCGCAGTTGCGCGACTTCATCCTCGAGCACAACAAGGCGCCGAAAGTCGTGAAGGAAAAAGCCGAAGTCTGAGCGGCGCTTATGCAGTCCATACGAACGGCCTCCTGATGGGAGGCCGTTTTCTTGTGGGCCTACTACTGTTGGCCTACTACTTCGGGCCTAACTTTTCTGGCCTGCCTTAAGACCTGCTCCGAGCGGGATTGTGAAGCGCCTCTACCGCTCTGAACTTTGCAAGGCCGACACATCAAACGTCGCCCTACTTTCGCAACAGATAAGCGAGTAGTAGTTCGGTGTTCATCTGAATCACTTCGCTGCGTTCGCTCGCACTGCTGAAATCGCGGCCAAGCGTGGCTTCGAGCGTGAAACGGTTGGACACGATGTAATAGCCCATGCCGGACAGCGTCACATAGAAACGCAGCGGATCGACGTTCGTGCGAAACAGTCCCGCGCGCTGACCTCGCTCGAGGATGCCGCCGAGCGTGGCGACGATCGGAGAAATCATTTCGCGGATGCGCGTCGACTTCTGCATATAACGCGCCTCGTGCAGATTTTCGTTATTGACGAGGCGCAGTAGCTCGGGATGGTCGCGATAGTAATCCCAGACAAAATGCGCAAGGCGTGTAACGGCCTCGACCGGCGCAATGCCGTTCAGTTCGAGCGTGCGTTCCGCTTCGTTGAGCGCGCTGAACGCGTGCTCGAGTACTGCAGTGAAAAGCTGCTCCTTGCTACCGAAGTAGTAGTAGAGCATGCGTTCATTCGTCTCCGCGCGGCGGGCGATCTGATCGACGCGCGCGCCGAATAGCCCACCATTTGCAAACTCTTCGGCTGCCGCAAGCAGAATGCGGCGCCGGGTGCCTTCAGGATCTCTTTTGATTTTCGGCTGATTCATGGTGGCATTGTCTTCGTGAGCCGCGTTTTCCGGATCGCGCCGCCGGCCTCTCCTCGGGCCTTGCACCGACAGCACTGAACGGGCTGGTTGGGGGAAAACCCTTCTGCGGTCTTTCGAAAAAAGCGCTTCGATTATGGCACATGGATTGCCAATGGCAATTGGGGAAATCGGCGATAATGTGCTATTTAGTTCAAGCTGTGCGGCCGCCCGCCGAGTCCCGCTTGGCCCCATATCGTGACCGTGACAGAGCTCAAAACACTCGCAGATCGCATCGAAGATCTGCTTCCCCAGACGCAGTGCACCAAGTGCGGTTTTCCGGCGTGCCGTCCGTATGCCGAGGCCGTCGCATGCGGCGAAGCGAACTACAACCAGTGCCCGCCGGGCGGCGCCGAAGGCGTCGCGCGCCTCGCCGCCCTGCTCGGCAAACCGCTGATTCCGCTCAATTCCGCCAATGGCGTCGAACGGCCGCGGCCGCTGGCGGTTATCGACGAGCAGCTTTGCATCGGCTGCACGCTGTGCATGCAAGCATGTCCGGTCGACGCAATAGTTGGGGCACCGAAACAGATGCATACGGTGGTCGCCGACCTGTGCACCGGTTGCGATCTGTGCGTGCCGCCCTGCCCGGTCGATTGCATTTCGATGCCGCCTGTCACCGGCGAGGCGACTGGCTGGGACGCCTGGAGCCAGCCGCTGGCCGACGCCGCGCGCGAGCGGCACAACCGGCGCGACGCGCGTCTCGCGCGCGAGCGCGAAGCGGCCGAAGCACGTGTTGCGGCGCGGCGAAGCAGCGCGGGCGCCACTACGGCTGCTGGCGTGCCGCCGGGCAATGCGCCAGCGGCATCGCCCGCAAGCGCTGCTGACGACGCCGAAGCAAAAAAACGCGCGATCATCCAGGCTGCGCTTGAACGTGCGCGCAAGAAGAAGGAAGAGTTGGCCGCCAAAGGCCAGGGTCCACTGAACACCGAGCAGGTGAGCGAGGACGTGCAGGCGCAGATCGACGCGGCCGAAGCACGCCGCCGCCGTCTTGGACTCGCCGAAAAGCCGTCCGAAAAACTCGCCGACGAACCTGCCGACGAACCTGCCAACGAAGCTGCGGGCAAGCCCGCCGACGCCCCCGCCGGCAACCCGACGCCGTCCACACCGGCCAGCACGCGCAATCCGCGCTAACAGCATCCGCCACGCTCAGCATGAACGCGAACAAACGCCGCGCCATCTACGAAACGCTTCAGAGCATCAATCCGCACCCCACGACCGAACTGGAGTACACCACCCCGTTCGAACTGCTGATTGCCGTGCTGCTTTCCGCGCAGGCGACGGACGTGTCGGTCAACAAGGCGATGCGCAAGATGTTTCCGGTCGCGAGCACACCACGGAAAGTCCTCGAACTCGGCGAGGAAGGCGTCGCGAACTACATCAAGACGATCGGCCTGTACCGGAACAAGGCCAAAAACGTGATCGCGACTTGCCGCATTCTGCTCGATCAGTACGGCGGCGAAGTGCCCGAAGACCGCGAGGCGCTGGAAAGCCTGCCCGGCGTCGGCCGCAAAACAGCCAACGTCATTCTGAACACGGCGTTCGGCCATCCGACTATCGCCGTCGATACGCACATCTTTCGGGTTGCGAATCGAACCGGTCTCGCCCCGGGCAAGGACGTCCGGGCAGTCGAAGCAGCGCTCGAAAAATTCACGCCCGCCGAGTTCAAGAAGGACGCGCATCATTGGCTGATCTTGCACGGCCGCTATGTGTGCAAGGCGCGTCGGCCGGAGTGCTGGCATTGCGTGATAGAGCCGCTTTGCGAATTCCGGCCAAAGACGCCGCCGCCCGATCTTTGAGCGGGCGCGTTCTCAGCAGGCCGCGGCACCGGCGCGTAAAATGCCGCGTTATACATGATGGCAGCGGCCTCGCAGACGGCCCTCGCTGCGCCTATCTGTTGCAACGGCCTCTTGTCGCCCGCGTGCGCCGCGCTCTTCTTTTACTCCCACTCAATTCACCGGTCCGACGATGTTCAATCCCAGCCGCGACGAAGTCCGTCAATTTTTCACCGAGACCTGGCGCAAGCAGCGTCAGGGCGAGATTCTGACGCCGCTCGAAGCGATCGCCGCCGACTGGATCATCGAGCATCCCGAGTATCACGCGGATTTGACCGATACCGACGCGGCCCAGGCTCAGGACTACTCGCCGGAACGCGGGCAGACCAATCCGTTCCTGCATCTGTCGATGCATCTGGCCATCAGCGAACAGTTGTCGATCGACCAGCCGCCCGGCATCCGCGCCGCCCACGAGCGTCTCGCCGCCCGCCTCGGGTCGACGCACGACGCGCAGCACGCGATCATGGAATGTCTCGGCGAAACCATCTGGGAAGCGCAACGTACGGGCATGCCGCCGGACACCGACGCGTATTTGCAGCGAATCGAACGGCGCGCAACGCGCGACTAGCCGCAACGAGCCGGGAGCAAGGAACGCATGGAGTGGGCGCAATGGCATAGCAACCCGAGCAGAAGCCCGAAAAAGCAACCACAATCAGCCGGCTCAGCATCCCGGAGCCAGCCACTCACGCAAACACACGCGCCCAAACGCACGACACCCCGCCGAAGCGGGGTGTCGTGCAATCGCGAAGCGGCGCCGGTATGGCGCGGCGCGCTTACTTCTTCTGTACGAGATCGCCGTTCAGCGATTCGATATAAGCCGCGATGTCTTTCATGTCCGATTGCGACAGGCTTTGCACCTGCGCCTGCATGATCGCGTTGTTGCGGCCCATGTGCGGGTTGCCGTTACCCATCTGATACTGACGCAGCGCCCAGTAGACGTAATCGGAGTGCTGACCGGCGAGCTTCGGATATTCCGGGCTCACCGGCTTGTTCAGGTTGGCGCCGTGACATGCCGCGCAGTTGTGGCTCTCGGACAGCACCTTGCCGTTGCCGGCGTCGGCCGCGTGCGCGACGCCCGCTGCAACGAGACCGAATACTGCCGCCGACGCGCATGCAGCCTTGAACACCGTGTGGAGTGCCTGTTGGGGCTTATTCATGAATTCTCCTATCCCGCGAATTTAATAGCCGTGTGACTGGTTGGATAACCGCAGCCGATCACTTGTCGGGATTGCTCTTCGATGAGGAATTTTGCGCCGCGTAGTAAGCAGCGATGTCGGCGATGTCCTGATCCGATAGCGACGCGGTGATGGCGTGCATCGTTTCGAAGTGGCGATCGCCCTTCTTGTAGCCGCGCAGAGCGTTTTCGAGGTACGCCTGATTCTGGCCGCCGAGCATGGGCACGCGGTAGACCTCAGGGTAAGCCGTGCGATATTCAGGGATGCCGTGGCAGCCAATACACATCGCGACCTTGCCTTGGCCCGCTTTCGCGTTGCCGACGACATCGGCTGCCTGCGCACTGGCCGCATAGCCCGCGAGCACCGACAGCGCTGCGATCACGACGTGTTTGCCGACGAATTTATTCATAGCATGTAACCTGGCTTGAGGGGAAACGGGCGCCCAAAAAGGCAACGGCCCGCGCCGTTATTCTTATTGGAGCCACGCAGGCCAAAAAAATCGGGCTAATTGTACCGCGACGCCGCGCCGAACGTCCACCGCGCGGGGCCTGCGGCGCGGCGGACCGGCGCGGCCGGCCGCAGCGAGCGAGCGGGGCCACGGCCGCGGGCCGCGTGCGACAAGCCTTTTTGCGGCCCTTTTTCCGCGCGCCGTGGGACCGGGCGGCACTCGCGCGACCGCGGGTGGAACCTTACGCGAGCCCGTTTCAGGCCAACAGGGCTTCTGACTTATACTGGGTTTTTTCCGCCCAAAGAGCATCTCGCCATGCGTTTCGAAGGCTCATCGCAGTACGTCGCCACCGACGACCTCAAGCTCGCGGTCAATGCCGCGATGACGCTCAAGCGCCCGCTGCTGATCAAGGGCGAGCCCGGCACCGGCAAGACCATGCTGGCCGAAGAAGTCGCCGCCGCGCTCGGCATGCCGCTTTTGCAATGGCATATCAAATCCACCACCAAGGCGCAGCAGGGTCTGTACGAATACGATGCGGTGTCGCGCCTGCGCGATTCGCAACTCGGCGACGAGCGCGTGAAAGACATCCGCAACTACATCGTCAAGGGCGTGTTGTGGCAGGCGTTCGAGTCGGACAAGCAAACGGTGCTGCTGATCGACGAGATCGACAAGGCCGACATCGAGTTTCCGAACGACCTGCTGCGCGAACTCGACCGCATGGAGTTCTACGTGTACGAGACGCACGAGTTGATCCGCGCGAAACAGCGTCCGCTCGTCATCATCACGTCGAACAACGAGAAAGAGTTGCCCGACGCGTTTTTGCGCCGCTGCTTTTTCCATTACATCAAGTTCCCCGATCCGGTCACTATGCAGCAGATCGTCGAGGTGCATTACCCTGGCATCAAGAAGGAACTGCTGGCCGCGGCCATGCAGAGCTTTTTCGAACTGCGCAACGTGGCCGGGCTGAAGAAAAAGCCGTCCACGTCTGAACTGCTCGACTGGCTCAAGCTGCTGCTCGCCGAGGACATCCCGCCCGAAGCGCTGCGCTCGTCGGATCAGAAGCAGATCATTCCGCCGCTGCACGGCGCGCTGCTGAAGAACGAACAGGACGTGAGTCTGTTCGAGCGGCTGATTTTCATGAACCGCAATAACCGCTGAGTTACCGTTGAACCGCCACCGAACCGCCATCGAGCCACCGCCGGATCATCGCCAAGCCACCGCTAAGTGCCGTTAAGTACTGTTAAGCCACCATCGAGCGACCGCAAATGAACGCGCCACGTGGCGCCACCGCCGCAGAGGATCCAGCATGCTGATCGACTTCTTCTACTCGCTGCGCGCCGCAAAGCTGCCCGTGTCGGTGAAGGAATATCTGACGCTGCTCGAGGCGCTCAAAGCCAACGTGATTGCGCCGTCGCTCGACGAGTTCTACTACCTCGCGCGCATGACGCTCGTAAAGGACGAGCAGTACTTCGACAAGTTCGACCAGGCGTTCGGCGCGTATTTCAACGGCGTCGCGCAGACTTCCGAACTCGCCTTCGACGTCCCGCTCGACTGGCTGAAGAAAAAGCTGCAACGCGATCTGTCGCCGGAAGAAAAGGCGCAGATCGAAGCAATGGGCGGCATCGACAAGCTCATGGAACGCCTGAAGCAACTGTTCGACGAACAGAAAGAGCGTCACGAAGGCGGTAACAAATGGATCGGGACGGGCGGCACGTCGCCGTTCGGCAATGGCGGCTATAACCCGGAGGGCGTGCGCATCGGCGGCGACTCGTCGGGCAACCGCACGGCCGTGAAAGTGTGGGAAGCGCGCGCGTATCGCGATTACGACGACCAGGTGGAGATCGGCACGCGCAACATCAAGGTGGCGCTGCGCCGCTTGCGCCGCTTCGCGCGCGAAGGCGCCGCCGAAGAGCTCGATCTGCCGGACACGATCCGCAGCACTGCCGCCAACGCCGGCTGGCTCGACCTGAAGATGGTGCCCGAGCGGCACAACAAGGTGAAGGTGCTGATGCTGCTCGATGTAGGCGGCTCGATGGACGATCACATCAAGCGCACTGAGGAGCTCTTTTCTGCCGCGAAGGCCGAGTTCAAGCACCTCGAGTTCTACTACTTCCACAATTGCGTGTACGACTTCCTGTGGAAGAACAACCGCCGCCGTCACACCGAGCGCATCGCGACCTGGGACGTGCTGCACAAATTCACGCCGGACTACAAGCTGATCTTCGTCGGCGACGCGACGATGAGCCCTTACGAAGTGCTGCAGCCAGGCGGCTCCGTCGAATACAACAACGCGGAAGCCGGCGCGGTATGGCTGCGCCGCCTCGCCGACCACTTCCCGCATCATGCGTGGCTCAATCCGGAACCGGAAGGCTTATGGGCCTACCGCCAGTCCGTCAGCGCAATCCGCGAAGTGCTCGGCCAACGCATGTATCCGCTCACGCTCGCGGGGCTCGAGTCCGCAACGCGCATGCTGAGCAAGTAGTCCCGTAACGCTCTTCCCCCAACGATAAGAAAGCATTTGCATGAGCCGCTCGCCATCGCCTGAATTGTCCCCTGCCGGCATGCCTCCTGGCCGCTTAAATCCGCTCGCCGATACTTCCCTGTCCACCATCGTCGCCGGTTTCGTCGCGATGATGACCGGCTACACCAGTTCGCTCGTGCTGATGTTCCAGGCCGGCCAGGCCGCGCATCTGACGAACGCGCAGATTTCGTCGTGGATCTGGGCGTTGTCGATCGGCATGGCCGTGTGCACAATCGGTCTCTCGCTGCATTTTCGCGCACCGATCGTGATTGCCTGGTCGACGCCCGGCGCGGCGCTGCTGGTCTCGTCATTGCCGCACGTGCCTTACGAGCAGGCGATCGGTGCGTTTATCGTCTGCGCGCTGCTGCTGACCGTGGTCGGCCTGACGGGCTGGTTCGACACGCTGATGAAGAAAATTCCGGCGGGCATCGCGGCCGCGCTGCTGGCGGGCATCCTGTTCGAGATCGGCATCCAGATATTTCGCGCCGCGCAGTTCCAGACGGCGCTCGTTCTGACGATGTTTTTCACCTACCTGGTCGTCAAACGCATCGCACCGCGTTACGCGATTCCGATGACGCTGGTCGCCGGCACCATCGCCGCGGGCGTACTCGGGCTGCTCGATTTCAGCCACTTTCAGGTGGCGCTCGCGCATCCGGTGTTCACGATGCCGGCGTTTTCGCTCGCCGCGAGCATCAGTATCGGTATTCCGCTCTTCGTGGTCGCGATGGCGTCACAGAACGTGCCCGGCATCGCCGTACTGCGCGCGGACGGCTACAGCACGCCCTCTGCGCCGCTGATCTCGACGACCGGGATCGCGTCGCTGGTGCTCGCGCCGTTCGGCTCGCACGGCATCAATCTTGCCGCGATCACGGCGGCAATCTGCACCGGTCCCGAAGCGCATGAGAACCGCGCCAAGCGCTACACGGCCGCGGTGTGGTGCGGCATCTTCTACCTGATCGCCGGTATTTTCGGTGCGACGATTGCGGCGCTGTTCGCGGCGTTCCCGCGCGAACTGGTTGTGTCGGTCGCGGCGCTGGCGCTGTTTGGCTCGATCATGAGCGGCCTCGCCAACGCGATGCAGGACGTCAGGCAGCGCGAAGCGGCGCTGGTCACGTTCATGGTGACGGCGTCGGGGCTCACGCTGCTGTCCATCGGCTCGGCGTTCTGGGGCCTCGTGGCCGGCGTGCTGACGCAAGTGGTGCTGAATGCGCGGCGCTGATGAGGGTGGGGGCTGTGCGGTGTGCGGTGTGCGGTGTGCGGTGTGCGGTGTGCGGTGTGCGGTGTGCGGTGTGCGGTGTGCGGTGTGCGGTGTGCGGTGTGCGGTGTG
>NZ_AWZT01000055.1 GCF_000472525.1 Paraburkholderia dilworthii
ATCGCATACGGAATGGAAGCAAAGGTCAGGTCAGCCTTCGCGGTCGTCATGCCCGCCGCCACCGCGCGCTCCGAGTAAAGATCGCCGAGCGCGAACTCCATCAGCGAATCCGATTTGACGATGTGCGTGGACGAGCGCTGCACCATGGTCACGTCGACGCCGGCTTCCCACAGGGCCGCGCAGATGTCGTGAGCCGAATTGTTCGCGCCGATCACGACGACTTTCTTACCGTGATACGCGTCCGGACCGGGATGCCGCGACGAATGATGCTGCTCGCCCTTGAACACGTCCATGCCCTTGAAGCTCGGGATATTCGGCTTGCCGGACATACCGGTGGCGAGCACGAGTTGCTTCGGCCGAAGCGTGAGATTGCGGCCTTCCCGTTCGACTTCGACGATCCATTCGCCCTTGGCCTCGTCGTAGCGTGCGGATTTGCACACGGTCGAGCCCCAGTAGTTCAGCTCCATGACCTTCGTGTACATCTCGAGCCAGTCGCCGATTTTGTCCTTCGGTGTGAAAACCGGCCAGTTGTCCGGAAAGGGCAGATAGGGCATATGGTCGTACCAGACCGGATCGTGCAGACAGAGCGTCTTGTAGCGCTTGCGCCATGCGTCGCCCGGCCTCTCGTTTTTGTCGATGATGATGGTCGGCACGCCAAGCTGCCGCAGCCGCGCGCCGAGCCCGATGCCGCCTTGCCCGCCGCCGACGATCAGGCAATACGGTTGCTCGGACGTGCCGAACGCGTCGAGCTTAGGCGCAACGGCTCGAAGCGTATCTACTTGTTCAATTGGCATCGCCGCGTGTCGAAGGCGTTAACCACGCCGGTTGCCACTGTTCCTATGGGAGCGAACATGAAACAAGCGATGACCGTCGCCGAAGTCGCTGCCGCATTGAATGTGACGCCAATGTATGTCGTTAAGCTAATCCGCGACGGCAAACTGCCCACAAACGCAAGTTCGGATGGCAGGCACACGGTCGCACGCACAGACGCTGAAGCGTATCGCTCGACAGCAAAGCAGCGCGGCCGTAAGGCGCTTGAAGACCTTTCACGCGTCTCGCAAGATGCCGACATTTACAAGAAACAAAAAGTAACTGGGGACAGCTCGTTCAGTTGCCCGCCTCTAAAGGAGCAGAGGCATGACCGTTGATGAAGTCGCGAAGTTCCTATTTGTGAGCCGGTCGCATGTTAGACGTCTGCTGGAAAACAGAGACCTGCGCGGTGCGCGGTGCCATGACGGCGAGTACATCGTCGATGACGGGTCCGTCACGACTTAGCGGCAAGAGTTGGACGAAAGGACAAGGCGATATCTCGACGGGCAGACGGAAGAGGACGACCCGCTTGGGCTTTAACGACCCGTCGGAGCTAGCTAGCCCCAACCAGCGTCCGCGCTTGCTCGAGAAGCGCAGATGCCGCGAGAAGCTCCTTGCGCCCGGCCATCGTAAGTGCCGCGGTCGCGGTTTGCGCAAAGAGCTCTTCGTTCAAGATTCGTGGAAGGTCCTGCTCGGCGATGCGTGTGCGCCGAAGTCGGAAGAACGCCAACATCCCGAGAGCATCCAGTCTCTGCTCTTCCGACGCACCAGCTACTACCAGCTCTGCCGCAGCAATCAACCGATTGATTGCATCTTCATACCTCGCTTGGTCCATGGTTTTCCTCCGAATTTGTCGGTCTTGGGTGTGACAATGGCGCCGCGACATGACGTGCAGGCTGCGCGCACCAAGACCTTTGGCTCGGCGCTATCTCTGACCGCAAGAAGAGCCCTTCTTTGCGGCAACCATTCAATGTTCTTTCGCAGCTAATTTTGCGTAAGGGTTGGGTAAATAAAGCGCCATTTCGGCGTCACGGCCGCCTGCTTAAATGATTGTGGTTTCTGAACGGTCTCCACACGCTCGCTCATTTGGCACTCTAAGGGCGGGCGAAAAACAAATAGCAGAACGACATCGGAGTTAGCGTATATGTTTTCTCGAGCCTTCCTGTTCGGCGTGTCAGGCATTGCCTTAGCCGTCTCGCTTTATGCTTGCGGCGGCAATGACAACACAATAACCCCGGTCTCAGCACAGAACCAGCTGACGACGGCAACGCCCATCAAGCACGTGGTTGTGATTTATAACGAGAACGTCTCGTTTGACCATTACTTTGCGACGTACCCGAACGCGACCAACCCATCGGGCGAACCCGCGTTCACGGCCGCTGCCGGCACGCCAACGGTCAACGGTTTGAGCGGCTCGCTCCTGACAAATAATCCGAACTTCATCAATACTCTGAACGGCGCGGGCGCCGCGAATCCGTTCCGTCTGGACCGCACGCAGGCGGCAACTGCCGACCAGAACCACGCATATACGGCAGAGCAGCAGGCGTATAACAATGGTGCCGCCGACTTGTTCCCGTTTTATACCGGTAAGGGGTCGAGTGGCGGAGCAGGTGCATTCGGCACGACCGGCCAGGTCATGGGCTACTACGATGGTAATACCGTGACGGCCCTGTGGAACTATGCTCAGCATTTTGCGATGAGCGACAACGCTTATACGGACACGTTTGGACCGTCAACACCGGGCGCTCTGGAGGTAATCTCTGGCCAGACTAACGGAGTGCAACTGGTCAAGACCAGCCAGCAGCCGTTTAACCTCACGACCGCATCACATTCGTACTACGTGAACGACGGTCAAGGTGGCATCACGCTAATCAATGACGCCGACCCCGCAAACGACCTGTGCTCCAGCACTACTGACCAGATTCTGATGTCCGGCAAGAACATCGGCGACCTGCTCAACGCCAAGAACATTACCTGGGGCGGCTTCATGGGCGGCTTTAACCTCTCGACGGCCAACAGCAACGGCACGACCGGGTGCAAGCGCAGTACTGTGGCTCCGGCAGTCGGTCAGGCGACAGCCGACTACATCCCGCACCATAACTGGTTCCAATACTACGCCTCGACGGCCAATCCGCAGCACACGCGCCCGAACTCGATGTCGACCGTTGGCTTTACTACGTTGCCCGACGGTAAGACGCCGGAACCGGCTAATCACCAGTACGACTCTGACGATTTCTTTGCCGCAGTGAAAGCGGGCAACTATCCGTCCGTGAGCTTCATCAAAGCCCCGGCGTTTCAGGATGGCCATGCTGGCTACTCCGATCCGCTCGACGAACAGGCGTTCACGGCCAAGGTGGTGAACTTCCTGCAGCAACAGCCTGACTGGAAGAGCACCGCGGTTATCGTCGCATGGGACGATTCGGATGGCTGGTACGACCATGCCTATGCGAATCCGACGAGCTCGTCGTTCGACGCCCAGGCGGACCAGCTGAACGGTGCCGGCAAATGCGGTACCGGGACGGCTCCGGTCGGCGTGAAGGGTGCTGCGGTCAACGGTCGATGCGGTCCGGGCACGCGCATTCCGTTCCTCGTGATTTCGCCGTGGGCCAAGGTCAACTATGTTGACCACACGCCGATTAGCCAGGCATCAGTTGTTCGCTTCATCGAGGACAACTGGCTGGGTGGCCAACGTATCGGCGGCGGCTCATTCGACGCAACAGCCGGCAGCATCATGGGCATGTTCAACTTCAACGGCAGCGGCAACAACCCGACTGTATTCGTCGACCCGAACCTCGGCTCCGTAGTCTCTTCGGTGCCTGCCATCTAAGCTCTGCAATCTGCGCCGGCACCGTGGTGCCGGCGCGATATAACAGTACTCCGGTGTTGCCAGCCCTGTGGGGCTTGGCAACATTTTCGTTTCCAGACTCCCCTGTCGTTGCTCATATGCCCGCCTCCTCAGCTCGTCCGACCGGAACAAGTCCTATTCAGTGCCAATTCCGGTTCAGCGTTCGACGTGCGCTTTTATGGATTGTCACTGCAATGGTCGTTATCGTCGTCGGCCTCTGCGGTTCGGCACTACTGTATCCATCACGCGCGCCTGCAGCAGTCGGCGAAATGGTTGAAAGTCTTACAGGCGCGAACCCGAATCCAATCCAGCTCGAGCGCCCTGTAGCACCAGCTCAGTTGAGTGCAGTGGCGCAACTTGGGAAGAAGATTTTCTTTGACCCGACGCTCTCTGCTTCGGGGCGTCAGTCCTGTGCGTCGTGCCACAGCCCGGAACATGCCTTCGGTCCGCCGAATAATCTGGCGGTTCAGCTCGGCGGTCCGTCTTTGTCCCAGCAAGGCTACCGGCCGCCGCCGTCGCTTATGTATCTGTACCGACAGCCAAATTTCAGTATCGGTCCGGACGCCGGCGACGCGGACAACGCGCCTAACCTCGCGCAGATTGCAAGCCAGGTTTCAGGCGTGGCAAGAGCACAAAAGAATGCCGGCGTTGCACCCGCCGCGCCCGCGATGGTTCCGCAGGGCGGGATGTTCTGGGACGGCCGCGCGGATACTTTGCAAGCTCAGGCTGCAGGTCCGATGCTGAATCCCGTAGAGATGGCGAATGCAAGCGAAGCGGACATCCTGGCGAAGCTCCAGCGCACGCAATACAAGAAGGACTTCCTTCAACTGTTTGGTTCCAACGTGTTCCAGAACACGACGTTGGCGATGTCTGAGGCGATGTTCGCGGTGGCTCGCTACCAGGTGGAAGAACAGTCGTTCCATCCGTACTCCAGCAAGTACGACTACTGGCTCGAAGGCAAGGCGCGGCTCAGCCAGGCAGAATTGCACGGGTTGCGTTTGTTTAACGACCCGGACAAGGCGAACTGCGCGGGTTGCCATCTTTCGAAGCCCAGCTCAGACGGCCTTCCGCCGATGTTTACCGACTACCAGTATGAGGCGCTTGGCGTGCCTCGGAACACTCAGCTTGCGGCCAACAAGGACCGCAGTTTCTTCGATATGGGTATTTGCGGGCCGTTCCGTACAGACCTGAAAGACCAGACGCAGTATTGCGGCATGTTTCTGACTCCGACGTTGCGGAACGTATCGACGCGGAAGGTGTTCTTCCACAATGGTGTATTCACTTCGCTTGAAGATGTCATGGCGTTCTACAACGAGCGCAACACCGCTCCGCAAAAATTTTATCCGCTGGGTGCAGACGGAAAGACGGAGAAATACGATGACTTGCCGAAACAGTTTCGCGCGAACATCGACGACAAGGACGCTCCGTTCGACCGCAAATTCGGCGACAAGCCGGCGATGACCGACGCTGACATTCGAGACATCATTGCATTCCTGAAGACGTTGAATGACGGATACCAGGTCAGCACGCGCTAGGCACTAAACCTTCGCTGCACCAGAGGCTGAGCCGAAGTAGTCGCAGCCTTTGCCTTTACGATGGCCTATCGACTTGTACCTGAACGAGGAACACAGGCATCCGGTGGCTAGCTTTGTGAGACGTAACCCGGCGCAATCGTCATTTTGAAAAATCCCAAAATACATCTCCCGCTAGCACTGCATCATGCGGAGGAACGGTATATCGACGCCGCCTCTTATCGGGAAGAGGTTCGATTGCGCGGTGCTGGAGGACAACTGGCGCGGTGCCCATTCTGTCGCCGCCAGATGATGATTGTTGAGGAAAACGACGAACTCGGACTCCAGTTCTTCCACCGACAGCATTTCTCCTCATCGCCGTGCCCGCTTACGACGAGCGCTGTTCAGCCCCCGGTGCTTTTCGCCCGAGGCGTATGCAACGTTGAAGTAGAAAGCCGCCATCGCGGGGCCTTTACGGCGCAATGGCGGACTCATTTCGCTGTGGTGAGTGAGCAGGTGAGAACGCTAACCATTGAGCGGTTCGTCAATCTCATAGCGGTTGCAGACGTGCTCCACCTATGGTCCTGCACAGACTTGGACCTGAATGACGTCCCGTTCATACTCCTGGCTCTCGCAGAGGTAATGACCGACGCGACCGTTCGGCATGAAAAGATGTGGGTTCGGTTTGTGTTTGAAGGTCGAATCAAAACGGTAAGCGACCTGTGGGCTGAGCCCAAGATGCGCGCGAGGCTTTATCGGATTCAATACACGCCACACAAAAACACCAGAATGCCAAATGCAAGAGACATTGTCGTTTGTGTCGAGGTCGAGCGCTCTTGTACCCCAGCAGACCCCCGGGCGGTTTCGATTTCTCAGGCAGATGAAGCACTGTTCGAAAGACTACGGCAATTGGCCGAACTCGACATGCGGCACCGCCGGGCGACGTTGTTCTGACGGGCAATGAGCGGATTCCGAAGCTGCTACGCGCCTAGTGCGTCTGCATCCTTCCTTGTGGAAGCTGGTGCCAAGCCCGGGCCTTTTGTCGTCGCGTAAGTCGGCTCCCGCGCGCTTGCGGAGAGGCATTAAACGATGTTGCCGACCTGCATGCAAACTCAATAGACCTATCGTTCAAGCAGGCTGGTTGTCGTCGTTGTGCCCGGGGATTTTGATGTCGACCCGTGATGGGCGCCTACTTCACTGGGCCATCCTCCCTGCTGGTGACGAGTCAAACGCACGCGCGAAGTGCGCACTGCACAAATTCAACGGTTTCAGCGACTTGCGCCGGTTGCTCGTGAATTGTCCACAGTCTTATGGACAGATTCTGTGGATAACTTGCAGGCCGGTTCGGCCCGCGGGCTTCGCCGCCGCAGGCTGGGACTGTTGAAAAACGGTATATACATTTATACCGTTTATCAGTCCGGAGGTAGTCATGAGCGAACCTAGCGTCAGGAAGCCGACGAAGAAGGCCTTTCATTT
The DNA here is from genome assembly GCF_000472525.1 of Paraburkholderia dilworthii. GTDB lineage: Bacteria > Pseudomonadota > Gammaproteobacteria > Burkholderiales > Burkholderiaceae > Paraburkholderia > Paraburkholderia dilworthii. The sequence continues at coordinate 6,643 of NZ_AWZT01000055.1, forward strand.
TCCGAAAAATGCCAACGGCCATGCGAAAGGCGATGGCGGGTCGGCAGAAGAGGCAAAGACACCGACCGCCGAAGCAGCAGCGAAACCGACTCCGACAAAGATTGCAAAGCAGAAGCGAGAAGTAGCCGTCGAGCCGGCGTCGGCCGCTCCCACGGCTGAAGTGAAAGTGAAGCACGCGAAGAAAGAGAAGGTGGTGCGCGACAGCTTTACGATGCCGAAGTCCGACTACGAAAAAATCGCGGCGCTCAAGCAGAAGTGTCTTGACGCAGGGGTCTCGGTGAAAAAGAGTGAGCTTCTTCGCGCTGGGCTGCTTTTACTCGACTCGGCTCCCACCCCCGAGAGTCTGCTGGCAGCTGTTTCTGCGGTCGAAACCGTCAAGACCGGTCGGCCAGCAAAATCATAGCTGCACATGCTCCGAGCGGGCACCCCTGCAGCCCGGGTCTCGCCGCTGCGCTGGATGCCTGCGCACGTTTCGTGGAGCTTCTGCCACCGTACCTTACGTGCTGCAGTGGGCATGAAACCGAGGGGCAACTATAAAGCAGCCTGGCCGGCTGACAGGAGTTCCGATGCCGGATAACCACCTTTCCAGTCGATTCGACGCTGACATCAAAGGGATATTGTCCAAGGTTTTTGAGATGGGCGGCATCGTTGAATCGCAAGTCATCAATGCGATGCAGGCGCTGAACCACCTCGACTTGGACCTGGTCGACAGAATCATCATGGACGAGCGTCGACTCAATGCCCTCGAAGCGAAAGTCGATGAAGAGTGCATCAATATCATCGCGCGGTACCAGCCGGCTGCACGCGACCTGCGTCTGCTGATGGCCATCTCGAAGACCGTCACGAACCTCGAGCGTGCTGGGGATGAAGCGCGGAAGGTCGCGAAGCGGACCCGACGAATTGCAGAAGACCGCAATGCCCTGGCCATCAATATCACGGAAATCGCGCAATCCGGTGAGATGGCCATAACTATTCTCCGCCGTGCGCTTGATGCGTTCGCGCGCCTCGATACAGCTTCCGCCGCACAAATCGTCCGCGACGATGACGCCATCGATGAACAGTTTCGTGCGGTCATACAGGAGTTGGTGACTTGCATGATGGACGACCCGCGAGTGGTCGCCATTGCGCTGGACTACCTTTTCATCGCGAAGGCCATTGAACGCATTGGCGACCATGCGACAAACATAGGGGAAATCATTATCTACGTCGTCAAGGGCAAGGACGTGCGCCATGTTTCTCGCGAACAACTCGGACAAGAAGCCTTCAGCGAATAACCATTCCGTTGTCGTCAGCGTGATACTGCCGGCAGCCCTCGGGCGGGATGGCCCGATGTAAGGAATGAACCCGCTCTGCGCCGCGGTTCCTTCAATCAAAGACGAACATGCGCTCGCAGAACGCAAGGCTTGCGCCAAGTTTTCTCGACAGTTCCGAGGCCGCTTTAAGTTGCGGACCAACCAGTTCGCCGGTCTCTTGGGCAGCGTTCAGTCTTGACGCTGGGCCAGAGAGAGTTAGCGCCGCCATGAACTTATCAGCTGCTCCGAATACCGGTGTTGCAAATGCCGCAGTATGGACGTCGCGGGCGCCCGAAGTGAAGATTGGCAAACTGGGCGGCCTTTCATATATTGGCTGGCCCAATCCCCAATACCTGAGTACCTGGCTAATAGCCGTATCGTCTAGCGGCAATGATGTGCCAGCGAGTCTCGTTTCCCTCAATCCTTCGGAAGGTTCGGCTCGGAAGAGGCAAAGACGCTGAGTGTTATCGATGACGTAATACGATGCACTTTCCTTTGTCGAAGCCGCAAGAGAATGGAGCACCGGCTCAACGATGGCCGAGAGGTGGAACGACTGCTCGTACAGCTTCCCGAGATACAGAACCCGGTGGCCCAAAGAGTACGACCCAGCGTCTGACCGAACGACATACCCCATTCGTTCCAGAGAGTTCATGAGCCGATACACAGTTGTCTTGTGCATTCCGGACGCTTGCGCGAGGGCAGCCAAAGTTAAAGACTCCACACCGGGCCGGAAACAATCCAGCAGAGATAGTGCCTTCTCTACCGCAGCTACGCCGTCATTTCCCATCTCTTCCTCACCCATTCCAGTCTATCGGCGCATTTTACACAGTAAAACGCATCAGCCGATGTTGTACACGATACAACGTAGTTTCGTATAGTAAAAGGGTTAACGCCGATGGCCGTCGTACGCGAGGGTGCTTATTATCGTTTCATACCGTACACCATGGTTGTACACAGTACAACGCAACCTGAGAGGTTAAGGCAATGAGCACTACGTCGAATTCGTCTATCAATCGCAATATCGCGCGCGTCAGCCCGGAACTTGTTAAAGCTGCTGCCAGGTTTCAGGCCGCAATTCTTGCGGATGTCGCCGGGCGTCGTGGAACATTCAACGGCCGAGTGCGGCCGCTCGCTCCGACGATGCAGGTTGCGGGACCTGCTGTGACCGTGGAAGTCCGGCCGGGTGACAACTTGGCAATTCATGCGGCGCTTGCGGTAGCGCAACCGGGAGACGTGATTGTCGTTGATGGCAAAGGCGACGTTACCTGCGCGTTGATTGGCGAAATCATGGCTACTCAAGCGCACGCTACCGGTATTGCCGGATTCGTTATCGACGCGGCCGTGCGGGATTCACATGAACTCACTCACGGTGACTTTCCTGTTTTCTCGGCTGGACTCAATCCGTGCGGCCCGACCAAAGGCGTCGCCGGACGCGTCAATTTCCCGATTTCCGCCGCTGGCGCCAACGTGAATCCGGGCGACCTTATCGTTGGTGACGCCGATGGGGTGGTTGTCATTCCCAAGGACGATGTCGCTCGTATCGTCGAACTCGCGCAAAAGAAGCTGGACGCCGAAACCGCTCGCATTGCCGCCATTCGCAACGGTGACACGCGCGCGGGATGGCTCGAGAAGGAACTCCGGGCAGCCGGAATGTTGGCAGAAGGCGAGGTGCTGTAATGACCATCGCTTCTAAAAAGCCTGTCTTGCTGGTGACAGCAGCAGACCTCGCCCCACAAGCGTTGCAGATGCTCACTGAGTTTGAAGTCGTGTTCGCAGGAAAGACGCCTACTGAAGAGGATGTTGTCGCGCTTTGCGCCCAGCATAAGCCGGTTGCAATCATCGTTCGATACGGCAAGGTGAATGCTCGAATCATGGATGCGGCGGAGCACCTTGAAGTCATCTCGAAGCACGGCAGCGGCATCGACGTTATCGACCAGGACGCAGCATCGTCGCGTGGAATCGCGGTTCGCGCAGCATCGGGAGCAAATGCTGCAGCAGTCGCCGAGCACGCGTGGGCCCTGGTCCTGGCATGCGCGAAAGCGGTACCTCATCTCGACGCCCGGATGCGCGCCGGTCATTGGGACAAGTCGACGCACAAGTCTTTTGAACTCGAAGGGCGCAGGCTCGGACTCGTGGGCTTGGGCGCCATCGGACGCCGTGTCGCCAAAGTGGGTCTGGCATTTGGAATGGAAGTTCAGGCATTCGACCCGTTTGCGAAAGAAGCGCCCGAAAGAGTCAAGCTCGTTTCCCTTGAAGAACTCTATCCCACTTCCGACATCGTTTCTCTGCATTGCCCGCTCACGGCTGACAACCGGGCGATGCTTAACCGCGAAACGCTCCGCCAGTTCAAGCGCGGTGCCATTCTCGTCAATACTGCGCGCGGCGGACTCATCGACGAAGAAGCATTAGTTGAAGCGCTGACCAGCGGTCAATTGCGCGCAGCCGGACTCGATAGCTTCGCTATCGAGCCGATGACAACGCATCCGTTCCAGACAGTATCGAACGTCATTCTCTCGCCGCATATCGGCGGCGTCAGCGACGCGGCTTACGTGAACATGGGCAAGGGCGCAGCGGCGAATGTGCTGGCTGTGCTCGCACAGAACGCCCGCAACGTCGCCTGAGCTCTTAAGTAAGGTTAAGCATGTTCTATCTCACATCGCCCCAAGTACGAACGGCTGAGGTCTTCACGCGCATGCCCGAGAAATTCCGTCAACCGGACGTACAGACGGATTGGGCTCGAGCGAATCGAGGCGGCTTGACCACGGACTCTTTTCTCGAAGGACCCGTTTGGGACCCAGCCGGTTTCCTGTTCGTGACCGATATACCGCACGGTCGCATCTTCCGGATTTCGTCGGCGGGCGAGTGGGACCTCATCGCGAAATACGACGGTGAACCGAATGGAATGAAGCGTTTCGACGACTCGCATTTGCTCATTACGGACTATCGCAACGGCCTGATGCTGCTGAACATCGAGACCGGTGACATCCGTCCTTACCTTGAGCGACGTAATAGCGAGCGCTTCCGCGGAGTCAACGACCTCACGTTCGACTCCGCAGGAAACCTTTATTTCACTGACCAAGGCCAAACCGGACTGCATGACCCCACTGGGAGAGTCTATCGGCTCTCGCCCGTCGGAAAGCTGGACCTCCTTCTCAGCAACTGTCCCAGTCCAAACGGATTGGTGCTGTCACCCGACGAAAAGGTCTTATTTGTCGGGATGACGCGTGGCAACTGTGTCTGGCGCGTGCCTCTGCAGGCCGATGGTTCTGTCAGCAAGGTCGGTCAATTCTTTACCTCCTACGGTCCGAGCGGACCTGACGGCCTGACGGTCGACGTTGAGGGCCGAATTCTGGTCGCCAACCCCGGTCTTGGCCGCGTGTGGGTTCTGAACCACCGTGCAGAGCCGGTCGTGATTCTGACAAGCCCCGAAGGTGCGTCTCTCACGAATCTCTGCTTCGGTGGCCCGGATATGAAGACACTGTTCATGACCGAATCAGTGTCTGGAACAGTTCTACGAGCAAACATGACGGTCGCCGGAGCACTCCCGAACCGTGCGATGCAAGCGGCTTTATCCAGATAGCTCGCGCGTAGCTGGGAATCACCCCGCAATGAGACAGAAATACGTCGCGCCGTGAGCAGTGCGATGGAGGAGCAGACATGAATATCTCGCAATCAGTCAGCAGCGCCCAGATGCAGACGAAGACTGCAGCGCCGCCGGTTTCCCACATAACAAGCGAAGAATACGCGGCGAGCGAACGTACGCTGGCAAAAGTGTTCCGACGCATCCTGCCGTTCATCTTCGCGTGCTATGTCATTAGCTACCTGGACCGGACAAACGTTGGATTTGCGGCCCTGACGATGAACAAGGAACTCGGGCTGACTGCGGAGCAGTTTGGATTCGGAGCGGGTCTGTTTTTCATTGGCTATTTCCTGTTCGAGATTCCCAGCAATCTCATCATGCAGAAGGTAGGTGCGCGTATATGGATTGCGCGCATCATGATTACGTGGGGCCTGCTTTCCATGGCAACCGCGTTCGTTGTAGGGCCCAAAAGCTTTGCCGCCGCACGCTTCCTCTTGGGGCTTGCAGAGGCCGGCTTTACCCCTGGCATTTATCTGTACTTTACTCATTGGTTTCCGGGTAAGTGGCGCTCTAAAGTCACTGCTGCCTTTCTCGTCGGAATACCTGTCGCCAACATCATCGGCTCACCAATCTCCGGCGCGTTGCTTCAGCTTGGCGGATTTCATGGGCTGCGCAGCTGGCAATGGCTCCTGCTTATTGAGGGGCTGCCGGCGGTGTTCCTCGGTATCGCATGCCTGTTCGTTCTGGCTGACCGGCCAGAAAAGGCGAAGTGGTTGACCGACAGCGAGAAGGCGGCGCTTGCACGACGCCTCCAGGCGGAACAGCGGGACATTGGAAACAAGCATGGCAATAAATTGCGCGACGCCATGACCAATTGGCGGGTGTTCGTTCTCGCGTTCATTAACTTCTGCGGCATCGTTGGCTCGATTGGCGTTGGACTGTGGATGCCGCAAATCATCAAGCAGCTCGGTGTTGAGCACTCTGTCGTCGGCTGGCTGACTGCTGTCCCCTACGTGTTCGGCGCAATTGTCATGTTGCTGTGGGCAAAAATTGCTGGCCGCTCAGCGAATCGCATCCCTTACGTTGCTGGCGCACTCGTCGTTGCGGCAGTGGCGCTAGCCCTTAGCACGTATGTCGACGGCGCTGTTATGAAACTGATTTGTCTTTGCTTCACCGTCAGCGGAATCCTAGCTTTTCAAGCTACGTACTGGGCAATCCCTTCAGGATTCCTCACTGGGCGGGCGGCTGCGGGTGGGCTCGCATTGATTGTTTCCGTAGGCAACCTCGGAGGCTTTGTTGGCCCTTCGATGATTGGTGCACTCAAGCAGACGTCGGGGGGCTTCACCGTTCCCCTCTTCGCAATCGCGGCAGTAATGCTCGTAGGCGCTCTGACTATCGCCTGGCTGGGTGACCCGGGTGCGGACGCGGGGGAAGCCCCCGCAGCAAGCAAGTCGTAGGCGTCGCCCGACTAGAACTAAATTTATAACCAACTGTCTGGAGACAGCATGTCCTTGAAGAAGGCCCCTCAAATAACAAAGCGCAGCTCCACCCTCATGCTTGGAACGGTGACAGCCGCAAGCATGGCGTTCGTCTCGCATACAGCGCATGCCCAAAGCAGCGTCACGCTGTACGGCATCGCTGATGTCGGCATCGAATACCTCAACAACACGAGCGCCGGCGGCTCGCAAGTCCGGCAGGTTTCCGGAAACCTCTCCGGTTCGCGCTGGGGCCTGAAGGGTGTCGAGGACATGGGCGGCGGACTGACGGCTGTGTTCAATCTGGAGGCCGGTTTCAATATCAACGACGGTACGAGCTCCCAATCCACCCGCGGTCTTGGGGCCAACGCGACAACGACGTCGCGGCTGTTTGGCCGTCAAGCGTGGGTTGGCCTCAGCTATAAGGGTCAGCAGCTCACCTTTGGTCGTCAGAACGCCTTGATTTACGAACAGTCTGTCACGTTCGACCCGATGGGTGTCTCGTCAAGATACTCAGCGTTGTCCGTCGACTATGCACTGGCGGCCCGCATCGACAACTCGTCGAAGTATACAGGTAAGTTTGGGCCGCTCACTGCTCAGGCAATGTACAGCACCCGCTATGACACGGGTTACGGCGCTGAAGTGCCAGGCGCCCAACTTACGGGCCGATTCTTCAGCGGCGCGCTGACTTATGGAAGTGGCCCGTTCGCGGCGACGCTCGTGTACGAGCAGCGCAACAGCAACACCGTCGCGACAAACACGGGAACTGAACGCCGTGCGATGGCAGCAGCGAACTACGTTGCTGGGCCAGTCACGGGATTCGTCGGCTATCGATACCTTCGCGCGTCCAGGTCATTCCTGCCCGCCAATCCAATCACGGTGGCGAATGGTTCCGAGGCTAACGCCGCCAATCTTTTCTGGGCAGGTGCCCAATACATGATTATTCCGGCGCTCCAGCTCACAGCGACGGCCTACTATCAGGACGTTCATTCTACTGGCGCCGACCCGTGGCTGGCGGTCCTTAGCGCTGACTATTTCCTGTCCAAACGCACTGACCTCTACGCGACGGTCGGCTACGCGCGCAATAGGGATAACTCTGCGCTGGGAGTGAACGGCTACGGCACGGTGGCGCCTGGGCATAACCAGACCGGCGTTGTGATTGGCATGCGGCAGAAGTTCTAAACGGACAGAGCCGTGCAAATCGTCCATGCGCCTCACATACCTGTACGAGATGACTGGCTCGCTCGGCGCGAAGAGCCAGTCCTCGAACCCGACCTCCAGATTGTTGACGCACATCATCACCTTTGGGACCGTCAGACGGGGCGGTATCTCGCGGATGAGTACGCGAAGGATGCTGGAAGCGGGCATCGCATCGTCTCGACTGTCTACGTTCAATGTCGCTCGATGCTGCGACAGGACGGGGCTGCTTCAATGAAGCCGGTAGGAGAGGTGGAATTCGCTAACGGCATTGCCGCGATGTTCGCGAGCGGGGCGTATGGACCAACGAAATGCTGCCAGGCGATAGTCGGAGGGGCGGACCTCACGTTGGGCAGCGAACTCGAGCCCGTTATAGAAGCCATGTTGCAGGTCTCCGGCGGGCGGCTGCGAGGAATACGCAATCCGCTCGCTTGGCACGACAACCCGACAGTCCGTTCCAGTCCCGTTGTTCCGCCTCGCGACCTCATGTCGAGTCCTTCCTTCCGTCAGGGCGTCAAGACGCTTGGGCGATTTGGACTGACGCTCGACGTCTGGGTCTATCACACGCAACTCGAACAGCTGTACGTCCTGGCACGCAGCATTCCGGAGGTGACCGTCGTCGTCGACCATTTCGGCGGCCCGGTTGGTGTCGGACCACATGCAGATGAACGTGAGCGGATGTTCGTCGAATGGAAGCGGGGACTCGAGCGCCTGGCAAGCCTGCCGAACACACGAATCAAGCTCGGTGGGGCCGGGATGAACGTATTCGGCTTTGATTTCGCATCGCGCGACCTGCCGCCTTCGTCCGAAGACCTATCCGCTGCGTGGCGTCCCTATTTCGACACCTGCATTGAGTTCTTCGGAGCAACGCGTTGCATGTTCGAGAGCAACTTCCCAGTGGACAAAGGGATGTTCAGCTATGGCGTTCTTTGGAACGCCTTCAAGAGACTGGCGACTTCGATGTCTGCGGACGAAAAGGCTGCTCTGTTCAGCCTTACCGCGGCATTGACGTACCGGCTGCAGATTGATGGAGACAAGTTATGAAAATGAGCGCAAACATCGCCCATTCTGAACTCGAAACCAAAGCCGAAGCGAACGGCTACAAGGACATCACTCGCGCCGAGTGGCGTTCGCTTTCCCTTGCAGGACTAGGGTGGACATTCGAGAGCTACGACTCCTTCCTGCTCTCGCTGCTTCTTCCGACGCTGGCGCTTCAATTTGGTTTGACAAAGGCGCAACTCGGACTGTTCACGAGCATCACGGCTGCGGGTCAGATTATCGGCGGCATTCTGTTCGGTTACGTGTCGGACCGGCTCGGCCGCGTGCGGACCGCGATGCTTTGCATCGGCATCTACTCGCTATTCTCCGGTCTGCTGGCTTTTGCGCCGAATGAACATTGGTTCGCGACGATTCGCTTTTTCGGCGCTCTTGGGATGGGCGGCACGTGGACCGCAGGCGCCGCGCTCATCGCTGAGACGTGGCACGCGCGTCGTCGCGGTAAAGGCGGAGCGCTCATGCAGATAGGTCTTCCAGTCGGCGCAATCCTTGCCATCACAGTTTCAGGCATCGTCAGCGGGGTCAACGACGGCTTGGGTGGAAATGGATGGCGCCTGCTGTTCCTCATTGGAGCCTTGCCTTTCTTCATCCTGTTTTTTGTCGCACGCAAAACGCCCGAGTCGCCCATCTGGCTTGAGCGCAAGCGAGCGCATGCACGCGAGTCAGCGCAGAAAGTGGTGAGCGACGAGACGCTCAACGCTCGCGGCCTTCTGACAGCCTTCACCTTCATTTTCTTCCTGCAATACCTCTACTGGGGTGTGTTCACGTGGACACCGACTTTCCTTGTGACGGTGAAGCACCTCGACTTCGTCCATAGCCTTAAGTTCGTCCTCGCCTTGCAGTTCGGCGCCATCACTGGCTTCCTATTGTTCTCAGCCCTGGTTGACCGGGTCGGACGTCGACCGATGTTTATGGCATACCTCCTGGTTGGAGCCGCAGCTGTGTTCGGCTACATCCTGTCGTCCAGTTCGCTTGTGCTGATGGTGGCCATTTTCTTCACCGGCTTCAGTGTCAATGGGATTTTTGCAGGTGCAGGGCCGTTCCTCGCGGAGATTATTGGCAACACCGCATCCAGAGGATTCTTCATGGGGCTCGCCTATAACGGCGGCCGGCTCGGCGGATTTATTGCACCGCTGGTCATCGGAGCCCTTGCTTCGACTTCAGGCGGCTTTGTGCTTGGATTGTCCACTACCATCGTCGCGTTCATAGCTGCGGCAGTCGTAGTGTTCTTTGCTCCGGAAACTCGCGGCAAGGCGTTGTCATGACGATAGCCGCACGACCACCGGGACTTGTGAACCGGCTCTTTCCAGCCCTCGCGGAGTCATCCCTACGGCGTTATCTGAGCGGGCAAGTGGCGTCGGTTCTGGGAAGCTGGACCCAAAACGTAACGCTTAACCTGCTCGTGTATCACCTGTCGGGCTCGGCGGCCATTCTCGCGTTGCTCAATTTCCTGCTGTACGGACCGCAGCTGGTCGTGGCTCCGATTGCGGGTTCAAGAATCCGCTCGGAAAACGCCCGGCGAGTGACACTCTGCGTGCTGACCGCTTCACTCTTATTGACCGGCAGTTTGATTACGTTGTCGGCGTTCGGTGTGCTGGGCGTGAAGTTGATTTTGCTTCATGCACTCGCCATCGGCATCTCCAGCGCAATAGAGGTGCCAGCGCGGCAGGTCCTGCTTTTGACAAGTTTGCAGGACGTGAGTCTGACGTCTAACGCCGTGGCGATGAACACCATGGTCTACAACGTTGGCCGGATGGTTGGGCCAACGATTGCCGGATTTGTTTATCCGACGCTCGGGCCGAGAGCATCGTTCGCCATATACGTGGTCGCGCTCGCCTTCATGGCTACCTGTGTCCGTTCAATTCGGCTGTCAACGAACGCGAGGCCGTCGCGCGCCGATAGCAGCCTGCGCGACGCGGTGGAGTACGTCATGTCTGATGCATTTTCAGCGCGCTACCTGCCGATTCTTGCCTGCATCGGACTGTTCGCCGCGAGCTATCAAACGTTGGTGCCACTGCTTGCAGACAAAGCGTTTCACGACGCGGCGCGGTTCACTGGTGTGTTCTTCGCCTGTGCAGGCGCCGGCTCCCTGAGTTCAGCTGTGTTGCTTTCATCCGCATTAGGTCCCCGGGCATCGGCCCGATTTATTACCTGGGCTCCGTGGACCGCGGCTGCCGCGCTGACGGTCCTCGCCACCACAGACGCTGCGGTGGCCTCCATGCCGGCCTTCTTCGCATTGGGATTCAGCCTCACATTCGCGGCCACATCAACTAACGCGACCATCCAGCGTCAGTGCCCGGAACACGTGCGCGGTGGACTGGTTGGCATGTATGGCATGGCTTACAACGGGACGATGCCTTTCGGCTATCTGCTTGTCGGCACTGTTTCGGAGGCGATTGGTGTGCGTCACACATTTGCAGCGATGGCGCTGGTGTTAGCGATGGGCGTAATCGCCATCATCGTGTGGCAACGATTCAAGGTACAGCGCTGAGGCGTAAACTAGATTGGGAGACAGAAATGCAAGCTACCGGTGTTATGCCAAAGTCCGAAATTGAGCGCCGTACCGTGCGGAAAGTTGTATGGCGGCTCATTCCCCTGTTGATGGTGTGTTACCTGCTGGCATACATCGACCGCGGGAACGTCGGAATGGCGTCGCTTCAGATGAATCACGACTTGGGCATGTCGGCAAAAGTGTTCGGCTTCGGAAGCAGCCTGTTTTTCATCTCTTACTTCTTTTGCGAGGTTCCAAGTAATCTTGCACTGCAAAGGTACGGTGCAAGATTGTGGATTGCCCGCATCATGATTACCTGGGGCATCATCTCGGCGGCAACGGCGCTCGTGACCAATGCCACGACGTTCTATATGCTGCGATTCCTTCTCGGTGCAGCAGAAGCCGGATTCTTTCCGGGCGTCCTGTTGTATCTCTCGTACTGGATTCCGGCCTCGTATCGCGCGCGAATCGTGGCTGTGTTCATGGTCGCGATTCCGCTCGGTAACTTCATCGGCTCTCCCGTCTCGGCGCTGCTTTTGCAGATGGATGGGCTGGGTGGCATTCGCGGATGGCACTGGCTCTTCATACTGGAAGGCCTACCCACGGTGTTGCTTGGTTTTGCCTGTCTCTTCTTCCTGACGAACAAACCAGAGCAAGCTAGTTGGCTGAAAGATGATGAGCGTGCCTGGCTTACTAACGAAATTGCGACAGAAACCAGGGCGCCAAAGAAGATTCTGGATATGCCACTGACGAAGCTGTTCCGCAATCGCTACGTCCTCTGTCTGGCACTTGTGGATACGTGTGCGTCGGCTGCGGGCAGCACACTGGCCATATGGCAACCTCAACTGCTCAAGTCGTATGGACTGACGGTTATGCAGACGGGGCTCGTCAATGCTGTTCCATACGCTTTGGCCTGTGTCTTCATGGTTTACTGGGGGCGTCGTTCGGACCGTGTACAGGAGCGCCGTTGGCACACTGTCGTACCCATGCTGCTGATTGGCCTGGGTCTCTTTGGAACCTCATTGAGTGGCTCGCTTTTGTCGACGATGTTTCTGCTCTGTGCAGTGCTGGTGGGTGCCTATTCCTTCAAGGGACCTTTCTGGGCACTCGCGACAGACATGTTGTCAGGCAGCGCAGCGGCGGCGGGTCTCGCGACGATTAACGCAATTGCCAACCTGCTTGGCGGCGGTCTCATGGTGAACGTCTATGCGTGGGTCAAGGATGCGACAGGCAGCTACGCGCTGGCGCTCATGCCGCTCGCCGTTCTGACACTTGTAAGCGTTGCGACGCTTCTTCTTTTGATGCGCAACGGTCGCAACCAGCATATTGCTGGCAATACCAAGGCCATCTAGCATGCATAGCCCGTCAAGACGTGAGTTCCTGCAGTTCACGGGCGCGCTGGTGTCGGCCTGTGTGTTGCCTCAGACTGTGTTCGCCGGGGAGTCGTGGCCAATTGGTTCGGAGCCTCCCGCTTTCCAGCTACCAGCTGGCGCTGTCGATTGTCACATGCATATCTATGACGACCAGTTTCCGCCTGCGCCGGGCACGATTCTGCGGCCGCCAAATGCAACGGTCGCGCAGTATCGCGCGTTGCAGCAGCGCCTTGGCGTCAGGAGGAACGTCGTGGTTACTCCGTCAACCTACGGAACGGACAATCGTGTGACGCTTGACGCGCTTAAACGCTTCGGCGCAAATGCGCGAGGCGTGGCCGTCGTCGACAATACCGTTACCGACCAGGAATTGCAGCGTCTTCACAGCGGTGGAATTCGCGCGATTCGATTCAATCTGAGCTATCCCGGGGCCGCGACCGTCGATATGATTCAACCGCTTGCTGCGCGTATTGCTCCTCTTGGTTGGCATATCGAGCTTGTCATTCAGGGTGCGCGGCTTCCGGAGATAGAGCGAATTTTGTCGGCTTTACCGTGCCCCCTCGTGATTGACCATATCGCCCACGTTCCGCAGCCTGATGGCCTGTCGTCGGACGCCTTCCGAACCGCACGGCGGTTGGTCGATAAGGGCAATACCTGGATTACCTTGTCGGGTCCCTATGTTGACACCAGGTCAAATGCCCCCGCATACGCCGACGTCGCATCTGTCGCGAAGGCATTTGTCGATATGGCGCCAGAGCGCACGCTGTGGGGAACTGACTGGCCGCACCCGTCCGAGAAGGGAAGCAAACCGGATGATGCCCGCCTTCTCGACGTCATAGCAGGATGGATTGGACGCGCGGACTGGCAGCAGATGATTTTTGTGTCGAATCCAACCAGGCTTTATGGGTTCACCTGATTCTTGCGTTCGTGACACCGACAGGTGCGCCGAGCTGCGCGAGCAGTTGCTTTGCCTGTCAGGCGGTGGTTTGCGAATCAGCTACGCTTGAGTGCCGTTCGGACTTGTTTTAGCGCGATTGTTACGGTGGCTATATGGTGCTAAGCGTGTCGTTAGCTAACCGAAACCGATGCTGTTGGTGCGGAGCAGGCTTATCGGAAGGTATTGGAGCTCGCGCCGTCGCCGCATTACCACGCCTATACCAATCTGGGCGTACTGCTTTGCGAAGCTGAGACGCGCTGCGACGAGGCGTTGTCCATTTTCGACGGGGCTTTACAGCACTTCCCCGATGACGCGCTACTGCACTTCAACCGGGCAGTCGTTCTCGAAGAACTGAAACGCTACGACGCTGCGCAAGCGGCCTATCAGCGAAGCATAGAACTTGACCCAACGCATGCCGATGCTCATTTCAACCTCGCGAGACTGAGCGAGATTCCCGGCGACAAGCAAGGCCTGGTCCGGAACCTCAGCGCTATCGCCGGCTGGTTGGCTGAGCGGGTCTGAGCGCCAGTCGTTATCGGTGGCGGTCAATCCAGGCGCGGGTCCATGCCAGTCCAGTCTTCTCCAGTTCCTGCGCGGCCTCAAATGCCGTTTTTAAAGCCGCGTCAATCGCCTTCTCCTACTCGAAATCACTCGGCCATTGCCCGACGAACCGGGGATTGCCCGAACCTATTCGAGCAGACGTTCCAGTGCCATCAAGAAAGATGCAATTCGGTCGATATTTAGCTTGTTGAAGTTATTGACAAAGACAGGACGTGGAGGACAACGATTATTTGGCGGCCTTGCATTCTGCGTGACGGTCGGTGCCATTCGGAAAGCGCAAGGGAAGATGATGCCGGAGGACCTTCCTGTTGGCTCCAAGGAGAGCATGCGGGCTGAGGCCGACCTCATACAGGACACGCTTCGCATGCTCGGCGTAGTCTCGGACGCGATGAAGGGCTTACAGGACGGGGCAGGAGAGTAGTTGCCGCACTCGATGCATCAGGCTGTTCCGGAAAGCCTTTTGAGATGCATCCGCTAAGTCGCTCCTGAGCGACCCGCTGGCATCTAACAATCCACCCGCAAAGAGAGACGCACTCATCTAAAGTGGCCGCCCTTGGTTCTCGAGAACATCGCAGGCGGGTTCCGAGTGCGATTTTTTCAGGGGTCATTCGACAATGACAACTGCGCGGCAAAAGTTGTCTCACCCGCAAAGGCAGCAGTGACCAGATGACGATGCAAGCACGTCGATGCGGGGATCCGACTGCGCCTCCCGCTGTTGCGGCGCCCACGGCAACGATACAGCACGGGACTGGTGGTCGACGTTAGGCTCATCGCAGTTGACGCCACGGACGCCGCCGTCGTCGTGGCCGCTTTCGCTAGCTATCTCAGTAGCGTGCAGCCTGCGATTGACGCCAGGGTACGTTTAATAGGATGCGCGACGCGCTAGGAGCGCGTTGCATCTCAGGCAGCGCCAAAGTGAAGTTGCGACATGAAAGTGGACGAGGTGGCGCAATACCTGTTCGTGAGTCGGGCACATGTGCTGCGACTCGTCCGACGCGGCGATTTGCTTGGAACCGTCGGCGGTGACGGCGAGCTCGTTGTCGATGAAAAGACCGCCTGCCTCTATCGAGCGATGCAGGAGGCTGCAGCGAACGAATTCTTTCGCGCGCAGAGGGAGGAAGATGACCCGCCGGGCTTGTAAAGCGAAGCAGGTGTCTCAATGCGTCACAGTCCGGAAATGAGCGAGCGGTGTGCGGCAACGCCAGCGGTAACACCAGCCGCCGAAGCGAACGTCGCGTTCGTCCATGCGGTCGCTGCATCGCCTGCGGCAAACACTCCACGAACGCTGGTCTGTTTGAACTCATTCGCACGGATGGTTGGGCCCGTTGGCCCTTCGTCGAACTCGCATCCCAGCTGCTCTGCGACAGTGCTGGCCATGTGTGTGCGTGGCGAGACGAACACCGCGTCAATGGCGACAACGCGACCATCGGAAAGACGCAGTCCTGTCGTATCTGGCGCATTGCCGAGCATCTCCACGACGGGCGTGCGTTCAATCCGCACTTTGCGCGCTTCGAGGAGCAGCGCTTCTTCTCGCGTCGCTTCGACGATGCCTTGCGTGAACCACGTCGTTGGACCCCAGTCTGGTATCAGCAGCGCTTGATGGATTGACAGCGCGTTCGTCGCGAGCACGCCTAGCTTTTTATCCGCGACTTCATATCCGTGGCAGTACGGGCAATGAAGCACGCTGGCACCCCAGCGCTCGTCAAGACCCGGTAACGACGGCAACTCATCTCGCACACCCGTTGCAAGCACTATCCTATCCGCGTCAAACATGCGCCGGTCGGTTAGGGTAATAACAAAACGACCGTCGAGCTGCCTCGCGGTCTCTGCTTCAGCAGTCACGATATCGACGGTCGGATACTGCGCTAGCTGCGCCGTCGCTTCGCCGATAATTTCCGCCGGACTTTTGCCATCCTGCCCGAAGAAGCCGTGCGAGTGAGCGGCAAACCGGTTGCGAGGTTTTCTTCCGTCGACGACGAGTACCCGCCGTCTCGCCCGTGCGAGTTGCATGGCGGCAGACAAGCCGGCGAAGCTGCCGCCGACCACGATTACATCGAATTGCGAACGCATCATATTCCTCCCGTCCTAAAAGCGCTTGTGGCGTTTAATGTACGCACCACAGCCCGGCCTTACCGACACAAGCAACACATGAAGTTGCATGATAGCTGTATGTTATGCTCTTATGCAACTTCGAATGTTCCATGAGATGGTCGACCTGAAATGAGAACCGATAGCCGGATGTCCCGAACCCTCCACGCTCTGATTCACATGGAACGCGCCGATGGGCCGCTAACGTCCGAGGCGCTGGCCGAGATGCTGGCCACGAACCCGGTTGTTGTGCGGCGTATGTTTGGCGGCTTGCGCGATGCTGGATATGTGCAGTCGGAGAAAGGACACGGTGGCGGCTGGCTCCTAGTCCGACCGCTCGAGCAAATTACGCTACTGGACGTTTATCGGGCAGTGGGTGAGCCGCCGTTGTTTTCCAGCCTCGTGTCAGAGGATCATCCCGACTGTCTGGTTGAGCGCGCTGTAAACGCGCATCTATCGGCAACGCTGCGAGAGGCCCAAAGCGCGCTGTTGGCCGAATTCGAGAAGGTCACCCTTGCAATGCTATCGTCCAAGTTCAAGCGGGCAACGCGAAGCCGAGGAAGCCCTCAACCGTGATGACGGGAGGCACTACCGAGGTCGATGCGGTCACTGCGCTTAGCGCTCTCGGCCGCGAATCCGGATACCAGCAAGGGCGTCGCACAGTAGTTGGGGCGACGTTGTCGGACTCTGCTTGTCAGGAGGGGCTGGTGGGGGCACACGCCGCCCTAGGGAGAGCGCTCAACCAGCCCGGGTGCAAGCCACCGAAAGTGTGTGCCTGCTACGGCCACCAGCAGACGTTCAACAGCTACCTCTAATTTCGCTGTTTATGTCGACGATTTTCAGCGCCTGCTCCTGGGCAACCCTCGTCAGGCGGTCCACAACGTCGCTCGTGTCTGCGATACGTCGCTGATAGTCGAAGTATGCATATCCCACGACGCAGCCAGGAGGATAACGCTCTCGCTTCGAGAATGCCTTCCCGTTGCAAGATAGCGTGTCCCCATACGCTGTAGAAGCCCGCACCAATCTATCGGTATCGCGGCGCCGTGTCTTATCGTTGTCGCGCGGATGCTCCACGGGGGCTGTCGGCTGAACGCGAAATGGGCGGCGCTACCCCGTTCCTTGCCGAGCATGACCGCCCAGCCCGGTGTCTGTTCCGCCGAACCGCTTTCTTCGACGCCAACCCTAAATTCAAGATTGTCCCCGGCAGAAGCCTAGAACATGCACATCGGGCGAGAAGCGGTACAGTAATTGCTGCTTTCTTCAGGAGAAATTTTCCATGTGAGCGCCAGTAAGGGAAAACGCCATGAATGAAGAGAACGGGCTCGCTAGTGAGAAAGCGCAGAATCACCACCATTCGCCTGATAGCGATGCCACGTTCAGATTGCTGGTCGAGTCAGTCGGCGAATATGCAATCTTCAGGCTCAGCGAAACTGGGATAGTCACGACATGGAACCGCGGCGCCCAACGTCTGAAGGGATACGCTGCCGTCGAGATAATCGGCCGACACTTCTCCCGGTTCTACACCCCTGACCAAGTTGCTGCGGGACACCCCGAAGAGGTTCTTCAGAACGCACTCGCCGCAGGCGAGTATGCCGAGGAAGGCTGGCGTGTTCGGAAGGACGGCTCCCTGTTTTGGGCGAGCATCGTAATTTCAGCTATTCGGGACAAGAACGGCAACCTGGCTGGTTTTGCGAAAGTAGTGCGCGATATGACGGAGCGCCGCAGACTCGAGGAACTCGAAGAGACGACACGTCGAATGAACGAGTTCCTTGCCATGCTGGGACACGAGCTTCGAAATCCGCTCGCGCCAATCCGAAACGCGGTCGGCATTCTGCATCTCCACGAAGTGCCATCCCCCGAAGTCGTGCGAAAGGCTTGCTCCTTGATTGACCGGCAGCTCACGCAGATGACCCGTCTTGTCGATGATCTGCTCGACGCGGGCCGGATAACGACAGGGAAGGTACGGGTAACCGCATCGCCCCTTGTTATGCAAGACGTCATTGAGAGTGCACTCGAGGGCGTACAGCCGAGAGCCGACGGCAAATCTCAGACGCTCAATGTAGAAGTGCCGACCGAACCGCTAATGGTCCACGGCGACATGACCCGGCTTGTGCAGGTGCTTCAGAATCTGCTCGACAATGCGTCGAAATTCACGCCCGCAGGTGGCCTCGTCAGCATGCAACTTTCACAGGTCCAGCGAATGGTAGTGGTGCGCATTAAAGACACTGGCCGGGGTATTGAGCCGCAAGCGCTTGAAAGGGTGTTTGAGCTGTTCGCGCAGGAAAAGGACCCCGCGGCTGCGAGAGACGAGGGTGGGCTTGGCATCGGACTGACACTTGCCCGTTCTCTGGTCGAACTTCACGGCGGCCGCATCGAGGTCAATAGTGCCGGTAGGGGACGTGGCGCGACTTTCACTGTTTGGCTCCCCGCACTCGAGCACGCCACCGAGGCGACAGGGACAAACAGTCCGTCCGTTGCAGTCGAAGGTCGCTCCCTCAAAGTTTTGGTCGTTGACGATAACGAAGACTCTGCCGACAGCATGGCAATGCTCACCGAGGTGGAGGGCCACATTGTCCGCACGGCTTATGGCGCTGCCGAAGGTATAACGCTTGCTGCCGAATTCGCGCCCGACCTGATACTTCTTGACCTGTCGATGCCGCTCATGAGTGGATACGAAGCTATTCCTCGGCTCCGAGACGCCGCGCGCAACGAGGCCCTCGTCGTGGCGGCGATGACCGGGTTCGGACTCGAAGAAGACCGGCAGCGTACAACGGCGGCCGGGTTCGACGCGCACCTAACGAAACCCGTCGCACTGGCAGAACTGGAGCGTGTCATCCGGATGGCCGATGTAAAACGCAAAGAACATGCGGGATGACGACCCGCCTTGGCAGCGCGATGACAACGCAGCTCTATTCGGTTGCGACGATTCGTCGGCCTAAGGCCAGCAACGGGAGTCGATGGCTTGCAAGCGCGCCGCGGTGTGGTGCTCGGAAGCGCGTGGCGCCCGCGAGTAGGTCAGGCGTGCAGCTATGAACCTGTCGACGGTGTCCAGCAATGCCTCCATTGAGGCCGGTTTTCGCAAAAACGCAGTCCAGCAGCGAGATTCATTGGCAGGCTCGGGCATAGCCGACAGCAGGACTACCGGTATGTCGGCAAACATGGACAGGCGTTTAAGACGCCAGCAAAGCTCTCTGCCGTCCATCTCCGGCATTTGCAAATCGGTGACTATTAGTTCCGGAAAATGTGCATCGGCCTTCCTGAGAGCATCAAGTCCATTCTCCGCCAGCACGACATGATGTCCGCGACTTTCCAGCGCTAGTTGAAGCGCCCATCGGTTTCCGAAATCATCGTCGACGAGCAGTATGGTAGGCATGGCACGACGGGGATGAAAGAACACACCGACGCTGCAAGGCTCGTACCTACGGGCGCGCACTGCCTGCTCCGATGGAATCGCGTCGCAGAAGGAGGTTCGCGCAACATACTAGCTGCGTGTCGCTCTGCGCGGTTTGCCTCTTGAAAAACACAGCGCAACTCGAATCTGCGCGCCGTCCCGGCGCGGGCACATCCGTTGCGCATGAACGTTTACCCATTACACATGGAGGACGTCATGGGCACATTGGACCCGCAAGGCGCCGCATCGGGAACCGGCGGTGCGGACATTGTTGGCAGCGGCACCGGAGACGGCCCGGGGCCGGAGGTGATGGCCGCAGCGACGCTTGACGGCAACCATCGCATCGATGAAACGGATGCCGCATTCTGCGCTTCGGAGATACCATTGTCGGCCGCTCCAGAAGCACCGCCAGTTCACGAAAGAGCGACCTTGTCGTTGACGATGCTGTCACCGAGGTTGGCCCCGCGCGTTGGGAACGTGAATCCGCGATGGATGCGACGAGTCGTTGCGCTCAGAGTGTCGTCTTTGGCTTCGGCCAGGGCCAACCCTTCCGCTCGCCGGGCACATCGCGGTCACGGGACGAGGCGACCCCGAATGGACTTGCTTCCTCCGCCACATCGCGCAATGGTTCGTCCCCCGCATCCTTCCTCATCTCTGGAAGCCCGTCCCCGAACCACTTCACCTTCTTTTGAATGTGACCGAGATACGAGTTCCAGCCGTCAGGGTTACCGTCGAAAAGCTCGTGCTGAACGGTTAACGCCAGAGCTTTGCGGTTGAGTTCTGTGTCGAGCAATTCCCTTGGCCACAGGAGGAATGCGCTGGCGACTCGTGCGCTGAAATCGGCCACCGTTATGTTCGGGGCGAGCGCCCGGAGGAATTCAAAGTCCCGAAACAAATTCTGTTCGTTTGCAAGCTGCACCACCGGCGTGCCGGGCGTGCCGGCCCGGGCTAAACAGCTCACAGCTTCGAGGACGTCCCCGAGGTGAAGTAGAAGTTCTCGTCTGTCAAATCGGTCGTCCATCAAATATCTCCACTCGCTGCGTCTCCCCGAATAGGCCAGTTTTTCCGCGCAAAGCTTGGTCCCGTCACATCTTATCCCGGCGCGTCTTCGTCGACCAATCCGTGTCACCCTGCTGACTGTAGGCGTGGCGCTGCGGTGTAGCGCGCCGGCGAGCCGAAGGCGCCTAGGTTGTCGGTGGCCGGCTTACCCTTATCAGCGTCGCGCGTTGCCGGGCGCGCCTGTCCTGTTCGACGAATGGTCACAATTTCCCTCGATGAGAGAGGCAGCGAGGCAAGGTTTCACTGCGTGATGCGTCTGCGGGTATGGCTTTGGGCCGCAACTGCGCAGGTCACGAGGAAAGCCAGCTTTTGCGAGGGCGTGCGTGCGGCCCGTTCAGCGACGTCCCGGCCCGCGCGATGCGCCGGAGTGGAGGTGGAGTGAACCGTTCAACACATCAACGTTCCCAACTTCAACCTCAGAAACGACGTTGCCTCGAGCTCTGAAAAACTTCGATGTAGCAAGCGTTTTGAGGGGACAATCTTAGAGAGACGCGACAATGCACGGCGGGCGACCGGCAGCTCGTCGTCGGCCCATTCAGCCGATGCTCGGCCCCGAAACCATCGTCTTCTCACCGAGCTGTACTGAGTCGCGCGCAGTTCAGTCTGCGAATCGTCTCGTCGTGCGGTCATATCGCAAGCGGCGAAATTCGCTCAGCGGTAACGAGGCTTGGTTTGAAATCAGCGCTCATAGCAAAACTCAAGGCTCAATTGACGGTAGCCCTTATCGCAGGCGCTATCGCACAAGTCAGTGCGCTGGTGCTTTCGGTTACTGTCGACCTGAACGCGGACGCCGTATCACCCACCGCTCTGGTTTGTTATGGCGCGGCGGCCGTATTGAAACCCGACCCGGCTTCCGGTACCGACCGGACGCTTGCGGCGCACTGCTAGGCACGTCCCATGCGCACGTGCAAAATAGCCAAGCGGGGAAGTCCATGAGCAGAATATTGCTGGTCAGCAAAGAGTCTAATCTGATTGAGGTTCTGCGACTTTCACTGAGGTCAGAGGGTCATCACATCATGACGGCGCTCGATGGCCTGGAGGCCTTCGAAATGGTGTCGGGGAGACTTCCGGATGTCGTTGTCACCGACTCGAAGATTCTAGACGAACTCGCTTTATGCAAGCTGCTGCGACACGCGCACCCGGATAAACGCCTTCCTGTCATTCTGCTATCTGACGCCCCGCCCCCGACAGACCAGCACGCGTCCCTTTTTGATGCCTATATTCCGAAGCCGGTGGCCGTTGAGCAGTTGCTAACGCTGGTTTCGCGAATGATTTCAGAGCGGCAGAATCCGGCATAGGTACGGCGGCACTAGTCGGCTAGGCTAAAAGTGCTATCGCTAATGGCGGGGTGCTAAAGCAGGACAATTAGCGCCACCGGGACGGCTGTGTTTCATGAACCCGCCGGCGGCGACTTTAGCTCACCGACGGTTCGATGGTCGTAGGCCGCGCGGAACCGCTAACGTCGCTTGCGGGCGCCGGTGATGTTGCGCAATCTATTTACATTGTTTGCAGCGGCCGATGGGAAGTGTGTGTGCGCAACAGGTCCGTCGTCTGCGTTTATTGCAAGCCCAGACGGGCCCGCCCCAAGTCGGGCGAGCCTCGTCTTTCGTCGCACACGTAGGTTTACCGCTCAAGGTGCCTTTTCGCCGAGCGGCTCGTCGCCGGGAGACGGCTCCGGAGGTGTCTCCTCGTCGGGCACGTCTTCGTCCGGTTCTGTTCCTGGTACGTTGCTGTCCGTCTGCGTTCCAGCATTCTCGTCTGCTCCGATTTTGCTCGCTCCACCCGTTGACGGCGGGTCACTCGCGGGTAACGTATCTTCAACTGATGCATCGACGTCCTTCTCGGATTTGTCGTCGGGCGCGCGTTGCTCGGTAGGTTGAGTAACCATTTTGAAGCTCCTGATGATTTGTGTTCAAAGATATGCGCAACGGCTGTTCCTTAAACGGCGTCAGCCTGCGCGGCACATTGTGAGCAATGGCTGGCCCGTGCCACAGGGCGCGAATCAGGGGCGAACCTTTTGCCGAGACGTACTTTTATCGGCGATGCGGAGCGAGCAACATGGCGCTGCCTCCTCAACGACATCTTGAAAGCAGAGGCTCGGATGCTCGAGGGCTTCTTACGCAAACGACCCATCAAACGCGCTTCTTGCGACGTATGCCCTTCGCGCCGAAACGTTCGGATGCCAGTGTGCCATGACGGGATTCGAAAGATGCCAAAGGACGAAAGGAGGTCTAGTGCGTCCGAGACAGTGTCTTGAACTGCTGCTATACACGGCAGTCCTCGCTCCTACCGGAGCATGGGCGAATGCCATTCCATGTGCGGCAACCCGCCGACCAGTCGAACGCGTCGTCCGTGACCACGCCGTTCTCAAGAACGAGTACGACGATATCGTCGCTCACCCGCACGCGCTGCTCAACGGCCGAAAGCTATCCGTGCGCCCCGCCCAATGGAGGCAATTACACAACGTCCGCGCCAACGTCCACTCATTGACACGGCGCTCGGGCAATGGAAAACGAAAGCCGAACCCATTCAGGCGAAAACCGCCGCTGCGCCCGCAGTGGGTATGTCTTCCAAACGGGAATCGGCTCCCGTTCGGCCTACATCCAATGCAGGCGCTCTTCTTTCAGACGGCGGCAGTCTTTCTGCATCCGCGGCATCGCCTTGGTCTGGCGCGTCGCTGCTGCGTCAAGGCAATGAGGCCGGCACACAAAGGCTGTTGCGAAGAAGGCCCCGACGGGCAAGAAAGTCGCTGCCAAGAAGGTCGTGAGCGCAAAGGTGCCGGCTAAGAAGGCGCCGGAAAAAAAGCGCCGCGCAAGAGCGTCGCGACGTGCGCGTTCGGGCCGACACGACCGTCACCCAGTTTCGAGCCCCCGCCGACTCCCACTCGAAACATTGAGACCACACCCGCGGCCGGCGGCATACAACGAATGCATAAAGGGCTCCCGAGAAGACCTCCATCACCGCCATGAGTATCAGCAAGCCAACGTCTTGCTTAGAGTGCGCATACTTCCATGCAGCGTCGTGCCAACCCGAATGCATAGACTTGCGCGGACTTCGCGGCTACGGATTCGGAGCGGGCAAGAATGGCACCCGCCTATAATCACTATCACAAGGTGGGAAGTGCCGTCGCGGCGAACTGCCGGAACGTAAGCGGAGGTCGGTTGCGGTCGGATGCGATGCGACGGTTGCAGAAGTTGTAGTGGGCTGAAGCAGCAGTTCGCTCCGCAGTTACATGCTTTGAGGCTCAACAATGAGGCGGCGTCGTGACTACAGACTCCAATAAAAGTAGCATTGCTGCGCTGACGCTGGCTGCCATTGGAATTGTGTATGGCGACATTGGAACCAGTCCGCTTTACACAATGAAGGAGGTATTCGCGAAACATCACGGTCTTTCGCCTGTCCCTGTCAATGTGCTGGGGGTGGTCTCGCTGATTTTGTGGGGCCTAATAGTCGTGATTTCGCTCAAGTACGTAACTCTTGTTTTGCGGGCGGACAACGGAGGGGAAGGCGGCATTATGGCGATGACCGCGTTAGCGCTATCGTCGGTCACTCAGAAATCCCGTTGGTACTATCCGGTGATGCTGCTTGGCATGGCCGGCGCAGGGCTGTTTTTCGGCGACGGGGTGATCACGCCAGCCATTTCAGTCTTGTCGGCCATTGAAGGGTTGGAAGTGGCCGCGCCTGCTCTTAAGCCGTATGTTATCCCTGTGACATTGGCCGTTCTGGTTGCACTGTACTTGTTGCAGCGCAGGGGCACGGCCGGTATCGGAAAATGGTTCGGCCCGATTGTGCTGGTCTGGTTCATTACGCTTGCGGCGATGGGCGTTGCTAATATCGCTAGGAACCCGGTCATTCTGATTGCCTTCAATCCGCTCCACGCCCTCGGCTTTCTCATCCACAACGGGTGGTTGGCCTTCGTCGCCCTCGGTGCGGTTGTGCTGGCGCTCACCGGTGCGGAAGCGCTGTATGCTGATATGGGCCATTTTGGCAAGAAGACAGTTCGCCTGGCCTGGTTCTCTATCGTCGCTCCCGCGCTGGCACTCAATTACCTCGGGCAAGGCGCCTTGTTGTTATCGAATCCGGCAGCGGTTTCGAATCCTTTCTTTCTGCAACTTGGCCCTTGGAGCGTCTATCCGCTCGTAGTGCTCTCGACAATGGCGACCGTTATCGCATCGCAGGCGACAATCTCTGGTGCATTTTCAGTGACTCAGCAAGCTATTGCGCTGGGCTTCCTGCCCCGTATGCGCATCCTCCAGACCTCTGAAAGTCAAAAGGGGCAAATCTACATCCCACTCGTCAATTGGCTCCAGCTCACGGCTGTCATATTGGCCGTTGTGGGATTCGGCTCGTCTTCCAATTTGGCTTCGGCCTATGGCATTGCTGCGACCGCTACGATGTTGACGACGACGCTGCTGACGTTTTTCGTTGTTCGTTTCGGCTGGAAATTTCCGCTGTTGCTGTCGGTCGCAGCGACCGGATTCTTTTTGACGATTGACGTCGCTTTGTTCTCTTCCACGAGTTTGAAAATCATTAGCGGCGGCTGGTTTACGCTAACAATCAGTGCGCTGATGGTCATGCTCATGCTGACGTGGCGAAGGGGGCGCGAACTGGTATTCCAAAGTCTCCAACGCCAACTCGTCCCGCTCGACGACTTCCTCCAGTCGCTCTTCATCAATCCACCGCTACGCGTGCCTGGTACGGCCGTCTTCTTCCGAGCAGAAGGTGACGGCGTACCCCATGCGCTGTTGCATAACCTACTGCATAACCAAGTGCTGCATGAACGAACGATATTCTTGACTGTGTACGCCACCGACATCCCGAGAGTTCCGGATAGGGAACGCATCAAGATGGTCCCGCTTGGACACAACTGCTATCAAGTCAACGTCTACTATGGGTTCTCGGATGAGCGCGACATACCGCGCGCTTTACAAGAAGGTCGGCATGCTGGACTCTCGATTGACCCGATGCAAACCTCCTTCTTTATCGCCCGCCAGACAGTCCTCGCCACGCCGAAAGCCGGCATGGCGCTATGGCGGGAGGCCTTGTATTCCGCGATGTCTCGCAACGCTCGGGACGCGGCTGATTACTTCAAGATTCCGCCCAATCGAGTCATCGAACTGGGAGCGCAGGTAGAGATTTGAAGGGTAATGCCGACTCAAGCTCGCCACCCTGTCCCGTGTCTCAAGGCTATCCCACAGTACCGGTTGTCCCGCGACCGCTACCGTTGATGTCCGACCAGTCGCGCGGCTGCACCGCGGAACAAATGCTGATGTAAAGTTGGCCTGGCTACACATGAGCCCGCACCGTTCAGCCGCGTATCTGACGTATGTCTGCAGCGGACTGTTCCGCAACCGCCAACACGCAGGACTTGAACTCGGCGACGAGTTCTTTGTTCGCGGGTGAGCGTGCGTGGCAGAAGTGAAAATACCGTGATATAGCAGGTTGAAATGGCCGGATGTCCAGCCGGTCATCCATGTCGATGACACACAAGGGGTGGGCAAGCGCTATTCCCAGCCCTGCCTGTACGAACTCACATAGCGTGGGCACGGTTTCGCACTCGAGCACGATTTCAGGCTCGACCCCGTGCGCAAGAAAAAGCTCATCATTCACTTGCCGGTCAAGGTTGTGCGAAGCATACGAAACAAATCGCACGCCATCGATGTCGGCTAGCCCAATGTGGTCGCGCGCGCTCAACGCGTGGCCTTTTGGCATGATGCAGACGAGAGGACCTTCCATAACCGGTGTGACCGCAAGGTTCGGATTTGTCATCAAGCTGGTGGTTAGGCCGACGTCCATTTGGCGTGTGGCAACCCGGTCAGAAACGATACTGGAAGCGCGCATGTGTACGCTTGGATGCACATCTGGCCGTCGTTCCAGGAACATCATGGTCACGCGACGGATGAAGGAACCTGAGAGTGCCGGGAGAACACCAATCGTGAAGTGTTTCTTGTTATCCCGCTTTATAATTGTTACCGCTTCCTCGAGCTGTCGAATACCTCCGAAGATGCGGTCTATCTCGGAGTAGAAACGCATGCCTTGAGCCGTAGCGACCAGACGGCCGTTGACCCGTTCAAACAATGTGAGTCCAGTCTCCTCCTCGAGGTGTGCGAGCAGCTTGCTGACGGCGGGTTGCGTGATGTGCAATACAGCGGCAGCCTGGCTCGCCGTCCCTTGTTCGATGACGGCCTTGAAGGCCTCTACCTGCCGCAGTTGGAGTTGTTTTCTCAAGTCTGGCTCTGTTTGTCTCGGCGCCGTCGCCCTCCGTCACCCCGAGATATTGGCCCCGAGTGGGAAGACCGCTTCTAACCCGGGCGGATGCGGGTGACTAGAGCTGTGCGCCATTGATGGGAAACTGAGGCTTAGCATCCTTCGGTGACAATGCCCACTTCTTCAAAAGAGCGTCATAGACCCCATCCTTCTGCAGCTTCAGGAGCGCCTTCTGCATCGCCGTCGCGAGCTGCTTCCCTTTCTCATCGGGGCCGAATCCGATTCCATACGGAGCTTTGTATGTGAAGTATATGACTTTGTACTTCGCCGGGAACTTCTGTGCGTTGTAATAGCCGGTGGGAGAGTCGACCCACGCAACCTGGCTCGCGCCAGTAGTGACAGACAGGAGCGCCATGTTCGAGTCCGGATAGGTCGCCATCGTTACTGCCGGCTTGCCCTCCTGCACACACTTTTCGCTAATCCGCCCACCCTCCGGAATCGTTCCAGAGCCTTTAGGGACCGCCACCTGCAAGCCGCACATTTCCTCAAGCGACCTGAGCGCTACCTTGCTTGATGGCGTCGCGACGACAGTCTCGCCCATGTTCAGGTAGTCGACAAAGGTGACAGCCGAGTGCCGTGACTTGAAATCCGCTAGCGAAAGCAACACGTCGAAACGACCAGCGCTCAGTCCCGGTACCAAGGCATCGAACGACGCCTGTGTCAGTCTCACGTTCAAGCCTAAGACCTTCGCGGCCGCGGACAGCAGCTCGGGCGTGAAGCCACTGATTTTGCCGTCTTCGTCAATGAATTTAATTGGGGCAATGTCTGGGTTGGCTCCCGCCACCAACTCCCCTCGGTCCCGATAGAACTTTGGGACTGTCGAAGCCAGGCTAGCGTCGGTTGCTACGTCAGACATCGAGGGTGCGGAATCGGCTTGAGCGTTGGAACTGTGTATGAGACCGGTGGCGAACAAAACCCCAGTCAATGCCGTCAGCAGACGCGTGTTTGCAGCGATTTTCATAATGTGTAGTCTGAGTCTCGGATAGACGATGTAAGGGACGGCGGCTAAATCAGACAACTGCGGAGACGCTGCGTGCGAACGCACGGTTCTGCCAAAGCAGGCAGCTTTCGCTTGCTTCCGGGTGAACCGCGGCGTTGACCACCTTGCCCACAATGATGCTATGGCTATAGCCGTCATGTACCGCGATTACATCGCAGTCAAAGGTCACTGCCGCGCCTATCAACCGCGGGCAACCTGTCTCGCCCACGACCCAAAGCCCGGGTTCAAAGCGCTCCGCGCCTCGATATGCCGTGAATCGATTGGCCACCGCGGTTTGTGAGGCTGACAGGAGATTGACGGAAAACGCTTTGCTGCGCAGGATGACGTCGTGCGACGACGACGACTTGTTCACGCAAACAAGCAACGTCACGGGGTCCACGGAAAGGCTGCAAACCGAGGTCGCGATAAAGCCCGACGGAACTCCGGCTTCCTGCGTCGTGATAACTGTAACGCCGCTGGCAAAGTGAGCCATAGCATGGCGGAATGCGTCGGTTGAAGGCATAGTGTCCGGTGTCATTTATCTACCCTTGCTGCGGTTAGTCGCCGTACGTAAGTGGCTTCAATCCAAGGTTTCCACGAAGCGTGCTCGCCTCGTATTCTGAGCGGAATAATCCGCGCTTGCGCAACTCTGGAAGGACGAGTTCAGCAAAGTCGTCAATGCCGTTGGGAAGTGCTGCCGGCAGAATATTGAATCCATCTGCGGCCCCCTCCTTGAACCACTGTTCCATGTCATCGACGATGTCTTCAGCGGTGCCGATGAGCTGACGTCCACCAGAGGCACGCAGCTTATACAACTGACGAATCGTTAGGTTGTCCCGACGGGCAACACTCAGGAGGTTCTCGGCGATACTGCGCACGGGCTGATTACCGACATCCGGCACGGGACCGTCAATGTCGTAGCCTGAAAGGTCGCCGAGGGTGCCGTATAAGATGGCAAGTCCGCTCAAGGGGTCAATCAAATCCTGGAGTTGCTCAAATTTATCCTGCGCCTCCTGGCGAGACCGGCCGACATAAGGCGTAAGGCCCGGCATGATGAGCAACTGGTCGGGGACGCGCCCAAACCTGCTGAGGCGGCCCTTCAGGTCGTTGTAATAATCCTTTGCCGCAGTAATGTCGTATGAGCTGCTGTACACGACGTCTGCGTGTTCTGCCGCAATCTCTCGCCCGGCTTCGGCTGCCCCTGCTTGAACGATGACGGGCCGACCTTGCGGAGTGCGGGCAGAATTTAACGGGCCACGAACCTTGAAGTGCTTCCCCTTGTGATTGGGCGTATGCAGCTTCGACGCATCATAGAAGACGCCACTCGCCTTATCTCTGATGAAGGCGTCGTCTTCCCAGCTGTCCCACAGCTTCTTCACCACTTCCACAAATTCGGCCGCGCGCTCATAGCGTTCCTCGTAACCGAGGTGCTCATCTCGGCTGAAGTTCCACGCCTCCTGCTGCGACCATGAAGTGACGACGTTCCACCCGGCGCGGCCGCCACTTATGTGGTCAATGGAGGCGTATTTACGAGCCACATGGAACGGTTCGTTATATGTCGTGGAGGCAGTCGCTACCAAGCCGATTCGCGAGGTACACGCTCCGATTGCTGATAGCAAGGTCAGCGGTTCGAGCTCCGCGTTCTTGGAATCCCGTGTGAGCGAACCTGGGGGATTATCGGCAGCTCGCACGCCCACTCCGTCGGCGAAAAAAATCATGTCAAATTTCGCGGCTTCCGCTTTCCGCGCGGAGTTCAAGAAGTAATTGAAATCAATTGCGCCGTTCGCTGGAACATCCGGGTGCCTCCATGCCGCGGTGTGATAACCAAGGTATCGCATTGAAAGCCCCAGTCGCATCATCTCTCTGTTATTCATAAGGCATCCTATATGTTAAATCTGTCGGTTCGTTGAAGCATCAATATCGCGCTTATCGGTCGCTGACGCTCTGCAAAAATTTTCTTGTGCGTTCCGTTCCTTCGCCGCCGAACATACGGCTCGGTGGACCTTGGTCCACGATTCTGCCGCCGTCCATGAACACCACGCGACTTGAGACCTTCCTTGCGAAGTTCATTTCGTGACTTACGACGACCATAGTCATACCTGTGAGGGCTAGTTCCCGAATGACTTCGAGGACCTCGCTTACGAGCTCTGGGTCGAGCGCACTGGTCGGCTCGTCGAAAAGCATCACCTCAGGTTCCATTGCAAGCGCCCTCGCTATCGCGACTCGCTGCTTCTGGCCGCCTGAGAGTTGCGCCGGGTAATGGTTCATTTTGTCAGCCAAGCCGACACGGGACAGTAAGTTTTTGCCGCGTTGGAGTACCTCGTCCCGTGCTTTGCGTTGCACAATGCGTGGACCAGCGAGCACGTTTTCCAACGCGGAGTAGTGCGGGAATAGGTGAAACCCTTGAAAGACCATGCCAAAGTAGCGACGCTGTCTGTCGAGCTCTCTCGCGGGTAGTCGGATATGCTGCCCGCGTATGGTTTCAGTACCTAGCGTTTCACCTTCGAACGCCATAGTTCCCGCGTCAATCAACTCGAGCATGTTCATGCAACGGAGAAGCGTACTCTTTCCTGAACCTGACGGTCCGATAATCGATACAACTTCGCTTTTATCAAGAGAGAAGTCCACGGCATCCAGTGCTATAAAGTCCCCAAAGCGCTTAACCACACCATGCATCTCAAAGAGGCGCTCTGCTGGAGTTTTTGCCCTATTGCTCTCACTCACCGACGGCGTCATCGCTGTACCCCTTTTCCGAATCGACGTTCCAACAGGTTTTGCCCGAGCATTGCGATGCTCGTTAGAAAGAGATACCAGATGCATGCAACGGCGAGCAGAGGGATAGTCTCAAACGTGCTCGAGTAAATGAGCTGTACTGTCGTGAGCAACTCTACGTAGCCGATAACCGTTACTAGCGACGTGTTTTTGAACATTGTGATGACCTCGTTAGCCAACGGCGGAATGATGACGCGGATAGCCTGCGGCATAACCACGTGCCACATCGTCCTTATATCGCTCATGCCAAGCGCCTTGCATGCCTCCCGTTGACCCTTTTCTACAGCGTTGAGACCGCCTCGGAAGATTTCCGCGCTGTAGCCGCCGAGGTACATTGCCAAGCCGATGACTGCAGCGCTGAAGCGGGATATCAGACTGTTCGTATCGACGTCGAGCAGCGGCCGATTTAGAAACGGCACTGTTATCGACAAGCGCGGAACGACTGCCGCCAGAAAGAAGAGAAACAGGAGCATCGCGAGTGGCGGGGTGGCTCGAATCACCCATATGTAGATGTACGCAGCGCCTCGGGCGATGGGATTCTCAGCCATGCGACAAGCGGCTATACCGACGCCGAGGACGAGGCCTAGGGCACTAGCAGCGAACGTCAGGATGAGAGTGTTTTTGAGCCCATCGAGGACGCGCTTGTTGAAGAGATAGTGCGCAACGACGTCCCATTGCCAGCGAGGGTTCACTATGACGAGTTGATAAAAAAGGGCGATGGCAAGGACCAATCCCGCGTACCAAAGCAGGTCCGTCCTTTTTCGGCGGGGGCGAATCTCGTTTGCCACAGTGTGCCAAAGCGCCTTCTGCTCGGCCTCCGGTCTCACGTGCTCAGGCGGACAGATAGTTTGTTGATTCATACTCGGAATGCTCTCCGTCTTTCGGTTATTGCCGCTCGATGACCTATACTGGGGCCCTGCCGCGTGGCCACTCCTTAACTTCATGGAAAAGCGACAGGCGGCTGAAAGTGCTAACGGTTTGAGACTATGAGAAGCACTTTGCGGTGTCAAAGTCCGAAATAAATACCTGCGTATTCCCACGGGTTATAGCCTTGAGCGACGGGCTTTCCGCACCTCAAAACACTTGAATGTCAGCGTAAACACCAGCGCATCGAGGACCTCCGTACGAAGCTGATTCGAAACGACTGGGCCTGTCTCGCGTGACCACTTTCTGCCTCGTACAAGAGTTCGAGGGACGCGTGGTGGTTTGTCGGCTGCGGCCGTCGGAGAGCAGGATGCCGTGACGCCCGTCAGTTTCGTGAGCTCGAGGTCATCCGCTTATCCGTCGCCGTCTATCCGGGCGCGCGCCCGCGCCAGTCCGGCTTCTTCCGCGGCGTGCGTCGCGTCAAACAGACCAAGTAAGCGCGAGGCTTCGACGAACTTTGTGTCGCGCGCGATTGTGTCGCTCGTTGCGAACGGCGCAGAGTGACGGATGCCTTCCCGCTGCGTTACTGCGTGTCCGCAAAGCGCGTATCCGCGGTGCCAGTCAGCTCGACCTGTGTATGTGCTTGATTGTTTCTTGCGTAAGCGCGCGGCGTCGATTTCAGCGGTCTTCATAGCTGCGTCAATCGTCTCGAGCTCCTGACCGAAATCAATCGGCTATTGCCCGACGAGCGGGGGATTGCCGAA
>NZ_AWZT01000056.1 GCF_000472525.1 Paraburkholderia dilworthii
CTGGGGCGTGGTCACCGGCACGACGATGATCGCCTTCACGCCCATGCGCGCCGCCGAAAGCGCGACGCCCTGCGCATGATTGCCCGCCGACGCGGTGATCACGCCGCGCGTGAGCGCCTCGGCCGGAATATGCGCCATCTTGTTGTACGCGCCGCGCACCTTGAACGAGAACACCGGCTGGTTGTCCTCGCGCTTCAGATAGACCGGATTGCGCAGGCGCGCCGACAGTTGCGGCGCGCGTTCGAGTTCGGTCTCGCGGGCCACGTCGTAGACGCGCGCGGTGAGGGTTTTCTTCAGGTAGTCGTGAAGAACCGCGGCACTCCGCGCGGCTTCAGCGATCTGTTCGGATTCGTGTGACAGCAAGGCAAGCTCCTGTGCGGCAAGGACATGTCATAAAAAGTCGACCAGGAGGCAGGAGCAAGCGGACATAAAAAACCCGCCTCGTGGCGGGTTATGTGTGACTGCTATCAGACGCGCGCTAACCCACCATTCGATGAATGATGCTAATAATCAGCGCAATACGGATGTCGAGGCAGTTCATGTGCCCGATCATCGTTGACCTGTTCTGGTTTGTCAATGCCAGCGCGGGGACGCGCGGTATGTCATGGCCGCTGCGGAGAATCGGGCCACGCCGGAAATGCGCGATAACGGTCGCACACCGCGATCGAGCGTAAGAGCGCGCGGCGCACTGCCCGCATTTGCGGCGGAAGCATTGATCCCGCACGCGCCGCGGTTGAAGCGCTAAATAGAAATCCCACTGAAAAGCGGGCTTTTCAGGCAGTCCTCGCGATGCCCGCGGACAAACGGCGAGGCGATTCACAACAACGGCGGCGCAAACAGCGAGGCAGCGGTACCACAACAGTTCGGCAGACGGCGCGCCAACAGCGCACGGCGCGCTGCTTGAAATCACTCGTGCACGCCGCTCTGCTTTTTGAACGCGGCCAGAATGCGTCTTTCGAGCGCGTTGTAATCGCCGCCGAAGTGATGATCGCCCGAGGTGCGGATCACGTCGATGCCCGTCTTCGTCAGCGCCGGGCACAGCGTGTCTTTCTCGTCTGCGCCGTAGATGCACTGCACGATGGCGGGCGGCACGCGTGCCAGTTCGGGCCGCACCTTCAACGCCTTGTCGCTTGCAGGCATGCCGAGCCAGCCGCCCACGCGGATCTGGAAATCGGCGTCCGGCGCAAAGCCGAGCAGCGAAATCAGCGACACTTTCGCACGCAACGCATCGGGCAAGCCGTTATACGCGAAGGGCATCACGTCCGCGCCGAACGAATAGCCGATGAGCGCGATATGCTGCGTATGCCAGCGCGCGCTGTACGTTTGCATTACGCGTGCGAGGTCGCGGCTCGTTTGCGCGGGCGGCTTCTCGCTCCAGAAATAGCGCAGGCTGTCCCAGCCAATCACCGACACGCCGTCTTTCTGCAACGCTTGGGCGATAGTCTTGTCGAGATCGCGCCAGCCGCCGTCGCCGGAAATCACGATCGCCATCAAGCCATTCGGATGCGCAGCCGGCAGTTCGATCAACGGCAGATCCGAGACGTCGTCATCATGCGCCGATACGGTTTGCAGATGCGGCGTGATCAACGCGACGAGGCGCGCGCGGTCGGCGTTGCCCGTCGACGCTTTTTCGACGAAGCCAGGAATCTTGTCGCGAATGATCGTCGCGTCGGGCGGGCACGGCTTGAAACGTGGGTCGAGCGTGTGCTCCGCATCCACGGAAACCGCGCCGGCAATCGTGTTCGAAGGCGCCTGTTCGAGCACCTGCATGGCGAGCGTCGCGCCCTGCCCCGTGCCCGCAACGATCGGCGCGAAGTAGTGGCTCGACTGCGACTGCCGTTCGAGCTGATGGCTCAACGCTTCGGCATCGCCCACCAGCTGATGGCAGGTTTCTTTCTTCTGCGCCGCAGTCGTCGCAAGGCTGGCCGCATACCGAGCCGTGTCAACACCCACGGTCAATGCGCCGACCTTGGCGAGCGCATCCGCACTTTGCTGATCGGCCGCGCTCCAGCCGCTCGCCTGCGAGTAAAGCACGACGAAACCGCGCAACGGACCCGCCGGCTGTGTGACGGTGACGTTGCCGTAACGGCCGCCGGCAATGGTGGTCGTCGCCGCGTTGGCGAGCGTGCCGCAAGTCACGAGACCCGCCACGACGGCGAGCCTGGAAAACGAATGCAAGGTCATGAACGCCGGCCTCCTGCCAGCAATGACAGGTCCGCGAGCGTGAAGACCACGCCCATCGAACCCGACGCCGCGAGATAGCGCGGCTCCCAATGCGGCTGGAACTTGCTCTTGAAAGCGCGCAGTCCGCGGAAGTTATAGAAGCGGCCGCCGAAGCGCCACACGATGCCGGCAATCCGATGCCAGCGCGACGCAAGCGGCGTCGGCTGCATGCCAGAGAGCGGCGCGATGCCGAGACTGAGCGAGCGAAAACCCGCCTGTTTCAGATGCAGCGCCAGTTGCGTGAACAGGTATTCCATTGCGTACGGCGACGCGCTTTCCACGTGGCGCATTACGCCGACTGTCGCCTCGGTGTTCAGGTCGGTCGTCATGAAAGTGACGAAGGCGACCGGCTCGCCGTTCTGGCGCACCAGCATGACGGACTGCGCGGCGAGGTATTCGTCCGTGAAAGCCGCGACCGAAAAGCTTTTTTCGCGCGCATCGCGGCTGTTGAGCCAGCCGTTGGAAATGCAACGCAACGTTTCGAGCGACGCCGGCACATTCGCCTGGTCGATCACTTCGACGCTGAAGCCATCGCGCTCGCCACGCTTGAGCGCGTAGCGCAGATGCGCGCGGTGCGAGCCCTTCAGATCGAAATCGTCCAGAACGACATGCGCTTCCTCGCCGAGCTTCATCAGCGAAAGGCCGGCGTCGAGGTACAGCGGCAACGCGTTCGCGCGCACCTGATAGAACGCCGCGCGTCCGCCGTGCGCATGCGCGAGCGCGACGAACTTGCTGATGAGGCCCGCCCACTCTTCGCGCGGGCCGACCGGGTCGTGCAGTGCGGCCCACGTGCGGCCGTACTTCGCGTACATCAGAAAAGCTTCGCGCGACTCGGAGAACAGAAAACTTTTGTCGCCCATCAGCGCGAGACCGGCGTCGCTGCGCTCCTGCGCGCGCACGATGCGCGCCGCGTCCTGCAGATCTTCGGGCGCCGGCTTCACGAAGTGGCCCGGCGCGGGGCGCAGCAACTGCCAGAAGGAGAATGTCGCCGCGAACAGACTCGCGGCCAGCGTCGCGCGCAGCGCACGCGGCGCGCGGTCGTCGAACGCGAATTGCCACCACAGGTCGCGCGTATAGGGAACATCCCGGAAAGCGAACAGCATGACCCAAGTCGCGAGCATCAGCACCATTGCAACCGACACGAGCCAGCCGGCCGTAAAGCGCTCGGCGAACAGCGACGAATGGCGATTGAAACGCCGGCGCGTCGCGAGCAGCAGCACGATCAGCATGCACAGCACGCCCGCTTCGACGAATGCGAGACCCTTGGTCAACGACAGCGCGAGACTCAGCACGGCCAGAGCCAGGGTCATCCACCACGCGGCATCAAGCCGCCGCAGCAGCCCGCGCGCGACGAACAGCAACAGCACGCCAAGCACGCTGCACAGCATCTGCGAGCTTTCGAGCACCCACAGCGGCAACACGTCGCGCAGAATATGAAGACGCTGCCAGAACGCGGGCGTCGCGCTGGAAATCACCAGCATGCCGCCGACCACGAACGTGACGAGGCTCAGAAACAGCGGCGCGAGTCTGGACGCGCCCGCCGCGTGCCGCAACGGCAGGCGCCCTGTCAGCGCACGGCCTTCGAAGCCGGCGAGCAACGCAGCTGAGACGACGAGCGGCACGCCAAAGTAGATTGCCCGATAAGCGAGCAGCGCGGCGACCATCTGGTGGGTCGCGACGCTGCCGTTCAGCGTGAGCCCCACTTGTTCGAGCAGATCGCGGCGCGCGGGAATATCGAACGACAGCCACTGCCAGCGGGTGCGGACGGCGCGCGTTTCGACGCGGCATGCGGCGGTGAGCAGCCCCAACGCCGCGAG
This sequence comes from Paraburkholderia dilworthii, assembly GCF_000472525.1. GTDB lineage: Bacteria > Pseudomonadota > Gammaproteobacteria > Burkholderiales > Burkholderiaceae > Paraburkholderia > Paraburkholderia dilworthii. The sequence continues at coordinate 4,041 of NZ_AWZT01000056.1, forward strand.
CAGCAATGCGCCCACCCAGCGGACCGCGGCGGGCGAGAGATGCAGCATCGGTGCAAGCGTGCCGGCCACGCACACCATGCCGAGCGCCGTCATCAGGACAAGCGCCAGCGCCAGCGAGACGCTCGTGAATACGGTCATGCGGCCAATCTGCGCGGGCGTGATGCTCGCCACGCCGTAGACCCGGGCGCGCACCGCGCCGCCCGTCAATGCGCCGAAGCCCGTGGCGTTGCCAAGCGCGGAGCCCGCGGTGGCGCCGATCCAGAGCGCCGTGCGCGGTACGGCCGCGCCAAGGTAGCGCAAGCCGACTGCGTCGCGGCCGACCAGCGCCACGTAGCTGAGCGCCGTGGCGGCGAGCGCGGCGGTCCACTCGCCGGCCGTCAGCCGGCGCAACTCGTGCATCACCGAGCGGTAATCGACGGCCTCCGACAAATGCTGGAGCACGACGAGCAGCAGCGCGCAGATCGCAAGCGCGAGCACGGGCGAGAGCAATCCCCTGAAGCGAGGCGTCTTCGATGCACGGACTAACATCGCGCCTACCCGGTCGAAATTATTCTTATATCGATGGAACATGGTCAATGCGGGCCTTGCATGGAGCTGTCGCGGCGACGGGCCGTCTGCCGCAAGGTCGCCTGTTCGGCGATTACAACTGGATAACGGCAAACAGCTTAAAAGGTTGACATTGCCGGCCCTGACGCCTGGGTTTAACCTGGGCCGGTTGTTCGCAATGGATGCGCTTTGCCGACGCGCCCTGTCGGCCGACCTTGAATCCAAGGGGGCTGAAGTTTAAACGCTTATTGCGCACTGTGAAGGAAGATTCGACGTTTGCGTGATCGCAACGCGCAGCTATCGCCGCTTTTGCGTGCATATTAGTGTGCGCATTGGCGCGTGTCGACGTGACTGCGAGGTTCGCGGGAGCGTGCGAAGCCGATTAAGCTTTTCGCCGCATATGCCGTAATCGCAAGCGACAGCCTCGTGAGATGCGGCGCATTGGCCGCAAGAACGAGGCACTCGACGGGAGAACGATGATGGCGGAACAGGATTGGATGGTGGCAGGCATATATCTGGTCGGCCTGGTGTCGACCGCGCTCGTGATGAGCGCTTTTTCCGCACGCGCGACGAAGATGCGGCAGACGCTTGCCAAGGTGTCGCGTCGCTCGGGTGAGTAAGCGGCACACCGTATACGGCGTAGCAGACGCACAAAAGACAAGCAGCGCGAATGCGCCGCTTGTTTCTTCTGCTTGTTTCTTTTGACCGCCGTGCGAGGTCTTGCGTTTTTACTGCGCCGGCAAGAGCAACCGTCAGCGCAGCGCAACCGCGCACCGCGCTTACTGCGGACGGCGATGCGCTTCAGCGATGACAGCGCAGTTCTGCAGATGGAGGTTCAGCGCGTGCACCGCGAGTGCACGCAGCTTTGCGAGCCAGTTGCCGTTGGTAGCGGCGGTATTGCGAGCGGATGCGGTGTTGGATGCAGTGTTCATGGTCGGGCTCCTGTATAGGGTTTATACCTAGGGAATAACCCGATTATAGTCCTCTCGTTGCGCAGTGCAATAAAAATAATCATGTTGCGGGAAAGTCACGGGATCGCGAGCCGTGCCAGCCAAACTGCGGCGGCAAAAAAGGGCGCAATGTTCATCGGTGTTATTAACAAACCGCACCGTACAGGTGCAATAATGACCCTTTTGCCTGCGACAGCCCGCCGCAGCTTCATTCGATGACCGTCGTGCAGAAAGCCCTGATTGCGCCTCTGATCGTCGCGTGCGCGATGTTCATGGAAAGCGTCGACGCGAACGTGATCGTCACGGCCCTGCCCGCGATGGCGCGTGACTTCGGGCGCGACCCGGTGACGCTGAAAATCGCGGTCACGAGCTACGTGCTTGGGCTTGGCGTGTTCATTCCGGTATGCGGCTGGCTCGCCGACCGCTTCGGCGCACGCACCGTGTTTCGCACGGCCATCTGCATTTTCGTCGCGGGCTCGCTGCTGTGCGCGGCATCCAATTCGCTTGCCACCTTTACGCTCGCGCGTTTCGTGCAAGGCGTCGGCGGCGCGATGATGGTGCCGGTCGGGCGCATCATCATTTTCCGCGTCGTGCACAAAGCCGATTTCATCCGCGCGATGAATTACCTGAGCGTGCCCGCGATGCTCGGTCCCGCAGCCGGCCCCCTGCTCGGCGGTTTCATCACGACCTACTTGCACTGGCGCCTGATTTTCTTCATCAACGTGCCGATTGGCATTCTCGGCATCTATCTGACGAACAAACATATTGCCAATACGCGCGAGCCGCATCCGGGACCGCTCGACTGGATCGGCTTTTTTCTGTCGGCGGCGGGCGCGGTGCTGCTCCTGCTCGGGTTGTCGCTGATCGGCGGCGAGCTCATTTCCAATCGCGACGCGTTCGCCATGTGTGTGCTGGGCGCAGTCCTGCTTGCCTTGTATGTCGCGTATGCGCAGCGCGCCCGGCTGCCCCTGCTCGACCTGCGTTTCTTCAAGGTGCCGACGTTTCAGGCGAGCGTGCTCGGCGGGTCGCTGTTCCGCATCGGCCTTGGCGCGCTGCCGTTCCTGTTGCCGCTGATGCTGCAGGAAGGGCACGGCATGAGCGCTTTCGAGTCCGGGCTGATTACCTGTGCGTCGGCATTCGGCGGCATGTTCATGCGCACGGTTGCGTCGCGCGTGCTGCATCGCTATGGCTTTCGTTCGGTGCTGGTGGTCAATGCGGCGCTGTCTGGCGTTTCGATCGCGGCCTGCGGACTGTTTTTCCCCGGCACACCGACGTGGATCATCTGGGTGGTCGTGCTGCTTGGCGGCTTCTTTCCCGCGTTGCAATTCACAAGTCTGAACTCGTTGACCTATGCCGAAATCGCGAGCCGCGACGTCGGGCGGGCGACGAGCCTCGGCAGTGTCGTGCAGCAGATGTCGCTCGGTCTCGGCGTGACGGTCGGCGGCATCGTGTTGCAGATTTCGCGCCTGCTGAACGGCCACGAGACCATCATGTGGTCGGACTTCTGGCCGGCGTTCCTCGTGGTCGGACTGTGCTCATTCGCGTCGATTCCCGTGACGCTGCGCTTGCCGCATCGCGCCGGCGAGGAAATCTCGCGCGGCGGCCGCGGCTGATACCGCCTCGCGCCCGCGCCTGCTTACGGCTCCTTGCGGATCACGCTCACATCGCCGTTGCGCTCGAGAATCGCGGCGGCCACCTTATCCATCGAACGGGAGCCGATTTTCTGACGCACGCTTTCGCACACATCGTTCGGTGTCATCAGCGCGGCATTCATTTCGCGCTCGTTGAATGCGCCGTGGCTGTAGACCTCGCGCTCGACGCCGCCCACGAGCCGTTCGATTGCGGGCGAGCGCATGCAGCCCCATGCAAGGACGCGGTGACAAACGACAATCATCAGAGACGCGAGAACCGTCGGCACAAATGGCGATGCACCGACAATCGCCCGGCCCAACGTCGCGCCCAGCAGGATGACCACGACTGAATCGAACGGCGAGCGTTTGCCGAACGAACGCCGGCCTGAAATTCTGATCAGCACAAGCGTGATCAGAAACACCACGAGGGCGCGCACGCTCATCTGCAGTGGGTCGAGATCTCTGCCTTGGCCGAATAGCAGATAGATGGCGTCCATCATTTTTTGTCCTCCTTGCGGCGGTTGGGCGCCGTTCGTGTCTGAACTTTTTTTGTGAACTGCCTGCGAACGCTGCCCGGGTGTTGTACGCGATCCCGCGGTCGCGTTTGCTGCGTGAAGTGGTTTGATGAAGCGGTTCGATGACCCCGTTGAACGAAGCGGTTCAATGAAGCAAAACGGCATTGTCAGCACCGCAGCGGATGCCTGCGACCAGCAAACGACATGCCGCTTACGCGTACCTAGTGCCTCGCGCCGGCACGTTTCGACTTCGCTCGCGCGGTCCTCATGCGTTGCATGCCGTACCCCGTTTGATTGCGTTTTCAGCTGCGGCTGACGCAGCGAGGCGCTCATACGTCGCGTGCAATGCACGGCACCGTATGGCCAGACAGTAATCGACGAGCATCAACGAACCTTTCAGACCGCTAAACACAGGTCAGGTCTCGGGATTGCTTGAGTCTGTGCACGATCGAATCAACGACACAAGGAGTATCCATTGAAACGCGCATTTTTCGCCACCGCTCTCGTGGTCTCACTCGCTTTCATCAACACCGCAGCGCAAGCCGAAGGCTGCACCAAGGGCGCGGTGGTCGGCGGCGTCGCTGGACATGTCGCGGGCGGTCATGGCGTGGCCGGCGCAGCAGCAGGCTGCGCGATTGGCCATCATGAAGCGAAGAAGAAAGACAAGGCCGCTAGCGCCGCGGCTGCGTCAAGTCAGCCAGCGGGAAAGTAGCACGTCATGACGTAAAAAAACCGGTGCGATCTGGCGGTCGCTTCCGGGGTGCAGTCGTGCGATGCAGTCGTGCGAGTTTGCGTGCAACGTCAACCTGCCGCGCTGACTTTCTCGGCGAGTTTTGCGTCGTAACTGGAATGCACATGCACGCGCTTCCTGTCGGGGTACGCGTATGAATAGGCTTTTCGCAGCGCGAGCGACGCCTCGTGAAAGCCCGACAGAATCAACTTCTGCTTGTTCGGATAGTTGGCGACGTCGCCGACCGCGAAGATGCCTGGCCGTGAGCTTTCATAGTTGGACGTATCGACATCCACGCGCCCGCCATGAATGCTCAAGCCCCACTGCCCGATCGGACCGAGATCGGCGACTAGTCCGTACAGCACGACGAGCTGTTCGGCAGGCAGTTCGGTTTCACCCTCGATATGTCGCAGTGTGATGGATTTCAGGACATCGCCTTTTGCATCGCCCTCAGCATCGCGTTCGACCGTAAGCCCCGAGATCGCGCCGACGACAAACTCCATCTCGCCCGCTTCGACCGCGCGCCGCATCAGCTCGACGCTGGAATCGGCCGCGCTGAAACCGTTGCGCCGATGCACGAGCGTCACGCGCCGCGCGACCTTGCGTAAGGCGAGCGCCCAGTCGAGCGCGGAATCGCCGCCTCCGGCCACGACCACGGTTTTGTCGGCGAAATCGGCGAGGCGCTGCACGCTGTAATGCACATGGCGCGATTCGAGCGCCACAGCTTCGGCAAGCGGCAGCTTTTGCGGTACGAACGCGCCGTTGCCGGCCGCAAGCAGAATCGCCGCGACATCGAACGCGAGGCCGCGATCAGTCCGCACGGTCCAGCGGCCATCACTGCGCTGCTCGACCGACTCGACACGTTGCTCCAGATGAATCGGCACATCGAACGGTTTGCATTGTGCGAGCAAGCGGTCCACCAGTTCACGCGCCGTACACGACGGGATCGCAGGAATGTCGTAGATCGGCTTGTCCGGATACAGCTCCGTGCATTGACCGCCGATCTTGCCGAGTGCATCGACGATCTGGCAGGACAGCCCGATCACCCCCGCCTCGAACGCGGCAAAGAGGCCCACGGGGCCCGCTCCGACGATCAGCACGTCGGACCGGATGAGCTCTGAATCGGGCTCTGAATCGGGCGGTAAACCAGGTTGCGAAGCGGGCTCGGCAGTGGACGTCATTCGCTATCTCATGGCGGATCAATAACCCACCATACCGAATCGCCCGGCGCGCGGCAACGATGCCATTACAGCGAGCAAGGACGCTCGAAGCGACGCCCGCCCCTTTCCCACAGGAGAAATGTGGCTACCTGAAATTCGCCAAAAATGGCCATTTAGCAAAGCCAATCACGCGGCTACCATTCACTCATCGCATCACTGGATGCGTTCCGCCCAACGCCTAGGAGTGAATCATGCAACAACGTCTCGACTTTTATAAAGCCAGCCCCGCCGCGATCAAGGCCATGCTGGGTCTTGAAGAACGCATCGGTAAATCGTCTATCGAAAAGTCGCTCGCGGATCTGGTTCGGCTGCGCGCGTCGCAGATCAACGGCTGTGCATTCTGCGTCGACATGCATACCGCCGACGCCCGCAAAGGCGGCGAAACGGACCGCCGTCTCGCCACAGTGGTCACATGGCGCGAAACGCCTTTCTTCACGGATCGCGAACGCGCGGCGCTCGAATGGACCGAAGCCCTGACGCTCGTTTCGCACGACCATGTGCCCGACGCCGTATGGGAAGCGGTGCGCCCGCACTTCAGCGACGAAGAACTGGTTGACCTCACACTGCTCGTCTCGGCGATCAACGCGTGGAATCGCTTTGCGATTTCATTCCGCAAGATGCCTGAATAAGCCTTGCAGCATCGCAGGGCACGGCGCGGCACTGCACTGCGCGCCGCCGCGTTAAGGCAGCGCAAGGCAACCGACCGCAACGCAATCGAACGAAGGTGCAATCACCGGAGCCGCACTATTAAGCGGCTCGCAGCCCGGGCTCGCGCGGCGCCGTCTCGCGCGCGAGTGCGACCTTGAACGCCGCGGTCAATTCGCTCAATTGCCGCGCCTGTTCCGCGAGCGAGTTCGCGGTCGCCGCGCTTTCCTCGACGAGCGCCGCATTGTGCTGCGTGACCTCATCCATTTGCGTGACGGCGAGGCTCACCTGCTTGATGCCTTCGCTCTGCTGTTTCGAAGCCGCCGCAATTTCGCCGACGATGCGCGCCACGCGCTGGATTGCGGCCTCGATTTCCTGCATCGTGCTGCCCGCCCGATCAACGAGTCCTGCGCCGCTTTGAACGCGTGAGTTCGACTCGGCGATCAGCGAGCCGATCTCCTTGGCAGCCGCCGCCGAACGCTGCGCGAGACTGCGCACTTCGCCAGCCACGACAGCGAAGCCGCGCCCTTCTTCGCCGGCGCGCGCCGCTTCGACTGCGGCGTTCAACGCGAGAATATTAGTCTGAAACGCGATACCTTCGATCGCGGCGATGATGCCGGTCATCTTCGCGGATCCGGCATGAATCGCGCGCATCGTCTCGACCATGCCGACCACCGAATCGCGCCCTTGCGCGGCCATTTCCGACGCGCGCGTGGCCAGTTCGCTCGCATGATGCGCGTGCTCGGCATTCAACTGCACCGTCGATGTGAGCTCTTCCATCGCCGCCGCGGTCTGTTCCAGCGACGCCGCCTGCTCCTCCGTGCGTTGCGACAGATCGAGGTTGCCCGCCGCGATCTGTTGCGTCGACGACGCGATCGAATGCGATCCGGCACGCACGCTCGTCACCGTCGCGCGAAGCTTGTCCTGCATCGACGCGAGTCCGCGCAGCAGCATCGCCATTTCGTCGTTCGAACGGATCGCCACGCGCGTCGTCAGTTCGCCCGCGGCAATCGCGTCGAACTGGCGCAGCGCGGCGTGCAGCGGCTCCATGATCGCGCGGCGCAGCGTGCGCCAACTGAAGAACGCGACCGTGAGCCCGATCAGCACGCTGCCGACGCTCGCATCCAACAACCCATGAAAGAGCGCGGCCGAGCGCTCGTTCGCGTCGTCGGCCTGCTGGTTCAGATAGGCCTCCAATGCGCCCTGGCTCGCGTTCATTGCCGTGTACAGACCGATTAGGCGATTCGCCCGGGCTTCGTCCATCCAGCTCGCGTTTCCGGTGCGGATCGCGTCGATCAGTTGGTCAATGCCGTCGCGCCGCACGGCGGTGCGTCTGGCGTCAAGGTCATCCGTGAGGCGTTGCAGGTCGGGCGTTTTCGGCAGATCGCGGAAACTGCGCCACCAGGTGTCCGACTCCCCGAGGAGCATGCGGGCGCGTTCGAGTTGCGCGTTCAATTGCGGCGAATGCGGATTGCTCATCGCCCAGTCGAGCCCGAAGCGCGCCCGCGACATGGCGGTGCCGGACTTGCCGAGCGCCACCACCGACGCGAAATGCACGTTATACGCCTCGCGCTGCGCATGATTGCTTTCGGCCATGCCGAAAATGCCAAGCACGCCGATGACAACGAGTAGCGCGCCGAGAAACGCAATCGTGATTGCGATGCGCAGGTTGATGGTGAGGTTTCTGGTCATGGTGGCGCGTCTCTTCCCCGTTGGTCGTTCTTTTCGGTTGAACGATGTTAGTTCCATATATGAAACGTTGCACCGTATATGGAAAATTATAACGATGCGCACCCGCGTCAAAAAATAAAAATGGGCGCCGGTGGCGGCCGCACGACACTTCTGGCTTACACACCGTGCGGCTCAAACAGCCCGCGGACTTCCCGCCCAGCCGTGATGGCCATATCATTGAAGCGTTTGCTGACAAAATTTCAAGCACAGGCGCCGCGCGCCGACCATTTGCCATCACATGACCAGGGATTCGTCGCATACCGCGCTGCTGTGGATCGTCGCCGCCGGTTTTTTCATGCAGTCGCTCGACACGACGATCGTCAATACGGCGCTGCCGTCGATCGCGCACACCCTGCACGTCGCGCCGCTTGCGATGCAGCCCATCGTGGTCGCCTACACATTGACGATGGCGATGCTCACGCCCGCGTCCGGCTGGCTCGCCGACCGCTTCGGCACGCGGCGCGTCTATTTCGCCGCGATCCTGATCTTCGTGATCGGCTCGATCTGTTGCGCGAGCGCGCATACGCTCGGTCAACTCGTGATCGCACGCGTGCTGCAAGGCGTGGGCGGCTCGATGCTGTTGCCGATCGGACGCCTCGCCGTGCTGCGCAGCGTGTCCGGCGAACAGTACGTGTCGGCGCTCGCGTTCATTTCGGTCGCCGGACAACTCGGGCCGATTGCCGGGCCGACGCTCGGCGGCTGGTTCGTTCAGGCGATCACGTGGCACTGGATCTTTCTGATCAACGTTCCGATCGGTGCCGCGGGCCTCTACGCGGTGCAGCGCTTTCTGCCATCGCACGGCGAGAAGCAGGCGCCGCCCTTTGATTTCATCGGCTGCGGATTGCTGTCGCTGTGCATGATCGCGTTTTCGGTGGCCGTCGACGCGCCCGTGCCCACACATCAGGGCGCGTGGTCGGCGGCGTTGTTCGTGCTCGCGGTGGTCAGCGCGCTCGCCTATATTCCGCACGCAAAACGGCGGCGCAATCCGCTCTTCAAACTCTCGCTCTTTGGCGAGCCGAACTTCAGCGTGGGGTTGATCGGCAACCTGGTATGCCGTATCGGCTCGAGCGCCGTGCCGTTTCTCGTGCCGCTGCTGTTGCAACTCCAACTGGGTTACACGCCGCTGCACTCGGGCCTGATGATGCTGCCCGCGGCGCTCGCGGGCACGGTCGCCAAACGCTGGATCGCGCCGCTCGTACGACGCTACGGCTATGACCTGTTCCTGCTGGTCAATACGGTCATCGTCGGTTCGTCGATCGTTGCATTTGCATTGATCTCGCGCGGCACGCCGCTCATCGTGGAGATTGCGATTCTGGCCGTGTTCGGCGCGGCCAACTCGATGCAGTTCGCGGCCATGAACAGCGTGACGCTCAAGGGCCTCTCGCATGAAGACGCCGGCAGCGGCAACAGCCTTTTCTCGATGGTGCAGATGCTGGCGATCGGCCTTGGCGTGTCCATCGGCGGCGGCCTCGTGAAGCTGTTTGCCGCGCAGTGGGGCTCAGCCGCGCTCGGCTTTCGTCTCAGCTTCGTGTGTGTGGGCGCGATCACGCTGATGTCGGCATGGGTATTTCGTCATCTGGACACCGCGCCCGGCGTGCGCGCGCCGGCCAGCCAGGGACTCGGACGTTGAAACGAGCGGCGCTGCGTGTCCGCCTTGTCGGGTCAATCATGCAGCACGCATCACCGGAACGCCCTCCGTGCCCGCACGGGTTCCGGCAGCGCGTTTCGCGTTAGCATGGACGGCGTTCATAAATAACAAAGGACTATCACATGCCATTTGACGAGCGCATGCTGAACGGCATGGGCGTGCTGACAGCGATCGTCGATTGCGGAAGTTTTGCGGCCGCAGGCGTTGCGCTCGACATGTCGCAATCGGGTGTGAGCCGTTCGGTCGCGCGGCTTGAGGCGCGTTTGGGCATCCGGCTGTTCGACCGCACCACGCGCTCGGTCACGCTCACCGACGAAGGCCGGCGCTTTTACGAACAGATCGTGCCGTTGCTAAGCGGGCTCGAAGAAGCGGCCGCCTCGGCCACACAAGGCGCGACGGCCGTTCGCGGACGCCTGCGCGTGAACATGGACCCGTTCTTCTCGCGCCTCGTGCTTGGGCCGCGGCTCGGCGGTTTCGTCGACAAGCATCCGGATCTGCAACTCGAACTGGTCACGCGCGACCAGTTGAGCGATATGGTCGGCGACGGTTTCGACGTCGCGATCCGCTTTGGCGAGCCGCCGGTGTCGTCGCTGATCGCGCGCAAGCTGCTCGACACGCGCATTCTGACCGTGGCCGCGCCGTCGTATCTGAAGAAGCATGGCCATCCGGCTAATCCTGCGGAACTGGAGAGCGGCAAACATGCGTGCATCAAGTTTCGCGATCCGCTTACGGGTTATCCGTTTAGCTGGGAGTTTCATCGCGGCCGCAAAAAGATCGTCATCACACCACAAGGCCGACTGACGGTAAACGACGTCGGCACCTTGCATAGCGTCTGCACCGCGGGCCAGGGGGTTGCGCAGATTCTCTCGCTCGGCGCGGAGTCCCTGCTCATGAGCGGCAGGCTCGTCGAGCTGTTCCCCGAGTGGGGCGACGAGCTTTATCCGCTCTATGCGCTGTATCCGTCGCGGCATCATCCACCTGCCAAGGTGCGCGCATTCCTTGATTTCATCGTCTCGCTGACGGGCGCTGCTCAGCCCGAGTGAACGCGCAGGCCCGGGCTTTGCTCTGCAGGTCAGTGTTCAACCAGGAGAAAGTCATGGCCGACACCAAACAGCAGACCGACGATAAGCCGGACGACGCCCATCCGCAGCCGGCAGTACACAGCGACAACGAGAAAAGCAAGCTGCCGGAGCGCAGCGATGAAGGGCGCGATCAGTCGCCGGCCGATCGTCCGGGCCAGAAGCCGGGCGAAGGCGAACCGTCAGTCGGTTGAAATTAAGCGCGAGTCTACAAGCGGCTTTGCTGCATTTGAGCGGCAAAGCCGCATAAATTTTTCCCTTCCACCGCCTTTCATACCCAGGCATTTTTTCCGTTTTTTTACCGAATATTTTTTCGGCGTGATCGACTATTTTTCTGCTTGCAGCAATGTGTGCGAACAGGCAAACCGGCTGCCGCCCCTTCAACAGATAACAAAGGCGACGCCCCATGTCCATTCCTGTGCCCTGCCCCGAGCCGGCCAAAGTGTCCATTTGCCTGCCGACGTGCAACCGGCCGGAACTGCTCGTCGAGTGCATCGACTCGTGTCTTGCGCAGACCTACGGCAATGTGGAAATCGTGATCGGCGACGATTCGAGCGACGCGCGCACCGAGCAACTCATCGCATCGCGTTACCGGAACGAGCGGCGCATCCGTTATACGCGGAACGAGCCGCCGCTTGGCCAGGCGCGCAATGTCGCGAGCCTGTTCGAGCGGGCGCGCGGCGACAGGGTCCTGTTGATTCACGACGACGATCTGCTCACCACCGACGGCGTCGAAAAACTTGCATCGCTCTGGAAGCTGCATCCACAGCTCGATGCCGCATTCGGCGCCCAGTATGAAGCTGACCATTCCGGCGCCATCGACGTCGAGGCGAGCGCGCGGCTCAACGCGGCGTTCCGGCGCACCAGGGACGCCGAAGGCTTGCAGCCGCTGCCCGGCAGAACGGGCCTCGTTCAGATGTTCCCGAACAACGGCTGGATGGCCGACGCGCGGCTCGTCAAGCGCATCGGCTATAAGGAGCAGTGCGGCGTGTGCTGCGATTTCGTATTCGGCGCCGAACTATGCCTCGCGGCGCGCGAGGTGTTTTATCTGCACGACTATGTGTCGGTGTACCGCAAGACCGCCACTTCCGTCTCCCATAGCACGCGCGGCACGGCGGCGGCGGCGACGCTCAGCGCCTATGCGTTCGTCAAGATGCTGAAACTGCCGCCGCAACTGGAAGCTTCACGCAAGCTCGCGCTGCGGCGGCTCGCGCCCATCGTCGTGTCGGTGCATGCGAGGAATCGAGAGGCGCGGCTCGGTCTCACGATCGCGCTGGCTCATCTGTTTGCGTATCACTATGGGCTGAGCGCGCGGCTTTACTACCATCTGCTGATGCTTTCGCGGGCCGCGGTGAGCGCGCGCGAGCGGGCCGTGGCGATTGCCGCCGCTGCGGCGCCGGGGGCGTCTGTGGCGTCTGTGGGGTCGAGCGGCGAAGCCGGCGCGATGGCGAAGGACCTCGTCGCGGAACTGGCCGCTGATACGGCCGAGCCTCGCTGATCTTCGAAGCCGCGGTGATCCTCGAAGCCTCGCCGGCACACGCGGTCAGCGCTTTTTCTGCTAAGCATCCTCTGCTTAGCAAACGCGTATTTGTTGCTTGGACTCGCGCCCGCCGCTGATTACGATGAGCCGGACACGTCATCAGCTTCGAGGTGATTCGCCATGTCCGACAGTGCCTGTTTCAAGCCGCGCGTAATCGAGCCGGTTGCCGCCAATCGGCCAGAGGGATTGGGGCTTGCGGTGGAGTTGTGGCTCGCGCATCCCGTCGACGGAATCGCTGGGCGAGCCGTGCAGATTCATTTGCGTAGCGACGCGAAAATGGCACAGGCCGAAACGCTGCGCGATCTGCTGCACGTGATCGGTACCGAGATCGTGGTGACCTGAGCAAGTGCGCGGCGCGCTGGGAAAGCGCGCGCAGCGTCACGATGTTCAGGGTTCGTGGCGCAAATAACCTTCTTTCGACGGATCGCGCATGCGCAGCGCGACGAGCCCGGCAATCGCGCACAACAAGGTCACGTACCAGTAGAACATCGACTCGCTGCCGACCGACTTCAGCCACAGCGCGACGTATTCGGCAGAGCCGCCGAAAATCGCATTCGCCACTGCATACGAAAGGCCGACGCCCAGCGCGCGCACTTCGGGCGGGAACATCTCGGCCTTGATCAGGCCGCTGATCGACGTGTAGAAGCTCACGATCGCAAGCGCCAGCACGATGAGGCCAAACGCCGCGTACGGGCTCGTGACGTCTTTGAGCGCGTGCAGCAGCGGCACTGTGCCGATGGTCGCGAACAGGCCGAAGCACAGCATCGAACGACGGCGGCCGATGCGGTCGGACAACGCGCCGAACACCGGTTGAATCACCATGTAAACGAAGAGCGCCGCGGTCATTACATTGCTCGCGGTCTTCGTGTTCATGCCGGCCGTGTTCACCAGGTACTTCTGCATGTACGTGGTGAACGTGTAGAAAATCAGCGAGCCGCCAGCGGTGAAGCCGAGCACCGTCATGAACGCAACACGGTGCTGCCATAAGCCGCGCAGCGTACCGGCTTCCTTGCGCTGACGCGTCGCGGCGGTGGTGGTTTCATCAAGCGATTTACGCAGATAGAGCGCGATCAGCGCGGCCATCGCGCCGATCACGAATGGCACGCGCCAGCCCCATGCCTTGAGTTCGGCGGTGGAAAGCGTCTGTTGCAGCACCACCAGCACGAGCAGCGCACACAACTGGCCGCCGATCAGCGTCACGTACTGAAACGACGCGAAGAAGCCGCGCCGCCCCTTGAGCGCGACTTCACTCATGTAGGTCGCGCTGGTGCCGTATTCGCCGCCGACCGACAGGCCCTGGAAAAGGCGCGCGACCAGCAGCAGCGCCGGCGCGAGCGCGCCGATTTGCGCGTAGGTGGGCAGCACGGCGATTACGAGCGAGCCGCCGCACATCATGAACACCGACACCATCATCGCGGTGCGACGGCCGTGTTTGTCGGCAAGACGGCCGAAGAACCAGCCGCCGATCGGCCGCATCAGAAAGCCGGCCGCGAATACGCCGGCTGTGTTGAGCAACTGCGTGGTGGTGTTGCCGCTCGGAAAGAATGCGGGCGCGAAATACAGCGCGCAGAACGAGTAGACATAGAAGTCGAACCACTCGACGAGATTGCCGGATGAGGCACCGACGATCGCGAAAATGCGGCGCCGTGTGTCGTGGGCGGAGGCCACGCTTTGGTCTGTGAGGTCGGTCATGTTATGTGTTCCTTGTCTCTTTAACGGAGGCGGCGGTCGTGGCGCCGCCTTCAGCACGCGATTTTTAGCGTGCGCGAATTTTACAGAATCGCAAGTGAAAGTTGGGGGTTTGTTGGCAACGGGTTGGCGCGGTTGTCGGCGCGGTTGTTGATGACCGGTGCGAAGGCGGCGCTGGCGTTCTGGTCGTGCCGCTGCGGGCGCTGCCTTGGCCCGCGAACACATTATCCCTTGCGAACCGACGTTAAGGTATAAGTTTGACCTCCGCGTTTTTATACCTTAATATAAAATCAAAGGGTATAAGGAGTCACCTGCTATGACCAGCTTTCACAACGACGCGCTGCAAACGCTGTACTCCTCCATCACCGAGCGCGCCAGCGGACAACGCCACATCGCGCTGCATTCCCCTGGCTCCGCCGCGCAGAAGACCGTTGACGGCAAAACGTACACCTACTGGCGCGTGTATCTGGCCTCGGGAAAGCACAAGGAAATGTCACTGGGCCGGACGGGAGAGCTCGCCACAGAGGCTGCGCTCGAAGCGCGGCTATCGGAAAGCGCGGAGATGCGCGCACTTGGCGCCGACGTCCAGGTGCTGCGTAAGGCGGGTTTTGCGGCTGCCGACAATTCTTCCGCGCTGACGCTCGCCACGCTTTTTAACGCCGGCATCTTCAGCCACGGTGGCGTGCTAGTCGGCTCCCACGCATTTGGTGCGCTTCTGAACAGCCTGGGCGTTCGCCTGCCTGCGAACTACCGGACGGAAGATATCGACATCGGCAGCACCGGGAGTATTTCGGTGGCTATCCCGGAAGAGCGCAGCTTTCTGGATATTCTCTGTGACAGCGGTATTCCTTTTCTCGAAGTGCCGGAACTGGATTCGCGCAAGCCGTCAACCTCGTTCAAGGCTCGCGGACAACCGCTCAAGGTCGATTTACTCGTGCCGGGTACCGAGGCATACGAGACGAAGGCGTTGCCCCAGTTGCGCGCACACGCGACGGGGCTTCCGTATTTCCGGTATCTGGTATCCAACCCGGCGCCCGGCTTTATTCTCGGCAAGGAACACGTGGTGCCGGTGATGCTGCCCGATCCCGCGAGATTTGCTCTTCACAAGCTTATTGTCAGCACGCTTCGCGATCCTTCGCGCGCACTGAAGGCAGACAAGGACCGACGGCAGGCCGCCGTGTTGATCGACGCGCTCACAGAGAAGTTTCCAGACTGGTTGACGACAGCCGCCAACGACCTGGAAAAGAGCGCGCGTGCCCGGGTTGCCCAAGCGGCTAGTCGGGCGCTGAGCCTGACCCCAGGTCTGTCCGAACGCGCCCGAGATTTTATGGCTGATTTAGGGGCCCACGCGTAATTTGTCTCCATCAGAGTTTCATACCCTTCGTCGGCCCCACTTCATCACAGTGCCCATCACGCCCTCACGGCCGGCGGCACATAGCGGCACTCGTAACGCTTCCTCACTGTGCCGTTTTCATCGACGCTTTCCAGATACACGTCGAACTGCCACAAGCGCGCCATGTGCTTGAGCACTTCATCGCTATCCGATGAAAGATGCCGGTTGTCGCTCATGAAGTGCCGCAGCGTCAGACTCCGGTCGCCACGCGTATTCACCGACCACACCTGAATATTCGGCTCCCGGTGATGCATGTCGTACTGCCGCGACAACGCCTGGCGCACGTACTGATAACCGCTGTCGTCGTGAATAGCGGAGACTTCCAGTGCATCGCGCATGTCATCGTCGAGCACTGAGAACAGACGCATTTCGCGGATCAGATGCGGCGACAGATACTGCGCGACGAAACTCTCGTCCTTGAAATTACGCATCGCGTAGTGCATTGCGGGAAGCCACGGACTGCCGGCCAGTTCCGGAAACCACTTGCGGTCTTCGTCGGTAGGGTTTTCGCAGATGCGGCGAATGTCGCTCATCATCGAAAAACCGAGCGCGTACGGATTGATGCCGCTGTAGTACGGCTTCGTGACGGGCGGCTGATAGACCACATTGCTGTGCGAATGGAGGAACTCCATCATGAAACCGTCTTCCAGCTTGCCCTGGTTGTACATCGTATTGAGCAACGTGTAATGCCAGAACGTGGCCCAGCCTTCGTTCATGACCTGCGTCTGCCGCTGCGGGTAAAAGTACTGCCCGACTTTTCGCACGATGCGGATCACCTCGCGCTCCCACGGCTCCAGCAAAGGCGCGTTTTTCTCCGCGAAATACAGCAGGTTTTCCTGCGGCTCGGGCGGATAACGTTCCTCGATTTCCTCGGGCAACGGGGTATGGCGTGTCGGCAGCGTGCGCCACAATTCGTTGACCTGCGATTGCAGATACGCCTCACGTTCCCGGCGCGCCGCGAACTCCTTTTCGAGCGACAGTTTCTGCGGACGCTTATAGCGGTCCACGCCGTAGTTCATCAGCGCGTGACACGAATCGAGCAGTTCTTCGACGCGATCCAACCCAAAGCGCTCCTCGCACTCCGCAATGTAGTTCTTCGCATAGACGAGGTAATCGATGATGGCATGCGCATCCGTCCACAGCCGGAACAGATAGTTGCCCTTGAAGAACGAGTTGTGCCCGTACGCCGCATGCGCGATGACGAGCGCCTGCATCGTCATCGTGTTCTCTTCCATCAGATACGCGATGCAGGGGTTCGAATTGATGACGATCTCGTACGCGAGCCCCATCTGCCCGCGACGGTAGCTTTTTTCGGTAGAGAGAAAGTGTTTGCCGAACGACCAGTGCCGATAATTTACCGGCATGCCAACGGACGCATAGGCGTCCATCATCTGTTCAGCGCTGATGAGTTCGAGCTGGATCGGATACACGTCGAGTTCATATTGCTCTGCAACACGGGCAATATGCGAGTCGTACTCCTCGATCAACTCGAAGGTCCAGTCGGACGGGCACGGCAGAGGCCGTCTATCGGCTACGTTCATACGGACTTCCCTTTGCCCCTCAGTGGGCGTTCCGGTGTGTCCCCGTGCTTCAGCGTTGTCGACTGCTCCGGCTGCGACCGGCCGAACCTCGTCTGCCGCTGCCTCGGCATGCCCCGACTGACGCTGCGGCACGCCTTTCCCACGCTCCGGCTGATAGCCGCGCGCTTCGTTGTGCAAGTGCTTGTTCGTCATGACGACGCCACCTGCTTTTCAAACAACTCGCGAAACACCGGATAGATGTCAGCCGCGGTTTCGACCTTCTTCATCGCCATGTGCGGCTGACTCAAGGCCAGTTGCGCATATTCGAGCCACAGATTCTGCTCTTCGGGCGTCACCTGAATATACGCAAAATAGCGCACCTTATCGAGGATGTCATCCGAGAGTATCTTGCGGCACTTCGGCGAGTCGTCGGTCCAGTTGTCGCCATCGGACGCCTGGGCGCCGTAAATATTCCATTCAGTCGGTGAATAACGCTCGTCCATGACCTTCTGCATCAACTCGAGCGCGCTCGATACGACGGTGCCGCCGCTTTCGGTCGAATGGAAAAACGTATCTTCGTCGACCTCTTCCGCTCGCGTGTGATGGCGAATGAACACCACCTCGATTTTTTCGTAATTGCGCTTCAGGAACAGATACAGCAGGATGAAAAAGCGCTTCGCGAGATCCTTGCGCTGCTCGTCCATTGAACCCGACACATCCATCAGACAGAACATGACGGCCTGGCTGGACGGCGTGGGCTGCTTCACGCGGTTCACGTAACGCAGATCGAACGGATCGATAAACGGAATGCGCCAAATGCGTCCGCGCAAATGGTGGATTTCCTCTTCGAGCAGCTTGATCTCTTCGCGACGGTCGTCGGGGTCGGCTTTCATGACCTCGAGTTGCCGCTCCATCTCGTGCAACTGATTGACGAGCGGCGCGCCGAGTGCAATGCGGCGGCCAAGCGCGCTGCGCAACGAACGGACCACGTCGATATTGTTCGGCGTGCCTTCGGCTGCCCAGCCGGCGCGGATGCTCTTCCACGTCGGCACGGCCATCAGGTGAGTTTTGACGAGTCGCGGCAGTTCGAGGTCGTCGAAGAAATACTGCATGAATTCTTCGCGGCTCAGTTCGAACACGAAGTCGTCCTGCCCCTCGCCTTCGTTGCTGGCCTGGCTGCCGCCTCCTCCACCGCCGCCGCCTTGCGGGCGCTGGATCTTGTCGCCGCGGATGTAATCGGAGTTGCCCGGATGCACCATTTCACGCCGGCCGCCCGGGCCGTGCCGGAACGACGGCTCCGCGATGTCCTTACGTGGAATGGTGATGCTCTGCGTGTTCTGAATGTCTTTGATGCTGCGGTCGCGCACCGCTTCCGAAACGGCGCGACGAATATAGTTCTTTACGCGACGCAAAAAACGTTCGCGATTTGCAATGCTTTTGTTCTTGCCTGCTAACCTGCGGTCGATGATTTGATGAAGCACGCCTCGTCTCCCTTGTCGACTCGTCGCGAGACGTACGCTGCCTGGTCCAATGCTATGTCCATGCAGTTTGCGCCTCACAAGGCGCCCGCGCGGCTGGGCCGCGCGGGCGGCACGCAATGCGGATCATGACGACTTGCGCACGCGCAGATACCAGTCACACAGCAAGCGCACCTGCTTCGGCGTATAGCCCTTCGCCACCATCCGGTTGACGAAGTCTTCGTGCTTGCGTTGTTCTTCCGCCGAGCCTTTGGCGTTGAACGAAATGACCGGCAGCAATTCCTCCGTGTTCGAGAACATCTTCTTTTCGATCACGACGCGCAGCTTTTCGTAGCTGATCCATGCAGGATTCTTCCCCGCATTCGCAGCGCGCGCGCGCAACACGAAGTTCACGATCTCGTTGCGGAAGTCCTTCGGATTGCTGATGCCCGCAGGCTTCTCGATCTTCTCCAGCTCGGCGTTCAATGCCGCGCGGTCGAAGCTCTCGCCGGTGTCGTGATCGCGGAACTCCTGATCCTGAATCCAGAAGTCGGCATACGTCACATAGCGATCGAAAATGTTCTGCCCATATTCAGAGTACGACTCCAGATAAGCGGTCTGAATCTCCTTACCGATAAATTCCGCGTAACGCGAGGCGAGCACGTCTTTGATGAACGACAGATACTTCTGCTCGGTTTCCGGTGGAAACTGCTCGCGCTCGATCTGCTGTTCGAGCACGTACATCAGATGCACCGGATTGGCCGCGACTTCAGTCGAATCGAAGTTGAACACGCGCGACAGGATCTTGAACGCGAAGCGGGTCGACACGCCGGTCATGCCCTCATCCACGCCCGCAAAGTCGCGGTATTCCTGGTACGACTTCGCCTTCGGATCGGTGTCCTTCAGATTCTCGCCGTCGTAGACCTGCATCTTCGAGAACAGGCTCGAATTTTCAGGCTCCTGCAAACGCGTGAGCACCGACATTTGCGCCATCATTTTCAGCGTGCCGGGCGCGCATACTGCATTGGCGAGCGACGAATTGCGCAACAGCTTCTCGTAGATCTTGATCTCTTCCGAGTAACGCAGGCAGTACGGCACTTTCACGACGAAGATCCGGTCGAGCAATGCTTCGTTGTTGCGGTTGTTGCGGAATGCCTTCCACTCCGACTCGTTCGAGTGCGCGAGGATCACGCCGTCAAAAGGAATCGCGCCGAAGCCTTCCGTGCCCTTGAAGTTGCCTTCCTGTGTCGCGGTCAGCAGCGGATGCAGCACCTTGATTGGCGCCTTGAACATTTCGACGAATTCGAGCAGGCCCTGATTCGCAAGACACAGGCCGCCGGAATAGCTGTAGGCGTCCGCGTCGTCTTGCGCATATTGTTCGAGCTTGCGAATGTCGACCTTACCGACAAGCGAGGAGATGTCCTGATTGTTCTCGTCGCCAGGCTCCGTCTTGGCGATACCGATTTGCCGCAAGATGGACGGATAGCGCCGCACCACGCGGAATTTACGGATGTCGCCGTTGTACTCGTGCAGGCGCTTGACCGCCCACGGGCTCAGAATGCTTTTCAGGTAGCGGCGTGGTATGCCGTACTGCTCTTCGAGGATCGGACCGTCCTCGTCATAATCGAACAAACCGAGTGGCGATTCGTTCACGGGCGAGCCCTTGATCGCGTAGAACGGCACGCGCTCCATGAGCTGCTTCAGACGTTCGGCGATCGACGATTTACCGCCGCCGACCGGGCCCAACAGATACAGAATCTGCTTCTTTTCTTCGAGCCCCTGGGCCGAGTGCCGGAAGTAGGCAACCACCTGCTCGATCACCTCTTCCATTCCGTAGAACTCACGGAATGCGGGGTATACCTTGATGACCTTGTTCGCGAAGATACGCGACAGACGCGGATCGTTGCGAGTATCGATCTGTTCGGGTTCTCCGATTGCCGTCAACATGCGTTCGCCAGCCGTGGCGTACGCGGCGGGATTGTCTTTGCAGAGCGCGAGATACTCCTCGAGCGAGAGTTCATCCTCTCGCGTTTTCTCGAAGCGGGTCGCGAAACTGCTGTAGATATCCATGCTACCTCCTCGCCGAAGTCTAGACCGATGTCGTGCGCGGCGCGCTATTCGGAAACGACATCGCTCGAATTCATCCTAAACCCTTTTAAATTTTTTTTCACGAACTACGTTGCGAAAATCGCGCCGTGTCCGCCTCCCTACATTCATCACTTGGAAAGCACGTTTCGACGACCTACAATCTTGCGCGTCGAACGATGTAAACCGATCGCTTCTGCCTCGCTTCACTACTTCACTTCACTACTTCATCCGGGCACTCGCATCGACGCGTTGTCTGCACACGCACACTGCGTACCTTAACGCCGGCATCGCGCGAATTTCACGCTACGTCCCCGCTCTTTTTGCTCTCGCGCCTTTCCTTCCTAACGCTTCGACATGCGTTTGGTCTACATGTCCTCGCATCTGTTACATGTCGACTAACAAAGTTGCACGCATGGTTCGCCGTCGCACTTTCATGCAGTTCGTCCATGTACGCGACGTTTCGTTCCATTGCGATTCAACATCGGCTCAGCGATCGTCGTGCCGCTGCGCATGCTTTGCTATCGACCCGACCCGTCACATGCTTCGCATGTTCTGCATAACCGCGTCGACGGCATGGTTGCCTGAGCGACATGCGCCGCCGATACCTCACGCATCTACCGTACAACTCGCATTTCGCCTCTCGCAGTTCACTTCCGACACTTCACTTAGCAGTTCGCCCCCCTTAACTGGATAACGGCGCGGCGCTGAGTCGGTTCAATAGGGTATACGGCTAAGGCGAGATCGCAGATGCGCCAAATGTAAAACGGCCGCCCGCCGGCAGCCGTTAAATTTCGCGTTTGTAATGCGCCGTTACAAGCACGGCATGAACGCAGTTCGAACAGCGTGTCGCATGACACAGTGTCACGCATTCAGGTCAGTTCGATTTCGACCTCTCCCAGCCCGTCGATATGACCGCGCACGACGCCCGGTTTGCCCACATTGTGCGCACCGACGTAAGAACCCGTGGTCAGTGTCCATTCCGGCTGGATCGTGATGCCGGTGGCGGCGCAATGGTTGACGAACCAGACCAGCAGTTCGCGCGGATCGCCCGCGGGATTGCCGGTGGCGGCGGGCACAAGCGAATCGCCGTCGAAGCTCAGTTCCAGTTCCGGCGAAACGAAATCGAAGCCGCGCGTGAGTCCCGCATACGCCACCGGATGACCGGTGATCAGCGCGCCGTTGTTCTGCGCGTCGGCGAGCTGGGCAAGGGGCGCGACATTGGGCCATTCGGCGAAGCGGCTATCGACGATCTCAATGGCCGGCAGCACCGCGCCGACCAGTGCGAGCACCTCGTCGCGTGCGTAGGCGCGGCCGCGCGGCTCGATTGCCTCCGTGAAGCGAAACGCGATCTCCAGTTCCAGCAGCACGCGAAAGAAGCCCGCATGCGTGATGCGCGCCGGCGAAGGCAGCACGAGCGAATCGGGGATCGGCGCGCCCGAGGCGGGTCCGCCGGGCGCCTTGGCGCCGATCTTCCACGCGCCGGTGGAGTCACCGAGGCCCGCGATGACCGCCTGCTGAATCGCATACGCGGTGGCGGCGTCCGGCGGCATCTGTTCGTGCGGGAGCCCGTCGATTGGGCGATGCTGCCGGCGTGCTTCGACGAGGCGGTGCGCGAGGTCGTGTGGCGTCATGTCGGTCCTTTGTGGCTGGCGCATTGAACGGCTATTGCAGCGCGGTGGTTAGCGGTGGCAGCGGTGTTAGCGGTGATTAAGGGCGACGCATGCTGAGCGACGCGACGTGAAGCGGTGAGTTCGGTGCGGCAGCAGCCCGACTTGGCCGATAGCGGCACACCCGCCGACAGCCGAAGCGCCACAGCCCGCAACCGCTTTGCGCAATCCGGTTGCGAATTACCGCAGCCGCGCCCGTCAATGTACCGGATCGTGAGGCTCGCCAGGGCGCCGGCCGCTTCGCAAATGCGACTTAATGCGCATGCCATAAAAAAACCGCGCCTGCATACGCAGGCGCGGTCTTCGGATGTAAAGCGGCTCAGCCGCCCCGGCATTCGTTCCGAAGCCGAGGCGCCAGGAACGGCCGTTGCAACGAGCGCTTCTGCCGCGCGCGGCGATGCGGCGAATGCCGCCGATTTCGTCAGAACGTTTCCCAGTCCTGATCGCTGCCGGCGCTGGCGACAGCCGCAGCCTTGGCGGGCGCTCGCGGCGCCGCAACCGCTTTCGGCGCACCGGGTTTCGACGCTGTCGTTGCAGAAGCCGCCCGCGTTGACGCTGCCGCCACATGTTGCGCGGGGCCCGCGCCACTCGCGCGCGGCGCGGCACGCGAGCCGACACGAGAAGCCGACCGCGCCGCAGCCGGGGCAACGCGCGCGGGCGCCGGCACAGGCCTCGGCAAGGCGCCGCCCGCCGTCTTCAAGCCGCCGTCTCCGAGTTGGAACACGGCAACCGCGCCGCGCAGCTTGTCGGCTTGGTCTTCGAGCGAAGACGCAGCCGCCGCCGCTTCCTCGACCAACGCGGCGTTTTGCTGCGTCGCTTCGTCCATCTGGGTGACGGCGCGCGCCACCTGGTCGATGCCGCTGCTCTGCTCTTCCGAGGCCGCGGCGATTTCGCCCATGATGTCGGTTACCCGCTGCACTGCGCCGATGATCTCGCCCATCGTGCGGCCCGCCTCGTCGACGAGGGCCGAGCCCGACTGCACGCGATCCACCGACGTGTCGATCAACTCCTTGATCTCCTTGGCCGCCGCCGACGAGCGTTGCGCGAGGCTGCGCACTTCGCCCGCGACGACCGCGAAACCGCGCCCGTCTTCGCCGGCACGCGCCGCTTCGACGGCCGCGTTTAGCGCGAGGATGTTGGTCTGGAACGCGATTCCTTCGATGATCGAGATGATGTCGGCGATCTTCGCGGAACTCTGATTGATCTCGCCCATCGTGCCAACCACCTGGCCGACCACCGCGCTGCCCTTGTTGGCGATTTCCGACGCATTGGCCGCAAGCGCGCTTGCCTGACGGGCGTTGTCGGCGTTCTGTTTCACGGTGCCGGTCAATTCTTCCATGCTCGACGCCGTTTCCTGCAACGCCGACGCCTGTTCTTCCGTGCGCGAGGACAAATCGATGTTGCCGGCCGCGATTTCGCGCGTTGCGGTCGCAATCGACTCACTGCCGCCACGCACCGCGCGCACCGTTTCGGTGAGACTGCGCTGCATCTTCGCGATGCCTTCGAGCACCTGCCCCATTTCATCGCGCGACGTGACGACGACCTGACGGCGCAGATCGCCAGCGGCAATCGCGTCGAAATGACCGAGCGCCTCGGCGAGCGGCCGGGCAATTGCCCGGCTCAGCGCCATGTACGACAGCAGCGCCGCGAGGATGCCGGCGAGCAACGCGCCCATGCTGACCATGCGGAACACCTGAAAGCTCGATTGCGCCGCGTCATAGCCTTGGTGGGCCAGATCGAACTGATGCTTGCGCAGGGTGTCGTCGGCGGTCGCGAGTTCGTTGTAGGCGACCTGAAGGCGCTTGGCGCCGTCGATCAGCTTGCTCTGGTCGCTCGCCGCGATCACCGCCGCAAACGCGTCGGCCTGCTGATGCAGCGCGTCGCGCTTGCTGGCGACATCGCGTGCGATCCGGTCTTCGTCGTCGTCACGCGCCAGGTCCGTGTACTTCTTCCACCATATGTCCGACGTGGCGCGCATGCCGCGCGCGCGTTCCAGCGTCGGCGCCGATTCCGGCGTGCCTATCATGAAGGCCGCGCGGTCGAGCGCGAGACGCTCGCGCGCCGCGAACAATTCGGCATTGCCGATGCTGACGGCACCCGGCATCGAATTAGTGAACGTCTCCCTGTAGGCGTCATTCGAACGGCTCATGCCAAAGAGGCCAAATACGCCGATGCCTGCCAATAGCGCCGCGAGAAAAGCCATCGTGAGGCCGATCCGGGCCTTGATCGAAATCCGTTTGTTCAACATGCGTGTTCCTGTGCTTGACGGATGAGAGCGGTGCTCTATTAGCCTCGTTTACGGCAACCGGAACGCATACTTGATGCGCTTATCGTATGAACAAAGCTAGTTGGCGGAAGATAGGGAAAGAAATGCGCGCAAACGAGCGAAAACACCCGCACAGCATCGCCCGACGCCGTCGGCGTCGCGCAATTCAGGTTTCCAGTTCGCCGCGCGTGGGAATTGAGGGTTGCGCGCCGGCGCGTGTCACGGACAGCGCCGCGGCGCGCTGGGCGAAGCGGATTGCCGCGTCGACGCTCGCGCCCTGCGCGAGCTGCGCGGCGAAACCGCCTATGAAAGTATCGCCGGCCGCAGTCGTATCGACGGCTTTGACCTTCGGCGCGTCGTACAACACGG
Source organism: Paraburkholderia dilworthii (assembly GCF_000472525.1). Taxonomy (GTDB): domain Bacteria; phylum Pseudomonadota; class Gammaproteobacteria; order Burkholderiales; family Burkholderiaceae; genus Paraburkholderia; species Paraburkholderia dilworthii. Next base: position 28,725 of record NZ_AWZT01000056.1, read on the forward strand.
GCGCCGCACCGTCGAGCGCCGCCTGCACACCGCGCGGCCCGAGCGTCACGAGTACATTGCGCGCGCCGGCTGCGCGCAGCACGGCGGCGGCCGTGGCTGCTTCTTCCGGCGAGCCGACCGGCAAGCCGGTCAACATCGCGGCTTCGAGTTCGTTCGGAATCAGATAGTCGATGAGCGGCAGCCACTCGGCGGGCAGCGGGCCGGTAGCGGGCGCCGGGTTCAGCATCACCATCTTGCCAAGGCGCCGGGCCGCGGCAAGCGCCGCGTGCACCGTGTCCAGCGGCGTTTCAAGCTGACAGATCACGACGTCGGCGGCGGCGAGCACCGCTTCGTGACGCGCGATGGTTTCGGGCGTCACTTCGCCGTTGCTGCCTGCCACGATCACAATCGCGTTCTGGCTCGCATCGTCGACGACGATCAGCGCGACGCCCGTCGCCTCCCGGCCGGTTTCCACTGCCGCGCAGTCGATGCCTTCCGCTTCGAGGCCCGCGCGCAGTTGGGCGCCGTTCGCATCGGCGCCCACACAGCCGAGCATCGACACCTGCGCGCCGAGCCGGGCCGCGGCCACCGCCTGATTGCCGCCCTTGCCGCCCGCGACCTGCGCGAACGTGCGGCCAGCCAGCGTTTCGCCGGGGTGCGGCAGACGCGGCGCGCGCGCCACCAGGTCCATGTTCAGACTGCCCACCACCGCCACGCGCGAGCTCGCTTCTTTACTTGCCACTCATTTCTCCCGTAGTCCAGCTTCTCAAACCTGCCGATGCGCGTTGCAGTTCAAACCGCGTTCCAAGCCCGCAACCCGCGCTCACGCGGCGAGGTTGCGCTTTCCAGCGCCAGCCCAGGTCGACGTCGATTCGCGCACGATCAGCCGCGGCGACACGACACGCCGGCGCCCGATGGGCCGCGCGCTCGCCGACGACTTGCCGGCGATCCGTTCGATCAATGTCTGCGCAGCCATGTCGCCGAGCGCGCGCACCGATTGGCCGACCGTAGACAGCGCCGGATAGGTGAAGCGTCCAAGCTCGATGTCGTCGAAACCGATGATCGAGCAGTCGCGCGGCACGCTGATATTGCGCTCCGCCGCGGCGCGCAACGCGCCGATGCCCATCATGTCGTTGCACGCAAAAATCGCCGACGGCTTGACCGTGTCGAACAGTTGCGCGGCAGCGCGATGCCCGCCGGTGCCTGAAAAGTCGCTTTCGACGATCGCATTGGGCGGAATCTCGATGCCGCGCTCGGTCATCGCGCGGATAAAGCCGTGGACCCGCATCGCACTGACTGCCGTCGCGACGGGCCCGCTGATGCAGCCGATCCGCACATGCCCCAGTTCGAGCAGATGACGCGTCGCCAGATATGCGCCCTTCTCGTGATCGATCTGCACGAGGTCCGCGTTCACGCCTTCAATATTGCGGTCGACGATCACGAGCGGCTCGCGCGCGTCCGCGAGCGTCTGCGCGAGGACCGCGTCGTCGCCGGCGGACGCGACGATCAATCCGTCGATCCGCTTTTCCTGCAGCACGCGCAGATAGTTGCGCTGCTTCGCCGGGTCGTCGTCGGAATTGCAGAAGAACACACAGTAGCCGTTGCGGGAGCAACCGTCCTCGATGCCCCGCGCGAGCTCCGCAAAATACGGGTTCGTGCTGTTCGGCACGACGAGTCCGATGGTCGCGGTAGCGCGCGCCTTCAGCGAACGGGCCACCGCCGACGGCACATAGTGAAGCTGGCGAATCGCGTGCTCGACCTTCGCGCGCACGTCGGCCGACACCGGCCGCGAGTTGTTCACCACGTGCGAAACCGTGGTGAAGGACACGCCCGCCACGGCTGCTACATCCTTGATCGTCGCCATAACCTGTTGCTCTCCCGCCTGTTTTTCCCGCCGGTCATGCAGTCTGCGGACCTCGGGACATCCTCATCGAAGGCACGTCACATTCATGAATTCTTACGCTTTACCGCAAACCGCCCTTGAACCGCCCGGCACGCGTTAAGGTCTCTCCATCAGGCACGCTTGCGGCGGCTGCGGTACGTGTCGAGCACCACGGCCACGACGATCACCGCGCCGGTAATCATCCGCTTGGTCGGCTCATTCGCGCCGATCTGCGCGAGGCCGGCGGCCAGCACCGAAATGATCAATACGCCAAAAAAGGTACTGATGACCGAACCGCGTCCGCCCATCAGACTCGTGCCGCCGATCACCACCGCCGCGATCACCTGCAGCTCGACGCCGACGCCCGCGTTGGGGTCGGCGGCCTCCAGACGCGAAATCTGGAACAGCGACGCCAAGCCCGCGAGCGCGCCCATCAGCGCGAACACGATCACCTTGTACGGCCGCGGATTGACGCCCGCGAGCCGCACGGCTTCCTCGTTGGTGCCGATGCCGACCAGATAGCGGCCGAACACCGTGCGCGTGAGCACCAGTTGTGCGATCACCATCACCGCCACGGCGATCAGGAAAGCGGGCGATATGCCGACCGCGATCGGGTTCGACAGAAAATCGAAGGCGTCGCCGATATAGGCGGTGCGCGAGTTCGTCATCTGATACGCGAGGCCGCGCGCGGCTTCGAGCACGCCCAGCGACACGATGAATGACGGAATCCGCCAGCCGACCGTGACCGCGCCGGTAATCGTACCGGTCAGCGCCGCCGCCGCGACGCCGAGCAGCGCCGAGGGCAACGGGCCCCAGCCCCACTTGAGCGCCGCCACGCTGACCACCGACGCGCCGAGCGCGAGCACCGACCCGACCGACAGATCGATACCCGCGATGATCAGCACGAACGTCATGCCGACCGACATCACGACCAGATCCGGAATCTGATTGGCGATCGTGCTGAACGTGTCGTACGTCAGGAAGTGCGAACTCAGCAGCGAGAACAGCACGATCATGCCGAGCAGCGCGCCGGCCAGGCCCAGGTAGTTCGAAAATCCCAGCCGCGTGCCGGCCGGTTTGCCGCTCGCGAGCGGCGCAGACGGATCGGCGGGCGGCGCCGCGCTTGCATTTGCGTTTGCATTTGCATCCGTCTTGCCGTTTGCAGCCGCGCCGCCCGGCTTCGCGCCCGACGTTTCGCGCAACGATTGATCGGTCATCACAGACTCCCTGCTTCGTTGGTGTCGAGCGTGTGCAACAGCGCTTCGCGGCTGCGGTAGCCGGCGAAAGCGGCGGCCAGCAACGCGTCCTGCGACCACGTATTGCGTTCGAACACACCTGTCATGCTTCCCGCGGACATCACGCCGATCCGGTCGCAGATCAGCATCAGCTCACGCAGGTCGCTCGACACCACGACGAGCGCACGCCCTTCACGAGCCAGCGCGCCCATCAAGCCATAAATATCGAACTTCGCGCCGACATCGATGCCGCGCGTGGGTTCGTCGAATAACAGCACGCGGCAATCGCGCGCAAGCCAGCGGCCGATCACGACCTTCTGCTGGTTGCCGCCCGACAGCTCGCCGACAATCTGGCCGGGCCCCGAACTGCGAATCCGCATCGCGTCGATCTGTTTCTTCGCCAGCGCGTTTTCGCGCTTTGCATCGACGATGCCGTGCCGCGCCACGCTGCCGATGTTGCCGAGCGACACGTTGGCCGCGATCGGCTGCGGTAGCAGCAGGCCCTCGCCTTTGCGGTCCTCGGTGATCAGCGCAACGCCAGCGCGCACCGCGTCCGAAGGCGAATCGATCTGTACGGGCGAAGGCGGCGCGCCCGGCGTGGCGGCCAGCGCCACCGTGCCGCCGTCTTTCGGGTCGGCGCCGTAAATGAGCCGCATCAACTCCGTGCGGCCCGCGCCGATCAAGCCGCTGATGCCGAAAATCTCGCCCGCGCGCACCTCGAACGACACGTCGCGCACAAGCTTGCCGCGCGTGAGCCGCTCGACCTTCAGGAGCGGCGCGCCGATATTGCGCACACCGAGGTCGATCTGCTCGCCGAGTTCACGGCCGACCATCCACGTGACGATCTGGTCGCTCGTCAGATTGGCCATTGCGTCGACGTGCACAAGGCGCCCATCGCGCAGCACCGCGATCTGCTCGGCCACTCTCGCCAACTCCTCGAGCCGGTGCGAGATATAAACCAGCGCGACGCCGCGCGCCTTGAGCCGGTCGATCTGTTCGAACAGCAGATCGACTTCGCGCGCAGTCAGCATCGCGGTCGGCTCGTCGAGGATCAGCACACGACAGTCGTCGATCAGGTTGCGCGCGATCTCCACCATCTGCTGATGGCCGATGCCGAGCTCGCCCACCAGCGTGTCGGGATCGATTGCATCGAGACCGACTTGCGCCATTGCGTGGCGCGCGTCCTCGCGCAGCTTGCGGCGGTCGATCCAGCCGAAGCTGAACGCGCCCGCGCGCGGCAAGCGGTTCAGAAACAGATTTTCGGCCACCGACAACGTGGGCAGCAAATTCAACTCCTGCATCACCATGCGCACGCCGAGCGCCTCGGCTTCGGTACGGCTCGCCGGCGCGTACGGCTGGCCCGCGAGCCGCATGCTGCCGGCGGTCGGCTCGACGAGGCCGCCGATAATCTTGGACAGCGTGCTCTTGCCGGCGCCGTTTTCGCCGGTGAGCGCCAATACCTCACCGGCGTGCAGCGACAATGACACGTCGGCGAGCACCGGTTCGGCGTAGGTCTTGCCGATGCCGCTAACGGACAGAACGGCAGGCAAGGCGTCGTGGTCGATTGAATCCATCGCAATCCTGTTTCACCGCGTCAGGCATGCCTCGTACGACTCGCTCAAACGAGGCGGCGCCCGGCGCCGTGCGGTCAATGCCGGCCCAACGCGCGGAATGCGCAGGCGCTAAGGGCCGCGCGCCTCCCGCCGTGCAGCCGCCGTCATGACGCTTACCTCTGGAATTAACGGCGGCCCGGCAGGTTTCTTGAGCGGCTATTGAGCGTTCATTGAATAGTAGGCGCGCAGTCGAGGTTTTTGTGCGGCGCTCGTGGCTTGGTGGTGGGGCTTGGCTTTGGCTTTGGCTTTGGCTTTGGCTTTGGCTTGTGCTTTGGCTTGTGCTTTGGCTTTGGCTTTGGCTTTCGCTTCGGCCTTGGCTTCCGCTTCGGCCTGGCTTCGACAACCGCGTTCGCTTCGACCTCGGCTTTGACATTGGCCCTAGCGTTAGTCCGAGCCTCAACCTTAGCTGCTGCACACTTCCCGCCACCTTCACTGCCACGAATCGCACTACATTACGGCCAGATTCCAGCCGCGTTTGCGCCGCCACCGTCCGCGCAAATCCGCGCGCCCTGCTAGTCGGTTTAGCTGCCGACGACGCTTACTTCGTCACCAGGTCGCATGGCGTTTCGACCACGCCCGACAATTGCGACTGCTTCTTGTGCTCGCTCAAGGCTTTCAATGCGGTGTCGATGCCGAACACGGCCTGCTTGGCAGCGTACTGATCGGCCGTGGCGAGCACGCGGCCGTCCTTCAACATCGGCTTGATCGCGTTGATGTTGTCGTACCCGACCACGTACACCTTGCCCTGCTTGCCCGCGGCGCGCACCGCGGAAACCGCGCCGATCGCCATGTTGTCATTGCCCGCGAGCAGCGCCTTCAGGTTCGGGTACTCGTTGAGCATGGCCGACGCCACTGCGTTGCCCTTGTCGATTTCCCATTCGCCCGACTGCACGGAGACGACTTTCGCGCCGACGGCCTGCATCGCGTCCTTGAAGCCCGCGGTGCGCTGCTGCGCGTTGGTCGTGGTCGACACGCCCTCGATGATGCCGACCTCGTCGCCCGCCTTCAGCTTTTTCGCGAGGTAATCGCCGACCTTCTGTGCGCCCTTGCGGTTATCCGGTCCGACGAACGGCACGTTCAGGTCCTTCGACTTGAGCACGTCCGGGTCGAGCCGGTTGTCGATATTCACGACGATGATGCCCGCGTCCACGGCCTTCTTGACGACCGGCACGAGCGCTTTCGAATCGGCCGGAGCCAGCACGATCGCGTCCACCTTCGACACAATCATCTGTTCGACGATGCGAATCTGGTTCGCCGTATCGGTCTCGTCCTTGATGCCGTTCGTGATCAGGTCGAACTGCGATGAGTTGTGCTTCTGGTAGTCCTTCGCGCCGGTTTCCATCGTCAGGAAGAACTCGTTGGCGAGCGACTTCATCACCAGCGCGACCTTCGGCTTATGCGCGGGTGCGTTCTGGGCGTGGGCGGCGGAAAACGGCAAGGCGGCGGTAGCTGTGGCGAGGATTGCGGCCGCCACGATGCGGCGGCGAATGCGATTGCTCATGCATATCTCCTAGGTTTGTCGGGCTCACGACGAGCCGTATTTTTAGTTACGCGCAAACGTTTGCGGGACTCATTCTCAGCGCACGGCGGCTCGATTGTCAACGATTTGCGGTGTTGCAGTGCACCGGCGCGCATAAACTGCGGCGCGCCGGCTGGCTCGCGCCCAAGGTCGATGGCTGAATGCCGAAACGCCCGGCGGGCGTCCCGGCTGAGAGGGTCTGGCAAAGGGTCCTCGCTTGGTCCAGCGTGACGGTATTGCCGTCGGCTGCAATCTCAGCAGCCGGCGGGCCGCCTATGCTGGACTTTTATTGCGCTGCGTGCAAGCGCCACCCAGCGCTGAATGCGGCCTGGCAATCAGAGCCAGCCGGCCTTGCGAAAGCGCCAATAGAGAAAGATGTCGACGGTCAGCATGATGGCAAGGCACAGCGGATAGCCGTAGCGGAAATGCAGCTCGGGAATATTCTGGAAATTCATGCCGTAAATCCCGGCGATCATGGTCGGCACCGCGAACAGCGCGGCGAACGAACCGAGCCTTTTGGTCACTTCGTTCTCGGCCAGCGAGATCATGCCGAGGTTCACCTGCACCGCGGTCACGACCATTTCGCGCCGGCCGTCGATGATGCGCACGATCCGTTCGAGGTGATCGTAGACATCGCGAAAGTACGCCTGCATGCCTTCGCACACGCTCGGAATGCGGCCGCCCGTCAGTTTGCTGATCGCCTCCTGCAACGGCGCGATGTGATGCTGAAGAATCACGAGGCGCCGTTTCAACGAATACAGATCCTGAATGATTGCGCGCGAGGCAGCCGAGTCGTTGCGCTCGAAAATGCGGTCTTCGATTGCTTCGATCTCCGTATTCATCGCCTCGATGATCGGGAAATAACGGTCGACGATGTCGTCGGCGAGCGCATACAGCACGAATGCCGAGCCCGCCTTCAGCAACTGCGGCTCGCGCTCGCAGCGCGCCCGCACGTTCTGAAAGCCCGCGCGCGTGCCGCGCCGCACCGACAGCACATAGTTCGCTCCGACGAATACATCGACTTCGCCGATCAGCAGTTCGCAATCCTCGTCCATCTCGACCGTGTGCATCACCGCGAACAGCGACTCGCCGTATTCCTCGATCTTCGGACGCTGATGACCGTTCTGCGCGTCTTCGATTGCAAGGTCGTGCAAACCGAACTCGTGTTTCATCACGGCGAGCTCGCCCGGCCCCGGGTCTTTCAGCGCTACCCATACGAAACACTCGGGCCGGGCCACATAGTCGCTGATGCTATCGATGTCGATGTCTGCCAGCTTCCGGCCGTCCTGATAGGCGGCGCAATTGATCAGCATGTTGATTACCCTGAAAGCGGAATAGAACGGGCCGGCAGCGCCGTGCGTATGCCGAGCCGGTCCGCATGAATGGAGTGCGATAGCCGCCATGTTAAGGGCTGTCGGCAGCGCTCATGTATCGAATTGTTAAACGCGGCCAACGTCTAGCATCGACGCTTGCACCGGACCTTGCATGCCGCCGCGTTCTTCTTCATGATCGCTGCAAGGGGCAACAGCAAGGAGACCGCAATGTGGCATTTAATCGCGATTCCCGGCATTGGCGCGGCGCTGGGGTTTCGCATCGTCGACGCGATGAGCCTAGAAGCGAACGGCAAGTTCGCGCGCGAGCCGCAACGCGCGGCAACTCGAACGGAAGGCAGGTCTTCGTGAGCCGGCTGGTTTTCATTTGCGGTCACGCGGGCACCGGCAAAACCACGCTCGCGAAGAAACTGATCGGCCCGCTGATGAAAGCAGCGGCCGAGCCGTTCTGCCTGCTCGACAAGGACACGCTCTACGGCGGCTATAGCGCGGCTGCAATGCGCATGCTGACCGGCGACCCGAACGATCGCGACAGCCCGCTTTTTCTGCAACATCTGCGTGAGCCGGAGTATCGCGGTCTCGTCGACACCGCGCGCGACAATCTCGAACTCGGCATCAGCGCGCTGGTGGTCGGGCCGCTCTCACGCGAAGTCCGCGAGCGGCGACTTTTCGATCGCGCGTGGCTCGGTATCGGCGAAGAAGTCAACGTGCGAGTCGTGTGGGTGCATGTGTCGGAAGAAGCCGCGCATCGACGGATCGTGGCGCGCGCCAATCCGAACGACGCGTATAAGCTCGCGCATTGGGACGAGTACCGGCAGCGGCGCTTCGTGCCATCCGGCGACATGTGCGACGATCTGCTGATGTTCGACAACACCGCGCCGGGCGCGGCGGACCATGACGCGTTGCTCGCGCACGTTCTTGGTTAACCGCAAGCCGCGTCCGGAACGATGCCGCAGTGGCCTGCTTGGCGGCCGCGTCGAAGCGATAACCAGGCGAAACCAGACAAACAAAAAAACGCCCCGCATGCGGGGCGTTCCTGCTTCTATCGACAACGCTTGTCAGACCGTCGCCGCGCTTTGCAGCGACTCCAACGCCTGCCCTTCGTACAGCCGGCCGAAGCGATTACTCAGGAAATCGTGCAGCGACACCTGCTCCTGACGCACGAAGCCGCGTTGCGGCAGCTTCTTTTCACGGAACAGATCCAGCACCGCGCACATCGCGCCCGCCGTGGTGATCTGGATCGCGCTCATCGGCACACCGCAAACCGTCTTCGCGAAGATCTTGCGCGTGAACACTTCCTGCACGAGTTGACCGTCGCGCATGCCGCTTACGGTGATGAATACGAGCACCACGTCCTGCGCGGTGGACGGCACCGAACGGCGCATGATCGTTTTCAGCGTATCGCGGTCGCTCGAAAGACGCAGGTCTTCGAGCAGGAATTGCATCAGATTGCGGTGGCCCGGATAGCGCACCGACTTGTAATCGAGCGACTCGACGCGGCCGGACAGCGTTTCACACAGCGTGCCTAGACCGCCCGACGTGTTGAAGGCTTCATACTCGATGCCGTCGAGCGAAAAATGTTCGAGGCCTTCGAGCGGCTGCACCCACTGCGTGCGGCTGTCGCGGATCGCTTCACAAGGCTGGCAGTATTCGTTGATGAGACCGTCCACGCTCCACGTCAGGTTGTACTTGAGTGCATTGGTCGGGAACTCGGGCAGCGCGCCGACGCGCATCTTGACATCGCGGATTTCCGTGAAGCGGTTGGCCAGTTCGTGCGCGGCAATGCCGATAAAACCAGGGGCGAGGCCGCACTGCGGCATAAATGCGTGATCGGCATCGTCGGCGATTGCGCGGATCGCGTGAGTGGCGCGTACGTCCTCGGTCAGATCGAAATAATGGACGCCCGCTCCCTTCGCGGCGGCGGCCACGTTCACCGCGAGGTAATACGGCAGCGCGTTGACGAGCGCGTCGAAGCCATGAACCGCGGCGCGCAGCGTGGCGGCATCGGCGGAATCCACACGGCGGGTTGAAATGCCCTGTGCCGCGAGTTTGTCGAGCGCGTGCTGATCGCGGTCGAACGCGACCACGTCATAGTCGCCGGTTTCGCGCAGCATATGGGCGATGGTGTGACCGATCAGACCTGCACCAACGATGGCTACTTTCATGTTCTTCTCCTTTGTCGAGCAGAGTTAGCGCTTTAGCGCTTAGTCTGGTCCCATGCACAGCTGTCGAGCAGAGTTAGCGCTTTAGCTGTCGGTCGGAGTTCGCGCTTCAGCGCGTTACTCCGGCCCCATGCAAAGCACTTGGTCTGGTCCCATGCACAGCTGTCGACCAGAGTTAGCGCTTTAGCTGTCGGTCGGAGTTCGCGCTTTAGCGCGTT
>NZ_AWZT01000057.1 GCF_000472525.1 Paraburkholderia dilworthii
CTTTTTTCGGCCCGCTGCGGCCCCAAGCTAGGGCAAGCGTCTTGGCCCTAGGGTGGTGTTGACCAGGTCGCACCTGGCATTTTTACTTCTTCCGCAGCCTTGTCGTCGTGGCCGAAAGTTACCCGGCGCTGGACGCAGGGCGGGGCAGAAAAAGCGCTGATTGCTCCTTAAGGTTTATCAATTTTGCATCTAGTAAAGCTCACGTTCTGCGAGTTTGCCGAGCAAATGGATTGATTGGCTGGACCTTCTCCCCGTCTTTTACTCGCTCGAGAAGCTGCACCTTGCCCCAATCAGCCGATATTGCTTCCAGCTCGCGGACGACGTTTGACTCCAACGGTTGCAGACCAGCGTCACCCTGAAAGTTCGATTTGAATGCGTGGAGGAGACGATTCTGAAGGAGGCGGGTTACGCCCTCGATTCGCCCTCGCGTGTCTGAGTCGGTGAACATCACCGACTGCGGTGAAAACGGGTCGTAGTAAATCAGGTTGGGATACTCGGTGTTCACCGCGACCTTTGGCGCGTCACTGATGAGCAGCGAGCCTAGCAGTTGTACTGAACCCTTCATGCCTTTCGGAGTTTTGAATACCCATACCCGGTTGGGTAGCCGCTCTTTGAGTTCAAGAATCTTCGTGTCGTTGGAACCAAAGTAGCCAACTTGGCCGTTCTTCAGGTTCTGTTCCAGCTTCTGCCAGTAGTAAAAGATATCCATTTCCTACACACCCACCCTCGCCAACCGCAGTCACATGCGACGACGTAATCGTATCAACAGCGCCGTCCGGTCTGGAAAAGCAAAAGGACTCAGTTCGTAGCGTACCCGCCGATATGACAGCGGCACCATCACGGAAAAATGAGGCCAAGCAGTGCAATATTGTAACGAGGTCGGACGAGCGCTCGGCTGGGACCTGCCAATGTACGGTTGGTCGCCGAGGCCCGACACGACTGAGGACGTTGGCGAAGGCCATGTCGCAGGGAAAACTGAACGCATACCGCCGCGACTTCGGCGACGGTCATCATGTCGTTCATGTTTGCTCCCCTGAAACAGTCAGCGAGCCGGCGTAGGCGACACCATTGGAACCTCACGCAGAGTCTGCGACGAATCGATGCACGTTCGAGTCTGCCACCTCCTAGGCGTACTGCACCTTTTGCGAAAAGTGCAGTACCGCGAAAGCCGTTTCCAAAAGGCGTAGCGCAAGTGAAGTGCATCGAGGATGACGCCGACGTTACTGCTGAAATTGACTGTGCCGCCCGGCAGAGCTGATGGTCACGCTGGTGTCGGACCCGCTCGCGCGAATACTCATGCGTCACCGAGTCATTAAGGACCTGTTCCCCAAGACGCACTCGTTAATCAGCGAGCGCACCATCCCGTATTCGGCTGATGTCTGCCGTCGCAATGACTCGGCGCCCTGACTCACGTCCGCCTGGACATAATCCGACTATCACGCGCAGCATTACCTGCCTCCAGTGACCTTGCGAACGCGCTCCGCGAGCGCGACTGCTTCGCTTGGCGACATCGGCAACGGCCCACGCGGCGCTATGTTCAAGACCCAGTCGGCCAACTGGGTCACAAGCGATGCATCGTCTGCGTTCAGCCCGAGCGCCGACAACGATTGCGCCAACGATTCCAATTCCGGAGAACAGCAATAAATCGCATCAAAAGCGGCACGTACGCGCGTAGACTCGGTTAGCTCGGCATCGCGTGCATCGGCAATCAGATTCTCGTATCGCATATCAGCTCCAGCTTTGACTTGAGTTCCGCGAGCACCGCGGGCTTGCTCACGCCGTGGAGGTGTGCCCTGCACGCTAGGCTCTCGCGGCACCAAATGGGGCAATGAAGATAATCACCATCTAGCGCCAGCCACGCAGCGGACTTGCGGCGCAAAACTTCACTCCATATCTGCATCACAGCCCAGGCGGTTCGTCCTCCTCCGTCTGAGTGTCGAGATATCGCCTTACCCTTTCGTCCAACTCTTGCCGGTAACGCCTGACGGACCCTTCATCGACGATGTACTCGCCGTCATGGCCGAGCGCACCGTCAAGGTCTCCGTTTTCCAGCAGACGTCTAACGTGCGACCGGCTCACAAATAGGAACCTCGCGACTTCGGCGATGGTCATACTTAGCCTCCACTACAGGCGGGCCACAGAAGCCAGTCCGCAGTCACTTCTGTTTGTCATAGATTCCAGCTTCCTGCGACTCGCGCGCGAGTTCTTCCAGCGCTTTGCCACCACGCCGTCTTGCTTCCAAACGGTACGCCTCAGCATCTTGGCGTGCGACCGTGTGTGTGCCATTCGCATCTGCGCATGCAGGTAACTTGCCGTCGCGGACTAGCTTCACGACATACTTCGACGTCACATTTAGCATCACCGCTACTTCGGCGACAGTCATCGTTTGATTCATGTTTGCTCCAATAGGAACAGTGGGCGAACCAGCGCGGTCACCGCCTTTCGACTCTCATGCAGCGCCTGCGACGAACCGATGCAGGTTCGAGCCCGCGTTCAGTTGCCTGCTACCAACTGAGCAACGCTCGCAGCCGTTCGACAAGCCAGTCCGCTTCCACAACGCTCACCCAGCCTTTGCCGTCAATGGCGCGTCTTATTCGGTGCAACGTGACCTCGAAAGAATGCTGCGGATACGTTGCTGCGTCCTTCCGAGCCTTTGCGACTAGCTGCTGCGCGAGGTCTTCGCACACCTGCCATCGTTCGAACCGCTCGTCGTCGGTCTGCCCGACGACAACCTTTCCGTTAATGAGGCGACCGACGAGTTTAGGCTGCTTGCCCGGGACAGAGGCTGGCCACACGTCTCGAGGAAATTCATCAGGTACGTTTCGCATTGGTGAGATGAGCGATGACTTGCTCAGTAATATCAATAAGGCCTTCGTGATTTTTGCCCGCAGGCATTGTCTTCGAAGTAAGCGTCGCACCGGGCGCAGCAACAACGCGGATGCGGATAACTTCGCCGTCGACTAGGATTTGCACGCAAGCCTCCAGCATCGGCGCTGCGCTTCCAGACGTGTGTCGTTCAACAAAAAGCGTAAAGCTGCGCAGGTCCGGGTATGGGCCCAGCGGCCATTCATATCCGTGTACGTGAAGGGCCTCGGACGCACGCTCCCAGAGCGGTCTGCGTGGGTCAATTTCTGCGACAGTGATGTACAGGGGCTCAACGCCCGCCGGCTCGGTCTCGTGTTCACCCTCATAAACCTTAACGGCGGTTCGCGACCACTCAGCCGCCCACGCCGCAGCGGCCTGCTCCAGCACTTTGAAATCATCGTCGTCGGCCAGCATATCGAGCGGAATGCGGTCACCGAGATTGCCATTCCGCGACGTCAAAAAATCGAGACGGCTCAGCGGAGGCGCAGGCACGATAATTTGGCAGATTGTTTGCAGCCGACGCAGGTTGTGGGCAGCGTCTGCCAAGACGGCGGGAACGTATTGAACGCCGTCGACTTCAACACTAAACAGACTGCCATCGTTGAGCAACTTCTCGAGTCGCTTCTCGGTCACACCGATTCGCCGCCTGAACTCAGTGGGTGGCAGCAGCTCGCCACTTGCAATCATCGCGCGACGGCCTTCGAGTGCTTGCTGCCAAAGGTATCCGCGCAAGACGTCGCCGCCAACATCTTCGCCGGCGTCGAGGTAGGCTTCACGAACAATGTGTTCGATGCGAACAATTACGTAGTCGGGAAGTTGCTGATACGTGCTGCGGTCCGTTGGCGGTAGACGGAACTTGTTTGCAGCGATTTTGCGCACAAGCGAAGACGCGACGAATTGAGGCAGGTCATAGATAGCGTCGATGCGTCGCATGGCAATGTCCCAACCGCTGTTAGCCACGTGTGACTCCATGCATGGATGACAACATCACTACGCGCTCCGGCATTTACAACTGCTAGCGACGGCACTTGGCGGTTTTGCCGCGTTATAACCGCGAGCCAACTCGCGTGGACCGCTACACTTCGACGACCAGTTGCGCATTGAATGTTGGGTTTTCCCATTCCAGTTTGTCCGGCGATTCTGCATATTGTCGATTGCGCGCGTACCCTCGCGGATTTGCAATCACGCGGCACTTACCCACTGTGTAATCGAAAGAGTCATGGACGTGGCCGTGGACCCACAGGTCAGCTTGCTCGACAAGCGGCGTGAGGTCGCTGACAAAGGCTGCATTTAGCAGGTCGCCCGCATAGCGAGGATGCACTGACTGTGGATGCGGCCCATGATGCGTCACAACGACAGTTTTCCCGCCGAAGGGAAATGCAAGTTGTTGCTGCAGCCAAGTCCGAGATTTCATGTGCTCAGCGCGAGCGATGGCTGGCGTGAAATTGCCGCCGTCCCCGACGCGAATGGCGATATGGTCGCTAAGGCAACGCTCCGCCTCGCGCATCGCTGAGGTGGCGTTGCCATTGAGTTCATAGTCTGTCCACAGGCATGCGCCCAGAATCCGGAGACCACCCAAGGCAACCGCATTGCGCTCAAGGTAGTGGATGTTTGACCCGGCTGCGACCCTAGCGATTTCCGCGGTGACGCCGTAGTAGTGTGCCGCATACCCTTCGTGGTTTCCATGTACGTAGTAGACGGGCACGGGCCAGTCCGCGAACGCTTTGATTGCGTGCGTGTGTGAGTGAATATCGCCGGCTAGAATCAATGCGTCCGCATTCGGCACTGGCTCGATGACGCGGTAACCCACGAACCGATAGAGCATTTCCAGATGAAGGTCGGACGCAATCTGAAAGCGCATCATCGCTCTCTGGACGGGTTACTGGTAGCGCGTGGCTGCGCCAAAATTGCAATCGTGTCAGCGTTGACGCGGGCGGCCAGACGACATGCTTCGTCTAGCGGTATCTGCGGCAGGAACGGTGATGAATCGGCTGCCCATTCCATCAATCGTTCCACTGTTATGCGGTCGTGCGACGAGGTAATCAATGCAGCCATACCCACGCCTACTATCTTGAACTGCCGGGTTTCCCTGACGGCCTTTGTCCGTTCTTCAGGCGTCGTCATGGCGCGCTCCATGCAGAAACTCTTGAGTGACATCTTCCGAGGAGGCGACCGCATTGCGGAGACACCATTCGTGCCATACATACTCGCTGACGCCATCAAAGCCATCCGGTCCGATGAGCTGATAAATTCGACCCGAGACCGTCGTTCCTCGCAGGTCCTCACTGTCAAAGCTCACCATTGGCGAACTGACGCGTCCACTGTAGCTGGTCGCTTTCCTGCCGACAAAGTGAAGCGATGCGGCCGGATGTGCCACCATAATGCGCCACTGCAGGAGAACCACCAAGGGCTCTTCAAATAGCGAAGAGACTATGCTTACCGGCATATTTAGCTCGCGGCTAATGTTCCCTATTGACACCCTGAAACGAAAAGCTGAGGCTGCAATGAAGCGGCGTTCACTGCAGGTTTGAGCTCGTCTTCACCATGGCGCCAACCGGGGCCTCATCAACGAGGACGGCTGCGATTTCTTCCATGATGACCTCTCTCTTCCAACAGTTCAGATAGCACGCGGGGTCCTCCAAGATAGCTTTCATTTGATTTGGGGCGATAGACGGTCCAAAACGGTCCAGTGCTGCCCTAACGTCCGCTGTGAATTCCGCACGTCGGCTTGCAGCGAGCTGGGCCGTATAGGCTGAGTGTCGAGTCGAAATCTCTGCAGCCAAATTGGGGAAAGAGCGCCACACAAAGTTGGGGTCAACGTGCAACTGCAACGCTAGTCCGCGAACAGATTGTGGCGGAAACGAAGTCAGCGCCTGATTCAACGACTCGATGACCCGTTCCTTCTGGTCAGTGCGACGAGCGCGAGCGCGATATGGCTCGAAAGCGAGCTGCTCGGACAAAGCCAACTTGTCCCGGGAAAACACGTTTGTCACGAATAACTCCTCAGCCGTGGCTCCGGTGTGCAGACCCGACCTGAAATAAAACATGAGCGACGGCGGTATGCGCCCAGCGCAATATTCGTTACAGAGTCCAGTCGGCATTGCTAGAGCGCGGCCCATCTGATGGCTGGACCCTGCAAAGAAAACATCACGTAAGGCACAGGCTATCTCACTGCCTGGAATCAGAGTCTGTGAATCCTTCAAAGCGGCCGGTAACCGAAGCATCTCCTCGCAGAACCTAGCGTAGTAGAGACCGATGTGCGCGGGCTCAGCATCGCCGATTGAGCTCTCTTGTCCCAACCAACGGCCGCAATAACGGCAGCACCCGACACGCGCCTTGAATGACATCCAATCCTGCCTGCATCGGCAACAGATGGGACACGCCACTTCCAGTCGCCTATCGTGCTTGGGGCACCATTCAACGTCAGTCAATCGCCAAACTAGAGGCTCATAGGTGTCGCCGGTTGTCGAATGCTCCTCCTGAAGACATAACGGACACCACTTTCGATGAGGGTCAATCAAAGAACGCGGCGCAAGTACTCCACGGAACGGCAGTAGCGTGCAAGTCCGTAACAGCCGGTTACCAAAGAGTCTAACGAACGTCTCTGACCATGCTTCCGCCGCCCGTCCAATCCCTTCCACTACGGACATCCTAGTTAAGCGCGGCCGATGGCTGCCGGCATCCGATGCAGGGGCGATAACTTCACGGTAGTAATCGATGTATGCCAAGCTGTTCAATTCCGCTTGCCTCACGGCGAAGCTGGACAGTTGCTCGACTCGTCCCGAGCCCATGCCACGTGGCATGTCGTGAATCATCTGCCCTCCTCGGTGCGTACCACCTGCCACACAGTCAAACCTTGTGCTTACCTACGTCTTTTATAGTACATTTTTGGACAGAATGCTGCCCTAGGAGCACGCTATGAGTTGCGCGAGAGCTGTGAGGATTCAGGTCGCCTCAGACTTCCACATGGAATCGAGGAAAGGTGCAGTCGCGACGCAGTTTCTGACGTATGCAAATGCTGAATTGTTGGTGCTTGCGGGCGACATGGGTAAGCCTTCGGAGATTTGTGCTCAGTTCGCCACTTGGCCATGCCCTGTCGTCTACATCCGGGGCAATCACGAGTATCGATGGAAATCGGAGCGAAGAGAGACGTCCGGTGCCCCCGTCAAATGGATAAACGGCAACGTTGTTATGCTGGAAAACGGCGCTGTGTTTATTAACCACATCCTTGTTCTTGGATGCTGTCTTTGGACAGACTACAATCTGCTCGGGCAACAGGAACACGCAATGCACCTCGCCGACAATGGTAACGACTCCCACATTTTTCGACGACAAGAGTCATTGTTAAACTTTTTCTCGCCAGCTCAAGTCCTGCTACGGCATAACTCCTCGCTGAAATGGCTCAGTGACCAGTTGAGCGAGCCGTCGCGCAGTTCCAAGCTTGTGATTACCCATTACGCCCCTCACAGAAGGTCCCTAACATGCAATCGGCACTTGAACAACTTCGATGCCGCTTTCGGTTCTGACCTTCACGCTAGAGTCAGACAAGCCAATCTTTGGGTACATGGTCACCTGCACCGCTCCATGGACTATCGTGTATTGAAATGCCGCGTAGTCTGCAACCCTCTGGGAGGCGCCACACATCCAAACCGCTACTTTGAGAAAGCAAAGACCGTCGTCATTGATGGTGTGATTTGACCCGAACGTGTCTAGGTCAAACGTCCGCGGCATGGCGTCGCCACGCTCATCAGCGCTTCGCAACAAGGTAGCCGCGTTCGTTGCGAACAAGTCCCCGCGCCTCAAGAGTCCTGTTAATCAGAGCCGCACATTCCTCGTCAACGAATATGCCGGGTAGCTCCGTCGTAATCTTCCTCCAGGAAACATAGCAGCCTCTGGAAATCAGTTCGTCGATTTTCCGTTCAATTAGAAACGCTTCCGTCTCCTTCACAGAGCGTTGATAGTCGATGTACCGGGCGTAGATTTCTCGGACTTCGTGCGGATATCGTCTCCGGAAAGCGTGCAGAGGATAGCCCGCCATTCGACATATCGCAGAAGGCGAAAGGTCTTCGCGCCGTCTAGCAATCGACCAAACTCGCTCGCGCATATCAGCACCGGAATATCGAGCGCGAAGTGCGATAGCCTCTCTACTTGCGCAAGGACACCTCGTGACTACCTTGGTGACATCACCCACGACGAGTCCTTGCATACTGATTCCCGACAAACTACTAACTCTTAAAAGCGTCTCGACGGTCGGAACTGACCTTTCATAGACTTTTATTTCGCATCCCAAGGCGTCCCTCAATTCAGCGCGTCCGACTAACCCATCAGCAACAATTTTCAACAGGGTCTGTCCGAACGAGACGGTGGCCAATTCTGGTACGGTTGTATCGCGAAGCAACTCGAGAATCTGAAAACCGTCTTGGTTTTCAGGGACAAACGTCTTAGAGCGCCTTCTGGTTTTGCTTCCGAGCCACTTCCCGCATTGCCCGCAACAACCCACACGACCCAACCCGCTGTAGGTGCGCGGCGGCTCTCCGCAGAACGGACAAATCGTTTCCATGGGTATGTTATGCACCACGCAGTCAACAATGTGCTGGAATCTCCATAGAAGCGGCTGGTGAACGTGACCACCATCCTCTCGCCTCCATTCCTCCAGACATATCGGACACCACGCAGCTTGCCTTCTTAGCATCATCGAGTTTGAAACCCGCCCTTTAAGCGGGTGGCACGTTAATCGCTCGATGTTACGAATGCCGAGCTGATGCTCCATCGCCGCGACAACGCGCTTAGACGTTGGACTTGCGCCATCAAGAACACATGCGTCTTTGCCGCGAAGTCTAACGGCCAAGACATGGGCCTCAGCGTCATCCAAGGACAACAATGCTTTCAGGAAGTCGTTGACGATAAGACAATTTTCTTCTGCCAACCGGTAAACGATGCTCGTCGCTGACTCTTGGCCAGCACTTCCCTCCACCGGTTCGAGAGTGACAAACTTAGCGTCCATAGGGATGATTTGTCCGGTTAGCCGGCTTCCGCGCAAACGGTTTAACTGGCTTGGCCGGTTGCCCCCCGCTTTCTGAGCTTATGCCATGACTTTCGACTCGCTCAGTCCTGTCTCCTATTGCGGGCGCGAAGCTGATGTGAGCACTAGCCTCAAGGCTCCTGAATATTTTCAGTGCTTCCGCATGTATGGATTCCCACGTTAGGGTCGGCAGTCCGGCGCGATTGTCTTTTCCGAGTGCGCAGCAAACCGAAGCCATTACGAGACCGACGCGGCCATAAGAGAGCGCTCTTATGGCGTCGTGGTTTCGTGTCAACGTACCCTCCTTGCACCGAGAACCTATCGCTTTCTCAAGCGTCACGAGAAAATCTAGAAAATCGTCGACATCGTTGCCACTAGGTCCGTAAGCCCTCAATTCTATTTCAACGGTTCTCGCCTGAAGCTGGTCGGTCTGGCTAAGAATGGCTCTGACTTCTGGGCAGCCTGCAACGACGACGGCCAAATTAGACTGGTTGACGATGTACTTCAAACTCTCGGCGAGCCGACGGACTGCCTTAGCTCCGAGCGTTCCGACAAGGGCGTTTCCTTCATCGAGAAACAAGTGAATCGGCTCGTACTTACAAGTTTTAAGGAACGCCTGCTCCAACCCCGCATCTCGCCCCTTCTTTGAAAGCTCTTTCCGGGTGGGCGCTCCCTGTACCAAAGGCGGGTATGCGATTTTCTGGTCTGGCAAAATTGAGCCGAGTTCGCTGTGAATCTTGGAGTACAAGTCGTGCTTGTCGAACTGCGCCCCGCTTACGCTCATTTCTACCAAAACGGCACCTATATTGAACCCCCTCTCGCGGGCAACGGCATTCTGCCGCTCTCTCAGCGCACGGAGAAGAGTGGACTTCCCCGTGCGCGTCTCGCCTACTATCGCTATCAACGCTCCCGGCAACGCGTCGTCGAGCGACTCAAGCACCTGCAAGGCTGTGCGCTGGAAGTGAGCATGTTTGACGACAAGCTCTTTCGATAGGTACTCCATCAACGCGTGGGTTTCCGAGTCAACTCCACGGAAATCCAGGATGGTGTCGACTTCGTCCGCTGCACCTGTTCCCGATTCATGCGATTGTTCGAAAGGCATTCCGTGCCTCCATCCTATGAACGAAGGACGAGCGTCTTCAATGCGACCGGCGTGCGCTTAGCGGTTCCCGCGCTGGAAGCGGTCTCATCACATCGAGGAGTAGGGGTGAGAGGCAACTGGAGCGGGTCCCCGCCGTGGAATATGGCCGCTTCCACAGTGTAGAGAGACTCACGGGTGCATCTCCTTGCTTTCTCTAAGTCCTCCGGTAACCGCCTCGACAACGCAAAGCGTTGAAACGTTGCGCCATTTGCCACCGGGTCGTTGCCTTTAAGCATGTTTGCGTGCCTGAGATAGGCTAAGACCTCACCGGCCTCATGCTTTGTGAAGAATCGAAGGGTCTCGTACCACGAATTTCGACATTCATACCAACGCGAGCCAGGCGGTGCAATCCATACGCGACCCGCACAAAACACGTCTGGCTTCACGTAGACATATTGGTCCGCAAACTTCCCGACGCCCTCTCCCATCCCGTAATACGCCAGACCATCGACCTCAACATAACCTTCCTGTCGAACCTTTCGCATTCCGCCATGGGAAGCTTCTGGTAAACACCGAACGATTAAATCGTCATTCACCGTGACCATAGGCGAGTACGATTCACCTAGCTCTCCAAACCTTTGATTTATAAATTCCTTCCGAGGCACCCCCATGGTACGCGGCCCTGGGTCGCCTCCCTTCAAATCAAAGTACCCTGTCAAATGGGCGCTCAGCTCGGGAAGCGTGAATTGAGCCGCGTCCTTGGCACGAAATCCGTCAGAAACACGATGAAAGTCTTCTACCGCAACGGTGTTTCCTGCAACCGACCGAAGATTCTGCGCGAGGGAATTATTGGAAATCTCTGCGAAGCACCCAAACCGCGGCATGTTCTTAGGTCGGTACACATGATGCATCTCCGTCTCACTGACCAATCGCGCCACATGATTCCCAGCATAGTCTGCACCGTTGTCCGTTGCGAGAAATACAGGAAGGTGACCGTACCATCTATGCGCGCACAACAGGAGAAGCAGCATCGTTGTCACGCTTGTTGGGTGGTCGTATGAAAGAATCCATGAGAGTTCCCAGTCGGTAGCGATGTCAACTAACGCCGAGAACCACAGTTGCCGTTCATACGTTTGATGTGTGTATGCGGACAGCAGCTTCATAGGAACTGGCGTGTGGTCTGTATGGACCAACATGAACGGTACGGTTGTGTCAATAACTCGGCTTCTGTGTTCGCGTGGGACGAACCCTGTACTTTCATAACGGGCAAACGGTCCTTTTTGTATCCTGGCTAGATAGCACCGGTCCTCTCCCTTGAGCCAATTGGTCAGTGTCCGTCGGCATGGGACCGAGTAATTCCGCAGTTCGCAGGCAATCTTCACCTCGCTAGCAAATTGTCGAGTCGTCGGCTGGACGCCGCGACGCTTCATGAAGTCATCGTACGTCTGGGCGATGACCTCCAAAACAGGTTCGCTCAAACGGTGACCTCGCTGGCCGCGATTTCGCTCCTCGAAGACCAACCCATCTGCGGGGCTCAGACCCTTGGCTTTTGAAGCGTCAGCCTTTGCTCTCCAAGTGAACAGGGTTTGCTGCGATATCGGTTTACCGGCGCGCAACGGGTTCGTCCCCGTATCTGGCCACTTCGCTTCAATTTCACCCCTAATCACCTGCAGCCGAAATGCAGCGAGCTCCTGGTCTTCGCGGCGGGCACCAACCCCCGCGGGAGCGGCCGGCGCGAAGGTTATTAGCTTTCTCTGCCTCGCCAATTCCACGTATGCAGCCCATACCAACGTTCCACACTCACCTTTGTCGTCAACAAATGTGATATCAACATCCCGCCTCACACTTATCGCTTCGCATTCCTGTCCATCAAGGAGAAATCTGCTGCCGCGCTGGATGTGGTAGTTTGCGTCCACACCAAGGTATTGCGGCTGACTGTCTCTCAGAGATTTCCAGCACTCATACGACCCTCTGTCCCTGAACACATGTGTTGAAAGAGGGTCTGCGTATTTCATTTCGTACATCGGAAAGTAGACAATCTGATGAGCAACCAGGATGCTCAAATCGTCCGGGGATATTTGCAACTTCATGGTAATCTCACGTCGGCTCGCCCAACCTTTCGCGTCCAATAAATCTAGAATGTCGGTCCGCGCGGTTTCGTTCACTTCCTCAATCGGGTGAAAATATGCGTTGCGAAGCAACGCCGCGTTCTCAAGATAGTCGCGCGAGAACAAGTCCGTGTCCGTAAGCCTGTATCCAATGCCGTAGGGGCGAAGCACCTCCTCGACTGCGGGAGACGTCCACGTTCCCCCGTTCAGCGCGAACTGGTCGCAACTGTTCTCGAAATCCTTCAAGACTTTCTTCGCAGAAATGAGCCCGTTGAAGTACACGGCATCGCTTTCTATGCACAACAAAAACGGCGTAACGTTGACCCGCGACGGCTTCCCTCCAAACGGTGGCCTATATCGAACTCCTCGAATGGTCCAAGGGAATGGCCACATCTCTAGGATAAGCGGGTCCAGTTCTGCTTGAAACGCCCTTGGCATGCCTTGCTGCATGGTCTCGCAATCTATGCACATGTTCATTTTTTTTGAGGTGAACTCTCCCCGAACGCGCTGCTCTCCGGGAGCGAGCTCGGTCGAACGCACCGGATGCGACTGACGAATCTCTGTCACCAAAGCCACGCCTCTCGCTGTAACCTGCGCGGCGGCATAGATGTTGGTCAACTCGATGTCGTTAAGGGGGCCACGGAACCTCTCTAACATTTTGCGCGTCTCCACCAAGACTGTTACTAGCCGCAGTCCGCATTCGACTGACCGTTGGAGCGTAGTACCGGAGAAAGAGAGTGCAAGCGCATGGTCTGCTGCGCCGCAGGTAGCCTCAGCGATACGGAAGACGTCCAACGTCGTGGCCTACCATGGCTGAAGCAGCGATGCACTGCGTGTGGCTCAACACCCGACACCGGTTAGCGGCGCCTTGTCTCTAAAGCGACGCTGCCCCTCTCACGCTGAGACGGTCGATTATCGATTCGCTTTAGACGAACGTCTAAAGTGGAAAATGAGCGACCATTTCGATGACAGGTTACCGATGGAGGGAGAGAGCATTGGCTGCACTCATCACCCGACTTTTTTGGCGGGTGTTGCTGACGGCAGCAGTTTGATAGGGTTATTTGCGATTATGCGAAAGTTTTCGACGCACAGTCCTTTCGCGCTGGACTGTCTTGCGGCTCTCGAATCTGCTTCGGGTGGCAGGCAACGCAGTCCCTGAGCGGTACACGTGTAGGCGACGTCGTCGATGGAATCTAAAACGCGCATGCCGTAAAGAAGGCACAGTCGGCAGGACATAGTGCGTCGCCGCACTTGCTCGACGTTTCCTCCGTTTTAGATGCCTAGCTCTACAACGGCCGCGGCCCAGCAAGTTTTTCGCCGTTGCTGCGACGCAGCATATGCGCGCGCCTTGTCGTCGATAAACTAAGTGGATTACGCATTAAAGTCCGGTGCGTCGGAAGCTCGTGGTAGAAACATCGCTTTGATGACGTTCGTTGGTAGAACATTGCCTTTGTTCGTGTGCACCATCAAGAAGTAGGCCGCTAATCGCTTGGCGCGTCGTAGAGGTTACGCTTTTCAGCAGGGTGAAAACATGAGGTTATTGTCGCAGCCTCAGACGATGCCGGCCGCCTCGCCGGCATCGCGAGTTTTGATCGGTTATCTTGTCAGCCCGATACCCGAAGCCATGACGCGCGTTCCCTATGAGCTCAACCCCCGCTTTCTGGATGATCCCCGGCGCCCCTACGCCGGTCGGCCCGTTTTCCCACGCCACTGAAGCCGACGGCTGGGTTTTCCTCACGGGCCAGATGCCGACTTCGCCCACCGACGACGCCGCGCCGCTCCCCGAAGGCGTGGTTGCGCAAACCAGGCGCGTGATGGACAACCTCATGCTGGTCCTCAAGGGTCTCGATCTCGGCCTGCAACACGTGGTCTCCGCACGCATTTTCCTGACCGAGTTCAAGCGCGACTATGCGGCGATGAACGACACCTACCGCGCGTACTTTCCCGCCGACGCGTTGCCGGCGCGAACCTGCATCGGCGTGACTGCACTGGCGCGCGATGCGTTGGTGGAAATCGACTTCATCGCACGACGGCCGGGCTAATCGCCGACCGGCAGCGCGCGCAAGCTCAGTTCAATGCGTCGGCGCTTCGTCGACGCCGTAGTGATCGCACAAAGCGTCGTGTAATGACACGGCGCGTTCGTCCATCTCGGTTGTCCAGTTCTCGCTGTCGTTGCACAGCCGCTGCAACTGCCTGCATTCTTCGACGAACCCCGGCTCCTGCACGATCACAAATGCGCCGCTCGCGCTATGCGCCCAGCCGGCCAACGCCTGCCGGTCTTCTTCATCGACGATGGCGAGTAGCCGCGGCAAATCGTTTTTCAGATGCTCCTTGAGCATGGCGGTATAGCGCGCCTTCTCTTCCGCGGCGAGTGTACTTTTCGTTGCCGCAGCCGACGCGGGGGCGGCAGGCGCTGGTCCGTCCTCAACGGCCGGCGCCAGCGCAAGCAAAGCGGCCTGAAGTTCGCTCAACGACGCGGGCTTCGAGACGTAACCGCTGAAGCCGCGCTCGCGCCAGCGTTGCACTCCCTGACTCTCCGACACCGCGCTGAAGGCGAGCACCGGCACGTCGGCGTCCAGCATGCGCAACGCGGCCAAAAGCTCGTAGCCGTCCAGGGCCGGCATGTGGATGTCGGTCAGTACGACGTTAAAACGCGTGCGTTCGAACAAGCCGAGCGCCTGCTTGCCGTCACCTGCAATGGTCGGCACGCAGCCGAGCGTGGCAAGCTGTTCCGCGATCAAACTCTGAATCAGCGGGTTGTCTTCGGCGACGAGAACGGTAAGACCTTGCAGCGCCGGAAGCGTCGTCAGCAAGGGCATTGCGCCTGGCGCTGGTGTCGATGTGGTAGTTGCCGGTGTGGTGGTTGCCGGCGCCGTCAGTGTGTCGGACGGTGCAGCCGCTAAGGGCAGACCTTCGACTGCGAGATGGATGGCCGCGCGGACAGCCGTTCCGCTGAATTCAGTCACTTCGAACACGCCTTCGCCGCGCAGTCCCGGTCGATGCGGTCCCGCTCGCGTGACCCACACGGCGGACACGGGCTGCAACGCGCGCAAGCTGGCGATGGCATTTAGATCGTATGCGTCCGAAACGACCAGCGCCTTTGGCCGGTTCACTTGCAGCCACGCCTGAGCAGCCGCCAGCGTGGGCACGACATGCGCGCTCCAGCCGAAGTGCTCGAGCCAGCGGCCGAGCAGTTCGGCGACCTCGGCATCCTGACACAGGGCGAGCAGCGTCCCTCGTTTTTCCGTCACCGGCGCCGGCTTTTCATCCGGCGCCCCAGCGAGCGGAATCGATACATTGAATACGCTGCCCACGCTCACCACGCTTTCCGCCGAGATCGTGCCACCCATCAAGCGGCAGAGGCGCGCGCAGATCACGAGTCCGAGACCGGTGCTTTCCGCGCCGCGCGACGTGCCCGCCTCGCCTTGCACGAACGGCTTGAAAAGCCGCGTGACCAGTTCCTGGCTTATGCCCGGCCCCGAATCCGAGACGCGGCAGTTGAGAACAGGACGGCCTTGCGCATCGTCGGCGAGGTCCGCTTGCAGCATGATTTTGCCGCTCGACGTGAACTTGAACGCGTTGCTCAACAGATTGTTGATGACCTGCGCGACCCGCATTCGATCGCCGATAACAATCCGGTCGAGCGCCGGCGAAGGCAACGAATAGAAACGGATAGGACGCTCGCCGGCCATCGCCGCATAGGAAAGCGCAATGCTCTCGAATGCGTCGAGTAGGAGAAACGGTTCGCGCACCAGAAGCATTTCGCCGGCATCGATCTTGGAAAAATCCAGAATGTCGTTGACGACGCGGCGCAGCGCATCGCCCGCCACGTTCACCGTGGCCAGCCGTTGCGCGTGCGCTTCAAGCCCCGGCGTACGCGCGAATAGTTCGAGATTGCCGAGCAGTGCGTTCAAAGGCGTGCGGATTTCGTGGCTCATCGCCGCGAAGAAATTCGTGCGCGCGCGCATCATCGCTTCGGAGGTCTGCTGTGCGTGCCGCAATTGTTGTTCGAGCGCGTGCTGCGCCGTCACATCGAGAATCGCGCAGAACAACACGTTGTCGCCGGCATAACGAGCGGGCGCGTAGGTGAATTGCAGGAATTGCGCGGGCGCGGCGTCGGCTTCATCCGGTGCCGCGGCTGCTTGCGCATTCGCGTGCGGCACAGGGGCGGACTGAGATTGCGGCCGCGCCGGCGCGACAAAAGCGGCAATCCGTGCGAATGCGGCGACCGAGGCTTGCTCCGGCGCCTGAGTGAGAAATTCAGCGGCGATATGCGGCGGTAACCGGCTTGTGCCTGGCTCGATTTGCAGCAGTTCGGCGGCGAGCGAGTTCGCCGTCAATATCGAGTAGTCGCTCTGCCGGACGATGCACAGTCCAACCGGCGTCGCGCTCACCAGAATGTGATTGAGGGTATCGCTTTCCAGCGCGCGTGAAGTCTCGGCGAACGCGTTGCGCAGCAGCCGCAGCCCGAAGAAACGCGCGGTCAGCGCAATGGCCAGCAGAATCAGCAACGCGAGGCCGCCGATTACCGCGAGTTGCCAGCCTAGCGCCGCGGCCAGCGCCTCCCACGGCACGTAGCCGACGAGCGAGCCGAAGCCCGGCATCAGCGGCTCGTGAAAGATCACACCTTCGCGGCCATAGTAAAAAACGTGCGGCGGAGTCGCGGCCACTGCCTGTTGCAGCATCGCGCCGGTTTGCGCGTCGAGTGCAGCGGAAGACACGAGGATGCGGCGATCGGGCGCCATCAGCAACGTCGCGCCTGCGCTGCCAGGCGGCGCAATGCGCGCGGCGAGCACATTCAGCGGAATGCTCGCGCTGATTAGCGTGACCGGCTTGTCGCCTTCGTAGTACACGCTTACCGCCGAGATCACCGGCGCGTTTTGCAGCGGATCGCGATAGGGGCCGACCCACACGCGCTCACCCTTGCCCGGCACGCCCTTGCCGGCTTGCGACTGCAATTCGCGCTCGATCGTTTCGCGCAGCATGCCGGCGAGCGCCGCCGGGGGAGCAGACGTGGCGGACCGCGTCGCCGCGCTGTCCGGACCGGCTGCGGAATCCCCCAGCGAAGGCAGAATCACGGCGTAGTCTTCGTCGACACCGATCAGCGTGGCCCGCTGCTCGAGCTCGAACGCCTGTTGCGTGACGAGTGTGGATTGCCCCGATTCGTAAAGCCGCCCGAGTCTGTCGCCTAGTCGTGCACCCCACGCGGCGCGCGTGGATTGCCCAATCACAACATCGAACTCCGCGTCGACTCGGTCCACCTTGCCGCGTGCAGCGCCCGTCTGTGCGATAGAACGCTCCACCGCCTCGGGTGCGCGCCGAATGTCTTTGACGCCGTAGTAATAGTCGAGCGTGAGTTCGGCGCGCCTCAGAAACGATTCTTCGCGATGCAGCAGCAGCGACAGGTCGGTTGCATTCTGAGAGGCATACGTGCGGCGATATTCCAGTTGCTTGAACGCCGCCACGACCGCGAGCACCAGCGCAAACACCACCACCATCAGCATCAATAGGCCGATGGTCGCGAGATAAACCCGCTGCTGGCGCCTCGCGTTGTTCGCGAGCGAAGCGAACGCCTGCCCGAGTGACTCTTGAGTGCGATCGAGGATTTTCTGCATCGCTCACGTAGTTGCGGTTCGCGCAGGCGGACCGCTGCAATCTTTGGCGAACCGTGTCTGCTGGCCTATATCGGCGCAGTGTAGTCGCTTTGAAGGTGTCGCGCGATGCATCCGGCACCTTTAACGCGACCTGTCACCGAGGCGTTTGCCGAACCCCGGGTGAACGGCGCGAAACTGGCTAAACGTGGGCGGATTACTGGGAAACCGTTAAGACGTCCGAACTTGCGGCGCTCGTCGAGCAGGCGGCCACGGCGCAGCGTCTCGCCGCCCAGACCGACGTGCTGAGCGAGGCCGTGCGTCTCTTTACGGTTGCCGACACAGCGCCTTGGCCGCGCGTCGTTGCCCGCACGCGTCAACGCATGTCAGCCGATGCCGCGCACGACCCCGTATCCGCAGCGCTGCTCCAACCTGTACCGCGCGATGCGCACGATGCGGGGCATCGACCAGGCCGCGGACTATGCATTGGTCCGGCGTCTTATCCGCATTGACCCCGCACTAATCCGATAGATAGGCATTACCGCTACCTCGACAGCGCGGTTTTGACACCTCACGATACAAGGGTCACTGCCCAATCGATGTAGGGGCACACTGACCCGAGTAACAACGGCGTTTAGCGGCCCGTCTGGAAGCAGACGGGCTTTTTTTGCGCGCGGTCTATGCTGTTCGGGCATCGCGCATCGATACGTGCAATTTTTGCGCGCAGGCTCATGCCGATCAGCATCGACGGAGGCACAAATGGTTGATTCCGACTCGCGAAGCGCCGCTTCGCGCGATCCCCTGTCTTCACATTTGACCGCGATGGCGCGCAACAACGCATGGTCAAACCTGCGCCTTTATCGTGCATGCCTGAGCTTGACCGACGAAGAGTTCGCCGCGCGCAGGGTGAGCTTCTTTCCTTCGTTGCAACTCACGTTGAATCACATCTTGCTGGTGGACCGGTATTACTATGACGCGATGATCGGCGGCGGCCAGGGCCTCGCGATTTTCGACGACGAAGTGCCGTATCCACGTGCGGCGCAACTGTGGGACGCCCAGGCGCAGAGCGACCGCGATCTGCTCGCCTTCTGCGAGTCGCTGACCGGCCGCGACTTGCAGCGCGAGGTCGACATTGACCGCGGTCCGTCGGTTGGCGTTCAACGGGAGACGGTCGGCAAGGTGCTGCCGCACGTCTTCGTGCATCAGATCCATCACCGCGGGCAGGTTCATGCAATGCTGAGCGGCACGCCAGCCGCCCCGCCGCAACTTGACGAGTTCTTTCTCGACGGCGACGCGCCATTGCGCGCATCGGAGATGCTTGAACTCGAACACATCCGCGAGTCGCGAAACGGGCCGCTATAGCGTGACGATCCCGAGGACACTGGAATGCGGCGCGACAAGTGCGTTGCTTCTGCGCTTCACATGTGCGGGTTGCACGCTCCGCATCGGGCGTTTTTGCCGATCTGGTTTGCGCCTGCCCGTGGGCCGCCTAACTCTACCGCGCGTCACCGGCATGACAGCGCCGAAAAAGGACTGCACCGCTCCGGGGCATGAAGAATGCAGCCGTCGCCGCGACGAGTCGCGTTAAACTCATTGTCACAACGGAACGTCATCCCATGCTTGGCTCGCGGCCCGCAGACCCAGGCGCACGGCGGCGTTCGGGCAAGCACACGGACGCATCGGTCAATCGCCAGAGCGTGAACATTGCGCGACAGACAGCGCGTCATGCTGCCCGTACAATGGTTCGATCAACAACGGAACAAGGACAACTTCGATGCGCACTTCCGGGTCCTCCGGGTCAATGGCCCTGCTCACCGAATACGACGACGCAACTGGGCGCGAACTGCGCTCGCTGCGCCTCGAGTCGACAGAAGACGGCAAAGGCATCCTTCTGATCGAAGTCGATGAGCGCAAGCCAGGCATACATCGCGAAGTGCGCTATGAAATCACGCCGGCCGAACTGATTGCGGCAATTCGTGCGCACGGCGCCGAGTTGCCGGGTGAGCAGCATAATCACCGTCAATAAGCGAATCGCGCGGCGCTTTCGCGTGAACGCCGCATGTGCAGCGAATCGCCCGGCGTTGCGTATGCCGCGCGCCGCTGCAGCAATCTTCGCGTCTCGCTTTCATTGAGGCCGCGCGAGCTTCAATTGTTTTCAGTCTGATTCGGGCCGCATCGGGTTTGTACTTGCAGCCCGCGCGCTCAGGTTATCGAGCGCGCGGCGGTAACGCTTCCAACCCCGAATAACCGGTGTTTTTCAAGGGCTTTGCACGCCTTGAAAATGGTCCATAATCGCTCCATTCTCCTTGCTTCCCTAATGCGCGCCGTGCCTGAAAAGGCCGCGGATGTAAGTCGATGCTACATGATCTCGTCGAGCAATATGGACCGGCGCTCATTTTCGCGAATGTGCTGGCCGCGTCCATCGGCCTGCCGGTGCCGGCCATGCCGTCGCTCGTGTTGTTCGGCGCAATGGCCGCGATGCATCCCGGCTCGGTCGGCACGCAATTGCTGCCGGTACTCGTGCTGTCGATATTCGCCACGCTGATCGGCGACAGTGCGTGGTATCTGGCCGGCCGCGTGTACGGCGGCAATACGCTGAAAACCATCTGCCGCCTGTCACTGTCGCGTGACACGTGCGTGAAAAAAACCGAGCGGTTTTTCGGGCGTTGGGGTGTGCGCGTGCTGGCCGTCGCGAAGTTCGTCCCTGGCCTGTCGATCGTATCGATTCCGATGGCGGGCGCAATGGGCACGCGCTACCGCACGTTTCTCACTTACGACAGCATCGGCGCCGCGTTGTGGTCGGGCACGGGGCTTATCATCGGCGCGTTGTTCGCGCAGCAGATCGACATGGTGTTCGCCGCGGCCGGGCGGCTGGGCCGCACGGCGGGCGTGGTCGCCGTCGCGCTGCTGCTGTTGTACGCGGTGTACCGCTGGATTCGCCGTCGTCAGTTGATCAACAAGCTCGCGTCCGCTCGCATCGAAGTAGAGGAACTCGCCTCGCTGGTCGCCTCGGGCAACACGCCGGTGCTGTTCGACATCCGTTCGCAGGAGAAGCGCAAGCTCGATCCATTCGTGATTCCGGGCTCGCAATTCGCCGACGAGCGGCAACTGGATCAGATCGTCGCCACCTATCCGCGCAATCAGAAACTGGTGATCTACTGTTCGTGTCCCAATGAAATTTCGGCCGCATGGATGGCCAAGCAACTAAACGAAGCAGGCTTCGACGACGTGTTGCCGCTGCGCGGCGGCATGGAAGCCTGGCGCGACTCCGGCAGGCCGGTCGAGGCCTTGCCCGGCATGCCGCCGCCCGAAGCCGCGGTCGAGCACATCGCGCCGAAAGCGGTTTGACGCCGCGGCGCTTGCGCGCTGCCGCATGCGTGCCGTCGCGCCTTCGTTCAGTCAATCAATGAACACCGAAGGAGCGGTTCAATGGTTTCCATTGCAGAACCTGAAGTACAACCCGAAGCGGTAGTCGCCGACGCACCGTTTTCCAATCTGTCCACCCGCATGCATCAGATGTTCCCCGCGCTTACCGCGGCGGAAATCGATCGGGTGCGCCGGTTCGGCGAGGTGAGCCAATGGAAAGCGGGCGAACTGCTGTTCGAGACCGGCCACACAGGTCCTGGCATGTTCGTGCTGCTCGAAGGGCGCGTGAAGGTTTATCAACGCGACGGCATCGGCCGTGAAGTCGTGATCGGCGAACACGGGCCGGGGCATTTCCTCGCCGAGGTCGGTCAATTGTCGGGACGCCACGCGCTCGTCAACGGCATGGCGCTTTGCGCAGTGCAGGCGTTGCTGATTCCGCCTGAAAAACTGCGCGCACTGCTCGTGGCCGAAGCCGAACTCGGCGAGCGGATCATGCGCGCTCTGATTCTGCGGCGCGTGTCGTTGATCGAAAAAGGCGCCGGCGGGCCGATCCTGATCGGCAGCAGCACCGACGCGCGGCTCGTGATGTTACAAGGTTTCCTGTCGCGCAACGGTCATCCGCATTCCACGATCGACGAGTGCGACGAGGACGCGTTGCGGCTCGTCGAGCAGTTCGGCGCGCAGCAGGAAGACATGCCGCTCGTGATCTGCCCGGACGGCTCGGTGCTGCGTCATCCGAGCATGCCGGAACTGGCGACCTCGCTTGGCTTGCTGCCCGATCTCGACGCCTCGCTGGTCTATGACGTCGCAATCGTGGGCGCGGGACCGGCCGGGCTCGCCACTGCGGTGTATGCGGCGTCTGAAGGTCTTTCGGTCATCGTGCTCGACAGCCGCGCGCCGGGCGGCCAGGCGGGCGCCAGCTCACGGATCGAGAACTACTTGGGCTTTCCGACCGGCATTTCAGGTCAGGCGTTGGCCGGACGCGCGTTCGTGCAGGCGCAGAAATTCGGTGCGCACGTGGCGATTCCCGTCCACGTAAAGGCGCTGCATTGCGGCGAGGCGCCGTACCGGCTGGAACTCAAATGCGGCGGCCATATCAGCGCGCGCACCATTGTGATCGCGAGCGGCGCGGTGTACCGGCGCCCCGCGCTCGAAGGGCTGGACCGTTTCGACGGACGCGGCGTGTACTACTGGGCGTCGCCCGTCGAAGCGAGACTGTGCAAACGCCAGGAAGTCGTGCTGGTGGGCGGCGGCAACTCGGCCGGCCAGGCCATCGTCTATCTGGCGACGCACGCGGCGAAGGTCCACGTGCTGATCCGGCGTAGCGGCTTCGAGGCTACCATGTCGCGCTATCTGATCGACCGCATCCGCTCTTTGCCGAACGTCGTCGTGCATCCCAATTCGGAGATCGGCCAACTCGTCGCGGATGAAAGTGGGCTTGCGTCGGTCGCCCTGAAAAAGCCCTTGCCCGATGGCACGGATCACATCGACACGCGGCACCTGTTTCTCTTCACCGGGGCGGACCCGAACACCGACTGGCTGCGCACTTGCGGCGTCGAACTCGACGAAAAGGGCTTCGTGCTGACGGGCACCAGCGCGGATGGCGTAGCGGCCTGCGACCTCGCGACGACGGTGAAAGGCGTGTACGCGATCGGCGACGCGCGCGCGGGTTCGACCAAGCGCGTGGCGGCGGCAGTCGGCGAAGGCGCAGCCGTGGTCGCGCAGATTCACCAATTGCTGGCGGTTTCCGCGGAGGAAGCGGTCGCGTCGGTGGCTTGAGTGTGAGCGTGAGTTTGCGCCTGGCTGAAGGCCGCCGCATCACACGGTGGTCCATTGCAGAAGCTGTCGGATAATTTGCCGGGTAATGCGTTGTTACACACGCCTTCAACTCGTTGCACCTGCTTTTCTTTCTGTCTCGTAAGATCGACGTCAGCCATTCGACAGTGAATGGCTGCTCGTTGGAAACAGCAATCGTCTTGCTGGGACACAGGAGAGAAGCATGAACAAACGCGCGATCTTCTTCGCCGCCTTCGGACTTGCCGCCGCCTGCGCATCGACTGCCGCTTCTGCTCGCGTCGACGTTGGCGTGTTCGTCAACACGCCGGGCCCTATATACGCCGCCCCGCCGGTGATGTACGCTCCGCCGCCGGTCGTCTATGCGCCTCAGCCCGTCTACGGTTACGGCTACCGCGGCGACTATTATCGTGGCCGCCGTTGGCATCACGATCATGGCCGTCATCGCGGGTGGGACAAGCATCACGGGCGCGGCTGGTAGGCCTCCGCGTGAAGACTCTTCCGCTCTCCGCCGCCCGGACGCTGCATCTGACCGCACAAGGTCTGCTGACGCCGCCGCGCCGCAAGGCTGTAAAAGCCGACGTGCTCGACGCGATCCGCCGCATGGCGCAATTGCAGATCGACACGATCCACGTCGTCGCGCGTAGTCCTTATCTGGTGCTCTTCAGCCGGCTCGGCGCGTATCCGCCGCAATGGCTCGACGAACATCTCGCCGAAGGCAAGCTATTCGAATACTGGTCGCATGAAGCCTGCTTTGTGCCGACTGAAGACTACGGCCTGCTGCGCCATCGGATGCTCGACCCGAGCGGCATGGGCTGGAAGTACGCGGCCGACTGGCACAACAAGCATCGCGACGACATCGAGAAACTGCTGGCGCACATCCGCATCACGGGCCCGGTGCGCTCGGCCGATTTCGCTCGCGAATCAGTCAAGGGCAACGGCTGGTGGGACTGGAAGCCGGAAAAGCGCCATCTGGAAGTGCTCTTCGCGCTCGGGCAACTCATGGTGGCGGAGCGGCGCAATTTTCAGCGCGTCTACGATGTTACCGAACGCGTGTTGCCGGATTGGGACGACGCACGCGATCTGCCGCCGCCGCATATCGTCGCCGATGAACTGCTGCGCCGCACTTGCCGGGCGCTCGGCGTCGCGCGGGCCGACTGGGTGGCGGACTATTACCGGCTGCCACGGCGTCCGTATCGCGAGGAGCTTCATGCGCTTGCCGATCGCGGCGAATTGATTCCCATACAGGTGGCGGGCTGGAAGCACGACGCGTTCGTCCACCGCGACTTCGCGCACATGCTCGACGACACGGCGAGCGGCAAGCTCGCCTCGACCGTGACGACGGTGCTGTCGCCGTTCGACCCTGTCGTATGGGATCGGAAACGCGCCGCCGCGCTGTTCGACTTCGACTACGCAATCGAATGCTATACGCCGGCGGCAAAGCGCAAATACGGTTATTTCGTGCTGCCGCTGCTGAGCCACGGGCGGCTCGTCGGCCGCGTCGATGCGAAAGCGCACCGCGCGCAGGGCATTTTCGAGTTGAAGTCCGTGCATATGGAAGCGGGCGTGCGTCCGAGCGCCCGTCTCGCCGGCGATCTGCGGCGCGCATTGCAAAGGTGCGCGGATTGGCATGGCACGCCGCAATTGCAAGTCACCTCGGCCGCGCCGGAATGGCAGCAAGCATTGAGCGTGAGTGAGAACGTCGAAGGGTAGGCGCGCCGCCGCCGTGTGCAGTCAATGCAACGCCGACCACGCAAGCGACAGCGAAAACACGCCGAGCAGAATCGACGCGCCGCGCTGGATCTTCGCCGGATCGAGCCAACGCAGCTTGCCGCTGCCCAGCGCCGCACCGAACGCGATCCACGCGAGCGCAATCGGCACGAGCAGGCACGCGAACATTAGCATCGAGACGAGATACGCCGGCCAGAGCGCGAAAGCAGCGGCCGGAAAAATGGTGCTCGCGAACAGCAAGGCTTTCGGGTTGAGCAGCGTCGCGACGAACAATGTGCGCATGCCGCTCGCGCGCTGCGCGGAGTCCGGTAGCGCGACGGCCGCGCGCCACATGTCGACGGCGAGCCACGCGATGTACAAACCCGCCGCCACGCGCAGCAACACGGGCAGCCACGGCACGGCTTGCGCGGCTTGCGCAAGAAAATCGCCCCACACCGAAATAGCGACGAGGTAGCCGGCGAGCTCAGCGGCGACGAGCGGCAACGAACGCCGCAGCCCCTGGCCCATACCGGCCGACGCGAGCAATGTATTGGTAGGCCCAGGCGTGATCAGCACGACGACAATGCCGACTGCGAATAACGCGATAGCGGACACGGAGAACATGAAAAAGGCGCAATGTTGAAGACAGTGCGCCTTTCTATCTAGTCGGCGACTCGGCCCACGCGCGGCGCCCTATCGCGATGACGAATCGCAACAGCTAGTCGAAAACCGCAACGCCGTAAGGGCCGTTCAGTGCTCCAGCTTCGCGCGCAGTTCGCGAGCGGCTTCGAGCAGCCCTTCGTAGCCCGAACGCGCGTGCTCGGGCAAATCCGGATCGCCGACAAACGTGCCGAGCGTTTCGATCAGGCTGTACAGAATGCCCTTTGCAGCACCCGACGCAATGCTGCCGGATGACACCTGCTGATCCACGTGACTGAGCGCCGCGTCGAGGTTTTCCAGATCGGGCCGGTCGCCCGCGGGCGGCTTAGGCGTTACGTCTTGCGTCATGATGAAGCATCTCTCCGTTTGAAGCGTCGGTGAACTCGCGTCCTTTCACGTTGTTATATACCGATCGCGCGTTGCCGTCTATTCGTGATCAGCGCGAATACGACCGTGATTAAGGCGTCCACCGATACATCAGGATTTTTGCGCGTGCGTCGTCCTCAACCAGTATCACGTACTCGCCATTGTCGCGTTTCGCCGCGCTGATGCCGAGATACACGTTCACCCATCCGCTCGTGTTGGCCACGCTCGCGCCCGGCGTCATATAGCCGACCCGCTGACCTGCGCGCGCGTCGTAGACATCGACCTTCGCCGTGTACAACTCAGCCACGAACACATAGTCGCCGGCCACCGCGACGCCTACCGCGGTCGTCTGCGGATTGCTCTCTGTGTCCCACGGCAGCAAGACCGCGTACGCTGCGTGAGCGTGCCGGAACTCCAGTTGTCGTAGCGCGCGAGCACCGGACCGGCTTCCTTCCAATGCGTCGCGTCCCACGGAATCGCGCTCGTGAAACCGGAGAGATACATGGTGTCCATCTCCGCGATGTAGACCAACCGCGCGAGCCGCGTGAACGGCTGCGGCATCGCGAACAGTTGCGAACTCGCGTAGGTGTAGATCGGATTGCCCGCCGAATCCAGCCCTTGCAACGGCATCTCGCGGAAGCCGCTCAGTGGTGTGGCGAGCCAGACGTTGCCCGGCGCGTCCACCCACCAGAAGCCGTTGCCGACGGTGCTGCCCGTCGACGGATTGCTGCTGATCTCGCCGACGTCCACAACGCCGTTACCGTTGACATCGCGCCACGGCCATTCGCCATAGCTCGGCTGCCCCGAAGGCCACGTACCGGGCAGCGGATTTTGCGCGAGCAGTCCCGACGGAATCGCCGTCTCGCCACGCGCGGCGTCGAAACGGTAGACGTTCACGTAATGCGCGCCAGGATCGAGGGTATAGAGAAATGGCTGGCCGTTGATCCTTCGCATCATCGGCTCGCCCCGTACTCCGCGCGACTGGTGAAACGTGGGGTCGTCGGGATAATCAAAGCGATTCAGCGTGAACGCCGCATACGACTATTCGCGGCCCGCAGGCTGGCTGTAGTCGAGCGTGAAGCGCTTTGAACCGGTGTACACCGAAGCCGGCGTCGCCGGATCGAATGCGGCGCTGTCCACAAACGTCAGGCCGTATAGCCGCCAGTGCAACGCATGCGAGTTGCACACGTAGCTCTTTAGGACCGCACCTTGTCCGACCGAATCCGAGCCCGCCGGACGCGGACCTTCACCGTTTTGCGCGACGTAGAAATTGCCGGCAGGATCGAGTGCAATACCCGTCATGCCGTTGAAGCGCCAGTTGCCCGGCACCCTTGACCGCATGAAAAATGCCGTTGCGCGTGCCGAGCGGTGCGGCGGCTTGCGGTTGACCGTTAGCGTCCTTGCTGAAGACGAGGATCTGCTGCGACGGCCCATTGTCCGCGACAAGAATTTGCCCTGCCGGCGTCACGGCGATGTCGACCGGAACCGCACCCGGGCAACGGCAAGGTGCCAGCGAGCGCGGTGCCGTCTGCGGCGAAATGCAAAATAGTTAGGTTTCCGGATGATACGCCGCTTGTCATCCAGAGCGTCGAATCGCTGTCGATCGCGATGTCCAGGCGAGCTCACGCTCCACGAGCGCAAAGGCTGCATTGTATTGGCGTTCAACACGACGACGCGGTTCGCGTACGTATCGGCAATAAATTTTTGAAAAAGCAAATATCCCGCACGCATAGGAGCGGCTGGAGTGCCAGTTGCTCTCCGGTAGTGCACGCGCTTATCAAACGTGACTGCGCCGCCCGAAGATGCGCCGCGTCAGGTCAAAAGCAACCAGATTACCGGCTACCACCAGCAGCAATCCAATCACTGCCAACGCGGACCACTGATAGCCTTCGAATACCGTCGACACCGCCAGCGCCACGATCGGAAACAGCACGGTCGAATAGGCGGCCCGCTCGGGTCCGATGCGCCCGACCAGCATCAGGTACGCCGTAAAGCCGATCACCGAGCCGAACACCGCGAGATACGCGAGCGCGCCGAGATAACGCGCGGACGGCTCGATGGCGAACGAAAAGCCGGCGAGCGCGCTGCCTACTGTCAGCACGCTCGCGCCGATCAGCATCGCCCAGCTATTGGTAACGAACGGATGCAAACCCATCGACTGCATGCGACTCGACAACAGATTGCCCGCCGAAAAGCACAACGTGCCGAGAAACGCGATGCCAAGCCCGAGCCATGCGGCGTGATCGCCGAGATGCCCGCTCATCTGCTGAACGAACAGACACACAATGCCGACGAGGCCCAGCATCGCGCCCGCAATCGCCGAGGGCTGCAACGGCCGGCCCATGAAAAGCCGCCCATTGATCGAATTCAGAAGCGGCGCGGTGGAGAAGACCACTGCGACAAGGCCGCTCGGCACCACCTGTTCGGCGTAGTAGAAACACAGGAAGTTGACGCAAAACAGCGCGAGCCCTTGCGCGAACAGAAAGCGCCATGCGGCGCGCGGCGGCCACATCGGCCGGCGCATGATGCGCAACAACGCAAACAGCACCAATGCTGCGATCCAGAAGCGCCACGCAATCGACACCGGCGGCGGCACCTCGCCCAACTGCCATTTAATCGCGATCCACGTGGTGCCCCAGATTAGAACGGTAACGGCATAAAGCGACAGATTCATGGTCAGGCCTGCAACAGCGGATACGGGAGTTCGACTATGCGGCAACGCGGGCGGCCGGACTTGTCCAGGATTGCGCATTTTTCGCCGCGGGGCGCGAGCGCATATGTCGCAGCGCGCGGCCGGCCGTATACTCACGCCTACATCCCGCAAGAATGACACCTGCCAGTTCCGTGAACGCGAGCCCGCCCGTCCCTGTGATCGACGCTAATGAAACGCCATTTGGCATTCAGTCGGTGTGTCACACGCTCAGCACTTCGAACGCGAACCTGGAGCGCTTCGCGTGGCTCGGCGACGGGCTGGCGATTGCGGTGTGGACGCGCGAGACCGAAGTCGCCGAAACCGTCTACGAACGCCCGGGCCACCACACGCTGTCGTGCTATCTGGACGGCGGCTATCGCACCGAGCGGCAAAAAGTGCCGGGGCGTTATGGCGCGCCCTCGCGGCTATGCGCATTACCCGGCGATCATGAATCGCGCTGGTGGGTGCGCGGGCACATGCATTTCATGCATCTCTATTTCCTGCCTGAGCACTTCACGCAACGCGCCGTGCAGGAACTGGACCGCGAGCCGCGCGAGTTGACGCTCGCCGATCGCACCTATTTCGAAGATGCGCACATCGCCAGTTTGTGTCAGTCGCTCGCGAACGAGCATTGGGACGATGCCGACGGTTTGCTGCGCACCAACGAAACCGCGCATGAAGTGCTGAGCCTGCTGTTGCGCGCGCAAGGTGTGCGCCGCAGCGGCCTGGCGCTGAAAGGCGGTTTGTCGGTCGCGACAAGACGGCGCCTGCGGGACTACATCGAGAGTCACCTTGCAGAGCCGCTGACGCTCGGTGAGCTCGCGAGCGTGGCGGCGCTGTCGGAGTTTCACCTTGCGCGCATGTTCCGCATGTCGTTTGGATTGCCGCCCGCCGCGTGGATCGCGCAGCAGCGGCTCGAACGCGCTCGCACGCTGTTGCGCACTACTGTTCTGCCGCTCGCGCAAGTCGCCGAACTATGCGGTTATGCGAACGCGAGCCACTTCAGCCACCGTTTCCGCGAAGGCGTGGGCGTGTCGCCGGCCGTCTATCGGCAGGCTGTTTCGGTTTAAGCGCGTTATTGCAGCGCCATCGCAAGCACACGGGCCACATGAATGGCCTCGATACCCGCGCCATCGTGAATCTGATGACGGCAACTCGTGCCGTCAGCGACCATGATCGTATTGCGGTCCATCTTGCGCACTGCCGGCAATAGCGACAACTCCGCCATTGCCTGCGACGTCGCATAGTGCTCCGCTTCGTAGCCGAAGCTGCCCGCCATGCCGCAGCACGACGATTCCACCGTCGACACCTTTAGTTCAGGAATCCATTTCAAAACCGTCTGAACGGGCGTGAAGGCATCGAACGCCTTCTGATGACAATGGCCATGCACGAGCGCCTGTGGCGTGTCCAAGGGCTTCAACGCCAGCTGTAAGCGTCCGGCTTTTTCCTCATGCACGAGAAATTCCTCGAACAGGAACGCCTGTTTTGCGAGCCGCTGTGCTTCGTCGCCGAAACCGTAGTGCAAAAACTCGTCGCGCAACGACAGCAGACACGAAGGCTCGAGACCGACAACCGGCACGCCCCGCTCCACGAAAGGCTTGAAGAGATCGAGCATGCGTCGCGCTTCACGCTTTGCTTCATCGACGAGGCCCGCCGCAAGGAACGTGCGGCCGCAGCAAACCGGCCGCTCGCCTTGGCGCGCATTGAAGTGCACCGTGTAGCCCGCCGCTTCCAGCACCTGCTGCGCGGCCCGCGCGTTGTCGGGCTCCATGTTGTTATTGAACGTGTCGACGAACAACAGGACTTCCTTCAGCGCGGCGCCATGCCTGTTCGCGGTCGGCCTTGCGCTCGATAAGAACGACTTTCTGAAACGCGGCAAGCTCCGTTCGCTCGCGAAACCCACCGCGCGCTTGAACCACGCCGACAGCAGCGGCACGTTATCTGCGAGCGCAATCAGACCCGGCATGCGGGTCGCGGTCGCAGCGTAGCGCGGCATGAAGGCCACCAGCTTGTCGCGCAGCGTCAGACCGTGTCGCTTCACACGCGCGGCGCGCGCCTCGATCTTGAACTTCGCCATATCGACGCCCGTCGGACAATCGCGCTTGCAGCCCTTGCATGACACGCAGAGATCGAGCGTGTCCTTTACTTCGTCGCTCGCGAGGCCGGCCTCGCCTAGCTGGCCGGAAATCGCGAGTCGCAAGGTGTTCGCGCGCCCGCGCGTGACATGCTGTTCGTCTTTCGTCACGCGATAGCTCGGGCACATCGTGCCTGCATCGAACTTCCGGCAGTGGCCGTTGTTGTTGCACATCTCGACGGCCTTCGCCAGACCGCCTGCGAGATCATTGCCGCTGCCCGGCACGGTTTCGCGGCCCGTCAGCGGATCGCGTTCGACATTCCATGCAGACCAGTCGAGCGCCGTTTCAATGGGCCGCTCCTGATAACCGGGCGCAAAACGGAAGTAGCGCGCGTCGTCCATTTTCGGCGGACGGACCATCTTGTCGGGATTGAAGCGGTTATCCGGATCGAACAACGCCTTGATCTCGCTGAACGCCTGGTTGAGTGTGGGACCGTATTGCCACGCGACCCATTCGCCGCGGCACAGGCCGTCGCCATGTTCGCCGGAATAGGCGCCCTTGTATTCGCGCACGAGCGCTGCGGCTTCCTCGGCGATTGCCCGCATTTTCTTTGCGCCGTCGCGGCGCATATCCAGAATCGGCCGCACGTGCAGCGTGCCGACGCTCGCATGCGCATACCAGGTGCCCTCCGTGCCATGCCGATGAAACACCTCCGTCAGCCTGCTCGTGTATTCCGCCAGATGCTCGAGCGGCACCGCGCAGTCTTCGATAAAGGACACCGGCTTACCGTCGCCCTTCATGCTCATCATGATGTTCAGGCCGGCCTTGCGCACTTCCCACAGCGCCTTTTGCGCATTCATATCCGGCATCTCGACGACGGAGCCGGGCAAGCCGAGATCGGCCATCAATTCGGTAAGCTGCTTGAGCGAATCGAGTTGCGCGTCGCGCGACTCGCCGGCGAACTCCACGAGCAGCACCGCTTGCGGCTCGCCGACCAGCGCCTTTTCGACCACGGGCCGAAATGCCGGGTTGCTCATCGCCAGATCGATCATCGTGCGGTCGACCAGTTCCACCGCAACCGGCTTCAGCTTGACGATGTGCTGCGTGAGATCCATCGCCTGCCAGAAGGTCGGAAAGTTGACCACGCCCAGCGTTTTATGCGCGGGCAGCGGCACGAGCTTCAGCGTCAACTGACGGCTGAAGGCGAGCGTGCCTTCGGAGCCAACCAGCAGATGCGCGAGGTTCGCCACGCCGTCATCGGTATAAGCGCGCGGGTTCTGGCAGTCGAATAGATCGATGTTGTAGCCCGCCACGCGGCGCAACACTTTCGGCACGCGCGCTACGATTTCGTCGCGCTCGCGTTGCGCAATCTCCTTCACGCCTTCGAGTATCTGCTGCAAGCGCGCGCTGTGCGGCGCGTCGCGCAACGAGGCGAAACGCGCTTCGCTGCCGTCGGCGAGAATCGCGTCGATGGCCTCGACATTGTGCACCATGTTGCCGTATTCAATCGAGCGCGAGCCGCACGAGTTGTTGCCCGCCATGCCGCCAATCGTGCATTGGGCCGCTGTCGATACATCCACCGGAAACCACAGACCGTGCGGCTTGAGCCACGCGTTCAGGTGATCGAGCACGACGCCCGGCTCCACCGTAACTGTGCGCGCTGCTGCATCGAAGTCGACGATATTGTTCAGCCACTTGCTCGTGTCGATTACGAGCGCTTCGCCGACCGTTTGTCCGCATTGGCTCGTGCCAGCGCCGCGCGCGAGCAGCGGCACTTTTTCGCTGCGCGCGATTTCAAGCGCGATGCGCAGATCGTCCTGATCGCGCGGCACGACGACGCCAACCGGCATGATCTGATAGATCGATGCATCGGTTGCGTAACGGCCACGGCTCGCTGCATCGAACAGCACATCGCCGCGCAATGATTTACGCAGATGTTGCGCGAGCGGCGTCATCAGACGCGCGGCGGACGGCACGAGATGAATCGGCTTGACAAGCAAAGCGGAAGTGGGGTTCGTCATAACGTCGGTGTTTTTGCAATACGCAGAAAGCGCGGCGAAACCGCAGCGAGCACGGGAACGGTCAATACAGCGTGACACTTACGGACGGCAGTCCTTCGATGCGTCCGTGTGCGGTGCCCGCGCTTCGTGGGAAAAACATGCCGGTGTACGAACCTGTTGTGACGACCATTTCCGGCGTGACGCTAATGCCACGCGATGTCGCGTGATTGACAAGCCACGTGAGCAATCGGCGTGGATCGCCGGCTGGATTCGCGGGCGTCAGTTCCACGATATCGCGTCCGTTGAAGTCAAAAAGCAGCGCGGGCGCCGAAAACGGAAAGCTCTCGTCATACGGCATGAAGTCGCCGACGATCAACGCGCCGTGGTTCTGCAAGTCCGCGAGTTGCGTAAGCTTGTCGACGTCGGGCCACGCGGCGAAACGGCTCGCGACGATTTCAATCGTCGCGCCAAACGAGCCGATTGCCGCATGTACATCGGCTTCGCTATAAGGCGTTGCCGAGGGCTCGAAGCAGCGGCCGAAGCGAAAGGCGATCTCCAGTTCGAGGCCCAACGGCGCGAAGGGCGCGCGCGGCAGACTGGCGCCGTCGGCATACCGGTCGACGTCCGGTAAGGGCGCGCCCTGGATTGGCCCGCTGTCCGACTTGGCGCCGATCTTCCAGCCGCCGATGCGCGCGTCGGCGATAGCCAGAATCTCGTGCTGGACCGCATACGCCGCGTCAGCGTCGGTCGGCGCGCCATTGGGGCCAAGCGCGTCGAGCGTCACATGATTGCGGCGTGCATCGGCGAGCAGGCGGCTAAGAGGCGATGTGCTCAGCTTCACGGCGTCGGCGTGGGAGGACCGGAGCATCGCTTACACGCCCATGCTGGTCGAGACCTGCCCCTTGTCCGCGGCATTGCCTGCGAACTTGCTCTCCG
Source organism: Paraburkholderia dilworthii (assembly GCF_000472525.1). GTDB lineage: Bacteria > Pseudomonadota > Gammaproteobacteria > Burkholderiales > Burkholderiaceae > Paraburkholderia > Paraburkholderia dilworthii. Next base: position 33,267 of record NZ_AWZT01000057.1, read on the forward strand.
GTTGCATACGGAACGCGAGCACGACACCGAGCGCCATCAACAGCATGCTGCCGACGAACGGCAACTCCCAGTTGCCGAAGTAGTCGATCAGGAAGCCGCCCATCACCGGCGAGATGATCGCCGCGAGCGCCGAGCCCGTGTTCATCATGCCGCTTGCCGTGCCGGAAGCTTCCGGCGCGATGTCCATCGGGATCGCCCACATCGGACCGATCGTCATCTCGGCGAAGAAGAAGCCCGACGCCAGACACGCCATCGACAGATACACGTTGTGCGTGAACATCAGCGGAATGAGCGACAGCAGGCAGAACAACATGCACACCGACACCATCCAGCTGCGTGCGCGCTTCAGGCTTCCGGTTCGCTTGTAGACGAAGTCGGTCACGATGCCGCCGAGCGTATCGCCGATCACGCCGGCCAGGAACACGACCGATGCGAAGATCGCCGACTTCTTCAACTCGAGGTGATAGCTGTGCAGGAAGTATTGAGGAATCCAGCTGAGGAAGAGCCACAAGGTCCAGCCATAGCAGAAGTACACGATCGTGACGGGCGCCATGCGACGAAACAGCTTGCCCCAAGGCACGCCCGCGGTCTTTTGCTTTGGAGCGGGCAGAACTTCGAGCTCTTCCGTCGTGATACGCGGGTGATCTTTCGGATGCTCGGTGAACGTGAGCGCCCACACGACGACCCACATCAGGCTGAACGCGCCGCAAATGTAGAAGGATTCGCGCCATCCCCAGTTCGCCATGACGAGCACGATAAGGCCAGGCGCAACCGCGTTGCCGATGCGCGACGCGGCGTGTGTGATGCCCTGCGCGAAGCCGCGTTTTTCCTTAGCGACCCAGCGCGCCATTGCGGATGTTGCGGCGGGAAACGTTGCGCCTTCACCGAAACCGAGCAGCACGCGCGCTGCCAGCAGCGAGATCAGGCCGCCGGCGAAACCGGTCAGCAACGTGGCGATACCCCAGACCGCGCCGCACGCAAGCAGCGTGCGTCTTGCGCCAAAACGGTCGCTCACCCAGCCGCCGATAATCTGGAACAGCAGATACGGATACGCAAAGGCCGAGAACACCAGGCCGACTTCCGTATGCGAAAGGTGGAATTCCTTGCCGAAGCCCGCCGCCGCCGTACTGACGTTGACACGATCCAGGTAAGTGATGAAGTACATGATGCAGAGCATCACTAGAACGATACTGGTCGCACTGGTCACACGAAACCGCTTCATCGTCTCTCTCCATTTGCATGTATCGACGGCGCGCCTGACATGGCGCGCTTCGTCGTCGCCCGGCAGTACGCGCCGCCGGGACATCGCATTGTTCAGGGCCGCATTCTGCGCGCGGCTTTATGATGGAACTGACTTCGTTGATGCCTGTTTTCGTTGTTATCTGCTTTCGTTGACGCGTTGCCGTGGCTCGTTGCATGCGCCGGTTTTTAGACTCGCCCCGCGCGACTTTTCTGCCGTTTCGTTCAGGCTGCCGCCTTCAAACCCGAGGCTTGCGTCGGCTCGCTCAACCAGTCCATAGCGGCAGGCAAGCCACTTTCCTTGAGCGGCACGCCCGCGAGGCGCAAGCCCATTTCGCAACCGGCCAGCGTGGCGAGCAGCATCAGGTCGTTGCAATCGCCCAGATGACCGATGCGGAACATGCGGCCTTTCATCTTGCCGAGACCCGTGCCGAGCGACATGTCGAAGCGTTCGTAAATCAGCTTGCGAACCGCATCGGCATCGACGCCGTCGGGCATCATCACGCCCGTCAGCACCGGGCTATATACAGCCGGATCTGCGCACTGGATCTCCAGGCCCCACGCACGCACCGCGCGGCGAGTGGCTTCGGCGAGACGCTCGTGGCGCGCAAAGACGTTGTCGAGCCCTTCGCCGAGAATCATTTCGAGCGCTTCGTGAAGGCCATACAGCAGGTTCGTGTTCGGCGTGTACGGCCAGTAGCCCGTCTTGTTCATTTCGACGATTTCGCTCCAGTCCCAGAAGCTGCGCGGCAGTTTCGCGTGCTTGCTGGCAGCCAAGGCCTTCGGCGAAATCGCGTTGAAGCTGATGCCCGGCGGCAGCATCAAGCCCTTCTGCGAACCTGAAACGGTGACGTCGACGCCCCATTCGTCGTGACGATAATCGGCGCAGGCAAGGCCCGAAATCGTATCGACGAGCAACAGCGCGGGGTGGCCCGCGGCGTCGATTGCGCGGCGCACGGCGGCGATATCCGAAGTCACGCCCGTCGACGTTTCGTTGTGCACGACGCACACCGCCTTGATCGAATGCTGGGTGTCGTCGCGCAGGCGCGCTTCGATCATTTGCGGTTGAACGCCGCGCCGCCAGCCCTCGATGCCGGGCAGGCCAAGGAACTCAGGCTTCAGGCCCAGGCTTTCCGCCATCTTTTTCCACAGCGTTGCGAAGTGCCCCGTCTCGAACATCAGCACGTGATCACCGGGGCTCAGCGTGTTCGAAAGCGCCGCTTCCCATGCGCCGGTGCCGGACGCCGGGTAAATCACGACCGGATGCTGGGTTTTAAAGATCTTCTTGATCCCGTCGAGCACCTTCAGACCCAATTCGCCGAATTCGGGCCCGCGGTGGTCAATGGTCGGGTAGCTCATCGCCCGGAGGATGCGGTCGGGCACCGGACTGGGGCCGGGGATCTGCAGAAAGTGACGGCCGGCGGGATGAAAATCTAACTTCAACATTGCGCTCCTCCGTTTGAATTTTGCATGCAAAAAACTATATCAGACGAACTTGCGCATGCGAAAGGCCAAAATGGTCTTTCGCGGCTGGTGTTTACCCGCGCTCTTACCTTGCGCTTGCGTATCCGATAAAATCAGATGCAACGACGCTTGAGGAAGTTTGTATGCAAAATTCGGAATTCGAGGGAAGTTTGACCGCATTGCCGGTGCTGCCGAAGGTGGAACGTCAGCGCTTGCACGACACGGTGGTCGAGCACATTCGCCGCTTTATCGTCGAAGGTGTATTGGAGCCGGGCAAGAAGCTGAACGAGCGCGAGTTGTGCGAAACGCTCGGCATTTCGCGCACGCCATTGCGCGAGGCGCTGAAGGTGCTGGCCGCTGAAGGACTGATCGAGATATCGCCGAATCGTGGCGCGTCGGTGTCGAAAATGTCTGAGGCGGAGTTGCGCGAGACGTTCGAATTGATGAGCGGTCTTGAGGCTTTTTCGGGCGAACTAGCGGCCGAGCGGATGACGGCGGCGGAGCTCGCCGAGATCAAGGCGTTGCATTACGCAATGCTCGCTTGCCGCGCGCAAAACGATCTCGCCGGGTACTACAGCCGCAATCAGGCGATTCACGACAAGATCAATGAAGCCGCGCGGAATTCGGCGCTGCGACAGACTTATATCGCGATCAACCGGCGCTTGCAGGCGCTGCGCTTTCGGTCCAATTTTCAGATTCCGAAGTGGGACAGCGCGATTCATGATCACGACGAGATGTTGAAGGCGCTTGAGGCGCGGGACGGGAAAAGGCTCAGTCAGATTCTTCGGCAGCATCTGCTTGATAAGCGCGATGCGGTTTTGCAGGTGCAGTCGAGGGAAGAGGCGGCGGGGGCGGGGTTGAAGGCTTGAGGGGTGTCTTGCGTGCCGACGTGGCTCATGCGCCGGCGGCAAGCGCGAAAACTTGTTCAGTCAAAACTCAGTAGGCTGTGGGCAATCACACCCTGTGTTAAACAGTTGCGCCGCATAAAGCTTTCAGGTGATGCGCGGGGAAAATTTCTTTCCCTTCATGCCCTCAAACATCCATTTCCCTACGTTTTCGCCACACGGGCAGTGCGAGGAAACGTTCGGCCTCTGCACAGGACGGTCCTGCGTATTGCACATATGCCCCGTTTCGGATTTCAAGCTAACGGCTACCCATGACGGCGACTGACAGGGCAAGTGACTTGTCTGAAACCTGAACAGATGATCTGTCGATGCTGCGATGCCCGCAGCGTGGGAGGCCCCACGGCGCGCAATGACGGGGTTCCTCATGAAAATCACAGCCTGTGATTTTGACTGCACGCGCCTAATGCACCACACGGCCATCCGGCTTCTTCACCGCCAGTCGAACCACATCCACTTCCGCGCTGATGAGAACCTGTAGCCCCGGAACATGACCGGGTCATATTCAGGCACTCCACCAAAAAGCGCCAGCGCGACGACCGGGTTGAGGATCAGCACTTCCGGCCTGCAGCCGTACCGCGCTTCGAACGCCGGGATGTTTTCCTCGATCACCTTGCGCACCGGATGCGCGGCCTGCAGGCTGTTCATTCGCCACCTCCCCTCATTTGCAGTTCTGCCGCCTTGCGCATCAGCGGGTCCATGTACTGCTCGGGCTCGAACCCCATGCCGATGACCGGCTCGCCTGCGGGCGACTCACCGAGCCAGGCCCGACCAGCCAAGCTGCGAGGCATCGCCCAGTATCGCGGGCGGTGCGCATTGCGGCCTGATCTGCAGTTCCAGGTCCCACTCATATTCCAGGCCGATGTACGCCCGCACCCACTGGACCAGCCGCAGCAGGTCAGCGCCCCGCGGCGTGAAGCGGTGGTATGTGCCGATGTCCAGCGGACCGATCACGATGCAGATGCGGTATCGCCGGTCGGGCACCTGTTCACCCAGCAGCGCTCCGCCGCCGAGGCAGGCCGACATGCGCTGTCCGCCCGCCTTGCAGTGCA
>NZ_AWZT01000058.1 GCF_000472525.1 Paraburkholderia dilworthii
CTCTGGATGTCATCCTCAACCGGATTATTGAGGTCGAACTGACGGGCGTTCGCCACGACTGCATCCGACTCGTGGTTCAGGCTGAGGCGCAGATGATCGACTACCCGATTACGTATAACGCTCCGGAAATCAAGCGTCGCGGCAATGCGGCCAATCAGCCGGCGACCACGACGGACCAGCCGATTCATATCCGCTCGCNCGATGTCGTAGGAGGTGCCGTCGCGTTCTACGTCGATCGCGCAGGCGGCAAGCCAGCAGGCGCAGTTATCGCGCGGATGCTTCAGTGACCGCTTTGACATGCCGATATGCCGTCGGTCGTTGGGAGTCCCTGTGGGCGAGTGAGCCGTATCTGTCACCCAGGATACTGATCGACCTCCCGGCGCGAAAAGTCGTCGCCGGAGAACACCGCTTCCGCAAGGCGTGGCACTACATGAGCATGTCCGACCTTGAGTGCATGCAACAGGAATTGGACGAGACGTACAACGATATTTTCGATGATCCGCATGAGTACAATTTTCAGGTGATGGATGAGCCGCCTGGCTGGGCTCTCCAGGCGTGGCTATGGCCACGTGTCGCGGCGCTGACCGACGATGAAAAATGATCAGTGAAGCGGCGTGTGCGTATGGGCAGATTAGAGGCTTGCCAGCGCGATCGAATTGAGAAGAACGCTGCCGCGCAGGGGCGCGGTTAACTTGAATGAAGGCCAGAAATGGCGATTGACGATACCCCACTGCAGTCCGTGGTGACCAGAGATGACCTGTTCACATTCACACACGGCGAGTTGTTCGGCACCATGTACCTGTCGACCGACAAGAGTGGTCTTGATGAGTGGGTCTGGCGCATCTCGAAAACGGTACTTAACCGCGTTCGCGATGAAGGCGGAGAGTTGCTTGAGGTCAAGGCCGAGACGGTCATCATCAGCGAAGGCTACTCAAGGACGGCCGCCGAAGCGGCGTACGACATGCGCGCCTGTTTGCGTCGTCAGATCGCGAAGGCGGAAGAAGCCGCTACGTGAGGAGCCGCCCTACCGACTAGCAGCGTGAACCGCGCTCCCGCGGTTCACGTGATGACCAGAACCGGCAGGCTATCGCGAGACGGTAGGAAATTACACCGCGCGTATCGTGCTCTTGTCGAAAACCTCAAGCGCATGCAGTACTGCAAGAAGATTGCGCTGACGGAGCGTCGGCAGATTCAGTCGCCAACGCAACGCCCCGTAAGCGATAGTCAGTAAGTAACCTGCCAAGGCAACTGCGACGATCGAATTCATCACCACGTACGCCGAGAGTCCGTCCTCGACCCGCTCACCGCGTGCGGGTAGTTGAAAAGGCAGAAGGCCATGACGGCTGCCACGCCAAACCTCGACGCCTGTCACGATCTGCTTTTTCCGTGCCGCACTCCAACCCGGTCACCTGGCCGTCGAGCCGAACGATCTCTGCATGAGTCAACCGATCCTTCACTTCGTCCGGTAGCTCCTCCTGCGCATCCGGCCTGATCGATGCCGGTGTCCCAGTCGAGGAAGGTCGAGGTTGTTTCCGTGTTGTGGATCGGTTTGCCATTCGATTACGAGAAGTGAGATTCAGGAGCAATACAGCGGCATCAGACGACCGTGCAGCGCGATTAACTGCGCATCCCGGCCTCAGTGGTGCGCCGCTTGCCGGTAGCGTCGTGCTCCGATGTTGATGGCCCAAACAGCCACGCCGACTATCCAACCGACACGGCGAGAATTGCGATCAGCAAGGGACCGTCGATGTCGTACGAACTGTCTGGCTTTAATACGCCGACCGACATCAGAAGCCGTCTTATTGACTGGACAGCGTCAGGACTTGCATACACTGCTGTTGCCACCTGGCGCGCAAGCAGGTCACCCAGCACCAACGTGGCGGCGACGTTTGCGATATAGCGGGCGATTTTCATTACTGTACGTCCACGTATCAGCGCCTTGCCCCATGTGACATCGGTTGTGAACCTGTCGGGCAACTGGCGATACTCATCGAGCACAGCTTCGGGAACAGGCCAGCCTTCGGCGAGTGCGTAGGCGACGTGGACTTCATGCCGGCCGTTCAAATGCCGCGTGTGGCCGTACTCGGGGCCCGCGTAGCGAAACCCGAACCGGCGCTCGCATTCAGACTGCAGCAGTTCGTGCAGGCCGATATGACCTTGGCCATTTGCCGCAGCGTCGATCTGCTCTGACGAGATGATGAGCCGCAGCGTCGACGTGAGGTCGAACGCATCGTAGAGCAGCTTCCAGCGTGAGCGCCGGATCTGCCATGCAGCCTGCAGTGCGCCGTTCGGCCGGAAGTACGCGCCGTCGATCTCATCGAGCAGGGAAAGGAAAACGTCGCGGGCAGTGCCCGGCCGGCGCACCGTGAGCGAGCCGTTGTGGCGGATCACCCGAACCGGCTGGCCGCAGTGCTGCAGCACGATTTCTGACGATTCAAGCGCAAGCAGGCGAGCGTCGGTCCTGAAGACCGCCAGTACTTCGAACAGCGTACCGATAGAAAGGGAGAGACCAGCGAAGGAGAGTTGATACACGATTGCTCCGGAAAAGAATAAGCGGACAATCGTTCCCTTGTCGGGCCGATTGCCCGCGAGGGTTGAATATGAAGAGTTGCGCCTAACGACGCGAAGAAGAGCGTTAGGCCACGTCGATCGCGTTGGCAATGAAGCGCGCCAGTTACGACGCCTGGTCTGCGACGAACACCTTTGCACGCAGGAGCGGCATCACGGCATATCCGCGGCCGACGACGTCCGGTATTTCCGTGCGGCTAATCCAGTCAACATGAGCGATCCAGCCTTCGGATCTGCCGATGTCAACGGAGACAGCCACGCGGTTCCAGACGCTGTCTGCAGGCCAGACTCTGTCCATGCGCGCACCGCTGGTCGCTTCGTTGGGATCATCCAACATGTTGGCTTGGATAAGCCACTCCGGCTCAAGCTCCGTACTGCGCAACACCTTGCAGAGCATCGAACAGACCTCTCCAACAGTCTTGCCTTCCACGTCCAGACGGTCACCGCACGGCAACGCATCAGCGCGTGCGCCGGCGATCGCGGCCACGACGCTTCCGTTTCCGACCGCCGAGGCAACGGCAACGGGCTGCCGAAGGTGCACAGGCTTTACAAGTACATGGTTCATTTCTGGTCTCACAAAAAGAAAAACGCGCCCGAAGGCGCGTTCAATGGTCGAAAAAAACGAAAAAAAACGCCCCCGAAGGAGCGGCTCTATCTGTTTGAAGCGGCGTCAGGCCGCTTCTTTAATCACGTTTGCCCCAGGCGCGCTCATGATCGCGCTTACGCCCGTTTTTATTCGTCCAGAGAAAGAATGCTGCAATGGACACGCCCACACCGAGAGTGATGAGGTTTGCAACCATTTCAATCTCCTTTCATTTCAACAATACCGACATATCAGGATAGTATCGCAACTATTGCGAGAATCGCGGTGCCAGCGATTGTCGTCGAGTCCAGCCTGGATGCAGCATGAACGTAGCCGACCAGGCCGCCCACGGACGCAGCCGACAGAGTATGAAGGAACCGTGCGTTCTGCTGTCGTTCATCCTTCGTCGGATTCAACAGCTGTTCGAGGCCTGACTTCGGCTGACCGGGCTCTCCGATTTTCCGGAGTCCGCTCGAATCCACCGTGACAGGCAACGTTGAGCCGTTGTACTCAAGAACAAACGACGGGGAGCATTCGGTTTCCTCCACCGTGCGCAGCAGCGTCTGAAGACGCGGAGGCAGACGCACCTGTCCCGTTGCCGGGTCAAGCGTCACCCTGTCCGTTATCGTCGTGCCGCACGAGTATCGACTTTGACGTTTGCGAGTTTCATCGGCGACCTCGCGACGAGGTGTCGATGCCACTTGCCAGCCGGAGGCCATCGAGGAACGACTGATAGCCACGCGTCGTCTCGATCTGCTCGAGCGGCACGTAGTTTCCGCCCCCACCCGTAAGGTCCGAGCGGCCGCGGCGCGTGCGGAAGCTGAGGGCGACAGCCTTCTGGCAAGGCCGGTCCAGCACCTCGACAAACAGCGTCTCGGTGCGAAGCGAAACACGCCCCGGAGAATTGCGGCGCGACGGCTCGACGACAATTTCATGGGACCGAAGACGCAGGTCTTGCGCGACACGGCGAAGAACGCGCGAGGCCTGCTGCTGGAGAGCAGCGGTAGCCCCGGCGCCAGCGGATCGACGATCCGCGTAGAACAGCTTGCGAAATTTCATGGTGTACTTCGAAAAGACCAGGCGACTCCCTTGCGGGGAGTTGCCCCGCAACGGAAGCGCACCGGTGACGGCGCGCGCAGAATCAGTGGGTAATCCGGTATCCGCACGACGCATGCGGGACTCAATGCAAGACTAGACGTGTCCCTGACGGTGCGCACTGTCGGTACTGTTAGAAGCGAAAGCTCACCAGGCGACAAGAGGCGCGCTGCGTCGCGCCGATCAGCACCGCTACTCGGGTCTTTGCAGCGCGTGTGGCAAGACGCTGGCCTGAACCATTGGTCAGGCGGAGCGCAGCGCAACTGGGGCACCTGCAGCGCACAGATCCTCGCGGTGCTCGGCGAAGGGAAGATGAACGGCAAGCCGGTTCAGGACGTCGTTCACGTCATGCGGCGCTATGAAGAAAGTGAACTGCCGACCATCAAGGCCGAGTTCGACGCCTTCCTGAGCCGGATCAGGACCACGCCGACAAAATCGCACCGCGGCGTCGTGATCGCGGAAATCAAGGCCATCGATCCTTCAAAGTATGGCTTCATCGTTCGCCTGCGTCAGACGTTCGAGACGTTCTATGCATCGAAAGCGCTTGTTGAAAGCGCTGCACGTTCTTACCGGCACGGGTGGCCGATGATCGGCCAGCCGGAAGCCCGGGTCGTCGCCGTGCTCGTCGTTGAACGCACGAAGGACGGCAATCTGCGCGCGGTCGATCTCGCCCTGCAGCTTTGCAACCGCGCGTTCATACCGTGCGACTCGAGCTACGAGGTCGATATGGCGAACCGTCTTGTGGATGAGCGGCGGCGGTTCGAAAAGCCGCTACGGCGGGACGAGGGCGACGACATGCTGCCCGACTTCCGTCTGACAGACACAGCGCGGCCAACCGCAATCGAGATCTATGGCATGGAAGCTAACGACGCATACCGCGCCCGCAAGTTGCAGAAGCAGGCGATGTACGCTTCGCGCCGTGAGCCATGCGTCGAATGGGTTCCACCATCGCCGCTCGCCTCCATCGTGCTACCGTCGCCGACTTGACTTGCCGCCGATGCATATAGGCTGAGGCAGATATAGCCCGAACAGGATCGACAAAATGGAATCCAACTTTTTCTTTCTTCAGCGCGCTCTGGCCCGCGGTGCTGACTGGCACGTCAGCTATCCGGCGCTCTGCATGGCAAGCTCGACCGATCCGGTCGACGAACGGCGCAAGCAGATCGTCGTCGCTACTGCGGACGACACAACCGTACCGATGGCCTTCTTCAGCTCTCTCGGCGCGATTCTCGACTTTCAGGCATCGTGGAGCGAAATGGACGCCGCCGCGCGCGGCTGGCTGAAGTTCACGACGCGCTGGAATCGCTGGTGGCTTCCGGACGTGGCTGCGCTCACAAGCATTGAGCGGCAAGCCAACGCTCCAACCGACGTGCGCTTTGCGACCGGCAGCGGCCGCGTCCCCCCTTCTGACACGGACGCGTTCCGTGGTTACCTTGACACGATCGAGCGGCACTACCGGCGCGACGAAGCGATCTCCCGGAACCTCTTTGCGCCCGACGCCGCTGTTGACATACAGTCCCCCGCCCCCGCCCCATAAACCCGTACCCTTACCGCCCGGAAGCGCATGAGCAGTGTCCTCCCGTTCGCGCGCATGCGCGTAACCAAAGACGACCGCACGCACCGCCCCGGCGAGTGCGCCCATCGCAATATCCGCCTCGACCCGCGCGGCGGAATCGTTACCTGCCGGGATTGCTCCGCCACCCTCACGCCCTTCTGGGCCCTCACGATGCTCGCGGACCAGTACGCCGTTGCACTCGCTCACATAGAGCGCCTGGAAACGAGGCTCGCGCGAGCGGACTCACGCATCCTCGAACTGTCGGCCGAACTGGATTCCCGGCAGCCCACGAAAGACCCGTCCAATCCCTCCTCAACCTGACCTTGACTGGAGCGTGCTCCATGGTCGAATGGTGAACCATCTAACTGAAGGGCATCACCATGAAGCGAGACTTCCCTTGCGGGCACTCGGGCAAAGGCAAGTACTGCCATACCTGCGCCGCCGCCACCAAAGCCAAGGAAGCCGAGGCGCTCGCGCGACAGCATAAGCGCCTCGCCAGGCAAGAACTGGCCGCAGCCGACCCGGTCGACCTGTCCTGCGTGGCTCACCTGCCATCCCTTCAGAGAGAGGCTCGATCGATCCTCGCGAAAGTGCGGGACGGCACTCACCCGTGCGCGCTCAAGGGAAAACCTATCCGCTCGTCGAACCGGCAGCTCCTCTCGGTGCCCGTTGGATACGCCTACCGCCTGGTGTTTGACTGTGAGTCATCGCGCCCTCTACGCCTTCTTTCCCACGAAGCGTACAACCGCGCAACTGACGCCCTGAGCGGCTGACTTGCCGCAATTTGTGTTTATTCCTGTCGTTTTGCCCAGAAGCGCTGGTCGGCAGACATTACAATTCGACTATAAATACACGGTCCCCAGGAAGCGCCATGACTGATGAACTTTTCCCCTGCGCACACTGTGGCGACACCTGGGCGTTCGGCTGGTCCCAACGAGTGATCAGGGGCCGCATCAGGCCTTCGACGGATTTCCTGCAGATCAATTCCAGCACCGCCCCCGTGACGAACGATATGGAGGCGCGGTCGCTGTCGGAGCCGCCGACCGAGAAGCTTTGCTGCATCCTGTGCGACGACTGCGGGATGCAGACGCCGTGGATACCCGTCGGCGACGACAGGCACGCCGCACTCGATGAGGCCGGAAAGATATGGAATCAGCGATTGAACCGCCCGGCCGCGGCCGAGGGCGAATTGCTCGACCTCGTACGCAAAGAGATCTCGCCGATCGACGCGCCGTACATCCTCGATTTACTTAGTCGCACAACGGAGGACTGGGAGAAGCGCGGCCCGATTTTCTCAATGCTCGCGCAGAAGATTGTCGACGGGAAAATCACCACGCGCGATTTCTGGCCGATCGACCCGGTGCTCGAGGATGCCGCCCGTTATCGCACGCTGCAGCAGATGGCGCGCTTCGTCTACATCGATGGTGTGGCGTCCGTTCAGTTCCCACGCATTCCGGCGACCAGTGGTGACGAGGATTGCTCCTTTGAGACCCGGGTCTCAGCCGCCGTTGACGACCTACCGGATCGCAACCGCTGGTGACTTGACTTCGCAGGAGCGGCGCCATACTGGACTCAACTCTCGCCACATCGGTGAGCGAACAACCACCTGTCGGAGAAAACCATGTCCCCAGTCGAATACATTCGTGCCGCGTACCGCCATCGCGAAAAGCTCGTTCCGCAGCTGCTTACCGTGCTGGCACTCGGAGTGATTTTCACGTATCACGCACTGACCAGCCCTGTCCTCGAGTGGCTGCGTTAGCCAAAACAGTCCAAAAAATTAACCATGGTTATTTTTTTACGAAAACGGACGTCACCAAGTGCCTGATTGGCCAGCATTTTTTTCCGACCCCCTCCGTTCCAAAAACGGATATTTGGATAGATTTTTGGAACAACGACCGGCTGCCGTTACCACATCAGCCGAGCATTCCCCGCGTTGTCGTGTGTCGGGCCATTTCGACAATGCGCGCCATAGCCGCCTTCTGCACCTCGCGATCTACCGGCTGCGTGGGTTGCTTCATCGGTGCCTGCATGTGCCGGTAGCGGAGACCGTGGCTCATTAGCCTTGGACGGTGTGAGGCAGGCAACCGGACAAAGCGGCCCCATTCACTTCTCTAACAGCCTGTACAGCGCTTGGCGCGAGATTCCCATCGCGGCTGCGGCGCGCGACTTCACCCCGCCTGCCGTTGCGACGGCCTCCAGTGCCATCTCTCTGGTTAGCGAACTCGTCTTCTTCACAGCCAACGCAGCATGCGTTGAGAGATAAGCGTTCGCCTTCGTTGCCCGACTGTGCCCCGCTGCCGCGACGACGCGCTGCATTGCCGCCTTATGCGCTTCGCGATCTACCCGTTCCGCAGGCAACTTGATTGGCGCTCCGACACCAGTAATCCGTTCGTACATTTGCTGCAGGAACTGGTGACGCAGACCGTGACTGGTCACTCCGATCCCCGCCTGCGTGACGCCATGTTTTTTGAGCACGTGATAGTAGTGTTCCCGCCACTGCTGCTTCGTGTATCCATGCGGGATCGTTGACCCGCTGTATGGGTTTGAAAGCGCCGCAGCCTCCTCGAGCACAGCGAGCTTGAACTCGATTGGCACAAGCCGATCGCGGCCGCCCTTGGTGCCGCGCGTGACACTCAATAAACCGTCATCCCGCATCGCCTCCGCCGGTCGAAGCAGGAAGCTCTCCTCCACGCGCAAACCGAATGCCGCCTGAAGCTTCAGTTGCACCGCGACGTTCGGGTTTATCACAGCGATCTCGCTTATTTTCTCTTCAGCGTCGATCCCATTGCCTTCCCACGACCTGTCTCGCTGCGCGACGTACGAACGCACCAGATCGTGCTTCTCGCGATCAACATAGTCGCCCAGTGTGCCGATGAGGTTTGGCTTGTTCATCCACTCGCAAAGGGCTCGAAGATGCGTCAGCTTGTTCTCGACTGTGCTGCCAGTCTGTTTAGCGTCAACCCAGAGTTTGACGAGGTACTCGACGTGCTTTTGCTTGAGTGAATGGGGCGACTGCAACGCGAATCCGTTCTGGCGCAGCTCTTCGAATGACTTGCAGATCACCGTCGTTCGGCGTTCCTGCGTCCTGATCGAAAGCGGTTTCGCGCTGATTCTCGTCCGACTGTGAACGCGATTCACGTTGTCCAATAGCAGCTTTTCCAATGCGCCCTTGAATTCGGCGGGCAACCGGTAGCCGCGTAAAACGGCGCGCACGTTCAAAATCGCGGACACTTCGTTACCCCACTAGTTAACCGCGCCACAAGCGGCCCAACGCCTTCGTCTGGACGCCGGCCCGGCTTTGGGCATCTGTTCTTGTCAGGCCGCGCACGACAGACGCGGCCATCGTCGGTGGCGCTGCGCGCGGGACGCCGGGAGCCTATCCCCTGCATCAACCTGACCGCGCTGCGCCCTGCGTTCCCCGCCGGGTACTGCCTTCCTGTCCTTTAGCGATTCGATTCGATCAACCCCGCACGTGGAAGATACGTGCTGGACCGTCCAGTTGCTGCCTGCTGCCAGACGCCGCGCTATCGCGTGACGCCTTGCGTGCGATCCCTGCGTTCCCTGCCATCTTCGAACCGGATCTGCCTTTGCAGAGTCCATCGTCGTTGATTGGGTCCACTGTCTCGCATGTCAGACCGCGGAGCTTTTTCGCTCCGCGCATCCGACCCCGCCGACTGCTCTGGCTGCCGTACCGGCCTGTGACACGCATCGCGTGCCCGTGTGCGCCTGTCTCTCGACTCGCACGACTGTGGCCATCTGCCCGGCAATACCTGTTTGCGTCTTTTCCCGGCCCCGCCCGCCGTCGTCTTTCGTACAGGGATGTGTCCGCTTTGCTTTGTCGCGGTCACCTACCCCACCCCAAAGTCCGTTCAATCGGCCGCTGTGTGTCGGGCTTCATGCAACGGTCCCAGCTCCGTGTGCTGAAAGGGTGTGTCCATGCGTGTTTGAGTCGTTGTGCGCAGAGCCGGAAGTGTCCGACTGTCCGCCTTACACGTTGTCTCTGTGCGCAGATTCGGGCAAAACCTCCCGCAAACCCAATCGATATCGCGTGTCCGATGTCCTCTGTGTGGGCCATCGTGCACTTGATTTGATTCAGAAAAAGGCCGCGTCAGTTTGCGGCCTGTGACAGGAAGGGTTTTCGCTAGGCAAAGCGATCCCTTCTATGGTGAAACTTGGAGGTCGATGCGCTAATCGCGCGGTGGGTAACGTTGAGAATAACCGCTCGCGCCGCTCCTTCACTTTCTTAAGCTCCATAAATCATGCGAGCTTTAGCTTCCTTGACTTCGGGCTTTGGTCGATACAGTTAGACACGTCAACCGCCTTGGGGCACTTAAGGGCCCTATTTGGGGCCGTTAAGTGGCCAATCGCATGACCAGTACGGCGTGCAGAAAGGGTTGCCAGTGACGTTGGGGCACCTTTTGGGCACTTGTGGGGCACTTGTGGGGCACTTGTGGGGCACCCCCCCGGCGCTTCATGCGCTGGGGCACTTGTGAGTCCAAGAAGTGCCCCAAAAGGCGCCAGCGTGATGTCCAGCACACATCGGACTCCCAGCGCCGCCGCGACCGCGAAGCTTCAAGACGACGACCAACCTAACTTCTCTGGAGAGAGCAAATGAAAGCACCCGTGTTCGCAGTCGACGTTGGTTTCGGCAACACAAAGAGCGCTTTTCGAATGGGCTCTGATGTAGCCCTCAAGATGTTTCCGTCGCTGACGCCGACCTCTTTTGGACCCAAGGTGTCAGACAGCAACTCCATGGCCGAGACCCGCAACGTCAAGTCGATAACCGTCAACGGCGCCGATTTTGAAGTTGGCCCGGGGGTCCTGATTGAGTCCGCCACGGGCGAAATCGGCCGGACGCTGCACAGCGAGTTCGCATTGACGGACAACTATGCTGCGCTGCTCGGCGGCTCAATCACGCTCGCAGGTGTCAGCGAGGTCGATCTCCTGATGCTTGGCTTGCCGGTCGAACGCATGGCGATCGCTGACGCGGTGCGCGACAGGTACAAGGGAACGTTCGACTTCGGTCACGGTGATGTGAAAATCAATGCTGTAAAGGTCGTTCCACAACCACTCGGTTCTCTCGTTTCCTTTTCCGCATACGGTGGCGAGAAAGGGGCAAAGTTCGACCGCGATGCCATCCATCTGATTGTCGACGTTGGCTACCACACAACCGATTGGGTCGTTGCAGAAGGGTATGTGATGGACGACCGTCGCAGTAGCGGTGTGGACGGCGGTGCATCGGCGATCTACCGGAAGATTGCGAACAAGATCGGCGAGACGCGGAACAAGTACGTCAAGGGCGTAGAGCGTATAGACAAGTGCCTGCGCGAAAAACGCCCCTTCTCCTTCCATGGAAGCCAGCTCGACCTTGAGCCGTTCCTCCGTCAGTGCGACCCCGACATCAAGGCGACCGTCGCAAAGATTGCCACGTCCGTAGGCGACGGCGAAGAATTCCGCTCGATCGTCCTGACGGGAGGCGGTGCATCCCTGTACAGCAACGCAATTAGCGAGCAGTATCCCGAACTACCCGTCGTTGTCCTCGACGGCGCCTGCTACGCGAACGCGAAAGGGTATCTGATCCTTGGTGAGTCGTTATTGGCGCGTGAGCGCAGGTCTGCGTCCCTCGGGGTGGCTGCATGAACGACAAGATGCTGATCAAGACCACTATCAACGATGCGACTGATCCGCACCTGTTTGCTTACCTTGCCCGGTTCGAGAACCCAAGACTTAGAGCCGGCGCGTTGAAGGCATTGGCTAGCGCCGCCGCCCGCGCGAACTTGCTGAGCGTCCCTCAAGAGGTCGGTGCACAGCAGGCGTGGCGGCCTCCAGAATCTGCCCTGCAAGTCCCACCGAGGACGCGTACGGCGCGGGCCACTGGCCTCCTGCACCCTGCCATGACACCCACACCGGCGAAAGCGTCAGACCATGTAACACCGGAGCAGTCGCCGATAGTCTCGTTGCAGTCGACGCCCGCTACGGAAGCAACGCTTCCCGACGCGCACTTGGATGACGACGCCCTGGACGGCTTGCACCTGATGATGAAGTGATGTGATCTTGCGCGGCCAGTGGCCTTGACTTCGCACCGGATTTGCGAAGATAGGTCATCGGCCCGCAATAACGGGCGTCACTAACGGAGTAAAAACAATGGATCTCCTGCACGTACTAATTAACGCGGACTGGACTCGGGCCGCGCGCTTCTGGCTCCTGGTGGCTGTAGGCGTTGCTGCCTTAGAGTCTTCGTATCATCTGCGCGGTGTGGTGCTGTCGTGGCTTCACAAGGACAGCGATCATGCTTAACAAATTCTGGAGTCTGGATCCGCTTGCGCGCCGTGCGATCGTTGCCGCCGCGCTTTTCGGCTTGATTGCCATCGACGTTTTATTGCCCAAATGTGATCTCACCGTTTCGGTCTTTATGATTTGCGGCATCGCATTTCTGTGGGCGATTGGCATACTGCGCCCGTTCCTATTCATGATGTTCCTGCTGTTAAAGATCGTCTTCCGAATCAAGACCTCTCCGTGGTGAACCAAATCATCGACTCAGGGTGAAAAAAACCCGGCCATTGGCCGTAATGCCGTTCACTTAAGGACGGGGATAGCAGGAACAGCGGCCGCCAAAAAACGGTTGTAAACGACGCATGGCGATGTTAACTTTCATCGCCATGCGAACCAGTGTTAAAGCCGCCGAGCCATCGAGGCAGGTAGCCGGAATGCCCCGACTGCCCGCCCAATTCCATCCAATCTGGCTAACTGATGCCACGGCAGCTACGGCCACCACCAGCATTCGACGTCGGCGCCTACCGGCCGAGCAGGCGATATGGCTAGTTGTCGCGCTTGCGCTATATCGTCATCAATCAGCGAGCGAAGTTGTCGATGCGCTGGACATCGCTCTTCCAGCAAAGGACGGCGCTTTCGTTAGCAAGAGCGCCATCACGCAAGCTAGACAGGGAATCGGGGCAGCACCGCTCAAATGGCTGTTCAGAAGGTCCGCATGCGAGTGGGCCAACGAGAGCGAGGCGCAATCGACGTTCAAAGGTCTGACGCTATTCGCTATGGACGGTACCACTCTGCGGACAGCCGACAGTCAATGTAACCGTGCACATTTTGGCTCACAGCTAAGTGGAAGCGGCAGAGTGGGAAGTTATCCGCAAGCTCGCGCCGTAACCCTCTCGTCGATCGACACACATATCGTCCGCGATGCCGAAATAGGCCCGTATGGGAAGAATGAGATGCTAACGGCCCGCCAACTCGTTCCTCGCATTCCGGACCATTCCGTCACGGTGTTCGATAAGGGCTTTATGTCCGCGCAAATTCTGTGGAGTCTCAGGGCCTCAGGTGCGAGTCGACATTTCATCATCCCGGCGAAGTCCAATACCCGGTGGCAGCACATAGAGGGAACGAAAGAGGACCAGCTCGTATTGCTCAAGGTCTCGCAACCTGCACGGCGCGCGAATCCTGGCATGCCCGAACACTGGCATGCTCGTGCAATCCGCACTACCGACGCGAAGGGACGTGAACGAACACTCCTGACATCTCTAACAGACAGGCGGCGATTCAGACCGGAGGACATCGCATCCACCTACCGGCGTCGTTGGCAGATCGAGACGAGCTACCTCGAACTAAAGGATACGATGTTAGGCGCTGGGCTGACATTGCGGAGTCAAACGGTTGACTGCGTCTATCAAGAGTTTTGGGGCGCCCTTGCATATCTGCATTGCGCCTCCAAGACCGCGAGCACCGAGACTCGTCGATTCGGATTAAAGGCAGAGCTTCTGATAAACGGAAAGCCCTACACAGTGGACTATCATTGGAGATGCTCGCGTCTTATGGAAAAGTCGGCTCCGGTATCTGCTTGGTCGATTAGTCCGCCTGCGGGGCCTCTCTTGAAATTACTGAGTGGGGATGCTGCGCTGTTCATGCGCGCGCCGTCCTATTGCTCGGAGCCCAGCCCCAATACAGCAACGAATGAGCTCGACCTACCGGTGATAATTGTCGATTCGCCTTCGAACCCGGTGGCCGTGCAGGTCTTCAACAAGTCCATCACTCGCGGGGTTGGGTACAACGTCGTTGTGAAGTCGGAGTCGATTTATCCCATCGACCATCCGGTTGATGATTACGTACTCTCGCTGCAAGAAAAAGCCTTCCGGGCATTCGCTGAAGACAGGCAAGTCAAGTTCCAATCTGTTCACGCTCGAATTGAACCGCCCTCCCAGTGGGAGTCCAGTACTGTGTTTAGAGAATATCTGACTAACAAGACAGGGATTGTCATCGCAGAACCTCCTTTGGTCATCCGTTCGAATGTCGGCGGTCAAGATGGCGCGCACAATTTTTTCCCTTTCGACCGCAACACTCCTCAACCGCATAGGGCCCGCGACTGGGAAAAATTTGCTATTCCTCTCCGCGTCAAGGGCGACTCATGGGAACTGCAAGCCAACGACGACGTCGCGTCGGCGTCCATCTTTGTGCGGGTCGTTGGAAAAGAGGTTGCGAAGGGCTATCCGTTACCTCCGAAGGTAACTGTCATGTACTCAGGCGTTGCCGTGCCTGTCATCGGCGCACAAGAAATCTTCGACACGGATCGGCATCGGCTGATAGAGCTCGTCAACGAGTATCAGCCACTGAGCATGATTGGCGCCTTTGGAGTTCGATAAACTGGCGCTCCAAGATACTACCGTCTCAGTTCTCTGAGCGAGCGACTTTCGTTGGCGGTAAGCCGAAAAGCAATCACAGGACTCGTCATCTAGTCACGTGCCCTTGGAACCGCTCGGCATTTCGAGCCATCTCTCCCACACCTTTGCCCGCAAGTAAGATTTGCGGGCAGCGGAGCGGCCGCTTTCACGAAAGGCGACCGTCTCTTGTGGGTCCGACATGAGTCAGTCGTCTAGGATCTAGTCCGACTCATAAATCGCCCGTGAAAAATGAAAAAAGCCGCGCTCCTGTGAGGATGCGCGGCTTTTTCATGATCGTTAAGTGAACGGCATTACGGCCATTGGCCGGGTTTGTCGTTATGGGGTTGAGTCAATGCAATATGGCGATACCGCGAGCTCGGCCCTGATGGCGAACGCAATACGTCCACGCGTCGTCCAGCTCAACGCCGCGTTTCTCGGGGGGGTGCGGCTAAATTCTTGGACTGATTTATGCCGCGATTCCAAGACTTTGCCGGTCGCGCCGGCCTGCGAGGTCGTCGTTGTGAACTCAACGAGAACAGTCTGATCTTCAAGCAGCGATATTGCGCACGTTCACTTCGCGGATCAGCTTGGGATTTGCGGTGATCTGCTGGAAAGGGGGCGTCGTCGCGCAGCCAGCTCTTGAACTGGTCGGTTGCAGCACCGATCATCTGGGCCTTTACCGAGTTGATGTTCGACGACATGCGCGACGTCTGCGGGCTGTCCGTCAGCACTGGCTCGATCGTGAACCAGCGCACCGCCATGTCGCGCATGCTCGTGCGCAGCGCCTGCGAGTCCGGCTTGTAGGCGACGAGTTCCGTCACGACCGGGTGACCGCTCACGTCGGCCGAGACGCCGACCACGCGGGTAACCGAAGGGGCGGCTGCCGTGTCCACACGGCACCGGCTGCGACCGCAGCACAGGCGAAGGCAATGAGCATCCAGCGGTTGCGCTCAACCTTCAGCCGCGTGCTAGTCCCGAAAATGACTGTCGATGGATCTTCCTCGGCGTACATGCCGGGGGCCGTGGATAGCGCGGCCTGCCGCTTGTTCCTGAAAATGCGCATGGCAACCCTTGATGAATGGGTACCGTTGAAACAATTTCTAACAAGGGTTTTCAGGGAAAGGCACAGAGATTTGAGCGCCTTTGTGGTCACGACAGTTCACTGTAAGCCGTGCTGGCCCTCGAAAACTTTAACCATGGTTACGGACCTCCGCCGGAAAGAGAGTCGAAATCGGCACCCTTTCGGCGTTCCGTTGATCGTGCTGCGGTGTATCGTTTCGGTCTGTTCCGAATTCTTTTACAAATTTACATTCCTGGAACAAGATAACTTGCTTTTTTTGTTTGAAAACAGTCGGTTGCGCGGGCGGCGCGAGCAAAAAAATTAACCATGGTTAAAAAGCCGTGAACTGCGGCGGATAACGCGCGGTGCAACGGCGCAGTAGCGGTTGCAGACGCAGAAGCGATTGGCCGGTTCTAAAGCAACCGTAGGGGCGCACCTTTCGGTTTCCAGGTGGAGACCTTCGACGGTGGCTTGCTGGCTGTGCTTCTCCCAACGATTTTATTGAGAACTTTCAATGACGGAAAAAGTCGTCGACGATGCATTGAGGCTAGCAGCGATTTATAAGGCCGACGTGGGAACGCAATGGAACACATATCGCCAGGCAGCAGCCAAGCTGTCCAGATTGTTCGAGACAAACCTGGCGCCACCGAGGATTGCCGAGGCTCTGGCCGTCTCGCGTTTGCCTAGGGTGCTTACAGGACTGTTCGACAAAGCCGGCTTGAGCAATGGTAACGCGCGCGCACTCCTAAGACTGGCAAGTCAGCGTGGAGAAAGCCTGCTCACTGCAAGCGCCGCAGAGATTGACACAACTGGAATGGACGCGAGGGATATTTTGCGTGCATTGCGATCGGGCGGCCAAGTAAGCTCACGAGCGGCTCCTCCGGGATTGAACGCGCCGCTCGCCATTGCAGCGTATTACCTAAGAGGCAAATTCCCGAGCAAAGGCGTCGCGGCGGCACATATGGGCATACCGCAATCCCGGCTTAGCGAGGACGGCTGCCCTGTCCGTGGGCTCGCACGGGCGTGAAGGCGCATGCGGGCAGGCGTTGGACAAACCTGAAGGGAGGAAACCGCGGAGAGCTCCGATGCGGTCGGGGTCGCGAAGGCTACGGTGATTGATGGCCCGCAATAGTCAGGGACGTTGCTGGATGAGGGGCCGAACTGTGTTTGGCGGGATGGGTCCTGACGGGTGACGAAGCGGTGCAGTCGCGCAATCGTGATCTGAAATCGGAGGTGCGAGGGATTGCGGGGAGCGACAGGCGCAACCGTCCGCTCGCGGGCCGCGTTGCCGTAGAGCCGACGGTCGGGTTGCTGGTCCGGAAACAGGAGCGCTCATGTCCCGCCCCGGGGCGTGGGTGGTGCCCGAATCGGTACGGTCCGCGCCAAGGTGTACTAACGACTCTTGCCAGACTTCGACCTATTGAACACATAGCCGGCGAATCCGTCCTTCAGATCGGGGTATTTCTCAATTATTGCATCTGACAAGTCCGCGCCGGGATCGATGCCTAACCGCCGCAACGTCAGTTTTCCCGCCGGCGTCCCTTTATAGGTCCGTCGCCAGTCATCCCGCTGCTTAGTCGTCGCAGCTTCATACGCTTCCCAACCGCGGCGGACTTCCTCCACCATTCGGTCTTGTGCGTGCACATCTTGGGCAGCGATTCGCAAAGCCATACGGGTTTGAACCTGCTGCTTCTGTTCCAACTCCCGTTTCTCTGTCTGCGCAAGACTCTCCTGGATCTGCACCATCTGGCGTTCAGCGTCGGATACGATCCACTGCTCCTTCAAAGCCTTCATGAAGAACCCCGCCGGGCTCTTCGATATATTGCCTAGCCTCAGGCTGAAACGAGTACGCTCGATCGCCTGCTCCAGACGTTCGTCGGTATATTTGTCTCGATCCGCCGCAATCTGATTAAGCTGCGCGCTGGACAGTCCGAACTCCTGCTTCAAGGTCCTGTATAGCGCTTGCGCTTGTTCGTGGGTGTGCAAGACGCGTTCGGCCAACTCTTTCCGCTCAATGCGGAATCGTAGTCGACCGATTTTCCGGGAGCCCGGCTCGTTGCGAGTCTCATAGGAGATCTTCAGATCCGAAACTTCATTGATCTGGTCCACGGCCGGCGCGAGCCAGTCTCGTTTGAAGTATTTGAACTCGTGCGCCTTCGCGCCCATTGCCCCTTGCCATGAGCGCAACTCCTCTAGCTCAAACCAATCGGTTGTGCCGTCATCCGCGTAGGGTAATAGGTGGTCGTACATCACCCGCGCGTAACTGAGCGTAAATAGCGACGTTATGCGCAGGCTTAACCAATGCGACTTTCCGGGACCACGTATTATTCCTACGAGGTCCGTCGGAACTCGGAACTGGAAGCGTCCGCCCTGATAGGAGATTCGGCCAATCAACTGCACAGAGCCAAAAGGCTTGGTTCCATCCGCGTCGGGAGCGGTGGTGGCTTGTATTAGCGCTCGTTGTGCTTCGGTGATGACTTGCTCAAGATGAGCATTGTTACGGCTGGAGTACCGCATGAGCCACTTGAAGTAGTCCAACTCGACGTCATACAGATCTCGTGGCTGTTCTTCTTGGGCGACGATGAAGTATGCCGCGTCTATCAACCGCCGAGCGGCCACGCCGAGATCAATGATGCGTATCAAGACGTTCTTTCGTGCGAATCCAATGTCGGAACGGGCGGCATCGAGCGGCAAGTCTTCGGCGTTCGCATCGTCGAATAGCGCCAATGCTAGCTGCCTAGACGTGGCCACTTGCCCCTCAGTCCCCATTCAGCCTCCCAGTCGTTGTTCCAGTTGCTATCGGACGGTACCGTACCGACGCGAAGGTGCCGTGTCAACACACGTTACCTCACCTTGCAGGGGCGATAGATCACAAAAGGCCTCACCTTGCCTGAATTGGCGCTCAATTCACCTCACCTATCCTTGCGACGGACCTCACCTTCTGGCCCAGATCGGGTCACCTTTAAGTGCAAAAAACCTCACTTAGTCGCTCAATTCACAGCACCTGCGACACATAACACCTCACCTTGATACTCTAAGTCACTGTTTATTAACAGATCGTGGCCGGCCGTTAGTAGTAAGTTAGTTTCTTTTATTTGAAAACATAAACTACTTACCCCATTGAGATGTGAAAGTGCACGCACGCCTGCAGAGATAACTAGGGGGCGTAGGCGCGTTGAACACGGATAGGCAGCGAACGATGGTCCGTGGAACTCTGGAAGGTGAGGTGAATTGTGCTTTGGGCAAAAAGGCGCTTAGGCCCGACGGGATTTACGCGACCAAGGTGAGATGTTTTGTGACAGCGGCCTACCGA
Source organism: Paraburkholderia dilworthii (assembly GCF_000472525.1). Taxonomy (GTDB): domain Bacteria; phylum Pseudomonadota; class Gammaproteobacteria; order Burkholderiales; family Burkholderiaceae; genus Paraburkholderia; species Paraburkholderia dilworthii. Next base: position 18,841 of record NZ_AWZT01000058.1, read on the forward strand.
AAACTGGAACGGCTCCCCGTCATCCGATGCCCGCATTTCCTCGGTCTCGGATTAAGTCATTGACGCGTAGGCGCTTTTTCTTGATCGCAGGGCCTAAACCCGCGTGTCGCATTCTGATAGCCATTCTCCGGTTTGGAAGGTATTCTACGGTTCTGTGAGACATCAGTATGAAACCGTAAAAACATGCGATGAGTGTGTAGATAACACCTCACCGTCAAAAGCGAAAGGAAATGCTAATGAATTTCAGCGAGTTGCCCGGCATCGACCGAAGTGTCAAGCTATCTGACCTCGGAGACTTCTCTGAGCGCCTATCGGTCATGACGAACGAACTGCGCGATCAAATCTTGGCGCCGCGGCCGCGAAAAACACCTCCTGTATTCACCATTGGGGAACTGTCGGAGCTTTGCGGAATCGACAGGCAAAAAATCAACTACCTAGCGACGAAAGAAGGTGGCAATCTGCCGCGCGGCGAAGCCCATGGCACCGGTCGAGCGCGGATATTCTCCCTCAAAGACGTGCGCACTTGGGTCCAGCAGGTATCAGACGTTTATCAAACGCCTTTGGTCACAGGTACGCGCGAACATCGTGGACGGGTGTTGATTACGGCGAACTTCAAGGGTGGATCCTGCAAGACAACAACGACAATGTGCATCGGCCAAGGGCTCAGCCTACGCGGTCGGAAAGTACTCGTGATTGACCTCGATCCGCAAGCTTCATTGTCCGAGTTGTGCGGTCTGTATGCGGAAAAGGATGTGACTTGGGAAGACACAGTGCTTCCGTATATCTATGACCCAACCATTGAAGGCGGTCTGGCTGCTAAGGTCCAAAGCACGTACTGGGACGGACTTGACGTTATCCCCGCGCATAATTATTTGCACGACGCGGAGTTCCACCTTCCGACGGCCCAGCAGACGAACCCGGGATTCGAATTTTGGTCCGTGTTGCGCAAGGGCATCGAGCCGTTGCGGACACAGTACGACTACATCGTTCTCGACACTGCGCCCTCGCTTTCATACATGACGCTGAATGGACTGATGGCGGCCGATTCGATGGTCATGCCCTTGGTCCCAGAGAGTTTGGACTTTATCTCCTCGGTATCGTTTTGGTCGTTGTTCGCCGAGGTAGCGAACGGATTCGTTGAACATGAGGTCGACAAAACGTACGACTTCATTTCGGTTCTGCTGTCGAGAGTGGACTACGGCACGACGTCGTCGGCGCCGGTAGTTCGCTCATGGGCGCAGCGGGCTTATGGCGATTGGCTGCATACAACGGAAGTTCCTGCCAGTTCCGTCATGAGTAACGGCGCACTGGCATTTTCGACGGTGTTCGACTTGTCGCGAGCTGATTCAGTGGCCAAAACGTTGGCGCGCGTCAAGTTGCCGCTGATGGAATATTGCAAATGGATCGATGACCAATACGTAGCTCAATGGAGGGCCGGGCAATGAGTCTTCGCGACCGCATGATGAACAAGACTGCTGACGTACGGGCAGCGAAAGACATAAAAATTGAGCAACAAGACAAGCCCTCTACCCCGCGCACGGCACCTGGAATGGCCGGCGCTTTGGCAGCCGCACAGCAGCGTATCGTCGAACTGGAGAAGTCGGGCGCTGCTTCCGAGCTGCCGGTGAACGAAGTCGTACCCAATCCTTGGCAGCCGAGGCAGGTTTTTAACGAGGCTAAGCTTGCGCAGCTCGCCGAATCAATACGTGAAGCGGGGCTGGTCCAGCCCATTGTGGTCCGCCGGGCTAGGAACGGTTATCAGATCGTGGCTGGCGAGCGACGCTGGCGAGCGCACAAGATGATTGGTAAGGAGTCGATCAAGGTTGTCATCATCGAACTGTCCGACGAAGAGATGGCGATGTTGGCTCTGGTGGAGAATGTGGCGCGTGAGGATTTGTCCGACTATGAGATTGCGCGGTCGATTCGGCGCGCAGAAAAGGAATTTCCAAGTCGGAAACGTATGGCAGAAGCGTTGGGAATGTCTCGCTCGGAGCTCTATCGGTTCTTGGCGTTCGGCGAGTTGCCGGATTTCGTCATTCACGATTTGGATGTCCAACCGCGACTTATCGGCGCGCATGCGGCGGAAGGAATGGTGTCGGCGCTTCGCGAGAAAGATTCGAGTGCGCTCGAACTTGCTCGGGGCCTTTGGAAAAAGCTAGTCAACGGCGAGCTAGACCAGACGAAGCTGGCAAGGGCGCTCAAGGTTGCAATAGACGGTGACGGGAACCAGTCTGTTCGCGTTAGTGATCGAAGCATCGAGAAGATCTTCTCCGGTAAAAACCAGGCGGGGTCGATCACGAAGGACGCCATCGGCTTCACGGTAAAGATCAAGGCGGGGATGCTGTCCGCCGACAGGGAGCAAAGGATCCGGGCGCTTATCGCCGAACTTTTTTCCGCGAGCCACGGCAATCCCGATTGAAATGTTCCCGGCGTCCGGTTTCGCGACGTGCCGCGCATAGAGAATGCGCTGTAATGTTTAGCAACTGCCCTCGCAGGGTTAGGCATTGTGTCCCCAGTGGGGACACAATGCGGTTGTTCTCGCGGCACGCGATTGTCAGCTCAGGCGTCCGCGGGCTTTCCGCCGTTAAGCAGGGCAGCGAACATGGTCCCGGTGCATCGTTTCCGATGTCAACCTTAACCACTGCCCTCAGTCGCGAATCGCCGCTCTAATTGACAGTCGGCGGACACGGCGATCTGTCTGCCGCAAGGTCGCCGCCCTGACACGAAGGCCCAGTTTTTGGCTGCGCCGTTCGATAAGGCCGATGTCGACTCTCATGCATCTGCAATAGCCCCGCACCGGCGATGCCTGCCGTTGCATTTGGCGAAATTAATGAAAACGTCAGGTGAGGGGCAGCGGTCGTGATGTTCCCTTCTGCTACCTTCTGTCCCCAATGGGGACACCCCCAACACCACAAAAACACGAATCGTCTCGGGGTGGCCGCCGCCGACCGCGGACATCCGGCGCTTGGATGCCTTGGCCATTACCTTCGCCGGCCGCTCGGGACCATAGCTAGCATGCCGAGGCATAGTTGTCGCATCTCCGCATTGGCTCTCTTGGGTGGCCTCTAGTTTCTGTCGACGACAGCCATTAGTCGCCGGGCCGGGCCTGCCAGTAAGATGTCATCGCTGACTGCCCGACCGTCAACGGACGCGCACGTAGCCGCCGCGTCGATGAAAACGGTTGCGCAACCGTGCCGGGTGAAGCTCCGGACGCGCCTCGCCCTAGGGTGACGACAGCCAGAGCTTCGCCAGCTTCGGCGCCGCGTCTGCTGCTTCGCGGCGTACGCGGTCGATGTTTCTTATCGGCCAACGCTGCAATTAGCCGGGTGGCAAGCAAGCGGGGGATCGCGACTGGAGATGGTAATCGAGCGCCAAGAGCACACTGTGGCGCCAAACGTTCCTTCGCGCCGTTGCCCACGACGCACGGCACATAGACGCAGCCGGTTGAGCGCCCGATTTACGGAGCTCTGCATCGAACACTCGCTTCGCGCTTCGCGCAGATCCGCCTCTCGTCAGTTCGCTGCGCTGCGCCTGCAGGTGGTTTAGCAGCCCCGCCGCTCTATCAACGAACGCCCTGCTTGGCGAACGCGCTGCGGTCGAGGTAATTCTTCGGCGCCGAGCGTGGATGCTGATGGGTCTTGTTGGCCCGCCGAGAATCTGCTATCTGCAAGTCATCGTGCGCACAACCGGTGTCTTTAGCAGCGTTCGATGTGCGACCTTTTGAGCAATAAGATCGAGGTAAGGAAACGTCGCGCTGCACAATGCCCGCGACGACTCAGGCCGCAACTGCGGCATCCTCAGGCCGACACCTTGGGAACCCGCTCGCGCTTCGATTAGAAGGCCGTCACCGTCGAGGTGCACTCCAGTTAGGTCGCGATCCGGCGCGCGGGACGTCGCCCCGCCGGATGTCCAGGACGCCGGAGTCGTAGAAGGAAGGGCCCGAGGGCTGGACGTCGCAGGCGGGGTCGGCGGCGACAAACGCGGTCACGGGGCATTTTTTTGTCGCGGCGGTCTTGCACGCGACCCGCTGAACCCAAGGTGCTGGGCCGGGCGGGCTCGGTCACCCGGCCCTTGAAGGTAGCCCGCGGAGAACGCGACGCGGTACCGTTCAATCGATGCCTCGGCTTGCTCCATTGTGCGCGTCGCACCCTGGCCAACGCCCCATCGGGCTCACCAAGGGAAGTGATGTTGGATCTACGGCGCACTGGCCCGGGTGGGCGTGGAGCCGAGCCCGTGGCAAGATTTGAATGCGGCGCGAGCGAAGGAACAGCTCAACAGTCATGTATTCGAGGGGAAGGTACGGAACGCAGAGCCTCGCTACGTTCGTACTCCGAAATAACTGGCTCGCGTCAGAAAGATCCAGTAGAACGTCGCGTGAAACAGGCGGGTAAGTAGTCCGATGCTCGCAAGTTCCTGTTTCACTTGGCAAATTTGCGCTCGCCGTATAAATGTTTCACGCCGATCGGTCGACATGGGCTGGCGACCCGCTCCCGGGGGCAATCAGATATGTTCCGACTGGTTCGCTTTGCCGCCAGCGCAGAAACGTAACGAATGCTACGTGTTTTGTAGGGGGTGCCCGCCGGGGGCCGAGGCGGTCGTCAAGCCGGAGCGGGAAATTGCATCGTCTCGCACCCGCCAGCGACAGTCCACACGAACGCCTTTAGTCCGCCACCGACGACGGGTGTTCACGATCACGAGGAGGGCCTCGAATGACAAGGACGAATCAAGCAAATGAGCAACGGCTTCGATTCAGCCGACGCTGTCCAACCGCGCATGTGCCCATTGAATACCCGCCAGTTCCGCTATTGCTCGGTTTCGAATTCGCGGAGGACACCGGACGCTGCCAGACCATGTTGTCTTTGGTGACGGTGCCGTTTGCAGCGTCGCGATCGGCGTGCATGTTTTTGTTCTGCTGCAGAATGCCATGGCCCCAGAGCGTGTAGCCTTGATGCTGTTCGCTTCGCATCAGCGTTCGATGTCGACGCGTGCGCGACGCCGTCCACCCGCAATACGTTGCTCTCGTGCGTCACCTGAAGCGGAATGTCGCCGGAGCTTGGCCCCTCGTCGGTGCCCGTCCGCCGCGACTGAGGCCTCCGGGCCGGGCGCTGCCGCAACCATGCGGCACTGCAGTTGGCGACGCCCGGTGTGCATGCTCCCGCGCCGATGGATCGGTGCGCGGACCGGTTGTAGCCGCTGCGTGTCGCCTCGCACCTCAGGCGGACTCTACACTTCAACGTACCGTGCGCCGGCAAACGCGGGAAAAAGCGGTTGCTACAAGGAACATGCCGTATCCGATTATTATCGTCATCCAATTTCCGGCTCAGAGACGCGGCCGCCGGACCGCAGTGATTGCCCGCTGACGCAGGCGGGCGAAAACTTCATTAAGATGTCCCGCAAATTTCGCACAAGTGGATTACACGGCCATGCGCCGCTATGCCATCGCTTCAGGCGAGTCCTGACGGCGCCGTGGCCAACGAAAATAGAGCTGCTCCGGTAGCACGGACCGTCGCGGAACGAGGACGCGTGGGGAGGGGCTGGACGCCACCATCGGCAAGCGCGGCGAAACCTCGCTAGAAAAATCGAACCGTCATAAATACATTTTCAAACAGCCTGACTTCCGGGCGAGGAGGGCAGGTGTTTCTGCCACGAAAGTACCTACCAAAAAGGATGTTATTGCCGATGGACCGAGCGTCGGCGCGGGCGTAATCGTTGACTGCCTGTCTTGCCTTTTTTGCCTGCCGTGAAGCGCGGGGCGATGCCCCAGACAACTCCTCGTCGGCACTGCAAGCTGAGCGATCGGATCCGCTCGTTAAACACATGTCCGATGCTGAGACCGTCGCCGGCGGTTATAGGAAGTCTGTCGAGATAAGTAAGGATAGCTGACCGTCCGGGATCAACGTGAGGTGCGTATGCTCCGGTATCGCGTACCGCGATCGATGGGGCGCTTGATGTGCTCTTGCCGCGCGAGGTAAAGGTGCTGCCATACGTTTCGGCATCGCTACGGCATCGGACAGTACGCTACAGGAACCGGGGAAACAGCTCGACTTAACGCCCGAACGGATCCGGTGGGCCGAACGCAAGGCGATGCGAAAACTGATGCAGCGGGGCGTGCTGACAGGCTAAGGTAATTTCTAGACCATTGCGCCCCGGACCCCGGCATTGGCGTGATGTCGTCCTGGAGGACAGGATCGGCAGTTTCCCGTCGATCGGAAGAGGGCGATCATTCGTGCGCACCGTGGCCGGGCTGGGCCGATGTGCTTCCCGTGTCATTGCAGATCAGCTCACGGCACGCTACCACCGCCTCATAACAGGACTGCCTGCTGCAAAAGCTCCAGCGCGTTGAGCTCGTCCAGTCGGCCCGTGCGTGCCTTGCCTGCCAGCGTCTTGAGCAATGCCTCTGCGATCGGCGCGATGCCATGAAGATGGTCAAGGCTCGTCACAGACGGCGATAGCGACTCGCGCGATTGCGGAGGACTTGCGGGGGCCGCGAGCGACTCAGCGGTCGCCGCCATGGCTGCCGCCGGTTCACCATCACGTTCGTCAGATTTGCGACCGGCAGGCTCGTCGGGAGCATCAGCGACGTGATGCGGCTGGCTGACGACGATCATCCCTTTCTCTGAGGCATCTGCGGAACCGGACGGGCGGTCTTTTGCACCGGTCCGAACGTCCGCCCGCGAGCGCCGCGCGTTCGCCGTCGCATCGGCGGGCTTCGCCGAAGCGCGATCTGCCATTGCGGTCGCGAGGGGCTCCTTCTGTTCAACGGATGCACGGCCGCGCGCGGCGGGCGTGAGCAAACGCGACACCGACTCCGGGATGTCGGGTTCCGAACGCGGCGCGTCCAGCCAGCCAGCTGGCAAACCAAGCCGTTCGGTGAAACGGTTTGCTTCAACAGTGTCGAGCCGTTTTTTGCCATACAGCCGGTGGGCCATGTTCGATCCGCTCATCTTCATGACCACACCGAGTCTTGCTTTCGATCCGTTACGAGCCGTCAAAACATGGAGGTTCGCGCGTCGAATTTTCTCTACGTCGCCACTGTCGTCTAACGCCAGTGGTCGCTGCTGGTTTCCCCCGACAGATGTCCTGGGTTTCGAAGGTGAACCTTTTCGCGGCGCACGTGGGGCAGGCGGTTCCGCCATCTGGCTTCGACTGTTTCGGACGGCCCTGGGCGAGTCGCCCGTGGCTTTTTTCGGCATCTGCGCTTCTCCCGACAAACTGTATTCAGGATATGGTTGCTGGCCGCCGTGAATGGCGGAAGGCGGCATGGGTGGTTCCGACACTGTTTCCGGCTCGTCGTCTACCTGGACAAACTCGAGCGGCGATTTCAGGCGGGCGATGGTTTCGGGCGCAAGCGCAGGATTGGGCTGGTCAAAGAAACCGTGAGGCAAACCCAGCGTGGTTTCCATGTGAAAGGCGGTCTCGGGCGTGAACCTTTCACCCTTCGTCAACTCGGCCACTCACGCCATGTTCGATCCCAGTCCCAGGGCGATATTCTCCGCGCCTACCGTATCCACCAGAAACTGGAACGATCGTGTCTTGAAAATGGAGGCAGTCTGGGCAGAGTCCCGGGCAGGTGCATTGACGTACGGCGGTCTCGGCCGGTTCGGCTGGGACTGTTTGACGTGACGAGGTTGGCGCTGGCCGCTGTCCCGAGATCCCGCATATCGTCCGCGGGTTTGACTCATATAGTAGGGCTCCATGCGATCACTGGTGTGCTGAGTGCGATTATAGATGACGTGATGCTGGCATTGGATGCCGAACGACGCGATAGCGCGAAAACAGAGGCGGGGCATCCGGCCATGGGTGTGGCTGGTTGACGTCCGCACTCTCCGGTCGCGATCTGGTGATGCTGGCCTGCTAAGCAATGCAATAGCCAGCCTTTTGCCGGTCACACGAATCGTCAAATATCAGGCAGCGATGGAAGATAGATGCGCCGGCTCTCTCACGTTCAACGCAAAGCGCGGCTGGCGGTCGATCCGTCGGTGGTTAGCGACTGGCGGCTGGCTGGTCAGTCCGCCCCTCGAAAGTCCGGCCGAACTTCTGCAGGCCAGAATGATTCGGGATGCCAGGCATTTTCTGCGAACGTGCCATTAGTGATGCACGAGATCTGCCGATCTCCGAAGCACCAGGCAGCGCATACATCACCTTGGCGATTCGCATCGCCGGTATCGATCGATCGGGAAAGCCTGCTCGCCGGTCGGCGCGGTTATTTTCTCACTTTGCGTTTCGCGAGGACCTGCATTCAGACAATGCGCGTCCCTCCTATCACGAAGAACGGAGAGTTTCTGTGCTGCAATGTCGCCACTAGCCATTGATGACAGCGTTCATCGAGCGGCGGATGTCGCCAATGCCTGACGCAAGTCCCAAGGGAAGAGGTCCCGGATAGTGACACTTAGTGACACTGCCTGTGTCATCACGGATGCGCGCGACAGAACGTGAGGTGCTGACTCCGTATGGACCTGACCGCTTCGATCCGGGATTGACAGACGCGGCACCACTTTGCCTGCCGGCGTGTCTGCGGCCAGCTCAACGCGGCTTCACCTCTTAACCTCGTCCTCCGTCTTGTCCGGCGGGTGGTAGGGCACCTTCACCGTAGCGCTGCCAGACGGCGTTGGCAACGCATGTCGCCCCCGCCGCGGCGATAGCTCTGTATGGCCTTCGTGCGGTCCTGGGTAACGCTCTTCTCTTCCGCACCCCACGCGCCCTCCCAGTAAAGCCCCAGATTGTATGCTGAGGCCTTGTGGCCCAGTGAGATGGCCTGCTCGTAGAGCGTGAGCGCGCGGCTCGTATCGGCCGGCATGCCCCGCCCAAGGCGTGCGCTATCGGCCAGCGCTGCAGCGGCCATGCCGCGAAGATGGCCGTCCGCGGTCTCATCCTTCATCACGTCTTCGAAGATCGCATTACCTCTCTCAAGGTCCGCCTCGCCTCCGGTCGGTGTGACGAGAGAAATGGCCATTGCCATCCGCCAGGCAGGATGCCGGTTAGCACCGATGCGCTCAAGCAGCCAGCGGCCGAGATGCGGCGCGCGATTGAGCGTGCTGGTGAGAAGAGCATTGGCGATCGCGGCGAGCGACTCGGGCGACAGGAACCCGGTCTTGTTGGCCGCGATGACGTGACGGGAAAACTTCTCGACATCCAGAGTAGGGTCAGCGAGGCGCAACTGATGCCATTCACGCTCGATCGTTCCTACCCAGCTTTGCATTTGCATGGTGAGCAACACGTTGGTGAGGAATGCACCTGATTCTAGCTCACCTTTTGTGAAATGCAACTTTCCGGAGCTCGTGCGTCCTATTCGCATGAGTTCGCCATGGAGGGTTGCCATCGTTTCCCCGTCCCAGTCAGATGACGATTGAGCAAAGCTTCAATCTTTGTGCTGTGATCCAGCGCGGCGGTCACTCGTGCACAGAGTTACGAAGCGTTGGCAGGCACTGGCGGCTCCTGCAACATCAACGTGATGGCGCAGACCGTAATGGATGATCAGGCATGGATGCGACGGTATTCATGTCGCGACTTGTGGCAAGATCCGAACCGGATGGCAGAGACGGGTTCGCGAGCCCCTAGGCAAATGTGTTTGCCAGCCTGCTTCGCGCGACGTTGGAGAAGGAGGGTGTCCCGCGATGGCTGATGCATTTGAACTCGTTGCCCTGGCGTTGCCCGGCGACGTCGCCCCGGAGTCACTGCCCGCCATCGTCCGCCAGTTCGTCGCGGATTGCTGGCCCGGTATGAGCCGCAGCCAGTTGATCGCCCGCGCCCGGCGCCTTGCGTTGCGGCCGTCGCTGCGCGCCTATCGCCCGAGTGCGCCGGGAGACATCGGACGCTTTGCGCTCACACTTATGGCGGGCACGCAGACAGTCTCCCTGATCGCGCATTTACGCCGCGTCACACAGCGGCGCGCATCCGCACGCAGTCGCAAGGCGGTCACCGCCTCGCGACCGCCCGCGCGCGATCCGCGTCAGACGTCGCTGTTCTGAAAGGGCGCCGAACTCGACGACCTTCATCGAAGGTGGTGCCACGCAGGTGCGCGAGTTCACGAGCACGATCGAGGCCATGACGCCAAAGAAAGATCTACGGCGGGCTTCTGCACGATGCCGCGCCACGCTCGCGTGCCGCTGCCGACGAGACACGTCGACGATCCAGACTGAGGACGCGGTCCGCAAGTTGTCAGAAGACGATTGATTGCCGGGATTCGCCGTTGATCGGGAGGATCGCCTCGCTGTTTCAAGCTTCGCCCCATCTTTCACGAAAAGAGGCTCTTTTGCCCGTCTGTTCGTGTAACGGCGGGTTTCAGCATAGGCGTATTCTTTCACGCGTCACGAAGCAACAGGCGTGATCGGGGTAGCGAGGAGAAGAGCGCGGCCCCGCGGCTTCAATATGGCCGCGGGGAATGCGACGACATCTCTGCCGTGCCCTGAATGAAGCAGCGCTTCTTTTCCTCGACTGGAGCTGGAACGGGAAGGCAGGCATTCATGCAACCGAGGCGCTGTCGGCGGCAAGCGCTTTGCATTCGACGACAGAAATGATCGTTGCCACGGCCATCCTTATCGAATCGGCGCTCTCGGCAGGCGATGTGGAGCGCGCCGAGCTCCACATCGCGTCCTTGTGCGAATTGCTGAACGATCGAGTACCGGGTCGCCGGAGCGACGCGGTACTCGTGCGTCTACAAACTCGGTTCCCGACGATTACAACGGTAATACCAACGCGAACGCATTAGCCTTGACGGATGAGCGGTCGAAATGGAGATCTGATATGACGCACGTTGTGGTGGAGCGCAGCTTTCCGATGCCTCAGTCGGACGAAGACCTGGCGGTGGCCGAAGATCGGTTAGCGCCGTGTAGCGAGCTTTATGGTGTCGTGTGGAAACGCAGCGTCGTTTCGTCTGATCGCAGGCACATGATCTGCGAGTACGAAGCACCCGACGCTGAAACGGTCCGGAAAGTTCAGAAAGAAGCAGGCGCCGTATTCGATCATGTCTGGTCCGGCGTGATCATCGGTGGCTGATGCGACGACAGGTTTCCAGACGCCGTGCAACTGTCGGCACGGGGTGCGCAGAGTAAATCGCGCTAACCTCCGGACTTCTGAACATGGTGGATCAGAAAGGCTAGCTGGTGCCTGTCACAGTTGCCATGCGGACCTTACCTGTCAATCAGTCGATCCGCGGCTGTGGGCATTGAAACTCGATGCCGGAAGCAGTTTCCTCGATGTGGCGCGAGGGCGCGGCTATCTTTCGCGTGTAGCAGGCAAGCTGCGCTACGTTGCGGCGCTGGTTGAACTGGGAAGAGCAAGGTAACCGAGGGCAACCGGATTCCTGTCTGGAATCGCCAGAGCGTCGCTCTCGCATGGAGTCGATCGGCTCAAATGCAGCGGCATCCGTTTCGCGGTAGTACACCGAATACGAGACCGCTTCCGCCCACTTTACTTCGTCCGCTTTCGCGGCCACCGGAGCAATCGATAGATCTCTTTTTATCATGGTGAGGTGTCGCAACCGGGCAGGGGAATGCTCGAAAAGGCGAACTGAGTTCGGCGTGCCAGCGGGAATGTTCGTGGATGCCCCACGTCAGCGTCAAGCCATTCATCAGCGCTCGGCATGCCTGCGATAACAAGTCGTCTATGGATTCGAGTGGTTCTATTTCGATCAGCTAAGTACTCTGGAAACTGGCCATAAGCCAGCTATTCTGAGATGTAGTGATGCATCCTGGCGCTTCGCAGATTCCGTTTACTCTCAACGTCAGGAGTGCGAATGTCGGCTCATTGGCGCATGGGGCAGCGGGAGGTTGCTATGTGCAAGTTGACTGGTCGGGTCGCACGATTGCTCGCCTTCGCTGCTTGTGGGGGATTCGTGCTGGAGGGTCAATCGAAACCGGTTTGTCCCACCTACGTGGAACTGCAGTCCGGCACGATCTTCGATATCGCAAAACTGGTTGAGGACAGCGGGTCACCGGCTGCGGCACTTAAGAAGGCTCGCACCGATCTGGCGCAAGTCAAAAGGTATGGCGGGTGCAAAAGCCTGGAGCACACTCGACATTATGGGGAGTGCACAGAAATAGTAGCTGCAGCCGAGGAAGCAATCAGCGCCCTGGAGCGTTGCGTGAGCGAGGATGCCTCGAACGCCGCTAATCCGACGGCGGATGAGTAAATGCCGGATGGAAGAATGCCGGTTGAGTCGAGCGCGAAAGAACGCGCTCGTTTTTTGTCCCAGTTGAGATACCAACAGTGCTGGAACTTCGCATTCAGCGGATTCGCGAATGCGCGACAACTGCACGGCTGCACTTCACGTGTGCCGAGCGCACGTTGATCCTTCGAGCGTTCGAAGTCCAGCAATTGGTGCCGTGTCCACTCTCGCGATCTCGTGTCGTGAGAAGAATTTGAAATGAATCGTATGCCAGTGCACGAGTGTAGATACTGCGCTCGGGGACGAGCCAGAAGTCGACTTCGCGAATCGTCGAAGGATGCTGGCGACGAACGGGCCTGCAATGCCTCACTGACGAGACCGGCGTCATTCATTCGCACGGCCGCCAACGCGAGGTTGTATGTCGCGGTCGGATTGTTAGGGTCGAGCTTGCGTGCATGGGAATAACTGTCGATGGCATCCTGCCATGCACCCGATGACAGATAGACGCTGCCTAACGCAATCCACACGGCGGGATCGCCGAGCGCCAGGTGGGTCGCCCGGGCGGCATAGTTTGAGGCTTCAGCATCGTCGCCCAGAGAGCTGAGACAATTGCTGCCTTTTATAAGTCCACATAGCTTGTTGCTCTGTGCGATTTTCTGCTAAAGGGCATTCGGCGCGGTGTTCAGTGCACTTGTACGGTTCGACGACGGGGCGGCGACGGTCAGGCAGCGAGCGGAAGGGGACTCCGATCGTGACTCGGTCGTTTGCTCTGTCACGCGTTAGGCGAGTGTCGATATGGGAGAGACCGCCTGATGCACCCCGATCGCGGGTGAAGAGCATTTATCGAGAAGACCTGCGCCTCATGTTTGCGAGCAGGACCACAGCGGTAGAAAAGGTCTAGATGTCCTGGAGCATCTACTGTGAGGCAGTCTTCGCACGGCCAACTTCACCCTCGAGGATCCACAAGCGCTCTTCTGCTGACCGTCGCTCGACGCGAATTACCCCCGTTCCCTGTAAGTGGCTCAAACTACCACTCGCGCCAACAATCTGCCAGAGACCAAAGATGAAGGGCCGCGGAGCTTCGTGCGACTCAGGAACATACTGAAGATGCATGTGTAACCGCATGGTGAGGTTGTCACCTGACGGAAGGGTAAAGACCAGATAGCCCGGGCCACCTCCGCTCGGTTCCGCCACGTTGCTGCCATCTGCGGCGGCTTCTTCAGTCGGGACTTCGTGAAGGCCCCAATCAAGCACCGTTGCATCCTCAAGCAGGCCCTTGCTGGTCACCTTGCCGCTTTGCCTGAGCGAAGCGACGTAACGTCCGCTGCCTTCGCCAAGCTCCAGCTTGTCATATTGATTGGGCATTCCTCGCTCACCTGTTTTGAGGTTCACAACGAACTCTAGCCTCACTGGGTCTGCGTGAGCGAACGGCGTCGACAGGATGCCAAGAGCCAGGAACACTTGTCGGATTAATTTCACGGGAACCCTCCGATTGCGTTTGCGTCGACTCTCGCAGAGACGAACTGGCCTCGTCCTTCCACGCCGTATCACTGTCGGCGAGTATCGGGCCGCAGGCGGACTTGTTCGGCGACTTCAACGGACTCCTGCAAAAGACGGTTTGCCGTTGACACGTCAACGACTGTTTGCCGTAAAAGCACACCACAGCGGCCGGCGAGCCAAAAATTGCAGGATCAGTCGGCCGGTCCCACTGACGGCGCGCACCTCTTTGGCGCACAGATACCGAAGATCACTAGTACGCAATCTGCGATCGGCAATTAGTCCCTTTCCCGGACATGATCACGGCGACCGCATCGACGGAGTTGCGTACGGCGGGCAGTGGTGGAACCCGGCACAACACATCAAGTAGCTCCCGGCCCGGTTCGGACGTTTGGCAGATCCGTCTCGAGCGACAACCGGGGTTGTGTTCAAAGCCGTACGCATGACGCATATCGATCGTCCCGTCAGCGTGATGGGTGGCCCAGTTCGGACCGCAGAGATAGCGTTCATTTCAAAAGATCGCAGGGCCGCTAAGAGGTCGCACGCGGTCGTTGCCCGAGAGATTGTCCGCAGCCCACCTCAATCGCCGAGTGCGATGCCTTCACGTCGAGGGTCTGCGCCACCGGCCCAAACCTTGCGGCCGTCGACGCTCTCTTGCCGCATGATCGCCTGGACACCGCTCGTCATTTCTACCTGCGACACCTGGTGACCGCGAGCCTTCAGTTCGTCCGCCAACACTGGTGTGACAAGCCCCCTCTCCAGCTCCGTCGGTCCGTTGCGACTGCCGAAGTTGGCCATACCGACGGCCGTTTGCACGTCAATGTTCCAGTCGAGCAGCGCCACGAGCGTCTTCGAGACGTACTCGATGATTTGCGATCCACCAGGCGAGCCAAGGGCAGCAAGGAACTGGCCGGTTTCGCGATCGAACACTAGGGTCGGCGCCATTGACGAGCGGGGACGCTTGCCCGGCGCTACCCGATTAGCGATGGCTTTGCCGTTTTCCGTCGGTAAAAATGAGAAATCGGTGAGTTGGTTGTTCAGCAGGAAGCCGTGAACCATGAGGTGCGAGCCGAAGTACGATTCGATCGTCGTCGTCATTGAAATCGCGCCTCCGAGGTCATCGACAGCGACGATTTGCGACGTGGAAGTCCGAAGCGGAGAGCGGTCCGGCGCAAAGGCGACCTTCGCACCCTCGGGCACGCCAGGTTGCGCCTTGCCCATGCTCTTTTCATTGATCATTGCCGCCCGGTCCGCCAGGTAGCGGGAGCTCGTGAGACCGGCTATGTCGACTTGCACGAAGTCGGAATCGGCCACATACATGCCTCGGTCCGCGTAGGCAAGGCGATCGGCCTCGGCGATCGCGTGCACGGCATCGGGCTGCGCTTCGAACAGAGCAGGAGTGGTGACGGGCAACGGCCTCATCGAAGCGAGCGCATAGCGCGGATCCCGCTTCGAGAGTGCCTCGAGAGTGCCGAGAATCTGCGCTATGGCGATGCCGCCGGAAGAGGGCGGCGGCATGCCGCATACTCGCCAGCGCTGGTAGTCGGTGCATAACGGAGAGCGTTCCTTTGCCCGGTAGGATCTCAAGTCTGAAAGAGACAGGGCGCCTGGATTTGCACTGCCGTTGACCTGGGCGACGAGGTCGCGCGCGATGGACCCTACATAGAACGCGTTCGCGCCACCAGCTGCGATCTGCTTGAGTGTCTGCGCCAGTTCGGGATTGCGGACGATCGTTCCCACCGGTTTGGCTTTGCCTTGCGCGTCCAGAAAATACGCGGCCATCTGTGGAGATCCGGACAGGAACTTGTCAGCGGCCACTTGCGTATAAAGACGCTGAGAGATCGGAAAGCCCTTCTCGGCTAATCGAATGGCAGGATCAAAAAGCGTTGCCCAGGGAAGCCGGCCGTGCTTGCCGTGCGCCAGCTCGAGTGCACGCAACACGCCTGGAGTGCCCACAGAGCGTCCGCCAATCTGGCCTTCGCTAAAGTCCATGGGTTGGCCGTCAGGGCGAACGAAGAGGTTTTCGGTCGCATCGGCCGGCGCGGTCTCACGGCCGTCATAGGCGTGCACGCGCTTGCCGTCCCAGTACATGATGAAGGCACCGCCTCCGATGCCGGTGGCCTGCGGCTCCACCAACGTCAGCACGGCCTGCATGGCGATTGCGGCGTCGATAGCAGATCCGCCACGGCGCAGGATCTGGCGTCCGGCCTCGGTGGCGAGAGGATTCGCCGCTGCGGCCATGTGACGGCCGGCATACACGGTTGCCATGCCAGTCCGATAGCCCGATGAAGCTTCGGGAGCAGCCGGTGTCGTCGGCGTGGTCGGCTGCGGCGCTGAAGCCACGACGGGCGGAGCCTGGACCTTGGAGGTATCCTGTTGCGTCCCGCACGCGGCTGCCAAAGCGCTCCAGGCGACAGTCGCAAGGGTACGGCGGAATCTGTGCTTCGGCACCCGTGCGGTTGCCAGATTGGGTTGCGCCATGATCTTCTCCTCCGACGTGCGCAAATGACTCGTTATTGCGGCGAGCGCGCTTAGCGCTATCGAGGTGAACTTATGTTCTCAACGTCTGCTTGCTTCTGGACGGTCGCTACACAGGGGCCGGTGCCCCGCCGAACCTGGTGTCGGGCGTGTCAGGGGACCGTTTCTCTCTCCATGCCAATGTCCGCGATATTATTGACTGCCCTTCGATGGTTCGCTTTTATCTCGCGGCAACTTGCGCTGGCTCATCGTCCCTTGGTCAGTGTTTCCCTGGGTGGAATTGCCATCGCGGAGTCCAGCCTCCGACGCAACCTTGTCCATGAGCGCACGGTCCTCTGCGTCACCTTGTTCTGCGCGCGCCGTCATTGAAAACGCCATTAAAGCCAGTACCAATGCAACGAATCTCATATCGCACCTCCTGATGGATACCCTTCGACCTTCCCATCTTTTGAGATATGGATATTCACTATAGTAAAGATGCCGTCTGCGTTCGATGCAAGGGAAACCGTAGTCACGTTGGTTTGTGCCGCCCACTTTCGCTCCGCGTTGGGTGCGCAATCGTGAAGCGCTTGAACGACGTCGCCGAGTCGCTACCAAGGCAACGAGCATGCCAAGGCCCGAGTCCGTTGTCGGAGCAGTCCGAACGGTCGTCGTATCGTAGAGACATGGCCATTGCTGTAGCGTTTCATTGACTCCACCGGGTCACTGCACGATGTGTTTCGCACACCGTAATGGGCTGCGCAACTTGGCGCGGTCCTATGCTTCTAAAAGCATGCGGGCGTAAATCGGACAAACTATGGCGGACAGTGGCGATTCAGCCTGGCCATCCTCAACGGAAGTCTCCCGGACAATCCTGACGTACTAATCCGTGCCACAGCTCGCCACAGCCCATCGGCCAGCTGCTACTGGCGTACGAAAACAGTCAGGGCGCGTCGCGACCCTTCCGGTTGCCCCTTCGCATGGCTCAAGATAATCGTCCCGTTCCCGCGATCGTCAACTACCCCAGAACGCTGTTTGCGCGTATTCCTTTTGCATCGTGCGCGTTGACAGTAGGGCACCGTGAACGATGTTTCCTCTGCCATTGGCTCACGCACCGTTGCGGAGCTGCCTGTCTCCGAGGGAATCCCCTTGTTGTCGCAGCGGCTCGCCGAAGCTCTCGAGGCGAACGGTATTTAAGGCTCTGTGCGGGTGACGCTCATTGTGTTGCTCGAAGGCAGCAGCCGAAGACAGAAAAGGAGCTATCCGCATGCAGATTGTCCCGCCATCCTGATCAATATCGCTTGCCGAAATGGTCGCGAATGTCACGCTGAGCGTAGGTAGTTGTTCATTGCGGAATCGATTCTGTAGGCGTTCTAAGTGAGCGAATACATGAACGACGCCTGAGTGTCCTTTTGGCGGAAAGGGCAGTCAATATGTCTGTCTGTATTCCTTGCGACACGTCGGTGGACTTCTATACTTCAGGCCGCATGGCAAAGCAATATGTAAAGGCCCGTGAAGACCTCGCCGCCACACATCACATTCAGTGAACTACGCCGCTGGAAGACTGTTAGACGGATAGGGTTCCTTCGCATACGATTGTCATTGGAGGAATTATGGCTGGCTCACATGGCTTTGTACGAGGTCTTCATAAACGTTAGCTCATCGAGTATCAGCGGAGCGCGGTTTGGTCGCATGTTTCGAACACTGCCTCGCGAGACATACGACAGGGGCGATCTGCTCACGCTGTCGAAGGAACTGATATAACTGGAGACGGCCCATCTTCGAACTTCGGCGGATCCGATCCGGACGAATTCAATATTGTCCGCGAGGGACCGGACGTCGTCGAAGGCAGCGTTCCGTCCAATCGGCAGGGCGACCCGAACACCTTGCTCGACACCCAATATGGTGCCCTCAGCCGCCCGACGAGAATCCAACCCTGCCAGCGGGATATACATACTGCGCTTGGATATTAGCTCAAGTTGCCGGATTCTTCGGTTTGCCCGTCACCCGGCGCCACGCCTTCACAATGGCGTTCATTGCCCGGTCCACATCAGATTGCGTCGTCGCCCACGAGATAACTGACACGCGCATGACGCACATTCCTCTCCATTCCGCGCCCGAGAAGAAGAAGCTGCCCTCTGTCTCCAACCGAGTAATGACATCCCTCGTCGCCTGGTCGGATTGCTCGGATACCTCGGCCGAGCCGAATCGGACAAGGAACTGATTAAGCTCTACCTTGTTGAGGACACAGATACCCGGTTCCTTGGCTAGCCTGGATGACATTCGTTCAGCAAGTTGGCAATGCCGTTCAACCATCGCCGAAATTCCGTCCTTGCCAAATGCGCAGAGCAAGGCCCATGTTGCAAAACCTCG
>NZ_AWZT01000059.1 GCF_000472525.1 Paraburkholderia dilworthii
ACCACTACCCCTTCCAAGCCGGGGGATCCACCTACGAGCTGGCGGTGTGAGCCGCTTTCTTTGCTTATCTTTCTTTGCGGCGGCAAAGAAAGTAAGTGCCGCCCCGCACAGGGGCAACACCAATAGACCACTGCCAATTCAAGGAAAGGCCGCCACGAAATCAAGAAGACCACCACGAAATCAAGCAAAGGCCAAAAAGTCCTGAGCCAAACAACAAACAAAAAAAAACCAAACCCAAACCACAAACCCCAAAACAAGCCCACGCGCACCGCGCCCCTTATAATCGAACATTCTCCGCATTTACCAGCCGATCGACACATGAGCGAGACCCCGAGCGACAACCAGCGCGACACCTCCTCCACCCTTGCCAAAAGCTTCGAGCCGCACACCATCGAAGCGCACTGGGGCCCCGAATGGGAAAAGCGCGCCTACGCGGCGCCCTCCTTCGACGGGAACAGGAAAGACTTCTCGATCCAGTTGCCGCCGCCGAACGTCACGGGCACCCTCCATATGGGCCATGCGTTCAACCAGACCATCATGGACGGCCTCGCCCGCTATCACCGCATGCTCGGCGAAAATACGCTGTGGGTACCGGGCACGGACCACGCCGGTATTGCCACGCAGATCGTCGTCGAACGGCAACTGGACGCGAAAGGCGTGTCGCGCCACGATCTCGGCCGCGAAAAATTCGTCGAACGCGTCTGGGAATGGAAGCAGGAGTCCGGCTCGACCATCACGAATCAGGTGCGCCGTCTAGGCGCGTCGATCGACTGGTCGCGCGAATACTTCACGATGGACGACAAAATGTCGGCCGCCGTGCGCGACGTGTTCGTGCGCCTCTATGAACAGGGCCTGATCTATCGCGGCAAACGCCTCGTGAACTGGGACCCGGTGCTGCTCACCGCCGTCTCCGATCTCGAAGTAGTCAGCGAGGAAGAAAACGGCCACCTGTGGCACATCCAGTACCCGCTCACCGACGGCTCCGGTCATCTCACAGTCGCCACCACGCGTCCCGAAACCATGCTCGGCGACACCGCGGTGATGGTCCATCCGGAAGACGAGCGCTACGCGCATCTGATCGGCAAAACCGTCACGCTGCCACTGTCGGGCCGCGAAGTGCCGATCATCGCGGACGACTATGTGGACCGCGAATTCGGCACGGGTGTCGTCAAGGTCACGCCCGCGCACGACTTCAACGACTATCAGGTCGGCCTGCGCCACAAGCTGCCGCAAATCGAAATCCTCACGCTCGACGCGAAAATCAACGACAACGCGCCTGAGAAGTACCGCGGCCTCGACCGTTTTGAAGCCCGCAAACAGGTGGTCGCCGATCTGGAAGCGCTCGGCGCGCTGGAATCGGTCAAGCCGCACAAGCTGATGGTGCCGCGTGGCGACCGCACCGGCGTCGTGATCGAGCCGATGCTGACCGACCAGTGGTTCGTCGCGATGAGCAAGCCGGCTCCCGATGCAACATTCGGCACGTTCAATCCGGGCAAATCGATCGCCGAAACCGCGCTCGACGTGGTTCGCAGCGGCCAGATCAAGTTCGTCCCGGAAAACTGGACCACCACGTATTACCAGTGGCTCGAAAACATTCAGGACTGGTGCATCTCCCGCCAGCTCTGGTGGGGCCATCAGATTCCCGCGTGGTACGGCGAAAACGGCGAGATTTTCGTCGCCAAGACCGAAGAAGGTGCGCGCGAGAAAGCGGCCGAAGCGGGCTACACCGGCCCGCTCAAACGTGACGAAGACGTGCTCGACACGTGGTTTTCGTCCGCGCTCGTGCCGTTTTCGTCGCTCGGCTGGCCGAACGAAACGCAGGAACTGAAGCACTTCCTGCCGTCGTCGGTGCTGGTTACGGGCTTCGACATCATCTTCTTCTGGGTCGCGCGCATGGTCATGATGACCACGCACTTCACCGGCAAGGTGCCCTTCGACACGGTCTACGTGCACGGTCTCGTGCGCGACGCCGAAGGCCAGAAAATGTCGAAGAGCAAGGGCAATACGCTCGATCCGATCGATATCGTCGACGGCATCGGGCTCGACGCGCTGGTGACGAAGCGCACCACCGGCCTGATGAATCCGAAGCAGGCCGCGTCGATCGAAAAGAAAACGCGCAAGGAATTCCCCGACGGCATCCCCGCGTTCGGCACGGATGCACTGCGCTTCACGATGGCGTCGATGGCCACGCTCGGGCGCAACGTCAACTTCGATCTCGCGCGCTGCGAGGGCTATCGCAACTTTTGCAACAAGCTGTGGAACGCCACGCGTTTCGTGTTGATGAATTGCGAAGGCCACGACTGCGGTTTCGGCAAACCGGAACAGTGCGGCGAGTGCGGGCCGGACGGGCATCTGAATTTCTCGTCCGCGGACCGCTGGATCGTGTCGCTTCTGCAACGCGTGGAAGGCGAGATCGCCAGGGGTTTCGCCGACTATCGCTTCGACAATGTGGCCAACGCCCTATACAAGTTCGTATGGGACGAATACTGTGACTGGTATCTCGAACTCGCGAAGGTTCAGATCCAGACGGGTCAGCCGAACCAGCAGCGAGCCACCCGGCGCACCCTGCTGCGCGTGCTCGAGACGGTGTTGCGCCTCGCGCATCCGGTAATTCCCTTTATCACCGAAGCGCTGTGGCAGAAAGTTGCACCGTTGGCCGCGCGTTATCCCGCGGACAAGGCCGAGGGTGAAGCGTCCATCATGGTGCAGCCGTACCCCGTTGCCGAGTTGTCGAAGATCGACGAAGACGCGGAACAATGGGCGGCCGACCTGAAAGCAGTGATCGATGCGTGCCGGAATCTGCGTGGCGAAATGAATCTGTCGCCGGCGGTGAAGGTGCCGTTATTGGCTACCGGCAATGCGGAGCGCCTGCGCACTTTTGCTCCGTATGCCCAGGCACTGGCCCGTTTATCCGAAGTTCAGATCATTGCAGACGAAGCGGCGCTCGACGCGCAGGCGGATGGCGCGCCAATTGCTATCGTAGGTAGTGACAAGCTCGTGCTGAAGGTCGAAATCGACGTCGCCGTCGAACGCGAGCGTTTGTCTAAAGAGATTGCGCGGTTGAGCACGGAAGTCGTCAAGTGCAACGCCAAACTGCAAAACGAAAGTTTTGTCGCCAAGGCACCGCCCGCAGTCGTCGAGCAGGAGCAGAAGAGGCTGGCGGAATTCGAAGCGACTGTCGGCAAGCTGAAAGCGCAGCTCGCGCGTTTGCCGGCCTGATCGACGCTCCACGCCCGCCCGCGCGGCGGGCACGGACTGATAGCTAAACCAGAGGACTCAGGGTAATCACATGCTAAAAGTTACAAAGGCGGTATTTCCGGTAGCAGGTCTTGGCACCCGGTTCCTCCCTGCCACGAAGGCAAGCCCGAAGGAGATGCTGCCAATCGTCGACAAGCCGCTGATCCAGTACGCGGTGGAAGAAGCGATGGCCGCGGGCATCACCGAGATGATCTTCGTTACAGGCCGCAGCAAGCGCGCAATCGAAGACCATTTCGATAAGTCGTACGAAATCGAAGCCGAACTGGAAGCCCGCGGCAAAGACAAGTTGCTGGAGCTCGTGCGCAGCATCAAGCCGAGCCATGTCGACTGTTTCTACGTGCGCCAGCCGGAAGCGCTGGGGCTCGGCCACGCGGTGCTATGCGCAGAGAAACTGGTGGGCGACAACCCGTTCGCCGTGATTCTCGCGGACGACCTGCTGTACGGCACGCCGCCTGTGATGACGCAAATGATCGAGGTGTTCGACCACTATCACAGTTCGGTGATCGGCGTCGAAGAGATCCCGGCGCAGGAAACGAAGTCGTACGGCATCGTCGACGGCAAGGAATGGGAAGACTCGATCATCAAGATGTCGGGCATCGTCGAAAAGCCGGAGCCGAGCGTCGCGCCGTCGAATCTCGGCGTGGTGGGCCGCTACGTGCTCAAGCCGCGCATTTTCGATCACATCCGCGCGATCAAGCCGGGCGCGGGCGGCGAATTGCAGTTGACGGACGCGATCCAGTCGCTGCTCGCCGACGAACAGGTTCTCGCGTACAAGTATCACGGCACACGTTTCGACTGCGGCAGCAAGCTGGGTTACCTGAAGGCGACCGTGGAATTCGCGCTGCGTCACCCGGAAGTGGCCGCCGATTTCGAGGAATATCTGCGCACGCGTTCTCCGGTGCTTGAAGGCTGAACGCCTTGGCTCGATGCTCGGAATCTCCGGGCATCGCGAGCCCAAACATCGAGCAAAAGTCAAAAAAAGGCGCTGTGCTCCGCTTTCGCGGGCACAGCGCCTTTTTTTCGAGCGTGCGTCTGAGCGAGTGTGTCCGAGTGTCTGAGCGTTAGCGGCGCTTCATCAGGAACGTGAAAACCTTGTCGTGCGCCGAACTCTCGACGATCTCGTTGCCCGTCTGCTTCGCAAACGCGGCGAAATCGCGTTGCGAGCCGGGGTCGGTGGCGAGCACCTTGAGAATCTGACCGCTTTCCATATCGGCGAGCGCCTTCTTGGCGCGCAGGATGGGCAGCGGGCACATCAGCCCGCGCGCATCGACTTCCTTGTGAATCTGAATTTGCATCGACGATGACCTTCGGGACAGGGCGTCGTTCGCGACGCCGGACAGAGGGTCAAATTCTACCGCAGCCTTCGCCGCCTTGCCGGCGCAGGCTGCGCCTGCATCGCCGCTCAGACGGCAATGCAAGCGCTACAGCATCACCGCCTGCCCGCTTTGCAGCGACTGCCGCAACGCATTGCCGATGCGGGTCGCTTCCAGCGCGTCGGCAAGCGTCGCGCCCGCTTGTGCGTTCGGCTCCGACCCGCCTTGCACCGAAGCGACAAACGCGCGCGCCTCGTGCAGAAAGGCCTCCTCGAAGCGATCGAAGAAGCTCGGCGTGCACTCGTTGCGAATGCCTGTCGCGTCGTAAATCTCGACGCGATTCGCGCGCGGATTGCGGCCGATAGCGAGCGCGCCGGCCATGCCGATCACTTCGCTATGCGTGTCGTTGCCGTGCGCCTGCGTACGCGACGCGTAAAACATCGCAAGCTTGCCGCCCTCGAATTCGCAGATCGCCACGCCGTTGTCGACATCGCCGAATTCGCGCAGGCCCTCGTGCAACGCGACCGCGCCCGCCGCGAACACGCGCGTCGCGCGCGGCTTGCCTAGCAGCCAGCGGGCGACGTCGATATCGTGCACGGTGCAATCGAGAAAGATGCCGCCGGACGTTGCCGCGAAGCGCACGAAGAAACCGTCGGTATCGTTCTTGTCGGTGGTTTGGGATCGCACGAGAAACGGCCGGCCGATTGTGCCCGCTTCGATTTTGTCGAACGCGTCCTTGTAGCTCGGATCGAAGCGCCGCATGAACCCGATCGTCGCCTGAAGATGCGGATAGCGCGCGGCCTCCGCCAGCACGCGCTCGCACTCGGCGAGATCGAGCGACAAAGGCTTCTCGCAGAACACATGCTTGCCGGCGCGCAACGCATCGACGATCTGCTGCGCGTGCAGCGACGACGGCGTGACGAGCCACACCGCGTCCACGTCTTTATCGTCGAGCAGATGCGCGTAGTCATCGTAAAGGCGCGGCGACGGCAACGTCTCGCGCGCCCACGCCCGTTCTTCTTCCAGCGGACTGCAAGCGGCGACGAGTTCCGCGCCCGGCACACGATACGCGAGGTTTTCCGCGTGACGCTTGCCGAGACGGCCCAGACCCACCACGCCCACACGAAGCCGCCGCACTCCTGCTACAGCCGCATTCATTGCGCCGCCTCGCCGAGTTTGACCGCGCGGCCTTCGCGCCAGGAGCGCGTGGCGGCGTCGGCAAGTTCCAGCGCTTTCAAGCCGTCTGCGACGGTGGTGCGCACCGGCTTGCCCTGCGTGACCGCATCGAAGAAATGGGCGATTTCTAGCGCATAGGCCGCGCGATACCGTTCGAGGAAAAACGCTTCCGGCACATCGCTCGATACTTCCGTCTTCGAGTAGGCCGTAACCTCGGTGGGCCGCACGTTGCCCGCCTGTAGCATGCCCGCGCTGCCGAGCACTTCGAAGCGCTGGTCGTAGCCATAGGCCGCGCGGCGCGCGGTGTTGATCTGGCAGAGCCGGCCGCGCTTCGTGCGGATCGTCACTGCCGTCGAGTCGATATCGCCCGCGTCCGCGATCGCCGGGTCGCTCAGGCAACTGCCGGTGGCGTGCAGCGTGTCGGCTTCGTCGTCGAGAATCCAGCGGAAGATGTCGAAGTCGTGAATCAGCATGTCCTTGAAGATGCCGCCCGAATGGCGAATGTAGTCGACTGGCGGCGCGCCCGGATCGCGGCTCGTCACTACAAGCATTTCCGGCGTGCCGATCTCCCCCGCATCGAGGCGCGCCTTCAACGCGGAGAATGTCGGATCGAAGCGGCGCTGAAAGCCGATCATGCACACCACGCCTGCGCGCTCGACCGCATCGGCGCAAGCTCGCGCGCGCTCCAGCGTCAGGTCGACGGGCTTCTCGCAGAACACATGTTTTTTCTGCGCAGCCGACTTCATGATCAGATCGGCGTGCGTGTCGGTGCTCGAACAGATTACCGTGGCGCCCACCGACGCGTCCCCCATTGCGCCGTCGATATCCGCCACTTGCGCGCCATGTGCGGCCGCGAGCGCCGCGGCGGCCTCGCGGTTGACATCGACCACATATTTCAGGCGCACGCCCGGTTGCCGCGCGAGATTAGCCGCGTGAATCTTGCCGATGC
Source organism: Paraburkholderia dilworthii (assembly GCF_000472525.1). Classification (GTDB taxonomy): domain Bacteria; phylum Pseudomonadota; class Gammaproteobacteria; order Burkholderiales; family Burkholderiaceae; genus Paraburkholderia; species Paraburkholderia dilworthii. The sequence goes on from NZ_AWZT01000059.1 coordinate 6,697, forward strand.
GGCCCGCGCCGAACACGGCGACGTCGATCGGTTTTGCTGCGTCAGTCATCGTATCCTCCAGTGTCTTTCGATTCTTCTACGTTTAATTCGAGCTTGTACGCAAGCGCGATGAAGAGCGCCTGGCACAGGCAGATCGTGCTGGTCAGCGAGCGGAACGCGAACGCGCTGCCCTCTTTCACATACAGTTGAGTGCTCGCATAACGAGCGAGCGGAGATAGTTGGCTGTCCGTAATAACCAGCGTCTTCGCCTGATGATGATGCGCAACGCGCAGGCAGTACTGCGTTTCCTTTGCATAAGGCGCGAAGCTGATTGCGATCACGACGTCGCCCTTCTTCACGCTGCGAATCTGCTCGCGATACATGCCGCCAAAACCGGAGACGAGATGCACTCGCTTGGGCGTGTGCTGCAACGCATAGACGATGTAGCTCGCCACCGGAAACGAGCGCCGCACGCCGATTACATAGATGTTCTCGGCCTGTTGCAGCATCTTGACGGCGGCGTCGAACTGCTTGTCGTCGAGCCCCGCTTCGAGTTCTTCGAGCCCCCCGCGCGAGGCCGCGATGAATTCGCGCGCCACCGCGCCGCCGGACAACGCACCGGGCTTGTCATCAATGAGCTTGCGAATGCGCTGCTGATAGCTCGGCGACGACGCGCCCTGCCCCGTGTATGCCTGGCGAAACACCGCCTGCAAATCGGAGAACCCGGAAAAACCAAAACGCTGCGCAAAGCGCACGACCGCCGACGGATGCACGCCGCAACTCGCGGCAATATCGCTCGTGCGGTCCACCATGACGCTCGAACGATGCTGCTCGATATACGTCGCGACGTTTTTCAACTGACGCGGCAACGCCTCGTAGTTCTCCGCGATGCGCTGCATCAATTCTTCGACGCTCGGCAATTCTTCGGTGCTCTCTTCCGCCATGACTCTCTCTTCGATGCTTTACCGCACTGCAGCAGGCGCTCCAGCATGTGCGCCATAGCGTCCTTGACGTTGCCGATTATAGGCAGCGCTCCACATAAATGGAACGTATTTTCCATTTTTATTTACGGTGAAATTTTCATTGCAACGCACTCGAAGATGACCTAATCTTGGTCGTGAGCGATGGCGCTTCGGCGAACCTGCGCAATGCCTTCGGCCTTACGCCGTGTAATCGTCCGCCAGACGCTCTCTTCAATAACGACAGACCGAGAAAGGTGGAGACATGAGACTTTGCAAGGGCAAGGCTACGCTCAGGATTCTGGTGACGGCTTTGACGTTGGCGACGGGATTCGGCGCGGCCTCGGCCGCCCGCGCGGCTGACGCTCATTTTGTGCTGATCAGCCACGCGCCGGACTCCGACTCGTGGTGGAACACCATCAAGAACGCCATCAAGCAGGCCGACGAGGACTTCAACGTCGAGACCGACTATCGCAATCCGCCGAACGGCGACATCGCCGATATGGCGCGTCTCGTCGAACAGGCCGCCGCGCGCAACTACGACGGCGTGATCGTCACCATCGCCGATTACGACGTGCTGAAGAGTTCCATCAACAAGGTCACCGCGAAGAAGATTCCGCTCGTCACGATCAACTCCGGCACCGAGGAACAGAGCGCGCAACTGGGCGCGATCATGCACATCGGCCAGCCGGAATACGTCGCCGGCAAGGCGGCGGGCGAGAAGGCGAAAGCAGCGGGCGTGAAGTCGTTCCTGTGCGTGAATCACCTTGCGACCAACACCGTTTCGTTCGATCGCTGCCGCGGTTTTGCCGAGGCGCTGGGTGTCGACTACAAGTCGTCCACGATCGATTCCGGTCAGGACCCAACCGAGATTCAATCGAAGGTCAGCGCCTATTTGCGCAACCATCCGAATACCGGCGCGATTCTCACGCTCGGACCGACGCCGGCTTCGGCCACGCTGAAAGCCGTGCAGCAGATGGGCCTCGCGGGCAAGATCTACTTCTGCACATTCGACTTCTCGGACGACATCGCGAAGGCGATCCAGAACGGCACGATCCAGTTCGCAATCGATCAGCAGCCGTACTTGCAGGGCTACATTCCGGTCGCGGTGCTCGCCATCGTGAAGAAAGAGCACACCACCGACCCCGCGAAGATCCGCCAGATTCTCGAAGCGAATCCGAAGTTCAAGGCGCGGCTTGCTACTTACGGCCTCGCGCCGTCATATGGCCCAAAGAATATCCGCTCGGGCCCGGGCTTCATCACGAAGGAAAACCTCGACAAGGTCATCAAGTACGCAGGGCAGTACCGCTGATTCTTTTCCCTAGCTAGTCACGCGCGCGGCGGGCAACGCTCCCACGGGGCGGCTCTCCCGCCAGCGCGCATTTCACCGGCTGTCGTTCTCGCAATGCATTCCCGCTTGCCCAGACACACAGCCGGCTCCAAGGAGACATCATGGGTGTAGCCGGCAAACACTTTCCACCGCACGTCGACTCGAATGGCGCCGCTTCGCATGATGCCGCGTCGCGCACGGAGACCGACGAGCGTGTGCGCAAAGAATCGTGGTTCGGCCATTTGCTGAACCGCCCCGAATTCGCCGCGATTTCCGGCGCAGTGCTGGTGTTTCTCGTCTTCGCGTTCGCTGCCGGCGGCTCCGGCATGTTCAATCTCGACGGCGTGATGAACTGGTCGCAGGTATCCGCCTATCTCGGCATCTTGTCGGTCGGCGCGTGCCTGCTGATGATTGCCGGCGAGTTCGACCTGTCCATCGGTTCGATGATCGGCTTTGCCGGCATGATGGTCGCCATTCCAACCGTCTATTTCCACTGGCCGATTTCGCTCGCGATTCTGTTCGCGTTCGCGGGCTCCATGCTGCTCGGCGCGCTCAACGGCTATCTCGTGATGCGCACGCGGCTGCCGTCGTTCATCGTCACGCTCGCGTTTCTGTTCATTCTGCGCGGCCTCACGCTTGCGCTGTCGATCATGTTCGCGGACCGCACCATCGTCTCCGGCGTGGGCGACCTTGCACAACAGGACTGGCTCGCCAATCTGCTCTTTCACGGCGTCGCGCTGCGAGGTCTCTTCACGATGCTGGCGCACCACGGCATCGGCACCCTGCTCGATAACGGCCATGCGCTCGTGCCCGGCATTCCCAAGGTGATTCTGTGGTGGTTCGGGCTTGCCGCGATCTGCGCGTTCGTCCTCGCGAAAACACGCGCCGGAAACTGGATTCTCGCGGTGGGCGGCGATGCGAATGCCGCGAAGAACGTGGGTATTCCCGTGCGTCGCGTGAAAATTCTGCTGTTCGTGCTGACTGCGTTCTGCTCGTGCCTGTTCGCCGTGCTGCAAGTGTGCGATATCGGCTCGGCTGCGGCGGACCGCGGCTTGCAGAAGGAATTCGAAGCGATCATAGCCGCGGTGATTGGCGGTACGTTGTTGACGGGCGGATACGGCTCGGTGATCGGCGCGTGTTTCGGCGCATTGATTTTCGGCGTCGTGCAAATCGGCATTACCTACACGAATGTGAGCTCCGACTGGTTCCGCGTGTTCCTCGGCGTAATGCTGCTGATCGCCGTGCTGTTCAATCACTATGTGCGCCGTCGCGTCGCGCAATCGTAACGAGGAGATGAACATGTCCGATACGAACAACGTGACGAATCCGATGAATCTGCCGGGCGCCGCGCCGCAGGACGACGTGATCCTCGCGCTCGAAAACGTCAACAAGTACTTTGGAAAAGTGATCGCACTGAGCGGCGTGACTTTGCGCCTGAAACGCGGTGAAGTGCACTGCCTGCTCGGCGACAACGGCGCGGGCAAGTCGACGCTGATCAAAACGCTGGCGGGCGTGCATCAACCGTCGTCGGGCCAGTATCTCGTCGACGGCAAGCCGGTGCTGTTCGAGTCGCCGAAAGACGCGCTCGATCTCGGCATTGCGACCGTCTACCAGGATCTCGCACTGGTGCCGCTGCTCTCGGTTGCGCGCAACTTCTTCATGGGTCGTGAGCCGCAAAAGAAACTGTTCGGGTTCCTTAACGTAATGGACCTTGAAACAAGCGCGATCACGGCCCGCGACAAGCTCGCGGAAATGGGCATCAACGTGCGCGACCCGCATCAGCCGATCGGCACGATGTCGGGCGGCGAAAAACAGTGCCTCGCGATTGCGCGTGCAATCCACTTCGGCGCACGCGTGCTGATTCTCGACGAGCCGACTGCCGCGCTCGGCGTCAAGCAGAGCTTCAATGTGCTGAAGCTGATCCACAAGGCGCGCGCGAAAGGCATCTCGGTGATCTTCATCACGCACAACGTGCATCACGCATATCCGATCGGCGATTCGTTCACGTTGCTCAATCGCGGCAAATCGCTCGGCACGTTTACGAAAGAGACGATCACCAAGGACGAAGTGCTCGACATGATGGCGGGCGGCGCCGAGATGCAGAAGATGATAGGCGAACTAGAAGGCGCAACGATCTGATTCATTCGCGCGGCGGCTGCTGCCGTGGCATCGCTTGCCGCGCTCCGTCATTCAGGGACATTCATGGCTCACTCCAGTACATTCAGCGGCACGCCCGGGCAGACGTCGGGCGGAACCGCCGACACGTCCGGTACATCCGGCTCGAACGCCGGCAGCCGCTTCGCACCGGGCCGCAGCCGCGACATCGTCTGTCTTGGCCGCCTCGCCGTCGATCTGTACGCGCAGCAGGTTGGTGCGCGGCTCGAGGACGTGTCGAGCTTCGCGAAGTATCTCGGCGGATCGTCGGCGAACATTGCATTCGGCTGCGCGCGGCTCGGACTTGCATCGGCCATGCTCGCGCGGGTCGGCAACGATCACATGGGCCGTTTTCTCACCGAGACGTTGACGAAGGAAGGCTGCGACGTGAGCCACGTGCGCGTCGATCCCGAACGTCTGACCGCGCTCGTGCTGCTCGGCCTGAAGGATCGCGATACGTTCCCGCTGATCTTCTATCGCGAGAACTGCGCGGACATGGCTGTCGACGAAGCGGATTTCGACGAGGCGTTTATCGCGTCGTCGAAGGCGCTTCTGATTACCGGCACGCACTTCTCCACCGAACAGGTGAACCGCACCAGCCGCCGCGCGCTCGATTACGCGCGACGCAACCAGGTGCGCACCGTGCTCGACATCGATTATCGCCCTGTCTTGTGGGGCTTGACGGGTAAAGCGGACGGCGAAACACGCTTCGTCGCAAGCGAAGGCGTCACCGCACATTTGCAGCGCATTCTGCCGTTGTTCGACCTCGTGATCGGTACCGAGGAGGAGTTCCGCATTGCGGGCGGCAAGAGCGATCTCGTCGACGCGCTCGCGATGGTGCGCGCGGTCACGCCGGCCACACTCGTGCTCAAGCGCGGGCCGATGGGTTGCCAGATCATCGACGGAGAAGTGCCCGCCTCGCTCGACGACGCGCCGGTTCACGGCGGCGTGGAAGTGGAAGTGCTGAACGTACTCGGTGCCGGCGACGCGTTCGCGTCCGGTTTTCTTTCGGGCTGGTTGCGCGATCAACCGCTCGACGCCTGTGCGCGTGCGGCCAATGCAAGCGGCGCGCTGGTCGTCTCGCGTCATGCGTGCGCGCCGGCCATGCCGACGCCCGCGGAACTGGACTACTTTCTGCGCGAGGCAAAGGCCGATCCCGAGCGTATGCGCCGTCCTGATCGCGACGCAACACTGGCGCGCCTGCATCGCGTGACGCCCGCGCGCAAGCAGTGGGAGGAGGTGCTCGGCTTCGCGTTCGACCATCGCAATCAGTTCTTCGAACTCGCGCAGCAGACCGGCGCAAGCGAAGCGCGCATCGCTCATCTCAAAGGCCTGTTCGTCGACGCCGTCGCACAGACCGAAAGCGCATTGGGCCTGCAAGGCCGCATCGGTGTGCTGATCGACGACCGTTATGGTCAGGACGCGCTCAACGCGGCAACGGGCCGCGGCTGGTGGATCGGCCGTCCGGTCGAACTGCCGGGCTCCGTGCCGCTCGTTTTCGACCACGGTCGCTCGGTGGGCACGACGCTCGTGCCGTGGCCGCGGGAACACGTCGCGAAGTGCCTTGTGCAACTCCATCCCGACGAACCCATCGAACAGCGTCTCGAACAGGAAGCACAATTGCGCGCGCTCTACGACGCAACGCAAGCAAGCGGCCATGAATTGCTGCTCGAAGTGATTCCGCCGAAGCATACGAACCTACTGCAGGGGCCGGACGTCGTGTATCGGGCGCTGAAGCGGCTTTACAACATCGGTATCTATCCCGAGTGGTGGAAGCTCGAACCGATGGACGCCGCGCAATGGCGCAACATCGACGCGTTGATCGCCGAGCGTGATCCGTATTGCCGCGGCGTCGTGCTGCTCGGTTTATCGGCGGGCGTCGACCAGTTGAACGAGGGCTTTCGCGCGGCGGCGCAATCGTCGACGTGCCGCGGCTTCACCGTGGGCCGCACGATTTTCCACGAGCCGAGCCATGCGTGGCTCGCCGGCGAGATCGGCGACGACGAACTGATCGCGCGCGTGCGCCACACTTTCGAAACGCTGATCGCGTCATGGCGCGCGGCGCGCGGCGACGTCGCCGCGACACATGGCGCGAACAATCGTGTTCATCAGGAGCAGGCGGCATGAATCAGCGCGTGTTACATCATGAGCATGACGAAGCGGCATTCGCAGGCGGCGCGGCCGTAGAAAGCACGATCCGCCTGACCACTGCGCAAGCGCTCGTGCGCTATCTCGCCGCGCAACGCGTCGCGAGCGAAGACGGCGCGAGCACCGAGCCGCTCTTCGGCGGCGTGTTTGCGATCTTCGGTCATGGCAATGTCGCCGGCATGGGCGAGGCCTTGTATCAGCATCGCGATGAACTGCCCACGCTGCGCGCACACAACGAACAGGCGATGGCCCATAGCGCGATTGCCTATGCAAAGGCGCATTTTCGCCGCCGCATGATGGCGGTTACCACTTCGATCGGACCAGGCGCCACCAATCTGCTGACCGCTGCCGCTCTCGCGCATGTGAACCGTTTGCCGGTGCTGCTGTTGCCTGGCGACATCTTCGTGTCGCGTGCGCCCGACCCTGTCTTACAGCAGCTTGAAGATTTCCACGATGGCGGCGTTTCCGCGAACGACGCATTCAAGCCGGTGTCGCGCTACTTCGATCGCATCGTGCATCCGGCGCAATTGCTGAATGCGCTGCCGCGCGCGCTGCGTGTGCTCACCGACGCCGCGTCGTGCGGACCGGTCACGCTCGCGTTGCCGCAAGACGTACAGGCACAGGCGTGGGACTTCCCCGCCGACTTCTTCGCACCGCGCGTCGTCACGTTTTATTCGCCCGCACCACGCGTCGACGAAATCGACGCTGCTATCGAGCGTTTGCAGCGGGCGAAGCGTCCGCTGATCGTCGCGGGTGGCGGCGTGCTCTACGGCCGCGCGACCGATGCGCTGCAACGCTTTGCGGCCGCACACGGCATTCCGGTGGCCGAGACGCAAGCCGGCAAGGGGTCGCTTGCATGGGACGATCCGCTGAACGTGGGCGCATTGGGCGTGACCGGCTCGCCTGCCGCGAACGCACTTGCACACGATGCCGATTGCGTGCTCGCGCTCGGCACGCGCTTGCAGGACTTCACGACCGGCTCGAATACGCTGTTCACGCAAGCGGACGTGATCGGCATCAATGCCAATGCATTCGACGGTCTCAAGCATCGCGCACAAGTGGTTGAAGCGGATGCGCGTCTCGCGCTCGATGCGCTCGCCGAACGTCTGCAAGACTGGCGCGCGGATCGCGCGTGGACCTCGCGCGCGCACGAACTCGCCGCGAGCTGGCGCGACACGGTGCATACGCTTACGCATGCGCCGCAACGCGATTCGATGCTGCCTTACGAGGGCGATGTGATCGGCGCGGTGCAACGTTCAAGCGCGAATTCGCCGGCGAATGACATCGTCGTGTGCGCGGCTGGCACCTTGCCCGCTGAATTGCACAAGCTGTGGCGCGCCGGAAGGCCAGGCGCGTATCACGTCGAATATGGCTACTCGTGCATGGGCTATGAAATCGCCGGCGGACTCGGCGCCAAGCTTGCGCGGCCCGAGCGTGAAGTGATCGTGATGGTGGGCGACGGCAGCTATCTGATGATGAACAGCGAGATCGCCACGTCGGTGATGCTCGGCGCGAAGCTGATTATCGTGGTGCTCGACAATCGCGGCTACGGTTGCATCAATCGACTGCAACAGGCATGCGGCGGCGCACCGTTCAACAACCTGCTCGCAGACTGCATGCAGGGTCCGCCCGGCGCGCCGCAAATCGACTTTGCCGCGCATGCCCGCGCACTTGGTGCGCAGGCGGAACATGTGGCGAATGTGATCGAACTCGAAGCCGCAATGCAACGCGCGCGCGCGGCGGACCGGACTTACGTGATCAGCATCGACACCGATCCGGCCCGCACCACGGCCGACGGTGGCTGGTGGTGGGAAGTCGCCGTGCCGGAAGTATCGCCGCGAGCGAGCGTGCGAGACGCGCGAGCAACCTACGACGCGCAGATCGCGGCACGCGGCAAACCGATTGGTCCGGCTGGCTCGACAGTGCACAGCCGCAGCGGCAACGGCGGTGGCAACCGCAGCGACAACACCAAAGCCAACGATTAAGGACGCTCGCATGACAGCTTTGAACGTACGCATTGGCATCAACCCGTTGTCGTGGATGAACGACGATCTGCCCTCGCTCGGTGGCGAGACGCCGCTCGACCTGGCGCTCACCGAAGGACGCACGATCGGTTACGAGGGCTTCGAGCTCGGCAACAAGTTTCCGCGCGAACCGCAGGCGTTGAAGGCGCTTCTGGCGCAATACGATCTTGCGCTCGTCTCGGGCTGGTACTCGGGACGTCTCGCGCAACGCAGCGTCGAAGAGGAAATCTCGGAGGTCGGCCCGCATCTCGAACTGCTCGCGCAAAACGGCGCAACGGTGATGGTGTACGGCGAAGTGGCCGATTCCATTCAGGGCGCGCCGAAGCCTCTATACCAACGGCCACGCTTTTTCAGCGACGCGCAATGGGCCGCATACGCGGCACGTGTCGATGAATTCGCGCGCTATACGCTAAGCCGCGGCGTGCGGCTTGCGTACCATCATCATATGGGCGCTTATGTGGAAACGCCGGCTGACGTAGACCAGTTGATGTCGCGCACGAGTGATGCAGTCGGCCTGCTGTTCGATGCCGGGCATATCACGTTCGCAGGCGGCGATCCGCTTACCGTGCTCGACAAACACATCGGCCGCGTGTGCCATGTGCATTGCAAGGATGTGCGCCCTGCCGTCATCAAACTCGCGCGCAATCGCAACTGGAGTTTTCTCGACGCCGTGATCGCGGGCGCGTTCACGGTGCCCGGCGACGGTGCCGTCGATTTCGCGTCGATCATCGCGCGTCTGAAGCGACATGGTTATTCCGGCTGGCTCGTCGTCGAAGCGGAACAGGACCCGGTCGTGGCGCCCTCGTTCGAGTATGCGCAGAAGGGCTTCAGGACCTTGCGGGCGCTCGCCGATGCACCGCCCGACGCGCCGCACGGCAGCACCCAGCGCACTACGCAGGAGGCAGCATGACCCTATTGGTAAAGGCGCAGCGCGAAGGCCAGACGATCGCGCGAGTGACACCGGCATCTGCATGCTGGCGGTATGTCGGCTTTGCCGCTTACCGTCTCGGCACGAGCGAAGTCGTGCACGTGATGGAGCCGTCGCGAGAAGTCTGCATTGTCGTGCTCACCGGCGCGGTGGATATCGAAACGGCGGACACGAAGTGGAGCTCGCTCGGTTCGCGCGACAGCGTATTCGAAGATGCCGCGCCTTACGCGGTGTATTTGCCGCCAGGCGTGCGCGCCACCGTGCGTGCCTGCCGCGATGCCGAAATTGGCGTGGCGAGCGCGCCCGCGAAAGGCGAGTTGCCTGCGCGCCTGATCGAGCCGTCTTCAATGAAGCGCTCGACGCGCGGCAAGAGCCTCAATACGCGATACGTATGCGACATTCTCCCGCAAACCGAGCCGGCGGAGTCGCTGCTGGTGGTTGAAGTAAGAACGCCTGGCGGGCACGCTTCGAGCTACCCGCCGCATAAGCACGACACCGACAACGTGCCTCACGAGAGTTCGCTCGAAGAGACTTACTACCACCGGTTGAATCCGCCACAGGGTTTTGCGTTTCAGCGCGTGTACACCGATATGCGCGACATCGACGAATCGTTGGCCGTCGAAGATCACGACGTCGTGATGGTGCCGCGCGGCTATCATCCGGTGGTCGTGCCGTATGGCTACGACTCGTATTATCTGAATGTAATGGCGGGCGCTCAACGTGTCTGGCATTTCCGCAACGATCCGGCGCACGAATGGATCATTAACAAGGAAGATTGAGCCGCGTGGTTTGCCTCGGGGCGAGCGAGGCAATGCCCGATCATTTACCTCGCGCGGCAAGGTCCACTTCGAGCCCGCCATCGGCGCCCATTTTCACCGTGCCCTTCGAAACGTCCCTGCGGTAGCCGTATAAATCGAACTTCATCGCGCCGGCGTTCGAGCTGTCCTTGATGAACGTCCGCGCATTCGTGACGAGCGAGTTGAACATCTTCACGTCGCCCGACTCGATCCATACATAACTTTTCGCCGCGTCGGCGACGTTTGCCGGCGGCCGCGCGGGCGCGACGCCTGTCTCGCGCTTGAACTTCAGCACGAGGCCTTCGTCCGTTACTGTCGCCCTTGCAAGACGCCCTTGCAAGACGGGCGGCGGAAACACCGTGTACTGATCGAACACGAGTTCGTTGCCTCGCAACGCGACGCCCTTGCGCGCAAACGGCGTCAACGAGGCAAGCGGAATATCCAGCGCGCGCAGCAACCCAGCCTGCGGCACCCCCAGCACTTTCACCGACGACGGCTCATACACGAGATGCCGCTCATCTTTTGCCACGATGGTGCCGCTCATCGTCGTGGGCAGCCACACGCCGGGAAAGTGATTCCATAACTTGATGCCGCCCGTGACTTCGAGCTTGCCGTCCCTCGGTTGCAGTTGCAGGTCATTGAGCGAGCGCGGCTCGTAATCGAGCAGATAGTCGTTAAAAAGCGCTGCCATTGCCGGCCACGGCTCGATCACTTCTCCGCCGATGATGCGTATGTCGTATTGATTCGGGTCGTCCAGATCGACAGGTTGGCCCGGCGTCTTGTGGATCATCTGCGCGTCTAGCGAACGCACGTGAAAACCGATGCGCCCAGCTACGTAGAAGTCGACGTTCTCGACGTGAATCAACGGCGCCGCGCCGAGCGAATGGCGCTCGTCGTTGGGTGTGGGGGTTCGAGTCCCCTGCCCTTCGCTATAAAACGGCTTGCGCATGCTGACAGGGATCGCGCGCGCCGCCGAGGTGCCCGGCAAAGTCTGCGGCACGCGTCGCCACACGAGCCGCGCCTGTGCGAGCGAAGCCTGCTGCGCACGAATGAAACTGTCATTAAAGCGCGCGCTCGCACTGCCGGTTTGCGGCGGCGGCTCTTTCGCTGCGCTTGCAAGCGTCGTGTACGAAGGCAGATGCACGTCGAGAGCGCCGGCTTCGTCGAAGGTGAAATAGCCTGCAGCCATCTGCTCGCGGTAGTGATACAGGTCTAGCACGAACGGCGCGCTTGCATCGATGGGCGTGAGCGCCATGTCGATATTCATCGGCATCGAGCGCATGAATTTGACGTCCCCGCCTTCCACCAGCATGCCGCGCGCGGGCATGTTCGCGGGCCAGTCGATCTTCGGCATCGCGCCGTCGTCCAGCATGAAGCGCACACCCGCCGCGCTCGTGTCGATCTTCGCGATCCTCATGCGTAGCGCGGGCGGCGGCGTCAGTTTCGCGACCTGCATGACGACGTCGTCGCCGTCGAGCCGCGCAATCGGCGTAGCCACTTTCAGCAGGTCGGCCATCCTGACGTGCGCGGCCCGCATCAAGCTGTCGGCGGCCACGCCCGCGACCTCCACGTGATCGGCACGGAACACGAGTTCGTCGGCGCTACGCATCGACAGCGAACCGGACAGCACGATCCGCACCCATGTGTCGCGACGCATCTCGCCGGTGATGCGCAAGGTGCCGCCATCCTGCGGCACGACGCGCATGTTGCGCAGCGGCGAGCCTTGATACTGGAACAGATAACGGTTGAAGATCGCGCTGAGCTTCGCGCCGTCGAGCGTGACCTCGCCGCGATGAACGTCGATGGTCAGACTCGTCGGGTCGTCGAATACGATCGGCTCGCCCGGCCGCGATGGAACGAGCGTCGCTGCCATGTCGTGAATCATGAAGCCGATGTCGCCCGTCACGCGAAAGTCGACGTCGCGCGCGAACATCAGCGAACCGTCGATGCCCGAATCGCGCAGCGTCAGCGCGCGGCTGCGTCTTGCACTGAGGCCGCTCGCCGCCGGCACGCGCGCCGCGATGCTTTGCTCGAAGGCAAGCTGTCTGGCCTTCGCGGCTTCGATAGCGGGTCGCGGCGCTGAAGCGGCTGGTGCGTCGGGATCTGTTGCGTTTTGCGACGGCTGCATGGTCGACGATGCCGTCTGGTTCGCCGTCGAGCTTGCGTCGGCACACGCGCACGTCAGTAGCGCTGCGATCAACACCGATGTGGTCGCGCCAAGCGGCGCTCGCCATCCACGCCGGTTCGGCACGCATGGGCAATACGCATGCGCGGACCACGACTCTTTAGCGGGCCTTTGGTCGACAGCGTCTGTCTCGTTCATGATGTCTCCTCCTGAAGCGCGACGCGTCTTCATACCTCACGCCGACGTCGTGCGCCTTTCGACCTGATTGTCTTTATTTGTACGCGCGCTGCCGACAAGATTTCTGGAGGGCGCTCACCAAACGATCAAGCGTTTGAATCGCTGTGACGCGTCGGCGCAAAGCCGCGCAGAGCGGGCGCAAACGGCGCGTTGGAAACGGAGATTCAAACGCTAATGCCGTCGCCCTTTTTTGCGTGGACCGGATTGAATTGGAAAAAGCTCATGCGGGCAAGAGGACCATCGCGCGCCGCGAAAGCATTCAGCCCACGCCGAGCCATTCGCGGATGACGTCGGGACGCTGCAAAAACGCGTGAAGTTCGCCGTCGAACACGATCTCGCCATGCCCCATCACCGCGACGCGGCTCGCAATGTCCGGCGCGATCACGAGGCGCTGTTCGATCAGCAGCATCGCCATGCCACGCTCCCGCAACACGCGCAGGCATTGCGCGACCTGTTGCATCACGAAGCTCGCGAGGCCCTCGCCGGGCTCGTCGATCACGAGCAGGTCCGGATCGCCGAGCAGCGCGCGGGCGAGGCTCAGCATCTGCTGCTCGCCGCCGGACAGGGCCCCGGCGCGCGTACGCTGGCGTTCGCGCAACACCGGGAAAAGCGTGTACGCGTCGTCGATGGTAAAGCGCGGCTTGCGCCCGCGATTGCGCGACGCTATGCCGAGCTCGAGGTTTTCGCCGACGCTCAACGTGGGAAACACATCTCGATGCTCGGGCACATAGCCGATGCCGAGCCGCGCGATTTCAAAGGTACGCAGCCCGGCAAGCGAGCGGCCCGCGAAGCGCAACGCGCCATCGGCACGCACGAGGCCCATGATCGCGCGGGCGAGTGTCGAGCGCCCCGATCCGTTGCGGCCGACGAGCGCGAGCACCTCGCCCGCGTCGATTTGCAAGCTCACACCGTGCAACGCCTGGCTCGGCCCGTACCATGCATTGAGTCCGCGAATTTCGAGCAAGGGTGTCATGCGTCGAACCCTTTGCCGAGATACGCGGCGCGCACCGCGGCATCCGCGCGAATCGCGGCGGGCGTGCCGCTCGCGATAATGCGCCCTTGCACAAGCACTGAAATGCGATCGGCGATGGCGAACACTGCATCCATGTCGTGCTCGACCATCAGCAGCGTGCGGCCCGCCGTGGTCTCGCGGATCAGTTCGATGGCGCGTGCCGCTTCCGCGCGGTTCATGCCGGCAGTCGGCTCGTCGAGCAACAACGTATGCGCGCCGCCTGCGAGCGCGATGCCAAGGTCGAGCGCGCGCTGCTCGGCATAGCTCAGCGTGCCGGCCTGAACGTGCATGCGTGCGCCGAGGCCGACTGCTTCGAGCACCTGTGCCGCGCGTGCATCAACCGTGGATGAGCCGGCGAAACGCTGCCACCAGCGCGTGCGGTCGCGTTCGCCGAGCATCGCGGCGCAGCGCAGATTGTCGTACACGCTCAACCGTGCAAACACGCTCGTGCTCTGGAAGCTGCGCGCGAGGCCGCGGCGCGCAATCGCCGCCGGCGCAAGGCGCGTGATCTGCGCACCGAAGAGGTCGATGCGCCCGGCGTCGGGCCGCGCGCCGCCGGCAATGAGACTGAAAAGCGTGGATTTGCCCGCACCGTTCGGGCCAATCAGCGCATGCCGTTCGCCAGGCTGGATCGCGAGGTTCACGCCGCGCAGAATGCGCGTGGAGCCGAAGCGCTTTTCGACGCCATAGAGGGCGAGCGCGGGAATCATCGCGGGCCTTCCGCGTTTTGCATCGCGCGTGCATGAGCCGCAAGACGGCTTTGCGCGCGCGATGCGTACAGAGCCGCCACTGCGCCGAACGCGGCGAGCACGAAGATCGTAGCGCCGAGCCGCAACGGCGACAACACAACAAACGATATCAACGAAGACTGATCGCCGACGCGCAGCGCAGCGCTCTCGTCCGCGCCGAACTGGATGGCGTAAGCCCACTGCACCGCTAGCACCGTGGCGGCGGTCAACAGCAGAACCGCACCCATGCCGCAGACGTAGACGGCGCGGCATGGACGCCAGCCGAAACGCGCGAGCCGCGCCGTATGCCGCTGCACAAAGCCGGCGAGCCCATCGGGCGCAGCGACCACGATCACGATAAAGAAAAGCCCCAGATAAAACAGCCAGGCCCGCGTGACGCTGGCCACCGCCACGCTGAAAAACGTCAGCACCACCGCGCCCGCGACCGGCCCGAAAAAGACGCCCGTGCCGCCGATCACCGTGGCGATCAGCACCGCGCCCGAGCGCACCATGCTCACGCTTTCGGTCGACACCAGTTCGACATTGATCAGCGCAAGCGTACCCGCGACGCCCGCGAAAAACGCCGACACCATGACAACGCCGTAGCGAATGCGGCGCGGATAGCAGCCGATGGCCGCGGCGCGCGCCGGGTTGTCGCGCACCGCGTTGGCGAGGCGCATGAACGGCGTGCGCGACAGTGCGAACATCGCCGCGCTCGCGAGCAGGCACCACAGCGCGATCAGCGTATAAGCCTCGCGTGCGGGGCCGAACGTAAAGGCGCCGAGCATCGGCCCGCTTGCGCGGTCTATCGCGACACCCGCTTCGCCGCCGAACCAGTCGGGCAAGGTCCACGCGGCGGCCGCGACGAGTTCGCCGATGCCGAGCGTAATCATTGCGAACGCGGTCCCGGCCCGACGCGTCGATACGAAGCCGAGCAGCGCCCCGCACGACGCCGCGCCCGCGCCGCCGATCAGCGGCAGCAGCACGAGCGGCACGCCGAGGCGGTTGAACACCTGCGCGGCAATCAGCGCGCCGAGGCCGGAATATGCGGCGTGTCCGAACGACAGCAGTCCCGTTTCACCGAGCAGCAGATTGTAGGAGAGCGCGAAGACGATCATCGTGGCGGTCTGCGCGAGATAGGCGAGCACCCAGCTTTGCCGCCACACGAAAGGCGGCACGGCAAGCAGCAGGATCAACGCGAGCCACGGTGCGAGGCGACGCCACATCGCGTGAGAGCGCTGAGCGCCGGGTACTGGCGACGCTTGTGCGGGCTCTGGCGTGAGGAGTTCACGCATGGTCGTCGCGCCGGCCGAAGAGTCCGCGCGGGCGCAGCGCCAGCATCGCGACGAGCAGCAGATACGGAATCAGTGGCGCAAGCTGCGCGAGCGTCAGCGTGTCCCATTCGCGCGGCAGCGAAGCGTCGAAAGTGGCCAGCACGTCGCCGAGCGAAACGTCGCTCGCCACGGCCAGGGTCTGCACGCAGCCGATTAGCAGCGAAGCAGCCAGCGCGCCGCCCAACGAACCGAGCCCGCCGATCACGACGACGACGAACACGATCGAGCCGAGCGATTCGGCCATCGCCGGTTCGATCACTGAAAGCGGCGCGCCGATTACGCCGGCCAGTGCGGCGAGCGCCGTGCCTGCCGCGAAGACGCCGGTGAAGACACGCGGCACATTGTGGCCGAGCGCTTCGACGGCGCTCGGGTGCGTGAGCGCGGCACGCACGATGAGGCCCGCCTTCGAGACGCGCAGCACCGCGTACAGCAAGGCGAGCATCGCAAGCGACACCGCCATCATGAACGCGCGATAACGTGCGAACGTCGCGCCGTAGAGCGTGAAGAGCGGGCCGTCGAGCGCGGCCGGCACAGTCGCGCCGAGCGGGCTCAAGCCCCAGCCGAGCTTGACGAGCTCGCCGAGCACATACGCGGCGCCGAACGTCAGCAGCAATTCCGCGAGATGCCCATGACTTCGCACTCGACGCAACAGCCAGCGCTCCAGTGCCGCACCGATCAAACCGACGACGAGCGGCGCGATCACGAGCGCGCTCCAGAATCCGGCCCGCGCGGCCACCGAATAGCCGACGTACGCGCCGAGCATGTAGAAGCTCGCGTGCGCGAAGTTGAGTACGCCGAGCATGCTGAAGATCAGCGTCAGCCCCGCCGACAGCATGAACAGCAGCAGGCCGAAGCTGATCCCGTTGAGCAGATTGATGGCGAACGACTGCACGTGCCTAGTCCGCCGCTGTGCCGGTGCGCACGCTGATCGGCTCGAGCGCCGCGCGCAGTTCATCGGGCAGGCTCACCGGACGGCGCGTGACGCGGTCCACGTACACATGCACGAAGTGGCCTTGCGCGACGGATTCGTGGTCGCCTTCCCTGAACAGCCCGACTTCGTAGCGCACGCTCGATGCGCCGAGCCGCGTCACACGCAAGCCAGCTTCGACGCGCTCGGGAAACACCAGCGGCGCGAAATAGTTGCAATGCGTCTCGACCACGAGACCAATGGTCGCGCCATGCTCGAAGTCGAGCACGCCAGCGCGAATCAGATACTCGTTCACCACCGTATCGAAGTAGCTGTAATAGACGACGTTGTTCACGTGGCCGTAGACGTCGTTGTCCATCCAGCGCGTGGTGATCGCGAGGAGGTGCGGGTACGAGCTTCGCGCAGCGGGGGCAGGTTTGGACATTGGGGCGGGGCGAACCTGGTGTTGGTGTTGGTGTTGGTGTTGGTGTTGGAAGTGGCGCGCGTCGTCATGCCGTTGCCCAGTTCGCGGAGACTATTGACCGAGCATGCCGGCCGACGAACATGGCTTGCGCACGCTTACTGCCCCGGCTTGTCGACGAACTCGAACGGCAAGCCGCGCCGCCGCATCCATTCGCCAAGCGCCTGCCCGGTCCCCGCGCGCCAGGGCCGCAGCTTAGCCGGCTCGACCAGCCGATATTCGAGCAGTTCGGGCGACAGGGAAATGGTGCCATGCGCCTTCACGTGATACGCGATAATCAGTTCGTTCTTGCGAATGAACTCATACACGCCGATCAGTTCGACCGACTCCGCATGCAACGACGTCTCTTCCCACACCTCGCGTGCAATGCCCTCTTCCGGCGTCTCGCCGTTTTCGAGGAAGCCCGTGATCAGCGCAAACACGCCCTCCGCCCAGGCGGCGTTGCGCGCGAGCAGGATCTTGCCCTCGTACTCGACGATCGCCGCGACCACTGGCAGCGGATTGTTCCAGTGCACGTAGCCGCATTGCCCATCGGGACACGTCTGGCGGATGCGCCCGCCCTCATGCTCGGCGTCGGCCCGCTCGATCAAAGGCGTTGAGCAGCGGGGACAAAATCGGTATTCGGTCATGGTGAATGGCTTGTGGTTCTATCTTGATCGGCGATCGATGCGGCGTGCTGGCGGGATCACGGTGGATCAGCATTCGGGCATTCCCGCAGGTTGGCGTCATGGCGCGTTGGTACTTCGACGCTTTGGTACTTCCACGCTTTGGTACTTCCACGCTTTGTACTTCGACGCCTTAGTACTTTGGTGCTTCCGCACTCCGGTACTCCGCTACTTCGCTACTTCGCTACTTCGCTACTTCGCTACTTCGCTACTTCGCTACTCCGGCGCCCTTATACGCTTTCAGCACCTTGGAACCCCGGCACATCGTCTCCTGACTCACGCGGTTTGCCCCGGGACGCAATCTTACGCCGCGCACAACTCCCGGACCTCCGCCGCGAAACGCTCGACCGTTTCCGGCTGCGTGTCCCACGCGCACATCAGCCGGCAACCGCCCGCGCCGATGAACTCGTAGAACTTCCAGCCGCGCGCACGCATCGCCTTCGCGGCTTGCGCGGGCAACTGCGCGAAAACCGCGTTCGACTCGCGCGGAAACATGATGCTCACGCCCGGAATTTCCTGCAACCGCGTTTGCAATAGTTGCGCCATAGCGTTTGCATGACGTGCGTTGCGCAACCACACGTCGTTATCAAGCAGACCGAGCCACGGTGCGGAAATGAAGCGCATCTTCGACGCGAGTTGGCCCGCCTGCTTCAGACGGTAGGCGAAGTCGTCGGCGAGCGCGCGGTCGAAGAACACCACCGCCTCGCCCACCGGCAAACCGTTCTTCGTGCCCCCGAAACAAAGCACGTCGACGCCCGCGCGCCAAGTGATCTCGGACGGATGCACGTCCAGCGCTGCAACGGCATTCGCAAACCGCGCGCCGTCCATATGCACTTTCAGATGACGCCGCTTGGCTATCGCGGCGATCGCACGCACCTCCTCGACGGTGTAGACAGTGCCCACTTCCGTCGACTGCGTGAGTGTCACGACTTTTGGCTTCGGATAGTGAATGTCGGCGCGGCGCGTGACGACCGCCTCGATGGCATCCGGCGTGAGCTTGCCGCCGATGCCCGGCGCCGTCAGCAGCTTCGAGCCGCCGGAGAAGAATTCAGGGCCGCCGCATTCGTCGGTTTCGATGTGGGCGAGTTCGTGGCAGATCACCGAGTGGTACGACTGGCACAGCGACGCGAGTGCAAGCGAATTGGCTGCCGTGCCGTTGAACACGAAGAACACTTCACAGTCGGTCTGGAACAGTTCGCGCAGACGGTCGCATACCTGATTGGTCCACGAGTCGTCGCCGTAGGCCGGTTCGTGGCCGCTGTTGTTGGCGGCGATCAGCGCGTCGAGCGCTTCAGGACAGATGCCGGCGTAGTTGTCGGACGCGAAATGTTGCATGACGGGCGGCGCGACCGGCAACCGACGCGCGGGGATGGCGGAAAGCGGTCATTTTAGTGCCACCGTGCATGATTTGTTTTTCGATTGAGGAGGAGCAGGAAACGGCGGTGGGGGTTGGGCGCGGGCGAGCGAGCGCGGGCCTTGCGCTGCAGGCGGGCTCCTCGGGTATGTACCGCAGGTGTCTTGCCGAGAGGGTTCAACCGCGCGCGCCCAGCCTAGGTGTCTGACCGCGGACGTCTTGTCGCCGGTGCCCTGCCGTCGGCGTCCAACGGCAGCCGTTAAGCCACTGCGATTAACCATCATATTTCGACAGCAGCGGCGCCCGCCTCAACCGCAGCCGCAGTCCGGCATGCGCCCTCGTCCGCGGGGCATCCGTGCGACGACGACGAGAACGACCGCGCCCAACA
Organism: Paraburkholderia dilworthii; assembly: GCF_000472525.1. GTDB lineage: Bacteria > Pseudomonadota > Gammaproteobacteria > Burkholderiales > Burkholderiaceae > Paraburkholderia > Paraburkholderia dilworthii. The sequence goes on from NZ_AWZT01000059.1 coordinate 26,247, forward strand.
GCAGCGCGCCGGCCGCCAGCCATAAAGCAGGCGAAAAAGAGCCGGTGTGCGCGGCGATCGGTGCAGCGACCAGCGGTCCAACGATCTGACCCATGCCATAGGCGGCCGTCGCATAGCCCATCAGGCCGGCCGCGTTATCGCCGCGCAGGCGCCGCGCCTCGCGCATCGCGAACAACGTAATCGCGGTAAATGGGACGCCGATCAGAATGCTTCCGACCGAGAACCCCCCCGCCGTCGGCCACACAATGCCGAGCGCGATACCGCAGGCTTGCAGCACGTAGCTGCCGGCCAGCAGCACGCGGTTGTCCAGATGCAACGGCAGGCGCGCAGCCAGCAATGCACCGACGATCAGCGCCGCGCCGAACATCGGCCAGAAGAGGTCGGGCCACGGCGAGCCGGGCAGCGCATGGCGCGCGATCACCGGCAGGAACGTCGCAGTGATGATGTAGCCGAAGCCGGGCACACCGTACAGCGCGACGAGCCAGAAGGCGTCCGCGCGATGGGGGCTGCGCTCGTCGCTCGCGGTGCGTCGGGTTGCGCCGGCATAGTCGCCTCGCGCGGTAGCATTGGGCGTCGCGTTGGCAGGATCGTTCGGTGCGGTTGCGTCGGAAGTCGCGTTGGCAGGATCGGTTGCGTCGGGCGTCGCGTTGGCAGGATCGTTCGCAGCGGTTGCATCGGGTATCGCATTGGGAGGACCGTTCGGTGCGGTCGCGCCAGAAGTCGCAGTGGCAGACTCATTTGCTGCCCTTGCGCTGGGCGTCGCGGCGGCAAAACCGTTTGCTGCAGTTGCTGAGCCGGAGGTCGCAACAGCAAAGCCCTCTGTCACTATAGCGCCCCTCGTCGGAAGGCCTGAACCGGACGCGCCAGGCTCGCCCGCTGGTCGAGCGACGCCGCCAGCGCCTACCGCGAGCGATTTGCTCGCGGCCCTCTCGCCCCTCGCCAGCGCTTTAACCAAAGGCGCCGAGCCGCGATGCGCAGACCGCGTATCAGAATCGACAGGGGCGCCAAACGCCGGCCAAACCGCCACCGCCAGCACCGCCGAAATCAAGCCGAAACCGATCCACCCGGCCGTTGCGCCATACCCGCCGGCCACGCTAACCAGCAAACCAGTCCCGACGATGCCGACCCCCGGCCCCGTATAAATCACGCCGCTCCATGCAGGCTGACCGAGTTCCGCGAGCCGACGCAAACCCCATTGCGACGCGAACACGAAAGTCCACGCGCTCACCGCCCCGGCGATGAAACGTACCGCCGCCCACACCCAGAACTGATTCGTGACGCCCATTGCCAGCGTCAACAGAACAGTCAGCACGAGCCCCGAACGCACGACTCGCGCGGGCTCCACGCGCAACGCCGCACACGTGAGCGCGCCCACAAAGTAGCCCGCGTAATTGAACGACGCGAGCCAGCCGCCATGCTGGATGTCGATCGGCGGCTGACCCAATGCGCCGCCGTGCAGCATCAACGGCAATAGCGGTGTGAACGCAAACCGCCCGATTCCCAGCGCGACGGCCAGCGTCAGCATGCAGGCGAACGCTGCGCGCCGGGCCGCGTGTGGCTCTGCCGGCATGGGCGGGGCTTTGGAAGCGAGGTCGTTCATAGGTGGCCGGTCAAAGGAAAAGCGCGCGAAGCGCAGGAACCCGCGAGACACCGCGGAGATTCGCACAAGCCGCTACGCGGCCAGCCGCAGCCAAAGCAGCCCGACGGCCACTCCTGAGCTGAGGCTGTTCCATATTAGCTTGACGATCCAATCATGAAAAATGAATAATTTGGATATCATCCATCGCCTGGAGAGAATCGTGGACTTGGCCGCCTTGACGATTTTTCGGGCCGTCGTGCGCGAAAACGGCGTGACGCGCGCCGCGGCGAAGCTCAATCGCGTGCAATCGAACGTCACGACGCGCATCAAACAGCTTGAGGAGCAACTCGGAGCGGACCTCTTTATCCGCGATGGGCGGCGCCTCGTGCTGACGCCTGCCGGCGAGACACTGTTGCCCTACGCCGAACGACTGCTCGCTCTCGCCGACGAAGCGCGCCACGCGGTGCGCGCGGACCGGCCGAGCGGACGACTGCGTTTGGGCACGATGGAAAGCGTCGCGGCGACGCGTCTTCCAGGATTGCTGGCGCGCTATCACCAGCAATGGCCCGACGTCGCACTCGAACTCGAAACCGGCACGACGGGCAAGCTGATCGAGCGGGTGCGCGAATTCGAAGTGGACGCCGCGCTGGTGGCCACGCCGCTAGACCCGGCGGCCCTCGGCGAGTTGTTCGAGACCGTGCCGGTGTTCAGGGAAGAACTGGTGATGCTGACGCCGCGCGGGCATCGGCCGATTCGCGAAGTCCGCGATATCGCGTTGTCGACGCTGGTCGCGTTCGAACGCGGCTGCGCTTACCGGGCCTATATCGAGAAGTGGTATCTGGAGCACGGCGTGAGGCCTGCGCGGGTGCTGGAACTCGGCTCGTATCACGCGATCGTGGCTTGCGTGGCCGCGGGCGCTGGCGTGGCGGTTGCGCCGCGGTCGGTGCTGGGACTTCAAGCGGACGCAAGCAATATCGCGGTGCATGACCTGCCGGATATTGGCGTGGTCGAGACGTTGCTCGTCTGGCGACGCGGGCATTTTTCGTCGGCTCTCAATGCGCTGAAGCAGACTCTCGTCGCGCAGGAGAACGCGGCGGGTTTGGCGGGGACGGAGGGTGCGGGTGCGGGTGCAGCAGGTGCAGGCGCAGTTGCGGATGCACATGCCGTCGTGGATGCAGGTCGGGATGCAGATGCAGACGCAACCGTTCGGCCAGGCCTGGGCGCTCGCGTTGCCTGATTGCCCGCTGTAGCGCTGGACGCCTCCCGGCTGTTTCCAATGGGCCACTGGACGTCACGCCCGACTTACGTCGCGTCAAGAGGCAAGCCAGAAACCCCGAGCCGAAAAACCGGCCGAGCAAAAAAAATCGGGCCACGGGCCACGCCAACAATCCGGCGCCCCGCGTGATCCAATTCCGCTGTCTTTAGCCAGTTTCAGCTTGCCCCGGCCAATGACGGCCGGGTCGAAAATCCATTAAAGCTGCGCTTCGACCCAACCCTTCACGCCAGCGAGCGCCGCGGGCAGATTAGCCGGTTCCGTGCCGCCGGCTTGTGCCATATCCGGCCGACCGCCGCCCTTGCCGCCAACCTGCTGTGCAACGAAGTTGACGAGTTCGCCCGCCTTGACCTTCTTGCTTGCGTCCGCCGTGACGCCGGCAATCAGGCTGACCTTGCCACCTTCGACGGAAGCCAGCACGATCGCCGCGCTCTTCAGTTTGTCCTTGAGCTTGTCGACGGTTTCGCGCAGCGTCTTGACGTCCGCGCCCTCGAGCGTGGCGGCGAGAACCTGCACGCCGGCCACTTCGATTGCCTGTCCGGCGAGTTCGTCCCCCTGGCTCGAGGCCATCTTCGACTTGAGCGCGCTCAATTCCTTTTCGAGCTGCTTCACCTGATCCTGCACTTGCGTGATGCGTTGCGTCAGTTCCGACGGTTGCGCCTTCAGCACGGCCGCCGCGGCGTTGATGCGCGCGTCGAGATCCTGCACGAAGCGCACCGCGTTGTCGCCCGTGATTGCTTCCACTCGACGAATACCCGCCGCCACACCGCCTTCCATCACGATCTTGAAAAGGCCGATATCGCCGGTGCGGTGCACGTGCGTGCCGCCGCACAGCTCGCGTGAGAAGCCAAGATCGAGCACGCGCACTTCGTCGCCGTATTTCTCGCCGAACAGCGCCATCGCGCCGCCCTTCACCGCTTCGTCGAACGACATGACGCGCACGATGCCCGGCGCGTTCGCCAGCACTTCAGCGTTCACGATTTCCTCGACGCGGCGGATCTGCTCGTCCGTCATCGGTGCGTTATGCGCGAAGTCGAAACGTGTCTTGTCCGGATCGACGAGCGAGCCTTTCTGCTGCACATGCGAACCGAGCACTTCTCGCAGCGCCTTGTGCATCAGGTGCGTGGCCGAGTGGTTGCGAGCCGTGCGCGCGCGGCGCACTGCGTCGATTTCGGCCTTGACGACGTCGCCCACCTTCAGCGTGCCCTGTTCGAGCGTGCCGTGATGACCGACTACGTCGGCCTGGACCTTCAGCGTGTCGGTCACCGCAAAGCGCACGCTGGCATTCGCGAGCAAGCCCTGGTCGCCGACCTGGCCACCAGACTCCGCGTAAAACGGCGTGTGGTCCAGCACGACGACAGCCTGTTGACCGTGCGTGATTTCCTGCACCGACGCGCCGTCTACATACAGCGCGACTACCTTTGCGTCGTCGAAGACGATCTCTTCGTAGCCGTGGAACGTGGTCTTGGAGCCCGAATATTCGAGGCCTTGCGCCATTTTGAACTTGCCGGCCGCACGAGCCTGTTCGCGCTGACGCGCCATCGCTTCGTCGAAGGCCGCTTCGTCGACGGTCACTTCGCGCTCGCGGCACACGTCCGCGGTCAGGTCGAGCGGGAAGCCATATGTATCGTGCAACTTGAACGCAAGCTCGCCGTCGAGCGTCTTGCCGCCCTTCTTTTCCAGGTCGGCCAGCGCATTCTCGAGAATCGACATGCCGTGCTCGATGGTCTCGAAGAAGCGCTCTTCTTCCTGACGCAGCACGTCGGTCACGCGCTGCTCCGCGTCCTTCAATTCCGGATAGGCGCCGCCCATTTGTGCGACCAGATCGGCCACCATGCGGTGAAAGAACGAGCCCTTCTTGCCGAGCTTGTAGCCATGACGGATAGCGCGGCGCACGATACGGCGCAGCACGTAGCCGCGGCCTTCGTTGCCAGGAATCACGCCGTCGACGATCAGGAACGAGCACGCGCGAATGTGGTCGGCGATCACCTTCAGCGAATTATTCGTCAGATCGCTCACGCCGGTTTCACGCGCGGCAGCCTGAATGAGCGCCTGAAACAGGTCGATCTCATAGTTGCTGTGCACATGCTGCAACACCGCGGCGATACGCTCGAGACCCATGCCGGTGTCGACGCACTGCTTGGGCAGCGGCGTCATGTTGCCCTGCGCGTCGCGATTGAACTGCATGAACACGAGATTCCAGATCTCGATGTAGCGGTCGCCGTCTTCTTCGGGTGACCCCGGCGGCCCGCCCCAAACGTCCGGGCCGTGGTCGTAGAAAATTTCCGAGCACGGGCCGCACGGGCCGGTGTCGGCCATTTGCCAGAAGTTGTCCGACGCGTAACGCGCGCCCTTGTTGTCGCCGATGCGGATGATGCGCTCGACAGGCACGCCCACTTCCTTCGCCCAGATGTCGTGCGCTTCGTCGTCCTCGTGATACACGGTGACCCACAGCTTGTCTTTCGGCAACTGGTAGACGCCCGTCAGCAACTCCCACGCGTAGTGGATCGCGTCGCGCTTGAAGTAGTCGCCGAACGAGAAGTTGCCCAGCATTTCGAAGAACGTATGGTGACGTGCCGTATAGCCGACGTTTTCCAGGTCGTTATGCTTGCCGCCCGCGCGCACGCTGCGCTGTGCGGTCGTGGCGCGCGAATACGGACGTGATTCAGCGCCGAGGAACACATCTTTGAACTGCACCATTCCCGAATTGGTGAAGAGCAGCGTCGGGTCGTTGCCGGGCACAAGGCTCGACGAGCGAACGATCGTATGGCCCTTCGATTCGAAGAACTTGAGGAATTTCTCGCGGATTTCGGCGGCTTTCATAGCGTGCGGGGGACGGTCCTGACTGTTTCCAGACTTTTACCGGCGGCATCGTGAGATGCGCCAACTGTTTGTTTCTTAAACGACTGATTATACGGGATCGGCGCCCTCGCGCGGCGCGCTGCCGCGTCGTTAGCCGTTCGGCCAGGTTGCACCGGGCAGCGTGAGACAGCGGGATGCGTTCGAGTCGTGCCAGGCCTGCATTTGTCTCGCGTTGAGATCGGGTTCAGGTTGCGCGTCATTCGTCTTATGACGTTTGGCCGACTGCGCCGGCTCACGCTAATCGCTTAAGATTGTCCGCATCCGCGGCGCCTTGCGCGCCGCCTGCTCACATTGGAGACATCGACAAACATGGGCGCTCTCAGTCATATCCGCGTGCTGGATCTCACCCGCGTGCTCGCCGGCCCGTGGTGCGCGCAGACGCTTGCCGATTTCGGCGCAGACGTGATCAAGATAGAACGCCCCGACGTGGGCGACGACACGCGCCACTGGGGTCCTCCGTACCTCAAGACGCCCGAAGGCGCGGACACGCGCGAGGCAGCCTACTATCTCGCCGCGAACCGCAACAAGCGCTCGGTGACCGTCGACATCGCGTCGCCCGAAGGCCAGCGGATCATTCGCGAACTGGCCGCGCAAAGCGACGTGGTGCTGGAGAACTACAAGGTCGGACAGCTGAAGAAATACGGCCTGGATTACGCGTCGCTGAAAGAAGTGAAGCCGGACCTGATCTATTGCTCGGTCACCGGCTTCGGCCAAACCGGACCGTATGCGCAGCGGGCGGGCTACGACTTCATCGTGCAGGGCATCGGCGGATTCATGAGTATTACCGGCGAGCGCGACGGCCTGCCGGGCGGCGGTCCGCAAAAGGCCGGCGTAGCAATTGCCGACCTGATGACCGGCATGTATTCGACCATCGCCGTGCTCACCGCGCTCACGCACCGCGACCGCACGGGCGAAGGCCAATACATCGACATGGCGTTGCTCGATGTGCAGGTCGCCATGCTCGCCAACATGAATTCGAACTACCTCGCGAGCGGCCAGCCGCCGGTCCGCTGGGGCAACGCCCATCCGAACATCGTGCCGTACCAGACCTTCCAGACACGCGATGGCTGGATCATCGTCGCGGTCGGCAACGACGGGCAGTTCCGCAAGTTCGTCGAGGTGGGCCAACGCCCGGAACTTGCCGAAGACGAGCGTTTCGCGACCAATCCCGCACGCGTGCGCCACCGCGATGTGCTCGTGCCGATCCTCGCGGAGATGGTCCGTCTGCAAGGCAAGCAGCAATGGATCTCGGCGCTGGAGGCGGCCGGCGTCCCCTGCGGGCCGATCAACGATCTCGCTGAAGTGTTCGAAAACGAGCAGGTGGTGGCGCGCGGCATGCAGGTCGATCTGCCGCATCCGTCGGGCGGCACGGTCAAGCTGGTGCGCAATCCGATCAATATGACGGGCACACCGCCGCAGGCGCTCACTCATCCGCCGACGCTCGGAGAGCATACGGAAAACGTGCTGCGCGATGTGCTCGGTTATGGCGACGAACGGATCGCGGCGTTGCGCGGGCAATCCGTGATTTGAAGAATGCGGTCAACGCTTGGGCAGGAGGCGCGCGGGAGGTGCGTTGGGCGTGGGATGGTCGTGCCGTTGGTCGTGGGATGGACGTGCGTTGGGCGTGAGTTGGGCTCGTGAGTGGCCCGCGGACTGGCCGAAGTGTCGGGCAGCGTATTGGGCCGGTGTTGGCCCGTGCACGCTGGTCCCGGCATTGGTGCGGATGTTCGCCGCATGCCCGCCGCGCATTCGCCGCGTGTCGCACAGCGTCTTTGCCCCGCGCGTTGGCTCACGAATAGCCCGGCGAATCGGCGCACGGACTAGCCGCAGGTCGGCGCAGGCAATGGTTAGGAGGTGTCAGAAATTTCGTGTGCTGAGGCCGGTTAAAAATCTCAGCTGATGGCGGCGGTGAATCGCTCACCGAACAGNATGGCGAACTGATTGACAGCTTGCCGCCAGGTGATAGGCGGCATCTTCCAATCCTTTTCAATGTTGCGCAAGGCCAGATACAGCAGTTTGCTGGCGGCTTCGTCGCTCGGGAAGTGACCACGATTCTTGACGATCTTGCGCAACTGCATGTGCATGCTCTCGATGGCGTTGG
>NZ_AWZT01000060.1 GCF_000472525.1 Paraburkholderia dilworthii
AAGACATTTCGCAAGTACAAGCGTCCGGTCGGCAAGAGCTGGCGGGTTGATGAAACCTATATCAAGGTCAAGGGCTCGTGGAAATATCTTTACCGCGCGGTGGATAAGGCGGGCAATACCATTGACTTTCTGTTCAGAGCCAGGCGGGACATGCCTGCTGCGCGGCGCTTCTTCGAAAAGGCAATCGGTCAGAACGGTTTGCCCGAGACGGTGACCATCGACAAAAGCGGCTCCAATCTGGCCGCGCTTAACGCGGTGAATGCCGAGCGCGAGATGCCCATCAAGGTTCGTCAGGTCAAGTCGCATATCGCCTTTGCTTATCCTGCCTGCGTTAATGCGACGGAACCCCTCTCACAGTTTTGGCAACCCGCACTTTACCGCAGCATCGCTATTGCGACGAAACCGGACGATGCGTCCAAGTGGTATGCTTTCGCCATGTTCAAACGACTACAATAGCGCTGGCAGGACCGCTTCCGGGTCGATGAATCATTCGGCTGGTCCGACATACCCGAAGATCCTGTGTCTGATCAAATTATGGACATGGTGTGGGATAAGTTGGACAAGGCGACGCTAAATGCGAGAAAGCGAAATATCATCTGGCCAGACGGGCAAAAGCTGTCGATCAACCTGTCCGTCAAACGAATCCACGAACAGCACCCCGCATCGAAAGGACCTGATCGAAAGCAATGTGATCGACTGGCTCGTGCAAGCCATACCACCAGATATCTACACCAAGCAACAGATAGACGAACTGAATAGACTCAAGCAAATGTGGATAGACACCTACGAACGGTAAGTTCAAGCCGAGAAATTTGGGCGAAAACTCGACACTCTTGGGTTACTTCCAGAGAACTTTTGACGGGCTAATTTCCTCCTGCTATGGTCACGACAATTCAAAAAGGCAATCCGTCATTAGAAATCGGCAGCAAGATCCGCGCGCTGCGGCAACGGCTCAAGCGCACGCTGGATGACACGGCAACCGCAGCGGGGATTTCCAAGCCGTTTTTGTCGCAGGTAGAGCGTGGGCTGGCGTCACCGTCCATCACTTCGTTGGCCGGTATCGCCCACGCACTCGGGGTCACGGTGCAGTATTTCGTCGACACACCCAGCGAGGAACGCTGCGTGAGTCGGGGCGATCAGCTGAAGTTTTTCGGTTTTGCGGACTCGGCCAACCTGTTTGCGCGGCTGACCAACGTGACGGGCGGCCGTCAGCTCGAAGCGATCCTCGTGAGGATGCCGCCAGGGCAGAAGCGCTCTGAAGTCACCACGCATGCCGGGGAAGAGTTTATGTATGTGATCGACGGCGAAGTGTCGTTGACGCTGGAAGGCAAGACGTTCGTGTTGCACGCGGGAGACAGCGCGCACTACGAATCGACGGTGCCGCACAGCTGGGTGAACACCGCGCGTATCGAGTCGGTGGTCGTCTGGGTGGGCACACCAAGACTGTTCTAGGAAACAGGCACCTTATCCGGTCGAACCGGCCAGGGATTGCCTGCATTACTTGATGTAAGGAATCCTGCATGTCGGACAAGCAACAAGGGCCGCCTTGGCCCGAGCAACGCAGCTAAACAGGCGCCCGGGCGCCAGCGCGTTTCTCTCTCGACCTTTCCTGCGATCTCAACCGATGAAAACCCCGTTCGTCTACGCAACGGCGCTGACCGCGCTCGTCCTCACATTTGCCCCTTCCGCTTTCGCCGTTACGGTGCCTCCGGGCGTGACGCTCGCCGCCAGCCAGGAGATGACCCGCCAGGTGCCGGGCGAAACGGAATCGCTCGACCCCGCGCATATCGAATCATGGACCGGCAACACGATCGGGCTCGACCTGTTCGAAGGTCTGACGCGCATGGACGCGAGCGGGACGATCGTGCCGGGCGTCGCCGAGTCGTGGTCGCGCAGCGGGCCGAATACATGGGTTTTCAAACTGCGCCACGACGCGCGCTGGAGCAACGGCCAGCCTGTCACCGCGGCGGACTTCGTCTATTCGTGGCAACGCGTGCTCGATCCGAAAACGGGCTCGAAATACACGGTGCTGGTCGAATTCGTGAAGAACGCCAAGGCGATTCTCGCCGGCAAGGCGCCGCTAACGAGCCTCGGCGTGCGCGCCGTCGACCCCTACACGCTCGAAGTCACGACCGAAGTGCCCGCCGCGTTCTTCCCGCAGTTGACGGCAATGGCGACCATGACCCCGGTCAATCGCGCGGCCGTGACGAAGTTCGGCGGCGACTGGACCCGTCCGGGCAACTTCGTGGGCAACGGGCCGTATGCGCTGACCGACTGGCAGCCGGGCAACCGCCTCGTGGCCACCAAAAGCCCGACGTACTGGAATAACAGCAAGGTCGTGATTACAAAAGTGACCTACCTGCCGATCGAAAACGACGAAACGGCGATGCGCATGTATCAGGCCGGCCAATTCGACTACACGTATTCGATACCGTCAGGCGTCTATGCGCAGGTCAGCAAGCAATTCGGCACAGAGCTGAAAACCGGCCTGCAAATCGCTACGTACTACTACAGCCTGAACAACGACGACCCGGCCTTCAAGGACAAGCGCGTGCGCCAGGCACTCGCCATGGTGCTCGACCGTGATCTGCTGACCAAACGTTTGACCGCCGACGGCGAAGTGCCGATGTACGGCCTGATCGCCAAGGGTACGCAAGGTTCGGGCGTCTTCACGCCGGAGTGGGCGAGCTGGCCGATGCCCAGACGCATCGACTACGCGCGCAACCTGCTCAAGACCGCGGGCTACTCGGACGCGAAGCCGCTGACGTTCACGCTCACCTACAACACCAACGACCTGCACAAGAAGGTCGCGCTGTTCGCGAGTTCCGAGTGGCGCACCAAGCTCGGCGTGACCGCGAAGCTTGAAAACGTCGAGTACAAGGTGCTGCTCAAGCAACGCCACGACGGCAAAGTACAAGCCTCGCGCGACGGCTGGTTCGTCGACTACAACGACGCCAACTCGTTTTTCGATCTGATCCGCTGCAACAGCGTCCAGAACGACCAGCACTACTGCAACCCGCAAGTCGACAAACTGATCGACGAAGGCAACCAGCAACTCGACGACGCGAAGCGCACCGCCTTGTTCACACAGGCGCACGACCTGGCCATGAACGACTACCCTGTGGTGTCGCTCTTCCAGTATTCGGCCGACCGGCTGGTCAAGTCGTACGTGGGCGGCTACAAGCCGACCAACTACCTCGACCAGCGCGCCACGCAAGACATGTATCTGATGAAGCACTAAGCGCGGGAGCACCGTCATGCTGGCCTATACGCTGCGCCGCACGCTCTGGGCGATCCCGACGATTCTCGCCGTGATCACCGCGTGCTATCTGCTGCTGCATCTCACCCCCGGCGGCCCGTTCGACACCGAGAAGCAACTGTCGACGGCCGTGCTCGCCAACCTCAACGCCAGGTATCACCTGGATGAACCGTTGTGGCTGCAATATCTCCACTACCTCGGCGCGCTGCTGCACGGCGACCTCGGGCCGTCGTTCCGATACGCCGACTGGTCCGTCAACGATCTGGTGTGGAAGGCGCTGCCGGTGAGCCTCGGCGTGGGCGGCGTGTCGGTGCCGATCGCGCTCGTGATCGGCGTCGCGCTCGGCACGATTGCCGCGGTGCGCCGCGACCGCTTTGTCGATCACTTCGTCATGGTGCTCGGCAATATCGGCAACGTGGTGCCGCCTTTCGTGCTGGGCCCAGTGCTGGTGTGGATCTTCGCGATCCTGCTGAAGACTTCCGAAGGACACGGCTGGTTGCCGGCCGGCGGCTGGGGCGACGGCGAGTGGCGCTACCGCGTGCTGCCGATCGTGCTGCTCACCATCATCAACGTTGCCGCGATTGCCCGCGTGATGCGCGGCAGCATGATCGAAGTGCTGTCGGGCAACTTCATCCGCACGGCGCGCGCCAAGGGTCTGCCAGGGCGCACGATCGTCTTGCGCCACGCGATGAAACCCGCGCTGATGCCGGTCGTCTCGTTGCTCGGCTCGATCTGCATCTCGTCGATCACCGCGGCAGTGGTCACGGAGTCGGTGTTCGCGCTGCCGGGCCTCGGCCAACTGGTCGTCAACGGCGCGATCAATCGCGACTACACCCTCGTGCTCGGTCTCGTCGTACTGACGACCGCTATCGCCGTGCTGTTCAATCTGCTGGTCGACCTCGCCTATGCGTGGCTCGATCCGCGCATCCGGTACTGATCCATGCCCCGCTCTCTTCAATCGACTGCCGCGGCGCTCGATCCGCTCACGGCCATCGCGAAGGCGCCGCGTTCGCGCGGCCCGCTCGCTACCGCCGCGTGGCGCTTCGTGCGAAATCGCGCGGCCTTCGTCGGCTTCGTCGTGCTGATGCTGATCGTGATCGTCTGCGTGGCCGGTCCGTGGTTTCTGCCGAACGGTCCCATTGATAGCGACTGGAGCGCGATCAGCCTGCCGCCGACGCTGCAAAACATGCACTGGTTCGGCACCGACGAACTCGGTCGCGATCTGCTCGCGCGCACGCTGCAAGGCGGGCGCGTGTCGCTCGAAGTCGGCCTGCTCGGCACGCTGGTGTCCGGGCTGATCGGCGTCGCGTACGGCGCGACGGCGGGTTATCTGGGCGGACGCGTCGACGCGGTAATGATGCGCATCGTCGACATGATGTACGCGATCCCCTACATGCTGATCGCCATCCTCATGATGACGATGTTTGGCCGCGCCTTCTATCTGGTCGTGCTCACCATCAGCGCGTTCTCCTGGCTCGACATGGCGCGCGTGGTGCGCGGCCAGACGCTGTCGCTGCGCTCGCGCGAATTCATCGACGCCGCGAAGGCGATCGGCGTGAGTTCGCGTTCGATCATCGCGCGCCACATCGTGCCGAACCTGTTCGGCGTGGTCGTCGTGTATGCGAGCGTCACGGTGCCAAACATCGTGCTGACGGAATCGGTGCTGTCGTTTCTCGGCCTCGGCGTGCAGGAACCGATGACGAGCTGGGGCGTGCTGATCCAGGACGGCGCGCAAAAGCTCGAATCCATGCCCTGGCTGCTGCTGTGCCCGGCCGTGATGTTGTGCGTGACGCTTTATTGCGTGAATTTCGTCGGCGACGGTTTGCGCGACGCATTCGATCCGAAGGACCGTTGACATGCCGCTACTCGAAGTCAAAGACCTCAGCGTGCGCTTTACGCGTCGTGAGGGCGCACCCGTCGACGCGGTGCAAGGCGTGTCGTTTTCTCTCGAGGCGGGCCGCACGCTCGGCATTGTCGGCGAATCGGGTTCCGGAAAAAGTCAGACCGTGATGGCGTTGCTGGGCCTGCTGGCCGGCAACGGCAAAGTGTCTGGCGCCGCGACCTATCGCGGCGAAAACCTGCTGACCATGAACGAAGCGGCGCTGAACAGGATTCGCGGCGACCGCATCGGCATGATCTTTCAAGACCCGATGACCTCGCTCAACCCGTTCCTGACAATTGAACGGCAGATGACCGAGACGTTGCAACTGCATCGCAAGATGTCGCGCCGCGAAGCGCGCCGCCGCGCGATCGAAACGCTTGAATCGGTGCGAATCCCCGACGCCGCACGCCGCATCAATATGTATCCGCACGAGTTTTCCGGCGGCATGCGGCAGCGTGTGATGATCGCCATGGCGCTGCTCTCCGAACCCGAAATCCTGATCGCCGACGAGCCCACCACCGCACTCGACGTGACGGTGCAGGCGCAGATCATCGAGCTGTTGCGCGAACTGAATCGCGAACGCGGCACGGCGATCATCCTCATCACACACGACATGGGTGTCGTGGCCGGCCTGTGCGACGACGTGATGGTGATGTATGCCGGCCAGACCGTCGAGCAGGCGAGCGCCGCCACCCTGTTCGCCGCACCGACGCATCCGTACACGCTCGGCCTGCTGAACGCGTTGCCGCGTCTGACCGACGCTGACGACGACCGTCCGCTGCAAACCATTCCGGGCAACCCGCCGTTGCCCGGCGAAGTCGGCGCGGGCTGCGCATTCGCGCCGCGCTGCGGCTTCTGCACCGAACGCTGCCGTGAAGCGCGCCCGCCCCTCGTTGCGGCCGCGGGTCACGCCGACGCGCTGCGCGCGTGTCATCGTCCGGTCGGGGAAATACTCGAGGCACAATACGTATGAACACCACAGCTCTCGCCAACCAGGACGCGGCAACGCTGTTGCGCGTCGACAATCTCAAGGTGCAATTCGGCGTGCCGCGTGGCGGCTTCCCATGGTCCGGCAAAGCGACGCTGCGCGCGGTGGACGGCGTGTCGTTCAACGTGCGGCGCGGCGAAACCGTGGGTCTCGTCGGCGAATCCGGTTGCGGCAAGTCGACCCTCGCGCGCGCCATCATCGGACTCGCGCCGGTGGCGAGCGGCAGCGTGCGCTGGCTCGGCGACGAAACCGTGCTGCCGGGCGCGCGCCGCGATACGTCGCGTTTGCGCCGCGACGTGCAGATGATTTTCCAGGACCCGCTCGCCTCGCTCGATCCACGCATGACGATCGAACAGATCGTCGCGGAACCGTTGACGACGCACGGCCAGGACATCGCGCGGGCCGACGTACAGCGGCGCGTCTTGACCATGCTCGAACGCGTTGGACTTAACGCGCAGCATTTGCGCCGTTATCCGCACGAGTTTTCCGGCGGCCAGTGTCAGCGCGTCGGCATTGCGCGCGCGCTGATCGGCGAGCCGCAGCTGGTGATCTGCGACGAGCCGGTGTCCGCGCTCGACGTCTCGATCCAGGCGCAGATCGTCAACCTGTTGCGTGATCTGCAACGCGAACTGTCGCTGTCCCTGCTGTTCGTCGCGCACGATCTGGCTGTCGTCAAAGCGATCAGCCACCGCGTGCTGGTGATGTATCTGGGCCGTGTGATGGAGTTCGGCGACAAGCGCGAGGTGTACGGCATGCCGCGTCATCCGTACACGCGGGCGCTGCTCTCCGCCGTGCCGGTGCCCGATCCGGCCGTGGAGCGCGCGCGGCGTCACCTGCTGTTGCGCGGCGAGATTGCCTCGCCGCTCAGTCCGCCTTCCGGCTGCGCGTTTCGCACGCGCTGCCCGGATGCCATCGAAGCCTGCGCCAGGGAGGCTCCGCAGCTCATCACGCATGGCGCCAATGCCACACGCGTCGCCTGTATTCGCGTGGAAGACACCGTGAGGTAAGTGCCGCTGGCGCACCGCCAGGGCTTTGTTCGGATGGGTGAGGTCGGTCGGAATCCGTGGACGCCAACGGGTTAAGCCGCGATTTTACTCAAATGGAATCGCTGCACGGAAGCGGCCGGCGAACGATTGTCCAGATGCTCCTGTGTGCGCTGCCGGTTATAAGAGATCTTGATGTATTCCGTGATTTCTTTCCGGGCTGATTGCGGATCACGAACTTGCCATGATAGACGAGTTCATTTTTCAGTGAGCCCCAGAATGATCCAATGGGTGCGTTGTCGTAGCAATTTCCACGTCTGCTCATTGACGCCTGCATGCCGAACTGTTTGAGGAGCTTCTGATAGGCGTGAGCGCAGTACTGGGCGGTCCGTGTGCTGTATCAGACGGGCCGGTGGTCGGTGCCACGCGACAGCACAAAACAGTGCCTGCATACCAGCTGCTTTGTCATGCGCTCGCTCATCGCGTAGCCGACTACCTCTCCGCTAACCCGATCCTCGAGGCCGGGCAGATACAGCCATCCCTCATCAGTCGCGGTATACAGATGTCGCCACACCAGGCCCCATTCGGCCCGCTCATCTTGAAGTCCTGGTCCAGCAGGTACGGTTCGACGAGCAGGTTGTGCGTCGAGTTGGTCATCGCCTTGAAGTTGCGCTGTTGCTTGCATCGCAGGCCGAGCTTCGCCCGCAAACGCTTGATGCGGTGAACACCAATCTGGACACCGTGGTTCGCCAGATCCTTTTGTAGCCGTTCCGGGCCGAAGGTTTGTCGGGTGCGCTCGTGAGCTGCGCGGACCTGTGCTTCGAGTTAAAGCTCCTGCTCAGCGTCCAGCGACAGCGGCCGTGTGCGCTAGGCATAGTAGCCGCTGATGGACACGTCCAGGAACCAGCACATCGGCGGCACGGAGTAATGTTGTAGCATCTGCTCAATTACGCCGTACTTCACCGCGACTCCTTCGCGAAGTACGTCGCAAACTTCCTGAGAAACTCCTTCCCTTCAGGTCGGTTTTGCTTGCAGTACAAAGCCCAGCGACTCGGCCCGTCGGATGAGGTTGTTCAGGACCCGCTGGCGGTAGCGTTCTTCATAGTACTCGGCGCCGGGATCGACGTATTCTATCCCGTAACGTAACGTGTTGTAGAACAGCACCGCGACCTTACGGGCTGTGGCGGCGACGGCCTTCGCCTTGCCGATCCGTGCCGACAGGCGTCGGTAGAACCCGCCCAGTGCCGTGTCCGTTTTGCCGATGGTGACGGCGGCAAGGCGCAGCGCAGCAGCGGCCTTGCTGGACGAGCGCCGCGTTTTGGAGGACAGCACCTTCCCGCCAGATATCTTATTGCCCGGCGCCAGACACAGCCACGATGTGAAGTGCTTCACCGTCGGCCATCGCGACATGTCTGTGCCGCATTCAGCGACCAGCTTCAGCGCAAGGTAAGGTCCGAATCCGGGAATCTGTGTGAGGTCGACACCGAGCATGCTGTAGAGCTCCGCACTTACATCGAACGAGAAGTCGTTTGACTGCCTGCTCCGACGACGCGCGGCAGGCAACGGAGTGCTCACCGGCGTCGCATTTGCGTGTAATTGCCGGAGTATGAGTTCGATACGTGCGTCGCACTGCGCCACCTGTGTTTGATAAAAATCATAAAGTGCAAGCGCCTGGGTCAGTTCGAACACATGTTCGTCCTGGTAATTACCGAGCAGGGCATCGCGAATCGTTCCGATCGACGCCTTGCAGCGGACGTCACGATGTCGGGCAAGTTCTTCCGGATTGCGTTCGCCGGCAACGATCGAGCGGATGATCTTCATGCCGGTAGCGCCCGTGACGTCCTGCACGACATGATGCAGTTGCAGGTTCATCTGCATCAGCGCCTTCTGCATGTGCTGGATATGTGCTGCGACATACTCGAGTAGTCGTTCGCGTTGACGCAGATAGGCGCGTAACGTCGCGATATCATGCCGGGGACGGAAGCTGGCCCGCAGCAGGCCGTACGCGTGTAACCTCTGCAGCCATTGCGCGTCGCTGACGTCAGTCTTGCGGCCGGGCACGTTCCTCACCTCCCGTGTATTGACCAGCACCACCTCGAAGCCGTACGCTTCCAACACTTCGAAAGCGGGAACCCAGTAAACACCGGTCGATTCCATCGCGATCGTTGTGCTCCCTATATGTTTGAGCCACTGCGCGAGTTGGTGAAGCTCCTGCGTAAAGCTGCCAAATGACCGGACCGGTTCCGGGTCGCGTTCCGGTCCAACTGCGACCACATGAAACTTCGCGCCGATGTCGATGGCCGCAGCATAGGGATGCACTACCGTAATCGATGCGCCGCAGTGGCGCCTTGGGACTTCGTCGTCTTCATGTCTGCCTCCGCCTGGTGATGGTCAGAGAGCGGGACAGCGGAGTAGATCATCTTCCTGAATGGGATCGCCTGACGGCGGCGTCACCAATGCTGGGTCCGCATCAGTCCATGGACCATGTTTTTTAACGGGATGAATCACCAATAATTCGACGGCCGCTCTTCCTGCTGCGCATCAGTGTACTTGTGCCGCGAAGTTTCTGCCCTTCGGGCAGGGGCGCGTCCCTTGAGATGTTTTTTAACAGATCGCGCTCCATCTTCACTTCTGCCAACTCTCGCTTTAGCCGCCCCAGTTCAGCATCGATCTCTGTCAGTGGCTTCTGGGTTTGCCCGACGTTCTCCAGCTTGCCGTCCTTTGCCGCGCGAACCCAGTTCGCCAGCGTCTTCATCGAAATAGACAGTCCACGCGCCGCTTCGGACACGCTAACGCCGCCAGTCATTGCGAGCTTTACTGCTTCTTCACGAAATTCTTTCGTGTATATGGGTTCGGGAATTCGGTTCATCAATGCCTCCATTCCTCAATTCGACGGAATGTTGGCGTCCACTTTTTTTCAGCCGACCTCACTGTGGAGAGCGGTCGACGAGCACGGAGCCGAGTTCGACATCCTGCTGCAAAAACGGCGCGACAAAGCCGCCGCCAAACGCCGTTTCAAGCATGTTCCACGTTCAAACCCCGCGCCACGCAAGATCGTCACCGATCAGTTGCGCAGCCATCCGGCCGCAAAGGTAATGTGTTCGTCGAAGCTGCCGCCCGACTGAAAGATCGCGCTGAAAATAGCCATCAGCCTACGCGTGAACGTGAGCGTCGCTTGCGCGGCTTTCGCGCCCCGAACCGCACCCGAAAATTTCTTTCTGGCTTCTGGCTGATCCGCCAACATTTCGCGCTCAAAGACATCTGCTGCGTGCCTCGCTGTATCGAAAACAACTCGATCAACGCTTTGCCGCGTGGCGTCAGTTCACCGATCTCACCCAAAATCCGTCATCCGGTTCTTGCGGAATTGACAGCCATACTAACAATCGCCCGAATTCAGCAAGTTGACAAGGCCCTGTGCCTTCAATGCCGGCGCCGCGCGTAAATGCCGTGGTCACCGTCACGCCATCGGCGATTCATCGAGCGGCCCGCCTTCTGCACGGCGTGCCCGCCGCGCGTCGCGCTTGCGATGCAGTTGCGCAAGCCGCCGTCGGCCGTGCGTGAGCGACGCGACCGCATGGAACGCGACCGGCGCGAACAGGAGCCCGAATAGCGTAGCCGCCAGCACTCCACCAAATACGCCCGTGCCGATCGAACGGCGGCTTTCAGCGCCCGCGCCGCTCGACACCACGAGCGGGACCACGCCAAGCAGAAACGCCGCCGAGGTCATCACGATCGGCCGGAAGCGCGCGCCCGCAGCTTCGGTGACGGCGCGCGTCAAGGGCAGACCACGCTGATACAGATCGCGGGCGAACTGCACGATCAGAATCGCGTTCTTCGCCGCGAGACCGGTCACCGTGATCATGCCGACCTTGAAATAGACGTCGTTGGGCATGCCGCGCAGCAGCACCGCCGCGACCGCGCCGATCACGCCGAGCGGCACGACCATCAGCACGGCAAGCGGGATCGTCCAGCTTTCGTAGAGCGCGGCGAGCGCCATGAACACCGCCAGCAACGACAGGACGATCAGCAGCGGCGTGAGCTTCGCCGCCGCGGTTTCCTCGCGTGCCGCATCGACCCAGTCATAGCGCACGCCGACCGGCAACGACGCGGCGAGCCGCTCCATCTCCGCCATGGCCGCGCCCGAACTGTAGCCGGGCGCCGCGTGGCCGCTCACGTCGAGCGACGGATAGCCGTTGTAGCGCGTCAGCATCACCGGGCCGATTGTCCACCGACGCGTCGCGATGGCCGACAGCGGCACCATGCCGCCCGCCGAATTGGGCACGGCGAGCGCCAGCAGATCGTCTTCGGTCATGCGCGCGGCGGCGTCGGCGGCGATCATCACGCGGCGCATGCGGCCACCGGCTGGGAAATCGTCGATATAGGTCGAGCCGAAGGTGCTGCCCAGCACATCCGCGATGCGATCGAACGACACGCCGAGCGCATATGCCTTCGCGCGGTCCACGATCAGTTCGACGCGCGGCGCGTCGGGCAGATCTTCCGAATGCACCGAGGCCAGCACCGGACTCGCCTTGGCCTGCGCGAACAGTTGCTCACGCGCGGCCTTCAGCGCGTCGAGTCCCACGCCACCGCGATCCTCCAGGCGGAACACGAAACCGTCCGAATGCCCGACGCCCGGCACAGATGGCGGCAATTGCGCTTCGACGTTGCCATCCAGAATCTTGTCGAACTTTTCATTGATGCGGTCGCGCAGAGCCAGTGCGTCGATATCGCGCCTGCTCCAGTCCTTGAGATCGACAAAGCCCATTGCCACGTTCTGGCCGCTGCCGGAAAAGCTCCAGCCAATCACACTCGTGACGTTGGCAATGGCGGGCTCGTCGTGGAGGATCTTTTCCATGCGTTGCACGACGTCCAGCGTGAGCGCCTGGGTAGCGCCCGCGGGCAACTGCACCATCACCTGCAACTGGCCTTCGTCCTCGCTCGGCAAAAAGCCGCCGGGCATGTGCCAGTAAAGCACGGCACACACGCCGACCAGCACCGCGTAGATGGCCAGCATCGGGCCGATGCGTCGCAGCATGCGCCCGGTCAGCCCGCGATAACCGCGCGCCGCGCGATCGAAGCCCGAAGTGAAACGGCTCGCCGCGCGCGCGGCGAATCCGAGCACGCCGCGGCGCGCATCGCGTTGACGCACCGATTGCGTTTGCGCCCTCAACAGATTCGCGCACAACGCGGGCGTCAATGACAACGCCATGAACGACGACACCAGCATCGAAGCAATCATCGCCACTGCGAATTGCCGGTAAATTCCGCCGACGCCGCCGGGAAAGAACGCCATTGGCACGAACACCGCCGTCAACACCGCGGTCACGCCGACAATCGCCCCGCCGATTTGCGACATGGCCTTACGGGTGGCCTCGCGCGGCGGCAAGCCCTCTTCTTCCATCACGCGATGCACGCTCTCCACCACCACGATAGCGTCGTCGACGAGAATGCCGATGGCGAGCACGAGGCCGAACAGCGTGAACACATTGATCGACAGGCCGCATACGTACATGGCGAGAAACGCGCCCATCAGCGTCACCGGAATGACCACCGTCGGCACCAACGTGTAGCGCAGATCGCGCAAAAACAGCCACATCACAAAGAACACCAGCACTACCGCTTCCGCGAGCGTGACGAGCACCTCGTGAATCGCGATCTGCACGAAGTGCGCGTTGTCAAACGGGATTTCGATGGAGACACCCGACGGCAATCCCTTCGCCAGTTCCGCCAGCCGCGCACGAATGGCGTTCGACGTTTCGAGCGCGTTGCCGCGCGGGCCGAGCTGAATGCCGACCGTCGCCGAAGCCTTGCCGTTCAGGCGCGAATAGTACGAGTAGTTGTCGCGCCCGAGTTCGACTCGCGCGACATCGCGCAGACGCACGGCCGAGCCGTCGGGCCGCGCTTTCAGCACGATCTGGCCGAATTCGGCCGGCGAGATCAATTGACCCCTCACGCTCACCGAGGCCGTTAATTGCTGACCTGGTACGAACGGCGCGTCGCCCAGCGTGCCGGCCGTCACGGTCGCATTCTGTGCGGCGATGGCGGCGTTCACTTCGGCAGCGCCGAGGCCGTATTCGCGCAGCTTCATCGGATCGAGCCAGATGCGCAGCGCTTCGTCGGCGTCCCAGAGTTGGGCCGCGCCCACACCAGGCGCGCGCTTCAACTCGCGCAACACGTAGCGGCTCAGATAGTCGCTCAATTGCACGGAGTCGCGTGCGCCGTCGGTGGACGTGAGCGCGACCAGCATCAGAAACGTGTTGGCCGCCTTGAACACGCTGATGCCCTGCTGCACGACCTGCTGCGGCAAACGCGGCTCGACCTGCTTGAGCCGGTTCTGGACGTCGACCAGCGCGAGATCGGGATTCGTGCCGGGCGCGAACGTCGCGTCGATCTCGAGTTCGCCCAGGTTGTCGCTGGTTGTTTCGTAGTACAGCATATTATCGGCGCCATCGAGACTCTCCTCGATAATGCTGCCGACGTTGGCATCCACCACCTCCGTCGACGCCCCCGGATACGTGGCGGATATCACGATGCGCGGCGGCGCGAGACGCGGATACTGCGCCACCGGCAGTTGCGGAATAGCCAGCGCGCCCGCCAGGACAATGGCGAGCGCGACGATCCAGGCGAAGACCGGGCGGTCGATGAAGAAAAATGGCACTCGGAAAATCCGTTCAGTTTGTCTGAAGGTGCGGCGCGTCGACAAGTCGTGCCATATGCAGCGCGTCGGCCAGCACCCCGTCGCGCAGCGCAAACCCGCGCGAGCGGCCTTCTTCGACAAAGCCGAACTTGCGATACAGCGCGATAGCCGGCGTGTTGTCGCAGAACACCGTGAGGTCGATGCGACGCAAACCGAGCGAGCCGTCCGCGCAATCCGTCAGCGCCTGCATCAGCGCCGAGCCGACACCGAGTCCATGATACGCGTCGTGCACCACGAGGCCCAGGTGCGCGCAATGCGCGCGGCTAGACCGATGAACCTCCAGGCTAGCGTGGCCGATCATGCGCCCGCCGATAGTCGCGCACACATTCACGCCCTCCTTGAGACGCCGCTCGTACCAGGCCGCCATTTGTTCAGGACTGCGATAGCCGACCGATAGCGTGCCGCGCCGCACGCCGGGCAACGTCATGATCTCGGCGAACGCATCCATGTCGGACGATTCGAGCGCGCGAACCACAATACGATTGTCGAGCGCCGCGTCATCCCGCAACCCTTCTTCTCTCATGGTTTCATTCCACTGCAATAGGGGTTGCCAATGGCGGAGACATCCACGGCGCCGCTTCACGCAGCCGCGCCATGAAATAGCAGTCGATCAGCACACCGCGCCGCAATACTGCGCCGCGCTGGTGCGCTTCGATCTCGAAGCCGAACTTGCGATACAGCGCGAGGGCCGCATGGTTATCGGTGTGGACATGCAACTCGACGCGGCGCAGACCGAGCCAGTTGTCGGCGAGATCGAGCAGTTCGGCCATCAACGCATGACCGATGCCGCGGCGCTGCCATGCATCGTGTACGCCAATGCCAAGCGATGCCGCATGTGCGCGGCGTCCTTTCAATGGCCTCAGGCTCGCCTCGCCGACGAGCGCATCACCGACCGTTGCCGCGATCGCGATTTCAGGCGGCTCGAGTTTTTCCAGATGCTCGCGCGTGCTGGCAGTTCGCCGGAACGGCACCATTGGATTGCCGTTCATCGCGGCAGGCAACTGCAGCATGGCGTGAAATTGTTCTGCGTCGGCCACGCGCAGTGCGCGCAGCGTCAGGCCCTCGGGCAAGCTCTCAGGTTTTGATTTTGTTTTGTCGTGTTGGTCCATAGGCTCATAACGTCAATTCGAATGACCTCACAAGGATGCCGGGCAGTTGCATGCCGCCCGTCGCCCGCTCGCCCCACGTCGAGTCGCTCAGTAGCAATTCGGCCTGTGCGCCGAGTTGTTCGAGTTCACTGCCGAGCAAACGGTACAGACTGTCGTCGAAACGCATGGCTTCGAGCGGCGCGACGATTTCCCCATTCTCGACCCAGAAAGTCGCGAAGCGCGTCATGCCGGTGAGACGGCAATTCATGCGGTCGGAGAAGTTCACGTACCAAAGGTTGCCGATGTAAAGGCCAGTATCGAGCCTGGCGAGCACGTCTTCTTCGTGGAGATCGCCCGCTTGCATCGAGAGTGCGGCGGGCGACTCGTTGGCCAGTGCGCCGTTCGGTGTCAAGCCGTACTCACGCGCGCTGCGTGCATTGGTCAGGCGCTCGGCGCTGCGCCCGGACTCAATCAGGGAGACGCTGTCCCGCAGGTAGCCGTCGTCGTTGAAGCCGGGCGTGATGCCGAGACACAGATCTTCGCTAATCGTCACGCGCGGGTCGAGTGCGACTTCTCCCACATGCAGCTTGTACAACTCGCTGCGCGAGCTCGCCTGCGCGCGGGCGGAAAAGCCGCTCCATGCCGTGACGCTGAGCAGTTCAGCAAGCGCGGCAGGCGCGAGATAGGAACGATAACGTCCTGGCGCCAGCGCACGTGGCGAGCGTGCGAGCACGGCGAGACGGGTTGCCGCCTGCTCGACTTTGCGCGCGAAGACGGCATCGCTCCAATCGTCGCCGGCGTATGTCGTTTTGATCGCGCGACCGCTCGGATCGTACAGCGACCAGCTGAAATTGAAGTTATCCACTTCATACCAGCCACGGCTGCCGTTCGTGGAGGCGAAGCCGCGCACGATCGTGCCGCCCGCGTAGAAGCCCACAAAATCGAGCCCGCGCGCGCAGTCTGCGACGATGCGCGCAAGCCCATCCGGGTCCGCGAGTTTGCCGGAGCGCTGCGTGGTGCGCTCCCATTTCGACGTATCGAAGAGCAGATGCGGATCGTCTGCAGCATCGCGCAACCCTTCGCGCAACGTGGCGAGCGCCGCGCTCACTTCGTCGAGATCCTGTGCAAGTTCGCCGCACACGGTCAGCGTGGAATACGCCTGACGTGCGCCGTCGATCAGGCGCAAGGTCAGCTTGCCTTGCGATACGCTGCCGGTCTGCCGGACCTTGCCCGAATTGAAACGGATAAAGTCGGATTGCTCGCCGGCAAACGAACTGAGCGTGGTTTCGCCGCCTTTTTGCAGGCGTTCAATCGCATCGGCGAGCGACGTGAAATGCTGCTGCCAATTCACCGACGTAGCGGCGCGCGAAATGATGTGGCTCATCATGCGCCTCCGAACACGTCGATATCGCTGAACACACAAGCTGGCGACGCATGGCCGACGCGAATAATCTGCGCCGGTTCCCCTTTGCCGCACATGGAGGTGCCATACACTTCGCGCGTGGCCGCGTTGCCCACCGCGCTCAGGCTGCGCCAGAAATTCGCGGAAATACCGCGGTAATTCGGCTGTTTGACGACCTGGGTGAGTTTGCCGTTTTCGATCAACTGCCCGAACTCGCAGCCGAACTGGAATTTGTTGCGATGGTCGTCGATCGACCAGGACGTGTTGGTGCGCATCAGAATGCCGTGTTCGATATTGCCGATCATCTGCTCCAGCGAACTTTCGCCGGGCTCGATGTTCAGATTCGCCATGCGGTCGATCGGCGGCCGGTTCCAGTTCGACGCACGCGAGTTCGCGACGCCGGGCATGCGCGCGCGCTGTTGCGACAGCGCGCCGCCAAGCGGACGTTCCAGCACGCCGTTGCGGATCAGATACTGCTTGCGCGCTTCGGTGCCGTCGTCGTCGAATGCGTACGCAGCCGCTTCTTCGCGCAGTTCCGGGTCGAAGGTCACGTTCAGCAGTTCCGAACCGTAACGGTACGAACCGAACATGTCCTGCTTGACGAAGCTCCAGCCCGCGAAGTTGCGCTCGTCGCCGAGAATGCGGTCCAGTTCGAGCGGATGGCCGATCGATTCGTGAATCTGCAGCATCATCTGATCGGGCATCAACAACAGATCGCGCTTGCCGGAAGGGCAATTCGGCGCGGCCAGCAACTGGAGCGCTTCATTGGCGACGCGTGCGCCCGAGCCTTCGAAGCCAAAGCGCGCCAGCACTTCCATGCCGCCCTGCCCGAGCGTGCCGTAATTGCCGCCGAGCGTACGCACTTGCGTATCGCCGTTTGCGTGCGCAGCGACGCTCAGTTGCGGCATCACGAAACGGAACTGCTGGTCGATCCGCACACCATCGCCGGTGATATAGAGTTGATCCGTGTGCGTGATCTGCACCGCCGCCACGCGTTCGACAATCTTCGCATCGAGGTTCGCGCCCGCGCATTCCGCGCCTAAAAGTTCGAGCCATTCGGCACGACCCGGCAACGCGCGTTGCGCATTCGGTGACACGTAGTGCCCGCTCGCAGCAGGACGCGCGACTTCGCGGTGGTCGATCAACGACAAGGCCGCGCTCGCTTGCGCGCGCGCCGTGGCGACATCGAGCGCCGCCTGCAAGCCGGCAGCCGAGAGATTCGCGGTCGCCGCATAGCCCGCGCCGGCGTCTACCCAGGCGATCAGCATCGCGCCGCGATCGCGCATCGTGCGCAGCGGTTGCGCGATGTCGTTACGTATTTCGTGATCGTCGATCTGTTCGTCGACAATGCGCAGCGACCAGAATGCCGCGCGGCTCTTCAGCGTTCGGGCGGCCTGCGCCCAACGTTCGTCAATCATTGCCTGTTCCCGTATGAGTCCCTGCAATGCCCGGCTCCGGCACGTTGAGCGACGAGACGAGCAGCGACTGAGTGTAAGGATGCGACGGCGCGTGCAACACGTCGAGCGTGTCGCCGGCTTCGACAATGCGTCCCGACTTCATCACGATCACGCGATGCGCCATGGCCCGCATTACCGCCAGATCGTGCGTAATGAACAAATAACTCAGCTTGTACTTTTTCTGCAGATTTGTCAGCAGATTCAGCACCTGTTTCTGGATCGAGACATCGAGCGCGCTAGTGGGTTCGTCCAGCACGATCAATTCCGGCTGGACCGCCAGCGCGCGCGCAATCGCAATGCGTTGACGCTGTCCGCCGGAGAATTCGTGCGGGTAGCGCAGCATCGAGTCGGCGGGCATGCCGACTTCTTCAAGCAGGCTACCGACGCGCGCTCGCCGCGCCCTGGCATCCACCTCCGGGCGGTGCACGGCCAAACCTTCGCCGATAATCTGCTCCACTGTCATGCGTGGCGACAGCGAGCCGAAGGGATCCTGAAACACAACTTGCATTCGCGAATAGAGTGCACGGCGCGAACTGGCCGTTTTAAGCGTGGAAAGCGGCGAACCGTCGATATGGATGTAACCCGCGGCCGGTTGTTGCAGGCCGAGCACCGTGGCCGCCAGCGTCGATTTACCTGAGCCCGATTCACCGACAATGCCAAGCGTTTCGCCGCGCCGCACGCTGAGATCGACGTCATGCACCGCGCGGAACGTGGAGCGCCCGAACATGGAGCGCCAGCCTTTCGCCGAGGTGCGGTAGTCGACGGCGAGCCCATGCACTTCGAGCAGCCGGCGCGCGCCCTTCTCGACCGGCTCGACCGCGCGCTGCGGCTCGCTATCGAGCAGTCTCTGCGTGTACGGATGCTGCGGGCTCGCGAACAGCGCCTCGGTCGTATTGGTTTCGACCAGCACGCCCTTCTCCATCACCGCGACGCGCTGCGCAAAACGCTTCACCAGATTCAGGTCGTGCGTGATCAACAGCACGGCCATGCCGCGTTCGGCCGCTTCCTGTTCCTGCAATGAGATCAACAGGTCGACGATCTGCTGGCGAACGGTGACGTCGAGCGCTGTGGTCGGCTCGTCGGCGAGCAGCAAACGCGGACGGCAGGCGAGCGCCATGGCGATCATCGCGCGCTGCCGCTGGCCGCCGGATAACTGATGCGGAAAACTGTCGATGCGCCGCTCCGGCTCGGGAATGCCCGTGCGTTTGAGCAACTCGATGCCGCGCTCGCGCGCCGCATTCGGCCGCAGACCTTCGTGCAAACGCAAACTTTCCGCAATCTGCTTGCCGATCGTGAAGAGCGGATTGAGCGCGGTCATCGGTTCCTGAAACACCATCGCAATGTCGGCACCGCGCAGACCGCGCATCTGCTGCTCGGTTTTTTGCAGCAGGTCTTCGCCTTCGAACAGCATGCGACCACTCAGTTCCGCATGTTCGACGAGTCGCAGAATGGACAAGGCCGTGACGCTTTTGCCCGAACCCGATTCACCGACGAGCGCCACACGCTCGCCGCGCGCAATGGACAAACTCAGTTCATGCACGGCGACCTTGTCGCCGAAACGCACGGAAAAACGGTCGATTTCGAGCAATGGCCGATCAGTCGACGCGTGAGTAGCGGTCATCGCGGACCTCCGCCGAAAGCCGAGCCGCGCGAGCGCGTATCCAGCGCATTGCGCAACGCATCGCCCATGAACGTGAGCAATAGCAGCGTAATCACCAGTGCGGCAAACGCCGACATCGAGATCCACCACGCGTCGAGATTATTCTTGCCCTCTTGCAGCAATTCGCCGAGGCTCGGTGTCGGCGGCGGCACACCGAGGCCGAGAAAGTCGAGACTGGTCAGCGAGAGAATCGCGGCACTCATGCGGAACGGCAGGAAGGTGATTACCGGCGTCAGGCTATTCGGCAATACGTGGCGCCACATGATCTGCCAGTTGGAAAGACCCATGGTGCGGGCCGCTTTCACATAATCGAGTGAACGGTTGCGCAGAAACTCTGCACGCACGTAGTCGGACAGGACAAGCCAGCCGAACATGGACAGAAGAATGAAAAGCAGCCACAGCGTGGGCTCGAAGATCGACGCGAAGATGATCAGCAGGTAAAGGTCGGGCATCGAACTCCAGATTTCGATCAGGCGCTGGCCGATCAGATCGGTGCGCCCGCCGTAAAAGCCCTGAATTGCACCGGTCAGCACGCCGACCACGACACCGGACACCGTAAGCGCCAATGCCATCAGCACCGACAAACGAAAACCGTAGAGCAGCCGGGCGAGTACATCTCGACCGTACTGATCCGTGCCGAGCCAGTTGCTCCTCGTGGGCGGTGCCGGGTAGGGATGCGCCGCGAAATAGTCGATGGTGTCGTAGTGGAAGTGATTTGGCGGATAAATCGCGAAGTTGCCATTCGATTCGAGCCGCGAGCGGATATACGGATCGAGGTAATTCGCGCGCGCCGGAAAGTCGCCGCCGAACAGCGTTTCCGGATAGTCCTTTACGATAGGAAAATAGTAGTGCCCGTCGTAACGAACCAGCAACGGGCGATCGTTGGACAACACCTCGCCGAGCAGGCTGATCGCGAACAGCGACACGAAGATCACGAGACTCCAGTAGCCAAGACGCTGCCGCTTGAAACGCAGCCACGTACGCCGCCACGGAGACGGCGACGCCGCGTGCGCCGCGCCGGCCACGTCAGCGGTCCAGGCGGTTGAATTGGATGCGGGGGTCGACGAGGACATAGCAGACGTCAGCAATGAGTTTAGTTACGAGGGCAATCAGCGTGAACAGAAATAACGAACCCAGCACGACCGGATAGTCGCGGCGAATCACGGAGTCGTACGACAGTTGGCCCATGCCGTCGAGGGAGAACAGCGTTTCGATCAGCAGATTGCCGTTCAGAAAAGCGCCAACGAAGGCGGCCGGCAAACCGGTGAGCAACGGAATCGCGGCATTGCGCAGCACGTGTTTCCATAGCACGTCGCGCTCCGGCGCGCCCTTTGCGCGCGCGGTCAGCACATACTGTCGGCCGATTTCCTCCAGAAACGTGTTCTTGGTCAGAATCGTGACGATCGCAAAGTTGCCGACCACCGAGGCCGTGACTGGCAGCACGATGTGCCAGAGATAATCGAGTACTTTGCCAAAC
This sequence comes from Paraburkholderia dilworthii, assembly GCF_000472525.1. Lineage (GTDB taxonomy): Bacteria > Pseudomonadota > Gammaproteobacteria > Burkholderiales > Burkholderiaceae > Paraburkholderia > Paraburkholderia dilworthii. Next base: position 20,894 of record NZ_AWZT01000060.1, read on the forward strand.
GCGCTGAGTTCGGTGAAGTTATCCGACGTGAGGCCGCGCATGGGAAAGACCTGCCAGAAGGTGCCCCCGCCGAATAGCATCAACATCAACACGCCGAGCACGAAACCGGGAATCGCATAGCCGGCAAGCACCAGCACGCTAGTGACGGTGTCGAAGCGCGAGCCGTTGCGCACCGCTTTGGCAATTCCTAACGGCACCGATATCAGATACGTGAGCAGCACCGTCCATAAGCCGAGCGTAACGGACACCGGCAGTTTCGATTTAATGACGTCCCACACACTGTCATGCTGATAGTAGGACTGGCCGAGATCGAACGACGCGTAACGCCTTAGCATGAGCAGATAGCGTTCGAGCGGTGGTTTGTCGAAGCCGAACTGCTTTTTGATCTGCTCGATCTGCTGTGGATCGACGCCCTGGCTGCCGTGATAACCGCCACCGCCCGCCCCCGCCTCTCCGCCACGGCCAGCGCCGTGGCGGAGCTGCGTCATCACCTGTTCGACCGGCCCACCCGGCACGAATTGCGTGACGACAAAAGTCAGCGTGACCACGCCCAGCAGCGTCGGCACCATCAACAACAAGCGTCTAAGAATGTAGGCAAGCATGCTGTGCCTCAGTGAGCCGTAGCGGCCGTGGCCGTGGTGGAAGATGCGGTCGGGGCAGACGGTGTTCTGGCGAACCAGTAGTCGATTACCCAGTCTTCGTATTGATACGACATCGGCACTTTGGCCGGATGACCGAGCGTCGACTTGTAGCCGATTCGCGCGCCCGGCGCGTAGTACTCCGGCACGAGGTAAAAGGAATAGATCAGTACACGATCCAGTGCGCGGGTCGCTGCTTCGAGATCGTCGAGATTGCCGGCGGAGAGCGCCGATTGAATGAGTGAATCGACCGCTTTGGAGCGGATGCCGGGATAGTTCTCCGAGCCGACTTCCGACGCCGCCGCACTGCCGAAACGGCGCTTCAGTTCCGCGCCGGGAATCGTGACAGGCGGATAGATGAAAGTCGTCATGTCGTACTCGAAGTTGTCGAGCCGCTTCTGGTACAACGCGCTGTCGATCTCGCGCATATGCGCATGAATGCCGAGCATGCCGAGCGCCTGCATATACGGCAGAATGAGCCGATCCATGCCCGGCTGATCGTCCATGATCTCGATCGTCATCGGCGTGCCGTTCGCGTCGCGCAAGGCACCGTCGCGGTAGTGCCAGCCGGCTTGCGCCAACAGATCACGCGCGACGCGCAGATTACCGCGCAATGAATTCGGCGCGATAGTGTCGGGCTGCTTGAGCATGGGACCGAACACCTCGGGCGGCACGCTCGCTCTCAGCGGTTCGAGCAACGCCAATTCCTTCGGACTGGGCATGCCGGTCGCGCCGAACGGACTCGCTTCAAAATAGCTGCTGGTGCGCCGGTATTGGCCGTAAAACATCATCCGGTTCATCCAGTCGTAGTCGAATGCCATCGTCAATGCGTGGCGCACGCGTGGATCCTGGAACATCGGCTTGCGCAAGTTCATCAGCATGCCTTGCATCTGTGCGGGACCATCGGTGAACAGCCCTCGCTTCAACAGTCCATTGTCGAAGTTCTTGCCGACATATTTGCGCGCCCATTGCGTTGCGCTGTATTCGACGATAGCGTCCGCGTCGCCGGCTTTGAACGCTTCCAGTTGCGTATAGTGATCGCGATACAGCTTGAAAATGATGCTCGCGAAGCGATACATGCCGCGCCGCGACGGCAGATTCGCGGCCCAGTAGTCCGGGTTGCGGCGATAAGTGATCTGCTTGTCGTTCTTGCGAAACTCGATCAGATACGGACCACTCGCAATCGGCGGTTCATTCGCGATCTGGTCGAACGGCAGACGTTTGCCGTCGGGACGCATGCCCCATTTCGGCGAGAAGATCGGCAAGTCGCCAGCGATCAGCGGTGCGTCGCGCTCCGAATGTCTGAAGTCGAAGCGGATCGTGTTTCTGTCGACTACGGTCGCGGTTTTAATGACCGAGAACTGTGCGTTGAAAAGCGGCGAGGCTTTCGGGCTCGTCAATGTGTCGAACGAGTATTTGACGTCGGCGGCGGTAATCGGATCGCCGTTCGAAAAGCGCGCGGCGGGATTGATGTGGAACGTGGCCGAACCCAGGTCTGGTGCAACTTCGACATCATCGGCGATCAACGGATACTCGGAGGCGAGTTCGTCCCAACTGCGCTGCATCAGCGTATCGAACATCAGATTGAGGATGTCGGGCGCGGGCGCGCCGCGCACCAGAAACGGATTCAGCGAATCGTAACTCTGCAGTTCGTTGTAATTCTGAAAACTGAGCGTGCCGTTGGTCGGCGCGTCAGGATTCGCATAGTCAAAGTGCGTGAAATCGGCGGGATATTTGGGCTGGTCGTATTGCGCGATCGCTGGGTTTGCCATTGCGTCGCCGGGAGCGAGCGTCGCCAGTGCGCCAAACAATGCGGCTAGCGCCAGTGCGGCGCGCCCACCGTTGGCCGCGAATGCCCAGCCGAAGGTTCGCTTCGCGCGCAACGGCCGTAACTGTACGAGTCTTTTCATGGTTCTGCGCGAGGGTGCACACGGGCTTCTGGCCAGCGCGCTCGGTCGGATGGTGCGTCTGGTTGACGCGACGATGCGCACAGTCATCGCTCGCGCTACACGCCCATGCTGCGGCGAACCAGGTCCTGTCGAACAGCAATGCGGGCCTGGAAGCCTTGGCCACAGATTCCCCAAGGGGGAATTGCTGCGGGGCGTACTTCACTATGTATTTCATCAAAAACCTGGTCGCTCCAGCGCCCTACCGCACGCCGAAGCGACCGTTCCTACCAGGCAAACCGACTACACGTCATCAGAACTTGTACGTTGCGCCAATCTGCGCGAAACGGCCGATGTACGTGTATAGCGACGTGTCGTAGCCAGTCTGGTCCAGCGTACCATTAGCAAAAATCGGATCGTACGGCGGGATACGGTTGAAGATGTTGTCGATGCCGCCGTAAATCGTCCAGTGCCTGAAGCCCGTGTACGTCATCATCAGGTTGAACTGGCTGTACGATCCCACTCGGCTCGGCGCCGGAGACTGCGCCAGATTCTGTGCGTACGGACCCGTGAACTGCCACGTCAACGCTGCGTCAAACTTGTGGTACGCCCAGTCCACCGTGGTGTTGCCCTTCCAGCGCGGAAAGCTGCCGCCGAACGGTTGCGTGATGGTGTAGTTGTTGCCCGCACCATTCACCGGCCCACCCGGCAAACCGAGCTTGAAGCTGTTCACGTAAGCCCAGTCACCCGACAGGGTGAACGTACCAACTGACGTCGGCAGAGACTGGCGAAGCGTGCCTTCGAAACCGTTCGTATCGAGGTAGCCCAGGTTCGCGTACGGGATATTGACGTACAGCGTCTGGCCGGTCGTCGGGTCGACAACCGTTGACGCAGGAGCACCCTGCCCGATCACATTATCTACGCGAATCTTGTACCATTCCAGTCCGACATCGGTCGTACGGGTCGGCGATACCTGGAAGCCAATGTCCAGATTACGCGTACGTTCAGCCTTCAGGTTCGGATTACCCTCGGTGATCGAGGTGTAGTTCTGGCCGGTGGCCTGATCCACCTGAATACCCAGCGTGCGCGAATTGCTGTTCTCGACGAACGTCGGCGCACGGAAGCCGCGATTGTACGAAGTGAACATCGTGAGCGCCGAAACCGGCTGATACCGAAGCGCAAAGCGCGGCGAGAACGCACCGCCGACATCGCTGTAGTGGTCGTAGCGGCCCGATTGACTGAAAGTCAGGTTGCGCACGATTGGAATGTCCAACTGGTAGTACACGGCTGCCACGTTGCGCTGACCGTTCACCGTCTGGAGATTCGGATTGATGACGGTACCATCTGCGAACCCTGCACCCGGTGTCATGATTTCGCTCTGGTGCGTGAACTGTGCACCAAAGCCAAGACCCACGTCACCCGCCGGCAGATGGAACAGTTCCGGTGTCGCCAACGTCGCGTCAACCGTATCTAGCTTCGAGATTGCGAGGTTGTTCGCGCTCGTGTACAGACCGATGGCCCCGTTGGGGGTCGCAGCCGGATTCGAAAAGTTATACGTGCCGTTCTGGTAAATGTTGTTCAGCACGCCCGCGTTCAGCTCGTTCGAGTACTCGTTCGAGACCGTGCTTTGAGAATGGCTGACCGACGTCGCCCAGTCCCATTCGCCGTTCGGCAGATTAAACGTGCCTTTGATACCTGTGGACGCGCGCCAGAACGTCGCATACGTTTCCTGCGCCATCGCGTTCGGGAAGGTGTACGTGAGCGGTGTGTCGACGCCGAACGGGTTGTACTGGTTTGACGCTGGCACGACCGTGTTGAACGGGGTGAGTTGCTTCGTCTGAGGGTTATACACGAGGGTCGGGGTCTGCGGGTTGCCGACCACATTGACACCCTGGTTACTGGTGCTCGTGTTGCTGCTGATCAGGAAGTCGCCGAACGCCGTCGTCGTATCGTTGACCTTGAAATCAGCATGCAGCTTTGCGTTTAGACGCTCGGTCAGCGGCAAAATAGACATGCTTTCCGCGGTGTTGGTGGCGCACACCGTGCCGCCCGACACCCCTGCTGAAGCGATCGAGTTGGTGCCTGCAGGGTGTACCGAACTACCCGGAGGGCAGCCCATCAGTGGCTGCGCGGTACCGCCGGGCACATTCCAGTAGGACGGTGAGAGCAATGACAGACCGCCCGGCTGCTGCGTGAAGTCCTGATTGCGCGTCGAGTCGCGGTCTGCCAACGTGAAGCCGTTTGACTTGTAGTAGCTCGCCGCAGCGGTCACATTGAAGCCGTCGGAATTGAGATCGCCGAACCCACCGAGCACGCCGAATTTGATCGTGCCGTCGCCATTGCCACCATTAAGGGCGCTGCCAAGGCTGCCGTCAAGTTGCAGCCCCTGGAAGTCGTGCTTCGTAATGATGTTGACCACGCCGGCGACCGCGTCAGAGCCGTATTGCGACACGGCACCGGCCTTCACGATTTCGATGCGGTCGATAGCGTTCAGCGGAAGCGTGTTCAGGTCGAAGAACGAGTCGACGCTGTTCGAGAAGAACGCGAACGGCGCAACGCGCTGTCCGTCCACCAGCACCAGCGTATATTTTTCGCTCAGACCGCGCAGCGCGATACCCGCAGCGCCTGCAGCGAAGTTGGCCGCTTGGCCTTCGCCCCAGCTATTGGCTGAGTTGGCCGAGGTCGTGCGCAGGAAATCGGCAACGGTCGTAGCGCCGCTGTCCAGGATCTCTTTCTGCGAAACCGTCTGGACCTGATTGAAGCCAACCTTGTCGGCGCTGCGAATCAGCGAACCGGTGACTTCGAACTTCTTCAATTGCGCAACGTTGCCGTTGCCAGTCGCGGTCGCGGGTGTTGCAGCGGTGCCCGATGCCGGAGTCGCAGCCGCTGCCGGCGTGCTGTCATTGCTCGTCGTGCCCGCCGCCATTCCCGTCGTGGCCGGCTGGCTTTGTGCAAATGCCGGAATGGCGATCGCGGCCGACAATGCCAGTTCAGCCCAGACTATTCTCTTGATGGTCAGCGCCAATGCCCTTTGTTTCATTTTCCCCTTCCCGCTCGTCAGTTAGGCAACAGCAGTATGTGAGGGGAGGTCTTGTGAACCCCCCACTCGATATACGGCGATCTTGCGCCGCGCTTCGTTAAAGCCGCCCCGTACTCCTTGCCGATCTCTCCGTGCCCGGCAACCGGCTGACCGGGCTGGCGAATACACTCTGATAGGCGGAGTACGTTAAACCCCTATTACCATCGGACTACTAACCGATTACAAACTAAATGCACACCACTTTCTACTTGCTTCCACTTCTTATGTGTCACAGCGCAGGCTTGGGTAATGCATTGCCCATCTTCACACCTTTGTCCTTTCAAACTCAGGCAATGCCTACAGAACAGATACAGATACAGATACAGCGCGACCGCTATCGCGAGAAAGCGTGGAGTGAGTCTCTAAAACAGTCGTGGCGTGCCAACCCATACGAGTACCGCTTCTTCTCGGGCCGTGTTGGCCCAGGCGTGAGGCACGGTCGAGTCGTAATGCGCGGCGTCACCTGCATGCAATACGAACGTGCCCGCTCACCACATACAGAAACTCTTCCCCGGCATGCGTCGTGACCTCCGATGGATTCTGTCCCACCGGCATCCTGACGAGAATGACTTCCAGCTTGCTGCCGACCGAAAGATTCGTCAGCCGCCCGAAGAGATTCGCACTTCCATCAAAACCGAAGTACTGCAGATCGTTGGCTCTACGCACCGACCTGTCTTCAGTAGGCGTGCCGACGAAGTACTGCACCGTGACACCTAGGGATCGAGCGATTCCAACTAGCGACGTGATTGAGGGCGTTGATTGCCCGCGTTCCACTTGCGACAGAAAGGGCTTGGAAATCCCTGCGGTCTTTGCCACTTCATCCAGCGTTCGATTCAGCCGTTGGCGAAGCGCGCGGATTTTTCTTCCTATAGAGACTGCAACTTGTGCCTTGTTATCGCGTGGCAAAACCATAGCAAGACAGAATCCACTAGTCAAAAATAGTTTGATGGGAGCTAATTACGTGTCATCTAATACAACACCTCGCCTGAAACAGGCTGGTATGCCAGGCGAGTGCGGACCCTGCGTAAAGCGACTAACGCGCTTTTCGGGGACGTCCGCCCTCTTTGCACGCGGCGCGACAGTTGCGCGTGCATCCGCGTGCAGCCGCTGGCACGAGACTACATTCCCCGACGGCAACTGCGCGCCCGCATGCTTGATACTGCGCAACTATCCAGCGCGCTTCGGCGGATGGAACATAGTGCAAAGGAGTGCCTCTACCTCGACGCCACCAGCACCCACAAACGTGCGAGATCGGCTGAACCATCCGTGCCCTTCACCTCACGGAAGGTTTGCACCGCGCGAGCCTTGTCGCCCGCTATGTAGTAGGCCTCGCCGAGATGCAGTTGCGCCTGGTCGGGGTGGTCGATGCCGCCCTTCGCAATGGCGGCATCCATTGCGGCCAGACCCTGCTTTGCCTGCCCCGCGAAAACCTGGTTGAAACCCATATCGACTGGCGCAACGGGGTTCGCCGGATCGGCCGCCGCCTGCGCGCGCTTTGCGGCGAGTGCCTGCAGCCGCTTCTCGCGATCGGCCTGCGCGCCATGCCCCAGCACGCCCGACGCAAAGCCTTGATCGATGACCTGTTTGCCTTCCGCCGTGGTGCCCGCCACGATCGCGAGTTGGGTCATTTCCATGTAGTCGTCGGCGGTGGACAGCGAACCGGTCGCGCGGCGCAGTCGGTACGTGTCGATATCGAGCTTCGACGAATAGCCCGGCTTGTTGCGAATCGCCGAGAACAGATCGTCCCAGTACGACTGCTTCGGATGATAGGCAACCAGCTTTTCGAGCGCGCCGCGGTACGTCGTGTCGTCCTTCACGCGCTGCGCACACGTGCCGAGCAATTGCAGTTGCGACTCGTCGGGCGCGTGGCCGGCATGGACCTGCGCGTCGATGCCCGGTTTGAGCAGGCTCACCACGCTCGCGCAATCATTCGACAGGTAGTACGACTGAACGAGCAGCGTTCGCATGTCGGGGTCGCTGCCGCCCGACTTCAGATAACGCTGCGCAATCTTCGCTGCCTGCGCATAGTTCTTCTGCTGGAAGTAGATCCCCGCCAGTGCCGCCGACGTGCGCTGCTCATCCGCGCCACTCAGCTTCCCCGAACTCAGCAACGTTTCGTAGGCCTGAGCAGCCACGCCGGATTCGCCCGCCGCTGCCGCCGCTGCGCCACGCATTTCCTCGATCATGGTGCTTTCATACGGCGTCTTGCCGGGCACAGCCGCAGCCTGATCGATCTTCGTGAGCGCGTCCTTGTACTTGTGGGCGCGATACAGATCCTGCGCGGCGTTCAGCGGCTTCGCCACATCCGGCCGCAAGGTGTCGGCGGCGTGAGCAGCGAGCGGCAGTACGAGAGCGGCCGCGATGACCGCGCGCTTGAACCGTTGATGAATCGTTTGCATTGCCCTTCCCTATTGCATGTACTGCTCATTGCCGATCAGACCGATCTTCGTCGCGCCCAATCGTTGCGCGGACGCCATCACCTCAGCGACGTCCTTGTATGGAACCAGCTTGTTGGGCCGCAGATGGATTTCGGCCTGAACCGGCTCGGCTGCTACCTGCGAGAGCCGGGATTCGAGCGCCGCCCGATTCGGCACGGGCTGGCCGTTCCATGTCGTGGTGCCGTCGAAATCGATATCGATCTGCACTACTTCGGGCTGCGTGATGGGCGGCGGCGGGTTGCCGACCGGCAGATTCATCTTGATGGCGTGCGTCTGAATCGGGATCGTGATGATCAGCATGATCAGCAGCACCAGCATCACGTCGATTAGCGGCGTGGTGTTGATGTCGACCATCACATCCGGTTCGCTATCCCCGCCCGACGATACATTCATTCCCATAATCGGCTCCTGTCGATCGGACTTGGCGCCTTAGCTGTCGGCCAGAGTTGGTGCCTTAGCCCTTACGCTGGTCCCATGCAAAGCACTTAGTCCGATCCCATGCAAACTTATCCGCCGCGCGCGGGCGGCTCTGTGATAAACGAAACCTTGGCGATTCCGGCGCGCTCGCACTCGGTAATGACGCGGCCGATGAACTCGTAGCGCGCGTTCTGATCGCCACGAACATGCACTTCCGGCTGCGGCGTCATGACCGACACGGTTTTCAGGCGTGCCAGCAGCGTCGGCGCGTCGACCTGTTTCTCATTCCAGAAAAAATCGCCGTCGCGATTGACTGCGATGACAATACTTTTCGGCGTGGTCTGCAGCGGCTGGATCGCTTCCTTCGGCAATTGCACTGGCACCGTATGCGTTACGACCGGAATCGTGATCAGAAAGATGATCAACAGAACCAGCATCACGTCGACGAGCGGCGTGGTGTTGATACTGGAGATGACCTCGTCGTTGTCGTCCTGCCCAACGCTCATTGCCATGACGGACTCCGCTTATTGAACCAGCGACGCTTCGCGAGCCGCGGCGCGCGCCGGACGGCGGCTGCCGGCCAGCAGAACGGTATGCAGTTGCGCGCCGAAAGCACGCACACGCTCCATCACCGACTTGTTGCGGCGAACCAGGAAGTTGTAGCCGAGCACCGCCGGCACCGCCACCGCGAGGCCGATGGCGGTCATGATCAACGCTTCGCCCACCGGGCCCGCGACCTTATCGATCGAAGCCTGACCCGCAATCCCGATGGCCGTCAGCGCGTGATAAATCCCCCACACCGTACCGAACAGGCCGACGAACGGCGCCGTCGAACCCACCGTGCCGAGGAAAGCCAGGCCGTCTTGCAGACGATTCGACACGTTAGTGATCGCACGTTCGACCGACGTATCGATCCACGTATTGCGGTCCACGGCTTCGAGCAGCGCTTCGTCGTGATGCTCGCCTGCCTCGATTGCCGTTTCGGCGATAAAGCGGAACGGCGACGTTTCGTCGAGGAGCTTGGCGCCTTCGAGCAGCGACGGCGCGCTCCACAGTTGTTCGTCGGCGCTCTTCGCGCGGCGGTTCGCCCGGAACTGCTCGACAAACTTGGTGATCATGATGTACCAGCTGCCCATCGACATCAGCACCAGCAAGATCAGCACGAAGCGGGCGACGAAGTCGCCGTTCTTCCAGAGAGCGCCAAGGCCGTACGGGTTGCTGACGGTTTCGGACGTGGCCGGCGCCGGGGGCGGCACAGCTTCGTCGGCGGCCGAGCCTGCGGTTTGCGCCGCGGCGGTCGCCGGCGCAGCGGCCGCCGACGCGGTGGCGTCACTAGCCTGCGCATGGGCCATTTGCGGTGCAACAAAGGTATCTACCGTGGTTACGGCGATCAACATGCTTGCCGCCAGTGCGACGAGAGTACGCTTCTTCATGCCTGCTCCAAGTTCATTAGTACAACTTCTAAACCAAGACTGATAAATCGCTACCGGTACCGAACAGCCGGTGAATTCAGTTCAGGTTAAACGAGAACGGAACCTGCACACGGACAGCCTGGCCTTGGGAAACGCACGTGAACTGCTTGACCGCGTTGAATGCCGCGCGATCCAGTGATGAGTCGTCCGAGGATTTGGCAACACGTTCATTCGTAATATGGCCCTGCGGATCAACCACGAATTCAATGAGAACATCACCGGTCACGTTGTTTTCCTGCGCTTCCTTCGGATAGCGGATCGACGAGCGGATCTGATCCGAGTTCGGGCACACGACTCCGACTTCGGTGCTCACCGGCTTGCTCGGCGCGGGCGGCGCCGGCGGTGCGGGCGGCGCGACGGCAGGCGCCGACACGACCGGTGCGGCCTGATGCGTAATGGTCGGCTGCGGCGGCGTTTGCACCTGCACTTCCGGCGGCGGCACGAACGGCGGCGGCGGCGGCGCGAATTTGGGCGGCGGCAATTGCACCGTGGGCAACGGCGGCGGCGGCGGCGGTTTCACCGGTTCGATGATCTTCGTTTCAATAGGATGCTGAATGACCTGCACGACCTTGGTGGCGAGGCCATTGATCAATGCATAGATCAGCACGATATGCAGGAGCAGAACAATTGCGATGCCGCCGAAGCGGCGTACTGGGTTTTGTTGCTTACGCCCGAATTCACGCGGGCGCCCCGGCCTTTCCATACGGGCCGCTGCTGCCGGAAATTGCCCTTCGACTTTCGTACCCACCTTTACTCCTCCGGCGTGAACCGTCCATTTCTGTAACTGCAGTGCGCTTGAATATGGCAATCAGCGTTCTTCGGGCAACCGCTTCCTTCCTCCCGCACATTGATCTGCGCGCTGAAGTTAGCTTGCGGCGCTGAAAACTGATGCGATGAAACAGATAGGGCTGTAAGACGTCCCCGCGGTACTTCACACCCGCCGAACGATCATCTAATTACAACTTCCATTCAAATTAGACTCGCCCATTTCGGGCTGCCAAGAACACCTGGAGACTGTCCGAACGAAGCGCGCTGCGGCTTCTAGACTTTATGCGCGATTGTCACCGGCGTTTCATGGGATGCGACGATAGCAGGACAAAAAAAGTGCGGTCAAACTTTATTTGATAGCAGCATGCAACGTTTAGAGAAAACACCCCGGGGGTAGCCGTAACCTCTGGGAGTGGATTTGCCCCCGTACTTCCGGACACCGCCTCACACTAAGGTTGATGAATCGGTTCTGCGTCGGAACTCGCGTGGCGAGCGATATTGCAACGCGCTGTGAGGATGCTGCTCGTTGTAGTGCTCGAATGCAATGGCGAGATTGCGTGCAGCCGTTGCCGCGTCGGGCTTCGGCATAAAGGCGACGTAGTCACGCTTCATCGTCTTCACGAAGCTTTCCGCCATGCCGTTACTTTGCGGGCTGCACACCGGCGTCGTCAACGGTTTCAATCCGATGGATGTCGCGAAGCTGCGGGTCTTGTCCGCCGTGTAGCCCGAGCCGTTATCCGTCAGCCATTCGATTTCGGCCGGCGCCTTCAAGGCGTTTCCAAAGCGGTTCTCGACGGCTGCAAGCATGACATCACGCACCACGTCGCCGCTATGGCCGCCGGTCGTTGCCGCCCAGCTCATCGCTTCACGGTCGCAGCAATCCAGCGCAAATGTGACGCGCAGCGGCTCGCCGTTGTCGCAACGAAACTCGAAGCCGTCGGAGCACCAACGCTGGTTGCTCTTCGATACAGCAACCTTGCCGTCATGTCGTCGCTCAGGCCGTGGCGGAAGCGCCCGGCGCTGCAGCAACAGGCCGTGAACACGCATCACGCGATACACCCGCTTGGCATTGACTGAAGCGGCGCCCTGCGATTCCCTCTCGCTTCGCAACCGGCCCCATACGCGCCGGTAGCCGTAGCTCGGCAAGTCGGCAATGCACAACCGAATTTCCTCGACCAGGCTCGCATCATCGGTCTTGCGGGCCGTGCGTGCGTCCCGCCAATCAGCAGGCCGCGTGCGCTTTGCCGTCACATTCGAACGCGCTACACCGAGAACGTCACAGACCTGCTTCACTGGTCGTCCCCCGGCAATGATGGCGAGCGCGCAATCCATTTTTTT
>NZ_AWZT01000061.1 GCF_000472525.1 Paraburkholderia dilworthii
TGGTCTGGTCCCATGCACAGCTGTCGACCAGAGTTAGCGCTTTAGCTGTCGGTCGGAGTTCGCGCTTTAGCGCGTTACTGCGGCCCCATGCAAAGAACCTCTTCTGATCCCATCGACGGCAGTCAACCAGACTTAGCACCTTAGCGCCCGCTCCGACCTGTTCTGTGCGCTGTCTCCAGCTTGAAAGTGCGCCGCCATGAAGCGCGGCGCGCGGCGGGCTCGAACCCTTGAGCGACAGTTTAGAGAGAAGCAAAAACAGTTCATACGCGCAAAATGCTGCGTAATGACCATCAACTTCGACACTTCGACGCGCCTCACAGGCGAAACGTCGAAAACACAAGAAACAGCGCCCACACAGGACGCGCTTCACACCATGCCGCGGTCTATCTTCCTCGCGAGAATGATCGAGGTCGTGGTCCGCTCGACGCCCTCCATTCCGCCGATCTGATCGAGCAGATCGTTCAGACGATCCGGCGAATCCGCGCGCAGCCAGGCCACGTAATCGAATTCGCCGCTCACCGCACACAGCAGTTGCACTTCGGGCATCTTGCCGAGACGCTTCTGCACCGCAGGCCCATGTTTGGGCGCGATGATGATGCCCACGTACGCATAGATGCTCGAATCGAGCACGTCCTGGCCGAGCCGCACGCTGTAGCCCGCAATCACGTTGTTGCGCTCGAGCCGCGCGATTCTTGCGATCACGGTGGTGCGCGCCACGTCGAGTTGGCGCGCGAGATTGGCGACGCTCTCGCGGGCGTTCGCCTGAAGCAGCGCCACGAGGTTGCGGTCGAGATCGTCGAGTTGGTCGAGGCGCGGAGGTCTCATCGAAGGAGAGAAAAAGGTGGTGGCAATGGTGCGGATTATCGCGCGTCTTTACTGTTCGACGCGGCCTTATGCGCCGAAGCGCTCGATCACGAAGTCGATGAAGCTCGTAAGCTTGGGCGTGGCACGCCGGTCGCGCGGATAGACGAGATGAACGGGCGCGCCTTGAGGCAGATGCTCTTCGAGCACCGACACGAGTTCTCCGCTCGCAATCTCGCGTGCCAGCAGCGCCTCCGGTTGCAGAACAAGACCGAAACCATGCAACGCGGCCACCTTCAGCGCCTGACCGTTGTTCGCGCGAAAACGCCCCGCGTGCAAAGGGTTTTGCACGGCGTTTTCGCCGCCAAGGCGCCACGTGCCCTCGCGTCCCCAATGCAGAAAACCAAGGCATTCGTGATGCGCGAGATCGGCGGGCGTGCGCGGGATCCCCGCTCGTGCAAGATATGCCGGCGACGCGCACGCGCGCATCCGGTACGGCTTCAACGGACGCGCAACGAAGCTCGAATCCGGTAGATGACCGATGCGCACGGCGGCGTCAAAGCCCTCTTCGACGAGATCGGTCACACGGTTCGACAGATCGAGTTCCAGCGTGACGTCGGGCCATGCGCTCAGATAGTCGGTCATCGCCGGAGAAAACACCTCGACGCCGTAGGTCAGCGGCACCGTCACCTTGAGTACGCCGCGCGGCGCAGCGGCCATAGCCTCGGCGAGCGACTCAGCGTCCTTTACGTCGGCGAGAATGCGCCTGCACTGCTCGTAATATTGCCGGCCAATCTCGGTCAGGCTTTGACGGCGCGTGGTGCGCGTGAGAAGCCGCGTGCCGAGCCGTGTTTCGAGCGAGCGGATGTGCTTGCCGACCATCGCCGACGAAATGTCGAAGCGTTCAGCCGCCGCCGTCAGGCTGCCCGCCTCCACCACGGCTACGAAAATCTCCATGCTGACGAATTTATCCACCCGCTATTTCCTGTTCGTTTCGGTTGTAAGCGTTTGTCGCATAAGAGCCGCATTGTAGGGATATCGTGATACTAATAGCGCCGACGGCCAGGACGAGCGGTCCGCACCATAGCGCTACCGCGTGCAATGCGGCGCCTCGCAAGCGGGACCGCTCCCCATGCGCCTTGTCCCAATTCCAACAGACATCAGGAGTTTCGATGAAAAAAGCACTGGTCATGCTGGCCTCCGCAGTCGCAATGAGCGGCGCATTTGCGCAAGCTTCCGCACCGGTTGCGGCGCCTTCGGGCACGGCGGCTTCAGCGCCCGTCGCGAAGGGCGGTCACGAGCGCAATGTCGAGGACCGCATCGCCTATCTGCATTCGCAGCTGAAGATCACGCCGGAGCAGGAACCGCAGTGGAAAACCTTCGCCGACGTGATGCGCGGCAACGGCGAGACGATGGGCGAACTGTTCAAGCAGCGCCGCGCGGCGACGAACGTCTCCGCGCTCGACGACATGAAACAGTACGCCACCATCGCACAGGCGCACGCGGACGGCATGAAGAAGCTGGTGGACGCATTCGATCCGCTTTACAACAGCTTCTCGCCCGAACAGAAGAAGCTCGCCGATGTGACGTTCCGTCACCAGGGCGGCGCCAATGGCCGCGCCCGTCATCATGGCAAGGGTAAGAGCGGCAAGCCCGCGCCGGCTCCCGCAAGCGACGCCACGGTCAAGCCGTAAAGATCGACTGCAAGATGGAGTGCGCGCGGTGCGGTTTTCCGCACCGCGCATTACAAAAGAACCGCACAGTAAGATGCGTCTGGCATGATGCAGGTCCGCGATCGAAGACGCGAAGTCGCGACGCCACCGTCAACAACCTTCTGCCCGCTTCATGAACCACCTGGATAACCTCGACTTGCGTCATGACGCCGCCGCACGGCGCGTCGTCAAGGACGAAACCGTCAACGTCGAATTCGCCGCGACACAAGGCGAGTTGATGAGCCTGGAAGGGCCCAACCGCTATCTGCCGGGCGACGCGCTGATCACCGGATCGACCGGCGAGCGCTGGGTCGTTTCGCGTGAACGCTTCGACGCCAAATATGTCCCCGCCGACGCCGCCCTCACCCATGGCGAGGCCGGCGCTTACCGGAATCGCCCCGCTGTCGTACTCGCCAAACAGATGAGTGAAGCGTTCTCTCTCGCGCGTTCGGCAAACGGCGGCGACGTGCTGCGCGGCGCGGCCGGCGACTGGATCATGCAGTACGCGCCGGGCGATTACGGCGTCGTGCAGGCCGCGCGCTTCGCGAAGGTCTACCGCCTCGCGGACTGAAGCGCCGTCACGCGAACTCGTCGCCGAGATCCACGGTGACTTCGCGCGGCACCGCTTCGCCATTCGCATACAGTTCCTCGAGCGAGCCGATGCTCGCCTCGACATACGCGCGCAACACCGCGAAGCTGCGGCCACGCAGCCGCGCCGGTAACGAGCGATAACGCGCGAGCGCCGCCGGCGCGATCTGAACCGTCATCACGATGCGCCGCGCGGTCGCGCCGAAGCGCATCGCTACCCAGTGAATCGCCAGCGTCGGCGTGCCGTCTTCGGCCGCGCGCTCGATGAACTGCGTCTGCTCGGGAAAGAGATCGCTGATAACGCGCGCCAGTTCCTCGAACTCGGGATTCGCGCAGTCGTATTGGTAAGCTTCCATATATGTGCCGAAAGATAGGGGTCAGCGGTTGCTGGCCGCCGATTGTAAGACGACGGGTGCGCGCACCGGTTGCGAAGCGCAACTGCGCTAGCGAGGCAGCGCCGTCATGCGCTCGGCGCCGGGGCGTCTGTAAATCCTCACCAGCAGCCCCACCACGACGAGCGCTCCCAACGCATACACGGCATCTACTGCGGCGAGCGGCACCAGTTGCGCCTGGAACAGTGCGGCGGGCACGTCAACGAGCGCATGCAGCGCGATCGCGAGCGGCAGGATCGCACGCCAGCCAGCAAGCAAGCCACGCCACATCAACACCGACAAGCCGATCTGGAAGACGAGCGCGGCCACGCGTTCAAGCGCGAAAATACCCGCCGTTTGGGGCGTCAGGCTCGCGAGTATCAGATGGATGCGCATGACCGATTCGGTCGGCAGATTGCTGAGATAGCCATCGAGTTGGCCGCGGTTTTCGAATACCGCGAACAGAATCCATTGAATCTGCACCAGCACGCCGACGAGCCACGCCTCCGCGCCGCCATGACCGAGGCCGTAGGTGAGCGCGGTGCCGTCATCGGTGCGGGGCGTTTGTGACGTTGAAGCCGCCGCCTTCGCCGCCGCACGCTTGATCAGCAGGCGCATGCCGATGAAGCGCCCCACTTCCTCGCAAATCCCTGCCGCGAACGCGCCGTACACGACGAACGCAAGCGGATGGGACAGGAATGTGGCCGTCGCCTCGTTCCGATGCAGCACGTAGTCGTTCAGCGCGCGCTCGATCACCATCGCGAATAACGCAAATACGGCGATGCCGGCGATCGCGTCGCGCGGCTTCAGCGCTAGCGGCCGGCGCAGGCGGCGGTAGATGACGAAGGGCAAAGCGGCGACCAGAAGCGTCGCGAGGGCGAGGCTCGACAGGGTAAGCGGTGCAACAACCATGAGTTTCCTTGCAATGACCGGCGCGCAACCGCTGCGCGCCGCAGCCCGCATGATCGCAGATCGGAGGGAAGTCAACCTGGAAGTGGGCGGGGTGTTGGCTTTGAACGTTGCCCTTGAACGTTAGCCTTGGGGTACTCGCCCAGAACGTTGGCTTCAGCCCTCCGCTGCGAGGTCAGCCCGGACACCGGCCACAACCTAACCCGATGTCGACGCGCGGACGATCAACTCCCCCGGCAACAGACAGTCGCGCGCACCGGTCTGCACGCCTTCGATCCGCTCATGCAGAAACTCGACCGCCCGGTAGCCAATGTCGTAGGTCGGCTGGCGGATCGTCGTGATGCCCGTCAGTTCGGCCCACTCCGGATCGTCGATGGAAAGCAGCGCAACGCGTGCCTGCCAGTCGGCGCCGTAACGCGCCTTCAGATGCAATGCGAGCCGCAACGCGACGGGCGCATTCGCCGCAAAAACCGCGACACGCGCGGCGTTGCCGACCGCGCCCGCGTGGTAGTGGTTCGCAGCATCGATCGCGCGATCGAGTTGCGCGAGGCTTCGAGCGCTCTGCTCTGGATCGGCAAGATCGAGCACGAGCGTGTGGGGCCGCGCAGCGCCTGCACGCGTCGTTTCGTGCGCGGTCATCGCTTCGCGAAACGCCGCCTCGCGCAGCCGCCGCGAGCTGACCTGCTCGAACGGCTGGACGACGAACCAGATATCCCGAAAGCCGCCATCGAGCAGATGCCGCGTGCCGAGTTCCGCCGCCGCCCGATTGTCGAGTCCGACGATATCGGCGACGAGTCCTTCGACGGAACGGTCGACCAGCACCGCAGGAATTCCGCCGCCGCCCACCGGCCGCAGCGTTTCCTCGCGTACGCCAAGCGCGTTGACGATCACGCCTTCCACGCGATAAGTGGTGAGCAGTTGCAGATAGCGTCGCTCCATCTCCACTTCGTTCGCCGCGTGGCAGATGAGCGGCATCAGGCCGAGCGCATGGCACGCAGCCTCGACGCCTTGCAGCACTTCGACGGTATAGCGATTCGTGAGGTCGGCGAGCAGCATGCCGATCAGCCGGTTGCGGCCGCGCTTCAGACCGCGCGCCATCTGATTAGGCTGATAGTCGAGCCGTTCGATGGCGGCCTCGATGCGCGCGCGCAATTCCGGCGACAACACACTCATCTCGCCGTTCAGATAACGCGAGATGCTGGTCTTGCCGGTGCCGGCTTCGCGCGCGACATCGGTGATCGTCGCGCGGCGCGGCGTGGCTGGCGATGTCGGCGGCGCGTTCATCCGAGCCCCGCAAAGGAATGGCTAATGCATCGACTATTGCATCGGCTAATGCATCTGCTAATGCATCGGCTAATGCAACGCTCTACGCACCGGTTCGGCAATGAACGCTCGATCACGACGCTCTTCACCGTTGCAGCACTTCGCGATTGACGATGTTGGTCGCCAGCGTACCGTCGAGCGCGGCGACGAGATTTTCCGCTGCGTTGCGCGCCATTGCATGACGGGTCTCGTGCGTCGCCGAACCGATATGCGGCAGCGCAACCACGTTCGCCATCTTTAGGAGCGGCGAATCGGCGGGCAACGGCTCCGTCTCGAACACGTCGAGACCCGCGCCGTGAATGGTGCCGTTTTGCAACGCCTCGATCAACGCGTGTTCGTCGACGGTCGCGCCGCGCGACGCATTGATCAGGATCGCGGTTTTCTTCATCGCCCGGAGTTCGTTCGCGCCGATCATGTGCCGTGTTTGCGGCGTGAGCGGCACTTGCAGACAGACGAAGTCGGCGTTTGCAAGCAGTTTCGGCAACTCGACGCGGCGCGCACCGTAAGCCTCTTCGGCTTCATGATTTGCGCTGCGATTCGTGTACAACACCTTCATGTTGAAGCCAAGCGCCGCACGCCGGGCGACCGCGCCGCCAATGCGCCCCAGGCCGACGATACCGAGCGTTTTGCCCTGCACGTCGCCGCCGAATTGCTCGGGCCCGATGCTGTGCTGCCACTGCCCCGCCTTCACCCATGCGGCGAGCTCGACCACGCGGCGAGCCGACGCGAGGATCAGCGAGAACACCGTGTCGGCGGTGGATTCCGTCAACACGTCGGGCGTATGCGCAAGCACGATGCCGCGCTGCGTGAGATCGGCGACGTCGAACTGATCGAAGCCGACAGAGACCGTCGAGAGCGCCTTGAGCCGCGTCGCGCCTTCGAGCATCGCCGGTGTAATCTTCACGCTCGCCCCGATGCCGCCGTCCGCATCGCGCAATGCGGCAACGAACGCGTCGTGCTGGGCGGGGTCGACCTGCACGACTTTTACGTGCTGTTGCAGATACGAAAGCACATCTTCGGGAAGCGGCTTCCAGGCGACGATCTTCTTCATCGGCTTATTTTCCTTGCAACGGTGTAGCGAGTTTGTGCCGCGGCTGTGCCGCCTGCTGTTGCGGCTTGACGATCAGCGTGAGGATAACCGCCGCGATCAGCGCGACGCTCATGAACGCATACGATGCCGCGGGCGTTCCGGTCGCGCCGTTCAGATAGCCGACCATATACGAGCCGACGAACGAACCCAGCGCGCCCATGCTGTTGATCAGCGCCATCGCGCCGCCCGCGACGTTCTTCGGCAGCAGCTCGGGCACGATTGCGAAGAACGGGCCGTACGGCGCATACATCGCGGCGCCGGCAATCACGAGCGCCGCATACGAAAGCCAGAAATGCGTGGAGCCGAGCGCATACGACGCCGCGAACGCAATCGCGCCGATCAGCAGGAACGGCCAGACGAACACTTTGCGGCGGTTGAGTTTATCCGATGCCCACGACGCCAGAAGCATCGCGATGGTCGCGGCCAGATACGGCAGCGCCGACAGCCAACCGGTCTCGACCATGCCGAGCGTGGAGCCGTTCTTCAGGATCGACGGTAGCCACAGCACGAAACCATAGACGCCGATGCTCCAGCAGAAATACTGCGCGCACAGTTTGATCACGGCCGACGAGCGGAACGCCTCGGCATAATTGCGCATCGGCTTGATCGCGGCCTGCTCGGCGCGCAGCGTGTCGGCGAGATCGTCCTTCTGCTGCTGCGTGAGCCACGAGACCTGCTGCGGCTTGTCCTGCACGATGAACCACCAGCACACGGCCCACAGAATCGCGGGAATGCCCTCGGCGATGAACATATTGCGCCAGCCGAACGAATGCACGAGATAGCCAGATACCACCGACATCCACAGCACCGTCACCGGATTGCCGAGAATCAGAAACGTGTTGGCGCGTGAGCGCTCGCTCTTCGTGAACCAGTTGCTGATGAAGATCAGCATGGCCGGCATCACCGCGGCCTCGACCACGCCGAGCACGAAGCGGATCACCATCAGCGACGGGATATTGCTGACCATACCGGTCAGCGCCGCGCAACCGCCCCACAGGACGAGGCTCCAGAACACGAGCTTCTTGACGCTGCGGCGTTCGGCGTAGATCGCGCCCGGAATCTGAAAAAAGAAATAGCCGAGAAAGAACAGCGCGCCGATCAGCGACGACAGTCCTTTGCTGACTCCAAGATCCTGATTGATGCCGGCCGCCGCCGCAAAACCGTAGTTCGCGCGGTCGAGATAAGCGAGGCTGTACGTGATGAATACGAT
Source organism: Paraburkholderia dilworthii (assembly GCF_000472525.1). Classification (GTDB taxonomy): domain Bacteria; phylum Pseudomonadota; class Gammaproteobacteria; order Burkholderiales; family Burkholderiaceae; genus Paraburkholderia; species Paraburkholderia dilworthii. The sequence continues at coordinate 8,005 of NZ_AWZT01000061.1, forward strand.
CGGCATGATCGTCCACCAACGGCGAATCGCGAGAGATGAGGTCATGGGGTGTCTCCTTTTACGGCGTCCCGAAACAAAGATGAACGAAGGTTTTGCGGCGCGTTTCAGGCGCTCTTGCTGTTATCGATGCAGCCAGGCTTACGGGTCTGGTGAGAACCGCGGGCGCCGGACCGCGTGACTGCGTCAATGCTGTTCGTGCGGGTGTTTGCAGCTTTGCGTAGACGACAGCAAACGCCTGCAACGGCCGCAAACGACCGCAATGCACGTGCTTCAGGCCGCGTGCGCGACGCTCGAGCTCGACAGATCGCCACGCTCGAGTGCATCCAGTTCGGCGCGGCTCGGCAGTCCTTCAGAATCGCCGATCACCTGGATCGCCAGCGCCCCGATGCGGTTGCCGCGCGTGACCGCCTGCGGCAACGTTCTACCTTCGAGCAGCGCGCTGATCAGGCCGACGGCGAATCCATCGCCCGCGCCGACCGTATCGACGACCTTGGCGACCGGCTCGCCGGCAATCACGCCGGCGGCGTCGGCCGTGCGAAAATACGCGCCTTGAGCGCCGAGCTTGACGATCACACCGCGCGCGCCCTGCTCCAGATAAAACTTCGCGATGTCGTCGGGCTGCGTGTAGCCGGTCAGAATCTCGCCCTCGCCGATGCCGGGCAGCACCCAGTCAGCGAGCGCGGCGAGCGCGTTCAGCCCTTCAACCATCGCGGCGCGCGACGGCCATAGCGTCGGGCGCAAGTTGGGATCGAACGAGATGGTTTTTCCGGCTCTGCGCATCCCGCGTGCCAGGTGGAACGCGAGTTCGCGCGAGCTCGCCGAGATCGCGGGCGCCACTCCCGTCAGATGCAGATGACGCGCCGGCAACACATAGTCGGCCACATAATCGGCGACCGACAGATGGCTCGCCGCCGAACCGCGGCGGAAGTATTCAACGGCGGGATCGCTGCCGTCGTCGTTCTTCGACTTCAACTGGAAACCGGTCGGGTAGCGCTCGTCGGTGCTCACGCAGCGCTGGTCGATGCCTTCTTTCGTCAACGTATCGCGCACGTACTGGCCGAATGAATCGTTGCCCACGCGGCTCATCCAGCCGACCTTGAAGCCAAGCCGTGCAAGACCGATCGCAACGTTCAGGTCGGCGCCCGCAATGCGTTTGCTGAACTGGCCGACGCTGGCAAGCGGGCCCGTTTCGGCAGCGACGAACATGGCCATTGCTTCGCCGTAGGTGATGATGTCCAGTGCTGCGCTCGGGTTGCTCATGACTTGCTCCTGCGTGTGCGTCGTGGCTGTGGTGCTTGGTGCTTGGTGCTTGGTGCTTGGTGCTTGGTGCCTTCTTCTCAGATTCCACCCGCCCCTCACGCCGCGGCCAGCCACGCGACGCGTCGTGCTGCGTCCTCGTCGATACAGGCGGCGTCGAGCGGAAACTCGATGCCGCGCGGCACGTTGCGCGGCAGTCGGTGCAGCACGGCGGCGAACAAAGCGTCGTCAACAGCGGGCGCCGCCGCGAACCGCCGTGCGCCCTCGCCGGCCGCGATCTTGCAATGCACGTACTCGACGTGAGATGCCAATGCAGCGGCGGCGTCGAGCGCTGCCACGCCGCACCAAGCCCAATTCCCTACGTCGAAAGTCATACCAAGCATGCCGGAGTGACCTTCGCGCCCCAATGCATCGAACAGGTCGCTGAATTGCGGCAGCAAGCCGCCCTGCGCCAGTTGTCCGTTCTCGACGACGAGCCGCACATCCATGCCCCGCAACTGCGCCGCAATCGCATCGCCATGCCCGTCGCTAGTGAAAGCGCCCAGTTGCAGCTTGACGAAGCGCGCGCCGAGCGCCACCGCTTCGTCGAGCGCAAGGCGCAGCGCGGCGGCGTCGAGCTGGCCGTCTTCCGCGTACAGCGACGCCGGCGTCGAATACACCGACCACAAGCCCAGCTCCGCAATCTGCTTGCCTAGTTCCTCAAGGCGCGATGGCGCGGCGTCGGCTTCGTAACCGAACAGTTCGCGGCGCACCTCGAAACCGGCTGCCCCGGCGCGCCGGCTTGCTTCCGCCCACTTGCGATGACCCGCCGTTCGCACCGCGTCCGCGCCAAAAGCGCTAGCGACAATCGCTACTTCAACTGCTTTCGTCATGTGGTAGCTACCGATTATTCGGGGATCCGCGACTTTGGAACCGGTTCCAAAGCTGACTTTAAAAAAAGCGCCGAAGCGCTCGCATTGCGTGAATAGTGCGCCGGAGCCCCATCCGCGCACCATAGTGGAAATCCCCAGGCGGCGCCTCTCATGCGATGCAGGCCTCGCCGTTTCAAGCGTTACGCGCGGGCGCCAGGACTCAAGCGCCATCCGCCAGACAAAGCGTAAGGAACTGCTGAACCACGCGCGGCGGCGCGCTCGCATGCGGCACGACGATCGACAACCGCCGCGTCAGCGGCTCGGGGCTCAGCGAAAAGACGCGTAACGCGCTGTTTTCGTGCCGCATCGACATCGCCGAGACGAAGCCGATGCCCATGCCGGCCCGCACCGCTTCCTTGACGCCCTCGACGCCGGCAATCTCGAGCGCCACTCGCATCTGCACACCCGCACGGGCGAACGCGCGCTCCACGACCTGGCGCACGCCCGACCCGGCCTCGCGCACAATCAGCGGCTCGGCACCAAGCGCCGCCAGGTCGATGCCCGCTCCCTGCGCCGCCTCCGCGAGCGGATGCGTGCGCGGCATGATCGCCACGATCTCGTCCTCACGCCACGCGTGGACGGCGGTGCCGGGCGGCAGATCGGCGCCCACCGGACCCTCGATCAGTGCGATGTCGACCGAACCCAGCGCGCCGACGATGTCGGTCGTATTGCCGTCGGCGGTATGGACCGTCACCGCCGGATACCGTCGATGAAAATCCGCGATCAGGTAAGGCAGCAGGTAGCTCGCCGGTGTAGTGGTCGCGCCAATCCGCAACGTGCCCTGCTCGAGGCCGCGCAGCGCGTCGCGGTATGCGTGCGCCTGCCGCCACGTGTCGCGTAACCGCGCGGCATAGCTCGCGAGTTGCTCGCCGGCCGGTGTCAGGCGCACGCCGCGGCCGTCGCGCTGATAGAGCGCTTCACCGAATTCGTCCTGGAGTTGCCGTAATTGCCCCGACACGGCCGGCTGCGACAGATGTAGGGCAAGCGCGGCGCGGCTGATGTTCAGATGGTCGGCGACGGCGGCAAACGTTATAAGCTGATCTGGGGTCATGGAAGGCAAATATCCGACAGACTGATATTTTCCATTCTAAATGACGATTTTTCATATCGATATATCTAATTTAGGATTGGAGCCATTGAATCCCGTCAGTCACGCAGGCTGCAACCATGACATCTGCTCACATCACCGCTACCGCCCCCGAACAATCGTCCGCCCGCGGGCAACTCAACGGCATCCTCTTCGTCGCGCTATTCGCCGCTGCCGTTACCCGCATCGCCGAAATTCCGGCCATTGCCGGGTTGGGGCTCAGCCCGCTGATCGTCGGCATCATGGCCGGCGCCATCTACGGCAACGCGCTGCGCGACGGCATGCCGGCAAGCTGGGCAGCGGGCGTCAATTTTTCGGCGCGCAAGCTGCTGCGCATCGCGGTCGCGTTCTTCGGGCTGCGGGTGAGCCTCCAGGAAATCGCCCAGGTCGGCTTGCCGGGCCTCGCCGAATCGGTACTGATCGTCGCCAGCACGCTGCTGATCGGCACATGGGCGGGCATGAAAATCATGAAGCTCGACCGCGACACGGCGCTCCTTACGGCTGCCGGCAGCGCGATTTGCGGCGCAGCCGCCGTGCTCGCCTTCGAGTCGACGCTGCGATCGAAGCCGCACAAGAGCGCGATGGCCGTCGGCAGCGTGGTGCTGTTCGGGACGCTTTCGATGTTCCTTTACCCGGTGTTGTTCAACGCAGGCTGGCTGCATCTCGACACGGTCGGCGCGGGCCTCTTCTTCGGCGGCACGATTCACGAAGTCGCGCAGGTGGTCGGCGCGGCGAGCAACGTGAGCCCGGAAGCAACGCATATCGCCACCATCGTCAAGATGACTCGCGTGATGCTGCTTGTACCGGTGTTGCTCGCGGTCGGTCTGTGGGTGAGCCGCGCCGCCCGCCGCGACGCGACAGCAGCGAGCTTGCAGCAAGGCGCTCGCGCCAACCAGCGTCCGGGCAAGCTCGCAATTCCCTGGTTCGCGCTCGGCTTTCTTGCCTTCGTCGTGATCAACTCGCTGCATGTGCTGCCGCAAGCCGCCACCACGACGCTGAATACACTCGATACGTTCGCGCTCACAATGGCCATGACCGCGCTCGGCATCGAAACGCGCATCTCGCAGATTCGTCAGGCGGGTCCTCGCGCGCTGACTACGGGCTTCATCCTTTACGTGTGGCTGATTGCGGGCGGACTCGGAATCACATGGACTGTCCAGCGCCTCTTCGGCTAAGCCGCCCTTCGCTCGAACCAACCCCGCCGCGCGCGGGGTTTTGCGCGTTTTGCGCGAGCATCCGGCTCGCTAGCGCGGCATACTGGCTGCCCGAGCGGCGCGTGCGTTCGATGCGGCGCGCTGAACACCGCGTTCATGCAACCTGAATGAGGATGAATCGATGAGCCTGGAACTTTACTACTGGGACGGCCTGCAAGGTCGTGGCGAATTTGTTCGGCTGGCGCTGGAAGAAGCCGGCGTGGACTACGTGGAAGTGGCGCGCGGCGATGCCTCCGAAGGTCTCGGCACCGGCGCGATGATGGCCGTGATGAAAAGCAAGGACGAGCCCTATCCGCCGTTTGCGCCGCCGTTCCTGAAAGACGGCGATCTGGTGATCTCGCAGACCGCGAATATCCTGTTCTATCTCGGCCCGCGCCTGAACCTGGCGCCGTCCGTGGAGAGCTTGCGCTACGTGGCAAACGGGCTGCAACTGACGATTGCAGACGTGGTCACCGAGGCGCACGACACGCATCATCCGCTCGCAAGCAATCTCTATTACGAAGATCAGAAAGACGCGGCGAAGGCGCGCGCGCACGACTTCATCGACAACCGGATTCCGAAGTTCATGAAGTATTTCGAGCGCGTGCTGAAGCAGAATCCCGCCGGCGACACGTTCATGGTGGGCGACTCGCTGACCTACGTCGACCTGTCCATGTTCCAGCTGATCGACGGGCTGTTATATGCGTTTCCACGCGCGCTGAAGCGCTTTGCCGAGCACTACCCGCGGCTCGCCGCATTGCACGCCGCGGTGAGGGAGCGGCCGAACATCGCCGCCTATTTGCAATCGGAGCGCCGCATCGAACATAACGAGGCGTGCATCTTCAGGCACTATCCCGAACTCGACAAGGCGGCGGCTTGACCGGCGCCGCAATTCTTCGTTCATGCCCGGCCGCGCGCCCGCTTCGTCTAGCGGGCGCACTGCTGTTGTCGTGCGCGCTTTTCAACCCGTCTTCACGCTTCGTACCGCCGACGTGCTCTCATTCCTGCTGAAGCTGCGCACTCGCGCTCATGACCTTTTCCGTCTCTCGGACGCCCATACGATGCTGGTGTGGTCCGTGGTCGTGGGCGTCGCGGGCGCCTTCGCGACGATCGCGTTTCGCCAGGGCATCGAGTTGCTGCAACTGTTGGTGGTCGGCAAGTCCGGCAGCTTCGTGGAAATGGCGCGCAGCCTGCCGTGGACCGTGCGGATCTGGCTGCCGGCGGCGGGCGGACTGATAGCCGGCTCGCTGCTGCTGATCGCGCGGCGTCATGCCGACAAATGCAATCACGTCGATTACATGGAAGCGGTGGCTATCGGCGATGGCGTCGTGCCCGTCAAGCTGAGCCTGTGGCGCAGCCTGTCGTCACTGTTCACGATTTCGAGTGGCGGCTCGATCGGCCGTGAAGGTCCGATGGTGCAACTCGCCGCGCTGGCCGCCTCGCTGATCGGACGCTGGGTCCACTTCGATCCGCCGCGGCTGCGCCAGCTCGTCGCGTGCGGCGCGGCGGCGGGTATTACGTCCGCGTACAACGCGCCGATCGCGGGCGCCTTTTTCGTTACCGAAATCGTGCTCGGCTCCATCGCTATGGAAAGCTTCGGCCCGGTGTTGGTCGCGGCCGTCGTCGCCAACATCACGATGCGCGAATTCGCCGGCTACAAGCCGCCGTATGAGATGCCGGTGTTTCCGCCGGTGGCCGGTATCGAGGTGCTGTTGTTCGTCGCGCTCGGTCTGCTCTGCGGCGCGGCGGCACCGCAGTTTCTGCGCTTGCTGGGCGGCTCGAAAGCGCTCTTTGGCAAACTGCCGTTGCCGCTGCCCGCGCGGCTCGCGCTTGGGGGACTCGTCGTCGGCATTCTGTCGGTCTGGACGCCTGAGGTGTGGGGCAACGGCTACAGCGTCGTCAATTCGATCCTGCATTCGCCGTGGACGTGGACGGCGCTCGTCGTCGTGCTGGTGTTCAAGCTCGTGGCCACCGCGGCCACTGCAGGCTCGGGCGCCGTGGGCGGTGTGTTCACGCCGACGCTTTTTGCCGGCGCGGTGGTCGGCTCGCTGTTCGGCCAGGGCATGCATGCGCTGTGGCCCCACGGCACCTCGGCGCCGTTCGCCTACGCGATGGTCGGCATGGGCGCGTTTCTCGCGGGCGCCACGCAGGCGCCGCTGATGGCGATCCTGATGATCTTCGAGATGACGCTCAGCTACCAGGTCGTGCTGCCGCTGATGCTGTCGTGCGTGGTCGCATACTTCGTGTCGCGCGCAATCGGCAAGACCTCGATGTATGAGATCACGCTGCGCCGCAATCAGGAAGAACTGGAGCGCACACGCCTGCGCGCGACGCAGATGCGTGAACTGATCCGTCCGGCGCAAACCGTCGTGCCGCCCAACGCGACCGTACACGACATGACGCGCGTGTTCCTCGAATATCCGGTCAAGTATCTGTACGTGGCCAACGAATCGGGCGCGTTTCTCGGTGTGGTCGCGTTGAAGGACATCACCTCCGATCTGCTCGACAAGCGCGATACCTCGACGCGCACCGCCGCCGACTATCTACAGCCGCATTTCGACGTGCTGACGCCGGACATGCCGCTTGGCGTCGCATTGCAGCACTTCATGGCTTTCCAAGGCGAGCGGCTGCCGGTTGTGGAAAGCGCCGCGCATCCGCGGCTTGCGGGCGTGGTCTATAAAACCTCGTTGCTCGACGCGTATTTCCGCATGAATCCGACGCGCTAAACGCGGCGCAGGGGAACCGCGGCGCGGGAGTGCTGGGGCGGGTGTTTGGGGCGGGTGTTTGGGGCGGGTGTTTGGGTTGGGTGTTTGGGTTGGGTGTTTGGGTTGGGTGTTTGGGTTGGGTGTTGCGCCGGGATTGCGCCGGGATTGCGCCGGGATTGCGCCGGGATTGCGCCGGGTAAAGGCGCGGCCGTACTGCGCGGGCGCCCGGCGCGGGCAGCCCCGCGCGCCAGTCGCGCTCATGCAAAGCACACCAGATTCTCTACAATGAAAAGACGCTGCGGCTGCGCGCCGGCAGCACAGGTCACGCCACGACGGGCGCGCCGAGACGCCCGCCATTCGATCGGAGCGAAGATGAGCGAACCGTCACTCGACGCCGTGCGCCGCGACCAGGCAGGCTGGATTTTCGTGCATATCGAAGGCGAGCCGTACGATCGCGGCGAACAGCACGGCCAGTTGCTCGCCGCGGAAATCCGCAACGCTATCCGCACCGCCCGCTACCTCGCGAAGTGGGACACAGGCGAAGATTTCGACGCCTTTGTCGAGGCCGCGGTGACCCAGTTCGCCAACAAGCTCGACACCGAATTCGCCGACGAAATTCAGGGCATCGCCGACGGAGCAAAGCTGCCGTTCGCCGAAGTGCTGGCATGGAACGGCTACATGGATCTGCTGCAAAGCTGGTGGCCGGCGCACGCGGCCCAACAGAAGCCGAGCCTCGGACTCAAACCCTGGCGCGGCCGGCGCGGTCATCATTGCAGCGCGTTCATCGCGACCGGCAACGCGACCCGCGACGGCCGCATCGTGATGGCGCACAACTCGTGGGACCGCTACGCCGCCGGCGACGCGTTCAATGTGATATTCGACATCGTGCCGGATCGGGGCAACCGCATTCTGATGCAGGGCTTGCCGGGCTGCATTTCGAGCCTTACCGATTTCTGGGTGACGGCTGCCGGACTGATGGTGACCGAAACCACCATTTCGAACTTCGTCGGCTACAACGCAGCGGGCGCGCCGGAGTTCTACCGCTCGCGGCGCGCGTCGCAGTACGCGAACAGCATCGGCGAATGGTGTGAGATGTTCGCGATCGCAAACAACGGCGGGTACGCGAACAGCTGGCTGCTCGGCGACACGAAAACCGGCGAGATCGCGCGCTACGAACTGGGGCTGCATTATTCCGGCTTTGAAAGCACGAGGGACGGTTTTTACAGCGGCTACAACACGGCGACGGATCTGAAAATCCGCAACCAGGAATGCATCGGCGAAGGCGAAGACTATACGGACGTGCGCAAGAACGGCGCGCGGCGCCTGCGCTTCATGCAGCTCGAGGACCTGCATCGCGGCAAAATCGACGTGGAGCTAGCGAAGGCGATGATCGCCGATCATCACGACGTCTATCTCGATCGCCATGACAATGCGTGCTCGCGGACGATTTGCGGGCATCTGGAACTGGACGACGCGCGCTTTGGCGGCTCGGATCATGGGCCGTTCAATCCGTGGGGCGCGAACGACGGCAAGGTGGTCGACAGCGAAATGGCGCGCGAGATGGCGTTCGCGGCGCGCTGGGGTCATCCATGTGGACGGCCGTTCGACGCGCAGGCGTTCATGAAACGCCATCCGCAGTGGAACTGGCTGAACGGCTATATGCGCGACCGGCCATCGTGGCCGTGGACGCGGTTTGAGGTGCTGCGCTAGGTGTGGTCCGCGGTTCGGTGGTGCTAGCCGGGGACGCGGGCGCAGGCCGGTGGTGCAAGCGCGCGGGCACACCCATGAGGTGCGGGCCGCTCGTGCAAACTGGCGACGCAGGCGCGGGCCGGTGGTGCGAACCAGCGACGCGGACACAAGCCAGAAGGCGCCCTCCACGCGACAGCGCGCATGCCAACAAACTGGGCCTACCGGCAATCATCCTGCCATTCCCCGGCCATCGCCGGCGATTTACAATGAGTGGTAGCAAGGCGCACGTTGCAGGATTTGCGCGCCGGGCATGATAAAAGCGCGCGCCTCCTCCAGCAGCCCACGCGCGGCTTGCGCCTTCCTTTCGACGCGGGGACGGCACAGCACTTGCTGAATTATCAGCGCCGCATGAGCTTAGGAGGTCGGGCATGAAAACCTCGACACTGTTGATCATGGTGACGCTGTCCGCTTCATGCTTTGCCGCGCCGGTTCACACCGCGCAGGACGGCATGCCGGCGAACGCCCTCGCCGAAAGCGCGAACGCCGCGCCAGTCGCCCCTGCCGCGCCCGACGTAGCAGTGACAGACGACAATCGTCCACAGCAATGGCAGCATATCGTCTTGCCGAAGTCGCGACATCCCGAGCGGGGCTTCGCGGCGCACAACGAGCGGCTGCAGACCTGAAAGCGGCGCTCGCCGGCCGGTTTCCCGATTGACTGCGACGAACCGCGGTTGACTGCAATTGAGGCTGCAAGACGGCGCACTTGTGCGACCCTTTATGCGCCGGCTGCGAGGTGCCGAGAAGGCGGCGAGAAGGCGCCAAGAGCAACGGCAAGGAGCGGCGACAAAACGGAGCCAGGCGGCGTGGAGCGGCAACCACGCGCCAACAGATGGCAGCGGGCAGCAGCGATCCATTCCCATCGTACCAACAGGAGCTTGCATGACGGCATCGTCCATCCCCGGAGAATCCATCGATCTGCAGATTTCCGATGTGCTCAACGACGTCCACTTCCCGATCAACAAGGACGCGCTCGTCGACGCCGCGCGCGAAGCGGGCGCAAGCAACGAGGTCCTGTCGATGCTCGACGGCCTTCCCGAGCAGGACTATGCGGACGTCGCATCGGTCACGCGTCTGATCGGCGGCAATTACGGGCCGGGCCTGAGCGCGTGAGCGCTCACGCGGACGCACCGCCGCGCCTGCCTGCTCCGCTGGAAACGCGCGGCGCGGACTGGATCTATCGCTCGCCGCAACCCGGCGGCACGAGCGGTACGGCGGCCGGCGGCAATCTGCATGACGCGGGCGGCATCGAGCGGATCGAGGCGTTTTTTCATGGCGCCGGCTACGCGATGCACCGCCACGACACCTATGCGATCGGCCGCACGCTGGCGGGCGTGCAGAGCTTTCGCTATCGCGGCAGCATGCGTCACAGTGTGCCGGGCGGCACGATGGTGCTGCATCCGGACGAGCCGCACGACGGCCAGGCCGGCACCGGGGAAGGTTTTCGCTACCGTATGGTCTATGTCGATCCGGCTCTCTTCCAGCAGGCGCTCGGGGGCAAGCCGCTGCCCTTCGTGAAGGGCGGCTTGTCGAACGACCCACGTCTTTTCGCTGCAACCGAAAACCTGCTGCGCAGCATCGATCGCGCGATGGACCCGCTCGAACAGGACGACGGGCTCTATGAGCTGGCAGCAGCGCTCGACGCGGCAGCGGGCGCTGGACCCACCCGCCGTCCGGTGGATTATGCCGCCGCCAGGCGGGCGCGCGAGTATCTGCTGGCCTCGCTGGAGCACGCGGTGACGCTCGACGAACTCGCAGCCGCCGCAGGACGTGATCGTTGGAGCCTGTCACACGATTTTCGCGCGCTGTTTGGCACCAGCCCGCACCGCTATCTGACGATGCGGCGTCTCGATCTCGTGCGCCAACTCGCGTTCGCCGGCATGCCGCTCGCCGACTCATCGGCCGCGAGCGGCTTCTCCGACCAGAGTCATATGACGCGGCACTTCAAGCGCGCATGGGGCGTGGCGCCCGCACAGTGGCTCAAGATGCTGGGGACTTCGTCGCCAGGCGCCCGCTAGGCTCCGGAAAGGGCGCATGTCACGGGCGGCGCGCCCACAAACGTTCAAGACCTGCCGGCATGTGGCGCAGTACGCTCTTTCCCGAGACCGCATTCATCTTTTCAGGAGGGGCACCCATGTCGGACATTCAGGCAAATCAGCAGACGTACCGCGCGATCAATTTCGCGGAAAAGCTCGCGTTGTTCAGCGACCAGTGGCAAGCACGCGTCGTCGCGGAGATGAACGACTACCAGTTCAAGGTCGTGCGCATCGAGGGCGATTTCGTGTGGCACGAGCATGCTGACACCGACGAGACCTTCATCGTGCTGGACGGCCAGTTGCGCATCGACATGCGCGATGGCTTCGTGATGCTGTCGGCGGGCGAAATGTTCGTCGTGCCGAAAGGCACCGAGCACAAGCCGTTCGCGGAACGCGAGGTCAAGCTGCTGCTGATCGAGCCACGCGGCGTGAGAAATACCGGCGACGAAACCAACGAACGCACAGCCGTCAACGATCTCTGGATCTGATCGCGAGCCGCCGCTATGCAGGCAACGGCGCAGCCGCGGCCGTTCGCGGCCGGGCCCGCTGGATCGCGGACTCGCCGACCGTGCGCGCATGCTTCGCGCGTCGCGAATCGCGGGCTGGCGCCGTCGCGTCCGACTGGAAATGCTCGACGAGGTGATCGACGAAAGTCCGCACTTTCGCGGGCAAATGAAGGCGGCTCGGGTAAGCGATCGTGATTTCGATCTCCGGCAGCCGGTAGTCGCCGAGCACTTCGACGAGCCGGCCAAACGCGAGGTCGCGGCCGATCAGATAGCTCGGCAGGATCGCGACGCCCATGCCAAGCAACGCGAACTGCCGCAGCATTTCGCTATTGTTCGCGGCAATCGCGTTCGTCGTCCTGACGCGGACGAGCCCTTGCGGCCCGCTGAACACGCGCTCCTCGCCGCCCTGCTCCGGCGGCCGGCTCAGGCACGCATGACCCGGCAGATCTTCCGGCCGCGCCGGCGTGCCGTGCTGCGCGAGATAGGCCGGCGTCGCGCAGACCGTCAGCTGGCAGGTGGTCAGCCGCCGCGTGACGATGCTCGCACTGCGCATCGGGCGCCCAACCAGAATGCCGACATCGAAACCTTCGTCGACGAGATCGGCCTGACGGTCGGCGAGCGTCACGTCCGGCACCACGTCGGGATAGCGCGCGGCGTACGACTGTACCGCCGGGGCGAGGCTTTGCAGCCCGAACACGACCGGCGCGACGATTCGCAGCGTACCGACCGGCTCGTGATGGCGCGCTACGACCATCTGCTCGACGCCTTCGAGGTCGTCGAGGATATGGCGCACGCGCTCCAGATAAGTCGTGCCCGATTCAGTCAGCGAAAGACGGCGAGTGGTGCGATTCAGCAGACGGGTGCCAAGACGCGCCTCGAGATCGGCTACGTGGCGGGTGACAACAGCGGTGGAAAGATCCAGCGCGGCCGCCGCGCGAACGAAACTGCCGAGGTCCGCCACTTTGACGAACACGCGCATCGACTGCAATTGATTCATGGGACGACTCCTGCCTCGAGATGCCGGGCCGGCGCAGCGTTGCCGCCTGTATCACCCCGCGCGGCAAGGCTCGCGCGGATTTGCCCAACGAATCGATTGTATCGATCAGACCTGTCCCAACCCTGACCTGCGCATGGCAATTGCGTCAGCTTGACCGATGCGAGCGCGCGACTGTTTCGAGCATTATTGCGGATTTTGACTAGGTATAAACCCTTATCAGCTGGTAAGATGGCGACCGGAAGAAATTCACCGCTATCCCGTTAGCCAACTGCCATGTCACATCGTTTTCAACTTTTCGAAAAAATCGCGTTTTCTCTCGTTTGCTGGTCCGCTGCGGCCTGCTCGGCTTTCATCGCTTATGAGCGCTGCCCGGATATCAAGGTCGTGCTGCATGCGAGCGCGGAAGTTTTGCGCCACAGCGGCGACTATTCGTTCGTGTGTGCGAGCCCCGTCGCCGATAGCTGCACGCAACTCGCGACTAACTGATTTCCCGATTCCTGCCGGTCACGGGGCAACCGGAACCGGTCGCCTCGCACGGATCACGCGCTCCGCCCGAACACCACGCGCGAGAAAAATCCCGCCAGCACCGCTTCTGCCATTTCGCTCGGCACGTTCTGCGGATCGACGGTGTAGAAGAACTGCACGCCGTCGCACAAACCCATTAGACCCATCGCCAGCATCTCCGGCGGCAACGGCAGCGGCGTGCCCACCCGCGCTGAGAACTCGCGGACATAGGCGGCCAGTTGTTCCAGCTTCTCATGCAGGAAGGCGTTAAAACGCAGCCTGAAGCGGCCGTCGCGCGCCGCGAGTAGCTTCGCCTCCACCCAGAGCAGAAAGCATTTGTTCTCGCGATGCAGATTGCTGTAATAGCGCATCACCCGCTCTTCCATTTCCTCGCGCGTGGCGGCGTTTTCGAAGATCGCCCGCAAGCCCGCCTGCATGGTTTCGTGATCGCGCCGCAGTAATTCGAGAAACAACTCGTTCTTGCTGCGGAAGTTCGAATAGAACGCGCCCCGCGTATAGCCCGCCGCCCCGGCGATGTCTTCGACACTCGCCGCGACAAAGCCCTTCTTCATAAAAATCGCTTGCGCAGCATCGAGCAGACGCTGCCGTGTCTGGTCTTTGCTTTGCTCGCGTGTCAGTCGTTGCCGTTTCATGGGCGCCAGTCTAGCACCTAAAAGAATTCCAATTCACTCCGACATTCAGATACAGGTGTGTATTAGAATGCGAGGCATCATTGAAAGTCAGACGCGCATGCGGATTGCATGATCCTGCCTGCGCTCTTCGCTGGCGGGCCGTTGCGGCTTGCCGTGTTCGTTCGCTGTCTCCTGTTGGGGTAATTGTGAAGCGTCCCGGTTTTCCTGCATCGTCGGCGATGCGCCAGCAGTCCCATCATTCCGCGCGGCGTGGAAACATGCGCCGCGCCGGCTTGGCGCTTGCTCTTGCGGGCGTCGTCGCGTTGAACGCCTGTTCGAAGAAAGAGGCAGCGGCGCCTGAGCCGCGTCCTGTCGTAGCCGTTGCGGTTCATGCGGACGGCAACACGGCGCCTGTCACGTCGCTGCCCGGCGAAGTGCAGGCGCGCTACTCGACGCCGTTGTCGTTTCGCGTCGGCGGCAAGATCATCGAACGGCGCGTGCGCCTTGGCGACGTGGTGAAGAACGGCCAGATCGTCGCCCGGCTCGACCCCGCGGATGCGCAAAAGAACGCGGCCAGCGCGCAAGCGCAGCTTGTCGCCGCCGAGCACAGCTATACGTATGCGAAACAGCAGCTCGACCGCGATCAGGCGCAGGCAAAAGAAAATCTGATCGCGCCGGCGCAACTGGAGCAAACCACGAATGCGTATGCATCGGCTGCCGCGCAACGCGATCAGGCGGCGCAGCAGGCGGCTTTGTCGAAAGACCAGTTGCAATACACCACGCTCGTGGCCGACCACGCCGGCGTGATCACCGCCGAGCAGGCGGATACGGGCCAGAACGTGTCGGCGGGCCAGGCCGTCTACAACCTCGCGTGGAGCGGCGAAGTCGACGTGGTCTGCGACGTGCCGGAAGGCGCGCTCGCCGGTCTTGCGGTCGGACAGACGGCGAACGTCACGCTCGGCGCACTGCCGGGGCGCAAATTCACGGCGCGCGTGCGCGAGCTCTCGCCTGCTGCCGATCCGCAAAGCCGGACGTATCGCGCGAAACTCACGCTCGACAATCCCGGCCCCGACGTGCGACTGGGCATGACCGCGGACATCGCGCTGTCGTCGTCGGCGTCGTCGGCGGCGAGCGGCGCACAAGGCCAGCACGGCTTCATCGTGTTGCCGGCCACCGCGCTCTTTCACGACGGCACGCAGCCGGCGGTATGGGTCGTGCGTGCCGCGGATAGCGTGCTCGAACTGCGCCGCGTCACCGTCGCTCGCTATAACGAACGCACGATCGTCGTCAGCCAGGGCCTGAAGGACGGCGAGCACGTCGTGCTGCAAGGTGTGCACACCGTGAGCGCCGGCGAAAAAGTCCGCGCGATTGCGCCGCTGCATCCCGAGGACTTCGCTTCATGAGCACCGCGCACGAAGAAGGACGCTTCAATCTGTCCGCATGGGCGCTGCGCCATCAGGCGCTGGTCGTCTTCCTGATCGCGCTCTCCACCGCGTTCGGCATCCTGGCTTATACACGGCTCGCACAATCCGAAGATCCGCCGTTCACGTTCCGTGTGATGGTGATCCGGACCTTCTGGCCTGGCGCCACCGCGAGGCAGGTGCAGGAACAGGTCACGGACCGCATCGGCCGCAAGTTGCAGGAAACGCCCGCGATCGACTTTGTGCGCAGCTACTCGCGTCCCGGCGAGTCGCTGATGTTCTTCACGATGAAAGACTCCGCGCCGGTCAAGGACGTGCCCGAAACCTGGTATCAGGTGCGCAAGAAAGTCGGCGATATTGCGGCGACCTTGCCGCAAGGCATTCAAGGCCCGTTCTTCAACGACGAGTTCGGCGACGTCTACACCAACATCTACACGCTCGAAGGCGACGGCTTTTCCCCCGCGCAACTGCACGACTACGCGGACCAGTTGCGCACGGTCTTGCTGCGCGTGCAGGGCGTCGCGAAGGTGGATTATTTCGGCGATCCCGACCAGCACATCTATGTCGAGATAACGAATACGCAACTGACGCGCCTCGGCATCTCGCCGCAGCAACTCGGTCAGGCGATCAACTCGCAGAACGCCGTGTCGCAAGCGGGCACGCTGACCACGACGGACGACCGCGTGTTCGTGCGTCCGACCGGCCAGTTCAAGGACGTCGCCGCACTCGCCGACACGCTGATCCGCATCAATGGCCGCTCGTTCCGTCTCGGCGATATCGCGACGATCAAGCGCGGCTACGACGATCCGGTCGTCACGCAAATGCGCGCAGGCGGTAAGGCGGTGCTCGGCATCGGCGTGACGATGCAGCCGGGTGGCGACGTAATTCGCCTCGGCAAGGCGCTCGACGCGGAAATGCTCCGCTTGCGCAAGGCCCTGCCCGCGGGCTTGCAATTAACCGAGGTGTCGAGCATGCCGCACGCGGTCGCGCATTCCGTCGACGACTTTCTCGAAGCCGTCGCTGAAGCCGTCGCAATCGTGCTAGTCGTGAGTCTCGTCTCGCTCGGCGTGCGCACCGGCATGGTGGTGGTGATCTCGATCCCGGTCGTGCTCGCGGTCACCGCGCTGTGCATGTATCTGTTCGACATCGGACTGCACAAGGTGTCGCTTGGCACGCTGGTGCTCGCGCTCGGCCTGCTGGTCGACGACGCGATCATCGCCGTCGAAATGATGGCCGTAAAACTGGAACAAGGCTGGAACCGCACGCGCGCCGCAGCGTTTGCGTACACCAGCACCGCGTTTCCGATGCTGACCGGCACGCTCGTCACCGTCTCGGGTTTCCTGCCCATCGCGTTGGCCAAGTCGAGCACCGGCGAGTACACGCGCTCGATTTTCGAAGTCTCGGCGATCGCGCTGATTGCGTCGTGGCTCGCGGCCGTCGTGCTGATTCCGCTGCTCGGCTACCACCTGTTGCCCGAGCGCAAGCGTCAGCAACACGAAGCCGACGACCACGAGCACGACATTTACGACACGCGCTTCTACACGCGTTTGCGTGGCTGGATCGGGTGGTGTATCGAGCGGCGTTTTATCGTGCTGGCGATCACGGTCGTGTTGTTTGTGGTCGCAATGGCGGGTTTCACGCTCGTTCCGCAGCAGTTCTTCCCGAGTTCGGACCGACCTGAGTTGCTGGTCGACGTTCGGCTGCCCGAGGGCGGGTCGTTCGACGCCACGTTGCGCGAGGCGCAGCGGCTCGAAAAAGTGCTGGTGGGCCGGCCGGAAATCGATCACACGGTGGATTTCGTCGGCACGGGTGCGCCGCGTTTCTATCTGCCGCTCGATCAACAATTGACGCAGCCGAATTTCGCGCAATTCGTGATTACCGCGAAGTCCGTGAAGGACCGCGAGAAACTCGCGCAATGGCTCGAACCGGAGTTGCGCAACAACTTCCCCGCGATACGCACGCGCCTGTCGCGCCTTGAAAACGGGCCGCCGGTCGGTTACCCGGTGCAGTTCCGCGTGAGCGGCGACGACATCGCGACGGTGCGTTCGATCGCCGAACGCGTCGCCGCGACGCTGCGCGCCGATCGCGGTACGCGCAACGTTCAGTTCGATTGGGACGAACCAGCCGAGCGCTCGGTGCGCTTCGAGGTAGACCAGAAGAAAGCACGCGAACTCGGCGTAAGCTCCGACGACATCTCGAGCTTCCTCGCGATGACCCTGTCGGGATACACCGTCACGCAGTATCGCGAGCGCGACAAGCTGATCAGTGTCGATCTGCGCGCGCCGAAAGCGGAGCGCGTCGATCCGGCGAAACTCGTCACGCTGGCCATGCCCACGCCGAACGGCGCGGTGCCGCTCGGCACGCTCGGGCATTTGCGCAACGATCTGGAATACGGCGTGATCTGGGAGCGCGACCGTCAGCCGACTATCACCGTCCAGTCCGACGTGGCGCCAGGCGCACAAGGCATCGACGTCACGCATTCGGTCGACAAGGCGCTCGGCCCGATTCGCGCGAACTTGCCAGTTGGTTACCGGATCGAGATCGGCGGCTCTGTCGAGGAAAGCGGCAAGGGCCAGACCTCGATCAATGCACAGATGCCGATCATGATCATCGCCGTGCTTACGCTGCTGATGATCCAGTTGCAGAGCTTCGCCCGCGTGCTGATGGTGGTGCTCACCGCGCCGCTCGGGTTGATCGGCGTCGTCTTCACGCTACTGCTGTTCGGCCAGCCGTTCGGCTTCGTCGCAATGCTAGGCGTGATTGCGATGTTCGGCATCATCATGCGTAATTCGGTGATTCTGGTCGACCAGATCGAGCAGGACATTGCTTCCGGGCACAAGCGTTTCGACGCGATTGTCGGCGCAACAGTGCGGCGTTTCCGGCCGATCACGCTGACCGCCGCGGCGGCTGTCCTCGCACTCATTCCGCTGTTGCGCTCGAACTTTTTCGGGCCGATGGCGACCGCGCTGATGGGCGGCATTACGAGCGCGACCGTCCTCACCTTGTTCTATCTGCCCGCGCTCTACGCCATGTCGTTCAGAGTGCGCAACGACGAGCGCGAGCCGCACACGCCGCCCGCGTCCGGCGCGGCGCATACGGGAAATTGAGCATGACCCACTTCGCACATTCCTGCGCCGCCCGATGCTTTCGGATTTTGTCGCCGGCACGCTTGCTGCCGTCCGCGGCACTCGCCGGCTCCGTTTTCGCGCTTGCCGCCTGTTCGTTCGGACCGAACGGCGAGCCGCCGGCGATGCCGCAGCCGGTCCATTACGGCAGCGAGGCCCAACCGGCGCAAACCGTTTTGGCGCAAGGCGTCGCCCAGCAATTCGTAGTCGGCGCGAAGCCGGTGCCCGAATGGTGGAAGCTGTATCGGTCGGACGCGCTGAACGCGCTCGTCGACGAAGGGCTGCGTAATAGTCCGACGCTCGCCGCGACTGAACAGAGTCTTGCCGCCGCGCGCGAACAACTGCGTGGGCAGATCGGCAGTTCGATGCTGCCAACCATCGACGCGGGCGGTCAGGCGACCCGCAATCGTGCGCTCGCGATTCCTGAGATCGGCTCGAACACGTTTCTGTACAACATCTTTGTCGGCCAATTGCAGGCGCACTACACGATCGACCTGTTCGGCGCGGCGCGCCTCGCCGATGCCGCGCTGGGCGCGCGCGTGAACGTGCAGGCGTATCAACTGGATGCTGCCAGGCGCGCGCTCGCCGCGAACATCGTGAGCGCCGCGATCACGAGCGCCGCATTGCACGCGCAGATCGACACGACAGAAAGACTCGTGACGCTCGCCGACGATCAGGCGCGCGACACACAACGGCGCTATGCGCTCGGCGCTGTCTCGCACGCCGATCAGTTGAGCGCGCAACAAAGCGCGGCGAGTTTGTCGGCGAGTCTGCCGGGGCTAAGGCAGCAATGGCAGACGACGCGTCATGCGCTGGCTGTACTGCTCGGCCGCACACCCGACGCCGCGCCGGCCGATCTTGAACTCGCGGGCCTGCATCTGCCCGAGCAGGTACCCGTCGTCGTGCCAAGCGAGCTGCTGCGCGCACGGCCCGACATTCAGGCCGCCGACGCCGCAGTGAAAGCCGCTGCCGCCGATGTCGGCGTGGCGACCGCGCAGATGTACCCGAGCCTGTCGCTGAGCGCATCGATGGGACAAGGCGGCTTTAGCTGGCCGGTCGCGCTCTCCGGCGCGGGCGCCATCTGGAGTATCGGCGCGTCGCTGTCGCAGCCGTTGTTCCACGGCGGCGCGCTGGTAGCGCAGCGCCGCGCGGCCATGAACACTTACGAGGCCACGGTGTCGCAATACAAGCAGACGGTGCTTGCCGCCTTCCAGAATGTCGCCGACACGCTAGCCGCCCTCGAACACGACGCGCAGGCGCTGGACGCCGCCAATACCGCGGCGCGTTCGGCGCAGGGGATCTTCGAAGAAACGTCGGGCCGCTATCGGCTTGGTGCCCTACCTGTTTCGTCGACGCGCACCAGCGAGCAGCAGTTACGCAATGTGCAACTCGACGAGATTCGCTACACGAGCGCGCGTCTGACGGATACGGCGGCGCTGTTTCAGGCGATGGGGAATCCGCCGGTGGGGGCGGCGGGTTCGGGTGCGTCCGGGGCGGCTTCGCGGGCAGCTTCGCGGGCAATTTCTGAGGCAACTCTGCAGGCGTCTCCGGCGGGATCTGAGGCCAAACCCGGTGCTCCGAATTGACGGTCTGCACTTATCCCCAGTTGATGTTGAAGAGGCTGTTGAAAACTTTCTGACAAGCGGGCTAACTCATTGAGCGCGCACGCGTTATGGGCAGCGGTGTGGAATGAGGCATATGCAGCCGGGATGGCCTGCGATTTGCGCCATCGAGGTTATCCGCAGTCTTTGTTCAGTAGTCTGTGAGCAAATCGCACGCAGTGGTGAATAGCCCCGCCGCTCTTCATTCACGACTTCTCCTCATTCCCGTTCCGCCGCCTTGCGCATCAGCTGGTCCATGTACTGCTCGGGCTCCAACCGCATGCCGATGACCGGCTCGCCTGCGGGCGACTCACCGAGCCAGCCCGACCAGCCAAGCTGCGAGGCATCGCCCAGCGTTGCGGGCGGCGCACATTGCGGCCTGATCTGCAGTTCCAGGTCCCACTCATATTCCAGGCCGATGTACGCCCGCACCCACTGGACCAGCCGCAGCAGATCAGCGCCCCGCGGCGTGAAGCGGTGATATGTGCCGATGTCCAGCGGACCGATCACGATGCAGATGCGGTATCGCCGGTCGGGCACCTGTTCACCCAGCAGCGCTCCGCCGCCGAGGCAGGCCGACATGCGCTGTCCGCCCGCCTTGCAGTGCA